>NZ_DASYFV010000013.1:0-279449 GCF_036000465.1 Jatrophihabitans sp. | reverse complement strand
CGCTAAATCCCGTGGGTCTTTTCGGGACCGATGGGGTCCGGGGTCTGGCCAACGGCGACCTGACCCCGGAACTCGCGCTCGCCGTCGCCGGCGCGGCCGCCCGGGTGCTCGTGGCGCACGACGCGTCACACCGCCCGGTCGCGGTCGTCGGGCGCGATCCCCGCGCCAGCGGCGAGATGCTCGAAGCTGCGGTCGTCGCCGGCCTCACCTCGGCCGGCGCCGACGTGCTGCTGGTCGGCGTGCTGCCGACCCCGGCCGTCGCGCTGCTGACGGCGTCCTACGGCGCCGACATCGGGGTCGTGCTGTCGGCGTCGCACAACCCGATGCCCGACAACGGCATCAAGCTGTTCGCGCAGGGCGGGCACAAGCTGCCCGACGACATCGAGGCCGAGATCGAGGCCGCGGTCGCCGCCGGCCCGTCGCGGCGCCCGACCGGCGCACTGATCGGCCGGCTGCGGGCGGCCGACGACGCCGCCGAGCGCTACGGCGCGCACCTGCTCAACGCCCAGCCGACCCGTCTCGACGGCCTGCACGTCGTCGTCGACTGCGCGCACGGTGCCGCCTCGTTCGTCGCCCCCGAGATCTACCGCGGGGCCGGCGCGCAGGTCACCACCCTCGCGGCGGACCCCGACGGCCTGAACATCAACGACGGCGTCGGCTCCACCCACCTCGACGGCCTGGTCGAGGCCGTGCGCCGTACCGGCGCCGACCTCGGCATCGCCCACGACGGTGACGCCGACCGCTGCCTGGCCGTCGACGCCGGCGGCACCGTCGTCGACGGCGACCAGCTGCTGGCCATCTGCGCCCTCGCCCTGCGCGACAACGGCACGCTGCACGCCGACACCGTCGTCGCCACCGTCATGAGCAACCTCGGCTTCCACCACGCCATGCGCGACGCCGGCATCGAGGTGCTCACGACCGCGGTCGGCGACCGCTACGTGCTCGAGGCGCTGCGGGCCAAGGGGCTGAGCCTGGGCGGCGAGCAGAGCGGGCACATCGTGTTCGCCGACTCGTCCACCACCGGCGACGGCCTGCTCACCGCCCTGCACGTGATGGCCCGCATGGTCACGACCGGCTCCTCGCTGGCCGACCTCGCCTCCGTCGTGCACCGCCTGCCGCAGACGCTGATCAACGTCAAGGTGGGCGACCGGGACACCGTTGCCGCCTCGGCCACCGTGGCCGCCGCGGTCGGCGACGCCGAGCTTGAACTCGGCGACAGCGGGCGCGTGCTGCTTCGCCCGTCGGGCACCGAGCAGCTCGTCCGAGTCATGGTCGAGGCCGGTACCCAGCAGCAGGCCGACACGATCGCGCAGCGGCTCGCCGCCGTGGTCGGCGCGGCCTGACGATCAGCCTGCGCTGCGCAACCGGCGGCCGACCGCCTCGAGCAGCGCTGTCCGGGTGAACGGCTTCAGCAGCAGTTCGCGGGCGGCCTCCGACGCCGGGTCGAGTACGTCACCGGCGTAACCGGACATGAACAGCACCGGCAGGTCCGGCCGGTTCGCCCGCGCCCGGTCCGCGAGTTCGCGGCCGGACATCTCCGACATGACGACCTCGGTGAGCAGCAGGTCCACCGGCTGCGGGCCGTCGAGCAGTTCCACGGCCAGGGCCGGGCGCTCGACCACCACCGGCTGATAGCCGTGCGCGGCCAGCGCGCGGGCGGCCATGGCGACGACCTCGGGGTGGTCGTCGCAGACGAGCACGACCTCGCCCGCGCCGTTCGGGGCCGAGTCCGGCGCCGGCTCGACGGGTTCGGGGACGGCGTCGACGGCGAGCGGCAGGTAGACCGACACGGTGGTGCCGCAGCCCGGCGCGGAATCGATCGCGACGCTGCCGCCGAGGCGGGTGACGACGCCGTAGACCGTCGACAGGCCGAGGCCGGTGCCCTTGCCGATGGGTTTGGTGGTGAAGAACGGTTCGAAGACCCGGACCCGGGTGTCGGCGTCCATGCCGGCGCCGTCGTCGCGTACGCGCAACCGCGTGTACCGGCCGGGTCGGGGCTCCCCGGGCGTCGTCTCGTCGACGTCGACGATCTCGGTGGTGACGGTGACCGTGCCGCGCATGGTGATGGCGTCGCGGGCGTTGACGATCAGGTTCATGATCACCTGCTCGATCTGGGTGCGGTCGGCGATCACCTGGTGCGGGGCCGCGTCCAGCTCGTCGACGATCGTGATGTGACCGCCGATGGTGCGGGCGAGCAGTGAGATCGACTCGCGCGCGACCGCGTTCACGTCGACCAGTTCGGTGCGCACGGTGTCGCGCCGGGCGAAGACGAGCAGCCGGCGGGTCAGGTCGGCCGCGCGGTCGGCGGCGCTGTGGATGACGGCGGTGTCGGCCCGCAGCTGCTCGGCCGCCTCGGCGCCGATCCGGTCGGTGACCTCGTCCAGGCCGAGGGCCAAGAACTCCGAGTAGTTCACGATGACCGAGAGCAGGTTGTTGAAGTCGTGGGCGATGCCGGCGGCGAGCTCGCCCAGGCTCTCCAGGCGGTCCGACGTGCGCAGCCGCTGCTCGAGTTCCTCGCGCCGGTGCTGGGCCTCGACGACGGCGGTGACGTCCTCGACCGCGGCGACGATGCCGGGCTGCCCGGACTGGTCGTCGACCGGCGCGAGCCACATCTGGACCCAGCGCGGCCGGGTGTCCGGCAGCTCCAGGCAGGCTCGCTCGATCTGAGGGGTTCCGGTGTCGATCGCGCGGGCGACAGCGGCGAGCACGCGGTCGCGGTCGTCGGGCCGGGCCAGCGTGCCCCAGCGGACCGTGTCCATGTCGCCGTCGACCCCGCCGCAGATCTCGACCATCCGCGGGTTGGCGTAGGTGATCGCGCCCTCGGGGGTCATCGAACAGATGCCGACGGGGGAGAACTCGGCCAGTGACCGGAACCGGGACTCGCTCTCGCGCAGCGCGGCCTCGGCGCGTTCGAGCTGGTGCACCTTGTCGATCAGCTTGGCGCTGAGCGTGCGTTGGTGCTCCCGGGCGAACGCCTCTCGCGGCACGAGGTGCGTCGTCACGCGGTCCAGCAGCGCCTCGTCGACCGTGCGGAGCAGGTGCTGCGGGTCGATCGGCTTGGACACGATGTGCCCGACTCCGAGAGTCTTCGCGAACGGGCGGACCTCGTTCTCGAGGTAGTTCGCGGTGTAGAAGATGGCCGGCGTGCTCGCCAGGGCGGCGTCGGCGCGCATCTCGCGGATGAGCTCGTAACCGTCCATCACCGGCATGAGCAGGTCGGTGATGACGAGGTCGGGCGACTCCCGCCGGGCGACCGCGAGGCCCTGCGCCCCGTCGGACGCCTCGACCACCTCGTGCTTGCGGTAACCGAGCAGGGTGGCGACGAGATCCCGGTTCGCGGCGTCGTCGTCGACGACGAGGACCTTAGCCATCGAGCCGGACGGTGAAGGTCGTGCCGGCGCCGTCGTCGGTGTCGACGCTGACCTCGGCGCCGATGAGCTCGGCCAGCTTGTGCGAGATGTAGAGCCCGAGCCCGGTGCCCTCCTTGATGCTCGACGCGGCCCGGCCGCCGCGCTCGAAGGCGTTGAAGATGCGGTGCAGGTCGGCATCGCCGATGCCGGGGCCGGTGTCGCGGACCGCGATGGCCGGACCGTCGGCGTCCCGGGTCACCGTGACCTCGACCCGTCCGACATCGGTGAACTTGATGGCGTTGCCGACGAGGTTGATCAGGATCTGGCCGAGGGCGCGGGCGTCGGCGACGGCCACGACCGGCTCGGCCGGGCGGGTGACGACGAGGTCGAGGCCGCGTTCGACGGCGAGCGGGCGCAGCGAGGAGGTCACGCTGTCGACCACCTCGCCGCAGTCGAGATGTTCGAGGGTCACCTCGACCGCGCCCGACTCGATGCGGGCGAGGTCGAGGATGTCGTTGATGATCGCGAGCAGGTGCCGTCCGCTGTGCTCGACGGTGCGCAGCTGGCGGGCCTGCTCCTCGTTCAGCGGGCCGGGCAGCTCCATCAGCAGGGTGCTGGTGAAGCCGATGATCGCGTTGAGCGGCGTGCGCAGCTCGTGGCTCATGCTGGCGAAGAACGCGTCCTTCGCCTTGCCGAGCCGCTCGAGTTCGGCGTTCTTGTCGCGCAGTTCCCGCTCGATGCGCAGCCGGTCGGTGACATCGCGGACGGCCGCCGTGACGACCACACCGTCACGGGTGTGGATCGCCGACAGGGAGATCTCGGCCGGGAACTCGGTGCCGTCGCGGCGGCGTCCGGCGAGCGACAGCCCGGCGCCCATCGGCCGGGGGACCGGATCGTCGACGTAGGCGCGGCGGTGCTTCGGGTGCAGCTCGCGGGCCGAGCTCGGCACCAACAGTTCGAGTCGTTGGCCGAGGAGCTCCCCGCGCGGGTAGCCGAAGACGCGTTCGGCCTGGGCGTTGACCAGGACGATGGCGCCCTGTTCGTCGACCCCGACGATCGCGTCCGGCGCGGCCTCGAGCAGGCCGGCCGCGAGCTGGGCCAGGTCGAGCGACACGCGCAGCCTCCAGGACCACCGGGCTCATATCGAGTTCGGTGTCCCCTCAAGCTAACGGCGGGCTAACGCCGGCCCCAGAGTCTTCCGACCTGGCCCGCGGGCGCTCAGGCCCGCGCGAAGCGCACGATCCCGTCGACGGTGTCGCGGCGCAGCCAGCCCCGCTCGACCAGCACCTCGAGGTGGGCCATCGTCTCGTGGGTCGCGAGGATCTGGTTGAAGGTGTCCAGCTCGTCGAAGTGCCGTCCGCGCCGCGTCCAGGTCAGGATGTTGGCGACCTCGAACCCGGATGTCGCCCCCGCCTCGACCGCCTTGCCCGTCTCGGTCAGCCGCTCCTCGTGGTGGCGGAGCAGCTCGTCGATGCGATCGGCGGTCGACGCCGTGACCGGGCCGTGCGCCGGCAGCAGGCGGGTGTCGGGGAGGGCCCGGATGAGCTGGAGCGAGGACAGGTAGTCGCGCAGCGGGGACGGCGCCCGCTCGAGCTCGACGCCGATGGACGGCGTGATGTGCGGCAGCACGTGGTCGCCGGCGAACAGGGCCTGGTGCTGCGGGTCGTGGAACACGACGTGGCCCTGGGTGTGGCCCGGCGTGGCGATCACGCGCAGGGTGCGCGAGTGCAGCGGGAGCTCGAGCCCGTCGTCGAGCCACCGGTCGGGCGCGGCCCAGTCGGTCAGGTCCCGGTCGCCCTGCCAGCCGGCGATCACCTGCGACAGGCCGAGGGCGCCGGCGGCGTGCAGGTTCGCGATGTCCGGGTGGGCCGAGATGGTGTGGATGGCTTCGAGGCTGATCCGCTCGCCCTCGCCCAGGGAGACCGAGGTGCCGTAGGTGCGGCGGATCGCCACGGCCTGGGTGTAATGGTCGCGGTGCACGTGGGTGACGAGGAACTCGCGGATGTCGCCCAGCCCGAACCCGATCGAATCGAGCGAGCGGCCCAGCAGGTCCTGCGACTCGGCCATCGCCCACCCGCTGTCGACCAGCACGACCTTGTCGTCGTCGACGATGGCGTAGACGTTGACCGCCTTCAGCGCGTCGCCGGGCAGGGGGAGCGGAATGCGGAAGACGCCGGGCAGCTCCTCGAACGCGCCCGGTTCCTCCCACGCGTGGCGATCGACCATCCCTGCACGCTATGGCATGCCCGGGCCCGGGCCGCCGTTAGGCTGTCCACCATGTGCGGCATCGTGGGCTACGTAGGACCCAGACCGGCTCTGGACGTCGTCGTCGAGGGGCTGCGTCGGCTCGAGTACCGCGGTTACGACTCGTCGGGCGTCGCCGTGATCGGCCCGGACGGGCTGCGGGTGGCCAAGAAGGCCGGTCGCATCGAGAACCTGGACAAGGTCATCGCGGCCGAGGCCGACAGCGGCTCGCTGGCCGGTCACACCGCGATGGGCCACACCCGCTGGGCGACGCACGGGGCGCCGAACGACCGCAACGCGCACCCGCACACGGACTCCACCGGCCGGGTGGCCATCGTCCACAACGGGATCATCGAGAACTTCGCCGAGCTGCGCAGCGAGCTCGAGGCAACGGGCGTCGAGTTCGAGAGCGAGACGGACACCGAGGTCGTCGCCCACCTCGTCTCGGCCCACCTGCGCTCGCTGGGCGGCTCACCCGCCGACGCCCTGCGCGCGGTGTGCCGACGGCTGAAGGGCGCCTTCACCCTCGTCCTGCTCGACGCCGAGGCCCCCGACGTCGTCGTGGCCGCCCGGCGCAACTCGCCGCTCGTGCTCGGCGTCGGTGACGGCGAGACGTTCCTCGGCAGCGACGTCGCCGCGTTCATCGAGTTCACCCGCGAGGCCGTCGAGCTCGGCCAGGACCAGGTCGTCGAGATCCGGCGCGACGGGTACACGATCACCCACTTCGACGGCACGCCCGCGGACGGCGCCCACTTCCACATCGACTGGGATCTCACCGCCGCCGAGAAGGGCGGCTACGACTACTTCATGCTCAAGGAGATCGAGGAGCAGCCGACCGCGGTGCGCGACACGCTCCTGGGTCACCTGATCGACGGCCACATCGTGCTGGACGAGCAGCGCCTCGACCAGCAGGAGCTGCGCGACGTCGACAAGGTCTTCATCGTCGCCTGCGGCACCTCCTACCACGCCGGGCTGATCGGCAAGCAGGCCATCGAGCACTGGACGCGCGTGCCGGTCGAGGTCGAGATGGCCTCGGAGTTCCGCTACCGCGACCCGGTCCTCGACCGGCAGACGCTGGTCGTCGCGATCAGCCAGTCGGGCGAGTCGGCCGACACCCTGGAGGCCGTCCGGCACGCCCGCGAGCAGCGGGCCAAGGTGCTGGCGATCTGCAACACCAACGGCGCCCAGATCCCGCGCGAGTCCGACGCCGTGCTCTACACGCACGCCGGGCCCGAGATCGGGGTGGCGGCGACGAAGACCTTCACCGCGCAGGTGGCGGCGGTCGAGCTGGTCGGGCTCGCGCTGGCGCAGGCCCGCGGCACGAAGTACGGCGACGAGGTCACCCGCGAGTACGAGGCGCTCCTGTCGATGCCCGACGCCATCGCCGCGGTGCTCAAGGTGGTCGAGCCGGTGCGGGAACTGGCCCGCGAGATCGCCGACTCGAAGGCCATCCTGTTCCTCGGCCGGCACGTCGGCTACCCGGTGGCGCTCGAGGGCGCGCTCAAGCTCAAGGAGCTCGCCTACATGCACGCCGAGGGGTTCCCGGCCGGCGAGCTCAAGCACGGCCCGATCGCGCTGATCGAGGAGGGTCTGCCGGTCGTGGTGGTGATGCCGTCGCTGTCCGGGCGTCCGGTGCTGCACCAGAAGATGCTGTCCAACGTCGCCGAGATCAAGGCGCGGGGGGCGCGGACGATCGTCATCTCCGAAGCCGACGACACGGCCGCCCGCCGGCACGCCGACCACTTCATCGAGGTGCCGCGGGTGCCGACGCTGCTGTCGCCCTTCGTGACGACCGTGCCGCTTCAGGTCCTGGCCGCCGAGATCGCCCAGGCTCGCGGGTACGACGTCGACAAGCCGCGCAACCTGGCGAAGTCCGTCACCGTCGAGTAGCGGTCGGTTAGGCTCCGCGCTGTGACTGGGGCCTCAACGAATTCGGTCGACCTGTTGATCGTCGGCGCCGGGCCGGTGGGCCTGTTCGGCGCGTACTACGCGGGCGTGCGGTTGATGAGTACAGCCGTGCTCGACTCGCTGGAGGAACCGGGCGGCCAGATCACCGCGATGTACCCGGAGAAGGCCATCTTCGACGTCGCCGGCTTCCCGGCCATCAAGGGCCGCGAGCTGGTCGAACAGCTGCTGGCCCAGGCCGCGCCGTTCAATCCGCACTACATGCTCGGCCATCAGGCGGTCGGGCTGGAGCGCGGCGACGGCGGCTTCGCGGTCACCACCGCGACCGGGCACCGCATCGAGTGCAAGGCCATCGTCATCACCGGCGGCATCGGCACCTTCACACCCCGCCCGCTGCCCACCGGCGGCGAGTACCTCGGCCGCGGGCTGGTGCACTTCGTCCCCGACCCCAAGGCGTACGAGAACCAGCACATCGTGGTCGTCGGCGGCGGCGACTCGGCGCTCGACTGGGCCCTGATGCTCGAACCGATCGCGAAGTCGGTCGCGGTCGTGCACCGTCGCGCCGAGTTCCGGGCCCACCAGCACTCGGTCGAGCTGCTCAAGTCGTCGTCGGTGCGGATCCTCACCGACGCGCAGGTGTCGGCGGTGCGGGGTGACCCCGACGTCACCGAGGTCGACATCGCGGTCAAGGGCCAGGACGACCCGGTGACGCTGCCGTGCGACAAGCTCATCGCCGCCCTCGGCTTCACCGCGAACCTCGGCCCGCTGATGGAGTGGGGCATCCACATCGAGAAGCGCCAGATCATGGTCGACACGAAGGGCAGCACGTCGGTGCCGGGCATCTACGCAGCGGGCGACATCGTCGACTACGACGGCAAGGTGAAGCTGATCGCCACCGGCTTCGGCGAGGTCGCGACCGCGGTCAACAACGCGTTCGCGTACCTCAACCCGGGCAAGTCGGCGTTCCCCGGCCACCTGTCCGACTACGCGCCGGCGCCGGGCGAGCCCGCTGCTGCCGGTTCGCCGACGGCCTGACACCCCTCGTGATCGTCGGCATCGGGTGATCGTCGGCATCGGCGTCGACGTGGTGCCGGTGGCCCGCTTCGCCGCCACCCTCGAACGCACGCCCTCGCTGCGCGACCGGCTCTTCACCGCCGGTGAGCAGGTGACCGCGTCCGGCTCGCCGCGAACCGACGAGTCGCTCGCCGCCCGCTTCGCCGCCAAGGAGGCCCTGGCCAAGGCGCTCGGCGCCGGTGGCGGCATGGCGTGGACCGATGCCGAGGTGCGGGTCGACGACGTCGGTCGGCCGTCGCTCGCCATCACCGGGACCGTGCAGGCCCGCGCCGACTCGCTCGGCGTGACCCGGTGGCACATCTCGCTCTCGCACGACGGCGGGATCGCCGCCGCGACCGTGATCGCGGAAGCGGACTGACGGGCAGGATCAGGGCATGCGCGGTGTGTACTCGATCGAGCAGATCCGGACGGCCGAAGCGGCCCTGATGGCCACGCTGCCCGAGGGCGCGTTGATGGCCCGGGCGGCGCACGGGCTGGCGGTCGAGTGCGCCCGGTTGCTCGGGCGCGTCTACGGCGCACGGGTCGTGCTGCTGATCGGGGCGGGCAACAACGGCGGCGACGCGCTGTACGCCGGGGCCGAGCTGGCGCGGCGCGGGGCTCGCGTGACGGCGGTGCTGCTGGTGCCCGGGAAGGCCCATCCCGGCGGGCTGGCGGCGCTGACCCGGGCGGGTGGCCGGCGCGCGTCCGTCTCGCCCGGTGCGCTCGCCGGAGCCGACCTCGTCGTCGACGGCATCGTCGGCATCGGCGGGCGGGGCGGCCTGCGTGACGCCGCGGTCGGGCTGGGCACGGCCGCCCGCGAGCACCTGACCGTGGCCGTCGACATTCCCTCCGGGGTCGACGCCGACACCGGCGAGGCGGGCGGGTCGGCGATCGACGCCGACGTGACCGTCACCTTCGGCGCGCTGAAGCCGGGGTTGGTGCTGGGCGCCGGGGTCGCGCACGCCGGTGAGGTGCGGCTGGTCGACATCGGGCTGGACGCGACCCTGCCACCGGCGACGACGCACGTGCTCGAGGCCGACGACATCGCGGCCCTGCTGCCGACGCCCGACTCGACGAGTGACAAGTACACCCGCGGGGTCGTCGGGCTCGTCGCCGGATCGAGCGCGTATCCCGGGGCCGGGGTGCTCGCGACCGGGTCGGCGATCTCGGGCGGTGCGGGCATGGTGCGTTACGCGGGGGGTGCCGCCGACGCCGTGCGGGCGGCGTACCCCGAGGTCGTCGTCCAGGAGGGCGCGCGGCCGAGCGAACTGCGGGTGCAGGCCTGGGTCACCGGCCCGGGGATGGGCACCGACGAAACGGCGCGCGGTCTGCTGGCCGATGTGCTGTCGACCGACGTGCCGGTGATCGTCGACGCCGACGGGATCACGCTGCTCGGCGAGCACCCCGACCTGTTGCGTCGCGACGCGCCGACCGTCGTCACCCCCCACGATCGTGAGTTCGCCCGCATCGCCGACGGGCCGTCGGCCGACCGGCTCGGGTCGGCCCGAGCGGCGGCGGCGGCGCTCGGGGTCGTCGTCCTGCTCAAGGGCGACGCGACAATCGTCGCCGCGCCCGACGGCTCGGCCTACGTGAACCCGACCGGCACGCCGTGGCTCGCCACCGCCGGCAGCGGCGACGTGCTCAGCGGGTTGATCGGCTCGCTGCTCGCGGCCGGGGTCGAGCCGCCGCTCGCCGCCGCGGCCGGCGCGTACGTCCACGGTGTCGCCGGCCAGCTCGCCGCCGCCGACGGGCCGCCCTCCTCGCTCGACGTGCTGCACGCGGTGCGGGCCGCGCTGCGCACCGTCCGCCGCGGCTGACCGTCGTCCACAGGCGGCTTCGCGGCTGTCCGGAACTCGCCAGGATGGACGGGTGAGGTTCACACTCGAGCCGTGGAGGAGTTCACGATGCACCCGCTCGTCGAGATGCGCGACGTCTGGACGCTCGACGACCTCGACACCCTCGACGTCGAGGACCGGCACCGTTACGAGATCGTCGACGGCGCGCTGGTCGTGAGCCCGACGCCAGGCCTGCGCCACGAGTTCGCCATCGGCTTCCTGGCCCGGATGTTGACGCGAGCGGCGCCCGAGGACCTGATCGTGCTCGCCGGGAACGCCGGGATCTCGATCGGGGCGTCCTACCGGGTCGCCGACCTGCTGGTCGTTCCCGATGACGCGAGGTCGCGCACCGCGCGGGCGCTCGAGCCGAGGGAGGTGTGGCTCGCGGTCGAGGTCGTGTCGACGGGGTCGGTCACGACGGACCGGATCACCAAGCCGGCCCAGTACGCCGCCGCCGGCATCCCGAACTTCTGGCGGGTCGAGACCGACCCGCTGGGCATCACGGCGTGCCGGCTGGACGCCGGGGCCGGCGTCTACACCGAGATCGGCTCGTGGGCCCCGGGCGAGACGGCGCGGATCGCCGAGCCGTTCCCGGTCGAGATCGAGGTCGACCGGCTCGGGTGAGGCCGCCGTTGTCCACAGGACGGATCGCGCGGGCTCGAGAACTCGCCAGACTGCTCGGGTGGGGGTCACACTCGAGCAGTGGAGGAGTTCACGATGCACCCGATGGTGGAGATGCGCGACGTCTGGACGTTCGAGGACGTCGATGCGCTCGATGTGCCGGACTGGTGGCGCTACGAGATCGTTGACGGCGGTCTCGTCGTGAGCCCGTCGACCGGTGGCGATCACGAACTCGCCAGCGCCGAGTTGCGCACGGCCATGCACGGCGCACTGCCCGGTGGCACGATCGTCGCCGGTCCGATGGGTGTGCAGATGACCCGGTCCTACCTGGTCCCTGATCTCGTGGTCGTAGAGCGGGAGCGGCTGCGCGGAGCGAGGACGTTGGCTGCGACCGACGTGATGCTCGCGATCGAGATCGTGTCGCCCGGGTCGGTGACCATGGACCGCGTGACCAAGCCGGCGAAGTACGCCGCGGCCGGCATCAAGGCGTACTGGCGGGTCGAGACCGACCCCCTGAGCGTCACGGCCTACACGCTGGCGCCCGGCGCCGAGGTCTACACCGAGGTCGGCTCGTGGGGCCCGAGCGAGATCGCGCGTATCGCCGAGCCGTTCCCGGTCGAGTTTGAGGTCGACCGGCTCGGTTAGGCCAGATCGCGCGCGGTGCCGCGCGAGGTGGCGGGCCCGGCGTCACTATCTCGCGTTTGGGAGACTGGACGCGTGCTGCGAACCGAGGCCGTCGTCGACCTGTCCGCGATCCGGGCCAACGTCGCGTCCCTGAAGGCCGGTACGGCCGCCGACGTCATGGCCGTGGTGAAGGCCGACGGCTACGGGCACGGGCTGGTGCCGAGTGCCCGCGCCGCCCTCGCCGGTGGCGCCACCTGGCTCGGCACGGCCGTCGTCGACGAGGCGCTGGCCCTGCGGGCGGCCGGCATCACGGCCCCGCTGCTGTCCTGGCTCTGGACGCCGGGCGAGGCCGACACCGTGCGCCGCGCGCTCGAGGCCGGCATCGACATCTCGGTCAGCAGCACCTGGCAGCTCGACACCGTGACGGCGGCGGCGCGCGCGTCGGGCCGCCCGGCCCGCGTCCACCTCAAGATCGACACCGGGCTGTCGCGCAACGGCTGCTACGTCGACGACTGGCCCGCGTTGGTGACCGCCACGGCCAGGGCCGAGGCCGCGGGCGAGGTCACGGCCACCGGCATCTGGAGCCACTTCGCCTACGCCGACGAGCCCGGGAACCCCACCATCGCCAAGCAGATCGCAGCCTTCCGCGCAGCCCTCGACGTCGCCGGCCGGGAGGGCGTCGTCCCGCAGGTGCGGCACCTGGCCAACTCGGCCGCGACCCTCACGCTGCCCGAGGCGCACTTCGATCTCGTGCGCCCCGGGATCGCCGTCTACGGTCTCTCGCCCGTCGCCGGGCAGTTCGACCTCACGCCGGCCATGACGCTGCGGGCAGGCGCGGCGAGCGTGAAGCGGGTGCGCGCGGGCGAGGGCGTCTCCTACGGCCACGAGTACACGACGACCCGCGACACCACCCTCGTGCTCGTCCCGCTCGGCTACGCCGACGGCGTGCCGCGGCACGCGTCGAAGGTCGGGCCGGTGTGGTTGAACGGCGCCCGCTTCGCGCTGGCCGGCCGCGTCTGCATGGATCAGGTGATCGTCGACGTCGGCGACCTGCCCGTGGCGCCGGGCGACCCGGTGGTGCTGTTCGGCCCCGGCCGCGACGGCGAGCCGACCGCGCAGGACTGGGCCGACGCCGTCGGCACGATCCACTACGAGATCGTCACGCGCATCGGGCCGCGGGTGCAGCGGGTCTACGTGGGAGACCCGGCATGAGGAAGGGCCTGATCGGTGGGGCGGTCGGCCTGGTGGCGGCCGGTGCGGGGGCGGCGCTCGTCGCCGATCATCGGGTCGCCCAGCAGCGGCGGCGGGCCGCCGGCTCGGACGCCGTGTTCGCGCCGGCGACGCCGACCCGCTCCGGCTTCGTCGGGGCCGACGACGGCCTGCCTCTGTTCTACGAGCAGCACGGGCCGGACGACGCACCAGTGACCGTGGTCTTCGCGCACGGGTTCTGCCTCGACCACGACATCTTCGTGCTGCAGCAACGCGCGCTCGCGGCCGCGTTCGGCCCGCAGGCCCGCTCGATCGCCTACGACCACCGCAGCCACGGCCGGTCGGGCCGCAGCGACGCCGAGCACGCCACGATCGACCAGCTCGGCGCCGATCTCCGCGCGGTCGTCGACGCGCTCGCCCCCACCGGTCCGCTCGTGCTCGTCGGCCACTCGATGGGCGGCATGACGGTCATGACGCTGGCCGGAACCCACCCCGAGCTGTTCGGCCCGGAGGGGCGGGTCAAGGGCGTGCTGCTCGCCTCCACGTCGCCCGGGAAGCTGGCCGCGGTCACGCTCGGCATGCCGGCGCTGATGGCCAAGCTCAAGGGCCCGGTGCTGCCCCTGCTGCTCGGCGGGGCCCGGCGCAGTACCCGGGTCGTCGAACGCAGCCGGGCCCGGCTCACCGACGTCGCCTGGGTGTTCGTCAAACGGCTCTCGTTCGGGCCGGACGTCGACCCGGCGGTCGTCGAGCTGGTGACGACCACCATCGGACGCACCGGCGTCGACGTGATCGCCGACTTCTTCCCCGCTCTCATGGCCCACGACAAGCTCGCCGCGCTGGAGCATCTCGCCGACACGCCCGTCGTCATCGTGGCCGGGGCCGACGACGTCATCACCCCGGTCGAGCACAGCAAGGAGATCGCCGCCGCCGTGCCGCACGCCCGTCTCGTCATCGTTCCGGCCACCGGACACATGGCCCTGCTCGAACAGCCCGGGGCCGTCGACGGCCCGCTCGCCGAGCTGATCGAGGACGCTCTCGCGACCGTCCGCCCGGTTCGCCGGCGCCGCGGGAAGGTCGTCCGATGACCGCCCTCCGCTTCGCTCCGGCCGCCGGAGGCCATGCCGATTCGTCCTTCGCTCGCGGAGCTCGCTCATGACCGTCCTCCGCTTCGCTCCGGCCGCCGCAGGCCACGCCCACACGTCATTCGCTCGCGGAGCTCGCTCATGACGCTGGGACCGATGCGCGGGCCCGGCGGAGCGCCGGTGCACCCGCGAGTGCCGATCGACGCCGACACACTGGGCGCGCGCACGATCACGTTGCCGACGGCCGACGACACCCGCGCCTTCGGCCGGCGACTGGCCGGGCTGCTGCGCCCCGGCGACCTCGTCGTGCTCAGCGGCCCGCTCGGGGCGGGCAAGACCGCGCTCGTGCAGGGCATCGGGGCCGGGCTCGGCGTGCGGGGTTCGATCGTGTCGCCGACCTTCGTCATCGCCCGGGTCCACCGCCCCGCGACCGGCGGCATCGCGCTGGTGCACGTCGATGCCTACCGGCTCGGTTCCCTCGACGAGGTCGACGACCTCGATCTGGACGTCGACACCGCGAGCGCCGTGACCGCCGTCGAGTGGGGCACGGGGCTGGTCGAGCAACTCGCCGACGCCCGGCTCGAGATCGAGCTCGCCCGGGCCGACGAGTCCGAGGAGCGCACCGCCACGCTGCGCCCGCACGGCGGCGACTGGGCCGAGCGCCTCGACGGGATGGGCTGAGCCGTGTTCGTTCTCGCTCTCGACACGTCCTCCCCGGCCGTCACCGCCGGCGTCGTCACCGTCGTCGACGCGGCTCCCGACACCGTCGTGCTCGCCGCCGAGCGCACCGCGCTCGCCGTCCGCGGCCACGGCGAGCTCCTCGCGCCGTCCGTCGACGACGCGCTGCGCGAGGCCGGCATCGCCCCCGGCGATCTCGCGGCCGTCGTCGTCGGCACCGGGCCCGGCCCCTACACCGGGCTGCGGGTCGGGCTCGTCACCGCGGCCGTGTTCGCCGACCTGCTCGACATCCCCGCTTACGGGGTCTGCTCGCTCGACGCCATCGGACGCGCCTGCGCCGACGAGCCGAGCCTGCTCGTCGCCAGTGACGCCCGCCGCCGCGAGGTCTACTGGGCCCGCTACGAGCACGGCGTGCGCGCGGGTGACCCGGCCGTCGACAAGCCGGCCGAGGTGCCGCTCGCCGGCGTCACCGCGATCGCCGGGGCCGGTGGCGAGCTGTACGCCGAGGTCTGGCCCGAACTGCGCCGGCGGGCCGAGCGCTACCCCGACCCGGTCGCCCTCGTGCGGGTGGCGCTCGAGCGCATCGTCGGCCGGGACGAGTCCGATCCGCTCACGCCGCTCTACCTGCGGCGCCCCGACGCGGTCGCGCCGGGGGCACCCAAGCCGGTGTCGCAGTGAACGCCACCGGGTCGATCGTGCCGATGACCGCTGCCCACATCGACGCGTTGATGCCGTTCGAGCTCGCGATGTTCGGCTCCGAGGCCTGGACGCGCAGCGGCTACCGCGCCGAGCTGGCCGACAGCCGGCACCGCACCTACGTCGCGGCCGAAGGGCCGGAAGGCGAGCTGCTCGGCTGGGCCGGCGTGCGGGTGCTGGCCGACGAGGCCGAGATCCTGACCGTCGGCGTCGTGCCCACTGCCCGCCGCCAGGGCCTCGCCCGGCAGCTCGTCGCCGCGCTGCTCGACGCCGCGCGGGCCGGCGGCGCGGCGCAGATCTACCTCGAGGTGCGCGTCGACAACGCCGCCGCCCGCGCCCTCTACCTGACCGAGGGGTTCGCCGAGATCGGCGTCCGGCGCGGGTACTACGACCACGGACGGATCGATGCGGTGGTGATGAGTCGTGCAGTCTGAGCCGCTCGTTCTCGGGATCGAGACGTCGTGTGACGAGACCGGGGTCGGCATCGTGCGTGGCACGACGCTGCTGGCCGATGCGATCGCCAGCAGCGTCGACGAGCACGCCCGCTTCGGCGGCGTCGTGCCCGAGGTCGCGAGCCGGGCCCACCTCGAGGCCATGGTGCCGACGATCAACCGCGCGTTGACCGACGCCGGCGTCACGGCCGCCGATGTCGACGCCGTCGCCGTGACCGCCGGCCCGGGCCTCTCCGGCGCCCTGCTCGTCGGCGTCGCCGCGGCCAAGGCGTACTCGCTGGCGTTGGGCAAGCCGCTGTTCGGGGTCAACCACCTCTCGGCCCACGTGGCGGTCGACCTGCTCGAGCACGGCCCGCTCGAGGAGCCGTGCATCGCGCTGCTGGTGTCGGGCGGCCACTCGTCACTGCTGCTCGTCCCGCGCATCGGCGGCGAGGAGCTCACCGAACTCGGCGCCACCGTCGACGACGCCGCGGGCGAGGCCTACGACAAGGTGGCCCGCCTGCTCGGCCTGCCGTTCCCGGGCGGCCCGCCGATCGACCGCATCGCCAAGGAGGGCGACCCGGCCGCGATCGCTTTCCCGCGCGGCATGACCGGCCAGCACGACCACCCGTTCGCGTTCTCCTTCTCCGGGCTGAAGACATCGGTGGCCCGCTGGGTCGAGGCCCGGCAGCGCGCGGGGGAGCCGGTGCCGGTGGCCGACGTCGCCGCGTCGTTCCAGGAGGCCGTCGTCGACGTCCTCACCGCCAAGGCGATCCGGGCCGCCCGCGAGCAGGGTGTCGGGCACCTCGTCATCGGCGGCGGGGTCGCGGCCAACTCGCGCCTGCGGGCGCTGGCCCAGTCCCGCTGCGACGACGCCGGCATCCGGCTGCGCGTGCCCCGGCCGAAGCTCTGTACCGACAACGGCGCGATGGTCGCCGCGCTCGGCGCACAGCTGGTCGCTCACGGCGCCACGCCGTCCGCCCTCGACCTCCCGGCCGACTCGGCCCTCCCGATCACCGACGTCCTCGTCTGATCCCGGCCGGGAGGGGAGCAGGATGGGCGCATGACGACGTTGATGTGGGAGGCCAAGGCCGCGCCCGACCGGCAGGACGACCTGGTGGCGCACGTGCGCCATCACGCTGCCGAGGCGGCCGAGATCTTCCGCAGTCACGACGGGCGGGTGGTCGTGATCGACCCGACGGGCCGCGGCATCACCGAGGTGCCGGGCGAACTCGTGGCCCGGCCGCCGCACGTGTGGTCGTTCGAGCCCGTGCCGCGCTGACTGTGGCCTGTTACCGCTGAGGTTGCACCGGCGCGCGAAGAGCACCACAGTTCATGCCGTGGCGAACTCTCCGAAGGACAGCGGACCCGGCGACGTCGCACGTCGTCCCAGCCCGGGCGTGCCGGCGGCGGTGCGCTACGCCAAGCGGGTCTCGCACACGGCCCGCAACGTCGCCGAGGTGGTCCGCTTCGGCGGTCTCGTCACCGACGAGGAGCACTCGCCCTACACCGTCGAGGCCGAGCAGGCCAACTACCGGCTGCGCCACTACTACTCCGACCACACCCCCAGCACCCCGGCCACCGACGCCACCCCGGTGCTGCTCGTCCCGCCGCTGATGATGTCCACCGAGGTGTGGGACGTCTCGCCCTCGACCTCGGCCGTCGCCGCGCTGCACGCCCAGGGCGCCGACCCGTGGGTGGTCGACTTCGGTGACCCGGGACGCGAGCCCGGCGGCCTCGAGCGCAACCTCACCGACCACGTGCTCGCCGTCAGCGACGCCGTCGACCGGGTCGCCAAGGCGACGGCCAAGAAGATCGTGCTCGCCGGGTACTCGCAGGGCGGCATGTTCGCCTACCAGACCGCGGCCTACCGCCGGGGCGAGGACATCGACTCGCTGATCACCTTCGGCTCGCCCGTCGACACGACCGCGCCGCTGCCCATCCCGATCGCGCCCGAGGTCATCGCCCGCCTCGCCGGCGAGCTCGTCGACTCCGGCCTGCTGCGCAAGGTGGCGCTGCCGAGCTGGATGGTGCGCTTCGGCTTCAAGATGCTCGACCCGGCCAAGACGGTCCAGGGCCGCCTGCAGTTCCTGATGGCGCTGCACGACCGCGACGCCCTGCTGCCCCGCGAGCGGCAGCGCCAGTTCCTCGACAGCCAGGGGTGGACGGCGTACTCCGGCCCGGCGATCGCCGAGCTGCTCGAGCAGTTCGTCACGCACAACCGGATGCTCGAGGGCGGCTTCGTCATCGACGACCGGCTCGTCACGCTCGCCGACATCGACCTGCCGATCCTGACGTTCGTCGGCGCCACCGACACCATCGGGCACCCGGACGCGGTGCGGGCCGTCCGCCGCGCCGCGCCGCGCGCGACCGTCTACGAGGTCACGCTGCCGGGCGGGCACTTCGGCCTCGTCGTCGGTTCCAGCGCCTCGAACATCACCTGGCCGACCGTGGCCGAGTGGGTCAAGTGGCGTGAGGGCAAGCGTGACCTGCCCGAGGCCATCGCTCCCGCCGAGACCATCGAGGCGGGACGTCCGCTGCGCGCCGGAACCGCCGCGGTCGCGGCCGCCCAGGGCTTCGAGCTCGGCCTCGGCGTCGGGCGCATGGTGCTCGGCGCGGCCCGCCGCGGGGGCCGGCTCGTGCGCAGCGTGGTGCGCGAGGCCCCGGCCCAGCTGCCCCGCCTCGCCCGCATCGAGCAGCTCGACCCGGCGACCCGCATCTCGCTCGGCCTGCTGCTCGACGAGCAGGCCCGCCGGGCGCCCGACGACATCGCGTTCCTCTTCGGCGACCGCGCGCACCGCCAGTACGACGTGAAGAACCGCGTCGACAACGTCGTCCGCGGCCTGATCAGCATCGGCGTGCGCCACGGCGACCGCGTCGGCGTGCTGATGCGGACCCGCCCGAGCGCGTTCACGGTCATCACCGCCCTGAGCCGTCTCGGCGCCACCGCGGTGATGCTGCGGCCCGATGGCGACATCGCGCGCGAGGCCGGTCTCGGCCGGGTCACGCTGATCATCTCCGACCCCGAGCACACCGAGTTCGTCGACGAGATCGAGGGCGTCACCTGGGCCGTGCTCGGCGGCGGCGGCGACTGGCGCGAGCTCGGCGTCGAGGCGATCGACATGGAGCGCATCGTCCCGGACGAGGTCGAGTTGCCCGCCTGGTACCGGCCGAACCCGCACCGCGCCGGCGACGTCGCGTTCGTGCTGTTCACCGGCGAGGGCAAGGGCACCAAGGCGCTGCAGATCACCAACCGCCGGTGGGCGATGTCGGCCCTGGGTACCGCGTCGGCCGCGGCCCTGCGCCCCGGCGACACCGTCTTCAGCGTGGCGCCGTTCCACCACTCGTCGGCGCTGCTCATGAGCATCGGCGGCGCGGTCGCGTCCGGCGCCCGGTTCGCGATGGCCAGCGCCGACGACCCGGACACGTTCTGGGAGGAGGTGCGCCGCTACGGCGCCACCCACGTCGCCTACACCTGGACGTCGCTGCGCCCCATCGTCAACGCGCCGCCGCACCCGAACGAGCAGCACCACCCGATCCGGATGTTCATCGGCTCGGGCATGCCGCGCAACCTCTGGCGGCGCACGACCGAGCGGTTCCCGACAGCCAAGGTGCTCGAGTTCTACGCCTCGGCCGAGGGCGAGGCGATCCTCGCCAACGTCGCCGGACGCGTGCCGGGCTCGATGGGCCGTCCCCTGCCGGGCACGGCCGAGGTTCGCGTCGCCGCCTACGACATGACCCACCGCCGCCTCGAACTGGACGCTGCCGGGCTCGGCCGCGAGTGCCGCGTCGACGAGGTCGGGCTGTTGCTGGCCCGGGTGAACCCGGCCGACTCGATGGCCGGCGTGCCGCTGCGAGGCGTCTTCGAGTCGGGCGACGCGTGGCGCTCGACGGGCGACCTGTTCCTGCGCGACGAGCACAACGACCTCTGGCTGGCCGGCCCGGTGGCCGAGATCGTCGACACGGAGGACGGCCCGGTGATCCCGTCGGCCACCCGGTTCGCGCTCGGCATGATCCCGGCGGTCGACCTGATCGTCGCCTACGGCGTGACCGACGGCGACGCCGACGTGCTCGTGGCCGCGGTGACCCTGCGCGACAAGGGCGAGCTCGACACCGCCGACCTCGAGAAGGCCCTCGACAAGCTGCCCGCGCCGCAGCGTCCGCGCTATGTGCAGACGGTCCCGTCGATCCCGGTGACGACCTGGCACCGGCCGCTGTGGCGCCCGCTGCAGGCCAGGGGCGTGCCCACCCCGGCCCGCGGCCGCCGGGTCTGGCGCCTCGCCGACGACGGCGCGCATTACGAACCGGTCACGTAGCGGATCAACCGCAACCGGGTGCGCCTCCGTGCTGTCTAGTAGGGCATGGAGGTGCTGGTGAGAAGCGAGGTCGGCTTCGCGGAGTTCGTCCGGCAGCACACGCCGGCGCTCGTCCGCACCGCTTACCTGCTCACCGGCAACGGCCCGGCCGCCGAGGAGCTCGTGCAGGACACCCTCGTGCGGCTCTACCCGAAGTGGGATCGCGTCGCCGCGGCGGACGCGCCGCTGGCCTACGTGCGACGCGCGCTCACCAACGGCTTCATCAACCACAGCCGCCGGGCGTCCCGGCGCGAGTACGCGGTGGCCGAGCTGCCCGAGTCCATCGAGGAGTACGACGCGAGCGCCCGCCTCGCCGACCGCGACGAGATCTGGGCCGGGCTGCGCCGGCTGCCCGAACGACAACGAGCCGCGCTCGTCCTGCGCTTCTTCGACGACGTCAGCGACGAGGACGCCGCCGCGGCGCTCGGCTGCCGGGTCGGCACCGTGCGCAGCCTGATCAGCCGGGGCCTGGCCGCGCTGCGGGAGCAGATGGCGGCCGACGCCGGGAGGACGGCATGAGACACCACCCCGAGAACCGAGACCTCGAACTCGCGCTGCGCCGGTCGCTGTACGAGCAGTCCGGGCAGGCGCCGGCGGCCGGTCCGCTGGCCGAGCGCATCGTCGCCGCCGTCGATCGCCCGATCGCCTACGTCGCGCCGCCCCGTCGCCAGCCGGCCTGGCGCACCTGGGCGCTGCCGCTGCTGGCCGCCGGGGCGGCTGCCGCCGTCGTCGGCGCGGTCGCCGTGGTGCAGAGCCAGAAGCCCGAGGCCGGGGTGCCCGCGATCGACTCGCCCACCACGTCGGCTCACGCCTCGTCGTCACCCCCGGCCGCGCCCACCCACGCGAGCACCCCGCCCACCTCGACCACGCCGTCGGGGACCGGTGCGGCGGCGCGCGGGAGGGGCACGCTGTCGAACCTCCGCCTGCTCGACGTCACCTTCGACGGTGCCGACGACGGCTGGGCCCTGGCGTCGTCGACCTGCCTCACCGGGCCGGGCCGCTGCACCGCGCTGCTGCGAACCACCGACGGCACCACCTGGACGAGTGTCGCGAGCACGCCGTTCAACGTGGCCGGGGTCAACGGCTGCGCCGCGCCCTGCGTGCAACACCTGCGCTTCGCGACGTCGCAGATCGGTTACGCCTACGGGTCGCAGGC
Organism: Jatrophihabitans sp.; assembly: GCF_036000465.1. Lineage (GTDB taxonomy): Bacteria > Actinomycetota > Actinomycetes > Mycobacteriales > Jatrophihabitantaceae > Jatrophihabitans. The sequence goes on along the minus strand of NZ_DASYFV010000013.1, from coordinate 258,210 downwards.
GCTCTTCGTAACCACCGACGGCGCGAAGACCTGGCACGGTCAGACCGGTGGGGCCGAGGCACTCGAGACCCTCGACGGCAACGTGATCCGGGTCGTGTCGGGCGGTTCCGGCTGCCCCGGGCCGTGCCATGTCGGCATCGAGCGGTCGGCGATCGGATCGTCCACCTGGACCGCCGCCACGCTGCCGACCGACGTCAACGTGGCCGGGCTGGCCTTCGCCCGGGGCGGTTCCGCCGCCTACCTGCTGGCCGAGCGCAACCCGGCCGGCGGGGCGAACAACGCGACCGCCACGCTCTACGCCTCCACCGACGACGGTGCGACCTGGCACGCCGAGGGCGAGCCGTGTCCCCAGGTCGGCGGTGAGGTGGACAGCCACGACGTCGCAGCCGCCTCCGGCACCCGGTTGACCGTGCTGTGCACCGTCCGGGATGCCGGGCAGCGCACGTTCGTGGCGACCTCGACCGACGGCGGGCGGACGGCCACCGCGGCCGGCGGCACCATCCCGGTCGCGGCCGACCACCTCGCCGGCGACCCCCGCACCGTCCTCGCCGCCGGCGGCGACCGGCTGGCGGTCAGTCGCGACGGCGGGGCCACCTGGACCACGATCCCGAAGGTCAGCGGCCCGATCACCTTCGTCGGTTTCGAGTCGGCCACCATCGGCCGGGTGATCGGCGACAACGGGCAGTCGCTCTGGACCACCCGCGACGGCGGGCTCACCTGGCAGCGCGCCGCCTTCCGCTGACGCCGCCGCCGCGGTATCACCCGCGCCGCTCGCGTCTCCTCCTCACCGTCCCGTCGATCCCAGGAGCCGTCATGTCCGTGTCCCGCCGCCTCGCCGTCCTCGCCACCAGCGCCCTCGCCCTCGGCGGTGTCGCCGCGATCGGGGCCGCCCCGGCCTCGGCCGCCCTGCCCGCCTGTGGCAACACCTCGCTCACGGTCAGCGCGAGCGCCGAGCAGGGCGCCACCGGCCACGCCAACTTCATCCTGCGGTTCCGCAACCGCACGGGCAACACCTGCACGATCTACGGCTACCCCGGCCTCGACGCCCTGAGCTCCACCGACCACGTGCTCGCCCACGCCACCCGCACCGTGAACGGCTTCACCGGCGGCAGCCGGCACGGCATCCCGACCGTCGTGCTGCACCCCGGCGCCTACGCCTCGGCCGACGTCGAATGGATGAACTTCAACCCGGTCACCAGCGGCGCCTGCACCTTCTCGCACTCGGTCGCGACCACCCCGGCGAACACCTCGCACACCGTGCACCTCGCCCGCTCGGTGAGCGTCTGCCGCCTGCAGGTGCACCCGACCGTCCCGGGTCTGACCGGCAACTACTGATTCCCCTCGCCGATCGTGGAGCGTCAGGCGCCTCCGATTCGCGCCCAACGCTCCACGATCGGGTAGCCGGGCGGCCCCGACGTTGAGAGTTGGCACTCGCCGCGTTAGAGTGCCAATTCGGGAGTGGTTGACCCCCGCGACGGCAACCAGCCCCATTCATGCGTACGAGTCATCGCCCCGAAATCAAGGGCACACCCGAGAAGGGGAGTCACATCGTGACCGCCACCAAGGTCAGCATCAAGCCGCTCGAGGACCGCATCGTCGTGCAGGCCAACGAGGCCGAGACCACGACCGCGTCCGGCATCGTCATTCCCGACACCGCCAAGGAGAAGCCCCAGGAGGGCACCGTCCTGGCCGTAGGCCCCGGCCGCATCGACGACAAGGGCAACCGCGTTCCGCTCGACGTCACCGTCGGCGACGTCGTCCTGTACAGCAAGTACGGCGGCACCGAGGTCAAGTACGCCGGCGAGGAGTACCTGGTGCTCTCGGCCCGCGACGTCCTCGCGATCATCGAGAAGTAAGCACACACGAAGTCTCCGCCCCGGCCGCGCGCACCATCGCGTGCGCCGGGGCGTTTCGGTTGTGCCCCGAGCAGGTCTGAAGAACGGAAAGGAACCCCATGGCGAAGATCCTCAGCTTCGACGAGGACGCCCGCCGCGCGCTGGAGCGCGGCGTTGACAAGCTGGCCAACGCGGTCAAGGTGACGCTCGGCCCCAAGGGCCGCAACGTGGTGCTGAGCAAGTCCTTCGGCGCCCCCACCATCACCAACGACGGCGTCACCATCGCCCGCGAGATCGAGCTCGACGACCCCTACGAGAACCTCGGCGCCCAGCTCGCGAAGTCCGTGGCGACCAAGACGAACGACATCGCCGGCGACGGCACCACCACCGCCACGGTGCTCGCGCAGGCCCTGGTCAACGCCGGGCTGAAGAACGTCGCGGCCGGCGCGAACCCGATGTCGCTCAAGCGCGGCATGGACGCTGCGGTCACCGCGGTCAACGAGGCGCTCGACAAGGCCGCCGTGCCGATCGAGAGCGAGGGCGCGATCGCGCACGTCGCGACGATCTCGGCGCAGGACTCCACTATCGGCACGCTCATCGCCGAGGCGTTCAGCAAGGTCGGCAAGGACGGCGTCATCACCGTCGAGGAGAGCCAGACCCTCACCACCGAGCTCGAGTTCACCGAGGGCATGCAGTTCGACAAGGGCTACATCAGCCCCTACTTCGTCACCGACCCCGAGGCCGGCGAGACCGCGTTCGACGAGCCCTACCTGCTCATCACCACGCAGAAGATCTCTTCGATCGCCGACCTGCTGCCGGTGCTCGAGAAGGTCGCGGCGGCCAACAAGCCGCTCGTGGTCATCGCCGAGGACGTCGACGGCGAGGCGCTCTCGACCCTGGTCGTGAACGCGATCCGCAAGACCTTCCAGGCCGTCGCGGTCAAGGCGCCGTTCTTCGGCGACCGCCGCAAGGCGTTCCTGCAGGACCTCGCCGTCGTCACCGGTGCCGAGGTCGTCGCCCCGGAGGTCGGGCTCAAGCTCGACCAGGTCGGCCTCGACTCGCTCGGTAAGGCCGGGCGCATCGTCGTCACCAAGGACACCACCACGGTCACCCACGGCGCCGCCTCGCAGAGCGAGATCGACGCCCGGATCGCGCAGATCCGGCGGGAGATCGAGGAGACGGACTCCGACTGGGACCGCGAGAAGCTGCAGGAGCGGCTGGCCAAGCTGGCCGGCGGCGTCGGCGTCATCAAGGTCGGCGCGGCCACCGAGGTCGAGATGAAGGAGCGCAAGCACCGCATCGAGGACGCGATCTCGGCCACCCGCGCCGCGATCGAGGAGGGCATCATCGCCGGTGGCGGTGCCGCTCTCGTCCACGCCGCCTCGGCGCTCGACGGTGACCTCGGCCTGACCGGTGACGAGCTCACCGGCGTCGGCGTCGTCCGCTCCGGGCTGCGCGAGCCGCTGCGCTGGATCGCCTCCAACGCCGGCCTCGAGGGCTACGTCGTCGTGTCGAAGGTGGCCGAGCTCCCCGAGAACCACGGCCTCAACGCGGCCACCGGCGAGTACGTCGACCTGCTCGCCGACGGCGTCGTCGACCCGGTCAAGGTCACCAAGGCGGCGCTGTCCAACGCAGCCTCGGTCGCGTCGCTGATCCTGTCGACGCAGGCCTCGATCGTGGAGAAGCCGGCCGAGCCGGAGCACCACGACGACGGCCACGGCCACGGCCACGGCGGCCACGGGCACAGTCACTAGCGCCAGGCACCACCAGTGCGACGAAGGGCCCGCAGCGATCGAGATCGCTGCGGGCCCTTCCGTCGTCCCGGCCGAAGCCGGGTCGGTCAGGCGGAGGCCTGCTGCCGGGTGAGCAGCGACTCGCGCTCCTCGGTCGACAGGCCACCCCACACGCCGTACGGCTCGCGGGCGGCCAGCGCCCAGCGCAGGCAGTTCTGGACGACGGGGCAGCCCGAGCACACGGCCTTGGCCCGCATCTCACGTCGAACCCGGGAAGGCCCCCGCTCGTTCTCCGGGTGATAGAAGCCGGCAGTGTCCGAACCGCGGCACGCGGCCTCCATCTGCCAGTCCCAGTCGCCCTCGCGCAGAGCGGGCAGCCGTCGAATTTCGGCCATCTACGTCCTCCGGACACCAGGACCGCCCGCCTCCGGGGTGGTCGTCTGTGTTATCCAAAGAACGAGCGCGCCAAAGGTGACGCGGCCCGCGCGGGAACGTGAGAAATCGGCAAGATGGCGGTCCGGGCCGCCCGAATTACGCCGGAACGCCGTGACTAGCGGCGCTTGCTCAGGGCCTGGACGGCGTCGGTGTAGCCGCGGGCGTAGTCCCAGCTGACGTAGGCGTCGCGGTCGGGGGAGAACGCGGGCTCGTGGACGTGGGTGCGACCCTCGCCGAGCAGGGCACGCAGGTTGGCGGCCATGAGGTCCCAGCCGAAGAAGTGCTGCTCGCCGCAGTCGGCGCAGTCGACGGTGATGCCGTCGACGCCGAGCGGGCTGAGCGTGCTGCGGAACGAGGCCAGCTCGGCGAGGTCGGCCAGCACGTCCTCGCGCTCGTCGTCGCTGAGCGGCTGCGCCGGATCGCTGTCGTCGAGCAGCGCCGCGGGATCGTCGGGATCACCGAGGAACGGATCGAGTGGACCGTCTTCGAGATTCATCTGGCCCCCGCCATGAGATTCACACCCTCACGGTAGGACGCCGTAGGGGCTGCGCGCCAACCGAAACGAGAACCGGCCGAGCCCGCCGGCCCAGTATCCCCCGGTTTCGCGCCGGGCGGGAGGGGTTGTGGGAAGCCGCTGATATCGCGGGCGGGCGCACCTCGCGACCCGCGTAGGATGCGGTATCGGCGCACGCAAGGAGCTTCCATTGCCCGACGAGTCCTCACTCGACCGCCCGTCCGCCACCGGTTCCGGTTCCCGCCTGCCCGACAAGTTCGCGGCGATCGGCCTCACCTACGACGACGTCCTGCTCCTGCCGGGCGAGACCGACGTGACGCCCAACGAGATCGACACCACCGCACGCCTCACCCGGGAGATCTCGCTGCGGGTGCCGCTGCTGTCGGCCGCCATGGACACCGTCACCGAGGCCCGCATGGCCATCGCCATGGCCCGCCAGGGTGGCCTCGGGGTCCTGCACCGCAACCTCTCGATCGAGGACCAGGCCTACCAGGTCGACCTCGTCAAGCGCACCCAGACCGGCCTCATCCCGAACCCCGTCACGATCGGCCCCGACGCCACCCTCGAGCAGCTCGACGAGGTCTGCGGCGAGTACCGCATCTCCGGCCTGCCGGTCGTCGACGCCGATCAGCGCCTGCTCGGCATCATCACCAACCGCGACCTCCGCTTCGTCCCGGTGGCCGAGTGGAGCACGACCAAGGTCGACGAGGTCATGACCCCCATGCCGCTGATCACGGCGCCGGTCGGCATCTCGCACGAGGACGCCACCGCCCTGCTGCGCCAGCACAAGCGCGAGCGGCTGCCGCTGGTCGACGAGCGCGGCCGCCTCGCCGGGCTGATCACGGTCAAGGACTTCGTGAAGTCCGAGCAGTTCCCCAGCGCGTCGAAGGACCCGCAGGGCCGGCTCATGGTCGGCGCCGCGATCGGGTATTTCGGTGACGCCTGGGAGCGCGCCACCACCCTCATCGAGGCCGGCACCGACGTCCTCGTCGCCGACACCGCCCACGGGCACGTGCGGATGCTGCTCGACATGGTGCACCGGCTGAAGAGCGACCCCGCCACCCGCCACGTCCAGGTCATCGGCGGCAACGTCGCCACCCGGGCCGGCGCCCAGGCCTTCGTCGACGCCGGCGCCGACGCCGTCAAGGTCGGCGTCGGGCCCGGCTCCATCTGCACCACCCGGGTCGTCACCGGCGTCGGGGCCCCGCAGATCACCGCCGTCTACGAGGCCTCGCTGGCCTGCAAGCCGGTCGGCGTGCCGGTGATCGCCGACGGCGGGCTGCAGTACTCCGGCGACATCGCCAAGGCCATCGTGGCCGGCGCCGACACCGTCATGGTCGGCTCCCTGCTCGCCGGCTGCGACGAGTCGCCCGGTGAGTTGATCTTCGTCAACGGCAAGCAGTACAAGAGCTACCGCGGCATGGGTTCGCTCGGCGCGCTGAGTTCACGCGGCAAGAAGTCCTACTCCAAGGACCGCTACTACCAGGCCGAGGTGACGAGCGACGACCAGCTCGTGCCCGAGGGCATCGAGGGACGCGTCGCCTACCGCGGCCCGCTCAGCGCCGTCACCCACCAGCTCGTCGGCGGCCTGCGGCAGGCGATGTTCTACGTCGGGGCGCGGACGACCGCCGAGCTCGCCGAGCGTGGCCGGTTCGTGCGCATCACCCAGGCCAGCCTGAAGGAATCGCACCCGCACGACATCCAGATGACCGTCGAGGCGCCGAACTACACGGTCGGCTGACCGCCCCTAGAAGTCGCGCCCGCCCTCGGTCGGCGGGCGCAGGTTGGCCCCGAACACCGCCGCCTGGGTGCGTCGCTGCATACCCAGCTTGGCCAGCAGGCTCGACACGTTGTTCTTGACCGTCTTCTCGGCCAGGAACAGTCGCTCGCCGATCTGCCGGTTCGTCAGGCCCTCGGCGATCAGCACCAGGATCTTGCGCTCCTGGACGTTGAGCGAGGCCAGCCGGGCGTCCTCCTGCTTGCCCTCGCGGATGCGCCGGAGCACCCGGTCGGTGACCGAGGGGTCGAGCAGCGACTGGCCGGCGGCCACCTGGCGCACCGCGTCGACGAGGTTCGAGCCGCGGATCTGCTTGAGGACGTAGCCCGCCGCCCCGGCGAGGACGGCGGCGAAGATCGCCTCGTCGTCGTCGTAGGAGGTGAGGATCAGGCAACGGATCTGCGGCTGCTCCTCGCGGATGACGCGGCAGACCTCGATGCCGGAGCCGTCGGGCAGCCGTCCGTCGAGGATCGCGACATCGGGACCGGCGGCCGGGATGCGGCGCAGGGCCTCGGCCACGGTGCCGGCCTCGCCGACCACCTCGAAGTCATCGACGCTGTTCAACAATTCCGCGAGACCACGCCGGACGATCTCGTGGTCGTCGAGCAGGAAGATCCGGGTCATCGACGCGGGGGGGTCCGCTGTCGTCATACGTCGTGGCTCCTCGTGGTCGCTGTAGGACGTCAGCAGACCACATTTGCCGGCTCGGCGGGTACAGGACCGGCTGTCGGTACTGGATCATTTTCCTCAACGACGCGGCGGCCCCGCGGTGCCGTCGACCCGCGGGAAGCGTCGCGGCGGGCGGATCGCGGCGCGGACGTCAGCCGAACGGAGGCCGAACACGCGGGTGCGGATCTCGTCGATCGTCTCGTCCAGGTCGGTGATGTGCCGGCTCAGGCGCTCCTCGAGGTCGGCCGGCAGGCCGCTCGCGGCCAACCCCTGCAGCCCCATGCCGGTGGCGAACAGCCGCTGCATGACGTTGTCGTGCAGGTCCTGCGCGATGCGGTGACGGTCCTCGAGCACGCGCAGCCACTCGGCGTCGGCCCGGGCGTCGTCGAGGTCGAGGGCCAGCGCGACCTGGTCGGCGAAGGTGGTGGCGAGGTCGAGTTCGCGGGGGGTGAAGCCGAGGCTGCCCTGGGTGCGCATGAGCACCACCGCGCCGCGCAGGCCCTTCGCGTCGACGAGCGGCGCGAGCATGACCGGTCCGAACCCGTGGATGTTCTCGAACTCGGGCTTGGCGATCAGTGTCATGTCGCTGAGCAGCAGGCTCTGCCCGGAGAGCATGGCCCGGCCCATCGGCGAGGACTCCGGGGTGAAGACGAGGTCCTGGAACTCCTCGGCACCGCGTCCGACCGTCACGGCAACCCGGAACCGGCCGTCCTCGGTGGGCAGCACGAGCGCGCCGTAGTCGGCCTCGGCCACGTGCAGCGCCCGCGACACGACCTCCATCAGCAGGTCCACGTCGGCCTCGGCCAACAGGGCCCGGGCGATCTCGCCCGACGCGTTGAGCCAGTCGCGGCTGCGCCGCGCGTCCTCGTACAGCCGGGCGTTGGCGACGGCGGTGCCGGCCACCGCGACGAGGGCGTCGATGAGCTCCTCGTCCTCGACGCTGAACCGGCCGCCCTCGGGCGTGGCCAGGTGCAGCTCGCCGAACAGCTCCCCCCGGACCTCGATCGGCACCTGCAGGTAGAGGCTGCGCGCCGTCCCACGCGGGCCGGGGTACGCGGAGATGCGGGCCGCGGTCTCGTCGTCGGTGCCGTGCTGGACGAGGTGCTCCTGCGCGCCGTCGGGGCTGATCACCCGCAGCACCCCGCTCGAGGCGCCGACCAGACGGCAGGCCGACTCGACGATCAGCGACAGCACCGTGGCGAGCGACGGCTCGCTGGTGATCAGGCGATGAGCCTCGAGCAGGCCGCGCAGACGGCCCGGAGCCGTCGACGACGGTCCGGCGGGCGTCGCCTCGGCGATCGGCATGCGGGGGGTCCTAGCTGCGCGGAACGCGCGTCGAGAATCGTGTAAAGCGAGCATGACGGCTGCGTCCGGCCGTCGGAGCAGAGGACGGCCCGGACATACAGGACCTAGGTCCTCCGACCCGGGCCCCGATCCGGGTACGGCAGACTCAGGGCATGCCAGAGACAGTGGAGATCGGCCTCGGACGCAGCGCCCGCCGCGGCTACCACCTCGCCGACATCGCCCTCGTGCCCACCCGACGGACCCGCGGTTCGGCGGTGGTCTCGACCGCCTGGCAGATCGACGCGCATGCCTTCGACCTTCCGTTCGTGGCGGCGCCGTCCGACGCCGTCACCTCACCCGAGACGGCGATCGAGATCGAACGCCTGGGCGGGTTGGCCGTCCTCGACGGCGAGGGTCTGTGGGCCCGGTACGAGGACCCCGCCGCGGAGCTCGCCGGGCTCGACGGCGACACCGCGACGCTGCAGCGGATCTACTCCGCCCCCGTGTCGCCCGAACTGCTGCGCCGCCGGATCGGCGACCTGCGGCGCTCGGGGGTGCGCGTGGCCGTCCGCCTGTCGCCCCAGCACACCGCCGAGCTCGCGCCGCACGCCCTGGCCGAGGGCGTCGACCTGCTGGTCATCCAGGGCACGGTCATCTCGGCCGAGCACGTGATCCGGGAGAACCAGTCGGGGCTGAACCTCAAGACCTTCATCGCCGACCTCGACGTCCCGGTGCTCGTCGGTGGCGTCACGAACTACCAGACCGCGCTGCACCTCATGCGCACCGGCGCGGCCGGCGTGATCATCGGCTACGGCTCGCACCTCGGCTCGTCGACCCACTCGGTGCTCGGTATCGAGGTGCCGATGGCCACCGCCCTGGTCGACGCCGCGGCCGCCCGGCGCGACTACCTCGACGAGACCGGCGGCCGTTACGTGCACCTCGTCGCGTACGGCGACCTGTCGACCGGCGGCGACATCGCCAAGGCGCTCGCCTGCGGCGCCGACGCGGTGATGCTCGGCGAGCCGCTCGCGGCCGCGGCCGAGGCACCCGGCCAGGGGCGGTACTGGGATTCCACCGCGGCCCACCCCCGCCTCCCGCGGTCGGCCGTCGTCGACTTCACCGCCCCCTCGGACGGCGAGCGGCCTACGTTGGAGGAACTGCTCGCCGGCCCGACGTCCGACCCCACGGGTGAACGCAACCTGTTCGGGGCGGTGCGGCGGGTGATGGGCAAGTGTGGGTACTCCACGTTGAAGGAGTTCCAGAAGGCCGAACTGATCGTGACGAACCGGTAGGAGAGCGATGAGCAAGCCCCTGAAGTTCGGCTACAAGGCCAGCAACGAGCAGTTCGCGCCGACGGAGTTGTTGAACTACGGCGTGCTGGCCGAGGAGCACGGCTTCGACTCGGTGTTCGTCAGCGACCACCTGCAGCCCTGGCGTCACGACGGCGGGCACGCGCCGTTCGCGATGACGTGGCTGGGCGCGCTGGGCGCGCGGACCGAGCGGATCACGATGGGTACCTCGGTCCTCACCCCGACGTTCCGCTACCACCCGGCGATCGTGGCGCAGTCGTTCGCGACGCTCGGCTGCCTGTTCCCCGGGCGCGTCGTGCTGGGTATGGGCAGCGGCGAGTCGATGAACGAGGTGCCGCTGGGGGTCGAGTGGCCCGACGGCAAGGAGCGGTTCGCCCGTTTCCGCGAGGCGGTGAAGCTGATCCGCCAGCTCTGGTCGGAGGAGCGGGTCAGCTTCGAGGGCGACTACTACACGACCGACAAGGCGACGATCTACGACCGTCCGGAGCAGCCGGTGCCGATCTGGCTCGCCTCGTCGGGCCCGGCCGCGACCCGTTTCGCCGGCCGGGCGGGTGACGGCTGGATCACCACGTCGGGCAAGGACCCGGCGCTCTACACCGACACGTTGATGCCGGCCATCGCCGAGGGGGCGGAGAAGGTGGGCCGCTCGATCTCCGATCTGGACATGATGATCGAGGTCAAGGTCTCCTTCGACCACGATCGTGATGAGGCCATGCGGGCGACCCATTTCTGGGGCGCGCTCGGGCTGAGTGCCGAGCAGAAGCAGGGCGTCGAGGACCCGGTCGAGATGCAGCGCCTGGCCGACGGGCTCTCGGTCGAGCAGACCGCGAAGCGCTTCATCGTCTCGACCGACCCGGACGAGCACGTCGCGTCGATCAAGCGTTATCTCGACCTCGGCTTCAACCACCTGGTGTTCCACGCCCCCGGCCCGGACCAGGCCAAGTTCCTCAAGCTCTACGGCGAGGAAATACTCCCGCGGCTCCGGAGCTTGTAGCGCTCGATGAGTGATTCGGGAATGCGGCGTGCCCTGCGCCGTGCGCGGGACGGGGTCGCGCTCGACGCGACCGAGGCCGAGATCCTGCTGGGGGCGCGGGGTGACGACCTCGTCGACCTGTGCGCCTCGGCGGCCCGGGTTCGGGATCAGGGGCTCGAGGACGCCGGTCGGCCCGGCGTCGTCACCTACTCCCGCAAGGTCTTCATCCCGCTGACGCGGCTGTGTCGCGACCGCTGCCACTACTGCACGTTCGCGACCACGCCCAACCGTGTGCCCGCGCCGTTCCTCAGCCCGGACGAGGTGCTGGCGATCGCCACCGAGGGCGCGGCGCTCGGCTGCAAGGAAGCCCTGTTCACCCTCGGCGACCGGCCCGAGGACCGCTGGCCCGCGGCGCGCGAGTGGCTCGACGCGCACGGCTACGACTCCACCCTCGCCTACGTCCGGGCGATGGCGATCCTGGTGCTCGAGAAGACCGGGCTGCTGCCGCACCTCAACCCCGGTGTCATGACGTGGAGCGAGCTGCAGCGGCTCAAGCCGGTCGCGCCGTCGATGGGCATGATGCTCGAGACGACGTCGCGGCGACTCTTCGAGGACCCGCACGGCGCGCACTTCGGCTCGCCCGACAAGGACCCGGCCGTGCGGCTGCGCGTGCTCGAGGACGCCGGGCGCACCAACGTCCCGTTCACCACCGGCATCCTGATCGGCATCGGCGAGACGCTCGCCGAACGGGTCGACGCGCTGTTCGAGCTGCGCCGCATCGCCCGCGCCTTCGACTCGATCCAGGAAGTCATCGTCCAGAACTTCCGGGCCAAGCCCGACACCGCGATGGCCCGCATGCCCGACGCCGAACTCGACGACCTCGCGGCGACCGTGGCGGTGGCGCGGCTCGTTCTCGGCCCGCGCATGCGGCTGCAGGCCCCGCCGAACCTCATCGGCGACGAGTTCGCGTTGCTGCTGCGCGCCGGCATCGACGACTGGGGCGGCGTCTCACCGCTCACCCCCGACCACGTGAACCCCGAGCGGCCGTGGCCGCACATCGACGAGCTGCGGGCCCGCTCGGCCGAGGCCGGGTTCGAGCTGCGCGAGCGCCTCACCGTCTACCCGCCCTATGTCACCGGCGGCGAACCGTGGCTCGACCCGCGCATCGTGCCGCACGTCGCCGCGCTCGCCCGACCCGACGGTCTCGCGGACGAGGGCGCGGTTCTCGCCGGCCTGCCGTGGCAGGAGCCCGACGACGCCTACACCTCGAGCGGGCGCACCGACCTGCACACCGCCATCGACACCGAGGGCCGCACCGAGGACCGGCGCAGCGACTTCGACAGTGTCTACGGCGACTGGGAGACGGTGCGCGCTGCCTCGGTGCGCACCTCGGCCCTGCAGAAGCTCGACGCCGACGTGCTCACCGCGCTGCGGCACGCCGAGGCCGACCCGGCCGGGCTCTCCGACGCCGACGCGCTCGCGCTGCTGCACTGCGACGGCGCCGAGCTCGACGCCGTGGCCGCGCTCGCCGACGCGCTGCGGGCCGACGTCGTCGGCGGCGACGTGACCTACGTCGTCAACCGCAACATCAACTTCACCAACGTCTGCTACACCGGCTGCCGGTTCTGCGCCTTCGCCCAGCGCCGGACGGACGCCGACGCCTACACCCTGTCGATGGACGAGCTCGGGCGTCGCGCCGAGGAGGGCTGGGAGCTCGGCGCGACCGAGGTCTGCATGCAGGGCGGCATCCACCCCGACCTGCCCGGCACGGCCTACTTCGACATCGCCCGCGCGGTGAAGGAGCGCGTGCCCGAGATGCACGTGCACGCCTTCAGCCCGATGGAGATCGTCAACGGCGCGGCCCGCACCGGCCTGTCCGTGCGCGACTGGCTGATCGCGGCGAAGGAGGCCGGGCTCGACACGATCCCGGGCACTGCCGCCGAGATCCTCGACGACGACGTCCGCTGGCTGCTGACCAAGGGCAAGCTGCCGGCGTCGGAGTGGATCGAGGTCGTCACAACCGCGCACGAGCTGGGCATCCGCTCGTCGAGCACGATGATGTACGGCCACGTCGACAACCCGGCGCACTGGCTCGGGCACTTCCGCACGCTGGCCCGCATCCAGGACCGCACCGGCGGCTTCACCGAGTTCGTCGGTCTGCCCTTCATCCACACCAACGCGCCGATCTACCTCGCCGGGGTCGCCCGCCCCGGCCCCACGCCTCGGGAGAACCGGATCGTGCACGCGATGGCCCGCATACTGCTGCACGGCCGCATCGACAACATCCAGTGCTCGTGGGTCAAGCTCGGCGCCGAGGGATCGCGCCAGGTGCTGACCGGCGGGGTGAACGACCTGGGCGGCACGCTCATGGAGGAGACGATCAGCCGCATGGCCGGGTCGCGGCACGGCTCCGCGAAAACGGTCAAGCAGCTGGACGACATCGTCGCCCCGCTGCCCGGTCGCACGACCCGGCAGCGGCTGACCGACTACCGCGAGGTTCCGGCCGAGCGGCTGGCCGCGGCCCACCGGTTCACCGGCGTGCTGCCCGGCGTGGCCGGCTGAGCCTGACCGCCGGCCGACCGGTCAGGCTGCCACGACCATGGCGGGCAGGGTCAGCGTGAAGGTCGACCCGCGGTCGACGACCGACGCGACGGTGATCGTGCCGCCGTGCAGCGTCGCGATCTCGCGGACGATGGCGAGTCCGAGCCCGGTGCCGGCCACCCGGCGCAGGCGGGCGCCGTCGGAGCGGTAGAACCGCTCGAAGATCCGCTCGTGGTCCTCGGGGGCGATGCCGCTGCCGGTGTCGATCACCTGGACTACGACGGTGCCGCCCTCGAGGCGTCCGCGCACCTTCACCGAGCCGCCCTCAGGGGTGAACTTGATCGCGTTGGTCACCAGGTTCGAGATCACCCGGTCGAGCTGCACCGCGTGACCCGCCACCTGGATGTCGTCGAGCGTCGAGTCGAGGGTGATGCGCTGGTGCCGGGCCCGGGCGCTCGGCTCGGCCGAGCGGACGACCTGCGCGAGCACCTCGCCGATGGTCACCGGCTCCCGCGGGGCCGGGTCGGGGGCGTTCTCGATGCCGTCGAGGGTCACCAGGTCGTCGGTGATCGCGTAGGCGCGGCGCACGTTCGCCGCGATGACGTCGAGCATCATCCGCTGGTCGGGGGTCAGGTCGCCGCCCTCGCCCATCTGCAGCAGCTCGACGTAGGCGCCGATGGTGGACAGCGGGTTGCGCACGTCGTGCGACACCATGGCCACGAGATCGCTGCGGGAGCGGATCGCCTCGCGGATCTGGTTCGAGGCCGCCCCCTGCTGCTCGAGCGCCTCGAGCAGCGCGTGCTCGGACTCGCGCCGCACCGTGATGTCCTCGAAGTGGCAGACGAAGCGGGGCGGTTCGGAGGCGGCGTGCCGGGTCAGGGCGAGCCAGGCCGACACCCACCGCTCCCGCGCCGAGATCTGGTTCAGCCGCAGCTCGATGTGGCGGGTCTCGCCGAGCACCGCGATGTTGAGCTCGTGGGCGAAGGCGGCGCTGTCGTCGGGGTGGGTGTAGTCGAGGATGTCGGCGCCGACGAGCCCGCCGACCGCGCAGCCGAGCAGCTCGTGCAGCGGCGCGTTGGCCAGCAGGATCCGTCCCCGCTCGGCCGGCTCGGAGCCGATGATCGCGATCGCCACCGGCGCGTCGGCGAACGCGCTGCGGTATCGGTGCTCGGTCGCGACGATCTGCTGGGCGGCGCGCTGGGTCGAGCGCAGGATGGTCTGCACGGCGGGTGCGATGAGCAGCAGCACGACCAGCCACAGCACCGAGCGGCGCCAGGTGGACGGCGGGTAGCCGGGGGCGCCGATGAGCAGGATCGGCAGGAACAGGGTGATCGCCGCGAGCAGGTTGACGACCGCGAGGTGGGCCGCGCGGTGGTAGAGCGCGCACCAGACCACGGGCAGGATCAGCAGCGGGGCGAAGGCCGTCGCGTCCCGCGGGTCGGCGAGTTCCAGCAGCAGCACGACCGGGAACGCGAGCAGCGCCGCCGGCAGGCTGAGCCACGAGAGTTCCGGGCTGCGGTCGGCGGTCCACCACGCCGCGAACATGACCGCGGCGAGCACGCCGGCGGCGAGCCACCAGAAGGGCTGTGCGGTGTCGCGGGCGAAGGCCGGGGTCGTCAGCGCGATCGCGAGCACGATGAGGAACGGCCCGTATCGTGCCGGACCGCGCAGTTCGAAGACAGCCTTGTACGGCTGTCCGCCCCCGTGCCGAATGGTCGCCCCCGTGACAACGGCACCCTCCGGCGTCAGCCAGAAAGGTTGGAATTGAGTGGAAATACAACTCGTGTGTCTTGTGCAAAATCAGTGTGGCATGACGCGGGCTTAACGCGACACAAGAACTTTGTGTGCCCGGTCGGTTACAGCCAGTCCTTGCGTCGAAAAGTCACGTAGAGGGAGCCGGCGATGAGCACCATGACGAACAGGCTGCCCAGGAAGCCTGATTCGTGGCCGAAGCCGGGGTAGGGGACGTTCTGGCCGAAATAGCCGGTGACCGCCGTGGGCACCGCGATGATCGCCGCCCAGGAGGTCAGCTTCTTCATGACCATGTTCATGCGGGTGTCCGAGAGCGACATGTTCGTCTCGAAGATGGACGTGATCATGTCGCGCAACGACTCCGTCCACTCGGCGGCCCGAAGCACGTGGTCGTAGAGGTCCTCGTAGTACGGCGCGAGTTCGGGGGAGCGGTCGTCGGCCGTGGCGCGGCGCATGATCGTGTTCACGACCTCGCGCATCGGCAGGATCGCCCGGCGCACCTGCACCAGCGAGCGGCGAAGCGTGAAGGTCGTCTCCGACACCTCGCGCGCGCTCTTCGGGTTGTCGTCGAACAGGATGTCTTCGATGGCCTCGATCGAGTCGTCCAGGGATTCGACGGTGGTGAAGTAGCCGTCGACGATCTCGTCGAGCAGGCCGTGGACGAGCGCGCGCGGACCGTACTTGAGCAGGTCGGCGTTGTCGTCCCACCGGCGGACCACGGCGTCGACGTCGAGCGCGTCGTCGAGCCGGACGGTGACGAAGCCCTGCTTCGTGCTGAACGCCGACACCCGGCCGACACTCACCTCACCGGTGTCCTTGTCGTGCTCGATCGCGTAGGTGGTCATGAAGAGGTGGGACGAGTAGCGGGTGGCCTTGGGGCGCTCGTGTTCCGCGACGGCGTCCTCGACGGCGTGCTGGTCGAGGCTGAGCTCCTCCGCGAGCTGGCACAACGTCTCGTGATCGGGATTGAGCAGGTCGGCCCATACCAGACAGTCTGGTTCGGCGAGGTAGTCCGAGACCTGTTCGAACGGGAAGT
Source organism: Jatrophihabitans sp. (assembly GCF_036000465.1). GTDB lineage: Bacteria > Actinomycetota > Actinomycetes > Mycobacteriales > Jatrophihabitantaceae > Jatrophihabitans. The sequence continues at coordinate 242,351 of NZ_DASYFV010000013.1, read as the reverse complement.
TCTCGGCCTCGAGGGCTCCGTTGCGCCAGACGCGGGTCCGGATCTGCTGTGCGGCCATGCCGGGATTGTTTCCTGACTTGAAGCGGGGTTGTCACCCGGGGGCGTAACTTCTAAGACCGTGAGATGGAGGGCCGAGCAGCTGCCGGATCTGGCCAAGCGCGTCGCGATCGTGACCGGGGCGAACTCGGGCATCGGCTTCCACGTTGCCCGCGAGCTCGCCGCGCACGGCGCGCGGGTCGTCCTCGCCTGCCGCCGGCCGGGCTCGGCCACGAACGCGGCCGACCGGATCCGGGCCGCGGCGGCCGACTCCGATGTCGAGACCGCCGAGCTGGACCTTTCCTCGATCAGTTCGATCCGAGCGTTCGCCGACTCGTGGGACGGCCCGCTCGACCTGCTGGTGAACAACGCCGGCGTCATGGCCCCGCCGAAGCCGGCGAAGACCGCCGACGGGTTCGAGCTGCAGTTCGGGACGAACCACCTCGGCCACTTCGTCCTCACCGGCCTGCTGCTGCCGGCCCTGCTCGACAGCGAGAAACCGAGCCGCGTCGTGACGGTCGCGTCGATCGCGCACCACGGCGGCACGGAGGAGGTCGTCGACGGCAACGCGGGGCCCGGTTACCAGCCGCAGAAGACCTACTCGAACTCCAAGCTGGCCAACCTGCTCTTCGCGCTGCAGCTGCACCGCGAGCTCACCGCGCGCGAGCTGCCGGTCTCATCGGTGGCCGCGCACCCGGGGGTCTCGGCCACCGGGCTGTTCCACGACCGCGAGGGCATGGGGGCGAGCCCGCTCATCCGGGCCGCGGCGCCGGTGTTCGTCAAGGCGTTCACGCAGTCGGCCGCCGCCGGCGCCCGGGCCGTTCTCTACGCCGCGACCGAGGCCGACCCGGGCTCGTACACCGGGCCGCAGCGGCTCGGCGAGACCCGGGGCCCGATCGGCCCGGCGCGCCTCTCGCCGCAGGCCCAGGACGAGCGGCTCGCCCGGCGGCTGTGGCACGTCAGCGAGGAGATGACCGGCTTGCGTTACGAGTGGAATCCACGTCCGTAGACTCCGGTCGTGGAGACAGACCTCGTCCTCGTCGTCGACTACGGCGCCCAGTATGCCCAGCTGATCGCCCGTCGCGTGCGCGAGGCGCACGTCTACAGCGAGATCGTGCCGCACACCGCGTCGCCCGAGGAGATCCTGGCCCGGCGGCCCAAGGCCATCATCCTGTCCGGCGGCCCGGCGTCGGTGTACTCCGACGGAGCCCCGCGCACCGACCCGGCGCTGTTCCAGGCCGGCGTGCCGGTCTTCGGCATCTGCTACGGCTTCCAGGCGATGACGCTCGCGCTCGACGGCGAGGTCGCGCACACCGGGGGCTCGGAGTTCGGCCGCACCCGGCTGACCGTCACCGAGCCCGGCACGCTGCTGCGCACCCTGCCGCCGATGCAGCAGGTCTGGATGAGCCACGGCGACGCCGTCACGGTCGCGCCCGAGGGCTTCACCGTCACCGCCTCCACCGTCGGTGCGCCGATCGCCGCGTTCGAGGACGTCGCGCGCGGGCTGGCCGGCGTGCAGTTCCACCCCGAGGTCATGCACACCGAGCACGGCCAGGCGATCCTGCGGCACTTCCTCTACGACATCGCGGGCGCCCGCCCGTCGTGGACCGAGGCCAACATCATCGACGACCAGGTGGCGGCCATCCGCGCCCAGGTCGGCGGCAAGCAGGTCATCTGCGGGCTGTCCGGCGGCGTCGACTCCGCCGTCGCGGCCGCGCTCGTGCAGCGGGCCGTCGGCGACCAGCTCACCTGCGTCTTCGTCGACCACGGGCTGCTGCGCCAGGGTGAGGCCGAGCAGGTCGAGCGCGACTTCGTCGCGGCCACCGGCGTGCGGCTCAAGGTCGTCGACGCGGTCGAGCGCTTCCTCGACGCCCTCGCCGGTGTCAGCGACCCCGAGGACAAGCGGAAGATCATCGGGCGTGAATTCATCCGGGTCTTCGAGCACGCCGCCCGCGAGGTGGTCAGCGACGCCGGCTCGCACGGCGACGAGGTCGAGTTCCTCGTGCAGGGCACCCTCTACCCCGACGTCGTCGAATCCGGCGGCGGCACCGGCACGGCCAACATCAAGAGCCATCACAACGTCGGCGGCCTCCCGGACGACCTGCAGTTCTCCCTGGTCGAGCCGCTGCGCACGCTGTTCAAGGACGAGGTGCGCCGCGTCGGCGAGCAGCTGGGCCTGCCGGCCGAGATGGTCTGGCGCCAGCCGTTCCCGGGTCCCGGCCTCGGCATCCGCATCGTCGGTGCCGTCACCGCCGACCGGCTCGAGATCCTGCGCCGCGCCGACGCCATCGCCCGGGCCGAGCTGTCGGCCGCCGGCCTCGACCGCGAGATCTGGCAGTGCCCCGTCGTGCTGCTCGCCGACGTCCGCTCGGTCGGCGTCCAGGGCGACGGCCGCACCTACGGCCATCCGATCGTCCTGCGCCCCGTCTCCTCGGAGGACGCGATGACCGCCGACTGGACCCGCGTCCCGTACGAGGTGCTGGAGCAGATCTCCACCCGCATCACCAACGAGGTGCGCGAGGTGAACCGGGTGGTCCTGGACCTCACGTCCAAGCCCCCGGGCACCATCGAGTGGGAGTAGGGCGCCCGACCACCCGTCCGCGCCCGACTCCCGCGCCCCCATACCGTTGAGTGGCGAGTTCCTGACCTGAGTGGCGCGTTGTATTCAGCCACTCGACGGACTACTCGCCACTCAACCGGGCTGGGGGAGTCGCTCAACGGGGGTCGGGAGCTCGACGGGGGTCGGGTAGCGGCTCAGCGGCGGTCGACTCGGATCTGGCCGTCGGCCAGGTGGACGACCACGGTGATCGGCTGGCCGGTGGCGCCGGCGGGCGGGTCGATCGTGCGGTTGTAGTTCCACCCGCCGTGGCCGGCGCCGTTGTCGGTCGTCTCTCCGTCGACCCGGACGACCCCGATGTGCACGTTGGCGTCGACGGTCAGGTCGAGCGATTTCGGGGCGATGACCTGCACCTCTCCGGCGCCGATGGTGACGTCGATGGTGCGCGGGGCGGTCTGCGGCGCGAGCTTGGTCAGGTCGAGCACGCCCTGGCCGAGCGCGAGGCGGTACTCGCCGGCCGGCACGGTGGTCGGGCGCCACTGGCGCGAACCGGTGCCGTCGTGCAGGCTCGCGTGGCTGCCGCCGAAGGCGATCAGGCCGAGGACGGTAGGCCCGAGCAGCAGCGACACGCTCCACGGGGTGCGGCGCAGCGCGGCGCCGACGAGCAGGCCGCCGCCGACGATCCCGAGTGACCACCAGAAGTAGGTCGGCAGCGCGATCCCGCTGACGCCGTCGACGATGCCGAGCACGGTCAGCGTGCCGACCAGGCCCACCAGCACCCCGATGCGCAGGGGCAGTGCGCGCCGCCGGCGCCGGCGGCGGGCCGCGCGGGCCTCGGCGTACCAGGCCCGGGCGTCGTTGACCCACGGCGGATCCTGCGGCCGGTCCGTCGACCGCAGGCCGCCCTCGACGGCGCCCGGCTCGGCGGCGTCCTTGGTCAGGCTGACCGTCGGCGCGTCCTCCGACGGCCGCTGCCAATCCCGGCGACCGAAGACGACGACGAGGATCACGACCACGGCCAGCACCGGGAACAGCGGTACGGGGGCCCACCAGCTGAAGGCGATGAACCAGAGCAGCAGCCCGCCGAGCACCGCCATGACCCACACCGGGGTGCGGCGCCGGCGCAGCCGTCCGACCCAGCCGTCGATCGGGGCCCGCTCGGTGCCCTCCTCGGGGATGGCGGCCCAGGCGAGCAGGTAGGCTATGATGCCGGCGCCGCCGAAGAACGCCGAGGTGGCGAACAGGACCCGGAACAGCACCGGATCCAGCGCGAAGTAGTCGCCCAGGCCGGCCGCGACGCCGGCGCCGACGCGACCGTTGCGGCTGCGCCGCAGGACGTGGGGAGCCGGTGCGGGTGGCGGCGTGGCCGCCCCGGAGTCGTGGGCAGCGGGGCCGAGGTCGTCAGTCATGGTCATGGCGATGAGACTGCGCCCGGAGGGGGTGTCGGCACATCGGGTGCCGCCCGGATTCCGACCCTGAACCGCCGCCTCGGGGTAGCGCCTGATGCGCGGTGCGGGTCATGGCAGCAATCATGGAACCGTGACCACCGCCGCCGCGACGACGCGCCGCCTCTACCGGCGTCCCGATCACGGCGTGCTGGGCGGGGTCGCGGCCGGGATCGCCGAGCACATCGGGACGCGGCCCAGGATCGTCCGCCTCCTGTTCTTCTTCCTGGCCGTCACCGGCGGCCTCGGCATCGCCCTGTACGGCGCGTACTGGATCGTCGTGCCGGTGGCGCCGGACGCGGGCCGCGGGCGCCTGCCCCGATGGATCGAGTACGTGATCGCGGCGGCCGCGGTCGTCGGCGCCGTCGCCGCCGCGGCATCGGCCCTGCCGTCGCAGGCGCTGTTCGTCCCGGCGCTGCTGGCCTGCCTCGGCGGCGCGCTCATCTGGCGCCAGGCGACCGACCCCGAGCGGGACCGGCTGCGCTCGTTCTCGGTGTCCTCGCTGTCGGCCGGCGGCGGCGACTGGCAGGGCCGGATCCGCCTCGCGGCCGGCGTCGCCCTCGTCGCGGCCGGGATGATCTCGGTGCTGGCCAGCGCCGACGTGACCGCGGTGCGCGACGGCCTGATCGCCATGGTCGTCACCGTCGTCGGGTTGGCGCTGGTCACCGGGCCGTGGTGGATGCGCATGGTCAGCGAGCTGTCCGAAGAGCGGAGGGCGCGCATCCGTACCCAGGAGCGGGCCGACATCGCCGCGCACCTGCACGACTCGGTGCTGCAGACCCTCGCCCTCATCCAGCGCAACGCCGGCTCGCCCCGCGAGGTCGCCCGGCTCGCCCGCGGCCAGGAACGGGAGCTGCGCACGATGCTCTACGACACCCCGGCCGCCGGTCAGTTCGGCGAGCAGGTGCGGGCCGCCGGTGCCGAGGTCGAGGACGACTACGCGATGTCGGTCGAGGTCGTCGTCGTCGGCGACGCCCCGCTCGACGACGGGCTGCGCGCGGTCGCGGCCGCCGCGCGGGAGGCCCTCGTCAACGCGGCCAAGCACTCCGGCGTCACGACCGTCTCGCTCTACGCCGAGGTCGAGCCGGACGAGGTTGCGGTGTACGTGAAGGATCGGGGCATGGGCTTTTACCTCGACACCATCGCCGACGACCGCCAGGGTGTGCGCGGTTCGATCATCGGACGCATCGAGCGTCACGGCGGGACGGTGCGGGTGACGACGGCGCCGGGCGCCGGCACCGAGGTGGAGATCAGAATGCCGCGGGCGACGTCATGAGCACACGCGTCGTGCTGGTCGACGACCACGGCATGTTCCGGGCCGGCGTGCGCACCGAGCTGGGGTCGCGCGTCGACGTGGTCGGCGAGGCCGGCAGCGTCGCCGAGGCGGTCGCGGTGGTCACCACGACCCGCCCCGACGTCGTGCTGCTCGACGTCCACATGCCCGACGGCGGCGGGCTGGCCGTGCTCGAGGCGCTCGGCCCGCAGCTGCCCGACACCCGCTTCCTCGCGCTGTCGGTCTCCGACGCCGCCGAGGACGTCATCGCGATCATCCGGGCCGGCGCGCGGGGCTACGTCACGAAGACCATCTCGGCCGACGAGCTCGCCGACGCGGTGACGCGGGTGGCCGACGGCGACGTCGTGTTCAGCCCGCGGCTCGCCGGCTTCGTGCTCGACGCGTTCCGCGATGCTCCGGTGGTGCCGGCGGTCGACGCCGAGATCGATCAGCTGACCCCGCGTGAGGTCGAGGTGCTGCGGCTGCTGGCCCGCGGCTACGCCTACAAGGAGATCGCCTCGCAGCTGTTCATCTCGATCAAGACGGTCGAGACCCACGCCTCGAACGTCCTGCGCAAGCTGCAGCTGTCGAACCGTCACCAGCTCACCCGCTGGGCCGTCGACCGCCGGATGCTCTGACGTGTCGCGTGACACGTGGCTCGATCCGCAGTTCGGGCTCGTGGCGACGACGATCACCGTCGCGCTCGTGGTGTTCCACCTGGTCGTCTCGCCGCCCCGGCAGCGGGCGCGCTACCGGCGGCTTGTGCAGCAGCGGGCGGTCGATCCGACCGCGCTCAGCCGCTTCTACCGAGCCGCGCTGACGCGGCAGGCGATCGGCACCGCGCTGGTGCTGATCGCGGTGCTCGCGACGACCGGCATCGAATGGCGTGACGTCGGGCTGGTGTGGCCGCACGGATCGCAGGTCGGGCAGGCGTGGGGGTCGGTCGCCTACCTCTGCGCCCTCGTGGCGGCCAGCGGCCTGGTGCTCCGCCGCCGGGCGCTGAGCGGACGGACGGTGCCGGGTCAGCGGCTGTTCGCGGCGCTCGTGCCGGCGACGCCGGGGGAGCGGCGGCTGGGTGCCGCGGTGGCGTTCGGTGCGGGCATCGCCGAGGAGTTCGTGTTCCGCGGCCTGTTCATCGCGGCCGGGGTGTCCTTGCTCGGCCTCGAGCCGCTGGTCTCCGCGACGGTCGTGTCGGTGCTGTTCGGGCTCGCGCACTTCTACCAGGGCTGGCTCGGGATGCTCGGCACCGGCTTCGCCGGCGTCCTGCTCAGCCTGCTCTACCTGATGTCCGGCAGCCTGCTGGTGCCGATCATCGTGCACGTCGTGATCGACCTGCGGGCGCTGGTGCTCGTCCCGGCCCAGCGGCCCGACGCGGTACGCCGCGGTCCGCGGCGTCCACGGAGATCGAGGTCAGCGCGACCCGCGGCAGACCTGCAGTACAGCGTCGGCGAGGATCGGCCCGTTCTTCCCTAGCGCGCCGCGGTAGGTGTCCATGATGACCCGCTCGCGGCCGAGCTCGACGCGGGTTCCGCCGGCGTTCATGCGTGCGGTCTGGATGCGCGACGAGAGGCGGGCCCGCTCGGCGACGAGGCGGGTGATGGCCTCGTCCAGGCTGTCGATCTGGTGGCGCAGCATCGGGATGGCGTCGGCGGCCTCGACCGCGACGTCCTCGCTGGTGGTGGTGGTGGGCGGCTGGGTCATGGGCGGCATGGGAGGGTTCCTCTCGAATGACGCCCGGTCCGACGTCCCGACACGAAAAAACGCCCCGGGGCAACGGGCCCGGGGCGTCGGTTGGTGGGTGGATCAGCCAGCAACGACGGGCACCGGACTGCGGTACCCGTAGAAAAATCGTGCGCTGGTCACGCAGCGATGGTGACACGGCTGTCCACATAGCGGCAAGCGCGTCCCAACGGATGGGACGCGCTTGCCGCGGGCGCGATCAGTGCGAGGCGCCCAGCTCGGCCTCCTCCTCGGCGGCCTCGGCCTTCGTCTCCTCGATGTTGCGCCGGACCTCGTCGCCCGGCAGCCGGACCGCCATCGCGATGGCCCACACGACGATCGACAGGCCGAACAGCACCAGGAAGCCCCAGCCGAAGCCGATGGTGCCGGTGTTGCCGGCGGCCTTGGACTGCTCCGGGTAGTCGCCCAGGTAGCTGATCAGGCACAGCCCGCCGAGCCACGGCAGGGACCAGGTGGCGCCGGCCTTCCACTGCAGGTGCGGCATGCCGCCCTTCGTCCCGCCGCCGATGGCGTGGAAGACACCGAGCAGGACGAAGCCGAGCGCGACCGCCGTGAACAGCTTCCAGTTCACGTCCCAACCGGCCCAGTAGACGATGAGGTTCGACGAGAAGAAGGCCAGGAACGGGATGGTGTCGCCGAAGGGGAGCTTGAACGGCCGCTCGACGTCGGGGATCTGGCGGCGCATGGCGGCCAGCACGACCGGGCCGGAGCCGAAGGACAGCACCGTCGCCGAGGTGATGAAGCCGACCAGCTGCTGCCAACTCGGGAACGGCAGGAAGACGATCAGGCCGACGAAGAAGGTGACGATCAGGCTGACCAGCGGCACGCCGCGCGAGGTGGTCCGGCCCAGCGCCTCGGGCGCGTTGCGGTTCTTCGACATCGCGTAGGTGATGCGGCCGGTGACCGTCGTGTAGATCAGGCCGGTGTCGGCCGGGGAGATGATCGCGTCGATGTAGAGGATCGTGGCGAGCCAGCCGAGGCCGAGCAGCGTCGCGATCGCGGCGAGCGGGCCGAAGGAGTTGGCGAAGTCGAGGTTGGACCAGCCCTTCGACAGGTCCTTGGGATCGACGGCGCCGATGAACGCGATCTGCAGCAGCACGTAGATGACCCCGGTGATCAGCACCGAACCGATCACCGCGATCGGGACGTTGCGCCGGGGGTTGTTCGACTCGCCGGCCAGCTCGACGCCCTGGCGGAAGCCCAGGAACGAGAAGGTGATGCCACCCGTCGCGATGGCGGTGAGCATGCCGTGCGTGCCCTGCGGGGCGAAGCCGTGGCTGGTGAAGTTGCCGCCGCGGAACTCGGTGAGGAGGAAGGCGAAGATGACGAGGGTGATGACCGCGAGCTTCCACCAGACGGCGACGTTGTTGACGCGGGCGAACCAGCGGATGCCGTAGTAGTTGACGACGACGAAGACGGCCATCGCGATCACCGCGACCACATAGCCGAGACCGGTCAACGTGTGGACGGTGGCGCCGCCGGCCACCGTGTGCTGCTTCGTGAACGCGGCGTACTTCGTGGCGTACTGCAGCGCACCCTCGACCTCGATCGGCGCGACCGTGGCGGCGGCGATCCAGTTGATCCAGCCCATCGTGTAGCTGGCGAAGGAGCCGAAGGACAGGTGCGGGAAGCGGATGACCCCGCCGGTGAGCGGGAACATCGCGCCGAGCTCGGCGAAGCACAACCCGATCAGCAGGATCATGATCGCGCCGATGACCCACGAGAAGACGGCGGCCGGGCCGGCGATCTGCGAGGCGTTGAGCGCCCCGAACAGCCACCCGGAACCGATGATCGAGCCGACGCCGGCGAACAGCAGGCCGACAACGCCGATGTCACGGCGCATGTTCCCCTCGGCCGGACCGGTGTCCGACGTGGGTTTGGTCAGTGTGGTCATGGGTTCCGCCACCTTTCGTCATCCCCCGCGTTACCCACGCACGACGCTCGCGAAACGGACAAATCGTGCCGGTGTCCCGCACGCGGTGGCGGCGCGGCGGCGTCGGTGCCCGCACGTAGGCTGGACGCCGAGATGACCCAGCCGCTCGATGCCCTGTTTCCCCTGCCCTCCACGGCGCCGGCCGACGCACCCCGCACGCGTCCGGGTTCGGCCGCCGACGCGGCCACGCTGCTCGAGGGTCTGAACCCCCAGCAGCGAGCGGCCGTGGTGCACCAGGGCGGTCCGTTGCTGATCGTCGCGGGCGCCGGCTCGGGCAAGACCCGGGTGCTGACCCACCGGGTCGCGTACCTGCTCGCCGAGCGCGGGGCGACGCCGGGCCAGATCCTGGCGATCACCTTCACCAACAAGGCCGCGGGCGAGATGAAGCACCGGGTGGCCTCGCTCGTCGGCCCGCGCGCCCGGGCCATGTGGGTGTCGACGTTCCACTCGATGTGCGTGCGGATGCTGCGGGCCGAGGCCAAGCACCTCGGGTTGAAGACGTCCTTCTCCATCTACGATGCCGACGACTCGAAGCGGCTGATGACGATGGTGGGCCGCGAACTCGACCTCGACCCGAAGCGCTACCCGGCCCGCTCGCTGTCGGCCCAGATCAGCAACCTCAAGAACGAACTCGTCACGCCGCAGGCCTGGGCCGACAAGGCGTCGACACCACCCGAGAAGGTGCTGGCCGACGTCTACACGCGCTACCAGCAGCGGCTGCACGACGCGCACGCGCTCGACTTCGACGACCTGATCATGACGGCGGTGCGCCTGCTCCAGGAGAACCCGCTGGTGGCCGATCACTACCGGCGCCGGTTCCGCCACGTCCTCGTCGACGAGTACCAGGACACCAACCACGCGCAGTACGTGCTGGTGCGGGAGCTGACGATCCCCGAGCCCGCGAGCCCGTACGAGCCGGCCGAGCTCGCCGTCGTCGGCGACGCCGACCAGTCGATCTACGCGTTCCGGGGCGCGTCCATCCGCAACATCCTCGAGTTCGAGCGCGACTACCCCGACGCGACGACGATCCTGCTCGAGCAGAACTACCGCTCGACCCAGACGATCCTCAACGCGGCCAACGCGGTGATCTCGCGCAACCCCGACCGCAAGCCGAAGAACCTCTGGTCCGACGCCGGGCAGGGGGAGCTGATCGCCGGCTACGTCGCGGAGAACGAGCACGACGAGGCGGCGTGGGTGGCGCAGCAGATCGACGCGCTGGCCGATTCCGACACGGCCAAGGCGTCCGACGTCGCCGTCTTCTACCGGACGAACGCGATGTCGCGCGTGTTCGAGGAAGTGTTCATCCGGGTCGGGCTGCCCTACAAGGTCGTCGGTGGCGTGCGGTTCTACGAGCGCAAGGAGATCCGCGACGCGCTCGCCTACCTGCGGGTGATCGCGAACGCCGACGACGTCGTGTCGCTGCGGCGCATCCTGAACACCCCGCGGCGCGGCATCGGTGACCGCGCCGAGGCGTGCGTCGAGGTCTTCGCCGAGCAGGAGCGCATCTCCTTCGGCGCGGCGCTCGAGCGGGCCGACGTCGTGCCCGGCCTCGCGCCGAGATCGCGCAACGCGATCATCGACTTCACCGAGATGATGACCTCGCTGCGGGCCGTCGCCGCCGGACCTGACGGCGTGCCGGGCGCGATCCTCGAGGCGGTGCTCGATCGCACCGGCTACCTGCGCGAGCTCGAGGCCTCGCACGATCCCCAGGACGAGTCGCGCGTCGACAACCTGCGCGAGCTCGTGTCGGTCGCGCGCGAGTTCGAGGAGAACCGCGCCAACGCCGACGAGGAGCCGACCCTCGTCGCGTTCCTCGAGCAGGTCTCGCTCGTCGCCGACGCCGACTCCATCCCGGACGCCGAGGGCGGTGTGGTCACCCTGATGACCCTGCACACGGCGAAGGGGCTCGAGTTCCCGGTCGTCTTCCTGGCCGGTCTCGAGGACGGTGTGTTCCCGCACATGCGCTCGCTCGGCGACCCGAAGGAGATGGCCGAGGAGCGGCGGCTCGCCTACGTCGGCATCACCCGGGCCCGCGAGCGGCTGTACCTCTCCCGCGCGCTGTCCCGCTCGGCCTGGGGAGCGCCGTCGTGGAACCCGCCGTCCCGCTTCCTGGACGAGGTGCCGGGCGAGCTCGCGACGTGGTCCGGTGCGGTCGACCGCACGCCCTTCGTCAACTCCTACGGCGACGACGGTCCCGCGCGGTACGGCGACCACGGGTACAAGGCGCGGGGCTCTTCGGGGCGCAGTGCCCAGGAGTCGCTCGCGTCGTCGCGTACCGCGCCCGGCGGCCGCGGCCTGCGCGGCGGGGTCGGCAACCGGGCCATCCCGTCGCTCGAACCGGGCGACCGTGTCACCCACGACGCGTGGGGCATGGGCCGCGTCGTCGCCACCCGCGGCACGGGTGAGGGCTCGCAGGCCCAGATCGACTTCGGCGGCACGGCCGGGCTCAAGTGGCTGATGCTGCGGTACGCCCCGGTGCAGAAACTCTGAGCGATCACTCGACCGGCATGGCCTGGTAGGTGGGGCTGAGCTCGTCCCAGCGCGCCTTCCACTGCGGCCCGGCGTCGCCGGCGAGGTGCCGCGCGAGATCCTCGCCGTGCGCCTGCCAACCCGCGCCGTGGGCCGCGAGGTTGTCCAGCGGCAGGCCGCGCTCCTCGATGATCAGGCGGGTCTTGTCGCCCTCGGGGGTGAGCGCGGCCTCGATCACCGTCTCGTCGGCGGTGCCGGGTTCGAGGGTGACGACGAGGCGGTGCGGGTGATCGCACACGTCGACCCGGCCGGGCCCTTCCCAGGTGCTGGTGAACCGGGCCTCGAAGGTGCCGCCGAGCTGCAGGTCGCCGTCGACGTCGCCGATCCAGCGGGCGAGCCGGTCGGGTTCGGTGAGCGCGGCCCAGAGGTCGTCGATGCCGGTGTCGTAGACGTCCTCCATGCGCACCGCTCCGCGCTTGTCGTCGATGCGATGCATGGTGCCGATGATGCGGGTCATGACTGTTCCCTCCGTTGTGGTTTCTCGTTCCGGGGCTTCCTGCCGCGGGCGACTTCCGTGTGCAATGCGTCCATCCGCTGCTGCCACAGGTCGCGATAGCGGCCCAGCCAGTCGTCGAGCTCGGCCAGCGGCTGCGGCCGGAGCCGGTAGATGCGCCACTGGGCCTGCTGCTCGACCTCGACCAGCCCGGCCTCGCGCAGCACGCGCAAGTGCCGCGATACCCCGGGCCGCGCGATCGGCAGCGCGTCGGACAGCTCGCCCGCCGTCGCCGGATGATCGCGCAGGATCTCCAGCATGGTGCGCCGGCTCGGGTCAGCCAGCGCGTGCAACATCGCGTCCATGGATCGAACGTAACTGAGTCGGTACGTAACTGCAAGGGTACGTACGTGATGGCCGAGCAGGGGTGCCGCCTCCGAGCGGAAGGCCGGGTCCCTGATCCGCTGATGACGCGGTCGAGCCCACGGCATACGCTCCCGGCGTGGCTGAGCGCATCAGGATCGTCATCGCAAAACCGGGGCTCGACGGGCACGACCGTGGCGCGAAGGTGATCGCGCGCGCCCTGCGCGATGCCGGCATGGAGGTCGTCTACACGGGCCTGCACCAGACCCCGGAGCAGATCGTGCAGACGGTCGTGCAGGAGGACGCCGACGCGGTGGGGCTGTCGATCCTGTCCGGTGCCCACATGACGCTGTTCAAGCGGGTCGTCGAACTGCTCGCGGAGGCCGGCGCCGACGACGTCGTCCTCTTCGGCGGTGGCATCGTCCCCGAGGCCGACGTGCCCGAGCTCGAGGGCATGGGCGTGGCCAAGATCTTCACCCCCGGTGCGACGATGGACGAGATCGTGGAGTGGGTGCGCACGAACGTCACCCCCGAATGACGGGGGGTCCGCCCGCGCGTGAGTCGAGTCTCAGCCGCGCGACCGGACGTCGGGGCCTTGGCTAGGGTCAGAAGGTTCGTCTACCAAACAATTGCCAGAACGGACGTGTCAGCGTGGATCTGTTCGAGTACCAAGCCAAGCAACTGTTCAAGGAGTACGGCGTCCCGGTGAGCCTGGGCGAGGTCGCCACCACCGCCGACGACGCGAAGGCGGCCGCCGAGAAGATCGGTGGCGTCACCGTCGTCAAGGCGCAGGTGAAGGTCGGTGGCCGCGGCAAGGCGGGTGGCGTCAAGGTCGCCAAGACGCCCGAGGAGGCGAAGGCCAACGCCGAGCAGATCCTGGGCATGGACATCAAGGGGCACACCGTGCACCGCGTCCTGGTCGACCCGGGCGCGGACATCAAGGAGGAGTACTACGTCTCCTACCTGCTCGACCGCGCGAACCGCACCTTCCTGGCCATGGCGTCCTACGAGGGCGGCATGGAGATCGAGCAGCTCGCGGTCGAGCGGCCCGAGGCGCTCGCCAAGATCCCGGTCGATGCGATCCAGGGCGTGGACGAGGCCAAGGCCCGCGAGATCGCGACCGCCGCGAAGTTCCCCGAGAACCTGATCGCGCCCGTCGCGGACGTCCTCGTGAAGCTGTGGGAGACGTTCGTCAAGGCCGACGCGACGCTGGTCGAGGTCAACCCGCTGGCGGCTGTGGGTAACGGGTCGGGCGACGTCACTCTGGTTGCCCTCGACGGCAAGGTGACGCTCGACGACAACGCTGATTTCCGCCAGGCGCGCAACGCCGGCTTCGAGGACAAGGCCGCGGCCGACCCGCTCGAGGCGAAGGCCAAGGAGAAGAACCTCAACTACGTCAAGCTCGACGGTGAGGTCGGCATCATCGGCAACGGCGCCGGGCTGGTCATGTCGACGCTCGACGTCGTCGCCTACGCCGGTGAGAAGCACGGCGGCGTGAAGCCGGCGAACTTCCTCGACATCGGCGGTGGCGCCAGCGCCGAGGTCATGGCCAACGGTCTCGACATCATCCTGAACGACCCGTCGGTGCGCTCGGTGTTCGTCAACGTGTTCGGTGGCATCACCTCGTGCGACGCCGTCGCGAACGGCATCGTCACCGCCCTGAACATGCTGGGCGATGAAGCCAACAAGCCGCTGGTCGTTCGTCTCGACGGCAACAACGTCGTCGAGGGACGCCGCATCCTCACCGAGGCGGCACACCCGCTGGTGACGCTGGTCGAGACCATGGACGACGCGGCCGACAAGGCCGCCGAGCTTGCGAACGCGGGGAAGTAGAGCAATGGCAATCTTCTTGGACGACAACTCGAAGATCATCGTGCAGGGCATCACCGGAGGTGAGGGCACCAAGCACACGAAGCGCATGCTCGCCTCGGGCGCGCAGGTCGTCGGCGGCGTGAACGCCCGTAAGGCCGGCACCTCGGTCGACTTCGACGGCACCGTGCTTCCGGTGTTCGCGAGCGTCGAGGAGGCGATGAACGAGACGGGCGCCAACGTGACCGTCGGGTTCGTGCCGCCGGCGTTCACCAAGGACTCGGTGATCGAGGCGATCGACGCGCAGATCCCGCTCGCAGTGGTCATCACCGAGGGCGTGCCGGTACACGACAGTGCCGCGTTCTGGGCCTACGCGCAGGGCAAGTCCACGCGCATCGTCGGGCCGAACTGCCCCGGCGTCATAAGCCCCGGCAAGTCGAACGCCGGCATCATCCCGGCCGACATCACCAAGGCCGGACGCATCGGCCTCGTGTCGAAGTCCGGCACGCTGACCTACCAGATGATGTTCGAGCTGCGGGACTTCGGCTTCTCGACCTGCGTCGGCATCGGTGGCGACCCGATCATCGGCACCACGCACATCGACTGCCTCGAGGCGTTCCAGAACGACCCCGAGACCGATGCGATCGTCATGATCGGCGAGATCGGTGGCGACGCCGAGGAGCGGGCCGCGGCCTACATCAAGGCCAACGTCACCAAGCCGGTCGTCGGCTACGTCGCCGGCTTCACCGCGCCCGAGGGCAAGACGATGGGCCACGCCGGCGCGATCGTCTCGGGCTCGTCGGGCACCGCGCAGGCGAAGAAGGAAGCGCTCGAGGCCGCCGGCGTCAAGGTCGGCAAGACGCCGAGCGAGACCGCGCGCCTCATGCGGGAGATCATCGAGGGCACCGCGGGCTGATCGGGGCCTGACCGCTCTGCAGTATTTGTCGCAGCCGCTCCCGGTATCACCGGGGGCGGCTGCTGCTCTTCCCAGTCGACGCGCCGCATCAAATCGGCGTTTGTTGTTTCACTTCGCCCCGTCTGGCGCTAGCTTTTGCTGAGAGTTCGGCCAGACGACCCGACTGAGGAGCACGGAATGACGTTCCAACCACCGCCTCCGCCGCCCGGCGGCACCCCTCCGCCTCCGCCGCCCCCCGGTGGGTACGGGCCGCCGCCCGGTGGTCAGTACGGCGCGCCGGGCAACCAGCCGGCCCACGGCAGCTTCGACCCGAAGACGGTCAATCAGCTTGACTGGGGCATCGTCGGCGCGGGCGTGCTCGCCCTGATCTTCTCGATGTTCGACTACTACACCGTCGACGTCTCCTTCGGCGGGTACAGCGCGAGCGCCAGTGCCAGCGCCTGGCACGGCTTCTTCGGCTGGTTCGCCGCGCTCCTCGCCCTGGCGGGTGCGGGCGTCGTGGCGATGGAGCTCTTCTCGCCGCAGGTGAAGCTGCCGGTTGCGAACCGGCTTGCCGGTCTCGGACTGTTCGCCGCCGCCACCCTCTGCGTCATCCTCGCGCTGTTCGTCATCCCGGGCGGCGACTACAGCGGCCCGGGCGTCGACGAGGGTCACGGCTTCGGGTACTGGCTGTCGCTGATCGTGATCATCGCCGGTCTGGTGCTGTCGCTCATGCGCTTCCAGCAGAAGGGCGGTCAGCTTCCGGGCGCGCTCTCCGGCATGCCGAACATCGGTGGCCGCGGCCACGGCGGTCCGCCGGCCGGTGGGCCGCCGCCGGGGTACGGCCAGCAGCCGCCGCCGCCGGGGTACGGCCAGCAGCCGCCCCCGCCGCCGGGGTACGGCCCGCCGCAGTAGCACCGCACCACAGCCGTCCGACCGGGACGGGACGCGCCTCGCGTGTCCCGTCCCGGTCGTTTTGTCCCCGACGTCTCAGCCGAGGTTCAGGCAGGGGTTAGGGTCGGGGCAGCATCGGGGCAGGACCTGCCCGATAGCCCGCGAACCCATAACCCCGCGAACCGAAACCCTGCGAACCGAGAGGTTGACTCACGATGACCGGATACGGTCCCCCTGGATCCCCGCCCCCTGGCGGCTACGGTCCGCCGCCACAGGGCGGCGGATACGGCGCGCCGCAGGGCGGCGGCTACAACGCCCCGCCGCCGGGTGGCGGTTACAACGCGCCACAGCCAGGCGGGTACGGCGCTCCCGCGCCAGGCGGGTACGGCGCTCCCGCGCCGAGCGGCTACGGCGCTCCCGCGCCGAGCGGCTACGGCGCGCCGCAGGGTGGTGGCTCCGGGACTCCCCAGGGTGGTGGCTTCGCCCCGCCGAAGTCGGGCTTCGACCCGAAGGCGGTGAGCCCGCTCGACTGGGGCATCCTCGCCGCCGGGCTGCTCGCGTTCATCTTCTCCTTCATCAGCTACTACACCTCCGGCGCCGACCTGTCCGGCTCGTGCCCGCCCGGCACCTCCAGCGAGATCGCCGCGAACTCGCAGTCGGTCACCGCGTGGCACGGCTTCTTCGGCTGGTTCGGCACGCTGCTGGCCCTGGCCGGCGCAGTGGCCGTGGCGCTGGCGCTGTTCGCACCGCAGGTCAAACTGCCGGTGCCGACCCGCCTCGTCGCGCTCGGCGCCTTCGCCCTCGCCACGGTGTCCACGCTGCTCGCGCTGGTCATCGACCCGGTCACGGTGCCGAACACGCTGTCCTTCGGCTCGTGCAAGCTCGAGCCGTACGTCGGCCATGGCGTCGGCTACTGGGTTTCGCTGATCGTGATCATCGCCGGCCTGGTGCTGTGCTTCCTGCGCCTCCAGCAGACCGGTGGCCAGCTGCCGGGTCGCGGTGGCTCGACGAGCACCGCGGCCGGCTTCGGCCCGCCGACCGGCTACGGCCAGCCGCAGCAGCCGGGTTACGGGCAGCCGTCCACGTACGGCCAGCAGCCGGGTGCGGGCCAGCCGGGCCAGCAGCCGGGGTACGGGCCGCCGCCCGTCGGCTACGGTCCGCCGACGCAGAGTGGCCAGCCTTCCGGTTACGGAGCACCCCAGCAGGGATCGCCCCAGCCCGGAGCGCACAGCGCGCCGCAGGGGCCGCCGCCCGGTCCGCCACAGGGCCCGCCGTCGGGACCGCCGCCGCCGCCGCCGTCCCTGCAGAAGCCGCCGTCGGACTCCGAGGTGCCGCCGGGCTACGGCCCGCCCGAGGGGCCGCCCCCGGGCTACGGGCAGCCGCCGCCACAGGGTCCGCCCCCGGGCTACCAGCAGTAGGAACGCCAGCACGATCGAAGGCCGGGACGCAGCCGCGTCCCGGCCTTCGCCGTTGCGGGCCCCGGCGCGGGAGCCGGGCACTGACGATCCGCACAGGATCGCGCGCGGCGCGCCTGGGCCGATTGCGGCGCGAGGTTTGTCAGCCTGATCAGATGCCTGGGCCGCGGACCGACCCGAGCGGTCGCTCGACTGCCCGACCGCTCTGGCTCACCGCGCTCTGGTCGGGCATCGCGCCGGTGGTGGTGGGTGCGGTCGGGGCGATCGTCGCCGTGGCGATCTGCTGGCTGCCGGCGTCGGGCGCGTCGGGCAACGCCGGATCGGCGGTCCGCGGCGGCCTGCTGACCTTCCTCGCCGCCCTGCACGGCGGTATCACCGTCGACGGTGTGGCCACCTCGTTCCTGCCGCTCGGACTGTTGCTGCTCGTCGGTGCGATCACCTGGCGGGCCGGCTCCGCCCTCGCCGCCGCCTCCGACTCCGCTGTCGACTCCGACTCCGACCCCGGGGCCGGCGCCGGGGACGGGCTCCGGCGGTCGATCCGGCTCGGCCTGCTGCAACTGCTCGCCTTCGCTGTCGGCTGCGCGCTGCTGGCGGGGGTGGCCCGCCTCGGCACGAGCGGCGTCTCGGTGCCGAGCGCGTTCGTCGCCGGGGCGGTCGTGTTCGCGCTGTTCGGCGGGGTCGCGTTCGTCCGGGGCGGCGCGCTGGGCGACGCCCTGGTCGACCGGCTGCCGGCCGCGGCGCCGGTGGTCGCGCGGATCGCGGCGGCGATCACCCTGGTCTACCTGGTCGCCGGGGCGGCGCTGGTGGCCGGGTCGCTGATCGTCCACCACGCCCGCGTCGGGCAGTTGACCGGCCAGGTGGGCGGCGGCTGGTCGACGCTGCCGGTACTGCTGCTCGCGCTGCTCGCCGCGCCCAACGCCGCGATCGCCGGGGCCAGCTACCTCGCCGGACCGGGCTTCGCCGTGGGCGCCGACAACGCGGTCGCGCTCGGCACGCCGGCCCACGGCACGGTGCCGGCCTTCCCGCTGCTCGGGGCGCTGCCGTCCGGGCCGGGTGGCGCGCCCACCCTCGTCTGGTTGCTCGCCGTCGCCACGCCGGTAGGGGCCGGGATCGTCGTCGCCGTCATCGCCCGGCGCTCGCCGGGGTGGGGCGCGCGGATGGGCGATGCGGCCGCCGGCGTCGTCGCGGCGGCCGTCGTCGGTGCCCTGCTCGCCTGGCAGTCCGGCGGAGGCATCGGCGCCGGACGCCTGCACAGCCTCGGCCCGTCTCCGCTGCGCTTCGGCCTCGCCGTCCTCGGCGCGACCGCCCTCGCCGCCGCCGTGTCGCTCGCCCTCAGCGCCGGCGTCGATGCCGTGCGCGGGCGGCAGGCCGACACCGACCTCGACACCGGCTTCGACACCCGGACCGACGACGGCG
The DNA here is from genome assembly GCF_036000465.1 of Jatrophihabitans sp. Lineage (GTDB taxonomy): Bacteria > Actinomycetota > Actinomycetes > Mycobacteriales > Jatrophihabitantaceae > Jatrophihabitans. The sequence goes on along the minus strand of NZ_DASYFV010000013.1, from coordinate 223,613 downwards.
TCGCCGGGCACGAGACCGAGGACGTGACCCGGGAGCCGCGCACCATCGACCTGCTCCGCGCCGCCTTCACCGCACCCGAGGACGACGGGAAGTCGGACAAACTCGCCGGGTAGGGTTCGAACCGTGCCGGCCCGGATCGTCGTACTCGCCTCCGGCAGCGGCACCACCCTGCAGGCGATCCTCGACGATCCCCAGCTGCGCCCGAGCGTCGTGGCCGTCGGCACCGACCGGCCGGCGGTCGGCGCGCTCGAGCGGGCCCGAACCGCCGGGGTGCCGAGCTTCGTGGTGCCTTTCGCCGAGTTCTCCGACCGGGCGGAGTGGAATCGCGAGTTCGAGCGCGAGCTCGCCGACCTGGAACCGGATCTGGTCGTGCTCGCCGGCTTCATGCGCATCTTCGACGCGCAGCTCGTCGGCCGATTCGCGATGGTCAACACCCATCCGGCATTGCTGCCGTCCTTCCCGGGCGTGGGCATCCGAGCGGTCCGGGCCGCCCTGGCCACCGGCGTGAAGCTGACCGGCGTGACCGTCCATCGGGTCGACGAGGGCGTCGACACCGGCCCGATCATCGCCCAGGTGGCGGTACCCGTGTTCGACGGCGACGACGAGCACACCCTGTTCGACCGGATCAAGGCGGCCGAGAAGCCGCTCTACGTCTCCGCCCTGCGGAAACTCTGCGAGGAGCTCAACCAGTGACCCAGATCGCCGTCCGCCGCGCCCTGATCAGCGTGTACGACAAGGCGGGGCTCGACGACCTCGCGCGCGGCCTGCACGAGGCCGGCGTGGAGATCGTCTCCACCGGCTCGACCGCCGCCCGCATCCGCGACCTCGGCGTGCCGGTCACGCCGGTCGACGAGGTCACCGGCTTCCCCGAGATCATGGGCGGACGCGTCAAGACGCTGCACCCCCACGTACACGCCGGCCTGCTCGCCGACCAGGGCAACCCCGACCACGTGTCGACGATCGAGGATCTCGGCATCGCGCCGTTCCAGCTGGCCGTGGTGAACCTCTACCCCTTCGTCGACACCGTCGCGAGCGGCGCCGGTCCGGCCGAGGTCATCGAGCAGATCGACATCGGCGGCCCGGCCATGGTGCGCGCGAGCGCGAAGAACCACGGTTCGATCGCGGTCGTCACCGACCCGGCGCGCTACGCCGAGGTGCTGGACGCGGTGCGTTCCGGCGGCTTCGACCTCGCCGCCCGGCAGCGGCTCGCCGTCGCCGCGTTCCGGCACACGGCCGCCTACGACATCGCGGTCGCGTCGTGGCTCGGCAACGTCGTCGCGCCCGACGACGAGGTCGAGGGCACCTCCACCGGTTTCCCGGGCTGGATGGCCGCCGCGTGGGAGCGCGCCGCGGTGCTGCGCTACGGCGAGAACCCGCACCAGCGCGCGGCGCTGTACGTCTCGCCCGACGGCGGGGGCATCGCCGGCGCCGATCAGCTGCACGGCAAGGAGATGAGCTACAACAACTACCTCGACTCCGACGCCGCCTACCGCGCCGCCTACGACTTCACCGAGCCCTGCGTCGCGATCATCAAGCACGCCAACCCGTGCGGCATCGCCGTCGGCGCCGACATCGCCGAGGCGCACCGCAAGGCGCACGCCTGCGACCCGGTCAGCGCGTACGGCGGCGTGATCGCCACCAACCGTCCGGTCACGCTCGAGATGGCGACCCAGCTCGGCGACGTCTTCACCGAGGTGATCGTCGCCCCTGCCTTCGACGCCGATGCGCTCGAGACCCTCACCCGCAAGAAGAACCTGCGGCTGCTCGTCGCCGCCGAACGCAGCAACACCGGCCGCCTGGAACTGCGCCCGGTGTCCGGCGGCATCCTGCTGCAGGACGCCGACGGCATCGACGCGGCCGGCGACGACCCGAGCACCTGGACGCTCGCCGCCGGCGACGCGGCCGACGAGCCGACCCTGGCCGACCTCGCCTTCGCCTGGCGGGCGATCCGCGCGGTGAAGTCGAACGCGATCCTGCTCGCCAGCGGCGGCGCGACCGTCGGCGTCGGCATGGGCCAGGTCAACCGGGTCGACTCGTGCCGCCTCGCCGTCACCCGGGCGGGCGAGCGGGCCGCCGGCTCGGTCGCGGCGTCCGACGCGTTCTTCCCGTTCGCCGACGGCGCCCAGGTACTGATCGACGCCGGCGTCAAGGCCATCGTCGAGCCGGGCGGTTCGATCCGCGACGAGGACGTCATCGCCGCGGCGAAGGCCGCCGGCGTCACGCTCTACTTGACGGGTACCCGACACTTCGCTCACTAGCTGATCGATCCCGGGAGGTCGACGATGACATCGTGGGACGAGAGCGCCGACGAGCGCCTGAAGTTCACCGACTTCGTCGACGAGGGCGACGCCGGGGTCGAGGAGACCGACGCGCACGTCCAGCTGGCCACCGAGGTCGACCATCGAGGCCTGGATGCCACCGGCCAACGCTTCGAGCGGCTGATCTTCGAGCGGTGCCTGTTCGGCGATGCGGCCATGAGCCGGCTCCTGACCGTCGGCTGCTCGTTCGTGTCCTGCGACTTCACCCAGACCGATCTCTCGCACTCGCGGCACGCGCACTCGGCGTTCGTCAGCTGCGCCTTCCGCGAGACGGTGCTCACCGAGGCCTCGTTCAGCGAGTGCCGTTTCACCGGGTCGGTGTTCGCCGACATCGCGGCGCAGGGCATCCACATCGATGGCGGCGACTTCGGGGAGGCGGACCTGACCGACGCGGTGCTCACCGACCTCGACCTCTCCGGCGTGCGGTTCTGCGGCAGCAACCTCACCGGCGCGAACCTCAGCGGCAGCACCCTGTGCAACGCCGACCTGCGCGACGCCGTGGTGTCCGGGATCGACCTGCGCAATGCCGACCTGCGGGGCGCGGAACTCGGCGCGCTCGATCTGCGGTTCGTCGACCTGACCGGAGCCAAGATCGACGCCGAGCAGGCGCTGCACCTCGTCCGCGCCTTCGGCCTCGAGATCGGCTGACGCCGACTTGTGAGCAGCCTGAGTGAGAATCCCGTATGGTGCCGGTTCGACCGAAATCCGAGCTAATGACAGGAATGCGCACCGTGAGCTACGAACCCCCGACCAGCCCGCAGGGCACCTGGGCCCCGCCGCCGCCCTCCCAGTCGCCGTACCAGGCGCCGCCGCAGGTGCCGGCGAAGGTGCCGTCGGTCGCCTGGCTGATCCCGCTGGCCGCGCTGCTCGCCGTCATCGGCGCGGTCACCCCGTGGTTCGCGCCGGAGGGCTCGTTCCACGGCGAGCTCGTGGTGAAGGGCGACAACCTCTACTCGTGGAAGGACGGCAAGATCGGTCTGCTGCCGCCGATCCTGCTGCTGATCCTGGCCATCGGCGTCGTCGGGCTGCTGCTCGGTCGTAGCCCGGCCCGGTTCAGCAAGGGTTCGCACGGTCCGGTCACCTCGGCCGCCCGTTCGGCGCTCGTCATGGGCGTCGTCTCGCTCGTCGCGGTGATCGTCGCCTGGTTCCTGGTCACCTCGCAGTACCACTTCGCCGGCCCCGAGGGGCAGTCCTACAGCTGGGACTTCGTGACCGGCAAGGGCGTCGACATGTCGCGCAGCCCGCAGATCGGGTACTTCCTGACCATCGCCGCGGCTGTCCTCGCCCTCGTCGCCGGCGGCCTCATGCTCGCGACGAAGAAGGCGCCGACGCCGGCCGCGGGCGAGACGCCGACCTACGCGCCGCCGCCGGCCGACTACGGGCCGCCGGCCGGTCACTGATCCGGTAACCGGGGTCGCGGTCACCGCAGCCGGATGGAGCCGCCGCGGCAACGGCTGGCATCATCAGGCAACGTGACCGCGACCCTTCTGGACGGCAAGGCCACCCTGGCGGCCATCAAACGCGAACTCGCCGGGCGCGTGGCCGCCCTCGCCGAGCGAGGCGTGCAACCCGGGCTCGGCACCGTGCTGGTCGGCGACGACCCCGGCAGCCACTGGTACGTCAACGCGAAACACAAGGACTGCGCCGAGATCGGTGTCGCGTCGATCCGGCACGACCTGCCCGCCGGCACCACGCAGGCCGAGGTCGAGGCGGTCGTGCGTGGCCTCAACGCCGACCCGGCGTGCACGGCGTTCCTCGTCCAGCAACCGACCGGGTTGGACGAATTCGCCATCCTCTCCGCGGTCGACCCGGTGAAGGACGTCGACGGGCTGCACCCGACGAACCTCGGCTGGCTGGTGCTCGGCAAGCCGGCGCCGCTGCCCTGCACGCCGACCGGGATCATCGAACTGCTGCGGCGCCACGACGTCCCCATCGCCGGGGCGCACGTCGTGGTCGTCGGCCGCGGCATCACCGTCGGTCGCCCCCTCGCGCTGATGCTGACCCGGCGCTCGGAGAACGCGACCGTCACCGTCTGCCACACCGGCACCCGCGACCTCGCCGCCCACGTGCGCAGCGCCGACATCGTCGTCGCCGCCGCGGGCTCGCCGTCGCTCATCACCGCCGACATGGTGAAGCCCGGCGCGGCCGTCCTCGACGCCGGCGTGAGCCGGGTCGACGGCAAGATCGCCGGGGACGTCGCGGCCGAGGTCGCCGAGGTCGCCGGCTGGCTGAGCCCGAACCCGGGCGGGGTCGGGCCGATGACCCGCGCGATGCTGCTGACCAACGTCGTCGAAGCGGCGGAGCGCAGCCTCGAGACCCGGGCGTGACGTGCTGCGGCGGGCCCGGCACTGGATCGGCGAGCAGTTCGCCTTCCTGCTGATCCTCGCCGGTGTCGGCGCCGCGTTCCTCTACCTGTTGATCGCGGGTGGGCACTGGCGGCGGGGCACCGCGGCGATCTCGGTCGTCGTGCTCCTGGCCGGCCTGCTCCGGCTCACCCTGCCGACCCCCCGCGTGGGGCTGCTCGCCGTGCGCAACCGGTGGATCGACACCTTCTGCTACCTGGTGCTCGGTGGCCTGATCCTCGCCGTCGACCTCCGCCTGCACCGGTGAGCGCAGGCCGGGTTAGCCTGCGATGACAGGCTTCGACAGGCCGACAAGAGGAGATATTTCAATGTCCGACAATCGCCGCGGCAAGGTGACCGTAGTCGGAGCCGGGTTCTACGGCTCGACCACCGCGCAGCGCCTCGCCGAGTACGACGTGTTCGAGACGGTCGTCCTGACCGACATCGTCGAGGGCAAGCCCGAGGGCCTGGCGCTCGACCTCAACCAGTCGCGTCCGGTCGAGGGTTTCGAGACGACGGTCGTCGGCGCCACCACGACGCCTGACGGGGGCGGCTACGAGGCCACCGCCGGGTCGGACGTCGTCGTCATCACCGCCGGCCTGCCGCGCAAGCCGGGCATGAGCCGCATGGACCTCCTCGAGGTCAACGCCGGCATCGTCCGCGGCGTCGCCGAGAACATCGCGAAGCACTCGCCGAACGCCGTCATCATCATCGTGTCGAACCCGCTCGACGAGATGACCGCGCTCGCCCAGCTCGCCTCCGGCTTCCCCAAGAACCGCGTGTTCGGTCAGGCCGGTGTGCTCGACACCGCGCGCTTCACCAACAACGTGGCGACCACGCTCGGCGTGCCGGTCAAGTCGGTGCAGACGCTGACCCTCGGCTCGCACGGCGACACGATGGTGCCCGTGCCGTCGGCCTGTTTCGTGGACGGGAAGCCGCTGGCCGACGTCCTGGACGCCGACAAGATCGACGAGCTCGTCACCCGCACCCGCAACGGCGGGGCCGAGGTCGTGGCGCTGCTCAAGACCGGCTCGGCGTACTACGCGCCGTCGGCCGCTGCCGCCCGCATGGCCAAGGCCGTCATCGAGGACTCGGGCGAGGTCATCCCGGTCTGCGCCTGGGTGGACGGCGAGTACGGCATCAGCGGCGTGTACCTCGGCGTCGAGGCCGAGATCGGCCGCGAGGGCGTGAAGAAGGTCGTCGAGCGCGACCTCACCGAGTCCGAGCTCGCCGGGCTCAAGGAAGCCGCTGAGGCCGTCCGGGCCAAGCAGGCCGACGTCGCCGGTCTCTGATCGGTAACAGTTCTCCGCACGACCCGCGCCGCGGCGCCGAGTCCGATTCGTCGGGTCCTCGGGCCGCGGCGCGGTTCGTTGACTGGCCGGTAACCGAGGTCTATACACAGCCGGGATGGCGACGTGGCTCACACTCCGGTAACGCCGGTAGGCCCGCGCCGGAATCGGAGAACCAATGACAGCGGCATCAGTGGGGACGCCGGCCAAGCGGAGCATGTTCGACCGGGAACTGCACCACTACCCCAAGAACGCACAACGCTTCTTGTGCCTCGGCATCGTCGTGCTGGCGACGATCGTCCTGTACTACCAGTTCTATCTGGCCGGGGCGGTGGCGGCGGGCACCAACGGCAAGAACGGCATCCTCGTCGACTACCACATGTCGTTCGTCTACTACGTGAACATCGCGGTCATCGGCTACCTCTTCGGCGCCGCGGCCTCGTTCCTCACCGGCGCCGCCGACAAGTACGGCCGGGCCAACATCATCACGGTCGGCCTGTTCGTCGTGGCGCTGCTCTGCCTGTTCGGCATCCCGAACGCCGACAGCAAGCTGACCTTCGGCATCGTGTTCATCCTGATCGGCATGGTCGAGGGCGTCATCCTCGTCGCGACGCCGGCGCTGATCCGCGACTTCAGCCCGCAGCTCGGCCGCGCGTCGGCGATGGGTTTCTGGACGCTGGGCCCGGTGCTCGGCAGCCTCGTCGTCAGCATCCAGGTCAGCAACACCGCCAACACCTACCCCTGGAAGAACCAGTACGCGATCTCCGGCGTCGTGGGCCTCATCGTGGCCGCGCTGTCGGCGGTCTTCCTGCGCGAGCTCGCACCCGAGCTGCGCGACCAGGTTATGGTCAGCGAGCGCGACCGCGCCCTCGTCGAGGCCCGGGCCAAGGGCATCGACATCGAGGCCACGCTGAAGCACCCGTTCCGGCAGATGTGGAAGCCCGACATCATCGGCTCGGCCTTCGCCATCAGCGTCTTCCTGATCATCTACTACGTCGCCGTCGGGTTCTTCCCGGTGTACTTCCAGACGATCTTCGGTTTCACGCAGTCCAAGGCCAACTCGCTCGGCAACTGGAACTGGACGTTCAACGCCGTCGGCCTGCTCGTCGTCGGCATCATCTCCGACAAGGTGCGCGTACGTAAGCCGTTCATGATCGTCGGGGCGCTCGGCGCCATCGTCGTGACCTACATCTTCGCGACGAAGGCCACCCACCCCGACACCACCTACGGCACCTTCGTCGTGCTGCTCGTCCTGCTCAGCCTGTTCCTCGGCACGGCCTACGCGCCGTGGATGGCGAGCTTCACCGAGACGATCGAGAAGCGGAACCCGGCGTTGACCGCCACCGGTCTGGCCGTATGGGGCCTCGTCATCCGCCTCGTCATCGCCGTCTCCGTCTTCATCGTCCCGCACGTGATCAACACCGTCACGACGCTGGTCGAGAAGGGCGCCACCGTGCAGGCGTTCGCCGCGGGTAAGGATCCCAAGCTGACCGCCGACCAGAACGCCACGGTCAAGGCGGTCGCCGGGGACCCGACGATCGCGGTCAAGGCGCAGTCGCTGTCGGCGAAGTACGCCAAGGAACTGGCCACGGCGAAGAAGCTGTCGCCGGCGACGGCGGCTGCGCTGGCGCAGAACCCGACCGACCTCGCCACCGGCATCAAGGCCATCAGCGAGGTCACCGGCGTCTCGGTCGCGGACGTCACGAAGATCGCCACCCTCAACGCCCAGCACGGTCCGGCTCTGAAGGCGGTGCAGACCGTCGACCAGACCACGCTGGCCACGCTGCTCACCGACAAGACGAACACGGCCGCGCTGCAGAAGGCGGTCGGCGAGATGGTGCAGAAGGCGGGCCTCACCCAGGCGCAGGCGGTGGCCGACCTGCAGGAGGTGTCGGCCATCCCCGTGCCCGACCTGCTCGTGCTGAACACGAGTGGCCAGAAGGTGCTCGACGCGCAGGCCTCGCTCGTCGCGCTCGGCAAGGTGCCGGCGGCGGATCTCGGTTTCCTGACCAAGTACCAGGCGTTGGCCAACCCGGCCGTCGTCGCCGACCTCACCTACCTGCAGAAGAACGCACCGGCGGTGGTCAAGGCGGCGAAGGACTCACCGAAGCAGTGGCAGCACTACTTCTACATCGCCATCGGCGGCGAGATCGTGTTCATCCCGCTGATCTTCCTGCTCGCCGGCTTCTGGAGCCCGGCGAAGGCCCGCCGGGCCGAGGAGGAGCACGAGGCGATGGTCGACGCCGAGTTGGCCAAGCTGGGTCGCAGCGACGCGACCCCGATGGTCTGAGCCAGGGCGGCCGGGCGGCGCTGAACGCGCCGCCCGGTTCGCGCTCGGATCAGATCTTGTCGAGGACGGCGTCACGCAGCACGTCCAGGCCGACCGACCCGAGGTCGAGCGCGCGGCGGTGGAACGCGGCGAGGTCGAAGTCGTCGCCGGCGTGGGCCCGCGCGTCCTCGCGCAACTGCAGCCAGAGCCGCTCGCCGATCTTGTAGGACGGTGCCTGGCCGGGCCAGCCGAGATAGCGGTCGAGCTCGAAGCGCTGGCTCTTCTCGGGCATCGAGACGTAGCTGCGGAAGAACCGCCACGCCTTGTCGTAATCCCACGCGCCGCCACCGACCTCGGCCGGTGCCTCGAAGTCGCAGTGCACGCCGATGTCGAGCACGACGCGGGCCGCCCGCAGGGTCTGGCCGTCGAGCATGCCGAGGTAGTCCGCCGGATCGTCGAGGAAGCCGAGCTCGGCCATCAGGTTCTCGGCGTACAGCGCCCAGCCCTCGCCATGCCCGCTGATCCACGACGACAGCCGGCGCCAGCGGTTGAGCTCGGCCGAGCGCGAGACCGTCTGCGCCACCTGCAGGTGATGACCGGGCACGCCCTCGTGATAGACGGTGGTCAGCTCGCGCCACGTGCCGAACTCGGTGACGCCCTTCGGCACCGACCACCACATGCGGCCGGGCCGCGTGACGAGATCCTCGCTCGGGCCGGTGTAGTACATGCCGCCCGAGTGCGTCGGCGCGATGCGGCACTCGAGGGTGCGGATCGGCTCCGGGATGTCGAAGTGGGTGTCGGCCAGCGCCGCGACGGCGGCGTCGGACATCGTCTGCATCCACTGCTGCAGGGCGGCGGTGCCGCGGAGCATCCGGGCGGGGTCGGCGTCGAGCATCGCCTTGACCTCGGCGACGCTCGCGCCGGGCGTGATGCGCTCGGCCGTGCGGGCGCTCTCGCCGACGAGGCGGGCGAGTTCCTGCTGCCCCCACTCGTAGGTCTCGGCGAGGTCGACCCGGGCGCCGAGGAACGCCCGCGAGTGCAGCGCGTAGACCTCGCGGCCGACGGCGTCGCGCGCGGGCGCCAGCGGTGCGAGGTCGTCGCGCAGGTAGGCCTGCAGGCGGGCGTAGGCCGCGCTCGCGGCCGCGGCGCCCCGGGCCAGGTCCGCCCGCAGGGACGACGGCAGGTCGGTGCCGTCGTCCGGCGCCGCGCCGGCCGCGAAGGTCGCGAAGAAGCCGTCCGGGCCGATGTTGTCCTCGCACTGCACGATGCCCGCGGCGAGTTGGCGCCGCGCGCTCACCTGTCCGCTCGCGGCCGCTCGGCGCAACGCCACCACGTAGCCGTCGACCGCGGCCGGCACCGCGGCGAGGCGGGTGGCGATGGTGGCCCAGTGCTCGACCGTGAACGTCGGAGTCAGGTCGAAGACGTCGCGGATCGACTGCAGCGGCGACTCGATGACGTTGAGGTCGGCCTCCTCGGCGCCGGTCGCGCGCAACTCCTCGGCCACCTCGAGCGACTCGCGCAGGGCCGCGACGGTGATGCGATCGGTGGCATCGACGCACTCGGCGCCGGCCAGTTCGGTCAGCGTGCGGCGCCGCTCGGCCGACACGGCGGCTCGCCATTCGGGGGTGAAGTCGGGCAGCTCGGCGTCGTGGCCGGCGATGCCGGTGAGGGTCGCCTGGATCGGGTCGAGCCGGGCCATGACATCGACGTGGGTGTCGGCTATCCGGTCGACGTCGGTCGGGGTGCGGGCTGCGGTCATTCCCAGCACCCTAGGCATGCACCCCGACGCGCGGCAAGGTATCTTGATGTCAAGATAAATGGTCGGGGTGGCGCTCCGCTAGCGTCGCCCTGACCGCTCCGGACCATCTCCGACCAGCCCTAGGGACGTGGCATGAAGATCATCTACACGCACACCGACGAGGCGCCGGCGCTCGCGACTCAGTCGCTGCTGCCGATCGTCGAGGCGTTCGTCGCGCCGGCCGGCGTCGAGCTGGAGCTGCGCGACATCTCGCTCGCCGGCCGCATCCTGGCCCAGTTCCCCGACCGGCTCCGCGACGACCAGCGGATCTCCGACGACCTCGCCGAGCTCGGCGAGTTGGCCACGACGCCCGAGGCCAACATCATCAAGCTGCCGAACGTCAGCGCCTCGGTGCCGCAGCTCAAGGCGGCCATTGCCGAGCTGCGCGAGCAGGGCTTCGACCTGCCGGCCTACCCCGAGAACCCGAGCACCGACGACGAGCGCGAGACGCGCGCCCGCTACGGCAAGGTCATGGGCTCGGCGGTCAACCCGGTGCTGCGTGAGGGCAACTCCGACCGCCGCGCCCCGGCCTCGGTGAAGGCCTACGCCAAGAAGCACCCGCACTCGATGGGCGCCTGGTCGCAGGACTCGAAGTCGCACGTCGCGACGATGGACGACGGCGACTTCCGCTCGACCGAGAAGTCGGTGACGGTCGACGCCGCCGGGTCGGTGCGCATCGAGCACGTCGCGGCGAACGGCGACGTCACCGTGCTGAAGGAGAAGACCGCGCTGCTCGCCGGTGAGGTCATCGACGCCTCGGTCATGCGCAAGGCCGCGCTCGACGCGTTCCTCGCCGCCCAGGTCGCCGACGCGAAGGAGCGGGGCGTCCTGCTCTCCGTCCACCTCAAGGCGACGATGATGAAGGTCTCCGACCCCATCATCTTCGGCCACGCGGTGCGCGCCGTCGTCGGTCGCGTGTACGACGACTACGCCGACGTCAGCCCCAACGACGGCCTCGGCAGCCTGCTCAGCGCGCACCCCGAGGCGAAGGACGCGGTCGACGCCGCCATCGCGGCCGGGCCCGACGTCGCGATGGTCGACTCCGACCGCGGCATCACCAACTTCCACGTGCCGAGCGATGTCATCGTCGACGCCTCGATGCCGGCCGCGATCCGGACGTCGGGCCAGATGTGGAACGCCGCGGGCGAGCAGCAGGACACCAAGTTCGTCATTCCGGACTCGTCCTACGCCGCGCTCTACGCCGAGACCGTCGACCACTGCCGCGAGCACGGCGCATTCGACCCGGCGACGATGGGCACCACGCCCAACGTCGGGCTCATGGCCCAGAAGGCCGAGGAGTACGGCTCGCACGACAAGACCTTCGAGATCGCCGCGGCCGGCACGGTGCGCGTCGTCGACGAATCCGGCACGACGCTGCTCGAGCAGGCCGTCGAGGCCGGCGACATCTTCCGCATGTGCCAGACGAAGGACGCCCCGATCCAGAACTGGGTCGAGCTCGCCGTCGACCGCGCGCGGGCCAGCGGCATGCCGGCCGTGTTCTGGCTGGACGAGACGCGGGCGCACGACGCCGAGGTGCTCAAGAAGGTGCGTCCCGCGCTCGAGAAGCTCGACACCGACGGTCTGCAGATCGAGATCATGGACGTCGCCGCCGCGACCCGGTTCACCTTGGATCGCGCCCGCACCGGGCAGGACACCATCTCGGTGACCGGCAACGTGCTGCGCGACTACCTGACCGACCTCTTCCCGATCCTCGAGCTCGGCACCAGCGCCAAGATGCTCTCGATCGTGCCGCTGATGAACGGCGGCGGCCTGTTCGAGACCGGCGCCGGCGGCTCGGCTCCGAAGCACGTGCAGCAGTTCGTCAGGGAGAACCACCTGCGCTGGGACTCCCTCGGTGAGTTCCTCGCGCTCGCGGTGTCGCTCGAGATGCTGGCCGACAAGTCCGGCAACGCGAAGGCGAAGATCCTGGGCGAGACGCTCGACCGCGCGACCGGCACGTTCCTCGAGGAGAACAGGTCGCCCTCGCGGCGCGCGGGTGAGCTCGACAACCGGGGCAGCCACTTCTACCTGGCGCTGTACTGGGCCCGCGAGCTCGCCGCCCAGACCGAGGATGCCGAGCTGGCCGCCGCGTTCACTACGGTGGCCGAGACGCTCGCCGCCGACGAGGACACCATCGTGGCCGAGCTCAACGGCGTGCAGGGCGCTCCGGTCGACATCGGGGGCTACTACCACCCGGACGCCGCCAAGACGGCCGCCGCGATGCGCCCGAGCAAGACGCTCAACGCGGCGTTGACGGCACTCGTCGGCTGAATCCCCTACGTAGCAGCGAATCCGGCGTTCCGCCACTTGGAACGCCGGATTCGTTTTTCCCGTGACAAGGTGTCAAATTGTGACCCGCGCCACTAGGTAAGACCATGACATCTGGGTAACGTCCCGGTGACCGCCATGAGGCGGGACTTTGGTCGCTTGCAGTTGCGAGCGCCGGGACGGAGGCGGAATGCTCGCGTACGAACGACACGGGTCAGGTGACCCGTTGGTCCTCGTGCACGGCGTCACGCACCGCCGGCAGGCCTGGTACCCGGTGCTCGACCAGTTGGCCGAGCAGCGCGAGGTCATCCTCGTCGACCTCCCCGGCCACGGGCAGTCGGCCCCGCTCGTCACCGAGGGGCGCCCGGTGCAGCAGGTGCTCCGCGAGCAGTTCAAGCAGTTCCTCACCGACCAGCAGCTCGACCGCCCGCACGTGGCCGGCAACTCGCTCGGCGGCCTCGTCGCGCTGTACGCTGGGGCCGAGGGCGACGCCCGCAGCGTCACCGCGCTCTCGCCGGCCGGCTTCTGGCGCAACGGCCACGAGTTCCGCTACACCAAGCAGATCTTCCAGCGGGCCGCCACGATGAGCGAGCGGCTCGGCGACCGCGTCGAGCTGCTGGCCCGCACCCGCGGCGGCCGCAAGCTCATGTACGGCCTTCTGTGCGCCCACCCGGCCCGGGTCACGCCCGACCAGGCCGTAGGCGACATCCGCGCGTTCCGTTACGCCCGCCCCGCGCTGCGTACCCTGCTCGACGCCGCCGAGCCGTTCGACATGGAGATCCCGCTCGACGTGCCGGTCACCATCGCCTGGGCCGCCCGCGACCTCGTGCTGCCGCCCTGGCAGGCCGAGGCGGCGCGTCAGGCATTCCCGTTCGGCGAGCACATCACGATGCGCGGTGTGGGCCACGTGCCGATGACCGACGCCCCCGAGTTCGTCGCCAAGATCCTGCTCCGCGGCAGCGAGCCGGCCGCCTCCGTCGCCCCCATCACGGCCGCGCCGTCCACCGCGCCCGCGGTCCGGCGCACCGCCCGCGCCGCCACCGCCTGACCGCCCCCCCGACGTCCGTAGACTGGCACCCGTGGCCGGTGACACGCTGCTGAACATCGGCATCGTCCTGCTGCTGATCGTCATCGAAGGCGTCTTCGTGGCGGCCGAGATCGCCCTCGTCTCACTGCGCGAGAGCCAGGTGCGCGGGCTGGCCGAGATGGGGCGTCGCGGGGCCGCCGTCGCCAAGCTGGTGGCCGATCCCAACCGCTTCCTCGCCGCCGTCCAGATCGGCGTCACCTCGACCGCGCTGCTGTCGAGCGCCTTCGGTGCCGTCACGCTCTCCGCGGACGCGAAGAAGTACCTCATCGCGCACGGCTGGAGCGAGGGGCTGGCGGGCGCCACCGGCATCATCGGCGTCACGCTAATCATCTCCTTCGTCACCCTCGTGCTCGGCGAGCTCGCCCCGAAGCGGCTCGCGCTCGAGCGCAACGAGCAGGCCGCCGGCTTCTTCGCCGGCCCGCTCAACCGGATCGCCGGCTTCTTCCGCCCGATCATCTGGCTGCTGTCGAAGTCGACGAACCTGGTCGTCCGCCTCCTCGGCGGCGACCCCGACGCCCTGCGCCAGCCGATCAGCGAGGAGGAACTGCGCGGCCTCGTCGCCGCGCACGAATCGCTGTCGAAGGACGAGCGCACCATGATCGACGACGTCTTCGCCGCCGGTGAGCGGGCGATCGGCGACGTCATGGTGCCGCGCACCGAGGTCACCTTCCTCGACGGGACGATGACGATCAACAAGGCGGCCAGGGTGGCCGGCGACTCGCCGCACTCGCGCTACCCCGTCGTCGGGCGCGGTCACGACGACGTGCTCGGCTTCGTGCACATCCGCGACCTCATGCTGCCGGCGCTGCGCCACGACCGCGATCGCACCGTGGCCAGCGTCGCTCGCGAGGTGAAGGCGATGCCGGGCAGCAAGCACGTGCTGGCCGCGATGTCGGAGATGCGCCGCGAGGGACACCACATGGCCATCGTCGTCGACGAGTACGGCGGCACCGACGGCATCGTCACCCTCGAGGACCTCATCGAGGAGGTCATCGGCGACATCCGCGACGAGTACGACGAGGACACGGGGGAGGCGAGGCGGCTCTCCGGCGGCGAGGTCGAGGTCGACGGCAAGCTGAATCTGGACGAGATCGCCGAGATCTCCGGGGTCGAACTTCCGGAGGGTCCGTACGCGACCGTCGGCGGTTACGTGATGGCCGCACTCGGGCGGATGCCCGGCCTGGGCGACGTCGTCGAGCACGACGGCGTCCGCATCACGGTCGTGCGCATCGAGGGCCGCCGGGTGGCCCGGGTACGGCTGACGCCGCCGCCCGAGGAGACCGACGGCGCGGAGCCGCGCGACGAGGCGCACGCCGGCTGATCCGCACCCCACCGTCGGGGGGTGGCGCAGCGTGGAACAATCGTCGAATCATGGCTCCAACCGCGCAGCGGCAGCGAGTGCTGTCCGGAATCCAGCCCACCTCGGCGTCCTATCACCTGGGCAACTATCTCGGCGCGCTGCGGCAATGGGTCGCGCTGCAGGACGAGCACGAGGTCTTCTACTTCCTCGCCGACCTGCACGCGCTGACGGCCGAGACGCCGGATCCCGCGGTGCTGACCGACCGCAGCCGGCGGGCCGCGGCCCAGCTGATCGCGGCCGGCGTCGATCCCGAGCGCAGCGCGATCTTCCTGCAGAGCCACGTGCCCGGTCACACGCAGCTGTCGTGGATCCTCGAGTGCCTGACCGGCTTCGGTGAGGCCGGCCGGATGACCCAGTTCAAGGACAAGTCGGCGCGCGGCGGCGCCGATCGCGTCAGCGTCGGGCTGTTCACCTACCCGATCCTGCAGGCCGCCGACATCCTGATCTACCAGGCGAACTACGTGCCGGTCGGGGCCGACCAGCGCCAGCACATCGAGTTGACGCGCAACCTCGCCCAGCGCTTCAACAGCCGCTACGGCGACACCTTCGTCGTGCCCGACGCCTTCATCCCGAAGGAGTCGGCCAAGATCCTCGACCTGCAGGACCCCACGTCGAAGATGAGCAAGTCGCTGCCGCCGGCGGGCACGATCGACCTGCTCGACGACCCGGCGGTGACGGCCAAGAAGATCAAGCGCGCGGTCACCGACACCGAGACCGAGATCCGCTACGACCCGGAGCACAAGCCCGGGGTGTCGAACCTGCTGGCCATCCTGGCGGCGGTCACCGACCAGTCGGTGGCCGCGGTCGAGGCCGGGCTGTCCGGTCAGGGCTACGGCGCTCTGAAGGTAGCCGTGGCCGACGCGGTCGTCGCCTTCGCCGAGCCGTTCGGCAAGCGGGTGAACGAGGTGCTCGACGACCCCGCCGAGCTCGATCGCGTCCTCGCGCGCGGTGCCGAGCGCGCCCGTCCGGTCGCGCAGCAGACCGTGGAGACCGTCTTCGCGAAGGTCGGGTTCGTGCCGCCGGCCGCGACGGCATGAGCAGCGACGACGTGATGGTCGGGGTCGCCGTCGCGATCCCGCCTCCGCACGCGACCGTGCTGTCGAAGTGGCGCAAGCAGGTCGGTGACCCGGTGGCCGATCTCGTCTGGCCGCACGTGACGCTGCTGCCGCCCACGCCCGTGCCGGCCGACTCGCTCGACCTCGTCGAGAAGCACCTCGCCGCGGCGGCCGCGGCGAGCGAGCCGTTCGTCATGCACCTGGCCGGCACCGGCACCTTCCGTCCGACCTCGCCGGTGGTGTTCATCCAGATCGCGACCGGGGTGTCGCAGTGCGAGCAGCTCGAGTCGGCCATCCGCCGCGGGCCGCTCGACCGCGTCCTCGACTTCCCGTACCACCCGCACGTCACGGTGGCCCAGGACATCGACGCGGCCGCGCTCGACGAGGCCTACGACGGGCTGTCGGGCTTCGTGGCCCGCTTCGCCGTCGACAGCTTCCAGCTCTTCTCCCGCGACGCGGACGGACGCTGGACCCCGGGCACCCGATTCCCGCTCGGCGGAGCGGGTACACCTACTGCGTGACCGAGGGCCGGGTTCAGACACTGCGCACGCGAGCCGCTGATCGGTGGGCCGCGGCGAAGCGGCGGCATGCGTGGCTGCGGCACGTCGTCGGCGCCTGGGCGCACATGCAGCGCAACAACGGCAGCCAGTACGCCGCCGCGATCACGTACTTCAGCTTCCTGGCGCTGTTCCCGCTGCTGCTGCTCGCCGTCTCGGTCACCGGGTTCGTGCTGCACTCGCACCCGGCGCTGGAGGCGGACTTCTTCCGTCAGGTCTCGGCCAAGGTGCCGGGGTCCTTCGGGTCGACGCTGCGCGATGCCCTGCAGACCGCGATCGACAAGCGAGCCGGGGTCGGCATAGTCGGGTTCGTGGGGGTGCTGCTCAGCGGTCTGGGGTGGATCGCGAACCTGCGCGCCGCCGTGGACGCCGTGTGGGGGCGGCCGGAACGGCAGCGCAGCTTCATCGGTGCCCGCGTCGCGAACCTGCTCGTGCTCGCCGGACTCGGGCTCGGGCTGGTCGTGTCGCTCGGGCTGACCGTCGCCGGCACCGCGCTGACCGAGCAGATCCTGCGCGCGGCCGGACTCGATCACGTCTTCGGGGTCGGCCTGGTGCTCAAGGTGCTCGGCATCGGTCTGGCGATCGCCGGCGACATGCTGATCTTCTGGTGGGTGCTGATCAAACTGTCCGACGCCCACCCGCCGGAGCGAGTGGCGTGGAAGGGCGCTCTGCTCGCCGCCGTCGGGTTCGAGGTGCTGAAGGTCGTCGGCACGTACACGATCGCGCACACCGCCAATTCGCCCACGGCCGGCCCGTTCGCCGGCATCCTCGCCGTCCTGATCTGGATCCAGCTCGTGGCCCGGTTCCTGCTCTTCGCCTGCGCGTGGACGGCGACCGTTGCCGCGGAGGCGCAGGGTGCCGCTGCGAGCATCGGGCCGATCGAGGCGTTGGAGGGCGAGCCGGCCGAGGAACCGCGGCCGCTGCCCGCGGTGAGCCCGGCGGCGGTCGGTGTGACGCTCGTCGGGGTCGGTGCGCTCGCCGGTGCGGCCGCGGCGTGGGCCGTGACCCGTCCGCGTCCCGAACCCGACTGACGGCTACGGCGTCGCGGGCCAGAGCTGTCGGCCCGGGCTCACTGGGCGCGCAGGTGGCGGGCGGTGAACGCGGTGGCGCCGCCGAGCAGCGCGACGACGAGCACGATCACGAGCACGGTCGGCACGCCGCCGGTGTCGCGGGTCAGCTTCCGGGCGGCGACATCGGCGTGCACCCGCGCCCTGGCCGCGCTCGAGCTCGGCCTGGGGGCGGGGGGCCCGGCCGGCGTCACGAGCCGGCCGACCGGGGCGGTGCCGGTCGGGAGCGCGGCGGCCCACTTCACCAGCTTGGTGGCCTGCACCCACTGGTCGTCGGGCCAGCGCTGGGCCCGCATCAGTACGACGCCGTAGCGGTGGCCGCCGCGCTCGATCGCCCCGACGAAGGTGTGCTGGGCGGCGTCGGTGTATCCGGTCTTCGCGACGAGCGCGCCCCGGACCTGCGTCAGGAACTGCTCGTTCTGGTTCCACAGCGGCACCGGCGCGACGTCGCCGGCTTTCTGCGCCGGCAGGTAGGTGTGGGCGACGCGGTCGTAGGCGATGAACCGGGGCTGGGCGAGCGCGGCGCGCAGCACCAGCATCATGTCGTAGGCGCTGGTGAGCTGGCTCCAGCCGTCCAGGCCGGAGGGCGTCTGCACGAGGGTGTCGTAGGCGCCGAGGTTCGTCGCGGTGCGATTCATCAGGGCGACGGTGCGGGCGCGGCCGCCGGCGGCCTGGGCGAGGGCCTCGGCGCAGTCGTTGCCCGACACGAGCAGCAGGCCGCGGAAGATCTGGTCGATCGTGTAGTTGCCGCCCGGCACGAGGCCGGCGTGCGAGCCCTCGGTCTCGGCCGCCGACCGGCTGACGGTGACGCGCTTCGTCCCGGGCAGGAGCGGCAGCAGCGTGACGGTCGTCAGCAGCTTCTGGATGCTGGCCGGCTGGTAGCGGCCGTGCGCGTCGCGGGCGGCGATGACCGCGCCGGTGTCGAGGTTCGCGACGACGAAGGACTTGGCGGTGAGGTCGTCGGGCAGGGCGGGCGCGTGGGGCGGTAGCACGTCGCGGCGCGACAGCAGCCGCGCGCCGCCGACGGCTTCCCCGTGCGGCCCGATGCCGCCGCGCGGCGGGTGGGGATCGGGCGCGGCGGGGGAGTTGCCGCTGTCGGTCGGGGTCGGCGCGGGCGGCGGGACGATGTGGGTCGGGGTGGCCGAGGCGGTGCCGATCAGCGCGGACGGCGCGAGGCAGGTCAGGAGCGTGGCCAGGGCCGCCGTCGTCCGCTTCGCTCGCATTCGGACGAGGATAGGTGCGGCGTCACTTCACGCCCACCCGACATGCCGGACTGTGATGAGGCCGTCGGATACTGGAGCCGTGGTCGTTTCGAAGCGCGTCTCCTGGTTCCTGATCGCGTTCGGTGTCTGGTCCTGGATCATCTGGCCGAAGTTCTTGAAGAACATCTGGGCCGACAAGCGCTCGTGGCATCACGGCATGACCGCCTTCTTCGGCGTGCACCTCGTGCTGGTCATCGTGTCGCTCGTCCTGGGCACCGCCATCGGCGCCCTCGGAGTGCGAGCGCTCCGACGCGAGTCGCGCTGAGGTCGCACCTCGATACCTCACGGCGACCCCTGAAACCCGGCCGCGTCGACGAGAGAATCTCCGTCGGCCCGGCGAAATGATCACCGGATTCCCTCAGGTCCACGGCTGCGCGTCCGATTGAACAGCGAACCGTGTCAGAGGGGACATTTGTGATCACGCAGAACGAGTTCTCGTTGCGCCGACTGAGCTTGTCCAGTCTGGTGTGGTTCGGCACGGTGATCGCCGGCTGGGCCCTGCTGCTCGTCGGCGTCGTCGAGGTCGTCACCACGCCGGGCGTGGAGATGGTCGCGCCGCTGGTGATGACCGCCGTCCTGCTCGTGCTGCTCGAACTCCTGCCCCTCATCCAGGGCCGCGGCCACGACCCGCAGGGCGTGGTCATGTCGACCGCGTTCACCTGCGCCCTCGTCATCATGTGGGGCATCTGGCCGGCGGTGCTGCTGGTGGGCATCGCCTCGCTGGCCGCCGATCTGCGGGCCAAGAAGGCGTGGTGGAAGACCGTCTTCAACCCGGCGCAGTACGCGCTGTCGGTCGGCGCCGGCTTCCTCGTGATCCTCTCCTTTGCCGACCGGGTGCCGACGCTGGCCCACCCGATGACCCAGTTCGCCCTCGCTGACATGACCTGGGTCGTCGGCACGTGGGTCGCCTACTACGTCATCAACCTGCTGCTCGTTGCCGGTGTCGTGTCCTGGATGGGGACGTTCCGCAGCATGGTCGTCGACGACTTCTGGCACGTGACGGCGATGACCTTCGCCGTGATGGCGCTGTCGCCGCTGCTCGTCGTCGTCGCGCAGACCACCTGGTCGCTGCTGCCGCTGCTGCTGATCCCGCTCCTGCTGCTCTACGTGACGGCGCAGATGTCGCTGGCCCGCGAGCACGCGGCCGGGCACGACGTCCTCACCGGCCTGCCCAACCGGGCCACCTTCCAGTTCGAGCTCGACTCGGCCTTCGAGCGCTCGACCCGCGGCTCGGCGTCCTTCGGGCTGATGCTCATCGACCTCGACGACTTCAAGCGGGTCAACGACACCCTCGGCCACCAGATCGGCGACGCGCTGCTCGTCCGCTTCGCCGAGCGCCTGCAGCAGGGCGTCCGACCCCTCGACCACGTCGCCCGCCTCGGCGGCGACGAGTTCGCCGTCCTCGTGTTCGACGCCGACGAGGACGAGGTGCGCTCGGTCGCCGAACGCATCCGCGAGACGGTCCTCGACCCGATCGTGCTCGACGGGCTGTCGCTCGACATCGACCTGTCCGTCGGCATCGCCATGAGCCCCGACCACGGGCTGGACGGCACGGTGCTGCTGCAGCGCGCCGACGTCGCCATGTACGTGGCCAAGGAGGCTCGCACCGGCATCGAGATCTACTCGCCCGAGCGGGACATGAACTCGACCGACCGGCTCGGCCTGCTGAGCGAGCTGCGCCAGGCGCTCGACGACGACGTGCTCGAGCTGCACTACCAGCCCAAGGTCAGCCCCGAGACGGGCGCGCTCATGGGCGTCGAGGCGCTGCTGCGCTGGAAGCACCCGGTGCGCGGCCACATCCCGCCGGACGCGTTCATCCCGCTCGCCGAGGGCTCGGGCATCATGCCGCTGCTCACCGAGCGGGTCATCGGCCTGGCCCTGACCCAGATGGCGCGCTGGCGCGACGCCGGGCTGCACGTCCCCGTCGCGGTGAACATCGCGCCGACCGACCTGGCCGGCGACCGGCTCAGCGACCTCATCGAGACCAGCCTGCGCGAGCTCGACCTGCCGGCGGCGATGCTCAAGCTCGAGATCACCGAGCGGATCATCACGCACGACCTCGAGGACGCCAAGGAGACCCTGCAGAAGCTGCGGGCCATGGGCGTCACCATCAGCCTCGACGACTTCGGCACCGAGTACTCCTCCCTGCAGCGGCTGAGCTCGCTGCCGGTCGACGAGATCAAGATCGACCGCGCCTTCGTGTCGCGGCTGAGCGACGGGCGGCGGGCCGTCGGTATCGTCCGCGCGCTCGTCGACCTCGCCCACGCCCTCGACATCCCGGCCATCGCCGAGGGCGTCGAGACAGCCGAGGAGCAGAGCCTGGTCACGGCGCTCGGCTGCGACGGCGTGCAGGGCTGGCACGTGGCCACGCCCATGTCGGCCGAGCCGGCGACCCAGTGGCTGCGCGAGCACCAGGCGGTCAGCCGGCTGCGGGCCAGCGGGCTGGCCTACGAGGCGGCCGGGACCCCCGTCGCCGAACCGGCGTCGTCCGACCTGGCGGGCGGTCTCCCGGCCGACCGGCACGCGGTCCGACTGCACCGCGGCAGCACGAAGGCGCGGCCCGTCCCGCTCGAGCAGGACGCGTCCAGCGCCTGATCCGTTACCACACCTCCCTTCGGCAACGATCAGGTCAAGACGCGCGATGATCCCCGGGCAGGGGTTCTGCCCGTCACCCGGCTGGCATACGGTGTCCCGCAGAATCCGAGTGGCGGCAGCTTGCCGAGAATCGAAGGGATGATCGCCTTGCGCGTAATTCGTACTGGAGTGGTCGTGGCCGCGTGTGCCGCGACCGCGCTGAGCATGGCTGCCTGTGGCAGCAAGGCCAAGAGCGGCGGCTCCTCGACATCGGCCGGCGGCACGTCGGCGACCTCGTCGGCGTCCGCACCCGCGACGACCTCATCGAGCGCAGCCGCCGGTGGCGCGCTCAACGCCTGCATGGTGCTCGACACCGGTGGTGTCGATGACAAGTCCTTCAACCAGTCGTCCTACGCCGGCCTGCAGGCCGCCGCGCAGGCGAATCCGAAGATCAAGATCTCCTACGTGCCGTCCAACTCGGGCAACGACTACACCCCGAACCTGACGGCCGAGACCCAGAAGGGCTGCCAGGCGATCGTCGCCGTCGGTGGCCTGATGTTCGACAACGTCACCAAGGTGGCCAAGGCGAACCCGAAGTCGCACTACGCCGAGGTCGACGCCGGGTCGTCGGGCCCGAACGTCTACGGCCTGCAGTTCAACACCGCGCAGGGCGCGTTCCTCGGTGGCTATCTCGCCGCCGGCATGACCAAGACCGGCTCGGTCGCCACGTGGGGCGGTCTCAACATCCCGCCGGTGACGATCTACATGGACGGCTTCTGGGAGGGCGTGCAGTACTACAACGCCCAGAACAAGAAGAAGGTCCAGGTCCTGGGCTGGGACGAGAAGTCGCCGAAGAAGGGCACCTTCTCGCAGTCCTTCACCGACCAGAACAAGGGCAAGCAGATCAGCCAGACGTTCATCCAGCAAGGCGCCGACATCATCTTCCCGGTGGCCGGCGGCGCGGGCGTCGGTGCGGCCACGGCCGCGCAGGCCTCCGGCGGCAAGGCGAACGCGATCTGGGTCGACACCGACGGCTGCGTCTCGGTCGCCCAGTACTGCAAGTACTTCCTCACCAGCGTCACCAAGAACCTCGCCGACTCGGTGCAGAAGTACGTCGAGGCGGCGGCGACGGGCACGTTCCCGACCGGCTCCTACATCGGTAACCTGTCGAACAACGGGACCGGCCTCGCGCCGTTCCACGACTTCGACGCCAAGGTGCCGGCCAGCCTGAAGAGCCAGCTGGACACCGTGAAGCAGGACATCATCAGCGGCAAGATCAAGATCACCTCGCCGAGTCAGCCCAAGTAGCTGACGGCACGCGCGGGCGAGTGGGGCCGATCCGGCCCCACTCGCCGTCGCGTCGAAAGGGGCAGACACAGCTGTGAAACTCGAGCTCAGGGCGATCACCAAACGCTTCGGCTCGTTGACGGCCAACGACGCCGTCGACCTCGTCATCGAGCCCGGTGAGATCCACGGGCTGCTCGGTGAGAACGGGGCCGGCAAGTCGACGCTGATGAACGTGCTCTACGGGCTGTACCACCCGGACGAGGGCGAGATCCTCGTCGACGACGTCCCGGTGCGCTTCGGCGGCCCGGGCGACGCCATGAAGGCCGGCATCGGCATGGTGCACCAGCACTTCATGCTCATCCCGGTCTTCACCGTCACCGAGAACGTCATGCTCGGCAATGAGCAGACCGCGGGCCTCGGCTTCCTGGCCCGGCGCCGGGCGCGCCGCGCCGTCGCCGAGATCTCGCGCAAGTACAACCTCGAGGTGCCGCCGGACGCGCTGGTCGGCGACCTGCCGGTCGGCGTGCAGCAGCGCGTCGAGATCATCAAGGCGCTCAGCCGCGACGCCAAGCTGCTCGTGCTCGACGAGCCGACCGCGGTGCTCACGCCGCAGGAGACCGAGGAACTGATCACGGTGATGCGCGCGCTGCGCGACGCCGGCACCTCGATCGTCTTCATCAGTCACAAGCTGCACGAGGTGCGCGAGATCTGCGACCGCATCACCGTCATCCGGCGCGGCGCGGTCGTCGGCATCGCCGATCCGAGCGCCACGTCGAACGAGCTGGCGGCGCTCATGGTGGGGCGTCCGGTCCAGCTGGTCGTCGACAAGGAACCCGCGACCCCGGGCGACGTCGTCCTCTCGGTCAAGGACCTCTCGGTGATCAACGAGCAGGGCGTGGTGCTCGTCGATTCGGTGTCCTTCGACGTGCGCGCCGGCGAGGTCTACGCGATCGCCGGCGTGCAGGGCAACGGGCAGACCGAGATCACCGAGGCGCTCGTCGGGCTCACACTCCCGAGTGCCGGCGACATCACGATCGACGGTCGCCGCGTGACCACGATGACCACCAACGACGTGCTCGACCTCGGCGTCGGCTACGTGCCCGAGGACCGCATCCACGACGGCCTCGTCGGGTCGTTCTCGGTGGCCGAGAACCTGGTGCTCGACCGGCACGACCACGCCCCGTTCGGACGCCTCGGCCGCCTCGACCTCGACGAGATCGAGCGCAACGCCCAGCACCGGGTCGAGGAGTTCGACGTCCGCCCCCGCACCTATGCGGCGCCGGCCAACACGCTGTCCGGCGGCAACCAGCAGAAGGTCGTGCTGGCCCGCGAACTGTCCCGCCCGCTCAAGCTGCTGGTCGTCGCCCAGCCGACCCGCGGTCTCGACGTCGGTTCGATGGAGTTCGTGCACAAGCGGATCATCCGCGAGCGCGACGAGGGCACGGCGGTCGTCGTGGTGTCGACCGAGCTGGACGAGGTCATGGGTCTCGCCGACCGCATCGCGGTCATGTTCCGCGGCCGGATCGCCGGCGAGGTGCCGCCCGGCACCCCGGTCGAGCAGATCGGCATGCTGATGGCGGGATCGACGATCGAAGAAGCCCGGGCCGCGGCGCCGCTGTCGGTCGCGGTCGTCGGCGACAACGAGGTGGGTAGCACGTCATGACCGTCGCACTCGACAAGAACCCGGCCCCCGAAGGGCCGCCGGAACCGCCGAAGGACACCTCCGCCGCCCCGCGACCGGGGCTGCTGCGCCGTGCCCTCGACGGCTACCTGTACGGCAACCAGGTCGTCGTCACCGTGTTGGCGTTCTTCTGCGCGCTCGTCGTCGGGGCGGTGCTGATCGCCCTGGCCGACCAGAAGACCCGCACCGCCCTCGGCTACTTCACCGACTCGCCGGGCGACACGTTCAGTTCGGCGTGGCGGGCCATCTCGGCGGGCTACAGCGCGCTGTTCCGCGGCGCCGTTTTCGACACGAACTCGCTGTACTCCAACGGTGGCGTGGCCGTATTCGGCCCCATCTCGAACACGCTGCTCAACGCCGGGCCGCTCATCCTGGGCGGGCTCGCGGTCACCGTCGCGTTCCGCACCGGCCTGTTCAACATCGGCGTGCAGGGTCAGCTCATCATGGGTGCGATCTGCGCCGGCTACGTCGGCTTCGCGTGGCACCTGCCCAGCGGCATCCACCTGATCGTGGCCCTCGTCGCCGGCATCCTCGGCGGGGCCGTGTGGGGTGGCCTCGTCGGCGTCCTCAAGGCCCGCACCGGGGCGCACGAGGTCATCACGACGATCATGCTGAACTACGTCGCGTACTACCTGCTGGGCTACCTGCTCACCGTCAACGGCTTCCAGGCGCCCAACTCGACCGAGGCCACGACGAGCCCGATCGATTCGACGGCCCGCCTGCCACACCTGTTCGAGAGCACCCACTTCGGGCTGGTGCTGGCCCTGCTCGCCGCCGTCGGTGCGTGGTGGCTGCTCACCCGCTCGACCCTCGGCTTCAGCCTCAAGGCCATCGGCGCCAACGCCGCGGCCGCACGCACCGCGGGCATGAGCGTTGGGCGCGGCATCATCACCGCGATGGTCATCTCGGGCGCGCTCGCCGGCCTCGTGGGGTGCTCGCAGGTCCTGGGCACGCGGGGCGTCCTCACCCAGGACGTCGATGCCGGCTTCGGCTTCGACGCGATCACCGTCGCCCTGCTCGGCCGCGGGTCGGCCTACGGCACGGTGCTGGCCGGCATCCTGTTCGGTGCCTTCCGCGCCGGTGGGGTCGTCATGGGCGCGCAGACCGACACCCCGCCCGACGTCGTGTCGGTCATCGCCCCCGTCATGGTGCTGTTCATCGCCGCGCCGGCGCTCATCCGCGGGCTGTTCCGGCTGCGGGCCTCGCGGGGCGGCACCGGCGTCGGTGCCCTGGCCAAGGGATGGAACGGATGAGCACGGCAACCCCGGACGCGCCGACGACCGACGACGCGCTCGTCGTCGTCCCCGACGTCGTCGAGGTGCGCCCGTCCACCCGCAAGCGGGTCGCCACCGGGATCGGCATCGTCGTCGCCGGGTTGGTGATCTTCCTGGCCTGGGGCCTCGGCGCCCGCAACGGCGAGGCGGCCTTCCAGGTGTCGCAGTTCGGCGACCGCTGGCACGTGGCCGACCTCCGCTTCCCCGGGGGCGGCGCCGCGATGATCATCGGCGTGATTGTCGTGCTGCTCGGCGTCGGTCAGCTCGCGCGGGGCTACACCAAGTCGCAGCTGACGCTGGTCGTGGGCGTCACCGTCGGCCTGTTCGTGCTGGCCTTCCTCTGCTGGGCGGCCACCGGGTCGCCCGACCGCCCGATCAGCCTCACCGGCCTGGTGCAGAACTCGATCACCGCCTCGATCCCGTTCGTGCTCGGGGCGCTGGCCGGCATCGTGTGCGAGCGCTCCGGCGTCATCAACGTGGCCATCGAGGGGCAGATGCTGGTCGGGGCGTTCGCCGGGGCGCTGTTCGCGTCGTCGGCGCACAACCTCGGCGTCGGCATCCTGGCGGCGATGGTCGGCGGCGCGCTCATCGGCCTGCTGCTCGCGACGTTCGCGATCCGGTACCTGGTCAACCAGGTCGTGCTAGGCGTCGTGCTCAACACCTTCGCCCTCGGCCTGACGAACCTCGGCTACCACTCGATCATGGCCGGCGAGTCGAATTCGGCGAACTACAACGCCGGCGACACCCTCACACCGATCAAGATCCCGCTGCTCGGCGACCTGCCGATCGTCGGCCAGGCCCTGTTCAACGTCAACATCATCGTCTACATGACCTACGGGCTGGTCGTGCTCGTCGACGTCGGGCTGTTCCGCACCCGCTGGGGCCTGCGCACGCGGGCCGTGGGCGAGCACCCGAAGGCCGCCGACACCGTCGGCATCAACGTCACGCGCACGCGGTACCGCAACGTGCTCATCGGCGGTCTGATCGCCGGACTGGCCGGTGCCGCCCTCACCATCGGCGGCTCGGGGCAGTTCAACGGCAACATCAGTTCGGGCAAGGGCTTCATCGCGCTGGCCGCGGTCATCTTCGGACGCTGGAGCCCGCGCGGCGCCGTGGCCGCCGCGGTGCTGTTCGGGTTCACCGACCAGTTGCAGATCACGCTCGGCATCGTGGGCACCCCGGTGGCCATCCCGTCGGCGTTCTTGAGCATGCTTCCGTATGTGGCGACCGTGATCGCCGTGGCCGGGCTGGTCGGCCGCGTGCAGGCCCCCGCGGCCGACGGCCAGCCGTACACGAAGGGATGACCATGTCGAACGCGATCGACTGGCCGGCGCTGCGTCGCGCCGCGCTGGAGGCCATGGGCCGGGCGTACGCGCCGTACTCGCAGTTCCCGGTGGGGGCGGCCGCGCTCGTCGACGACGGCCGCATCGTGTCGGGCTGCAACGTCGAGAACGCCTCGTACGGCCTCGGGCTGTGCGCCGAGTGCGGGCTCGTCTCGTCGCTGCACGCGACCGGCGGCGGCAGCCTCGTCGCCTTCGCGTGCGTCGACTTCCGCGGCGAGCTGCTCATGCCGTGCGGCCGGTGCCGGCAGCTGCTGTGGGAGCACGGCGGCCCCGACCTGCTGGTCGACACCGTCGAGGGGCCCAAGCCGATGACCGAGGTCCTGCCGCTCGCCTTCGGGCGGGAGGACCTTGGGTGACGCGTCGATGAGCGAGGCGATGGATGCCGTCGATGTCATCCGGACCAAGCGTGATCACGGCACGCTGAGCGACGCGCAGATCGACTGGGTGATCGACGCCTACACGCGCGGCGTGGTGGCCGACGAGCAGATGTCGGCGCTGGCGATGGCGATCCTGCTCAACGGCATGACGCCGGCCGAGATCGCGCGCTGGACAGCCGCCATGATCGCCTCCGGTGAGCGGCTGGACCTCACGGCGATCACCCGGCCGACGGCGGACAAGCACTCCACCGGCGGTGTCGGCGACAAGATCACGCTGCCGCTGGCCCCGCTCGTGGCGGCCTGCGGGGTGGCGGTGCCGCAGCTGTCCGGCCGCGGGCTCGGGCACACCGGCGGCACGCTCGACAAGCTCGAGTCGATCCCGGGCTGGCGCGCCCGCGTGTCCAACGCCGACTTCGTCGCCCAGCTCAACTCCGTCGGCGCCGTCGTGTGCGCCGCCGGCGACGGCCTGGCCCCGGCCGACCGCAAGCTGTATGCCCTGCGCGACGTCACCGGCACGGTCGAGGCGATCCCGCTCATCGCCTCCTCGATCATGAGCAAGAAGATCGCGGAGGGGGCGGGTGTGCTCGTCCTCGACGTCAAGGTCGGCACCGGCGCGTTCATGAAGTCGGTCGAGCAGGCCCGCGAGCTCGCCGAGACCATGGTCTCGCTCGGCACGGCGCACGGGGTACGCACGGTGGCCCTGCTGACCGACATGTCGACCCCGCTGGGCCTGACCGCCGGCAACGCGCTCGAGGTGCGGGAGTCCCTCGAGGTGCTCGCCGGCGGCGGTCCGGCCGACGTCGTCGAGCTGACCCTCGCCCTCGCCCGCGAGATGCTCGCCGGCGCCGGGCGCACCGGGATCGATCCGGCCGACGCGCTGCGCGACGGCCGCGCGATGGACGTGTGGAACGCGATGATCGTGGCCCAGGGCGGCGACCCGGCGGCCGAGCTGCCGACCGCCCGCGAGACGCACGTCGTCAGCGCTCCCGCATCGGGCACGCTGACGCGGCTGGACGCGCTGGCCGTCGGGGTCGCCGCCTGGCGTCTCGGTGCCGGCCGCGCCCGCAAGGAGGACCCGGTCTCGGCCGGCGCGGGTGTGGTGATGCGGGCCAAGCCCGGCGACCCGGTCGTGCAGGGTCAGCCGCTGCTCGAGCTGCACGCCGACGATCCCGCTCGCTTCGGGCGTGCCCTCGAGGCGCTCGAGGGTGGCTACGACATCGGCGCGGAGCACGAGCCGACCGAGCTGGTCATCGACCGCCTCGCCTGACCCCCCTCGCCTGAACCCCTCGCCTGACCCCCCCTCGCTGAGTGGCGACAACGTGAGCTGAGTGGCGGGTAATTCCTCGCCACTCAGCGAAGAACTCGCCACTCAACCGGCCCGGACCGATGACGTCCGTCGGGGTCGCTACGGTGGGCACCATGCCCACTCCGCTCGACGCCGAATCCATCAAGAGGGCCCCGAAGGTCCTGCTCCACGACCACCTCGACGGTGGGCTGCGGCCGGCGACGATCATCGATCTCGCCCGCCAGATCGGCTACGACGCGCTGCCGTCGACCGACGCGGCCGAGCTGGGCGCGTGGTTCCAGGAGGCCGCCGACTCGGGTTCGCTCGAGCGCTACCTCGAGACCTTCGCGCACACGGTCGCGGTGATGCAGACCGCCGGTGGGTTGTCGCGGGTCGCGCGCGAGTGCGTCGAGGACCTCGCGGCCGACGGCGTCGTCTACGCCGAGGTGCGGTGGGCGCCCGAGCAGCACACCGAGGGCGGGCTGACGCTCGACCAGGTCGTCGAGGCCGTGTTGTCCGGCTTCCGCGAGGGCGAGTCGGTGGCCGCGGCCGCCGGCAACTCGATCCGGGTCGGCGCGATCGCCACCGCCATGCGGCACGCGGCCCGCTCGCGCGAGATCGCCGAACTGGCGGTGAAGTACCGCGACGACGGCGTGGTCGGCTTCGACATCGCCGGCGCCGAGGCCGGCTTCCCGCCGTCCCGCCACCTCGACGCCTTCGAGTACCTGCGCCGCGAGAACTTCCACTTCACCATCCACGCCGGCGAGGCGTTCGGGCTGCCGTCCATCTGGGAGGCGATCCAGTGGTGCGGCACCGACCGGCTCGGTCACGGCGTGCGCATCGTCGACGACATCACCGCCGGCGGCCGCCTCGGCCGGCTCGCCCAGTACGTCCGCGACAAGCGCATGCCGCTCGAGATGTGCCCGTCGTCCAACGTGCAGACCGGCGCCGCGACGTCGATCGCCGAGCACCCCATCGGCCTGCTCCGCCGCCTGCAGTTCCGGGTCACCGTCAACACCGACAACCGGCTGATGAGCGGCACCTCGATGTCGCGCGAGATGACGCTGCTGGCCGAGGCGTTCAACTACCAGTGGTCGGACCTGCAGTGGTTCACCATCAACGCGATGAAGAGCGCGTTCATCGGCTTCGACGAGCGCCTCGCGATCATCAACACCCGCATCAAGCCGGGCTACGCCGCGCTGAACGCGTAGCTCAGCCGAGCAGGCCGCGGGCCTGCTTGGCCTGCAGCACCAGCAGCGCCGCGGCGTCCACCTGCTGCCGGAACGTCGGGTCGCTCTGCGCCCGGGCCACGAGCGCGCCGGTCATCGTCGCGGCCTGGGTGGCGTCGACGGTGAGGACGACGTCGCCGCCGGCCGCGACGAACTGCACCGCGCGCCGGCCGACGGACAGCCCGCGCACCTGGGCGGCGTTGCCGAGGTCGTCGCTGATGACGAGGCCGCCGAAGCCGAGCTGGTGGCGCAGCAGGCCGGTGACGATCGTCGGTGAGAACGCGGCCGGGGTGCCGGGGTCGAGGCGGGCGTAGATCGCCGTCGACATCATCACGAACGGCACGTGAGCTGCGATCGCGGCGCGGAACGGCGCGAGGTACGGGTCGTCACGCGTCGTCACGTAGTCGGTCACGCCGCTGGAGAGGTCGGTGTTGCCGCGGGTGCGGCCGAGGCCGGGGAAGTGCTTGACCGTGACGTCGATGCCGGCCGCCGTCATGCCGCGCACGACGGCCATCCCGTGCGCGGTGACGGCTGCGGGCGTGCTGCCGTACTGCCGGTCGAGGTCGCCGATCGGCGGGTTCGACCCGAATCCGGCCGGGACGGTGTCGAGCACCGGCGCGAGGTTGACGTTGACGCCGGCCTGACGCAGCTGCTGGGCCCACGACAGCGCGAACTCCTGCAGCGTGGCGGGGGCGATGCCGCCCTGCTCGACCGCGCTCACGATGCGGGTGAAGCCCGGTCCCTGCAGTCGTTGAACCAGCCCACCCTCCTGGTCGGTGGCGATGAACAGCCCGACGCCGCGCGGCGCCAGCGCGCGCAGCCGCCCGGTCACGTCCTGCGTCGAGCCCATCCCCGCCGTGCTCGTGCCGTCGAGGATCACCGAGCCGACGTGCGACTGCCGGATGGCGACGACCGTGGCGTCCGGGACGCTCGTGGTCGGGCAGTCGACCATGAGCAGTTGCCCGACCCGCTCGCGCAGGCTCATGCCGGCCAGCACGCCCTCGGCGGTCGCCGGCGCCGGTGGGGACGAGGTCCGGGCCGGGCTCGTCGTCGGACGGGTCTTCGACGACGACGTCGGGACCGGGCGCGTCGAGCGAGGGGTCGATCGGGCCGACGACGAGCCCGGCACGACCGACCCGTGGCCGGACGTCGACGAGCAGGCGGCGAGCAGCAGCAGTGCTCCGGCGACAACGGGGAGGCGGCGCATGTCAGGCCCAGTCGAAGGTCTTGGTGACGGCCTTCTGCCAGTCGGCGTACAGGGCACCCCTCACGTCGTCGTCCATCGCCGGTCGCCACTCCTTGTCGGCCGACCAGTTCGCCCGGATCTCGTCGGTCGAGGACCAGAACCCGACGGCGAGCCCGGCGGCGTAGGCGGCGCCGAGCGCGGTCGTCTCGGCGACGACCGGCCGCACGACGGGGACGTCCAGGATGTCGGCCTGGAACTGCATCAGCAGCTCGTTGACGACCATGCCGCCGTCGACCTTGAGTGAGGTCAACGCGACCCCGGAGTCCGCGTTCATCGCCTCGACGACCTCACGGGTCTGGAACGCGGTGGCCTCGAGCGCGGCCCGGGCGATGTGGCCCCGGTTGACGAAGCGGGTGAGCCCGACGACCGCGCCGCGGGCGTCCGGGCGCCAATGGGGGGCGAACAGCCCGGAGAACGCCGGGACGAAGTAGGCGCCGCCGTTGTCCTCGACCGTGCGGGCCAGCGCCTCGACCTCGGCGGCGTCCTTGATGAGACCGAGGTTGTCGCGCAGCCACTGCACCAGCGACCCGGTGACCGCGATCGACCCCTCCAGCGCGTACACCGGCTCCTGCCCGGCCAGCGCGTAGCAGACGGTGGTCAGCAGGCCGTTCTCGCTGAGCACCTTCGACGTGCCGGTGTTCAGCAGCAGGAAGTTGCCGGTGCCGTAGGTGTTCTTCGCCTCGCCGACCTCGAGGCAGGCCTGCCCGAACGTGGCGGCCTGCTGGTCGCCGAGGATGCCGGCGATCGGCACGCCGGCGAGCGGACCGCGCGCCCGCACGGTGCCGTACTCCTCGGAGGACGAGCGGATCTCGGGCAGCATCGCCGTCGGCACGCCCACCTCGTCGGCGATCTCGGGAATCCAGTCGAGGGTGTCGAGATCCATCAGCATCGTGCGCGACGCGTTGGTCGGGTCGGTCACGTGCACGTGGCCGTCGGTCAGGTTCCACAGCAGCCAGCTGTCGATGGTGCCGAACGCGAGCTCGCCGCTCTCGGCCCGGGAGCGCGCCCCCTCGACGTTGTCGAGCAGCCAGCGCGCCTTCGGCCCGGCGAAGTAGGTGGCGAGCGGGAGCCCGACGCGATCACGGAAGCGGTCGGCCCCTTCGTCCCCGGCGAGGTCGTCGCAGATCTGCTGGGTGCGGGTGTCCTGCCAGACGATGGCCGGGCCGACCGGTTCGCCGGTCCTCCGGTCCCACACGACGGTCGTTTCGCGCTGGTTGGTGATGCCGATGGCCGCGACGTCGCCGGCGGTCAGCTCGGCCTGGGCCAGCGCCGCGCCCATGACGGTGCGCGTGTTCGACCAGATCTCGGTGGCGTCGTGCTCTACCCAGCCGCGCCGCGGCAGGCCCTGGCGATGCTCCATCTGCTCGACGGCCACGATCCGCGCGTCGTGGTCGAAGATGATGCAGCGGGTCGACGTCGTACCCTGGTCGATCGCCGCGACAACGCTCGGAGTGTCAGCCACGGGGTCGACCCTGCCAGGTCGATCCCGTCTGGTCGATCAGCCCTGCTGAAGTCCCAGCGGGAGTTCGTCCCACAGCCCGCGCACGAGTTCGAGCGAGCGGACGCGGTCGGCCAGGTCGTAGACCTGGGTCGTGACCATGAGTTCGTCGGCCTCGGTCTGCGCGAGCAGGCGCGCGAGCGAGGCCCGCACGGTTTCGGGAGAGCCGATCGCCTGCCCGTCGCGGCGCTGCAGCACGAACTCCTGCTCGCCCCGGCTCCACGGGTAGTCGGCGGCCTGCTCCGGGGTGGAAAGGCGGCCCGGCTTCCCCTGCCGCAGCCGCAGGAACGACAGCGCGGCCGGCAGGGCGAGCCGGTCGGCCTCGGCGTCGGTCGGCGCGCAGACCGCCTGCACGGTCACCATCGCGTAGGGCTTGGTCAGCAGGCCGCCCTCGCGGAACGAGTCGCGGTAGCGGGCGAGTGCGGGCAGCGTGTGCGCACTGCTGAAGTGGTGGGCGAACGCGAACGGCAGGCCGAGCAGCCCGGCCAGCTCGGCGCTGTACAGCGACGAGCCGAGCAGCCACAGCGGCGGCTGCAGCTCGCCCGCCGGCACCGCGACGATGCGAGCGAACGGGTGCCCGGGCGGGAAGTCGTCGGAGAGGAAGCAGGCGAGTTCGCCGAGCTGGTCGGGGAAGTCGTCGGCCCCCTGCGGCCCCGTACTGCGGCGCAGCGCCGCGGCGGTGAGCTGGTCGCTGCCCGGCGCCCGACCGAGGCCGAGGTCGATGCGGCCGGGGTGCAGCGCGGCGAGCGTGCCGAACTGCTCGGCCACCGCGAGTGGTGCGTGGTTCGGCAGCATCACGCCACCCGAGCCGACCCGGATCCGCTCGGTGGCGGCGGCGATCGCGCCGATCAGCACGGCCGGTGCCGAACTGGCGATGCCGGGCATGTTGTGGTGCTCGGCGACCCAGAACCGGGTGAAGCCCAGCTCGTCCGCGGCGCGGGCGAGATCGATGGTGTGCCGGACGGCCTCGGTGGTCGTCGCGCCCTCACCGACCGGCGCCAGATCGAGGACGGACACGGGTACGGGGTTCAGGACATCGATTTCTCGGGACTCCACGTTCTCCGACAACGCCGTCACGTGGCGCGGTGTTCCAGTAGCGTCGGATCGTGGACTTCGCCCGCCTCGACCCCGGTCACCGCGAGGCCGCGTGGCAGCGCCTGGAGAGCGACGAGTTCGACGTAGTCGTCATCGGTGGCGGGGTCACCGGCGCCGGGGCGGCCCTCGACGCCGCCACCCGCGGCCTGTCCGTCGCGCTGATCGAGGCCCGCGACTGGGCGTCGGGCACGTCGAGCCGCTCGTCCAAGCTCTTCCACGGCGGGCTGCGCTACCTCGAACAGTTCGAGTTCGGGCTGGTGCGCGAGGCGCTGCGCGAGCGCGAGCTGATGACCACGCGGCTCGCCCCGCACCTGGTCAAGCCCGTCCCGTTCCTGTACCCGCTGACCCACCGCGGGTGGGAGCGTCCCTACGTCGCGGCCGGGCTGGCGCTCTACGACACGATCGGCGGGCACAGCAGCGTCCCCGGCCAGAAGCACCTGTCGCGCCGGGCCGCGCTGCGCATGTTCCCCGGTCTCAAGGACGACGCGTTCGTCGGCGCCGTGCGCTACTACGACGCGCAGGCCGACGACGCCCGGCACACGCTGACGGTCGCCCGCACCGCCGCCCGCTACGGTGCCGTGGTCCGCTCCTCGACCGAGGCGGTCGGCTTCGTCCGCGAGTCCGACCGGGTCGTCGGTGTGCGGCTGCGCGATGCCGAGGACGGCCGGGAGACCAGCGTCGCCGCCGGCGTGGTGCTCAACTGCACCGGCGTCTGGACCGACGAGATCCAGGCGCTGTCGGGTGGCCGCGGGCGGTTCCGCGTGCGCGCCTCGAAGGGCGTGCACATCGTCGTGGCCCGCGAGCGGATCACCGGCGACACCGGGCTGATCCTGCGCACACCGACGTCCGTGCTGTTCGTGATCCCGTGGAAGAACCACTGGCTGATCGGGACGACCGACACCGACTGGAACCTCGACCTCGCGCACCCGGCCGCGACCAAGTCCGACATCGACTACCTGCTCGACACGGTCAACGAGGTGCTGGTGTCGCCGCTGACGCCGGCCGACATCTCCGGCGTGTACGCCGGGCTGCGGCCGCTGCTGGCGGGGGAGTCGGAGGAGACGTCGGCGCTCTCGCGCGAGCACGCGGTGGCCCGCGTGGTGCCCGGCCTGATCTCCATCGCCGGCGGCAAGTACACGACGTACCGCGTGATGGCGGCCGACGCCGTCGACGCCGGTGCCGACGAGCTGCTCAAGCGGGTGGCGCCGTCGTGCACCGACAAGGTGCCGCTGCTCGGCGCCGACGGCTTCTTCGCGATGCAGAACCAGGTCGAGGCGCTCGCTGCCGAGTACGGCCTGCACCCGCATCGCATCCGGCACCTGCTGGACCGCTACGGATCGCTGCTGCGCGACGTCCTGCGCCCCGGGCTGACCGACGCCGCGCTGCTCGAGACGGTGCCCGAGGCGCCGGACTACCTGATGGCCGAGATCCGCTACGCGGTCACCGACGAGGGCGCCCTGCACCTCGAGGACGTGCTCACCCGTCGCACCCGCATCTCGATCGAGTACCCGCACCGCGGGGTCGACTGCGCGCCCGCGGTGGCCGGCCTGGTCGCCGACCTCCTCGGCTGGGACGACACGATGCGCACGTCCGAGATCGTGAACTACACCGCCCGCGTCGAGGCCGAGCGCGCCTCGCAGTCACGCCTCGACGATCAGGCGGCCGATCAGGTGCGCACGGCCGCGCCCCAGGTGCGGCGCTACCTGCGGGCCGACGTCAGTCCTGGACGTCGAAGCACGTCCTGACCTCGTCGACGAGGGTGTTCCAGTCGTCCTTGTCGATCGACGATCCGTCCAGGACGTCGGTGTCGGCTTCGAGACCGCAGAAGATCGCGAGCTCGCGGACGAGGTCGGCGCCGCGCTCGGAGGGCTTGCGCAGGTCGAAGCGTCCGCTCGCCTCGGGGGTGAACGCGTCGTCGTCGAGGTCCTTGAGCTCGCTCCACCACTCGAGCTTGACGAGCCGGTGGCCCTTGGCGTCGCGGCAGTAGCGGGCGAGGTCGGCGACCTCGGTGAACACGACGACGTTGTCGTCGGGCTCGCCCAGGAAGACGGTCTCGGTGTCGTCGCCCTCGGCGTCGGGGGCGACATCGCCGCGGACGGTCAGCAGCGTGGCGTCGGAGAAGCGCAGCTCGATCGGCTCGGCGCCCACGCGCTGCCAGATCGAGTCGTCGCCGTCGAACTCGGCGACGGTGAAGTCGCCGACCCACTCCAGCCAGTCGTCGACGCGCTTGATCGCGCGCTCCCACGAGTCGGCGATGGTGTCGCCGAGCTCGTTCCAGCGCTTGCGACCGTCCTTGCCCTGGTAGGTGTTCTCCTCGTCGACGAGCTCGGCGTAGGCCGGGGTGCCCTCGACGAGCCGGCGCAGCGCGCCGTCGTCGCAGCAGTCGGCGATCTTGCCGACCATGTCGACGACGTCGGCCAGGGCCGAGACGTGCACCGGGTCGGGCTCGCCGCTGGCCCACTCGTAGACCATGTCGAGGTCGTACTGGTCCTCGGCGCCCGGACGCAGCTGATCCGGCGTCGCCTTCAGCACCTGGCCCCACCCGGGGTGGTCGGAGAGGTCGTTCTCCTCGCCCGACGCGATGAACGCCGCGAGGTCGGCGACGTTCGGGTAGAGCAGGATCTTCTTCCCGTCGCCGAGGAAGCCCTGCCACTCCTCGCCGTCCTCGTCCTCCCACGGCGGGGCCCACAGGGTCAGGCCGGTGCGGTCGTTGACCGTCAGGGTGATCGGGACGATGGCCGCGCTCGAACTCGTCATGGCGCAGAACTTACCGGGCGCGGTCGGATGCGAGATTGTCGGACGGCGCGGGCACCATGCCCGGTATGAGCGAATCGCGCACCACCGTTCCAGGCAGCAACCGTCCGGAGATCGCGGCCGGCGAGGTCACCGGTCCGGTCGACCCGGGCACGCCGGTCGAGATCACGCTGGTGCTCCGCCGCCGGGCCGAGCCGCCGGCCGAGGCGTTCGGCGGGCCGCCGCTGACCCGTGCGCAGCTGGCCGAGGGGTACGGCGGCGACCCGGCCGACCTCGACGCCGTGCGCGCGGCGGTCACCGCCGCCGGGGCCGAGATCGTCTCGGCCGATCTCGCCACCCGCCTGGTCCGGGTGCGCGGCCCGGTCGGCCGCCTGAGCGAGCTGTTCGGCACGTCGCTGCACCAGGCGGCGCCCGGCGTCGGCGGCACCCGCCGCCGCGGCGGCGAGCTCACCGTCCCGCCCGCGCTGGCCGGTGTCCTGGTCGGGGTGCTCGGGCTCGACGACCGCCCGCAGGCCGAGGGGCGCTTCCGCATCGCGGGCCCCAATGCCGCGCCCGGGTCGAGCTTCACGCCGGTCCAGCTGGCGGCCGCATACAACTTCCCCGCCGGCGACGGCGCGGGCCAGACGATCGCGATCATCGAGCTCGGCGGCGGGTTCGGCCCGAGCGACCTCACCTCCTACTTCGGCGGCCTCGGCCTGCCGGTGCCGTCGGTGACCGCGGTGAGCGTCGACGGCGCGCAGAACGCGGCCGGCCAGGATCCGCAGGGGGCCGACGGCGAGGTGCTGCTCGACATCGAGGTCGCCGGCGCCGTCGCACCGGCCGCGAAGCAGCTCGTCTACTTCGCGCCCAACACCGACGCCGGCTTCGTCGACGCGATCACCCAGGCCGCGCACGCCGCTCTGGCGCCCACCGCGATGAGCATCAGCTGGGGCCAGAGCGAGGATCAGTGGAGCGCGCAGTCGCGCACCGCCATGGACAACGCGATGGCCGACGCGGTGCTGCTCGGTGTCACCGTCACGGCCGCCGCGGGCGACAGCGGCTCGTCCGACTCCACCAGCTCGACCCCCGGCGCCCATGTCGACTTCCCCGCCTCCAGCCCGCACGCGCTCGCCTGCGGCGGCACGTCGCTGCAGGTCGGCTCGGGCGGCGCGGTGACGAGCGAGTCGGTCTGGAACGACGGCCCCGGCGGCGGCGCGACCGGCGGCGGCGTCAGCGACACCTTCCCGGTGCCCGCGTGGCAGGCCGGCGCCGGCGTGCCGGCCCGAGCCGGCGGCGGCTCCGGACGCGGCGTGCCCGATGTCGCCGGCGACGCCGACCCGCAGACCGGCTACCAGGTGCTGGTCGACGGCCAGGCGACCGTGATCGGCGGCACCAGCGCCGTCTCGCCGCTCTGGGCCGGTCTGGTCTGCCGTCTCGCGCAGTCCCTCGGCCGTCCGCTCGGCCTGCTCCAGCCCGCGATCTACGCCGCCGCCGCACCGGGCACCTCACCCGCCGGTTTTCGCGACATCACCCAGGGCGGCAACGGCGCCTACTCGGCCGCTCCGGGCTGGGACCCCTGTACCGGCGTCGGCGTCCCCGACGGCCAGGCCCTCCTCGCCGCCCTCCGGTCTGCTGCCCCCAACACTGCGCCGCCGCCCGCCGCGGCAACTGGCTGAGACTGTCGGTGGCTGCTCCGCGCAGCCGTGGAGGTCTGCTGGCGTACACGCAACGGGGGTCCGGCCTCGGCCGTGGGGGCCTGCTGGCGTGCGCGCATCGGGGTGCCGGCCTCGGCCGTGGTGGCCTGCTGGCGTGCGCGCATCGGGGTTCCGTCTCGGCCGTGGTGGCCTGCTGGCGTGGAGGCAACGCGAGGATCGGCCCGGCTGGAGCGCGTGATGCGTACTCGCCAGCAGGCCACCGCGGGCGGCGGAGGTGGTCGCCCGGGCGGTGGCGGGGTTATCCCCAAGTTGTGATCAGGCACGGCAGAGGACCGACCGGGCGGGCAGGCTGGCCGGCGTGGACATCGCGAGGACGCTGCGGGCTGTTCGGCGCAGCCGGCGGCTCAACCAGCGCGAGTTCGCCGACCTCGCCGGGCTGCCCAATTCGACCGTCGCGCGGATCGAGTCGGGCGCCAGCGACCCGAGGCTGAGCACGGTCGTGGGGCTTCTGCGAGCCACCGGTTACGACCTCGTGGTGTGCGACCAGTGGAACCGGTTGCTCATGCTCGACGACCGGATGGATCGACTCGTCGATCGGGCGCGGCGACGACTCCCGCCGCATCTGCGCACCGCGCCCACGCCGCTGGCGCACGCCTCCGGCCCCCAGTGGTGGGGGTGGTACCGCATCGCCTGGTGGCCGACCGATGGGGCCGTGCCGGATCACTGCTACTGGCGTCGCTACGAACCGCTGCACTATGGCGAGGCCCCGTACGACTACTCCTCGATCAGGGTCTGGGACGACGCGACGTGACGCGGTTCAGACCCCGCCGGTTCAGACGCCGATGGGGTGCCAGACGGTCTTGGTCTCGACGAAGGCGTTGAGGCGCGACAGGCCGGGCTCCGCGGTCCAGTCGGTGTCGCGGGGGAGGTAGACACGCTTGACGTTGTCGGCCGCCTCGGCCTGCAGATCGGCCCGCGCCTCGGCGGCGGCGCCGGTCAGGTCGATCGCGTTGACGTCACGGTGCGAGGCCAGCCAGGGCGCGAGCTCGTCGGTGAATCCGGTGAGCAGGTTGACGACGCCGCCGGGCACGTCGGAGGTCGCCAGCACCTCGGTCAACGAGACCGCCGGCAGCGGGCGGTCCTGCGCGGCCACGACGACCGCGGTGTTCCCGGTCGCCAGCACCGGAGCGAGCACCGAGACGAGTCCGAGCAGCGAGGAGTCCTGCGGCGCGAGCACAGCGACGACGCCGGTCGGCTCGGGCAGCGAGAAGGTGAAGTACGGACCGGCGACCGGGTTGGTCGAGCCCGCGATCTGGGCGTACTTGTCGGTCCAGCCGGCGTAGTGCACCCAGCGATCGATCGCGGCATCGACCTGGGCCAGCGCGCGCTCGGAGGTCAGGCCCTCGGCGGCGGCGACCTCGGCTCCGAACTGCTCGCGGCGCCCCTCGAGGAGCTCGGCCACCCGGTAGAGCACCTGGCCCCGGTTGTAGGCGGTCGCGCCCGACCACTTGCCGAACGCCGAGCGGGCCGCGGTCACGGCGTCGCGGGCGTCCTTGCGGGAGGCCTGGGCGGCGTGCGCCAGCAGGCGGCCCTTCGCGTCCTGGACGGGGTAGGAGCGACCCGACTCCGAGCGGGGGAACGCGCCGCCGATGTAGAGCTTGTAGGTCTTGCGTACATCGATCCGGTCAGCCGTCGGGACAGAACGATCAGACATCGAGGTAGGCCGCCAATCCGTGTCGGCCGCCCTCGCGGCCGAAGCCTGATTCCTGGTAACCGCCGAACGGGGCGGTCGGGTCGAACCGGTTGAACGTGTTGGCCCACACGACGCCGGCCCGCAGGCGCGACGCCATCGAGAGGATGCGCGAGCCCTTCTCCGTCCAGACGCCGGCCGACAGCCCGTAGGGGGTGTTGTTGGCCTTGGCGACCGCCTCGTCGGGCGTGCGGAACGTGAGCACCGACAGCACCGGGCCGAAGATCTCCTCCTGGGCGATGCGGTGCGCCTGCGAGACGTCGGTGAAGACGGTCGGGGCGAACCAGAACCCGCGCTCGGGCAGCTCGCACGGCGGCGACCAGCGGGTCGCGCCCTCGGCCGCTCCGGCGTCGGTCAGCTCCCGGATGCGGGCCAGCTGCGTCGCGGAGTTGATCGCACCGACGTCGGTGTTCTTGTCCAGCGGCGAGCCCACCCGCAGCGTGGCGAGCCGGCGCTTGAGCGAGTCGATCACCTCGTCGGCCACCGATTCCTGCACCAGCAACCGCGAGCCGGCGCAGCACACCTGGCCCTGGTTGAAGAAGATGCCGTTGACGATGCCCTCGACCGCCTGGTCGAGGGGGGCGTCGTCGAAGACGATGTTGGCCGCCTTGCCGCCGAGTTCGAGGGTGAGCCGCTTGCCCGAGCCCGCCGTCGTCCGCTGGATGATCTTGCCGACGTCGGTCGAGCCGGTGAAGGCGATCTTGTCGATGCCCTCGTGCTCGACGATCGCCTGCCCGATCGACGGTCCGCCGGCGAGGATGTTGACCACGCCCGGCGGCAGCTCGGCCTCGGCGATGATCTCGGCCAGGACGAGCGCCGACAGCGGTGTCGTCTCGGCCGGCTTGAGCACCACGGTGTTGCCGCAGGCCAGCGCCGGCGCGATCTTCCAGGCGGCCATCAGCAGCGGGAAGTTCCAGGGGATGACCTGCCCGGCCACCCCGATCGGCTTCGGCGCCGGCCCGAAGCCGGCGTAGCCGAGCTTGTCGGCCCAGCCCGCGTAGTAGAAGAAGTGCGCCGCCGCGGTCGGGATGTCGACGTCGCGCGATTCGCGGATCGGCTTGCCGTTGTCGAGCGACTCGAGCACGGCGAGCTCGCGGCCACGCTCCTGGATCGCCCGGGCGATGCGGAACAGGTACTTGCCCCGCTCGGCGCCGGACATCCGGCCCCACGGCCCGTCGAAGGCCTTGCGGGCGGCCTTGACGGCGAGGTCGACGTCGGACGGGCCGGCCTCGGCGACCTCGGCCAGCGGCTCCTCGTCGGCCGGGTTGATCGTCTTGATCGCCTCGCCCGCGCCGTCGCGGAACCGGCCGTCGACGAAGATCTGGTAGCTCGGCTTGAGGCGCGCGATGTCGCGCGACTCGGGCGCCGGGGCGTACTCGAACATCAGTCCACCGTCACGTAGTCGGGACCGTCGTAGTGACCGGTCGTCATCTTGTGCCGCTGCTGCAGCAGGTCGTTGAGCAGGCTGGACGCGCCGAAGCGCAACAGCGCCGGGTGGAGCCACTCGTCCCCGACGACCTCGTTGACCATCACGAGGTAGCGCACCGCTTCCTTCGAGGTGCGGATGCCGCCGGCCAGCTTCACGCCCCGCAGCTGCCCGGTGATCGCCCGGAAGTCGCGGACGGCCTCGAGCATCACGAGCGCCACCGGCGGCGTGGCCGCCGGCGACACCTTGCCGGTCGAGGTCTTGATGAAGTCGCCGCCGGCGATCAGCGCGAGCCACGAGGCGCGGCGGGCGTTGTCGAGCGTGGCCAGCTCACCGGTCTCGAGGATGACCTTCAGGTGCGCGGGACCGCAGGCCGCCTTGGTGGCCACGATCTCTTCGAAGACCTGCAGGTAGCGCCCGGACAGGAACGCGCCGCGGTCGATCACCATGTCTATCTCGGTCGCGCCCGCGGCCACCGCCTCGCGCACGTCGTGCAGTTTGGTGGCCAGCGACGCGCGGCCGGACGGGAACGCGGTGGCGACCGACGCGATCTGCACGTCCGTGCCGCGCAGCGCGTCGACCGCGGTGGCCACGAGGTCGGGGTACACGCAGACCGCCGCGGCGGCGGGCGCCGTCGGGTCGGACGGGTCGGGGCGGGCCGCCTTGGCGCAGAGCGAGCGGACCTTGCCGTGGGT
This sequence comes from Jatrophihabitans sp., assembly GCF_036000465.1. Taxonomy (GTDB): domain Bacteria; phylum Actinomycetota; class Actinomycetes; order Mycobacteriales; family Jatrophihabitantaceae; genus Jatrophihabitans. Next base: position 181,793 of record NZ_DASYFV010000013.1, on the reverse strand, counting down.
GTCGGCGCCTTCCAGCGTCGTGAGGTCGACCATGCTGATCGCGGTGTCGATCGCCCACGCCTTGGCCGTGGTCTTGATGCTCCGGGTGGCCAGCGAGGCGGCACGTCCCTCGGCGCCGACCTGGTCGACCCCGGGCAGCCCGTGCAGGAAGCGGCGCAGCGTCGCATCGTCGCGCGCCACGCTCGTCAGGTCGTCCCGTGCCAGCGTCGTCACTCGTCCCAGTCTAGGGACGGTCCGGGGCCTCGTCCTACAGTCATGCTTGTGCAGACGACCGTTGTGGATCACCCGATCGTGCAGGCCCGACTGACCGTGATGCGGGACGAGCGCAGCAGCAACGCCGAATTCCGGGCCGCGCTGCGCGAACTCGCCACCCTGCTGGTTTACGAGGCCACCCGCGAACTCGAGCGGGCCGACGCCCCGATCACCACTCCGGTGGCCCCCACGACCGGTGTCGCGATCGCGAACCCGCCGCTGCTGGTGCCGGTGCTGCGCGCCGGGCTGGGCATGGCCGAGGCCGCGTTCAACCTGCTGCCCGAATCGCAGATGGGCTTCGTCGGCCTCGCCCGCGACGAGCGCACCCACGAGCCGCACGCCTACATGGCCTCGCTGCCCGAGTCGCTGGCCGGACGTCCGGTGATCGTGCTCGACCCGATGCTCGCGACCGGGGGCTCGCTGCTGCACTGCTTGCGGCTGCTGGCCGAGCGCGGCGCCACCGACCTCACCGTCATCTGCGCCCTCACCGCGCCCGAGGGTCTCGCCGCGCTCGAGGACAGCGGGCTGCCGGTGCACGTCTATACCGCCAGCATCGACGAGAAGCTCAACGAGAACGCCTACATCGTCCCCGGCCTGGGCGACGCCGGTGACCGGCAGTTCGGACCGCGGTAGTCAGCAGTACATGTAGCGGTACCCGGCTGACCCCCGCGGCACGCCGAGCAGCACCAGCAGGGCTGCGACCGGGCCGGCGGGCCTCACCACCCCCAGGTCCCCTCGCCGCCCTTGAACGGGCCGACGACGTCGGAGGTGATCCAGCCGCCGTAGAAGCCGCCCTCCTGGGGTCGGACCCGCTCGTCGTCGACGTAGCAGGCGAAGCGGGAGGGGTAGAAGGTCAGGTGGCCGGCGATGGCGGTGAAGCCCGGTGTCGGCCGCTCGTAGGACCACGCCGCGCCCTCGATGCCGAGCACGTCCCAGTAGGTCGCGGCGCCCTTCCACTCGCACCAGGTGGAGCGGGTCCGCGAGGGCGCGATCGCCGCCTCGACGACATCGCCCCGCGGGATGTACCAGGTCGGCGGGTGCGACGTCTCGAGCACGCGGAACGCGGCTCTCGTGTCGGCGACGACGGTGTCACCGACCCGCACCACGACGTGCCGTTCGGACGGCACGCAGGCGGGCGGACGGGGGTAGTCCCACACCGATTCCTGGCCCGGCCCGGGCTCCTCACGGTTACGGCGCGGTCGGTTCATGACCTCATTGTGGCCTGTGACCACATCGTTACGCGGCGCTGTGATCGGCGGGCAACGTTTCGGCGCACCATCGCGTCTTAGTGGATGTGGGGGAGCGGTCGGGCCGAGGGAATCTGCCGTCGCGGATTCTCCGCTCGCGACTGCTCGCGATCTGCGTGCTGCTGCCGGCCCTGGTGACAGCGTCCTGCGCGAGCCGCTCCGCGACGGCTGCGCGTTCTGGGGGAACCGCCGCCAGCGGGGCCGCCGCTCTCCCCACACCAACCGCGATCGCGACGCCGGCGACCACGGTGCGGGCATTCACCCCGTTCGACCCGGCCGGCCACCTGCGCGTCGCGACCGGCCGCCTGGCCCGCGGCTCCTGCTTCACCGCGAGCGCGGCCGACCCGGTCGCGCACGCCTACCGCTGCCTCGCCGGCAACGACCTGCTCGACCCGTGCTTCGCCGACCCGTCGACCCAGGCCCCCGCCACCGTCGCCTGCGTCACCGATCCCTGGTCGCCGGCCGTCGTCGTCACCCTCACCGCGAAGCTGCCGACCGCGCCGCCGCTGGGTGACCGCACCCGGCCGTGGGCCCTGCAGCTCGCCGACGGCCGGCGCTGCACCGCCTCGACCGGCACCGTGCCGTTCGTCGACGACGTCGCCCTGAGCTTCCGCTGCACCGGCGGGGTCTACGCCGCCGTGGTCGACGCCCGGGCCGCGACCGTCGTCGTCCAATACGGCACCCCGTCGGCCACGACGCTGCAGCGCGCCCGCGTCAGCGCCATGTGGCGCGGCTGACGCCCACCAGTCCCACAGGTGAGGCAACCTCGACGCCCGGCCGGGCGACCATCCGGTGTGGCAACCTTGACCCTGGTGGAGGCCGACGAGCAGTCGCAGCGGCTGGTCGACGCGCAACCCGCGTCCGATCGGCCGGTCGGACGTATCGACCTGCCCGCGCTCTACGACGCGCACTGGCGCTATCTCGTCCGCTTCGCCGTCCTGCTGGTCGACGATGCGACCAGCGCCGAGGACGTCGTCCAGGACGCCTTCGTGGCGCTGCACCGCAACCAGACGAACCTGCGCGACCCGGACGCCGCGCTCGGCTACCTGCGCACCTCGGTCGTGAACCTGTCCCGCTCGGTCATCCGACGCCGCGTCGTCGCCCGCAAGCACCTCAAGGTCGCCGAACCCGAAGGCACCGCCGGCGCCGACCACGACGTGCTGCTGCGCGACGAGCACCGGGCCGTCCTCGCCGCCGTCCGTGCCCTGCCCCGTCACCAGCGCGAGGTGCTGACGCTGCGCTTCTGGTCGGGGCTGTCGGAGAAGGAGATCGCCCAGACGCTGGGCATCGCCCCGGGCTCGGTCAAGTCGGCGGCGAGCCGCGGCCTGGCGACCCTGCAGCGCGTGCTCGGGGAACAGCGATGAACGACGACGAGCTCGGTCGCCTGCTCGGCGACGCCTTCGACCAGCAGGCGCGGACCGTGGTCGGCGACCACGCCACCCCGCCGCCGCCCCGCTTCGCGACCGGCCACGGTGAGCTGCACCCGACGAACTCCTGGCGGCGCCGCTGGTGGGCGCCGGTCGTGGCCGCGGCCGCCGTCGTCGCGGCCGTCGGCATCGGGGCAGAGCTGTCGGGCGGCGGCCGGCAACCCGTCGCCGGGGTCGCGCCGTCGCCGACCCACTCACCCCTGTCGGCCTATCAGGCGCCCGCCGGAGCGGCGGCGGTGCGCACGACGGTCACGCTGCGCCCGACGTCGGCGGTCGGTGTCGGGCTGCCGGTGGTCGTCGCGCTGTCGCGGCCGATCACCGACGGCCGGGCGTGGCAGGCGGCAACCCGGGTGACCGTCGACGGGCGGCCTCTGCCGGCGGCCTGGTACTTCGAGCGGACCGGCCCGGCGGCGGCGATGACCGCGCACCTGCGCCCACAGAGCTACTGGCCGGCGCACGCGAGCATCCGGGTCGAGGTCGCCGCCGCCGGGCTCTCCGCCGGTCGCGGGCTCGCCTTCGCCGACGACGTGCAGGTCGCGTTCCGCACGGCGGCGGCCCGGGTCGCGGTCGTCGACGGTGACACGCATCGGCTGACCCTGGCCGAGGACGGTCGCCGGATCGGCATCTTCCCGGTGTCGCTCGGTGCCGACCGGACGCCGACGACCCAGGGCGTCAAGGTGGTCATGGCGAAGGCCGACCACGTGTGCCTCACGGGGCCCAACTACCACGTGTGCAACGTTCGGTACACGCAGCGACTGACGGCCGCCGGCGAGTACCTGGTCAGCTCGCCCTGGAGCGTGTGGGCCATCGGGCAGATGAACATCTCGAGCGGCAGCACGGACCTCCGACCGGCCGATGCGCAGCAGCTCTACCGATTGCTCGCGGTCGGCGACGTGCTCGACTACCGCAACTGTCAGGGCCCGATGACGACCGCCGGCCAGGGCTACGGCGACTGGAACGTGCCGTGGGCGGCGTGGCGGACCGGCGGGCTCGTCCCTACGTCCTGACGCCGACCAGGGGCTCGACCTCGGCCCGCAGGGCGGCGATCGTCGCGGCCGCCCGCTCGGCCGAGCCGGACGGCTCGACGACCTCGAGGTAGGCCTTCAGCTTCGGCTCGGTGCCGGACGGGCGGACGACGACCCGGCCGCCGTCGACCCGCCAGCGCAGCCCGTCGGTGGCCGGCAGCAGGTCCTCGGCGGTGACCGGCCGGCCGAGCAGCTCGGTCGGCGGCGACTCGCGCAGGCGCTGCATCGTGGCGGCGATGATCGACAGGTCGTCGACCCGCACCGACACCTGTTCGGTGGCGTAGCGACCGTGCTCGGCGGCCAGCTCGTCGAGGCGGTGCAGCAGCGACGACCCGGCGGCCTTCAGCCCGGCGGCCAGGTGGGCGATGCGCAGGGCCGCGCTCACGCCGTCCTTGTCCCGCACGAGGTCGGGCGCCACCGCGTAGCCCAGCGCCTCCTCGTAGCCGAAGACGAGATCGGGCGCGGCCCGCGAGATCCACTTGAACCCGGTGAGCGTCTCGGCGTAGCCGACGCCGTGGCTCGCGGCGAGCGCGCCGAGCATCGACGAGGACACGATGGTCGTGGCGTAGGTGCCGCGCACGCCCTCGCGCAACAGGGCGTCGCCGAGCAGCACGCCGACCTCGTCGCCGCGCAGCATCCGCCACCCGCCGTCGCCGAGCGGGACGGCCACGGCGCACCGGTCGGCGTCGGGGTCGTTGGCGATGACGATGTCGGCGTGGCGCTCGCGCGCCAGCGCGAACGCGAGATCGAGCGCGCCCGGCTCCTCGGGGTTGGGGAAGGAGACGGTCGGGAAGTCCGGGTCGGGCTGCTCCTGCTGCGGCACCGGGATCACGTCGCTGAACCCGGCCCGGCCGAGCACGGCCAGGACGGTCTCGGTGCCCACCCCGTGCATCGCGGTGTGGACGATGCGGAGCTCGCGCGGACCGTCGCCGACGAGCGCGGTGACCGCCTCGACGTACGCGGTCACGAGCTCGTCGCCGAGCACCCGCACGCCCGACTCGTCGAGGGCGATGTCGCGGGTCGACGGCACGGCCCGGATCGCGTGCTCGATCTCGACGTCGGTCGGCGGCACGATCTGGGCTCCATCGTCGGCGTAGACCTTGTAGCCGTTGTCCTGCGGCGGGTTGTGCGAGGCCGTGACCATCACGCCGGCCGCGGCGCCGAGGTGCTGCACCGCGAAGGCGAGGACCGGGGTCGGCAGCACGCGGGGCATCCGGCGGGCGTCGAACCCGGCCGCGGCGAAGATGGCGGCCGAGTCGCGGGCGAAGTCGGTCGAGCCGTGCCGGGCGTCGAAGCCGACGACCACCGCACGCCCCGCGTGACCGTGCTCGAGCAGCCACGCGGCCAGGCCGGCGGCGGCCCGGCGCACCACGGCGCGGTTCATGCCGTTCGGCCCGGCCCGCAACGGCCCGCGCAGCCCGGCCGTGCCGAAGGTCAGCGGGCCGGCGAACCGGTCGGCCAGCTCCACGTCGTCGCCCTCGTCGAGCAGCGCCTCGAGTTCGGCCGCCGCGATCGGGTCGACCTCGTCGGCGATCCAGCGCCGGACCTGTCCGTGCAGCGTCATGAGTGACTCCGTGACAAGACCTCGTCGATGCCGAACCCGGGGGAGGTGAACCCGCCGCCCACGAGCCCGTCGGTCGGATCCGGCTCGGGCTCGGCGAGGGACCCGGCGAACGCCTCGGCGTCGTCGTGCGGCTCGTAGCCGAGCGCGCGGCCGGCGCCGAGACTCCAGGTGCGCCGCGTGTTCGCCGATACGCCCCACACGATCGAGAACGTGAGCGAGGCGCTGCGCAGCGCAGCGTCGATCAACCGGGCGCAGTCGTCGGGCGAGAGCCAGGTCGACAGCGTGCGCACATCGCGCGGCTCGTCGGCGAAGGTGCCGATCCGCAGGCAGGCGACCCGCATGCCGTACCGGTCGGCGTAGTAGCGCCCGAGCGCCTCGCCGAAGACCTTGCTGACGCCGTAGAGCGTGTCCGGTCGCGGCGCGGCGTCGGCCGGCAGCTCGGGCGTGACCGGCGTGAACCCGGTGGCGTGGTTGGACGACGCCCAGACCACGCGCGACACGCCGGCGCGGCGGGCGGCCTCGAACAGCTGCACCAGACCGTCGACGTTCGCGTCGCGGATCGTCGGCCAGGGCGCCTCGGTGGGCTGCCCGGCCAGGTGCACGACGGCCGAGACACCGTCCAGCGCCGCGTCCAGATCGGCGGGTGAGGTGATGTCGCCGACGACGCCGCCCGGGACGGCGACCCGGTCGAAGGCCCGCACGTCCCACCCGTAGTCGGGCAGCCGCTCGCGCATCGACGTGCCGATGCGCCCGGCCGCACCGGTCAACAGGACTGGCCCGCTCTCGCTTCGCCCGATACGGCCACCCGAGCCGAGCCGGGCCGGTGGTTCGCTCCGCACGCGTCGCTCAGCGCTCATATCCGTGGGATGACCTGGCCGAGCAGCTCGCCCATCCGGGTGGCCGCCGCCTTGCCGACGGCCAGCACCTCCTCGTGGTCGAGCGCGTCGCCGAGGCCGGCGGCGAGGTTGGTGACGAGCGAGAGCCCCAGCACCTCGCAGCCCTCGGCGTGCGCGGCGATCGCCTCGAGCACGGTGGACATGCCGACGAGGTGCGCGCCGAGCACCCCGGCCATGCGCACCTCGGCCGGCGTCTCGTACTGGGGGCCGGGGAACTGCGCGTAGACGCCCTCGGCGATCGACGGATCGATCTCGCGCACGAGGGCCCGCAGCCGGGCCGAGTACACGTCGCTGAGATCGACGAAGCGAGGGCCCACGAGCGGCGAACGCCAGGTGAGGTTGAGGTGATCGCTGATCAGCACCGGGTCGCCGACCGACAGTCCCGGGCGCAGCCCGCCGCAGGCGTTGGTGAGGACGACGACCTTGCAGCCGGCCGCGGCGGCGACGCGCACGCCGTGCACGACCGGCTCGACGCCCCGGCCCTCGTACAGGTGGGTGCGGCCGAGGAACGCGAGCACCCGGCGGCCGCTCACCTCGAGCGAGCGGATGCGTCCGGCGTGACCCTCGACCGCCGGCGGCAGGAAGCCGGGCAGGTCGGTGACCGGGAGATCGGCGACGGCGGTGCCGAGCACGTCGATGGCCGGCACCCAGCCCGAGCCGAGCACGATGGCGATGTCGTGACGGTCGACGCCGCTCCGTTCGGCGAGAGCGGCTGCGGCGGCGGTGGCGTCAGCGGTGGGGTTTGGTCCGGTCACGCCCGCCGACCCTACCGGCCCGGGTCGACCCCCAGCCGGGCCCGGACCGTCTCGTCCGACTGTCCTGTCCCCGGAGCGGGACGGCGGGCGTGACCGTATTCGGTACGCGCTACGCGCCCGGCCCGCCCCCACGGTTGCCGGGCACGCTCGCGCGCTGGTCGGTGGTGGCGCGCTGGCACGGCAGGCACAGGGCCGCCTGCGGCAGCACCTCGAGCACCTCGAGCCGCAGCGGGGCGGCGCAGGCGGTGCACAGCCCGTACCCGCCCTCGTCCATGCGCCACAGGGCGTGCTGCACGTCGCGCAGCGCCGCGCGGGCGCCGGTCGAGAGCGAGGTGAACACCTCGTCGTCGGTGCTGCCGAGCAGGCCGGGCACGCCCGGCCGGTGCAACTCGGCCAGCTGCTCGAGCCGGAACGCGCGCTGCTGTTCGAGCATGTGCCGCAGCATCGTCACCTGGGCCTCGGTGAGGGACGGACGGATGGGGTCGATCGCGCGGCGGGACGGTGGAACCAGGGTGGATCGGGACATCGAGACTCCTCGGCTGGATTCGGGACGGACTCGGGCCGCGCGGCGGCTCCGGTCCGACCGTCGAGGAGACGGGAGAGGGGAGCCCCTACGCGGAACCCTGCGCCGGTGGCCCTCGAACCGGCGGTGTCTGCGCTGTGCGGTGTTTCGCAGTCGGGGAGGAATCAGCTGTGACCGGCCACGCCGCGACGGCCGTCGCGGCGACCGAAAGGCCCGGCAGCACGGCGCTGTGGACGGCGCCGTGGAGGGCGAGGTGGCCCGGGTCGGCGACGAGCGTCGGCAGCACGACCGCGATGCGGGCGACGTGCTGGTGGGCGTGGGGGCGGCTGCTCGCCTGCGCGCCGACCGGCACGAGGGAGAGCGTGAGCAGGCAGGCGAGGAGCGCGGCGGCGCAGGTTCGGGCGCGTCGCGGGTGTCCGGCGTGCGCCTGCATGATCGTCCAACGGACGGGCGGCGCCCGCCGTTCCGGGAATCAGGCGGGCAGGGCCAGCGTGGCCCAGACGACCTTCCCGTGCTCGACGATCCGCACGCCCCACGACGAGCTCAACGCGCTGACGAGGGGGAGGCCGCGTCCGCTCGTGTCGTGGATGCCGGCGTGCCGCTCCTCGGGCCAACCCCGGGCCTCGTCCGCGACGCGCAGGAGGATCGCCGCGTCCTCGATGGAGACCTGGACGGTGACGGTCGGGCTGCCGGCGCGCACCGCGTTCGTGACGAGTTCGCTCACCACGAGTTCGACGTCGTCGCGCAGGGTCGGCGGGACCGGCTCGGAGAGCAGCTCGGCAAGGGCGGATTTCGCGAAGCCGCGCGCGGCGGCCGGTGACTGCGCATCACCGGCGAACTCGTGCGCGACGTGTGCGGGCACAACCTGCCTTCCCAGCGAGGGACCTGCCGGCACGTGCGCCGGGCCGGGCAGTACGTCGTCGCCGAGCGCCGAGACCACTGGCCCGGTGCCAGAGTAGAGCAGCGAGGTCGCTGTCGTGCCGGGCGCGCGCATCGGACTGGACCGTCCGCGGCGCCCGAGGAGGCGCTCGACCGCGCCCGACCGGGCCGAGCGACCTGCCGGCCCGGGTCTTTTGGTACGTGGAGTAACCGGGACGATTACGTAGAGTGTCCGACATGCGGCCGGCCGTGGTGATCGAGCCGGATCCGCAACGCCGCCGGCCGCTGGTCGACCTCCTCGGGGAGTGCGGCTTCGTCGTCATCGAGGCCGGCGACGGTCGGGGCGGGCTGGCGGCAGTCCGCACGGCCGACCCCGACCTCGTGACCGTCGACCTCAGCCTGTCCGATCCTGACGGCATCGAGGTGTGCCGGCAGGTGCGCGCCCTCACCGACGCCTATGTGGTCGTCCTGTCGGCCCGGCTCGACGAGATCGGCCGCGTCGTGGGCCTCGAGGCCGGGGCCGACGACTTCATGGCCACGCCGGTCAACCCGCGCGAGTTCCGGGCCCGGGTCAACGCGATGCTGCGCCGCCCGCGCCGTCCCGGCGTCGTGGGGGCGCCGGTGCGGGGAACGGTCCTGTGCCACGACGACCTGGAGGTCGATCTCGAGGCCCGGACGGCGCGACGCGGCGACGAGGAGGTCGAGCTCACCCGCACCGAGTTCGACCTGCTCGCCACCCTGCTCGCGCACCCGAACCGGGCCTGGGCCCGCGATGCGCTGCTGCGGTCGGTATGGGGGTCCAACTGGAGCGGGGACACGCACCTCGTCGAGGTGCACGTCGGGAACCTGCGCCGCAAGCTCGGGGACGACTCGAGCCACCCGCGCTACATCAAGACCGTGCGGGGCGTCGGCTACCGGATGGTCACCCCTGCGCGGGTGTGAGCCCCCCGGTCGGGCCTTGCGCGGATCTTGCGCAAAGGTTCGGCGTACTGCAGTGGCCCGCCCGCCCGCGCGTGCGTAACTTCTGTTCGCGCAAGGTGCCCGACCCGGCTCGATCGACGACCTGGAACCTCGTCGATGCCCGCCGGCCCGCGGCGCCCTCGTCACCCCCGCCGACGAGGGCGCCGCGACCTCGGCCCCGCCCCCACCCACGAGAGATCGACCACCTCGAGGACGCCTGCGCGGGCGCTGAGACCTACGATCCGAGGCATGCCGAACGAGCCGGAGTCGCTTGCGCTCGCCGCCGACTTCCCGACCCCGAGCCGCGACGACTGGCGGGCCCTGGTGTCCGCCGTGCTCGCCAAGTCCGGCGCGGGCGACGGCGTCGATCCCGAGGACGCCCTGTCGTACACCACCTACGACGGCATCACCATCAAGCCGCTCTACACCGCGGACGACGCGCACGGCGTGAGCGCCGACGGCCGCCCCGGGCACGCCCCGTTCGTGCGGGGCGCGACGGAGGACGGCGGGGCGGCGACCGGCTGGGACGTCCGCACCCGGCACGCCGACCCCGACCCCGCGCGCACGAACGCCGCGGTGCTGGCCGACCTCGAACGGGGCGCGACATCGCTCTGGCTCGTGGTCGGCGACGGCGGCCTGGCCGTGGACGACCTCGACGCGGCGCTGCAGGGCGTCTACCTCGACCTCGCCCCGATCGTGCTCGACGCCGGCGCGCACACCGAGCGAGCAGCGCAGGCTCTGCTCACTCTGAGCGAGCAGCGCGGGGTCGACCCGGCCGAGCTCTCCGGCAACCTCGGGGCCGACCCGATCGGCACCCGCGCTCGCACCGGAGCCGAGGCCGACCTCGGCCTCCTGCCCACTCTGAGTGCGCAGAGCACACGGGCGCCGAAACTGAGGGTCGCGACCGTCGACGCCACCGTCTTCCACGACGCCGGTGCCAGCGACGCCCAGGAGCTCGGCCTGAGCCTGGCCGTCGGCGTCGCCTACCTGCGGGCGCTGGTCGACGCCGGGCTGCCGGTCGACGACGCGCTGGACTCCCTCGACTTCCGCTACGCCGTCACCGCCGAGCAGTTCCCGTCCATCGCCAAGCTGCGAGCGGCGCGGCGGGTGTGGGACCGCGTCGCCGAGCTCTCCGGTGCCTCCGACGACCGCCGCGGCCAGCGCCAGCACGCCGTCACCTCCGCGGCCATGATGACCCGACGCGATCCGTGGGCCAACCTGCTCCGCACCACGATCGGCTGTTTCGCCGGCGCGATCGGCGGGGCCGAGGCGATCACCGTGCTGCCGTTCGACTCGGCCATCGGCCGCTCCGACGACTTCGCCCGGCGCATCGCCCGCAACACCCATGCGGTGCTGCACGACGAGTCTTCCCTGGCCCGGGTCGTCGACGCGGCCGGCGGCTCGTGGTTCGTCGAGTCGCTCACCGACCAGCTGGCCGTCGCCGCGTGGGACGTCTTCACCTCGATCGAGAAGAGCGGCGGCGCGCTCGCGGCCCTCGACGACGGCACCGTCGCCGCCCTCATCGCCGCAACGAACGACAAGCGTCTTGACGACATCGCGCACCGGCGGTCGCCGATCACCGGGGTCACCGAGTTCGCCTTCGTCGACGAATTGCCGGTCGAGCGCGAACCGTTGCCTCCCATACCTGAAGGTATGTTGCCGCCGCTGCGGTACGCGCAGGACTTCGAGGCGCTGCGTGACCGCGCCGACGCCGCCCCCGAACGACCCAAGGTGTTCCTCGCCGGGCTGGGTCCGCTCGCCGCGCACAGCGCCCGCACCGGCTTCGCGGCCAACCTGTTCCAGGCCGGCGGGCTCGACTGCGTCACCGGCAGCGGCGAGCTCGACGAGCTCCTCGCCGCGTTCGAGAAGTCGGGCACGACCGTGGCCTGCCTCTGCTCGTCGGACAGCGTCTACGCCGATGCCGCCGCGCCGGCGGCGAAGGCGCTGCGCGACGCCGGCGCAACCACGATCTGGCTGGCCGGGAAGGCCGAGGTCGAGGGCGTCGACGGCACGCTCTACGCCGGGTGCGACGCGCTCGCGGTGCTGCGCTCGGTCTTCGAGACTCTGGGAGTGAAGTGATGGCGGGCATCCCCGACTTCTCCGAGGCGACACTCGGCGCGGCCTCCGCGACCGCAGCAGCGGGCGACACGTCCGACGTCGCGGCCTGGCCGACGCCCGAGGGCATCGACATCCCGCCGCTCTACATCGCCGCCGACCTCGAGAACGGTCCCGACTTCCTCGCTACGTTCCCCGGCATGGCCCCGTTCCTGCGTGGCCCCTACCCCACGATGTACGTCAACCAGCCGTGGACGATCCGGCAGTACGCCGGCTTCTCCACCGCTGCCGAGTCGAACGCCTTCTACCGGCGGAACCTGGCCATGGGGCAGAAGGGCCTGTCGATCGCGTTCGACCTGCCGACGCACCGCGGTTACGACAGCGACAACCCGCGCGTCACCGGCGACGTCGGCATGGCCGGCGTGGCGATCGACTCGATCTACGACATGCGCCAGCTGTTCGACGGCATCCCGCTCGACAAGATGTCGGTGTCGATGACCATGAACGGCGCGGTGCTGCCCGTCCTCGCGCTCTACGTCGTCGCGGCCGAGGAGCAGGGGGTGAGGCCGGAGCAACTCACGGGGACGATCCAGAACGACATCCTCAAGGAGTTCATGGTCCGCAACACCTACATCTACCCGCCCCAGCCGTCGATGCGGATCATCAGCGACATCTTCGAGTTCACCTCGCAGCAGATGCCGAAGTTCAACTCCATCTCGATCTCCGGGTACCACATCCAGGAGGCCGGGGCGACGGCCGACCTCGAGCTCGCGTACACGCTGGCCGACGGTGTCGAGTACATCCGGGCCGGCCTCGATGCGGGTCTCGACATCGACCGCTTCGCGCCGCGGCTGTCGTTCTTCTGGGCCATCGGCATGAATTTCTTCATGGAGGTCGCGAAGCTGCGGGCCGGCCGGTTGCTCTGGGCCAAGCTGGTGAAGCAGTTCGACCCCAAGAGCGACAAGTCGCTGTCGCTGCGCACCCACTGCCAGACCAGCGGCTGGTCGCTGACCGCGCAGGACGTCTACAACAACGTCATCCGCACCTGCGTCGAGGCGATGGCCGCGACCCAGGGGCACACGCAATCGCTGCACACCAACGCGCTCGACGAGGCCCTCGCGCTGCCGTCGGACTTCTCGGCCCGCATCGCCCGCAACACCCAGCTCGTGCTGCAGCAGGAATCGGGCACTACCCGCGTCATCGACCCGTGGGGCGGTTCGGCCTACGTCGAGAAGCTGACCTACGACCTCGCCCGCCGCGCCTGGGCCCACATCACCGAGGTGGAGGAGGCCGGCGGCATGGCCAAGGCCATCGACGCCGGGCTGCCCAAGCTGCGCATCGAGGAGGCCGCGGCCCGCACCCAGGCCCGCATCGACTCCGGCCGCCAGCCGGTCATCGGCGTCAACAAGTACCGGCTGGCCGAGGAGGACCTGCTCGACGTGCTCAAGGTCGACAACGCCGGCGTGCGCCGCGAGCAGGCCGAGAAGCTCGAGCGGCTGCGGGCCGAGCGCGACTCCGCGGCGACCGAGGCCGCCCTCGACGCGCTGACCAAGGCGGCTGACTCGAAGGCCGACGGCAACCTGCTCGAGCTCGCCATCGACGCGGCCCGCAAGATGGCGACGGTCGGCGAGATCTCCGACGCCCTCGAGAAGGTCTACGGTCGGCACTCGGCGACCATCCGGACGATCTCCGGGGTCTATCGCGAGGAGGCAGGGGCGGGCGTGGACCTCATCGAGCAGGCCCGCGCCGCCAGCGACGAGTTCGAGGAGGCGCAGGGCCGCCGCCCGCGCATCCTGATGGCGAAGATGGGCCAGGACGGCCACGACCGCGGGCAGAAGGTGCTCGCCACCGCGTTCGCCGACCTCGGCTTCGACGTCGACGTGGGCCCGCTGTTCCAGACCCCGGCCGAGGTGGCCCGCCAGGCCGTCGAGGCCGACGTCCACATCGTCGGCGTCAACTCGCTCGCCGCCGGGCACCTGACGCTGGTGCCCGAGCTGCGCGACGAGCTCGCGACGCAGGGGCGGTCGGACATCATGATCGTGGTCGGAGGCGTCATCCCCCCGCAGGACTTCGCTGCGCTGCGCGAGGCCGGCGCGGTTGCGATCTTCCCGCCCGGCACGGTCATCGCCGGGTCCGCGATCGAGATGCTGGCGAAGCTCACCGAGCGGCTGCACGCGGTTTGATGGCGGCCTCGGTCGACGAGCTCGCCGACGGCGTCCGCGCCGGCCGGCGGGCGTCGATCGCCCGGGCGATCACGCTCGTCGAGTCGCGCCGCGACGACCACCGCGCGCAGGCGCAGGAGCTGCTGGCGTCGCTGCTGCCCGACACCGGCAACGCCGAGCGCATCGGCATCAGCGGCGTGCCCGGCGTCGGCAAGTCGACCTTCATCGATCAGCTGGGCGTGAACCTCATCGCCGAGGGCCGCCGCGTCGCCGTGCTGGCGGTCGACCCGTCGTCCGGGCGCACCGGCGGCTCGATCCTCGGCGACAAGACCCGCATGACCCGGCTGTCGGCGGACGAGAACGCTTTCGTGCGGCCGTCGCCCTCAGCCGGCACGCTCGGCGGGGTCGCCCAGGCCACCCGCGAGACGATGCTGGTGATGGAGGCCGCCGGCTACGACGTCGTGCTGGTCGAGACGGTCGGGGTCGGGCAGTCGGAGTACGTCGTCGCCGGCATGGTCGACACCTTCCTGTTCCTCACCCTCGCCCGGACCGGCGACCAGTTGCAGGGCATGAAGCGCGGCATCCTCGAGCTCGCCGACGTCATCGCGGTCAACAAGGCCGACGAGCACCACGAGGACGGTTCGGAGAGGGCGGCCCGCGAGCTGTCCGGTGCGCTGCGGCTGCTGCGCGGCAGCGACCGCGACTGGCAGACCCCGGTCGTCACCTGCTCCGGGCTGCACAACATCAACCTGGACCGGGTGTGGAAGCACGTCGTCCGGCACCGCGACTGGCTCGAGTCGCACGGTGGCCTCGAGCGCAAGCGCCGCGACCAGATGGTGGAGTGGACCCGCGCGATGGTGCGCGACCGGCTGCTGGCCCGGCTGAACCGGCCGCCCGTGCGCGACGTCGTCCGCACGGCCGAGGAGGCGGTCCGGGCCGAGCACCTCACGCCGGACCAGGCGGCGACGCAGATCCTCGCCGCCCTCGACGCGGAGGGCTAGAGACCCGAGCGCTCGCGGGCGCGCCGCTTCTGGATGTTGGCCACGCCGAAGCGCACCACGGTGGCGGCGACGGCGAAGCTGGCCAGCAGGGAGACGAGCTGGGCCGGCGTCCGGTTGACGGCAAAGGACGGGATGTTCCGCATCGGTCAACCTCTTTCGGGCTGGATGGCGCTGCGCCGGGGTTGTGCGCAGCCGCCGCGGGCACGGTCGGACGTCTTCGACTGTACGGTCGGAACACCTCGCAAATCGGACGGTCGTGGGCGCTGTTCCGACTCTCACATCCGGTTTAGTGATCAGCGAATCGCCTGCGGCACAAGGGATTGCGGCTCGATCAGGGCCGACGGCTAGGCTGATACGGGGTGCCGGGAAGCCTGGTCGGCGATCGATCGGACCTGCCCGGAAGGAGACCGCGTGCACGACCTCGTGCCCTTCGCCGTCGTCACGCTGACGGTCGCCGCCGCCCTGCTCGTCGCCGTCGGCTCGAACCGCCTCGCCGAACGCATCCGCATCCCGGCCGCCGCGATCTTCCTGATCGTCGCCGCCGCCGCGTCCGACCTCGTCCCCCGTCTCGGCGACCTGTCCGTGGTCACCGATCAGCGCATCGTCACGATCGCACTGGTGGTGATCCTGTTCGACGGCGGCATGCACATCGGTTGGAGCCGCATGCGCCCGGCCGCCGGCGCCGTGGTCTGGCTCGGCGTGGCCGGCACGGTCGTCACCGCCGGGGCCCTCGCGCTCGGGGCGCACTACCTGTTCGGCTTCGACTGGCGCACCGGGCTGCTGATCGGCGCCGCGCTCGCGCCCACCGACCCGGCCGTCGTTTTCTCGGTGCTCGGCCGGCGCGAGATCTCCGGTCGCTCCGGCACCCTGCTCGAAGGCGAGTCCGGCGCGAACGACCCGGTGGGCATCGCGCTCATGGTCAGCCTGCTCGGCGCCACCGGTGGCGGTTGGAGCGCGGTCGGCAGCGGCGTCGGGCACTTCGCCCTCCAACTCGTCGTCGGCGGGGCGGTCGGCGTCGGCGGGGGCTGGGTCCTGCTGCAGCTCATGCGCCGCCTGCCGCTGCCCAGCGAGGCGCTCTACCCGGTGCAGACGGTCGCGTTCGCGCTGCTGCTCTACGGCGTCGCGACGGCGGCCGAGGGCTCGGGCTACCTCGCCGTGTTCGTGGCCGGCATCCTCGTCGGCGACAGCCGGGCCCCCTACAAGCGCGAGATCGAGCGCTTCGCCGGCGCCCTCGCCAGCATCGCCGAGATCGTCGCGTTCGTGGTGCTCGGGCTCTCGGTCGACCTGTCGTCGGTGTTGCACGACGGCCATCTCTGGACGGGACTCGGTCTCGCCGGGCTGCTCATCGTGGTCGTCCGCCCGCTGCTCGTGGGCGCGGTGCTGCTGCCGGTCCGGCTCGCCCGCAACGAGCGGTCGTTCGTCCTGTTCGCCGGATTGAAGGGCGCCGTGCCGATCCTGCTCGGCACCTACGTCCTCGCCGAGGGCACGAAGCACGCGGCCGAGATCTACGACGTCATCTTCGTCGTGGTGCTCGTGTCGGTCGTGCTGCAGGGCGGTCTGGTGCCCACCGTCGCCCGGCTGCTGAAGGTGCCGATGCGCATCGTCGAGCCCGAGCCCTGGGCCCTCGGCATGCGCTTCCGCGACGAGCCCGAGGGGCTGCACCGCTACGTCGTCGCCCCCGGATCGCCCGCCGACGGCTGCACGATCAGCGACCTCGACGTCGGCGAGAACTTCTGGGTGAGCATGGTCAGCCGGGCCGGCCGGCTCGTCCAGGTGCGGGGCGACACCCGCCTGGAAGCCGGGGACGAGGTACTCGCCCTGGCCGAGGACGACGAGCGTCCGGACCGCGTCTTCACCGCGTGAGGGCCGCACACCCTAGGCTCTGACAGATGCACATCGACTTCTCGCCGTCGCAGCGCACCAGCCTGGGCGTGGAGTGGGAGCTCGAGCTCATCGACCTCGACACCCGCCAGCTCACCGGCGCCTCCGACGCGCTGCTCGCCGAGATCTCCGAGAACGGCGACGGCGAGCATCCGAAGGCCAAGCACGAGCTGCTCCAGTCGTGCGTCGAGGTCATCACCGGTATCTGCCAGACGGTCGCCGAGGCGCGGGCCGACCTCGCGGGCACCGTCGCCGAGCTCGAGAAGATCGCGACCCCGCGGAACATCGGGCTGCTCTGCAGCGGCACGCACCCGATGACGGACTGGTCGACCCAGCGCGTCACCGACCTACCGCGCTACCACGCGCTCATCGAGCGCAACCAGTGGATGGCCCGGCAGCTGCAGATCTTCGGCGTGCACGTGCACTGCGGCATCCGCGCGCCCGAGAAGGCGATCCCGATCGTCAACGCCCTGCTCGGCTACCTGCCCCACTTCCTCTCGCTCTCGGCGTCCTCGCCGTACTGGATCGGCTCGGACACCGGGCTCGCGTCGTACCGCTCGAAGATCTTCGAGGCCCTGCCGACGGCGGGCCTGCCCTACCAGCTGTCCGGCTGGCACGCCTTCGAGAAGTACATGGACGCCCTGCTCTCCTCGCACGCGATCGAGTCGATCCGCGAGGTGTGGTGGGACATCCGTCCGCACCCGAACTTCGGCACCGTCGAGCTGCGCATCTGCGACGGCCTGCCCTCGCTGGACGAGATCGCCTGCGTCGCCGCGCTCGCGCAGTGCCTCGTCGAGCGCTTCGACCGCCAGCTCGACAACGGCTACCAGCTGCCCGACCCGCGCCCCTGGCTGGTGCGCGAGAACAAGTGGCGGGCCGCCCGCTACGGGCTCGACGCCGAGATCGTCATCGACAACTCCGGCACCGTCCAGCCGGTCAAAGACGCGATCAACGACCTCGTCGAGGACCTCCTGCCGATCGCGCGCCGCCTCGACTGCGTGCAGGAGCTCGAGATGATTCCGCGGCTCATGGAGCGGGGCGCGAGCTACCAGCGCCAGCGCGCCACCGCGGCCGCGAACGGGGGCGACCTCGTGCCGGTCGTCGACCTGCTGCTGGCCGAGATGCGGGACGGTCTGCACCTGTGAATGTCTTCAGCCCGGAGAGCATCGACGTCGTCGCGATCCGTCGCGATCTGCACGCGCACCCCGAGCTGGCCTTCGCCGAGCACCGCACGACCGAGGTCATCGTCGACCGGCTGCGGGCCTCGGGGCTCTCGCCCAAGGTGCTGCCGAGCGGCACCGGCGTGGTCTGCGACCTCGGCTCGGACGGTCCGATGATCGCGCTGCGGGCCGACATCGACGCGCTGCCGATCGCCGACCTCAAGGATGTGCCCTACCGCTCGACGGTCGAGGACCTGTGCCACGGGTGCGGTCACGACGCGCACACGGCGATCCTGCTCGGCGTCGCCCACGAACTGGCCCGCCAGCCGATCGACGGGCGGGTACGGCTGATCTTCCAGCCGGCCGAGGAGACGGTGCCCGGCGGGGCTTTCGCCGCCGTCGGTGACGGCGTGCTCGACGGCGTCGAGCAGATCTACGCGCTGCACTGCGACCCGCGCGTCGCCACCGGCCACGTCGGCGTGCGCGTCGGTGCCATCACGGCGGCCTGCGACCACATCGAGGTCACGCTCGCCGGGTCGGGCGGTCACACCGCCCGACCGCACCTCACCCAGGACCTCGTCTTCGCCGCGGGCCAGCTCATCACCGACCTGCCCGGCCTGCTGTCCCGCCGGGTCGACCCGAGGGCAGCGCTGTCGATGGTGTGGGGCTCGGTGCAGGCCGGCCGCGCCGCCAACGCCGTACCGATGTCCGGACGCCTGCGCGGCACGCTGCGCGTGTTCGACCGCGACGCCTGGGATTCCGCCGGTCCGCTCGTCAGCGCGCTCGTCGACCAGATCGTCGCGCCCTCCGGGGTGCGGGCGCACACCGAGTACACCAAGGGCGTGCCGCCGGTCATCAACGCCGTCGAGGCCGTCGCGGTGCAGCGGCAGGCGGTCGTCCACGCGCTCGGGCAGGACGCGCTCGTCGACACCGCGCAGAGCATGGGTGGCGAGGACTTCGCCTGGTACCTCGAAGAGATCCCCGGTGCCCTCGCGCGGCTCGGCGTGCGCAAGGCGGGCGCGCCGGCGTTCGACCTGCACCAGGGCACCTTCGACATCGACGAGGACGCGCTGATGCTGGGCGTGCGCTACAGCGTGGCGCTCGCGCACAGCGCGCTCGCCGACGCGCGGGCCGACGCCGAGGAGTAGCGGCTACTCGTACGGATCCTCGGGGGCGGAGATGTCGCGCACGGTGGTGGCCCTCAGCACCGGGTCCTCGCCCTCGACCGAACTCACCCGGCCGGTGACGGTCAACCACTGGTCGCGGGGCGGTGCCGAGCCGGAGAAGCCGATCACCTTCACCACGGCCGCGGCGGCATCGGCCGCGCAGCACGAGATCTGGTAGCGGGCGAGCCGGAACGACGTCGCGGTCGCGCCGTTGGCCACGAACCCGGTCAGCGAGATGACGGCGTTCCTCATCGAGGCGCCCGCGTGGTCGAAGCTGCGCTCGGTGTACTCCTGCAGCGTCATCGGGATCGGCTGGTCGCTCGGCGCCAGCGGGGGGAGGGAGCTGCGCCCCGCCGTCACCCGGATCGCCGTCGAGCGGTCGACGCCGAAGCTGCCGAGCGTCGGCGGTGCCACGAGCAGCAGCGCGACGACCGGCACGAGCAGCAGCCATCCGACGCCGATACCGTGGTCGTCGTCGTCGGCCGGCTCCGCGGGCGTCCGGATGCCGATCGCGATCGCCACGATGCCGAGCGCGAGCAGGGCGACGCCCGCGATCAGCAGCCACGGCCGCATGCTCGTCCGCACGTAGCGCTGGAACGAGCCGTCGACGGTGAGCCGCATCGTGAGCAGCCCGACCAGCGCGGTGAGGGTGCCCGCCGCCGGTTTCACAGCAGCCGGCTTCCGACGAGGGCGGCCGACGCGGTGGCGACGACGAGGGTGAGCGGGGCGAACCGGACCGCGAAGGCCCGGCTGAACGTGCCCGCCTGCAGCGCGATCAGCTTCACGTCGACCATCGGCCCGACCACCATGAACGCGAGCTGCGCGGTGGGCGAGAACTGCTTGAGGCTGGCCGCGATGAACGCGTCGGCCTCGGAACAGATCGCCATGATCACGGCGAGGGCGGCGAGCGCGACGACCGCGAGAATCCCGTTGCCGGCCACCGAGTCCAGCACCCGCCGCGGCACCACCGTCTGCAGCAGCGCCGCCGTCGCGGCGCCGATGATCAGGAAGCCGCCGGCGGTGAGGAAGTCGTGCTGGGCGGTCTGCAGGAACACCGACGGCTTGGAACCGGTGTGCGCGTGCGCGTTGCGGCGCGAGACGAGCAGCGAGTCGCGGCCGAGGCGGGCCCAGACCCAGCCGACGACGGACGCGGCGAGCAGGCTGGCGACGAAGCGGGCCAGCACCATCTCGGGACGTCCCGGGAACGCGACCGAGGTCGCCACCAGCACCACCGGGTTGATGGCGGGGGCCGACAGCAGGAAGCTCAGCGCCGCCGCGGGCGGGGCCCCGCGATCGACCAAACGGCGCGCGATGGGCACCGAGCCGCACTCGCAGCCGGGCAGGGCCGCCCCGACGACCGCGGCCACCGGCACGGCGAGTTCGGGCCGCTTGGGCAGCACGCGGGGCAGCAGGCCGGGCGGCACGAACGTCGCGATCGCGGCGCTCACGGTGATGCCGAGGGCGAGGAAGGGGACGGCCTGCAGGACGATCGCCACGAACACGGTGGCGAAGTTCGCGACGGCCGGGCGGGCGACCAGGTCATGGATGAGCGGGCGGGCGAGCGTGGCCACCACCACGACCGCCACGATGATCGCGATGCCGGCGTCGGCACGCCGTCGCGTCACCGTCGAGGTGCTCATAGGCGTACAACCTAACGACGCTCCGGATGCCTCTGGAACTGTGCCGCCTATCAGGCTACGTTCAGGTCCTGCATGCGGAATGTTCAGTTCGTGCCGACCTGGGTGGCCCTGGCCGGCGCGGACCCGGCCGCGACGAACGAGCAACCCTTGGGGGAGACATGCGTGATGCCCTGCGAGCCCGCGGCGTCCAGGCAGCCCTAGCGGCGACGGCGCTCGGCGTCGCCCTCGTGGCCCCGTTGGCGACGTCCACCACCCAGACGGCCGCGGCGGTGACCATCGCCGGCGCCCAGTCGCTGTCGGACAAGGTGGCGGTCACCTTCGCGCGGCCGACCGGCAAGACCACCCAGGTGCACCTGCTGGCCTACAACGACCTGCACGGCACCCTCGACCCGGCGAGCCAGACCCTCTACGGGTCCTTCGCCGGCGGCGCGGCCTACCTGGCCAAGGTGGTCAAGGACCGGCAGCGGACGTACGGCGCGAACGAGGCGACCATCTTCGCCGGCGACGGCATCGGGGCGAGCCAGCTCGCCAACAGCCTGTTCCACGAGGAGCCCTCGACCATCGTCTCGAACCTGATGCACGCCGACTTCGCGTCGGTGGGCAACCACGAGTTCGACAAGGGCCGCCAGGAGCTGCTGCGCATCCAGAACGGGGGCTGCTCGGCCGACGGCTGCACCGGCGCCCCCTACGCGCTGGCCAACGGCGGCACCAGCGCCACCTTCCCGGGCGCCGACTTCCAGTACCTGTCGGCCAACGTCGTCGTCGACTCGACCGGCAAGACCCTGTTCCCGGCCTACGGCATCAAGTCCTTCCCGACCGACCTCGGCAATCACAAGGTCAAGGTCGGCTTCATCGGTGAGGTCCTCAAGGACACGCCGTCGATCGTCACCCCGACGGGCGTCGCCGGGCTCACCTTCCAGGACGAGGCCGACGCCGCCAACCGCGCCGTCGCCGCCCTCGCCGCGAAGGGCGTGAAGGTCCCGGTGCTGGTCATCCACCAGGGTGGTTTCCAGAGCGGGCCTGCGACCCTGAACGGCTGCGCCGGCAACCTCGCCGGCAGTGACATCGAGAAGATCGTCCAGCGGCTCGACCCGTCGATCAAGGTGATCATCTCGGCCCACACGCACGCCGAGTACCGCTGCACGATCACGACCAACGGCGTCACCCGGCTCATCACCAGTGCATCGTCGTTCGGGCGCGTGCTGAGCGACATCGACCTCACCGTGCAGTCGACCAACGGCGAGCTCGTCAGCGCCGATGCCACCAACGTCCTGGTCAACAACGCGCAGAACAAGCCGGGCCCGGGGGTCACCCGCCAGCCCGACCCCTCGCTCGCGGACCCGGCGGTGCAGAAGGTCGTCGACCAGTACGTCGCCGCCTCGGCGCCGCTGGCCAACAAGGTGATCGGCTCGATCACGGCCGACCTCACCCGCACCCCCTCGCCGCTCGGCGAGACCACGATGGGTGACGTCATCGCCGACTCGCAGTACGAGGCCACCAAGGCCCCGACGCTGGGCGGCGCGGTCGCGGCGTTCATGAACATCGGCGGCGTGCGGGCCGACATGATCTACACGAACAGCGCGGGCGGCGAGGCGCCGGGCCAGATAACCTACGGCGAGGCGTTCACCGTCCAGCCGTTCGGCAACTCGCTGGTGACCAAGACGCTCACCGGGGCCCAGATCCGCAGCGTCCTCGAGCAGCAGTTCGTCGGCTGCGGCGGGCAGACCACGCAGCGGGTCATGCAGATCTCGGCCACGTTGAAGTACGAGTCCACCCCGGGTGCGGCGGCCTGTGCCGACCGGATCGGTCGGATCTGGATCTCCGGCGTGCTGGTCGACCCGGCCGCCTCCTACCGGGTCACCATGAACAACTTCATGGCCACCGGCGGGGACGGGTTCACCGTGTTCAACCAGGGCACCAACCCGCTCGGCGGGGCGCAGGACATCGACGCGCTGACCTCGTACTTCGCCTCGCACAGCCCGGTCGCGCCGCCGGCGCTCAACCGCATCGTCGCTCCGGGCGCCTAGACACGAACGACACCGCTCGCCGGGCTCCGGGCCCGGCGAGCGGTGTCGTGGTTCGAGGCGTCAGACCCCGGCGGTGCCGGCCCAGGTCGCGACGCGGTCGTTCTGGCGCAGCTGCGCCTGGGTGTCGAAGCCGAGCTCGTCCCACATCTGCCGCGACGTCGCCGCGTCCGAGGTGACCAGGCGCTCGATGAAGTTCTTCCAGTCGGGGTCGTCCATCCAGCTCGTCGCCTGCTCCCCCGGCTGGTCGCCGTGCAGCTGGGCGATGCCGAGCCCGGCCTGGTCGTCGTTGAAGGTGTGCCCCTGGTCGCACTGGTGGGCGTAGACGCCGTGGTGCTCGGTGCCGAGACGGCAGCGGCCGTTGCACTCGGCGCACGTCGCGTCGCACTGCTGCACGCCCTGCGGGGTGAAGTCGCCGGACACCCCCTTCCAGTCGCGCTGGTCGCCGGCGTTCGCGTCGAGCCACTCACCGGTGTTCTTGTCGAACACGTGCTGGCCCTCGTCCACGCCGAGCTCCGACCCGCCGGCGTCGTTGAGCATGATCGCGCTGCAGCAGCACCAGAAGATCGCAGTGGCATCGGTGTAGGTGTCCATGAGGTTCTGCAGGCTGTACTCACCGCCGTGGTGCAGCACCACGCCGTCGCCGGCGGTGAGGTCGTCGCTGGTCTCGTCGTCGCCCACGACGTAGTTGAGGCAGCCCGAGCCGGCGTCGACCTTGCGGCTGTACATGCCCTGGTTGACCAGTTCCATGAGGTCGGCCGCGTCCGCCGTCGCCAGCATGTCGGCCTCGCCGAGGGCGCCGCCCTTCTTGGCCATGCCCCACATGCTCTTCATGTTCTCGGTGAAGAAGTACACCGGGATGCGCGCGGCGGAGATCCAGTTGGCCTCTCCGCGCGATGCGAGTTCCTGCCGGTCCCATCCGCCGTGCCCGGCTACGGTGACCACGGTCATGTCGGCTCCTTTGCTCTGGGGAATGGCCGAAGCCAACCGACCCAGAACGCGCCCCGGCAACCGAAATCGGGAGGTGTGCCCCGAGGGGCAGCCGATACTGCCTACTCGCCCAGCGAGCGGCAGGGCCGGGCCCGCAGTTCGGCGACGTACTCGTCCGGCGCGCCGGCCTTCTCGGCGGCGTCGGACATCAGGCCGATGGCCCGCGCGGACGGCAGGCCGCCCTCGTAGCCGTTTAGGATGTAGACCCAGGCGAGGACGTCGTCGTCGAGCGTGGAGACGCGCAGCCGGATGCGGTCGTACAGGCCGGTGTCGGCGGCCTCCCACGTGTCCAGCAGCGCCAGGTCGGGCGGCGACATCTCGAACAGCGCCACGAACACCTGGCTGTCGGGGTCGGGGACGATCATCGGCAGGGCGCCGTCCCAGCCGTGTTCCTCGCCGCCGAACGTGAGCCGCCACCCGGGCAGCCAGCCGGTGCCGGCCGCGGGGGAGTGCGGACAGCGCTCGAGCATCTGCTCGGGATCCATGTTGGAGCCGTACGCCGCGTACAGCCCGCTCGACCCAGTCATTTCAGGGCAGCGTACTCAGCCCGAGAACAGCACGGGACAATGGACGCGTGACACGCATCGCGATCGTCGGCGGCGGCCCCGCCGGGTACGAATCCGCCCTCGTCGCGGCCCAGCTCGGCGCCGAGGTCACCGTCATCGACCGGGACGGTCTGGGCGGTGCCTGCGTGCTGACCGACTGCGTGCCCAGCAAGACCCTCATCGCCACCAGTGAGCGGGTCAGTGCGCTGCGCGACGCCCCGCAGGTGGGGGTCGGGACGGCCGGGGCCGACGTCGCCGTCGATCTCGCCACCGTCAACGGCCGCATCAAGGAACTTGCGCATCAGCAGTCGACCGACATCGCCGAGCGGCTCGCCCGCGAAGGCGTCACCGTGCTGCCCGGGCGGGGCCGGTTCAGCGCGATGCAGCCGCCCCGCACCCACCGGCTCGACGTCGTCGACCCCGCGGGAGACGTCGCGGGCACGGTCGAGGCCGACATCGTGCTGCTGGCCACCGGTGGCACCCCGCGCACGCTGCCGACCGCGGTGCCCGACGGCGAGCGGATCCTGTCCTGGCGCGACGTCTACGACCTCCACGAGATGCCGTCGCACCTCGTCGTCGTCGGGTCGGGCGTCACGGGCGCGGAGTTCGCGTCGGGCTACAGCGAGATCGGCGTGCCGGTCACGCTGGTGTCGAGCCGCGACCGCGTCCTGCCGGGCGAGGACCCCGACGCCGCCGACGTGATCGAGAACGTCTTCACCCGCCGCGGCGGCACGCTCATGAAGCGGGCCCGGGCCGCGTCGGTCTCGCGGACCGCCGGCGGCGTCGTGGTCGAGCTGGTCGACGGACGGCGGGTCACCGGCTCGCACGCGCTGATGTGCGTCGGTTCCGTCCCGGACGTCGACGGCCTCGGCCTCGAGCATGTCGGCGTCGCGCTCGACCAGCACGGCTACATCGCCGTCGACCGCGTCTCGCGCACGTCCGTGCCGTCGATCTACGCGGCGGGCGACTGCACCGGCGTGCTGCTGCTCGCCTCGGTCGCCGGCATGCAGGGCCGCATCGCCATGTGGCACGCGCTCGGTGAGGCGGTCGCGCCGCTGCGGCTCAAGACGGTGGCGGCCAATGTCTTCACCCATCCCGAGATCGCCACCGTCGGGATCGGCTACCAGGCGATCGCGTCGGGGGCGGTGCCGGCGCGGACGGTCATGCTGCCGCTCGCGACCAATGCCCGGGCCAAGATGCAGGGCCACCAGGACGGCTTCGTGAAGATGTACTGCCGCCCGGCCACCGGCGTGGTCATCGGCGGGGTGGTCGTCGCGCCCAACGCGTCCGAGCTGATCTTCCCGCTGACCCTCGCGGTGCACCGCGGCCTGACCGTCAACGATCTGGCGTCGACGATCGGCGTCTACCCGTCCCTGTCCGGTTCGGTGGCCGAGGCCGCCCGCCGGCTCATGCTGCACGACGACCTTGACTGACTCCATGACGAATGAGGCCCCGATTATGGCGATGCACGGCGACTACTCACCCGAGGCCCGGCACCGGGCCGGACGCACGGCCGACGCGGCGGCGGTGTTCGCCGAGCACGCCGAGATCATCGTGGCCGCTCTGCCCGATGTCCCCGACGGCCACGTGCTGGTCGCCGTGGTCGACATCGAGCACTCGTTCAACGGCACGCACCACGTGCTGCAGGAGGAGATCGTCGAGCGCGTACCCGAGCTCGAGGGCGACGGCGGCTGGGCCATGGTCTTCACCTCCGGCGCCGACGTCGAGGCGATCCGTCGCCGCGCCGACGAGATGGCCACGATCGCCCGCCGCCGCGCCGAGATGATCGACCGCATCACCCGCCGCCGCGGCGCCGCCCCCGAGTAGCCGCTCCCCTCTCGTCCGCCCCAGATCTGGACGGAGTTCTGGGGTCAGCCGGAGGGGAAGCGGTCTATTCGGCGTCCTTGATGTCGCAGATGACGCTGCCGGAGGTGACGACGGCGCCGACCTCGGCCTTGAGGTTGGTGATCGTGCCGGCCTTGTGCGCGTTGATGGGCTGCTCCATCTTCATCGCCTCGAGGACGACGATGGCCTGACCGGCCTCGACGGTGTCGCCCTCGGCCGCGGCGACCTTCACGATCGTGCCCTGCATCGGGGCGGTGAGCGAGTCGCCCGAGGCCGCGGCGCCGGACTTCTTGCCGCCGGAGCGCTTGGGCGCGGCCTTCCGGGCGCCCCCGCCGCCACCGCCGCCGCCGAACCCGGCCGGCAGCGACACCTCGAGCCGCTTGCCGCCGACCTCGACGACCACGGTCTCGCGCGGGAGCGCGTCGTCCTCGGCATCGGCGCCGCCGGCGAACGGCTCGATCCGGTTGTCGAACTCGGTCTCGATCCAGCGGGTGAAGATGGTGAACGGATCGGCGGTGAAGGCGTCGTCGCGCACGACCGCGCGGTGGAACGGCAGCGCGGTGGCCATGCCGTCGACGACGAACTCGTCGAGGGCGCGGCGGGCCCGGGCGAGGGCCTCGTCGCGGTTCTCGCCGTGCACGATGAGCTTGGCCAGCAGCGAGTCGAACGCGCCGCCGATGACCGACGTGCCGTCGATGCCCGAGTCGACGCGCACACCCGGCCCGCCCGGTTCGACGTAGGTGGTCACGGTGCCGGGCGCGGGCAGGAAGTTGCGGCCCGGGTCCTCGCCGTTGATGCGGAACTCGAAGGCGTGCCCGCGCGGTGTCGGGTCGACGTCGAAGCGCAGCTTCTCGCCCTCGGCGATGCGGAACTGCTCGCGGACGAGATCGATGCCGCTGGTCTCCTCGGTGACCGGGTGCTCGACCTGCAGGCGGGTGTTCACCTCGAGGAAGCTGATCACCCCGTCGTTGCCGACGAGGTACTCCACCGTGCCGGCGCCGTAGTAGTTCGCCTCGCGGCAGATCGCCTTGGCCGACGCGTGGATCGTCGCGCGCTGCTCGTCGGTGAGGAACGGCGCGGGCGCCTCCTCGACCAGCTTCTGGTTGCGGCGCTGCAGCGAGCAGTCGCGGGTGCCGACGACGATGACGTTGCCGTGCTGGTCGGCCAGCACCTGGGCCTCGACGTGGCGCGATCGGTCGAGGTAGCGCTCGACGAAGCACTCGCCGCGGCCGAAGGCGGAGGTGGCCTCGCGGACGGCCGACTCGTAGAGCTCGGCGACCTCCTTCATCTCGCGGGCGATCTTCATGCCGCGGCCGCCGCCGCCGTAGACGGCCTTGATGGCGATCGGCAGGCCGTGCTCCTCGGCGAAGGCGACGACCTCGTCGGCGTCCTTGACCGGGTCCTTCGTGCCGGCGACGAGCGGCGCGCCGGCCGCCTCGGCGATGTGCCGGGCCACCGCCTTGTCGCCGAGGTCGCGGATCGACTGCGGCGACGGGCCGATCCAGGTGAGCCCGGCGTCGATGACGGCCTGGGCGAAGTCGCCGTTCTCGGACAGGAAGCCGTAGCCCGGGTGGACGGCGTCGGCGCCCGACTTGTGGGCCGCCTCGATGACCTTCTCGATCACCAGGTACGAGTCGCCCGGGGTCGTGCCGCCGAGGGCGAAGGCCTCGTCGGCCATGCGCACGTGCAGTGCGTCGCGGTCGGGGTCGGCATAGACGGCGACGGAGGTGTACCCGGCGTCCCGACAGGCCCGGATGACCCGGACTGCGATCTCGCCCCGATTGGCGATGAGCACTTTCTGCACGAGCCAGCCTCCTGTGTAACGCCGCGGTCGCCGAAGAGCTCGGCGCGACCTACCGTCGGCCGAGATTACCGGGCGGTCAACTCAGGACGGACGGGATGTGGCCCCCGCCATGACCGGCTCAGCCGGCCGGGTGCCCTGCGGTCGCGGCTACTTCCACACCCGCACGTAGTCGACCCGCGTCGTGGCCGGCAACTGCGTCGCCGCGGTCAGCGCGTTGGTGGTGGAGCCGAGCGCCTGGGTGAGGGCGATGAAGAAGGGGTTGTCGAACGGCGCCGCCCCGGTGAGCCCGCTCGCGACGTAGTTGTCCACCAGGCAGGTCTGCCCGTCGAAGCTGATGGTCAGGTTGCCCGGCCTCCAGTCGAGGACGTACTCGTGGAAGGCGTGGACGTCGCTCACCATGCAGTTGGTGTTCGTGTCGATGTTCGTGCTTGTCGCCGGGTCGACCGTCGAAGGATCGAACCCGTAGTGCAGGAACGGGACGGCCCGGTCGGCGTACTGGCTGTACTCCTCGGCGATGTCCATCTCGCCCGACAACGGCCACGCGCCGTACGTCATGGTCTGGGGGTAGAGCCACAGCGACGACTGGAGCCCGGCCACGGTGGAGGCGGGGAAGGACGCCCGCACGGCGAACCGGCCGTAGGTCTGGGTGAACTTCCCCCACGTGGCGACGTTGCCGCCGGTGTAGGAGGTCGAGTAACTGCCCGCGGGCGCCTGGCAGGTCATCGGGGTGCTGAGCTTGCGCACGGTCAGGTTGAGATAGCCGCCGCTCACCGAGATGTTGTCGGGCGAGTCGACGTAGCAGACGCCACCCTCGCCGGTGCCGGCGTTCGCGGTGGTCACCGGGGTCCAGGCCGCGGAGTTGAGGCTCGTGCCGTTGAACTCGTCGTCGAACGAGCACACGTAGGTTCCGCCGCCCGGCTTGGCCGGGGTCAGGCCGCCGCAGGGGGCCGGCGCCGGGCTCGGCGCGCGCTTGGACGCGGTGTAGGCCGCGCCGGCCTCGGACCGCGCACGTGAGGTGGCCGCGGCCCGGGCCGCGGCGACGGCGCTCGCCTGGGCGTTCTGGCGGGCGTCGACGAAGGCGCGACGGGCGGCGGTGGCCTGGGCCCGCGCGGTGGCCCGGTGAAGGGCGACGCTCTCGGCCATCCAGCGGGCCCGGGCGATCGCGAGGGAGGCCCGGGGCGCCCGGGCGGCCGCCCACGCACCCGCCGTCCCCCAGGCCCCGGCCGTCGAGGCGGCCGACCGGGCGGCGGTCGCGCGCGACGAGGCCGTGAACCCGGCGACGGTGACGGTCGCCGACTCCGTGACCGAGACAGTGGCCCGAGCGGTCGCGCGGACGAACACGGTCATGTGCGCGGTGGCCGAGCGGGTCGAGCCGAGGGTGGCGGCCCCCGCGCCGCCGGCCAGTGCAGTGGAGAGCGTCATGACGACAACGAGGAAGACGGCAGCCGGGACCGCGGCGGTTCGGCGGGGCAGGGCGCGCATCAGGGGTCCGTTCGTTCTGACACGGACGCCGGCTGCCCAAGGCTGTCGTCAGTGTCGTGCGAATTCCCCGCTGCGGTCTGCAGACAGCAGCCACCCTGGCATCAAGTGCGTACGCAGAGTGTGTGCTCCCAGAACGACTTTACCTAAATCTAACATCATCGGGCAAGCGCCGGGTTCAGGGAGTGAGCTCGTCCAGCCGGCGCCGGCAGAGGGCGGCGACCTCGGTCACCTCGGTCAGGGTCCGGGCCAGGTCGGCCTCGCGCCGCCGCAGGTCGGCGGCGATCTCGTCGAGCCGGCCGAGCAGGGTCGTCAGCTGGCGCTGCTCGGAGCTCTCGGCGCCGTCGTACATGTCGACGATCTCGCGGCACTCGGCCAGGCTCATGCCGAGGCGCCGCCCGCGCAGGATGAGGCGCATCCGGGCGCGGTCCCGCGGGCGGTAGCGGCGGTTCGTCCCGGCCCGCTCGGGGGTCAGCAGCCCTTCGGCCTCGTAGAAGCGCAGCGTGCGGGTGGTGACGCCGAGGTCCTGCGCCAGTTCGCCGACCGTCCATGTGCGCTTTTCCGCCTCGGCCGCCATGGGCGCTATCGTGGCTTTACGTTCACGTCAACGTCAAGTACCGCCGGGAGCCACCGACCATGACCTTCGAGCTGTCCTCCGACCACGAGACCTTCCGCAAGGTGGTGCGCGACTTCGCCGAGCGCGAGGTCGCCCCGCACGTCGCCCAGTGGGATCGGGACCACCACCTGCCGCTCGAGGTCGTGCGCGCCATGGGTGACCTCGGCCTGTTCGGCCTCGTCGTCCCCGAGGAGTACGGCGGCAGCGCCGGTGACTTCACGTCGCTCTGCGTCGCCATCGAGGAGCTCGGCCGCGTCGACCAGTCGATCGGCATCACCCTCGAGGCCGGCGTCGGCCTGGGTATCAACCCGATCCTCACCTACGGCACCGACGAGCAGAAGCACACGTGGCTGCCCGATCTCGTCGCCGGCCGCGCGCTGGCCGGCTTCGGCCTCACCGAGCCCGAGGCGGGCTCGGACGCAGGGGCCACCAAGACCCGGGCCGTCCTCGCCGACGGCACCTGGACGATCAACGGCGCCAAGGCCTTCATCACCAACTCCGGCACCGACATGACCTCGTGCGTCACCGTCACCGCGAAGACCGGTGACAACGAGATCTCCTCGATCATCGTGCCGTCGGGCACCGAGGGGTTCGTCGTCGAGCCGGCCTACGACAAGCTCGGCTGGCACATCTCCGACACCCACGGCCTCACCTTCGACGACTGCCGGGTGCCGGAGGAGAACCTGCTCGGACGCCGCGGCGACGGCTTCCGCCAGTTCCTCGCCGTGCTGGACGACGGCCGGATCGCCATCGCCGCCCTCGCCGTCGGCCTGGCCCAGGGCTGCCTCGACCTGTCGGTGAAGTACTCGAAGGAGCGGCACACCTTCGGCTCGCCCATCGGTGCGCGGCAGGGTGTGGCGTTCGCGTTGAGCGACCTCGCGGTGTCGGTCGAGGCCGCCCGCCTGCTCACCTACAAGGCGGCCTGGCTCAAGGACGCCGGGCGCCCCGCGGCGCAGCTCAAGCAGGCCGCCTCCATCGCCAAGCTGTATGCCACCGAGGCCGCCGTGACCGCGACCCGCATCGCCACCCAGGTGTTCGGCGGCAACGGCTTCATGGAGGAGTTCCCGGTGGCCCGCTTCTACCGCGACGCCAAGATCCTCGAGATCGGCGAGGGCACCTCCGAGGTGCAGCGCATGCTCATCGCGCGTGGCCTGGGTCTGCCCGTCCAGTGACGAGGTATCAGCCACGCCGCGTCCTGCTCCTCTCGCCATGTGGTCACCGGTCGAGGGGGTACTCCGGTCATGAGCTGGGCCGATCACAGCCGCCGCCGCGCCGCCGTCGAGTCGGTGCTGGTGCATGCCGGGAGCAATCCGGCCGGGGGACTGCCCTTCGACGTGCTGCCCGAGGTGCCGGCCGCCTTCTCCTCGCGCCGCGAACTGATGCTGGCGCTGCAGTACGACTGGTCGCAGGCCCTCTGGGCCAGGATCGAGCTGCTCTCGCTCGACCCGAGGAGCGCGCCGAAGGACGCCGCCCAGCTCGCCCGCACGGCGTGGGTCGACACGGCGCGCCGGCACCCGGTGCTGCGCCGGTTGCTGGACGAGCACCGCGACGACCTCGGACTCGCCGCGAATCGCGAGCGCGACCGGATGGTCACCGCGCCGCTCGGGCTCACCTGCGAGGAGAAGGCGGACCGCACGCCGTACGTGGCGTGACGCCCGGCCGCCCTCTCTGTCAGGGTGGCGTCATGGGAGTCGGGCGATGAAGGACAAGGAGCTGCGCGCGGCGCGGGAGGCGACTCTCGCGCCGCCCGAGCGTGCCGCGGCGAAGCTGGCCTCGCAGAACAAGCTCTACGTGCGGGACCGCATCGCGCTGCTCGTCGACGAGGGCACCTTCGTCGAGGACGGGCAGCTGGCGAACGCGCAGTCGGTCGGGCTGCCCGCCGACGGCGTGGTCACCGGGCAGGGCCTGGTCGACGGCCGGCCGGCGCTCATCGTCGCCAACGACCCGACGGTCAAGGCCGGCTCGTGGGGCGCCCGCACCGTCGAGAAGATGATCCGGATCACCGAGCGCGCGCTCGTCGAGGAGCTGCCGATCTTCTGGCTCATCGACTCCGCCGGCGGTCGCATCACCGACCAGGTCGCGCTGTTCCCCGGCCGCCGCGGCGCCGGGCGCATCTTCCACAACCAGGTGGCGCTCTCGGGCAAGGTGCCGCAGATCTGCTGCCTGTTCGGGCCGTCCGCCGCGGGCGGGGCGTACATCCCGTCGTTCTGCGACATCGTGATCATGGTCGAGGGCAACGCCTCGATGTACCTCGGCTCGCCCCGCATGGCCGAGATGGTCGTCGGCGAGAAGGTGACCCTCGACGAGATGGGCGGCGCGCGCATGCACGCCACCGTCTCCGGCTGCGGTGACAACCTCGCGGTCGACGACGCGGACGCGATCGAGCAGGCCCGCCTCTTCTTCAGCTACCTGCCGACGTGCTGGCGCGAGCAGCCGCCCGAGATGGAGGCGGAGGCACCGGCCGCCGAGCTGACCGACGACTGCGTGCCGGTCGAGGAGTCGGTGCCGTTCGACGTCCACGAGGTCATCGACGGTCTCGTCGACGCCGACTCGTTCTTCGAGATCAAGCCGCTGTTCGCGGCCGAGGTCGTCATCGGCTTCGGACGCATGGACGGCCGGCCGGTCGGCATCGTCGCCAACAACTCGGCGGTCAAGGGCGGCGTGTTGTTCGTCGACTCGGCCGACAAGTCCGCGCGCTTCATCACCCTGTGCGACGCGTTCAACGTCCCGCTGCTCTACCTGGCCGACGTGCCCGGCTTCATGATCGGCAGCGAGGTCGAGAGGCAGGGCATCATCCGGCACGGCGCCAAGATGGTGAGCGCGGTGTCCGAGGCGACGGTGCCGCAGATCTCGGTCATCGTCCGCAAGGCCTACGGCGCCGGGCTGTACGCGATGGCCGGCCCCGGCTTCGGTCCGGACATCTGCATCGCGCTGCCCACCGCGAAGATCGCGATCATGGGTCCGCAGGCCGCGGTCAACGCCGTGTACGCGAACAAGATCGCGGCCATCGACGACCCCGAGGAGCAGAACGCTTTCGTGGTCGAGAAGCGGGCCGAGTACGAGAAGGACGTCGA
Organism: Jatrophihabitans sp.; assembly: GCF_036000465.1. GTDB lineage: Bacteria > Actinomycetota > Actinomycetes > Mycobacteriales > Jatrophihabitantaceae > Jatrophihabitans. Next base: position 148,823 of record NZ_DASYFV010000013.1, on the reverse strand, counting down.
CCTGCTGCGCCTCGCGTCCGACCTCGTGCTGGACGTCATCATCGAGCCCTCCGAGCTGCGCTCCGAGCTGCTGCGCCGCTACTCGGTGCTGGTCGGCAAGTCCCGCCACTTCGCCACGAAGCGGCACGGCGTCCCGCCGGTATGAGCGACGACGTGCGGGTGCGGGGCGGTGCGACGGCCGAGGAGTTGGCCGTCGTGCTGGCCCTCGTGCGCCGGCCGCGCGAGGCGCGCCCCGACGCGTTCGCCCGCTGGCGCGCCACCCGGCTGGCCGCACTCCGTGATGCGCGGGGCGGGCGCTGAGCCGGATCGACGCGCGCGCTGCGCGGACGCCGCCGGCCTCTCGGCAGGTGTGACGCCTTCCGGTGGTGCAGAATCGGGCAGTGACCCAGACGGCCCCGCAGCGCGCCTCGGCGCGGCCGCAACCGGTCGAGGTCGCGCTGGTGGCGGGCAACCTGCCCTTCGTCATCCGCACGTTCCTGGGCATGTCGGTGCTGGGCATCGGCGCGAACGTCTTCGGTGTGGTGGTCGTCGCCCTCGTCGTTGCGGCGATGAACGCGACGGCCAACCGGCACCAGCTCACGGTGATCCTCGCGACGACCGGCGGCGTCGTCCTGCTCTCGGTCCTCGTCGGCGTGACGGCCGGCGTGCTGGTACAGCGCCGCACGCTGCGCTGGCTGTTGCGCGGGGAGAGCCCCTCGACCGCCGATGCCCGGCGCGCGCTGCGGATGCCGCGGGACATGTCGGTCATCGCGGCCGTCCTGTGGTTCACCGGCGGCATCGTCATCAGCGCGGTGGCCGGCGCGGTCGGTGAAGACGCCACGACCACCATCGGCATCGCCGGCGGCATCGTCATCGCCGGGCTCAGCTCGGCCGGCATCACCTACCTGCTGATCCGCCGCGTGTCCGGCCCGATCGCCCGCCTCGCCCTGGCGTCCTGCCCGCCCGAGACCGCGCCGGTGCTCGGCGTGCGCTGGCAGCTGCTGTTGAACTGGCTGCTGACCAGCGCGGCGCCGGTGCTCGGGCTCGTGCTGATCCTCACCGCCCCCAGCGGCAAGAGCCACATCGTCGGCGCCAGCATCGTGGTGGCCGTCGTCGCCCTCGTACTCGGCGGGGCGTCGACGGCGCTGGCCGCGCGGGCCATCGGGGAACCGCTGCGCGGCATGGTCGACGTGCTGCACCGGGTCGGCGCCGGCGATCTCGACATCATCGTCCCGATCGAGGACGCGGGCGAGATCGGCCTCGTCCAGGCCGGGTTCAACGACATGGTCGCCGGGTTGCGGGAACGTGACCGGGTCACCGACCTCTTCGGCCGCCATGTGGGCTCGTCGGTCGCGCAGGTGGCGCTGCGCAGCGGGGTCACCCTCTCGGGCGAGCTGCGCGACGTCGTCGCCGTGTTCGTCGACATCACCGACTCGATGCGACGCACCCGCGACACGGACCCGGTCGAGTTCGTCGGCATGCTGAACCGCTTCTACGAGATCGTGGTCGACGAGGTCGAGGGTGCGGGCGGCCTGCTGAACAAGTTCGAGGGCGACGCCGCGCTGTGCGTGTTCGGCGCCCCGGTCGAGCTCATCGACGCCGCGGCCGCCGCCCTCGGTGCGGCCCGGCGCATTCGCGACCGCGTGTTCGCGATGGGCGAGGTGGAGGTCGGTGTCGGTGTCGCCGCCGGCCCGGTCGTCGCCGGCCAGGTCGGTACCCGCAGCCGGCTCGAGTACACCGTCATCGGTGACGCCGTGAACGAGGCGGCCCGGCTGACCGCGCTGTCGAAGGAGATGCGCCAGCACCTGCTGGCCAGCGCGGATGTGATCGAGCGGCTCACCGGCAGCGAGGGTGAGCACTGGCTGCCCGTCGGCAGCGTCGTGCTGAAGGGCCGCGACGTGCCGACCGACATCTGGACTGCCTGACTCCGGAGGCGGCTGCGTCCGGAAATGCATTACGCCGCATACAGAAGTGGTCGAGCGCGGTGACCGGCTACCGGGCCGGGTACCCCAAGTCCACGAGCTGGTGGCCGAGCTCGTGCAGCATGCGGCGCAGCGCGGGGAGCGAGACGCCGACGACCGTGTGCGGGTCGCCGTCGACGCGGTCGATGAACCAGCCGCCGAGCCCGTCGATGGTGAACGCGCCGGCGACGGACTCGGGCTCGCCGCTCGCGCAGTAGCGCTCGATCTCGGCGTCGCTCGCGTCGGCGAAGTGCACGACGGTCGCGGCCGTGTGGCCGGTGCTCGTGCCCGCACCGGTGTCGATGAGGCGGTGGCCGGTGTGCAGGACGCCGCTTCGCCCGCGCAGGCGCCGCCACCGCTCGACCGCGGCCTGCGCCGTACCCGGCTTGCCGACCGGCTCGCCGTCCAGCTCCAGCAGCGAGTCGCAGCCGAGGACGAGGGCTGCGCCCGCGATCGTGGTGGCCACCGCCTGGGCCTTGAGGTCGGCGAGCCGGCCGACCAGCTCGCCGGTAGTGGGAGCCGTCACGCCGTCCTCGTCGACGCCGCTGACGATGACCTCGGGGTCGAGCCCGGCGCGGCGCAGCGTGGTAAGCCGGGCCGGTGAGGCTGACGCCAGGACGAACCTCACAGGCCGAGGGACTTCGAGACGACGCTCTTCATGATCTCGGTCGTGCCGCCGTAGATGCGGGTGATGCGCGCGTCGGCGTAACGCCGCGAGATCGCGTACTCGGCCATGTAGCCGTAGCCGCCGTGCAGCTGCAGGCACTTGTCGATCACCCGGGCCTGCATCTCGGTCGTCCACCACTTGGCCTTGGACGCGTCCGCGGCGGAGAGCTTCGCGACCGACAGCCGGTCGACGCAGCGGTCGACGAACGCCTCGGCGATGTCGATCTCGGTGGCCAGTTCGGCCAGGACGAACTTCGTGTTCTGGAAGGAGCCGATCGTGGTGCCGAACGCCTTGCGGTCCTTGACGTAGGCCAGCGTCTCGTCGAAGGCGCCGCGGGCCTCGCCGACCGCGCTGATCGCGATCGAGATGCGCTCCTGCGGCAGCTTGTCGGTCAGGTAGCTGAAGCCCGCGCCCTCCTCGCCGAGCAGGTTGGCGGCCGGGACGCGGACGTCGGTGAAGGAGAGCTCGGCGGTGTCCTGCGAGTGCATGCCGAGCTTGTCGAGGTTGCGCCCGCGCTCGAAGCCGTCCATGCCGCGTTCGAGGATGAGCAGGGAGATGCCCTTATGACGGTCCTCGCCGGTGCGCACCGCGGTGATGACGAGGTCGGCGTTGATGCCGTTGGTGATGAAGGTCTTGCTGCCGTTGACGAGGTAGCTGTCGCCGTCGCGCTTGGCGCTCGTGCGGATGCCCGACAGATCCGACCCGGCGCCGGGCTCGGTCATCGCCACCGCGGTGATCAGCTCGCCCGAGGCGATGCCGGGCAGCCAGCGCTGCTTCTGCTCGTCGGTGCAGATGGTCAGGAAGTAGGGCAGGCAGATGTCGTTGTGCAGCGAGATGCCCAGACCCGAACCGGTGATGCCGGCGGCCGCGATCTGCTCGTCCAGGATCTGGTTGAACCGGAAGTCGTCGACGCCGCCGCCGCCGAACTGCTCGGGGACGGCCATGCCCAGGAAGCCACCCCGGCCGGCCTCCTGGAAGACCTCGCGCGGCGTGATGCCGGCGCCCTCCCAGTCGAGGTAGTGGGGGGCGATCACCTTGTCGGTGAAGGCGCGGAAGGCCTCGCCGAAGGCCAGGTGGTCGGCGTCGTAGTGCATGCGGTCCATGGGCTCACTCTAGGAGCGGCTCAGGCCGCGAGCACCCGCGGACCGGGTCAGAACGGGCGATCGGGGCCGTGCACGAGCCGCCAGTCGAGCAGGGCGTTCATCCGGTCGGTCCAGTTCTGCAGGCGGGCGGCGTCGCCGCGGGCCCGGGAGCGGTGGATCCAGTACATCGCTTCGCAGAGTTCGAGGTCCGACCAACGCGGGATCCGCGTCGGCACGACCCGCGTCGTACTCGCGCGTTCGGCGGTTTTGGTCAGCATGGCCTCCCTTTCGGCGGCCCGCGCGCCGACTTGAAGGGGATTTCGGACTTTCTTCCGCCGGTACGGGTGACCCTGATACGCCAGGGGCGCCCGCGCGCTTCCCGGGTTTCGACGTCCGCCCGGTCGGCGCCCGATAGCGTGGCCTCATGGCCGCAGACCAGCCCATCGGGATCATCGGGGGATCGGGCTTCTACTCCCTGCTCGACGAGCACGAGCCGCACGAGCTCGAGACGCCGTACGGGGCCCCGAGCGACACGATCACGACCGGCCATCTCGCCGGCCGTTCGGTGGCGTTCCTGCCCCGCCACGGCAAGGGTCACCGGTTCGCGCCACACCTCGTGCCCTACCGCGCCAACCTCTGGGCGCTGCGCTCGCTCGGGGTTCGGCAGGTCGTCTCGCTGTCGGCCGTGGGGTCGCTGACGACCGGGCTGCCGACCGGCACCCTCGTCGTGCCGGACCAGGTCGTCGACCGCACCCATGGCCGCCCGCACACCTACTTCGACGGCGCCGACGGGGTCGGCCACGCCACCTTCGCCGACCCGTACTGCCCGGCGATGCGGGCCGCCGCGACCGCCGGCGACGAGCCGACCCACGACGGCGGCACGCTCGTCGTGGTCAACGGGCCGCGCTTCTCCTCGCGGGCCGAGTCGCTCGAGTTCCAGTCGCACGGCTGGTCGATCATCGGCATGACCGCGATGCCCGAGGCGGGCCTGGCCCGCGAGCTCGCGCTCTGCTACTCCACGCTGGCGCTCGTCACCGACCTCGACGCCGGGGTCGAGGCCGGTACCGGGGTCACCCACGCCGAGGTGCTGGCGGCGTTCGACCAGAACCTGCCCCGCCTGCGCGACCTGCTCGTCGGCACGCTGCAGCGGCTGCCGGCGACGCCGGGCGGATGCGGCTGCGCCGACACCTCGGGGTACCCCGCGTCGCACGTGCTGCCCTGATGCGGGTCCTGCTCACCGGCGGCGCCGGGTTCATCGGCACGCACGTGCTGGCCCGGTTGCGCGAGCGCGGTCACGAGACGGCCGTCCTCGACTCGCTGCGGCCCGAGGTCCACCGCGGGACGGTCAAGTCGGTTGACCATCCGGTCGATGTGCGGGACGCGGCTGCCGTCGAGCGGGCGCTGGCCGGCATCGACACCGTCGTCCACCTCGCGGCCAAGGTCGGCCTCGGGGTCGACGTGCAGGATCTTCCCGACTACGCCGACTCCAACGTGCACGGCACCGCCGTGCTGCTGGCCGCGATGGCCCGCTGCGGCGTCCGGCGGCTGGTGCTGGCCAGTTCGATGGTCGTCTACGGGGAGGGACGCGGGCGCTGCGCCGAGCACGGCGAGGTGATCCCCGGACCGCGGCGCGAGGCCGACCTCGCCGCCGGGCGCTTCGAGCCGCCCTGCCCCGTGTGCGGGGCCGAACTCGCGCCCGCGCTCGTCGGGGAGGACGCCGCCACCGACCCGCGCAACGCCTACGCCGACAGCAAGCTCGGCCAGGAGCAGTTCGCCTCGTCGTGGGCCCGCGCCGCCGGCGGGAGCGTCGCGGCCCTGCGCTACCACAACGTCTACGGCCCGGGCCTGCCGATCGACACGCCCTACGCCGGGGTGGCCGCGATCTTCCTGTCCGCGCTGCGCCGCGGCGAGGCGCCGCAGGTCTTCGAGGACGGCGGCCAGCGGCGCGACTTCGTGCACGTCCGCGACGTCGCGGCGGCCACGGTGACGGCCGCCGAGCGGCACGACTCCGGCGTCCGCGCGTTCAACGTCGGCTCGGGCACCCCACGCACCGTCGGCGACCTCGCGAACGCGCTGGCCACCGCGACCGGCGGCCCGCCGCCGCAGGTCACCGGCGCCTACCGCCTCGGCGACGTCCGGCACATCACCGCCGACTCCTCCCGGCTGAAGGCCGAACTCGGCTGGGCGCCGCAGGTCGACTTCGCCGACGGCACCGCCGAGCTGGCAGAGGACTAGGGCGCGCTGACCGGCAGCCGCACCCGGAAGCGGCAGCCGCCGGGCCGGTTCTCCACGTCGACCGTGCCCGAGTGCGCCTCGACGATGCCGCGGGTGATCGCGAGGCCGAGGCCGGCGCCGCCGGTCGAGCCGGGCGAGTGCGGCGTGCGGGCGGCCTCGCCGCGGAAGCCGACGTCGAAGACGCGGTGCAGGTGGGCCTCGGGGATGCCGCCGCACTCGTCGCTGACCACGACCTCGGCGAGCGACGCCGGGTCGGCGCTGATGCCGACCCGCACGTCGACGTTGCCCTCGGCCCGGGTGTGCCGGATCGCGTTGGCGACCAGGTTGGTCAGCGCCCGGTTGAGCTCGGGGCCGTTGCCGGTGACGGCCGCGGTGCCGTCGACCGAGCCGGTAAGGCGGACGCCCTGGGCGGCGGCGAGCGGTTCGAGCGCGGCCAGGCAGTCCGAGACGAGATCGTCCAGCGAGATGCTCTCCAGGTCGCGTGACACGACACCGGCCTGGATGCGGGAGAGGTCGAAGAGGTCCTCGACCATCTGGTTGAGCCGCTCGACCGACGCGCCGATCTGCTTGTAGTAGAGCTCGGGGTCGTCGACGACGCCGTCCTCCAGCGCCTCGCTCATCGCCCGCAGGCCGGCGAGCGGCGTGCGCAGGTCGTGACTCACCCACGACACCAGCTCGCGACGCGCCGTCTCGAGCGCGCGTTCCCGCTCGCGCGTCGCGGTCAGCGCCGCCGCGGTGGCACGCAGCTCCTGGCGGACCCGCTCGACCTCGGCGGTGAGGCGACGCCCGTCCGGCGCGGGCACGCGTCCCTCACCGATCTCGGCGACGGCGCGACGCAACGCGGCGGCGTCTTTGCCGAGCCGCCGGGCGGCGGCGAACGCGGCGATGCCGGTGACCGCGCCGGAGAACGCGGTCAGCGCGATCATCGTCTTCCAGTCCCACCAGGGGACGAGCATCGCGTGGATCGCCCCCCACAGCGCGCCCATCGACGCCGCGGCGCCGGTGAGGACGAGGGAGGTGAGCAGTCCGGTCAGTGAGCGGCGGCGGACCGGCAGCAGCAGGAACCAGACGCCGAGGCCTCCGACCGCCGACCACAGCAGGGCCGCGCCGAGGTTCGACCAGGTGAGGTTCACGGCAGTTCCAGCCGGTAGCCGATGCCCCACACCGTCTGGATGAGGGTGGGGTTCGTCGGGTCGGCCTCGACCTTCTCGCGCAGCCGGCGGACGTGCACGGTGACGGTCGACTGGTCGCCGAACGTCCAGCCCCAGACCTCGTGCATGAGCTGCTCGCGGTTGAACGCCTGGCCCGGGTGCATGAGCAGGAAGGTCAGCAGGTCGAGCTCGCGCACGGTGAGGGCGATCTCGACACCGTCGCGGGTCACCCGCCGGGCGGCGGTGTCGACGGTGATGGCGCCCGCGGTCAGCACGGCCTTCGATGCGGGCGGCTGGGCGGCGGACGCGCGGCGCAGCACCGAATCGACCCGCAGCGCGAGCTCGCGGGGCGAGAAGGGCTTGGTGACGTAGTCGTCCGCGCCCACCTCGAGACCGGCGATGCGATCCTCGGGCTCGGCCAGTGCGGTCAGCATGACCACGGGCAGGTTCGGCCAGCGCTGCCGCACCTGGCGGCACACCTCGAGCCCGTCGATCCCCGGCAGCATCAGGTCGAGCACCATCAGGTCGGGTTCCTTCTCGGCGACCGCGTCCAGGGCGGCCTGCCCGTCGCCGATCCGGCGGGTGGTGTGCCCCGCGCGCTCGAGGTAGGTGACGACGACAGCGGCGACGGTGTCGTCGTCGTCGACGACCATCACCTGAGCCATACGCACATCGTAGGGAGTGGTCGGCGCGACGGGGCCGCCGAACGGCCCGCGTCACTGCACCGTAAGGGTTCCTGGGCGGTGCTGTGCGGATTCACCGAATAGCCTCGGAGCAGTGACCCCCGTGACCCCGCAGCTGGACATCGTGCTGCCCTGCCTCGACGAGGCCGGCGCGCTGCCCTGGGTCCTCGACCGGATCCCGCCCGGCGCCCGCGCCGTGGTGGTCGACAACGGTTCGACCGACGGCTCGCCCGACATCGCCCGCGCCCGCGGCGCTCTCGTCGTCACCTGCGACCGGCGCGGGTACGGCGCCGCCTGCCACGCGGGCCTCGAGGCCGCCACCGCCGAGTTCGTCGCGTTCTGCGACTGCGACGCCTCGCTCGACCCGGGCGACGCGCTGCGCCTGCTCGACGGGATCCGGGCCGGGGCCGACCTCGTCGTCGGGCGGCGGCGGCCGGTCTCCAGGGGGGCGTGGTCGCTGCACGCCCGCGTCGCGAACGTCGAGCTGGCCCGGCGGGTACGTCGACGCACCGGCGCCGACCTGCGTGACGTCGGTCCGCTCCGCGTGGCGCGCCGCGAGCCGCTGCTCGCGCTGCCCATCGCCGACCGGCGCAGCGGCTACCCGGTCGAGACGGTGCTCCGCGCCGCCCAGGCCGGCTGGACGATCGTCCAGGAGGACGTCGACTACGCCCCCCGCACCGGACGGTCGAAGGTCACCGGCACCGTCCGCGGCACGCTGCAGGCCGTCCGCGACATGAGCGCGGTGCTCGCGTCGTGAGCGGCATCGACACGCTGCTCGTCATCGCCAAGGAGCCGGTGGCCGGTCGGGTGAAGACCCGTCTCGTCCCGCCCCTGACCTTCGAGCAGGCGGCGGACGTCGCCGCGGCGGCCCTGTGGGACACGCTGCGCGCGGTCGCCCCGGTGCCGGTGCGGCAGCGGTTGCTCGCCTTCGACGGTGATGCCGCGCAATGGTGTCCGGAGGGATGGCGGGTGAGCGCGCAGCCCGAGGGCGGTCTCGACACCCGCCTCGTCGCCGCCTTCGAGGCCGCGGGGAACGGGCCTTCCGTACTCGTGGGCATGGACACGCCGCAGCTGCGGGCCGACCAGCTCACCGCGTGGGATCCCGATCGGTTCGACGCCTGCCTCGGGCCGGCTTCGGACGGGGGTTACTGGGCGATCGGCTTCACCGACGCCACCGTCGCCGCGGCGGCCATCAGCGGCATCCCGATGTCGCTCGCGACGACGCGTGAGCACCAACTCGCGCGGCTCGACGAGCTGGGGTTACGGGTGCAGCTCCTCGACGAGCTGACCGACGTCGACACCATCGACGCCGCCCGCGAGGTGGCGCACGAGGTGCCGCGCTCGGCCTTCGCGCAGGCGCTCACCCGGACCGGGGCCCGCTGATGGAGCTCGGCGCCCTCGCCCCGTACGAGCGGGCGCTGCGCACGAGCGGGCCGCTCGGCCTGCGCACCGATGACGGCCGGGTCATCGCCCTCGACGTCGCCCGTTGGCTGGCCGGCGCCGACGACGCCGACCGCAGCGTCGTCGACCGCTGCACCGGGCCCGTCCTCGACGTGGGGTGTGGCCCGGGACGGTTCGTCTCGGCCCTCAACGCCCGCGGCATCGCCGCCCTGGGCGTCGACATCGCCGAGACCGCGGTCGCGCTCACCCGCGGCCAGGGCTTCCCGGCCCTGCTGCGCAGCGTGTTCGGCGATCTGCCCGGCGAGGGACGCTGGCCGACCGTCCTGCTCATCGACGGCAACATCGGCATCGGGGGCGACCCGCTGCGGCTGCTCACCCGCATCCGGGCGCTGCTGCGTCCGGGCGGCTGCCTGGTGGTGGAAACGCACGAGGACGACGACGCCGACGACCTGATCGAGGTGCGGTTCACCTCGCACGGGACCGTGGTCGGCCCGCCGTTCGACTGGGCGAGCGTCGGCCGCGAGCCGCTGCTGCGCTACGCCGCGATGGCCGGCTACTCGCTCGACGAGGCGTGGTCGTCCGACGGCCGGTCGTTCGTCGCGCTCGCGGCCTGACCGCCACTCACCACGCGGACGAGGTAGAGCAGCACCGCGACCCCGGCGACGATCGTCAGCAGGATCGCCACGTTGGCGGTGAAGTCCTGCTGCAGCACCGCCTTCACCTTCGGCTGGCTGTTCTCGCGATGGATGAGCGGCAGCGCGATCACGGTGACCAGGCCGCCGGCGATGAGCGCGCCCTGCACGAAGCGCCGCGCGCGGGCCGGGATGCGACGCAGGGCCGCCCCGATGCCGACGACGACCGGCGCCAGGACACCGTCGTGGATCGCGACCGCGCCGGCCAGCCAGAGCGCCAGGAAGAGCAGGTTGCGGGTCGACACCTCGGTGAAGAGGCGGAACGCCCCGAACAGCATCAGCAGGCCGCCCGAGCTGCCGATCACCATTCGCGTCCGGCTCATCGGTCTGGCCTCGCTCGGCACGCGTCGCTCATGAGATCTCCACCCGAGCCAGCCACTTCGTGTTCAGCACCCCGGCGCGGTCGGGCGCGATCAGCCGCAGCGGGTAGCCGTGCTCGATGTGCAGGCGGTCGCCGTTGAGGTGCGTGGCGAGCAGTGCCTCGGCCACCTGCGGCCCGTCCACGTAGGAGTGCCGGTAGGAACCCTTGGGTTCGAGCGAGACGACGCGGACGCGGCAGTCGGCCGAGCCGCCGGCCCGCTCGACGAGATCGATCAGGCGAACGCCCTGCCAGCGGGCGCCGACGCTCCACCCCTCGACGCACGAGATCGGGAAGCTCTTCTCGTGCGTGGCCAGGGCCTCGACCTCGGCCAGGGTGAGCGTGAACGGCGCCGGTCCGGTGACCTGCAACGTGTAGCCCGGGGCGAGCGCGAGTCCGCGGACCTTCGCCTGGTCGGCCGTGCGGTTCACCGGCACCCCCTGCGGGCCCTTCTTCGCCTGACGGGTGGCGAGCAGGCCGATCGGGGCCAGTGGCGTGACCGTCTGACCGACGCTCGTGGCGACCACCAGACCCACCCCGGCACCGGTGGCGAGCAGCACGCCGCGGCGGCTCAGCCCCTCGGGCGCCGGCGGCGCCACGTGCGTGTTGTCGTTGTTGCTGTACGCGTCCGGGTTCTCCTGCCACGACTTCTCGGTCAGTACGTCGCCCAGCGCGAGCTTGGTGTTCAGGCCGTACTTGATGTCGGGCAGCTTCACCGCGATGTGCAGGAGGATCGAGCCGATGAGGACGTAGGCGAGGAAGCGGTGCACCGGCACGAAGTCCCACGGCCAGGGGTACCAGTTCAGCGAGTTGAACAGGCCGGTGAACAGCTCGACCAGCCCGGACGACACGAGCAGCGCGACACTCAACCGCTCGAGGCCGTGCCGCGCGCCCTTCACCACCGGCCACTGAAACAGCTTGGGGAAGACCGACCAGAGCTTGACCAGCAGCAGCGGGATCGCGGCCGTCCCCGTGGCGACGTGCAGGCCCTGCGTGATGCGGTAGCCCCACACCGGCGTGGCGGGCTCGGGCAGCCAGGACCACGGTTGGTACTGGTAGTGGCTGAGCAACCCGGTGACGAAGCAGATCCCGAACATGATGCCGAGCACCCGCCCGAGGCGGGCGGTCAGCGCAGTCGAGCGCACCGGGCTGGCGAAGCGCGGCCAGAACCGCGGTCGGGTCGGGGTCGAGGTTCCGGGCACCACGCAAGTGTGGCGTGCGGAGAGCCGTCGAACCCTTACGACCCGAGGACGCCGGGGCCTCCGGTGCGGTACGAACCCGGACGGTTTGGGACGCTCCTCCTGTGCCACTGTCCCGCTCGTCCGCCGTCGTCGCGGCACTCGGGCTGACGCTGGCCGCCGAGACCGCCGCGTACGGCGCGCTGATCCGTCGTACCGACGTTCCGCACGCGCAACGCCTGATGCTGATCGCGACCCCGCTGTGGGTGCTCGCGGTGTGGTTGCTGTCGCGCTGCCGACTGTCGGCGCGGGGGTTCACGGTCGTGGTGCTCGGCGCGAGCGCGGTGCTGCACCTGGTCGCGCTGACCGGCCGGCCGTCGACGTCCGACGACGACTACCGCTACCTCTGGGACGGCAAGGTGCAGCTCGCCGGCATCGACCCGTACCGCGACCCGCCCTCGTCGCCGGCGCTGGCCGGGCTGCGGGAAGCGGCGCTGTTCGGCGCGCCCGGTCACTGCCAGCACGCGTTCCCCGGCGGTTGCACCTCGATCAACCGGCCCACCGTGCGCACGATCTACCCGCCGGTGGCCGAGGGGGCGTTCACCCTCGTGCGGGTGTTGTCGTTCGGGGGGCAGGGCGAGCACCTGCCCCTGCAGCTCGCGGCCGTGCTCGGCTCGCTCGTCATCGGCTGGCTGCTGCTGCGCTGGGCGTCGGCCCGGGGCCGTCCGTGGCTCGCGGCCGTCTGGGCGTGGTGCCCGATCGTCGTCGTCGAATACGCCAACAACGCGCACATCGACTGGCTGGCCGTACTGCTCGTCGTTCTCGCGCTCGCGACGTCGGCGGCGCGTCGCCCGGGGCTCGCCGGAGCGCTCGTCGGCGCGGCGATCGCGGTCAAGCTCTACCCCGCGCTCGTACTGCCCGCGCTGATGCGGCGCCACCCGTTCGCGGCCGTCGGGTCGGCGCTCGGCCTCGTGGTGCTCGTCTACGTGCCGCACGTCGTCGCCGTCGGCTCGGCGGTCATCGGTTACCTGCCCGGCTACCTCAAGGAGGAGAACTACTCGAGCGGGAAGCGGCTGCTGCTGCTCGGAGAGGTGTTGCCGCACCCGGCCGACACGATCGTCGGCGTCGTGATCGTCGGCGCGGTCGCCCTGTGGGCCTGGCTGCGGGCCGCGCCGGAGCACCCGGAACGCAGTGCCGTCGTGGTCGTCGGCGTCGCCTTCGCCGTCTTCACGCCGAGCTACGGCTGGTACACCGGCCTGCTGGTCGCCCTCGTCGCGATGACCGGCGCCGTCGAGTGGACCCCCCTGGCCTTCGCCGCCGTCGGGGCCTACCTCGTCCACGCCGACCACGACACGCTGATCTACGCCTTCGCCGCCGCGGCCGTCGCCCTGATCGCCGGCCTGCGCCTCCTCCTTGATCAACACGCCCGGGGCAGGTCTGTGGACCTGCTCCGGGCGCGATGATCAAGGAGGGCGGGCCGTCCACAGGCTGATCGCTCGTCCACAGATCCGCGGTCGGACCGACGCGCCGTCGCGCGCCTGCCGACGATCGCGGGATGAGACTCGATCCCTTTCCCGATCCGGACGCGCTCCCGCGTGTGATCGGCCGCGCTGACGCGCTGCGCCGGGGCTTCTCGCGCCACGCGATCGATCACCGGCTCTCGACCGGACAGTGGGACCGCGTCCTGCCGCGGACGTACTTCACCGGCGAGACGATGAGCGATCTGGATCGGTGCCGCGCCGCCCTGGCGTTCGCCGGGTCGGGGGCCGCGCTGTCGGGCACGGCCGCGCTGTGGGCCGCGCAGGTCCGGCGCGTCCCGTGCCCGCAGCGGGTGCTGATCCTGGTGCCTCCGTCGAACCGGACGCGCTCGCGTGACTGGGTACAGGTCCGGTGCACCTTCCGTCCGATCACGGTCGCGCGGTGGAGCGGCCCGCGCCGGGTCGAGCCGGCGCGAGCGACCGCCGACGCGTGCCTGGCCCTGCGCCGGCTCGACGACGTGCGGACCCTCGTCGCCCGTGTGGTGCAGGACGGCGGCTGCCGCCTCGACGAACTCGCGGGCGAGCTCGAGGCGGGCCCGCGGCGGGGAAGCGCATTCCTGCGTCAGGCGCTCGCCGAGGTCGGCTGGGGTGCCGCGTCGGCTCCGGAGGCGGAAGCGGCCACGATCCTGCGCCGCGCCGGACTCACCGGGTTCGAGCAGAACGCGACCCTCGTGCTGCCCGACGGTTCGACCCGGGTGGTCGACTTCTACTGGCCGGGTCTGCGGGCCTGCCTGGAGATCGACAGTGTCGAGTGGCACTTCGACCAGCGGGACTGGGCCGGCACCTGGGACCGTCATCTCGACCTGACGACGTTCGGTTACAGCGTGATCCACCGTCCGCCGTCGGCGCTGCGGGACCGGGCCCGCTTCGTGAGCGATGTGCGGGCGTGGCTGGGCGGCCGGGAGCGGGACCTGCGCCGCGGCCTTGCGTGATCATCGCGCCCGGGGCAGGTCTGTGGACCTGCTCCGGGCGAGTCGATCACGTCTCAGAAGGGCTGGGCGCGCCAGGCATTCGGGCCAGGGATGAGCGGCGCGCGGTGCTGGCGTGACGGGTCGTTCCAACCGCCGCGCCGCTCCTTCGGCGCCGGCTCCTCGCCGCCCCCGGACACCGCCATCAGCGCGGTGAGCACGGCGAGGTCCTCGGGTGACGGATCGCCCTTCACCACCCGCAGCACGGGCCGCGCCGGTCCCGTCTCCTCCGAGCTCACAGCGGGATGTTCCCGTGCTTCTTCGGCGGTAGCGACTGCCGCTTGTTGCGCAGCACGCGCAGGGACTTCACCACGTACGAGCGGGTGTGCGACGGCATGATCACCGAGTCGATGTAGCCGCGCTCGGCGGCGATGTAGGGGTTGGCGAGGGTGTCCTCGTACTCCTGCACCAGCTTGGCCCGCAGGGCCTCGGGGTCGTCGGCCTTGGCCAGCGCCTTGCGGTGCAGGATGTTCGCCGCGCCCTGCGCGCCCATGACCGCGATCTGCGCCGTCGGCCACGCGACGTTGATGTCGGCGCCGAGGTGCTTCGAGCCCATGACGTCGTACGCGCCGCCGAAGGCCTTGCGGGTGATGATCGTGATCTTCGGGACGGTGGCCTCGGCGTAGGCGTAGATCAGCTTGGCGCCGCGGCGGATGATGCCGGCGTGCTCCTGGCCGACACCCGGCAGGAAGCCGGGGACGTCGACGAAGGTCAGCACCGGGATGTTGAACGCGTCGCAGGTTCGGACGAACCGGGCCGCTTTCTCCGAGGCGTCGATGTCGAGGCACCCGGCGAAGTGCATCGGCTGGTTGGCGACGACGCCGACCGGGTAGCCCTCGACGCGGCCGAAGCCGCAGATGATGTTCTGCGCGAACAGCGGGTGCACCTCGAGGAACTCGCCGTCGTCGAGCACGTGCTCGACGATCTCGTGCATGTCGTACGGCGTGTTCGCGGAGTCGGGCATGAACGTGTCGAGGAACGGGTCGGGCTCGAGGTCGACCGCGCTGTCGAAGGTCGGCAGCGGGTCGAGGTTGTTCGACGGCAGGTAGGACAGCAGCGCGCGCACGTAGCCGATCGCGTCGTCCTCGTCCGAGGCCAGGTAGTGCGAGTTGCCGCTCGTGGTGTTGTGCGTCCGCGCCCCGCCGAGCTCCTCGAGCGTGACCTCCTCGCCGGTCACCGTCTTCACGACATCCGGGCCGGTGATGAACATCTGCGAGGTCTGGTCGACCATGACGACGAAGTCGGTCAGCGCGGGGGAGTAGACGTGGCCGCCCGCGGCGGCCCCCATGATCAGCGAGATCTGCGGGATGACGCCCGAGGCGTGCACGGTGCGCTGGAAGATGTCGCCGTAGAGGCCGAGCGAGACGACACCCTCCTGGATGCGCGCGCCGCCGCCCTCGTTGATGCCGACGACCGGGCAGCCGTTCTTCATCGCGAAGTCAAGGACCTTGACGATCTTCTCGCCGTAGACCTCGCCGAGCGCGCCGCCGAAGAGCGTGACGTCCTGGCTGAAGACGCAGACCGGACGCCCGTCGACCGTGCCGTAGCCGGTGATGACGCCGTCGCTGAACGGGCGGTTCTTCTCCATCCCGAACGACGTCGATCGGTGCCGGGCGAACTCGTCGAACTCGACGAAGGAATCCGGGTCGAGCAGCGTCTCGATGCGCTCGCGGGCGGTCTTCTTGCCCTTCTTGTGCTGCTTCTCGACCGCGCGGTCCGAGCCGGCGTGCACGGCTTCGTCGTAGCGCCGCTCGAGATCGGCGAGCTTTCCCGCCGTGGTGTGGATGTCGGGAAGGGACGCATCGGCGTCGACGGGCTCTGCCATGGGGCCTGAGCCTAATCGGGCTCGGGCGTCCCCGGCGTCGTGAGGTGACCGATCTCGCGGGACTACCTTGGCGGCATGACCGTCGACCGCCCGGCCCTGGACGTGGAGCGAGTCCGGGACGCCGCCGCCCGCTGGGCCCGAATCGAGCTGGTCGAGGAGACCGCGTCGACCAACGCCGACCTGCTCGCCGACCTCGAGGCGCCCGACCGCACCGCTCGCGTCGCCGAGTACCAGGCCGCCGGCCGGGGCCGGTTCGACCGTGTCTGGACCTCACCGCCGCGGGCCGGACTGACCTTCTCCGCCCTGTTCCGGCCGGCCGTGTCGCCGATGCGCTGGGGCTGGCTGCCCCTGCTCGCCGGCGTTGCGCTCGCCGAGGGGGTCGAGGAGGCGACCGGCCTGGCCGCCGCCCTGAAATGGCCGAACGACCTGCTGACCGGCCCGGATCAGGCCAAGACGGCGGGGATCCTCGTCCAGAGCTCGGACGATCGCGTCGTCGTCGGCATCGGGCTCAACGTGTCGACCACCCCGGACGAACTGCCGGGGGTGACCGCGACCTCGCTCGCCCTCCACTCGTCCACGCCGCCCGACCGGGCGGACCTCCTCATCGCGATCCTCGGCCGGCTCGACGCCCGGATGGCGCAGTGGGCCGACCACGACGGCGACGCCGAGGCGTGCGGGCTGGCCGCGGCCTACCGGGCGCGCTGCGCGACGGTGGGGCCGAGGGTTCGGGTGAGCCTCGCCGAGGGCAACACCCTCGAGGGCACGGCCGTCGACGTCGACCCGGCCGGCCGGCTCGTCGTCGCCGGACCGGACGGGCCGCAGCCGGTGAGCGCGGGCGACGTGGAGCACGTCCGGGCCGGCTGAGCCGCAGACGCAACCGCCCCGAACCGGATAGCCTCCGCTGCGACGGCGAACCGTCCCGAGGAGGATCGACGTGGCCTATCCCGAGAAGCTGCTCGCGAACGACGAGAAGGTCGTCGAGCACCTGCACCCGCACTGGATCACGCTCGTGCCCGCCACGCTGTGGTTCGTCGTCATCTGCGCGGCCGCCGGGGTCGGCATCGCGTACGCCCCGAACAGCGGCACCGGGCAGCTCGTGGTCGTGGTTCTCGTGATCGTCGTCGGGCTGTTCCTGCTGAGCTGGCTCGCGTTCAGCCCGTGGATCCGCTGGAAGACGACGCACTACGTGTTCACCTCGCACCGGGTGCTGATCCGCCGCGGCGTCTTCCGGCACACCGGGCGCGACATATCGCTGCAGCGCATCAGCGACGTCGCGTTCACCCAGTCGCTCTGGGACCGGATGGTGAAGGCCGGCACGCTGACCATCGAATCCGCCGGCGAGCACGGCCAGGAGACGCTGGAGGACATCCCACGCTCGGACCTCATGCAGCAGACGCTGAACCGCCTCATCGAGGAGGACAGCGACCGGCGCGCGCGCTCGGCCTACGGCGGCGGCTACCCGCAGCAGGGGCCGCCCCAGCAGGGCGGCTACCCGCAGCAGGGTTACCCGCAGACCGGCCAGTACCCGCCGACCCAGCAGTATCCGCCGAACCAGCCGGGATACCCGCCGAACCAGTAGGCGTCAGCCCGCCGGCCTGTGCTTGGACAGATCGACGCCGCAGCTGTGCGTGGCATCAGCAGCGACCAAACTGCCTGCTCTCTGCACAGCCGCGGCGTCGATCCCTTGCACTCCCACCGGATTCCCCCCGGAACCGACAAGAGCAACCAGGGCCGATCCCAGCACGTGCCATGAGGGCGCGACGGAGGCGGGCGCGACGTGCTGCAGCTCGTCGACGAACGCCTTGGTCGACGCCAGCAGCGCCGGATCGGATGCGGTGACACCGGGCAGGATCGACTTCCCGGCGGCGACCGTCTCCTTCAACATGGAGCAGTAGTCCGAACGTGACGGCACCAGCTTCTTCGCCGCCCTGTCCGGTCCCGACAACGCGATGGTGCTGCCGGCCTCGGCCTGGCCGTTCGACCACCAGCGCACGGGCGTGATCGCGCCGACGGCGCTGGTGGCCTTCGGCGCCGGTGCGCCGCCACCGCTGCAGCCCGCGACCGCCGGGGAGACCGCGGCCAGGACGCAGACTGCGGCCAGCGCGCGGGTGCGGACGGTGCCGATCACTTGGGCGTCGTCCCGAGCTGGGCGCCTGGCACCGGGATGGACGGCGCGACGAACGCCTGCATGGTGAGCTGCAGCGTGGTCGTGGCCGTGGTGGCCTTGGCCCCCGGAGCCGCGCCGCTGCCCTCGTTCAGTCCGGTGATGAGGACGGCGCGGGGCTGGACCGACTGCAACTGCGCGAGGAATCTGTTCAGGGCCGCCGGGGTGCCGCTGGCCTGCGCGGTGATCGCCAGTGCGTAGACCGAGGCGGTCGGCGCCGCCGCGGCTCCGGTTCCGGGCGCCGTCGTCGCGGCCCCGGACGTCGGCGTCGACGCACCCGGCTGGCCCGCGCTGCCCGTGGCCGCCGCCACCGGGGCGGCCGGCGTCGAGGTGGTCGGCGTGCTGATGGCCAGCGAGCTCACGTCGGTCTGCGTGGCGCTCCCGATCGACTGCACGGTGCGGACGAAGTCGGACAGCCCGCTCGTGCCGGGGAGCGCGAGCTGGGCCGCCGCGAGCTGAGCCTTGTAGGTGGGCAGCTTGCTGTTCTCCGCCTTCAGCTGGGTGATCCGCAGCTGCAGCGCGGCGTTCTGGGCCCGGGCACTGTCGGCCTGCCCGTTGACACTGTCGGTGTCCGACCGCTGCGGGCTGATGAAGAAGAACCAGCCGATGAGGATGGCGACGAAGGCGACGAGGCCACCGCCGATCATCCACAGCCGTTCGTTCTGCGACCGCTCCATGTCACTTACCTCCGGGCAGGGTCGGTGCGGTGGTGGCGAAACGGCCGCCCAGCGCCTCACTCGTGATCAGGGCGGTGATCCCGAAGGTCACCGACTTGTCGCTCACCGTGATGTAGGTGATGTACGGGCTGGCGAGCCCCTTCACCCGCGACAGCTTGTCCGCGTAGGCCGCCACGGCCGGCTTGTCGCTCGCGCTGCCGGTGACGGTGATGGTGCCGGCGGTGGTGAGTCCCGTCTGGTTCAGCGAGCTCAGACCGCCGGTGGCCGCGACCCCGGTCGCGCCCTGGTTGATCGTGCCGTCGACCTGCGTCAGTGACACCCCGGGCGGCGCCGTGTCCCGCAGCGTGGTCAGCATCGACGCCCACGGCAGGTCACCGGCCATGAGCCGGGCCAGCTGGCTCTGGATCGACGAAACCTCGGCCTGCGCGCTCACCAGCGGCGCGTAGTCGAGCTGCTGGCTCTTCAGGGCCGCACCCTGGCGCTGGACCGAGTCGAGCTTGTCCTGGGCCGATCCCGTCTGCCACCACGAGATCGCGTACACGCCGACGAGGACGAGCGCGAGCGCGGCCAGCCCGGCCAGCACGCGCTTGCGCATGGCGTCGGCGCGGCGGCCGGCGACGACCTCGTCGGGCAGCAGGTTGGCCCGGATCGCGACGAAGCGCAGACCGTCCGATCCGGTCGTCGACGCGGCCGGGGCCGCCGCCGGCTCGGGGATCATGGTGGTGGCCATCAGGCCGCTCCCAACGTGAGACCGATCGAGACCGCGGCCGACGAGCGGAAGCGGCCGAGGACGTCGTGCCGGCCGCCCTTGCGGGTGTCGTTGGTGCGCTGCAGCGGGTCGGACAGGAACGCGGGCACGCCGAGCTCGCGGGTCAGCAGCTCGGGCAGGCCCGGCAGCAGCGCCGCCCCGCCGACCAGAGCCAGCCGGCGCACCTTGGTGTCGGGGTGCGCGGCGGCGAAGTAGTTGAACGAGCCGCGGATCTCGGTGATCAGCGGGCGGATCGCCTCGGCGACCACCTCGGCACTCTCGGCGCTGTCGCTCTCGCGCAGCCCGACGCGGCACTTGATGGTCTCGGCCTCGGCCGGGCTCAGGTTCAGCCGGCTCGCGACCATCTTGGTGACCTCGGCCCCGCCGCGCGGGACGGTCCGGACGATCTTCGGCACCCCGTCGGTGTGCACGATGATGTTGGTGCCGTTGGCGCCGATGTCGATGAGCGCCTCGGTGTCGTTGGCGAGGTGGGCCGACGCGCGCAGCGCGGCGAAGCAGGCGAGGTCGACCTGGCTCACGTGCAGGCCGGCGGCCTCGACCGCGCGCACCGTGTCGATCACCGCCTCCTTCGGCGCCGCGATGACGAGCCCGTGCACGGTGTCCTTCTTGCCCGGCTTCTCGAGCGGGTAGAAGTCGAGCAGAGCCTGGTCGACCGGCAGCGGCAGCATGTCGCGCACGAGGAAGGGCAGGGCCTGGCGCAGTTCCTTGGCCGGCAGGTTCGACACCTCGAACTCGCGGACGATGACCTGCTGGTGGGTCACGCCCAGGATCACGTTCCGGGTCGTGAAGTTGTGCGACGTCCAGAGCTGGCGCAGGGCGGAGGTGACGGCCCGGTCGTCCTTGACGACACCGCCCTCGACCGCGCCGTCGGGCAGGAAGGCCTGCCCGAAGTTGGTGATGACCGGCACGTCCTTGCCGACGGTGGCCTCGACGGCTCGGATCGAGGTCGATCCGATGTCGAGGCCGATGAGCGTGGTGGCTGACACGGGGGCTCCTTCTGCGGGGGGTCAGATGGGGAAGACGGTGGTGGTCGCGGGGATCAGGGGGTGCTCACGAGCCCGATCCCGTCGAGATGCTGAGGATGTGCCACATGGCGCTCGTGGGGGACTGCGTCGGCAGCACCGACACGCCGGCGAGCAGGGCCTTGAGGTTCTCGTACTGCTGGGCCATCTCGTAGCCCGAGTAGGGGCGACTCGACTGGCCGGTCGTGTCCGAGACCTCCCACTCCTGCCCCACCGGGGCGTGGTGCGACATCGCGAGCGTGCCGATCTCGGTGAGGTAGGACAGCGGCGCGCCCCGGCTGTAGTTGTCGACGGTGAACTCGCCGCCGCAGGTGCCGCCGCCGCCGGGGGGCTGGGGGCAGGTGATGTGGGATTCGGCGTTGCCGAGCGCCATCACGACGCCGCGGATGGTGAGGCCGGCCAGGTCCGAGCGCATGTTGACGTACTGCTGATCGGGGCGGGTCCCGTTGGGCACGATCGAGTTGTAGAGACCGGTGATGTCGTCGGGGCAGAAGCCCGGGTCGGTGGTCGCGATCTCGGTCGCGTTGGTGATCCGGCACTGCACCGGGTGATAGATGTGCACGTTGTTCTGGCCGATGATCTGCAGGGCGCTGGTGCTGCGGTTGGTCGCCGCGTTCACCGTCCCGCTCAGGTTGCCGGTGACGACGACGTCGTCCTGCGCCACGACGGCCATCGTGTGGGCCGCCGTGCCCTCGATGTACAGGTCACCCGGGCCGCTCGCCCCGAACGTGCCGCTCTTGCCCATCTGGTATTGCGTCGCATCCGACATCGACGGGAAGGTGCTGGTCGCGGTCGTGATGACGGTCGTGGTCGTGGTGGCCTGCGGCGTCGCGGTCACCTTGAACTGCGGGACGGAGAGTCCGCCGCCGAGCAGGGCCGTGCCGTTGCCCCAGACGTAGTTGCCCACGTTGACGCAGATGCCGGCGAGCAGGGCGACGTTGCAGGTGCCGATCTGCAGGGTGATGCTGGCGGTGAGGCATGCGGTGGCGGTCTGGACGGTGACGGCCGAGTTGCCCGGCGTGTTGGCGAAGAACGGGTCCGCGGTCGGGGTCGGGATCGCCGTGTTCGTGGTCGACGGGGTGCCGCCGGTCGGCGTGCAACCGTCGGTCGTCGACGCGTCGGTCGCGACGCTCACCTTCCACCGGTGGCTGCGGTTGTCGGTGTAGGTCGGGGCGGTGCTCGCGGCGTCGGCCGAGTTGCCCGGCGTGAGGAGGGACTGCAGGTAGGTCTGCAGCTGGGCCGCGGTCTGGTAGTTCTGCGGGTTGGCCGCGAGGGCGGCCTGGACCGTCGACTTGAAGGTCGAGTACGCGGTGGCCGAGTACCCGGCCGGGTTGATGTAGCAGTTGAACAGCTTCAGATCGGTCGTCGCCGTGTTGGTGTTGCAGTTGTTGCCACTGCTGAAACTGGTCCACTGCGGGGTCCAGGCGCCGTCGGTCTTGCTGCTCGGGTTGTCTCCGGTGGCCGGGGTGTAGGGCTTGTCGGTGGCGCCGTCGGCGTAGGTCGTCGTGGCTCCGCCGGCGGGGGCGTTGGTCAGGTAGAACAGCGAGTTGCTCGTCGACGCGGTCGCCCCGAGTTTCTGCCCCGTCGTCGGCCAGCCGCTGCTGCCGTGCGCGATGGCCGGCGTCGTCTTCGGCACGCTGCCGTTGTCGTTCGCGACCAGGACGGTGATCGACGTCAGGTCGACCGAGCTCAGGGCCATGCCCGAGGCCGTGGCGCCGGTGTAGCACTGGGCCGGATTGGTCGGGGCGTTCGCGGCGATCCAGGCGGTCGTGGTCTGCGGGCTGGTGACGATCGCGGTGTTGCCGTTGATCTGCACCCGGGTCGGGCCGGCGTAGATGCAGGCGTTCGCCGGGATGACCGGGTTGCCGGTGGGCAGCTGCGGACCCTGGCCGACCGTGACCGCCGGGTACTTCGAGGCCGTCGACGGCGCGCCCCCGACCTCGATCGGGTAGCCGGCGCACTGCAGGTTGAACGAGCGGTAGTTCTGGCTGGGGGCGAGACCGCAGATCCCGGCGTCGGCGCTCGTGTACTGCCAGTTGGTGGCGACCGGCTGGTTGAACAGCGGGCCGGGACCGCCCGGGTAGCTGTTGCTGATGAGCAGGGCGTCGTTGGAGAAGTACCCGCCGGCGCCGTCCGCCCCGTTGCCGATGGGGGTGCGCAACTGCGTCATCGAGCCCCAGCTCGTCTGGCACGGCTGGAAGTTCGTGTAGTTGTTGCCGTTGAGACCGGCCTCGGTCCAGTCGACGTACGGGTTCGGCGCCTTCGGTGGTGTGTTGTTGCCGCGCCCGCCCTTGGCGTCGAAGGTCGCGTTGCAGACCGCCACCTTGCCGGCGGCGGTTCCCGGCGAGGCGCCGCTCCAGTTGATGCTGTTGAGGAACGTGTCCGTCGTGCTCGTGCACTTGTCGCCCTTGATCGGGTAGTCGGCCGCGTCGACGGCGGCGCAGTCGAGGGCGATGGTGCGGGCCGGCCAGTCGCCCAGCACGGTGGCCGACGACTGCGACTCGAAGCCGGTGACGAGGCCGTAGTCGAGCAGGTCGAGCGTCGAGCCGCCGACGATGTCGCCGACGACGACCTTCGTCGAGGAGATGCCGTTCTGCTTGACGATGCCGGTCGACTTGACCCGGAAGTAGCGGTTGCTCGGGTCCTTGACGGCCAGCCAGGAGTAGCTGGACGAGTAGGAGCTCGCGGCTCCGGGGGTCGGGATCGCCACCGTGCCCGAGTAGTTCGTCGGCAGCGAGCACGCGGCGACCGACGACGTGGCGCCCCCGCAGTTCGCGTCGACGTAGGCGATGAAGGCCTGCAGCCCGCCCTGCGCGGCGGCGTCCGCGGCCTGGTTGTAGCTCGCCTGCACCGACGGGACGATCGTGGCCGTGGTGACGGTGAGCGTCGCGCCGACGACCGTGGTGATGATGCCGACGACCATCAGCACGTAGATCATCATGAAGCCGCTGTCGTCACCGCGGCGCCGCTCGGCCCGGCGCCGTGCGTTCCTCAGGCTGGGCATCATCCGACCACTCCCAGACTCGGCAGGACGGCCTGCGACGTGAACTCGATGGGGTGCGCCTTCTTGCTGTCCACGACGCTGAAGTCGATCGTCACGCTGTAGACGGTGAGCAGCGTCGCCTTCGAGTTGGCGTCCTGCGACCCGTGCTGCGCGGGCAGCGGTTGGCAGTTGCCGGACGGGGTCGGTGCGACCCCGCCCGACACCGCCAGGTTGCTGCTCGTCAAGCCGCCGAACACCGGTGCCGACCCGGTCAGGTTGGTCATCAGGATCCGGCAGATCGCCGGCGACGAGTTCGCCGCGGCCCCGGCGGGGAACTGCTCCTCGACGAGCTGGCTGAGGCTGTCGCGGCGCAGCCAGAACATCGTCTGGGTGCCGGTCGTGCCCGGGCTGGAGATCGAGCGGTTGGCCAGGTCGGCGTAGAAGAACATGTCGTTGGCGGTCAGCCACTCGACCCGCCCCGCCCGGTTGCCGGGCGTCGGGCCGTCGGCGACGCGGAGGTAGGCCGTCCAGGACTGCAGCACGTTGCGCGCGGCCGCGCTCGCGTTGGTGTGGTCGGTGGTGCGCGAGGTCGAGTCGGTCAGCTGGACGACCATGGTCAGCGTCATCGCCCCGATGATCACGCTGAGCACCATGGCGACGAGGACCTCGGGCAGCGTGAGACCGGCGTCGGGCGACTGCCGCGCGTCCCGCAGGCGCGCGATCACGCGGGTGGACATGCGATCCGCGTATCGCTGCGGGCCAGGAACTGACCGCTCTGGGCCTGGGTGACGACGACGCTGACGGTGAAGAGCACGCCGGGCGCGCAGGTGTCACCGGCGTCGAAGGTGATGGTGCGGGCAGCGGTGAGTTGCTCGGCGGCCGAGCCCTTGGTGCCGACGGTTGTAAGGAACGGGTGGCCGGGCTCGGTGGCCACGGTGTTCTTGTTGGCCAGGGCGATGGCCTGGGCGATGAGCGACTGCGCCACGGCCGCGGCGTCGACGCGCTGCTGGTTCAGGTGCGAGGTGCGGATCGAGCGGTAGATCGCGGTGGCCGCGGTGGCGCTGACGATCGCGAAGACGGCGAACGCGACGATGACCTCGATGAGGGTGAAGCCGCCGTCACGCCCGGACGGGCCGATGCGGTCGCGGATCCGTCGGATCAGGCTGGTCGTCGTCATGCTGCACCTCCTTCGGCTGGTCGGCGCGCTGGGGGGACCGTCGCGGGAAACCGCGGCGGAGGGGGAGGGACGGGGAAGGCCCGGAGCCGGGACGGAGGGCGAACCCTCCGTCCCGGCCCGGTCAGGGGCGACTACTGGATCGCGCCACCCTTGGTGCTGTCGTACGAGTACGCGCTGGCCGCAGTGTTCTTGTTGCCACCGGTGTTGTAGGCCTTCAGCACGTAAGAGGTGCAGACGCCCGCGGCGCAGGTCGGGGTGTACGTCAGGATCGTGCCGTCGGACGCCTTGGCCGTCTCGGTGATGGGAGCGGCGACAGTGCCGCAGGTGAGCACCAGGTCGGTGCCGGCCGCGCCACCGCTGCCCGTGACGCTCGCCGCCGCCGGGTAGCTGTTGCTGCTCTCGGTGAAGCACTGCTCGAAGGCGCTGACCGCCGCGCGCAGGTCGGACTGCGCCGACTTGTCGTGCGCGCCCTTCTGGTAGTTCAGGTACAGCGGGATCGCGATGGCGATGAGGATGCCGATGATCACGACGACCACGAGCAGCTCGATGAGGGTGAAGCCGCGGTCCTCCGCGTCCTTCTCCTCACGGATCGCGTTGAGCTTGGAGATGAGCATTCGAGCCTCCGGGACTCTGGGGGGTTGGATGTCGACCTCGGGCGAAGCCGACCGGCTACCGGCGTGGGGGTAGCCGGTTTCCGTTCTCCGGTCCGTGGGGTGACCGGAAATCTGTGGGTGGCGTGGGGCCACCGTTGTGGGATCAGACGAGCGCTACGGGGACTATCGGCACGACGGCAGGCAGCACGACGCCGGACTGGCAGGCGGTGTAGGCCAGCCGCAGGTCGAGCACGTTGCCGTAGTTCGCCCCGGTGAGACCGGACGGGACGGTGACGGTGGCGGTCACCAGGTTCTGCAGGTTGAAGGTGAGGGCGCCGGAGAGGTCGGCGCCGATGCCGAGGCCCCACGCCGACGCAGTGCGATTGGTCAGCGTCGAGTTCGGGCCGACGACGAGGTTCAGGGCGACGGTCGACCCGGTGGCGTACGAGGTGAGGCTCGAGGCGAGCGTGCCGGTGATCCCGAGAGCGGCCATCACCTGGTTCAGCGTCAGCGGGATCGACACCAGCACGGCGCGGCCGTACTGCGAGACGGTGATGCCGCTGATCGTCAGCGTCGGCAGGTTGAGCACCGTCCCGTAGGCGGTGCCGTTCACCTTCAGGTTGGCGATCTGGGTGCCGACGACGTCGAAGGTGATCAGCCCGCCGAGCAGCGACATCCCGGTGCCCTCGATGCCGACTGACGGTGCGGTCTTCGGCTTGCTCGCACCGGTGGCGCCGTCGTTGGGGCAGTTCGACTTGGCCGCGACGGCGTTCACGTTCACGAGCGGGTTCGTGACCGAGGGCAGCCCCGGGATCAGGGTCGGGACGCCGCTGAGCAGCGAGACGTTGGTGTTGGCGACGCCGGCGCGTCCGAAGATCGGACTGGTCGCGTCGGCGGTCGAGGCCACCTGCTCGGCGTAACCGTTGATCGTGCCCACCTGCGCGGTCGCGAGCGGCGGGGCGCTGAGGGCGATGTTCGCGCCGCTCATGCAGGGCTGGCTGCCGCCGGCGGTGCACGGCGACGGGAGGGTGTCGTTCGGGAAGGCCGCCGGGGCGGTCGTCACCTGGGTCGTGCCGCTGCCGGTCGCCGCGTTGTACGGGCTGGCCGCGCCGAACGTCGACGCGACGGCGGTGTTCACCGTGCCGCTGATCGCGGAGACGAGCGGGTTCAGCGTCGAGCTGACGATCGGCCCGATCAGGCCGTCGAGCAGCGAACCGAGCGATCCGGACAGCGCGAGGGTGGCCCCCAGCGTGGCGGTTCCGGTGCTCGCGGCCGATGCGTAACCCGAGGCACTCGGGGTGATCGGCGCGGCTTCGGCCGGGTTCGCCGCGGTGGCCGACAGCAGGATCGCCGTCGTGCCCGCGGCCAGCAGGATTCGGGAGCGCTTCATCAGCCCGCGCCCTGGATGTGCTGGTAGATCGTGAACATCGGCAGGTAGAGGCAGATGACCATGACCCCGACGAGCGCGCCCATGACGACGACCATGATCGGCTCGATCGCGGCGGTCAGCGACTCGGTGGCGGTCTCGACCTCGTGGTCGTAGAAGTCGGCGACCTTGTCGAGCATCGCGCTGACCTGGCCGGTCTCCTCGCCGACCTCCAGCATCTGGGTGACCATGGCCGGGAAGACGTCATGCTTCTCCAGTGGCGTCGACATCGGCTGGCCGTTGCGGACCGACGCCGCGACGTCGTTCATGGCCTCGCCGATCACCGCGTTGCCGGTGGTGCCGCCGACGATGTCGAGGGCCTGCATGATCGGCACGCCGACCGCGAGCAGCGTGCCGAGGTTGCGGGCGAAGCGGCTGATCGCGATCTTGGTCAGCAGCTTGCCGAACACCGGGAGCTTGAGCTTGAAGGTGTCGAACTTCAGCCGGGTCGGGTAGTCGTCGTGCAGCCGCTTCTTGAACAGCTTGGTGCTGACCATGCCGATGCCCGCGACCAGTGGCCCGACCCAGAGGATGTTGTGGCTGAGCGACACCATGATCTGCGTCGGCAGCGGCAACGATCCGCCCAGGTTCTTGAACATGTTCTGGAAGATCGGGACGATGAAGATCAGGACGCCGGTGATCATCAGCAGGCTGAAGCAGATCACGATGACCGGGTAGGTCAGCGCCGACTTGATCTTGGCCCTGAGGTTCGCGTCCTTCTCCAGATTCATGGCGATGCGGTCGAGCGCGCTGTCGAGGAAGCCGCCGGTCTCGCCGGCCCGGATCATGGCGATCATCAGGCGGGGGAAGACGATGTCCTGCTTGCCCATCGCGACCGACAGCGAGAGCCCGCCCTCGATGTCGCGCCGGACGTCGCGGATCGCCTTCTGCAGCGTCGGCGACTCGGTCTGCTCCTCGAGGATCGCCAGCGACCGCAGCAGCGACAGGCCCGACGACGTCATCGTCGCGAACTGCCGGGCGAAGATGGCGAGGTCCTTCAGCGAGACCTTCTTCCTGCGGCCCGGGAAGAGGCTGAGCTCCTTGTTCAGGCCGCTGCCCGACTCCGAGATCGCGAGCGGGGTGACCCCCTGCTGGCGCAACGCGGCGGCCGCCGCCGATTCGGTCGTCGCGTCGACCTTGCCCTTGCTCTTCTTGCCCTGCGGGTCGATGACGACGTACTCGTAGGTCCTGGTCTTCGTCGAGGCGCTCACCGGATCACATCCGTCCGGCGAGACGCTTGAATTCCTCGGCCGAGTGGCAGAGACCGATCGCCTGCTCGTACGGGATCTGGCCGTCCCGCACTCGCTCGGCGAGGTGCTGGTCGAAGGTGAGCATTCCGTCGGAGCCCGAGGACTGCATGAACGACGGGATCTGGTGGTTCTTGCCCTCGCGGATCAGGTTGCGGATCGCGGCGGTCGCGAACATGACCTCGCAGACCACCGTGCGCCCGCTGCCGTCGGATCGCTTGACGAGGGCCTGGGTGACGACGCCCTGCAGCGCGGTCGAGAGCTGGGCCCGGATCTCCTGCTGCTGGTGGGACGGGAAGATGTCGATGACCCGGTCGATGGTCTGCGCGGCCGACTGCGTGTGCAGCGTGGCCAGCACGAGGTGACCGGTCTCGGCCGCGGTCAGCGCGGTCGACACCGTCTCCAGGTCGCGGAGCTCGCCGACGAGGATGATGTCGGGGTCCTGCCGCAGCACCCGCTTGAGCGCCTCGGCGAAGCCGACGGTGTCGACACCGACCTCGCGCTGGTTCACCAGGCAGCGGTTGTGCTGGTGCAGGAACTCGATCGGGTCCTCGATGGTGACGATGTGGTCGCGGCGGGTGCGGTTCGCGAGGTCGAGCAGGCTGGCCAGCGTTGTGGTCTTGCCCGAGCCCGTGGGCCCGGTGACCAGGACGAGGCCGCGGGGCATCGCGGCGAAGCGGGCGATCTGCGACGGGATGCCGAGCTCGTGCAGCGGCTTGATGGTGTGCGGGATGGCGCGCATGACGGCGCCGTAGGCGTTGCGCTGCTGGAAGCAGTTGACCCGGAAACGGGAGACGCCGGGCAGCGAGTACGCGATGTCGATCTCGAGCGTCTGCTCGAACTTCTCCCACTGCTCGTCGCTGAGCACGGACCGGACGAGCAGGGCGGTGTCCGCCGGGCTGAGCGCCGGGTAGTCGGGCAGGGGCTGCAGGTCGCCGTGGATGCGGATCGACGGGGGGGCGCTCGTGGTGAGGTGCAGGTCCGAACCGCCGGCGTCGACCAGCGCGACGAGCATCGTGTCGAGCACTTCGCGCATCTCGCTGCGGGCATCGCGCAGTTCGCCACGCGGCTCGCGCACAGCGGTGGAGGAGGGAGCGTCCACGTCATGCCCTTCGGCAAGAGTGTCGCTGGCCCCCACCAGGCGACTAGGGGTTGTGGGATTGACTTAACGCCGACCTTACGTCGCGAGTAGGCGAAATACAATCCTTGTAAAGGCCAATTTCAGGTTTTTTGCGGGCCGCCGGAATTGGATCTTGAATTCGCCTGGCGACGTTTATCGATAATGACGTTGATATCGGCACTTCTCATATATCGCCGGCATATGTCCGAATACGCGCCATTGGCCGGAAGGAGCGCCGGTGCGGGTCAGACCGCGACGCGCAGCACCTCGGCCAGCGTGGTGTCGCCGGCGGCCGCCTTGCGCAGCCCGTCGGTGCGCAACACGTCCATGCCCTCCTCGATCGCCACCCGCTGGATCTCGTGGGCCGACGCGCGGTCGACGGCGAGCCGCTCGATCTCCTCGCTGACCGACATGACCTCGTGCAGCGCGATCCGGCCGCGGTAACCCGTGCCGGCGCACGAGCGGCAGCCGACCGCCTTGTGCAGCTCGTGCGGCGCCTCGATCTCGCCGAACGGCCAGCGGGCCGCACCGAGCTCGGATCGGGTCGGCGAGTACGGCGCCCGGCACCACTGGCACAGCCGCCGGGCGAGGCGCTGGGCCATCACGCAGTCGAGCGACGAGCCGACGAGGAACGGTTCGATGCCCATCTCGACGAGCCGGGTGACGGCCGACGGCGCGTCGTTCGTGTGCAGGGTCGAGAGCACGAGGTGACCGGTCAGGGAGGCTTCGACGGCGAGCTGGGCGGTGACGCGGTCGCGGATCTCGCCGATGAGCACGACGTCGGGGTCCGAGCGCAGGATCGCCGGCAGCACCGCGGCGAAGGTCAGGCCGGCCTTGTGGTTGACCTGCACCTGGTTGACGCCGGGCAGCCGGTACTCGACCGGGTCCTCGACGGTGATGATGTTGATCTCGGGCTTGCTGATCTCGGTGAGCGTGGCGTAGAGCGTCGTCGACTTGCCCGAGCCGGTGGGTCCGGTGACCAGCACCATGCCGTGCGGTTTGGCGAACGACGTGGAGAACCGCTCGTAGTTCGCCTCGCTGAAACCGAGCCGCTTGAGCTCGAGATCGATGCCGCCGGTGTCGAGCACGCGCAGCACGATCTTCTCGCCCCACACGGTGGGCAGCGTGGCCGTGCGCAGGTCGATCTTGCGACCGTTGAGGTCGACGGTGATCCGGCCGTTCTGGGGCACCCGGCGCTCGCTGATGTCAACGCCGGACATGATCTTCAGGCGGCTGATCAGGGCCGACTGGATCGAGCGCGGCACCGTGTCGATCTCGTGCAGCACGCCGTCGATGCGAAAGCGCACCCGCAGCTCGTGCTCGCTCGGCTCGAGGTGCAGGTCCGATGCCCGGTTGTCGATCGCCTGCTCGATGAGCGAGTTGACGTAGCGGATGATCGGCGTCTCCTCGCCGACCGACTCCAGGGCGCTGTTGAGCGACGGGCCGGAGTCCATGCCCAGGCTGGCGGCGACGTCGTCGAGGTCGTTCTCCGAGCGCTGGAAGCGCTCGAGCGCCTTGAGCAGCTCGTCGCGAGCAACCACGACCGGGCGGACGCGCAGCCCGGACGCCGCTCGGACGTCGTCCAGGGCGAGGACGTCGGCCGGGTCGGCGATGGCGACCACGATCTCCTGGTCGTCGACCGCGACGCCGAGGACGCGGTGGCGGCGAGCGAGGGCGACCGGGATCTTGGCCATCGCGGCGGCGTCGATCGGGTAGGTCCCGAGATCGATGCTCTTCAGGCCGTAGGCCAGGGCCAGCGCCTCGGCAAGCTCGACCTCGGTGACCAGGCCGTCGTCGACGAGGACGTCGCGCAGTGGGCGGCCGGACTCGTTGGAGGAGTCCAGGGCGGCAGCCAGCAGCGCGGTGCTGACGCCCCGCATGCGCAGAGCCTCCAACACCGGTCCGTAGGTCTGATACATCGCGGCGCCTGTCTCACGCTCTGCCGTCGAATATCCAGGCGTGTTAAGTCGGGGTGAGTCGAGAGTAGCTCGGATCGATCATTATGACGATGCCCCGTTGTCAGCTCGAGATGTATTGCTCCAGTTGGCCGCGGTCGTGCTCCAATTGTCGGATTCGACTGGACACAACGTCTCCGATCGAGACAATTCCGGTCAAGATGCCGTTGTCGATAACCGGCATATGCCGAATACGCCGCGTAGTCATCGTCTCGGCGATGCTGTCGACGGAATCCGAGCTCGAGCAGCTGACGACGCCGCTGGTCATGATCACCGAGACGGGCTGTTCGAGGACGTGCGCGCCGTCCTGGGCGATGCGCCGGACGATGTCGCGCTCGGACACGATGCCGGCGACGGCGCCGTCGGCGCCGGGGTCGACGACGAGCAGGGCGCCGACGTTGTGTTCGGCGAGAGTGGCGAGCAGCGTGGTGACGGTGTCGGACGGTGCGATCGTGACGACACTGGTTCCGGGGGCCGTGTGCTTGTGGCGAAGGATGTCGGAGATCTTCACTGCGCTCACCTCACTGGTCTCGGGGGCGGGGTTTTCACCCTGCCGCAGTCGCGAGGCCCTGGCTAGGTCCAATCGCCCCGTCCGTCAGCGGGGGACGTCGCAGGCGGCGCGGATCCCGGCCGCCACGCGCTGCGGTTCGTCGAGGGCGACGAATGTCTTGGCGCCCTCGATCTCGACCAGCGTCGCGTCCGGGAAGGCGTCGCGCAGGCGGTGGGCGAAGTCGAGCTTGAAGAAGCGGTCGGCGTTGCCCCACAGCAGCGTGACCGGCTTGGTGAACTCGCCGAGGCGGGTCGAGACGTCGAGGAGGTCCTGCGGATCGACGGCGCCCATGAACCGCGCGGCGTCGCGCCGCACGCCGGCGTCGGTCAGGGCCGGGGTGATCCAGCGCCGGGTGAGCTCGGGGTCGAGCTTGTCGCGGACCAGGCCGCCGTAGCCGAGCATCGAGTGGCGCAGCGCCTTCGGCCGGATCGAGTTGGCCATGAAGCGCACCCGCCCGGCGCGGCGTCCGAGCTTGACGAGCAGGCCGAACGGCGGCGGCGGGAACTGGTCGAACGCGTCGCAGTTGGTGAGGACGAGTCGCCCGATGCGCGACGCGTCCGCGTCGATCAGGAACTGGCACAGCGCGCCGCCGGTGTCGTTGCCGACGAGCGTGACGTGGGTGAGGTCGAGGGCGGCGAGCAGGTCGAGGATCAGCCGGGCGACCCCGCGCGGGGACAGGTCGGCGTCGTCGTTCAGGGCGATCGGGTGGGCGCCGAGCGGGAGATCGGGCACGACGCTGCGGATGCCCGCGCCGGCGAGTGCCTCGGCGACCTGGGTCCACAGCTCCCCGGTGACCAGCAGGCCGTGCACGAGGACGACCGCCGGGCCGTCGGTCGGGCCGAACTCGCGGTAGTGGACGCGGCCCTGCGGAAGGTCGACGGTCGGCATGACGCTGCTCCTCGCGATAGGTTCGGATCGTGCTGGAACTAACATACGTACTGCCTGTATGAAAGACAACCCGAGGACGCAGGCGTCCCGCTCCGCGGCGACCCGCGATGCGCTGGTACGCGCCGCCCGGCCGCTGTTCGCCGCCGACGGCTTCGCGGCGGTGAGTACCGAGGCGATCGTCGCGGCGGCCGGGGTGACGCGGGGCGCGATGTATCACCAGTTCGCCGACAAGACGGACCTGTTCGCCGCGGTCTTCGAGACGGTCGAGGCCGAGATGACCGCTCGCATCGACGCCGCGGTGTCGGACGCGGGGGAGAGCGACCCGATCGCGCTGATGAAGTTCGGCTCGGGCGTGTGGCTGGACGCGTGCGCCGAGCCCGAGGCGCAGCGCATCGTGCTGGTCGAGGCGCCGGCCGTGCTCGGGTGGGCCCGCTGGCGCGAGATCGGACTGCGCTACGGCCTGGGGCTGGTCCAGTCGCTCGTCCAGTACGCCATCTCGGTCGGTCGCATCGCCGACCAGCCGTCCGAACCGCTCGCGCACGTGCTCATCGGTGCGCTCGACGAGGCCGCGCTGTTCGTCGCTCAGTCCGACGACCCGTCGCGGGCGCGGCGCGAGGTCGGTGCGGTGTTGGAGGGCCTGATGGACGCCCTCGCCGTCGACCCGCCGACCTGAGGCGGCCCCCCTGAACCCGATCTTCATGCTGTGACCAGGTCGAGAGTCCGTAGGAGCATGACCATCAGTTTCGGAAACGGCACGCCGAGCGCACGTGCGAAGCGGAGCACGAGCGTTCCGCCGATCACCACCTCGTTCTGGCGAAGCTGGTCGTCGACCCAGCGCAGTGGCGACAGGTGCAGCGCCCCGTCGATCTCGACCGCGACGACGCGCCCGTCCGGAAGTCGCCACTCGACGTCGAGGTAGCGACGTCGTCCGAACCGATCGGTACGGGACCGTCTGGCGATGTTCCGGGAGTCCGAACCGCCGGCAGAGGCGGACGAGATCGATCACGCGGAGCGCCTGCGCGCCCTGGGCGATGTCGTCCGTTGCTGCACGCCGGCAGCGAGCAGACCGCAGCCCGGTCGCTCGGATCGAAGGCTCGCGGCGGCGACGAGCAGGGCGGGCGCGAGTCGGTGAAGGCGCCGGTGCGGGGCGATGTCGGCTCGCTCCTGGTCGCGCGTGCGGTGCAGCACGAGCCCGTCGAGGTGCGGGTTCGTGGCGCCGCCGGGGGCCAGGACGTGCACCTCGTCGCGCTGCCATCCGGTCAATCCCCACGCCGAGGCGGCGGAGAGCGAAGTCAGGACGGCGCGCGGACCGCAGTCGATGACTGCCACCCGCTCGCTCGGACTTCGGGTCTGCGGCCCCGCTGCCGTCAGGGCATGAAGATCGTTTGGGCAGGCTCAGCGGGTCGAGCGGTAGATCGAGGTCGGCCGGTCGGTGATGCCGGCGCGCGCGTAGAGGTCCTCGGCGTAGCGCTTCGGCGCGTAGGCGCCGTCGGCGTAGCGGCGCAGGTAGTCGGCGTGGAGCAGCGGGTCGAAGCCCTGCAGCCAGTCGAGGAAGTGGTCGCGCACGGCGCCGCGCAGGTGCAGCGGGCCGATGCCGAGCAGGTCGCCGCCCGCGTCGCGCACGGCCTCGACCACGGCCCGCAGTTGCGTCGGGGAGTCGCTGAGCCGCGGCAGCACCGGCGCCACGAGCGCGCCGGTGCGCACCCCGGCCGCGGCCAGCTTCGCCATCGCGTCGAGCCGACGACGCGGGTGGGGGCTGCCCGGCTCGGTGGCGCGCCACACCCGCTCGTCCAGGGTGGCGACGGAGAAGTTGACCGACACCTCGGTGCGCCGCGCGGCTTCGGCGAGGAGGTCGAGGTCGCGGATGACGAGCGGCGACTTGGTCAGGATCGAGAACGGGTTGGCGCGCTCGGTCAGGGCCTCGACGACGCCGCGGGTGAGCCGGTACTTCGCCTCGGCCCGCTGGTACGGATCGGTGTTCGTGCCCATCGCGACCGACTCGCCGCCCCAGCGCGGATCGGCCAGTTCGGCGCGCACCCGTTGCACCGCATTGAGCTTCACGACGATCTTGCGATCGAAGTCCTCACCGATGTTCAGGCCGAGGTACTCGTGGGTCGGACGAGCGAAACAGTAGGCGCAGGCATGGGTGCAGCCGCGGTAGACGTTGATCGTCCAGCGGAAGGGCGCGCGGGACTGCTCCGGCACCTGGTTGAGCACCCGCTTCGCCGTGACGTGCAGGAACTCGAGCCCGGACAGCCGGCCGGTCCCGCGCTCGGGGGCCAGCAGTTCGTCCACCCCGAACAGTGCCGGTTCCCCGTCGTCGGCGACCTTCCAGCGGAACGTCACCGGAAATCCCGGGACCGGGTGTGCAGGCCGAGGTGAAGCCGGTCGATGCGTTCGGCGAGCACGTTGATCACGCCGTCGCTGGTGTTCTCGAGCATGCCGCGGATGAGCAGCCCGCCCGACTCGCGAGCGACGCGACGGTAGCGGTGCCACACCGCCTCTTCGACAATCACGTTGACCATTCCGGTCTCGTCCTCGAGGTTGAGGAACGTGACGCCGCGGGCGGTGGCCGGGCGCTGGCGGTGCGTGACCACGCCGCCGACGGTGACCCGGGTGCGGTTATCGATCGAGCGCAACCCGCGCGCGGTGACGATGCCGAGCGCGTCGAGCCGCGGCCGGATCAGCGCCGTCGGGTACAGCTCAGGGGTGACGCCGGTGGCCCACATGTCGGCGATCAGCTGCTCGGGCGCGGTCATCGCCGGCAGGGCGGCGGGCGCCTTCTCGTCGAAGGTGGCGAGGTCGAGCTGGCCCGGCCGCGCGGTGGACGCCGCACCCGCCCCCCACAGCGCATCGCGGCGCGTGCCGCCGAAGCAGTCGAGCGCCCCCGCGGTGGCCAGGGCCTCCATCTGGTCGGCCGAGAGCCCGACCCGGCGCGAGAGATCGCTCATCGAGGTGAACGGCCCGCCGGCCTCGCGCGAGGCGACGATCGCCTCGGCGAGCTCGGTGCCGATCGTGCGGATCGAGGAGAGCCCGAGCCGCACGGCCGGCTGCGGCGCGTCCAGGCAGGCACACTGCGACGGTCCGTCGGCCGGCTCCAGCGATGCCCCGGCCAGTGACTCGGCCAGCGACGGTGAGCGCACCTCGACGCCGTGCCGCTTCGCGTCGTGCACGAGCGACTGCGGCGAGTAGAAGCCCATCGGCTGCGCGTTGACCAGCGCGGCGCAGAATGCGGCCGGGTAGTGCAGCTTGAGCCAGGACGACGCGTAGACTAGCAACGCGAACGAGATCGAGTGCGACTCGGCGAACCCGAACGCGGCGAAGGCCTTGATGCGCTCGTAGATCTGCTCGGCGACCGCGCCGGTGATGCCGTTGCCGGCCATGCCGTCGAAGAGCCGGATGCGCATCGCCTCGATCTTGTCCTTGCCCCGTTTCGACCCCATCGCGCGGCGCAGCCGGTCGGCCTCGGCCGGCGAGAAGTCGGCCACCGACACCGCGATCTGCATCAACTGCTCCTGGAACAGCGGGATGCCGTACGTCCGCTCGAGCGCGACCTTCAACCGGGGGTGCGGGTAGGTGACGGCCTCCTCGCCGTTCTTGCGCCGGATGAACGGGTGCACCGAATCGCCCTGGATCGGGCCGGGACGGATGAGCGCCACCTCGCAGGCGAGGTCGTAGAAGGTGCGCGGCTTGAGCCGCGGCAGCGTGGCCATCTGCGCGCGGGACTCGACCTGGAACACCCCGATCGAGTCGGCGGCGCAGAGCATGTCGTAGACGCACGGCGCCTCCTGCGGGATGGTCGCGAGCTCGTAGGTGGTGCCGTGGTGCTGCGTGATCAGTGCGAAGCAGTACTGGATGGCCGACAACATGCCGAGGCCGAGCAGGTCGAACTTCACCAGCCCGATCTGGGCGCAGTCGTCCTTGTCCCACTGCAGCACCGAGCGGTTGGCCATGCGTCCCCACTCGACCGGGCACACCTCGATGACGGGCCGGTCGCACATGACCATGCCGCCGGAGTGGATGCCGAGATGCCGCGGTGCGTTCTGCAGTTCCGCCGCGAGGCGCACGACCAGGTCAGGGACGTCGGCGAGTTCCTGCTCGGTGGTGATCGTCGTCGGCGGCAGCGTGCCGTTGTCGGTCGTGTGGTTCCAGTAGTAGCCGCGCTCGATCTCCTTGCTCCACGCGTCCTGCTGGCCCGGCGAGTAGCCGAGGGCCTTGGCGATGTCGCGCACCGCCGACTTCGGCCGGTAGGTGATGACGTTCGCGACCTGGGCGGCGTGCTCGCGTCCGTGCAGCTCGTAGACGTACTGGATCGCCTCCTCGCGGCGGTCGGACTCGATGTCGAGGTCGATGTCCGGCGGCTCGCCCCGCTCGGGGGCGAGGAAGCGCTCGAACATCAGCCCGTAGTAGACGGCGTCGACGGCGGTGATCTCGAGGGCGTAGCAGACGGCCGAGTTCGCGGCCGAGCCCCGGCCCTGGCACAGGATGCCCTTCGACCGGCAGAAGCGGGCGATGTCCCAGACGACGAGGAAGTAGCCGGGGAAGTGCAGCTCCTCGATGATCGCGAGCTCGTGCTCGATCATCGCGTACGCCTCGGTCTCGTGCGGCTTGCCGCGGAACCACTTCGCCGCGCCGGCGTAGGTGAGCTCGCGCAGGTAGGTCATCTCGGTGTGCCCGGCCGGCACCGGGAACGGCGGCAGGTCAGGGGCGATGAGCTGCAGCGGGAAGGTGATCTCGCGGGCCAGCCGGACGGCGTTGTCGACCGCCCCGGGCCAGCGGGCGAAGCGCGCGGCCATCTCGTCGCCGCTGCGCAGGTGCTGCCCCGACCACGACGGCAGCCAGCCGTCGATCTCGTCGAGCGACGAGCGCGCCCGCACCGCGGCCAGCGCCGTGGCGAGCGGTCGGCGCGGCGGCCCGTGGTAGTGCGCCGCGGTGGTGGCGACGATCGGCAACCCGGCCGTGTCGGCGAGTTCGGCCAGCGCGTCGAAGCGTTCGTCGGCGAGCGGATCGAGCTCGTGGATCAGCTCGACGGCGACGTTCTCGCGCCCGAAGCAGGTGATGAGGCGGTCGAGCGCACGCCGCGCGCGCACCGGGCCGCCGCGGTCGAGCGCCTGCCGCACCGAACCCTTGCGGCAGCCGGTGAGCACCAGCCAGTGCCCGTCGGCCAGCGCGCCGAGATCCTCGAGCTCGTCGTAGACCGGACGTCCCTTCGCCCCGCCGCGCAGGTGCGCCGTGCCGATGGCGCGCGACATCGCGGCATAGCCGGTCGGATCGCGGGCGAGCACGAGCAGGTGCTCGCCCGGTGGATCGGGGACGCCGACCCTCGCTGCGATCGACCGCTCGGCCAGCGAACTCGGCAGGGGGACGTCGAGCGAGAGCTCGGCGCCGAACGCCGTGGCCAGCCCGTGCGCCTCGGCCGCCTCGGCGAAGCGGACGAGGCCGTAGACGCCGTCGTGGTCGGTGAGGGTCAGCGCCTCGAGCCCGAGCCGCACGGCCTCCTCGGCCAACTCCTCGGGTGAGGAGGCGCCGTCGAGGAAGCTGAACGACGAGTGCGCGTGCAGCTCGGCGTAGGGCACCCGGGTGGTCGGCCGCTCGACCGGCGCGGCGACGTAGTGCTCGCGTTTGCGTGACCAGGCGGGGGAGTCGCCACCGTCGCCGGCCAGGGCCGGATCGCGCGAATCGGCCGGAGCCGGGCGGCCGGACAGCCGCCGCTCGAGCTCCCGCCACGGGATCTCCGGATTCTCCCAACCCATTCCGAGACAATAGATCAGACGTTCGAATGATGCGAGAGGCCATCTACCCCAGCTGATCGCGGCGCCGGATCAGGTAGGCGGTCTCGGCGGTGTTGCCGGCCAGCTCGAGGGCGCGGTCGTAGGCCGCGCGCGACTCGGCGCTGCGGCCGGTCCGGCGCAGCAGCTCGGCCCGGGTGGCGTGGAAGGCGTGATACGCGTCCAGCGGATCGGCGAGCCGGCCGACCGCGGCGAGGGCGACCTCTGCCCCGTCCAGCTCGGCGACGGCGACGGCCCGGTTGAGGGCGACGATCGGCGACGGGTCGACGCGGACGAGCTGGTCGTAGAGGGCCACGATCTGGGACCAGTCGGTGTCGCGGGCCTGGCGGGCCGACGTGTGCACGGCGTTGATCGCGGCGAGGATCTGGTAGCGGCCCGGGGCCATCCCGCTGGCCAGCCGCTCGCGCACCAGCTGGTGCCCCTCGGCGATCAGGGCGGCGTCCCACGCGCTCCGGTCCTGCTCGTCCAGGGTGACGAGTTCGCCGCTCGCCGACACCCGGGCGGGCCGGCGCGCCTCGGTGAGCAGCATCAGCGCCAGCAGCCCGGCCACCTCGCCGTTGTCGGGCAGCAGTGTGCGCACGAGTCGGGTGAGGCGGATCGCCTCGGCGGTCAGTTCGTGCCGCACGGGATCGGTGTCGGGACCGCTCGCCAGGTAGCCCTCGTTGAAGACCAGGAAGAGGACGGCGAGAACGCCGGCGACGCGGGACGGCAGGTCCTCGGCGGCGGGCACGCGATAGGGGATGCGCGTCGCCTTGATCTTCGCCTTGGCCCGGGTGATCCGCTGCCCCAACGCCGCCTCCTGCATGAGGAAGGCGCGGGCGATCTCGGGCACGGTCAGCCCGCCGATCAGGCGAAGGGTGAGGGCCACGCGGGCCTCCATGCCCAGCGCCGGATGGCAGCAGGTGAAGATCAACCGCAACCGCTCGTCCCCGATCGCGTCCTCCGCCGCCGGCGGGTCGTCGTCGTAGAGCATCCCCGCCGCCTTCTGCTTGTCGTCCCGCTTGCTCTCGCGCCGGATCCGGTCGATCGCGCGCCGGTTGGCGGTCGTGGTCAGCCAGCCGCCGGGATTCGGCGGCACGCCGTCGGTCGGCCAGCGCTCGACGGCCGCAGCGAACGCCTCGGCCGCGGCCTCCTCGGCGATGTCGAGGTCACCGAAGCGCCGGGTCAGGGTCGCGACCAGGCGGGCCCACTCCGCCCGATGAACCTCGGCGAGGACGTCGCTCATAGGAAGGGACGGACCTCGATCTTCCGGTTGCACGCCTTCGAGCCCTCGGTGGCGAGCTTGATCGCGACGTCAAGGTCGGGCGCCTCGATGATCCAGAAGCCGGCCAGGTGTTCCTTCGTCTCGACGAACGGGCCGTCGGTGATCACTGTTTCCGGCCCGCGGTTGTCGATGACGGTGGCATTGTCGTGCGACCCGAGACCACCGGCGAAGACCCAGTAACCCTCGGCCCTCAGTCGGTCGTTGAACTCGTCGATGGCCGCGTCCTCGTCGGGAGTGGCCATACCGGCGTCGGCGTCGATCACGGAAATCAGGTACTGCATCCGGCTCATCTCCTGCGTTCGGGGCCCCTCATGGTGGCCGCTCACCCCTACTACGAACGGCCCCGCCGTGATCCGACAGTGCCGTCCCGCCTCCTGTCCAGTGCGGCGAGGATCGGATGTCCGAGTCCCGCTCGCTGGCCGCGGCTGATCACGGCGTGATGATCTCGAAGGCGACGCCGAACGCGCAGCCCAGACCGCTGCCGGTCTGCCGGGCGAAGGCTTCGAGGAACTCGCGCGGGTCGGCCATCGGGTGGTCGCCCAGACCCCGCAGGTACTCGCCGTGCGCCTCGAGGGAGGCGACGCCGGCGTCGAAGTGATCGGTGACGTCGACACCGTGGGTGCCGGCGGGGCTGCCGACCAGGATCGTCGAGACCTTGACCGGCTCCAGGCCCTCGTCGAGCAACTCGCGGAACACCCACCGGTTGCCGGCGTCGCGCACCCCGTCGACGACGCATCGCCCGAGGGCAATATGGTCAGCCTGATTGACCATTCCCGGAGCCCAGGATTCGCCGTAGTAGCCCGTGATGACGACGTCGGGGCGATGCCGGCGGACGGCGCGGGCGATGTCGCGCCGCAGCGGCAACCCGTACTCCAGCATCCCGTCGGGATGGCCGAGGAACTCGACCGTGTCGACGCCGACCGCGGCCGCCGAGTTGCGTTCCTCCTGCTCGCGCAACGGGCCGCACCGCTCGGGCTCGATCCCGTCGATGCCCGCCTCCCCGCTGGTGGCCAGGCAGTAGACGATCTGCTTGCCCTGGCTCGTCCAGCGCGCGATCGCCGCTGCCGTGCCGTACTCCAGGTCGTCGGGGTGCGCGACGATCGCCAGCCCCCGGGACCAGTTCTCGTCGATCGGTGTGAGTTCGCTGCTCATGATCGGAAACTACGCCGCGGGAAGCTGCGATGTCAGCAGCCGCAGTCGCAGTCACACCCGTCGCAACAACAGTCGCAGTCGCAGTCGCCGGGGCACCAGCAGTCGCCGCAGGAGCTGCCGCCGTCGCCGCGACACAGGCCGGCCCGCTTCCGGCCGCTGCACGGGTCGGTGAACTCGCCGGCGCAGCAGGCCTGGCAGGTGCCGCAGACGACGAGCCAGCCCAGGCAGCCGAGCACCGGGTTGCGCTGCTTCGGCGTCTCCGGCGGAGCCTCCCAGCCCGTACCCGGAGGTATGGGCGGTCCGCCGGGCGGCTGCTGGTCCGGTGACGGGGGCGGGGTCAGCGGCGCCGGTCGACCGGCGGTGGCGAAGGTGCGGTCGATCGCCGCCGTGACCTCGTGCACGAGAAGGGCGTGCACGAGCCGGCCGTCGGCGAACGTGGCGTCACGCAGGGCGAGCCGGATGCCGAGCGCGGCGTCGTCGCAGAGCCGGCGTAGCTCGTGGGGGCTGATTCCGAGGGCGAGGATCGGGTTCCAGGCCCGGAGCGCTCGGTCGGCGTGCAGATCCTCGACGGCGTCGAGCAGGTGGGCGACCCGCCCGAACAACCGGCCCGCCTCGGCGAGCGCCTCGATGTTGCCGGGCTGCTCGGCGACGACGGCCGTGTGCCGGAAGGCGAGGGCGGTCGCGGTCTCGGTCGGCGCCGTCACTTCGAGGATGCTGCGCGGTGCCGCCTCGACGTCGGCCTGGTCGGCGACGGCCGCGAGGAGCAGTTCGCCGTCCAGTCCGAGAGCGGCGCCGCTCGCGCGCCCGGCTCGCGACCAGCGCCCGGCCGCGGCCCGGGCCGCGCGGGTCCGCACCGCTCCGGCGATGTCGCCGTCGACGAGGTGGTCGTCGATCTTGGCCGACGCCAGCAGCAGCGACACCGACGCGGCGAGCTCGGCCGATCCGCCGACGGCCACCGAGGCCGAGCGCATTCCGCGCAGCGCGCAGGGGCCGGCCTCGCGGCGACGCCCGTCCGTACCGGTCTGGGCCTCGACGAGGGCGGAGACGACGACGGCGTCGAAGTTGGTGACCAGGCGCGAGAGCTGGCCGTGCCGATCCCGCAGCGACAGGCACATGCCGCACAGGTGGGCCAGCCAGGCCAGGCGCAGCTCCTCGCTCAACCGGTTCCGACAGGGACGGATGATCCCGAACATTGATCACACGTTAGCGGCGCCGAGGTGATCATGCTGGTGTCGACGCGCCGCCGTGTCGGCGGGTCACGAGGTAGGCGAGGCCGCCGAGCAGCAGGACGCCCGCGCCCGTCACGACCGACACCGCGGGCAGGCTGGCCGCGAGGACCACGCAGCCGATGACGCCGAGCACCGGGAGCCAGCGGGGCGGTCGGTGCTCGTCGGCCCGCAGGGTGAGGGCACTCGCGTTCGCGACCGCGTAGTAGGCGAGGACGCCGAACGAGGAGAAGCCGATGGCCGAGCGGAGGTCCGCGGTGAGTACGAGGACGACGACGACGGCGCCGACGGCGAGTTCGGCGTGCTGGGGAACGGCATGGCGCGGATGGACGAACGCCAGCACGCCGGGCAGGTGCCGGTCGCGGGCCATCGCCAGCGTCGTGCGCGACACCCCGAGCAGCAGGGCGAGCAGCGAGCCGAGGGCGGCGACCGCACCGCCGATGCGGACGACCGGGCCGAGCCGGTGCAGGTCGCCGAGTTCGACGGCCGTGCGCAACGGCGCGGCCGAGTGGGCCAGCACGGCCGGACCGGCCGCCGCCAGCGCCGCAACGGCGACCAGCGCATAGACCACCACGACGATCGCGAGCGCGACGGTGATCGCCCGCGGGATCGTCCGGGCCGGGTCGCGCACCTCCTCGCCGAGCGTGGCGATCCG
Source organism: Jatrophihabitans sp. (assembly GCF_036000465.1). Classification (GTDB taxonomy): domain Bacteria; phylum Actinomycetota; class Actinomycetes; order Mycobacteriales; family Jatrophihabitantaceae; genus Jatrophihabitans. The sequence continues at coordinate 106,448 of NZ_DASYFV010000013.1, read as the reverse complement.
GGCGTAGCCGGCGAACGCGAAGAACAGCAGGCCGGCGGCCTGGAGCACGCCGTGCAGACCGGCGCCGGTGAGCTCCAGGTGCGCCGTCGTCGCCGTGCCGCCGGCGAGGCAGGCCACGACGACGAGGAGCAGCACGACCAGCACGACGCCGACGATCACCCGCGTCGCCAAGGCGGACTTCTGCACGCCGCGCAGGGTGAGTGCGGTGAGGGCGGCCACGGCGAGTGCACCGACCAGGCGGAGGTGGGACGGGGCGGCGTACGACGCGAAGGTCAGCGCCATCGCGGCACAACTGGCCGTCTTGCCCACGACGAACGACCACCCGGCGAGGTGACCCCAGAACGGCCCGAGCCGGCGCCGGCCGTAGACGTAGGTGCCGCCGGACTCCGGGTAGAGCGCGGCCAGGCGGGCCGACGACGTCGCGTTGCAGTAGGCCACGACCGCGGCGAGGGCGAGCCCGATCAGCAGCCCGGCACCGGCCGCCCGGGCCGCGGGACCGAAGGCGGCGAACACCCCGGCACCGAGCATCGACCCCAGCCCCACGGTGACGGCGTCGCCCACCCCGAGACGTCGTTGCAGTGTGCGGGTCATCGGTGCCCTTTCGACTTGCCGGATCCCTCCGGCGGTATCACGCTATGTCCGACTCTTGCGACAAACCGCCGTCAGTCTCCGTGCGTCGCCGTTGCCGCGCGATCACCGACGCAGGACCGTCAGGTGGAATCTATGACCCCTCACGCCCGAGTTCGTGGCCTGGTGCTGCTCGTGTCCCTCGTCGCCGCGGTGACCGCCGCGGTCGCGCCCCCGGCGGTCGCCGCTCGCTCCGGTCCGGCTTCGTTCGCGGACTTCGGCTGCGCCAATCCGGTGAACCGCGTGTCGCAGCAGCTGCTGCCGGCCGCTCACCCGCGGGCGGCGGTCGCGGCGACGTGCTTCGGTCGCGTGCGGACGGCGTCCGGGGCGATCGGGCCGAGGATCATGGCGGGTCCGGTGGGGCTCGGGCCGGTTCAGCTCCAGTCGGCCTACAAACTGGCCGGCCTGCACGCCAACGGCCGCACGGTCGCGATCGTCGACGCCTACGACGACCCGAACGCGGAGTCCGACCTCGCCACCTACCGCACCGCCTACGGCCTGCCGGCGTGCACGACCGCGAACGGCTGCTTCCGCAAGGTGAACCAGAACGGTGCGGCGTCGCCGCTGCCGGCCGGTGACTACGGCTGGGCCGAGGAGATCAGCCTCGACCTCGACGCCGTCTCGGCCACGTGCCCCGACTGCCACATCCTGCTCGTCGAGGCGAGCACCCCGGACACCACGCCGCTGATGACCGCCGTCGACACCGCGGTCCGACTCGGCGCCGTCGCCGTGTCGAACAGCTACGGCGGCGCCGAGGACTCCACGATCCTGGCCGCCGACAGCCACCTGAACCACCCCGGCGTCGCCATCACCGCCTCGAGCGGCGACTCGGGTTACGGGGTCTCGTGGCCGGCGTCGTCGCCGTACGTCACCGCGGTCGGGGGCACCACCCTGACGGCGGCGGGCAACGCGCGGGGCTGGAACGAGACGGTCTGGTCGGGTGCCGGCAGCGGCTGCTCGGCCTACGAGCCCAAGCCGTCATGGCAGCACGACCCCGGCTGTGCGAAGCGCACCGTCGCCGACGTCGCGGCCGATGCCGACCCGGCCTCCGGGCTCGGCGTTTACGACACCTACAACAGCTGCGGCACCTCGGCGCTGTGCGACCTGCTGCTCGGCCTCGGGCTGGGACAGGGCCTCGACGGGTGGGCCCAGGTCGGGGGCACCAGCCTGTCGTCGCCGATCATCGCCTCGGTCTACGCACTCGCCGGCAACCCGGTCACGGCCGGCTCGTACCCGTACTCGCACACCGGGTCGCTGTTCGACGTGACCTCGGGCTCGAACGGCAGCTGCGGCGGCAGCTACCTGTGCACCGGCACCGCCGGGTACGACGGCCCGACCGGCTTCGGCACGCCGAACGGCCTCGGCGGGTTCTAGGACCGTTTGTAGATTGGCCTCGTGCCCGTCCTGCTCGTCGTCCACCACACCACGTCGCCGACCCTGCACGAGCTTCTGGAAGCAGTGCTCTCGGGGACGTCGGCCGACGGCATCGAGGGCGTCGAGGTGCGGGTGCGGCCGGCACTCACCGCGTCGCCGGTCGACGTGCTCGAGGCCGACGGCTTCGTGCTGGGGACGCCGGCCAACATCGGCTACCTGTCCGGTGCGATGAAGCACTTCTTCGACGGCATCTACTACCCGACGTTGACGGCCAAGCCGGGCGCGCCCTACGGGCTGTACGTGCATGGCAACAACGACACGGCCGGCGCGGTCCGGGCGGCCGAGTCGATCACGAAGGGCCTCGGCTGGGAGCAGGTCGTGAAGCCGGTGACCGTCGTCGGCGGGGCGGACAGGGCGGCCACCGCGGCGTGCTGGGAACTCGGCGCGACGGTCGCGGCGTCGCTGCTCGGCTGAGACGACGTCACGGCGAGGCGGGCGCCACCGGTGACGAGCTGGCCGGGGCGTCCGTCGAGGACGCGGAGGTGGGCGAACCGGAGGTGCTCGCGCCGGCACCGCTGTCGGTCGACGTGCTGCCCGCCGACCCGGGAACCGGGACTGCGGGCGCGGTCGAGATCGCCGGATCGGACGGATCGCCCGGGCCGGCTCCCGTCCCCGTCGACGCCGCCCCGGACGGCGCGGACGGCGCGGCCGTCGTCGACGCGGCGGCTCCGGTCGGAGCCGGTTTCGGCGGCGCGTACTTGTCGATCACCGCGAGCATCTGCTTCTCGTAGTCGGCCAGGCGTTGCTGGATCTCGGTGAACGGCAGCGAGGTGAGTGTCTTGCTGAACGCGTAGATCTGCCGCCACAGTTCGGTGATGTCGTGCGTCTCGGCGGTGCCCGGCACGTTGGGCAGCGTGACTGCGAGCTGCAGGGCCAGGGCCTGCGTCAGGCACGAGATGCAGTTGTAGTTCACCGAACCGGCGATGTTCTGCGGAACGACCACACTCGCGTGGCCGACGATCAGCACGATCTGGAAGCTGACCGCGGTCGTGCGGCAGTTCCGGCAGCTCGAGAACGCGTACGCCTCGTTCTTGTTCAGCACGGTGTCGTGGTCGGCCCACACCATCGCGAACGCGACGTCGTAGACGACCGATCCGTCCTTCGTGTTCACAGCCAGGCTCTGGTTGTCGCCGAGGCCGGGCGGCCGCGGGCGGTTGAACGGGAACACCCAGGTCGGGGCCGGGGTGCCGGCCGGCGTAGTCCGCGAGCGGGGGACGAGCACCAGTGACAGCGCCGGCTTCTGCCGGGTGGGCAGCGCGCCGGCGCCGGCGGGCCACACCGTGGTCGCCGATGCCTGGCGGCCTACCGCCAGGCCGGACGCCGATCCGGCGCCGATCGAGCCGGGATGGAACGCGGCCGCCACGGCGTCCTGCACCGTGCCGCGCTCGTAGTACTGGATCACCCGGTAGTTGCCTCGGGGCCACCAGACGAAGGCGAGCGCGGCGACGACGGCCGCCGCGACCACAAGCGCCACCGCGCGCTTGACCGGCTGGCCGGCCGTCGCCGTCCAGACCTTGCGGGCCAGCTGCTTCACCGACCGCGTGAGGATGTAGGCGATGCCGAAGATCGGCAGCCCGACCGCGATGACGCCGAGCAGCTTGGCGAGCCCGCCGGGCACGTCGCCGTCGCCGAACATCGTCCACATGCCGGTCCATTGCGTGCGCACGCTCGCGGCCGCGCTGGCGAGGACGCGGGGGAGGGTGACCAGCGTGACGAGCACCGTCAGCACCATCAGCGGCACGACGAGGAGTACCCACACCGTCACGACGGCCTTCGCCCACGGCTTGAGCACCTTCGACTCGGGGCTGCCCCACCGGCGCGGGTTCAGGCCGGCCAGCGTCGGCTTGATGCGGTGGAAGAGGTCGGGGACGCCGGTGAGGTCGGCCAGGATGTGGTAGCCGTCGAAGCGCACCATGGGCGGCAACTGCCGCACCATCTGGATGATCTGGGCGCCGATGACGAGCAGCAGGGCGTCCCAGCCCGTGACCGCCCACAGCCCGAACATGACGACGGAGAGCAGGGCGTTGAAGTACAGCCCGCCGAGGTCGGTGCGGAGCCGACCGGCCCGGCCGAGGCGATAGCTGTCGGTGACGTCGGTGTAGAAGGCGGGCCAAACGAGATACAGGCCGGCCCCCATGGCGCCGGGGGTGGCGCCGCCGTAGCGGGCGGCGGCGGCGTGACCGAATTCGTGGAAGCCGGCCGAGACGACGGTGATCGCGAAGACGGTCAGCAGCAGCCCGGGTCGCGCGAACGCCTGATGGGCGGCGAAACCGAGCCCGCGGTCGAACAGCACCCACTTGCAGACGAGTACGAACGCGACGAGCACCGCGACGACGACGAGCGGGTTGAACAGGCGCGCGAACGGAGCGGTGATCCGCCGGGTGACCGCGGGGTCGGAGACGACGGCGCGGAAACGCAGGGCGAGCAGGGGGTTCGCCTTGCGGACCTCCGGTTCGGAACCGTCGGCCTTGCAGACGACCCCGAGTGGACGCAGCTTGCCGTCGACGAGGCCCTGGATCTGGTCACCGGTGACGAGGCGGCCGAAGCGCTCGCTGACGACCTCGGCAACCTCGGCGTAGTCCCGCGTGCCGTCGATCGACTCGAGCACGAGGTAGAGCAGCGCGGTGAGCTGCAGGGTCTGCCCGTCCCCGCGGCGCACCAACGACGGGGCCGCGCGATAGCCCGAGCCGGGCATCTCGCCGATGAGCTGCAGGTCGGCCGCGCGCCGGGGAATCCGGTCCTCCGGCGCGTCCAGCGTGGACGCAGGCGCTGACGACGACGTCGTCCGGTCGTCGTCAGCACCCGCGGGATGGTGGTCGAGGGCGGTCACTCGCGTGACGCGTTACTGCTTGATGTTCGAGCTCTGGTCGGCCGTAGCCGACGCGTTGCCGTCGATGCTCTGGTCGATGATGCTCGACTGGTGCGCGATGGCCGTCGCGTCGGAACCGACCGAGCCGACGTTGGCCGAGACCGAGGCGTCGATCGGCGCGGCGACGTTCGCGTTGGCCGCCACCGCGCCGTCGATCGGGGCCGCCATGTGCAGGTCGCCGTTGAGGTTGACGTTGACGTTGAGCAGGTTCCCGTCGAGTGCTCCGGGCGAGCTCGGATCCGGGGTGGAGACCGCCGGGGCGGTCGACCCGCCGGCCGGGGCGGGCGAGCCGGCGGGCGTGGTCGAGCCGTCGACCGGCTGGGTGCCCTGGTCGATGCCGCTGAGCTGGTGCGACGTCGCCGTCGCGTCGCCGACGACGCCCTGGTGGACCTCCGATGCCTGCAGCGCCTCCGCGCCGGCGCTCGAGTCGAGCGAGAGGACGTTCGCGCCGACCGAGGCGTTGATCGGCGCGGCGACGTTGGCGTTCGCGCCGACGGCGAGGTCGATCGGCGCCGCGACGTCGAGAGCCAGGTCGAGGTTGGCGTTGAGATCGAGCAGCGACATGACCTCCTTGTCCGGCAGCGCGGTGCCGGACTCCGCCTCGAGCTCGGCGGCACTGATCGGATTCAGGTCTGCGCTCATGTCGGTTCTCCCTCCCGGGCGGGCAGTTGTGGCCCGTGGTGTCGTGATCGCTGTGAGCACTACCCGCGGTGCACGTCGAATTCACACGAAGAGATGATCTCCGGGCGTGGCGTGCATCGCTCAGTCGTAGATCGCGTCGACCTGCCAGCGCGGGGTGTCGTCCATCGACCCGGTGACGAGATAGGCCCGGCCCCGGACGTCGACGATCTGGCAGCGGACGACCCGCCGGGCCGACTCGGGGCTCCACCACCGCTCGTCGACCGGCCACGGCCCGGCCCACGACGCGACGGCGACCGGGGTGTCACTGCCCATCGCGAACAGCTCGGGCGGGGCCGGCATCGCGCCACGCTCGGTGACGCGCACCGGCCGGCGCGACGCGTCGAGCACCTGGGCCGGACGCGGCGGGTCGAGCAGCACCGACGGTGCCGGCGCGGGGAGCTGTCCGGGCCAGGGCTGCTCGGGCGAGTGCAGCGGCAGCGGCTCGTCGCCCCACGGCACGAGGCGGGTGCGCTGACCGGGGTCGCGGCCGCCGTCGAGCACCGGGGTCAGCACCGAACCGTGGCCGAGCAGGGTCTGCACCCGCGCCAGCGCGCGGGCGGCCCGCTCGTCCTCGGCGCCCGAGCCACCCCAGAGCGCCTGCTGGTGGGTGCCGGTGGGCACGACCTCGAGCGGCACCAGCCGCACCCGGCTGACGCCGCCGGTCGGCCGGTGGTTCCCGGACAGCCACCCCTCGAGCTGCCAGCGCACCCGGTCGAGGACGTCGACGGTGGACAGCACCCCGGCGTGCCGCCAGCGCCGCACGGTCTCCTCGCCGTTCTCGCTCAGCGCCTGCAGTTCGAGGCAGGTGCAGGCCAGCCCGTGCGCGCCGAGGTCGGTGACGAACTGCTCGGCGATGCCGCGGGCCGAGAACGCGACGGTGTCGACGCGGTCGACGGCCGGTTCGAGATCGAGGGTGACGGTGAACTCGACCGGCGGCCGGCGGGCCGACAGCGGACGGTCGTCACGCCCGCTCGCCTCGCGGTGCGCCCACACGCCGACGGGCCCGAAGCGGGCCAGGACGTCGGCGCCCGGCAGCGCGGCGAAGGCGCCGAGGGTGCGGATGCCGAGGCGGCGCAGCAGGTCGATCAGCGGGGACGCACCGGACGGGTCGAGCGTCTCGATCGGCAGGTTCTCGAGGAACGCGGGCGAGCCGCCGGGGTCGATGATCAGCCCGCGACGGGCTGCCTGCTCGGCCGCGAACGAGCCGTCGGCGATGCCGATGAGGAGGTCGGCCCCGCCCAGCGCAGGCAGGCCGGCCACCCCGCGGGACAGCGCGTGCAGCACCCCGGTCTCGCCGCCGAAGTAGCGGGTCGGGCCGCGCACGCCGATCGCGGCCAGCCCGGGCCGGGTGATCTCGACGCCGGGTGCGATCGCCTCGAGCGCGGCCACGACCGGCTCGAAGGTGCGCGCCTCGGCCGACTCGTCACGGCCCAGCACCGCAAGCTCGGGGCAGCGGGCCTGTGCCTCGCGCCGCCGCAGACCGCGCCGCACCCCGTGGGCCCGCGCCGAGTGCGAGCACGCGACCACCCGGTTCGCGGTGACGACGGCGGCCGGGGTCTCCGGCTCGAGACCAGCCTCGATCCGAGCCGTGGTGACCGGCCAGTCAGGACACCAGACACTGATCCGCCGGGGAGGCGCCGCCGTCCCCTCGTCGATCTTCATGGTCGGACGGGGCTGGGGCCGGATGTGGGCATGAAGATCAGCTGCTAACCGGCGAGATCGATGACGGGAGCGAGCGGGGTGGCTTCGTCGATGCCGCCGCCGGGGGCGGGGAGCCACAGGCTGGCCGAGCGGGAGCGGGCGGCGGGGCCGCGGCCGCCGGCGGTGACCTCGACCCGGCGGGCCCGCAGCCGGCCGGTGCCGGCGCCGATGCCGGTCCACTCGCCGCCGACGGCCTGCAGGCGCACGTCGGCGCCGGGCCAGCCGGCCGGATCGAGCACGTAGGGCATGAGCACGGCGTCCTTGCTGCGGGCGCGGGCGGCGAGGCGCCGGACGTCGCCCGGCACCACCCCGCGCCCCCGCGGCGGCCGGGCAGCCACGATGTCGACGGCGTCGAGCAGGGCGCCGACCGCCGTGGTCCACCCGCCCTGGACCAGGCCGGGATCGGGGACGAGCGCGAGCCGGGCGAGGTCGATGCCGTACTCGCGCGCCGCCTCGGCGCTGATCCGCGGGAACCCGACGAGCGCGGCCCAGGCGCCGTCGGCCGAGGCGGCGCCGAGCAGCGCGAGCAGCAGGGACATCGAGCCGGCGACGCTGACCGTGCTGCCGCGGCGCAGGCCGTCGGGCAGGATGGTGTGCAGCGCCGGGGCGACCGGCAGCGGGGGAGCCGTGCGGACGCCGACGTGCTGCCAGTCGACAGCGGTGCTGCCGTCCGGCTTGCGGATCGCGACGTCGAGCATCACTCAATCATCGAACAGGCGTTCTAAATCGTCAATCGGCTCCGGCGTGTCGCGAGCCGGCCCGCCGGACTAGCGTCGGGGCGATGACGACACCGACGCTCCGCGAGATCCAGGATCCGCTCAAGCAGCGCTACCGCGACGACCCGGACGCCGCGCGGATCACGCTCTCGGCCACGGGCCGGCTGGGCGAGGGCGTCTCGTGCTCACTCGAGACCGGACGCGCGATGGCCGAGGCCGGCCTGCACCCCGCGACCGGGGGTGACGGCACCCAGCTCTGCTCGGGCGACATGCTGCTCGAGGCGCTCGTCGCCTGCGCCGGCGTGACGCTCCGCGCGGTCGCCACCTCGCTCGGGCTCGACGTCCGCGGTGGCACCGTGCGGGCCGAGGGCGACCTCGACTTCCGCGGCACGCTCGCAGTGGACAAGGCCGCGCCCGTCGGCTTCACCGACATCCGGCTGACCTTCGACCTCGACACCGACGCGGACGCCGACCAGCTCGCCACCCTGCACAAGCTCACCGAGCGCTACTGCGTGGTGCTCCAGACGATCCGGAGCGCGCCGCCGGTGCACGCCACGATGTCGGCATGAGGTTCGTCCTCGTCCCGGGAGCAGGGGGCGCGGGGTGGTACTGGCACCGGCTCGTACCCGAGCTCGAGCGGCGCGGCCACTCGGCCGTCGCGGTCGACATCCGTGAGGACGACCCGGACCTCGGGCTGCCCGAATACTCCGACATCACGCTCGCCGCGATCGGCGACGACCGCGACGACCTCGTCCTGGTCGGCCAGTCGATGGGCGGCTTCACCGTGCCGATGGTGGCGGCCCGGGTGCCGGTCCGCATGATCGTGCTGCTGAACGCGATGGTGCCGCTGCCGGGCGAGACGCCGGGGGCGTGGTGGGAGGCGACCGGACAGCCCGAAGCGCGGCTCGCCGCCGACGAGGCCGCCGGCCGCGGCACCGACTTCGACGAGGTCACGCACTTCCTGCACGACGTCCCGGACGACGTGGCGGCGAGCGGGGCGTCCGAGCAGCGTGGCCCGTCGGACACCCCGTTCGGCCAGCCGTGCGAGTTCGAGCGCTGGCCCGACGTCCCGATCCACGTGCTGGCCGGCGCCGACGACCGCTTCTTCCCGGTCGAGTTCCAGCGTCGGGTCGCCCGCGAGCGGCTGGGCCTCGAGGCCGACGTGATGCCGGGCGGGCACCTCGTCGCGCTCAGCCGGCCGGCCGAGTTGGCCGACCGGCTGGCGAGCTACCTGGACGCGTGATCAGCTCGAGCGACGTACCCCGGGGTGCTCGGGTCCGTCGTCGCCGTCGACCGCCTCGGCGGCGTCCTCGTCAGTGATACGCACGCCCTCGAGCGGGTCGCCGGCGCCGGTGCCACCGACCTCGGGTGCCTCGCCGGCGGGCGGCGCGTCGGTCGGCGGCGGCCCACCGGCCGAGGCGCGGGCGAGCGGCGAGCTCTGGTTCTCCTCGTAGGCGCGGGCGTCGGGATTGTTGAAGGCGTCGATGCCGTCGTGCGGCTCGGCCGGGATCTGCTGATCAGTGGGTTCGGTCATGGCTGGGGCCTACCCCGATCTTGTCCGGCGCGGACACGGCTGTGACGACATACTGCGCGGGTGGAGACCTCGGAGATAGTGCAGCGCTGCGCCGAGCACCGGCGGGCCCTCGCCGACCTGCTCGAGACCTTGGACGAGACCCAGCTGGCGACGCCGAGCCTGTGCGGAAAGTGGGACGTGCGCACCGTCGCCGCGCACCTGACCGTGCTGCCCCTCGTCCCGCCGCAGAAGTTCGCGCTCGCCCTGCTCAAGAACCGCGGCAGCTTCCATCGGGCCAACGACGCCGTGGCGCGGCAGCTGGCGAAGGCGCCGGTGGCCGAGGTCGCGGCGAACCTGCGCACCCACGCCGAGAGCCGCAAGCGTCCGCCGCGTGTCGGGGCCGCCGGGCCCTTGGTCGACCTGCTCGTCCACGGCGGTGACATCCGCATCCCGCTCGGGCTGCCGTACGCGCCGCCGGCCGTCGATCTCGAGGTGGCGCTCGACTTCCTCGCCGCGTCGCCCTACGGCTTCGTCCCGCGCGGCCTGCTCGACGGCCTCAGCCTGCAGCCGACCGACCTCCACCGGCGCTGGGGCGAGGGCCAGGCGGTCACCGGTCGCGCGGCCGACCTCATCATGGCCGTCACCGGGCGGCGCGCGACGCTTGCCGCCCTCGGCGGACCAGGTCGCGACGTGCTCGCCGCCCGGCTGTAGACCCCGACTCAGGTGACGAGCTCGCCGTGCAGCTCGGGGTGGTAGCTGCCGTGCGTCGACTCGTCGAACTCGCCGTGCAGCTGCTTGTCGAACTTCCCGTGGACGTCCGGGTGATACGCGCCGTGGACGTCCGGGTGGAACTGCCCGTGGGTCTCCGGGTGGAACTGCCCGTGCACGTCAGGGTGGTACTCGCCGTGTAGCTGCTTGTCATAAGCGCCGTGCACCTGTGGGTGGAAGGGCCCGTGCGTGTCGGGGTGGAAGTCGCCGTGGGACTGCGGGTGGAACTGGCCGTGCGTGTCCGGGTGGAACTCGCCGTGCCACTGCGGGTGGTAGCCGCCGTGCATGTACGGGTTGAACTGGCCGTGCCAGTCGGGGTGGAAGGTCCCGTGCACGTTCGGGTCGAACTGGCCGTGCATCTCGGCGTGGAACTCGCCGTGCACGTTCGGGTTGAACTGACCGTGGACGTCGGGGTGGAACGCGCCATGGCTGTCCGGGTGGAACGCGCCGTGCTGGTTCGGGTCGAACTGCCCGTGCGTCGACGGGTGGTAGGGCGCGCCCGGGGACACCGCCTGGTCGCCGTAGCCGGGCTGGTCGGTCTGCGCCGTCGTGGCGAACAGGCTCTGCATCATGCCCTCGGTCTGCGGGCCGACGACGCCGTCGGCGGCGAGACCGTAGGCCTGCTGGAACTGGATCGTCGCAGCCTGGGTGGCGTGCCCGAAGGCGCCGTCGACGGTCAGGGATGTGCCCATGACCTGGTTGAGCTGCTCCTGCCAGCGCGACACCTCGAGGCCGTGGCTGCCCGGGCCGAGGTAGCCGGGGCCGTAGTGGCTGCCGCCGCTGTTGCCGGGCGGCGTGCCGCCGCTGCCGCGGGTGTTGTGCGAGTCGGTGTTGTGCGAGTCGGTGTTGTGGCTGTCCGACGTGTTGTGGCTGTCGGCGGTCGTGACGTTGTGGCTGTCGGACGACGTCGTGTTGTGGCTGTCCGAGGTCGTGACGTCGACCGAGCTGTTGTGGCTGTCCGAAGTGTTGTGACTGTCGTTGTGGCTGTCGGAGTTGGTGATCGTGACCGGGCCGTTGTAGACGTTGGTCGGGCCGGCAGCGGGCGGCGGCGTGCTGGGGTGGTTCCCGTGCCCGGGCAGCAGGTAGTCGCGGATCTCCTCCCCGGCCGCGTCGAGGGTGGGGTCGATGACCCGGTTGACGATGTGCTCGCCCTCTTCGATCAATCCGCCCATGACCGTTCTCCTTCTCCTGCCGGGGGCCTCGTGGCCGTGCTCGCGAGGGAGGAGTCGCACCCGGCGGCGCTGATACGCGAACTCGTGGCGAATCGGGTCGGCCGGGCCGCATATCGTGGACCGAGTGTCCGCTCCGTCCCTCACGCCCGGCGAGCTGCGCGCCCGGCTGAGTGGGCTGACGCTGCGCGACGAGGCCCGCATCCGGCGCCGCCTGGAACAGCTGCGCCGGGCGGGGAACCGCGACCGCGAGCTGGCCAAGCTGGGTGAGCAGATCGCCCGTGGCGAGCAGGTGATCGCCACCCGCGAGGCGGCCGTCCCGACGATCACCTACCCCGACCTGCCGGTGAGCGCACGGCGCGACGACATCGCCGCTGCCATCCGGGAGAACCAGGTCGTGGTCGTCGCCGGCGAGACCGGCTCGGGCAAGACGACGCAGCTGCCCAAGATCTGCCTCGAGCTCGGGCGCGGCATCCGCGGCACGATAGGCCACACCCAGCCCCGCCGGCTCGCCGCCCGCACCGTCGCCCAGCGCATCGCCGACGAGCTGCACACCCCGCTGGGCGAGGCCGTCGGCTACACCGTCCGCTTCACCGATCAGGCGAGCGACCGCACGCTCGTGAAGCTGATGACCGACGGCATCCTGCTCGCCGAGATGCAGCGCGACCGCCGCCTGTTGCGCTACGACACCCTCATCCTGGACGAGGCCCACGAGCGCAGCCTCAACATCGACTTCCTGCTCGGCTACCTCGCCCAACTGCTGCCGCGGCGTCCCGATCTCAAGGTGATCGTCACCAGCGCGACGATCGAGCCCGAACGCTTCGCCACCCACTTCGGCGATGCGCCGATCGTCGAGGTGTCGGGTCGCACCTACCCGGTCGAGATTCGCTACCGGCCGCTCGAACCCGACCTCCCCGATCGGGAGGACGACGACCCTGACGACCCCGATCACGACGTCGTGCATCGCAGCGAGATGCGCGACCAGACCGAGGCGATCGTCGATGCCGTCCGCGAGCTCGAACATGAGTTGCCGGGTGACGTGCTCGTCTTCCTGTCCGGGGAGCGGGAGATCCGCGACACCGCCGAGGCGCTGCGGGCCGAGTTCGACGAGAACACCACCGAGGTGCTGCCGCTGTACGCGCGCCTGCCCACGGCCGAGCAGCAGCGTGTCTTCGAGCCGCACACCGGGCGTCGCATCGTGCTCGCCACGAACGTGGCCGAGACGTCGCTGACCGTGCCCGGCATCCACTACGTCGTGGACCCGGGCACCGCCCGCATCTCGCGCTACAGCCGCCGCACCAAGGTGCAGCGGCTGCCCATCGAGCCGATCTCGCAGGCCTCGGCGTCGCAGCGGGCCGGGCGGTGCGGCCGGGTTGCCGACGGCATCGCGATCCGGCTCTACAGCGAGGCCGACTTCGAGGCGCGCCCGCGCTACACCGAGCCGGAGATCCTGCGCACGAACCTCGCGTCGGTGATCCTGCAGATGGCCGCGCTGCAGCTCGGCGACGTCGCCGACTTCCCGTTCGTCGACCCGCCCGACAAGCGCAGCGTGCGCGACGGCACCACCCTGCTGCAGGAGCTCGGCGCGTTCGACTCCGAGGGCGCGATCACCACCGTCGGACGTCGCCTCGCGCAGCTGCCGGTCGACCCGCGCATCGGCCGGATGATCCTGCAGGCGGCCGACGAGGGCTGCGTGCGCGAGGTGCTGGTCATCGCCGCCGCGCTGTCGATCCCCGACCCGCGTGAGCGGCCGTCCGACCGCGAGGAGGCGGCCAAGCAGAAGCACGCCCGGTTCGCCGACGAGTTCTCCGACTTCATCTCCTTCCTGAACCTGTGGGACTACCTGCGCGAGCAGCGGCAGGAGCGATCGGGCAACCAGTTCCGCCGCATGTGCCGCGACGAGTTCCTGCACTACCTGCGCATCCGCGAGTGGCAGGACCTCGTCGGCCAGCTGCGTGCGATCGCTCGCGGACTGGACATCGTCGAGGCCGATCCGGGTGAGCGGGCCCCGGCTGACCGGGTGCACGCCGCCCTGCTCGCCGGGCTCCTGTCGCACATCGGTCAGCGCGAGGAGCCGACCGAGAGCACTGCTCGCAAGTCCGAGAGCAGTGCTCGCGGTCAGCGGCCGTCGCGCGAGTATGCCGGCGCCCGCAACTCCCTTTTCGTCCTCGCGCCCGGCTCGGTGCTCACCAAGCGACCGCCGCGCTGGATCGTCGTGGCCGACCTCGTCGAGACGAGCCGGCTGTTCGGTCGTACAGCCGCCCGCATCGAGCCGGAGGCGGTCGAGCGCATCGCCGGCCACCTCGTTGCCCGCTCGTACAGCGAGCCGCACTGGGACGCCCAGCGCGGCGCGGCCATGGCCTACGAGCGGGTGACGCTCTACGGGCTGCCGCTCGTACCGCGTCGCCGCGTCGGCTACGCGAGCGTCGAGCCCGCCGAGGCCCGTGACCTGTTCCTTCGGCACGCGCTCGTCGAGGGTGACTGGACGACCCGGCACCGCTTCTTCGCCGCCAACGAGGCGCTGCGGGCCGAGCTCGAGGCGGTCGAGGAGCGGGCCCGCCGCCGCGACCTGCTCGTCGGCGACGAGGAGGTCTACGCGTTCTTCGACGCCCGCGTGCCGGCCGACGTCGTCTCGGGCCGGCACTTCGACGCGTGGTGGAAGTCGGCGCGGCACGAGACGCCCGACCTGCTGACGCTCACCCGCGACGACCTGCTGCGGCACGAGGAGGCCGACGCCGAGAGCCCGGACGTCTGGCAGGCCGGCGACCTGGCGCTGCCGGTCAGCTATCGCTTCGAGCCGGGCGCCGCCGACGACGGTGTCACCGTGCACGTGCCGGTCGACGTGCTGGCCCGCCTCGGCGGCGACGAGTTCGCCTGGCAGGTGCCCGCGCTGCGCGAGGAGCTCGTCATCGCCCTGCTCCGCGCGCTGCCGAAGGACCTGCGCCGCAACTTCGTGCCCGTGCCCGACACCGCCCGGGCCGTGCTGGCCGAGCTGACCCCGGGGCAGGAGCCGCTGCTCGACGGCGTGCAGCGTGAGTTGCAGCGGCGCACCGGCGTGCTCGTCCCGATCACCGCCTTCGACCTCGACAAGCTGCCGACGCACCTGCGCATCACCTTCGCCGTCGAGGCCGCCGACGGCACCGTCGTCGCGACGGGCAAGGACCTCCCGGCGCTGCAGGCCGAGCTGGCCGCGCCGGTGCGCGCGGCGGTGGCCGCCGCCGTCGCGGGCGAGCTCGAACGCACCGGCCTGACGGCCTGGCCCGGCGACCTCGACCCGCTGCCGCGCGTGGTCGAGCGCACCAGCGGCGCGCACGCCGTCCGGGGATTCCCCGCCTTCGTCGACGAGGGCACCTCCGTCGGCATCCGCGTGTTCGCCTCGCCGGCCGAGCAGCGGGCCGCGATGGGGCTCGGGGTACGCCGGCTGCTGCGCCTCGCCGTCGCGTCCCCGGTCAAGAGCGTCGAGCGGACGCTGTCGACCCGGGCCCGGCTGGTGCTCGGCACGAATCCCGACGGCTCGCTGCCGGCGCTGCTCGACGACTGCGCCGACGCCGCCGTCGACGCGCTGACCAGCGCCGCGCCGTGGAGCCGGGCCGAGTTCCACGACGTCCGCACCCGCGTGGCCGACCGGCTGCCCGGCGAGACCGCCGCCGTGGTCGGGCTCGTCGAGAAGGTGCTGGCCGCCGCGCACGAGGTACGGCTGGCGCTACCCGCCCAACCCCCGAAGCCGCACGCCGACGCGATCGCCGACATCCGCGACCAGTTCCGCCGGCTGCTGCCCGTGGGCTTCGTCGCCCGCACCGGCCGCGCCCACCTCGCCGACCTCGCCCGCTACGTCACGGCCATGCAGCGTCGCCTCGAACTCCTGCCGCGCGACGTCGAGGCCGACCGCGGCCGGATGATCCGGGTGCACCAGGTGCAGGAGGTCTACGACGAGCTGGTGGCGGCGCTGCCGGCGACCCGGTCCGCGGCCGAGGACGTCCGCGACGTCGGCCGTCTCATCGAGGAACTTCGGGTCAGCCTGTGGGCCCAGCAGCTCGGCACGGCGCGCCCGGTCAGCGAGAAGCGCATCTACCGCGCGATCGACGCGATCAGCCCGTAGCAGCTACTTCTCGAAGCCGGCGATGATCGCCTCGATCGCGGAGGTGAAGCGGTCGTCGGCCGGGATCGAGCCGTACTGCTGGACGATCGTCGGGTGCTCGACCGGCGAGATCGACTCGAGCAGCGGCTCCGGACCGATCGCCGCCGAGGCCTGTTCCTGCAGCACGTAGCCGATGATGTAGCCGACGAGCGTCTCGCCGGCGATGCCGAGCCGGTCGTCCTCGACCCCGGAGGCGAGGATCGTCAGCAGGTGCTCGAACACCTGCAGCGCCACCGAGCTGCCCACGAACGGGCCGGTGACCAGCAGCCGGGCGCCGTCCCGGATGGCCAGCATCGCGTGCCTCATCTGCCGGCACTGCGCCACGGCCTGGGTGTGCCAGTCGCCCTCGGGGTCGCTCGCGGTCATCCGCGAACACAGCTCGTCGGTCATGGCCTGGATCAGCTGGGCCTTGTCCGGGAAGTGGTAGTAGAGGCCGCCGACCTGCACGTCGAGTCGGGTCGCGACCGCTCGCATGGTGAATCCCTCGAAGCCGAGCTCGTCGAGCACGTCGAGCGCGGCCAGGGTGATTGCTCGTGCATCCACATGCGCACAGTAACGGCCATTGAACGATGTTCAAACGGCTGCTACCGTCGCCTCAGTCCGTGGTGACGAGAACGCGTGGCACGCGCATCGGGGGATGCGTGCAACCGCGTTGTTGCCGCCGGACGGGCTGTCGGGGCGGCGGTGCTCGGGGTGTTGTGTCCTGGCGCTGGCAACTGGGTCACGGGTGTGGTGCTCGCTCCCGTGGCAACGCCTGGGGGGTTGCCGGCGTACGCGCCGTATCTTCCGCCGCTTCGGCAGCACCCCTCCTCCGCCGACCGCGAGGCCGCCTCCTGCGCGATAGTGACGCCATGACGTCCGGCTACTCGGGCACGCCGCAGGCGCGCAAGCTCGGCCTGCGCCCCGGCACCCGGCTCGGACTCGACGACCCGCCCGCGGGGTGGACGCTGCAGGACCCGCCGCCGGTCGAAGCCGTGGCCGAGGGTGAACCGGCCGACGTCGTCATCGCGTTCGTCCGCTCGGTCGACGCCCTGCCCGGCCGGGTGGCCGCCTGGTCCGACGCCATCCGACCGGCCGGCGCGCTCTGGATCGCCTGGCCCCGGCGCGCCGCCGGTCACGTCAGCGACCTGAGCGAGAACGCGATCCGCGAGTGCGTCCTGCCGCTCGGCCTGGTCGACGTGAAGGTCGCGGCGATCGACGCCGACTGGTCGGGCCTGAAGATCGTCTGGCGGCGGGAGCGGCGCTGATCGGAACGTATCTTGGCCGTGCTGTCGAATTCCGGGCCGGACGTTCGACGCGTTCGTGAGGCCGGGCTGATCCGGCGCCGGAGAGCGAGGAGATCGAGATGCGAGTCATGGTTCTGGTCAAGGCCAGCGAGGAGTCCGAGGCGGGCGTGCTGCCCACCGCCGACCAGCTCAACGAGATGGGCAAGTTCAACGAGGAGCTGGTCAAGGCCGGCGTCCTGCTCGCCGCCGACGGGCTCAAGGACAGCTCCCAGGGCAAGCGGGTGCGCTTCCGCGGCAAGGACACGGCGTCGACCGTGATCGACGGACCGTTCGCCGAGACCAAGGAGCTCGTCGCCGGCTACTGGATCTGGCAGGTCGCCTCGCTGGAGGAGGCGGTCGAGTGGTTGCAGCGCTCGCCCTTCGTCGACGCCGAGGTCGAGGTGCGCCCGGTCTTCGAGGCCGAGGATTTCGGCGACGCGTTGACCCCGGAGCTGCGCGAGCGCGAGCAGGCCCTGCGGGACCAGGTCGCCGACCGCGCGTGAGCCCGGCGGACCCCGCCGCCGCGGTCAGACGGGTCGAAGCCGTCTGGCGCATCGAAGCGGCCCGGCTCATCGCGGGCCTGGCCCGCACCGTGCGCGACGTCGGGCTGGCCGAGGACCTCGCGCAGGACGCGCTGGTCGCCGCGCTCGAACAGTGGCCCGAGTCGGGCGTCCCGGACAACCCGGGCGCCTGGCTCACCGCCGTGGCCCGGCGTCGCTGGGTCGACGGCGTGCGCCGCCAGGTCACCTACGAACGCAAGCTCGAGGAGATCGGGCGCGACGCGAGTGCCGCGAACCCGACGCTGAGCGAGGATCCGATGAGCGACATCGAGATCGAGCCGCACGTGTCCGACGACGTGCTGCGGCTGATGTTCACCGCCTGCCATCCCGTGCTGCCGGCCGAGGCCCGGGTGGCGCTCACGCTGCGGATGGTCGGCGGCCTGACGACCGAGGAGATCGCCCGCGCGTTCCTGGTCACGACGCCGACCATGGCGGCCCGCATCACCCGGGCCAAGAAGACGCTGGCCGACGCCGGCGTGCCGTTCGAGGTCCCGATCGGCGACGAGCTCGTCGGCCGCCTCGCCGCAGTGCTCGAGGTCGTCTACCTGATGTTCAACGAGGGGTACACCGCGTCGTCGGGGGCGACGTGGACGCGTCCGGTGCTGTGCGAGGAGGCCATGCGGCTCGGCCGGATGCTGGCCGCGCTCTCGCCCGGCGCCGCCGAGACGCACGGGCTCGTCGCGCTCATGGAGATCCAGGCGTCGCGGTTGCGGGCCCGGGTCGCGCGCGACGGCTCGCCCATCACGCTGCTCGACCAGGACCGCAGCCGCTGGGACCACACCCTGATCGCCCACGCCCTGGCCGCGCTCGCCCGGGCCGAGACCCTCGACCCGCACGGGCTCTACGTGCTGCAGGCCGCGATCGCCGCCTGCCACGCCCGGGCCGGCTCGGCCGAGGCCACCGACTGGGTGCGCATCGCCTCGCTCTACGGCGAGCTCGTCGAGGCCACCGAATCCCCGATCGTCGAGCTGAACCGCGCGGTCGCGGTCTCCATGGCCGACGGGCCGCTGGCCGGGCTTGCCGTCGTCGACGACCTGATCGCCGACGACGTGCCGGCGCTGCGGAACTACCACTTCGTGCCCGCCGTCCGGGGCGACCTGCTGCACAAGCTGGGGCGCCTGCCCGAGGCGCGGGTCGAGTTCGAGCGGGCGGCCGGGATGACCGCCAACGAGCAGGAGCGCGACCTGCTCCTCGCGCGGGCCGCGGACTGTTCCCTCCAGTAATCCGCTGGGCGCGCCGCGACGGGGTAGACGGGAGCCGAGGCCCGGGTAACGATGGGGGCGAGCCCCCGGGAGGCGCCATGGATCCGTCCGTCAGCCCCGACGTTGCGACCCGCACCGAGCTCGACGCCGTCCGCATCCGCCGGGCCGAGCTCCGCGAGACCCTCAACAGCCTGGAGAACACGCTGGCCGCCCCCGCGGCCGGGCGGGCCGTCGTCTGGGGTGAGGCGGTCCACGACGTCCTGCTCACCGTGGCCGGCGATTTCGGCGCACACGTCGAGGTGACCGAGGGCCCGCACGGGCTGCACCAGTCGATCCTCGGCGGGGACCTGCGGCTGGCGAACGCCGTCGGGGCACTGACCGCCGAGCACGCCCAGATCGCCGAGGAGATCGCGATGCTGGTGGCCGACAGCTCGCCGCCGGTCGCGCCCGCCGACGTCGCCGAGCTGCGCGAGCGCGCGACCCGGCTGCTGGGTCACCTCGTGCGGCACCGCCAGCGGGGGGCCGACCTCGTCTACGAGGCGTACCAGACAGACATCGGCGGAGGCGATTGATCGGTATAGCGGCGGAGGCGATTGATCGGTATAGCGGCGGAGGGGCCGGCGGGACCGACTACTCGGCGAGTTCCTCGTCCAGGTCGACGTCGTGGGCGTGCACCTTGTCCGGGTGCAGGAACACGAACCGCTTGTAGGCCCAGAATCGGAAGATCGTGCCCAGCCCGATCGTCACCAGGTTGATGAAGGCGACCATGCCGCTCGCATGGTCGTAGCCCAGCGGGTAGACGAACAGGGCGATGATCAGCTCGGAGAACACGAGCGTGATCAGGTTGATGCCGAAGAAGGTGGCGGTCTCGCGGCCCAGGCTCGTGCGGGCACGGTGCGAGAACGACAGGTGGCGGTTGCCGAAGTAGGCGAAGGTCGTCGAGACGGCGGTCGAAACCGCCTTGGCCTTGAGGGCACCGTGCGGCGACAGTGCGGTGAACAGCCCGACGTCGATCACGAGCGCGAGCGCGCCGATGAGGCCGAACGCGGTCAGTTCCTTGAGCAGGATGCGCCAGGACCCGCGCAGGTGATCGCGCAGGGAGGAAGGCCGGAGCGTTGTCATGACTGCGCAACTGTACCGCCGCGGGTGTTCCGGGCCAGGTGCGCGCACAGCCCCGAGCCAGGCTGATCGAAACCGGCCGGGCGTTGTGCGGTCCGCTCCCGGCCCCGCGACGGCCACGACATAGGCTCACCGGCGTGGACGCGCGCACCGGACTCCCCGTCGTCGGCATGGTCGGTGGCGGCCAACTCGCCCGCATGACCCACCAGGCGGCGATCGCCCTCGGTCAGTCGTTGCGGGTGCTGGCCGACACCGTCGACGACGGCGCCGCGCTCGTCGCGTCCGACGTCGTGGTGGGCGACTACCGCTCGCTCGACGACCTGCGCGCCTTCGCCCGCGGGTGCGACGTCGTCACCTTCGACCACGAGCACGTGCCGAACGAGCACATCCGGGCGCTCGTGGCCGACGGCGTGGTGGTGCACCCGGGGCCGGACGCGCTGCAGTTCGCCCAGGACAAATCGGCCATGCGGCGCCGGCTCACCGAGCTGGGCGTGCCGTGCCCCCGGTGGGCGACGGTGGCGTCGGAACGCGAGCTCGACGAGTTCGCCGCCGCGACCGGCTGGCCGGTGGTGCTCAAGGCGAGTTCCGGCGGCTACGACGGCAAGGGCGTGTGGGTGGTCGGCTCGCTCGCCGAGGCCGCCGAGGTGCTCGGGTCCGGGACGGCGCTCATCGTGGAGGAGAAGGTGGCGATCGTCCGCGAACTCGCGGTCGATGTCGCCCGCTCGCCGTTCGGGCAGGGGTCGGTCTGGCCGGTGGTCGAGACCGTGCAGCGCGACGGCATCTGCGTCGAGGTGCTGGCGCCCGCCCCGGACCTGGACGAGGACACCGCCGAGGAGGCGCAGGCCCTCGCGCTGCGGATCGCGCAGGAGCTCGGGGTCACCGGCATGCTCGCGGTCGAGCTGTTCGAGACGGCGGACGGCCTGGTCGTGAACGAGCTGGCGATGCGGCCGCACAACTCGGCGCACTGGACGATCGAGGGTGCCCGCACCTCGCAGTTCGAGCAGCACCTGCGGGCCGTGCTCGACTACCCGCTCGGCGCGACATCCCCGACCGCGCCGGTGACGGTCATGGCCAACCTGCTCGGCGGCCCCGACGACGTCGTGCCCAAGGGCCTCGACGAGCGGGTGCACCACCTCATGGCCCGGTGGCCGGACGTGAAGATCCACCTCTACGGCAAGCAGTTCCGGCCCGGCCGCAAGGTCGGACACGTGACCGCGCTCGGCGACGAACTCGACTCCGTCCGCGCCCGCGCCCGCGCCGCCGCGGACTACCTCATGAACGGGGACGCTCGATGACCGATCCGTTGGTCGGCGTGATCATGGGGTCGGATTCCGACTTCGACGTCATGGGACTCGCCGCCGAGGCGCTGGCCGAGTTCGGGGTGCCGCACGAGGTGCGGGTCGTCTCGGCGCACCGGACTCCGCTCGGCATGGCCGACTACGCGCGCGACGCGGCCGGGCGCGGGCTCAAGGTGATCATCGCCGGGGCGGGCGGCGCGGCGCACCTGCCGGGCATGGTCGCGTCGATGACCACGCTGCCGGTGATCGGCGTGCCGGTGCCGCTGAAGTACCTCGACGGCATGGACTCGCTGCTGTCCATTGTCCAGATGCCGGCCGGGGTGCCGGTGGCGACGGTGTCGATCGCCGGCGCGCGCAACGCCGGCCTGCTCGCCGTGCGCATCCTCGCCGCGTCCGACGCCGTCCTGGCCGAGCGCATGCGCGCCTTCCAGATCGAGCTGGCCGCGACAGCCCAGGCGAAGGACGTCGCCCTGCAGGCGAGATTGGCTGAATGACCCAACCGATCGGCGGGCGGCCGGGTAGAGAGGGTGTGAAGACAGCCTTGACGTCGCCGCCGGCGGCGACCCACCGCGACGCGTTCGCCGAACTCGTCCGGCCGCACTGGTCGGTGATGTCGACGTTGGCCAACCGGCTCGCGCCCGACAACGACGGCGACGACGCGCTGCAGGAGGCGTTGGCGGCGGCCTGGCGCAAACGGGCCCAGTTCGACCCGAGCCGCGGCACGGCCCGCAACTGGCTGCTGGCGATCGTCGCCGATCAGGCCCGGAAGGGCTACCGGCGCCTGCGACCGGCTCTCGAGTTGCTCGACGAGGCCGGTGAGGAGACGCGCCCCGAGGTCGATGTCGACCTGCGCTCCGCCCTGGCCCGGCTGACCGATCGCCAGCGCCCGGCGATCACGCTGCACTACTACCTCGGCCTCCCGGTCGCCGACATCGCGGACGTGATGTCGTGCAGCGCCGGGACGGTCAAATCGACATTGTCCGACGCGCGGGCCCGCCTGCGCCGCGAGCTCGGAGAGGACTACTGATGAGCGACCTCGATCTCGAGAACCGGCTGCGCGCCGACGCGGCGCGGCGTGAGGCCGACGACTACTCGTTGCTCGACTTCGACGAGGCCCTCGATCTCGCCACGAACGACGAGAGGCACGAGCACACCCGCCGCTCCGCCCTGCGCTGGGCCGCGGTGGCGGCCGCGGTCGTCACCACGCCGGTGTCGCGGCCGCGGTGGCCTGGAAGTCGCCGGGGCATCGCACCGCTCCGGCCCAGCCGCCGACGGTCACCTATCGCGGGCACGTCTACCACCGGGGGCCGGCCGAGGCCGAAGCCGCCTTCGTCGACGCGCAGGCCTCCACGACGTTGCAGGTCCTGATCCGGGTGTTCCCCGACTCGGGCAAGTACCAGTGCGTCCGGATCCGCCCGTCGGCGACGGTGTCCGGTGAGTCGGACAGCCAGGTGACGGTGAGCGCGGAGATCTACCAGCTCGCGGCGCAGCCGACGGTGCCGTGCTTCCTGCCGCCGCCGGACTTCCAGCGGTTCACGCTGCACCTGTCGAGGCCGCTCGGTCAGCGGAGCATCGTCAATGCCGTTGACCGCTCCGTCGTGCCGGT
Organism: Jatrophihabitans sp.; assembly: GCF_036000465.1. Lineage (GTDB taxonomy): Bacteria > Actinomycetota > Actinomycetes > Mycobacteriales > Jatrophihabitantaceae > Jatrophihabitans. The sequence goes on along the minus strand of NZ_DASYFV010000013.1, from coordinate 83,782 downwards.
GATCGACCCGTCCGACCTGCCCACGCCGACCTACCTGCCCGCGGGCTATCGCCAGGTCCGGGTGATCCCGGCATCCCTGACGCCCCAGGTGCTGAACGGCGGCCGGGTGTTCGTCCGCGGGCAGCTCCAGCTCACCGTGTCGGTGGGCCCGCCCCGCGAGCTGAGCAGCTACGACAACGCGCCCGAGCTCGTGACCGAGGTGGCCGGCGGCCGGGCCGAGGTGCACGTGGACGAGAACGGCCGGTGCATCACGTGGCCGACCCGTCCGGGTATCGCCCGCCAGGTGTGTTCCGCCTCCGACGCGGCCGACCCCGGCGCGCCGATACTGTCGGCGACCGAGCTGGTGAAGATCGCGCGGGGCCTGCGCTGATCGGGCCGATCTCCAGGGGACAACCAGGGTGATCCCTGAGAGCAATCACCTAACGGGCGTCCGTAGGGTGGCCTGATGAAGCTGCCTGCGCTCCGGGAACGTCTGCGCTCGCGCACCGTCCGCATCGGGCTGGTCGTCGTCCTGGTGCTCGCGATCGGCGGCATCGTGCTGGGCGCGGTCGCGGCGTCGTCGGTCGCGACCCGGGCCCAGTTCCTCCCCGGCACGCCCGAGGGTGCGACACCGGTTCGGCTCGACACCACGCTCTACCTGCCCGACTCGACGCCGGCGCCGGCGATCCTGCTCTCGCAGGGGTTCGGCGGCAGCAAGACCGGGCTGGACAGCGAGGCGAAGACCTTCGCGCAGGACGGCTACGTGGTGCTCACCTACAGCGCGCGTGGCTTCGGGCGGTCGGGCGGTCTGATCCACTTCGCCTCGCCCGACTACGAGATCGCCGACGCCCGGAAGCTGGTCGACTACCTCGCCCACCTGCCCGAGGTGAAGAAGGACGCGAAGGGTCCGCAGATCGCGGCCGCCGGGTCGTCGTACGGCGGCGGGCTGTCGCTGCTGCTGGCCGCCGCCGATCCGCAGGTACGAGCCGTGTCGGCCGACATCACCTGGAACGACCTCACCCATGCGTTCTTCCCCAACGGGGCCGGCCCGGGCGCCGGGGTGTTCAAGAAGCTCTGGCTCGGCCAGCTCTTCGGCAACGCCTTCAGCAGCGGACGCAACGTGCTGAGCTCACTCGCCGGCGGTCGCGCCGGTCGGTCGGAGTCGGCCGCGGGCGGCCCGAGCAGCGTCACGTGTGGCCGGTTCGCGCCGTCGGTGTGCGCGGCCTACCAGGAGTCGGCCGCCACGGGCACGCCGTCCGCCGCGATGCTGAGGCTGATGCGGCAGGCGAGCCCGGCCACGGTCATCAACCGGATCAAGGCGCCGACGCAACTCGTCCAGGGTGAGCAGGACTCGCTGTTCCCCCTGAGCGAGGCCGACGCGAACGCGCGCGGCATCGCGGCCAACGGCACCCCGGTGAGCGTCGTCTGGCGGCAGGGCGGTCACGACGCCGATGGCGGCGGCACGACCGATGTCATCAACGCCGGCGTCAGCTGGTTCGGCAAGGTGTTCGGCGGCTCGCTCAGCGGCCCGCAACCGTTCCAGTTCTCCGAGCAGGCCGGCATCGTGTCGGTCGAGACCGGCAGCGCCACGGAGCAGACCCGCCGCGCCACCGGCTACCCCGGCATCGACGGCATCGCCCGCCGCACGACCACCGTCGACCTCGCCGGACCGCCCCAGGAGGTCAGCGCCCCGGCCGGTGGGGTGCCGGCGGCGATCACGAGCATCCCCGGCCTCGGCGGCATCTCGAACCGCTTCGACAACGCGCTCGCACTGCTGCCGTCGTCGCCGGGTCAGACGGCCTACTTCTCGTCAAGCGCCTTGACCAAGGCGGTGTCCATCGCCGGCGCACCCAGCGTCCGCATCACCGTGATCCCGAAGAGCAGTGGCGACGCCGTGCTGTTCGCGGGTCTGCGCGACCTGTCCGACGACGGCACCGCGACCCTGCCGTCGCAGCTGGTGACACCGCTGCGGCTGGCGGGCCTGCGGGCCGGCGTGCCGGCGACGGTCACGATCCAGCTGCCGTCCGTCGTGCGCAATGTGCTCACCAAGCACCGGCTCGTCCTCAGCGTCGCCACCACCGACTTCGCCTACGCGGTGCCGCAGAAGGCGACGACGTACACGATCGCGCTGGCCGGCGGCACCGCGGCGGTGACCCTGCCGACGGTCAGCGGATCGCCGATCAGCGCGGGCCACCCGCTCGCGTGGCTCATCGTCGGGCTGCTCGCGCTGCTGCTGGTCGGCGGCGTCGTCGGCGGCATAATCGTGCGACGCCGACTCGTGCTCAAGACCGTCCCCGAGCTGGCGAACACCCCGATCAGCATCGAGGGGCTGGTCAAGGAGTACGCGGGGGGCTACCGCGCCGTCGACCACGTCAGCTTCCGGGTCGAGCACGGCCAGGTGGTCGGGCTGCTCGGCCCGAACGGGGCCGGCAAGACCACCGCGCTGCGCGTGCTGGTCGGGCTGATCACGCCGACCGAGGGGCAGATCCACGTCTTCGGTGAGCCGGTCGTGCCGGGCGCGCCCGTGCTCTCGCGCCTCGGCGCCTTCATCGAGGGGCCGGGCTTCCTGCCCCACCTCTCCGGCCGGGACAACCTGCGGCTGTACTGGGCTGCCACGGGCCGGCCGATCGAGGAGGCCGAGTTCGAGACCGCGCTCGACATCGCCGGGCTCGGCGCGTCGGTCGACCGCAAGGTCAAGACGTACAGCCACGGCATGAAGCAGCGCCTCGGCATCGCCCAGGCCATGCTCGGACTGCCCGAGGTCCTCGTCCTCGACGAACCCACCAACGGACTCGACCCGCCGCAGATCGCCGAGATGCGCGAGGTGCTGCAGCAGTACGCGCAGACCGGGCGCACCGTGGTCGTCTCGAGCCACCTGCTGGCCGAGGTGGAGCAGACCTGCACCCACGTCGTCGTCATGCACAAGGGACGGCTCGTGGCGTCGGGTTCGGTCGCCGAGATCGCCGGCGCCGGCGGCATGCAACTCGCCGTCGACGACCCGACCGAGGCGGCGCGGGTGCTGGCCGAGGTCGGCATCGGCTCGCACCTGGTACCGGCGCGAAGGGCGTTGGAGGACGTGTTCCTGGAAATGATCGGAGCGGACGAATGAGTGACGCTCGCGGAGCGAATACGGGATCGAGTGACGCTCGCGGAGCGACGGGATCGAGTGACGCTCGCGGAGCGAATGCGGGATCGAGTGACGCTCGCGGAGCGAACGCGGGATCGAGCGGGACGAACGTTGCCGCGCCGAGTGCCAACGGGGCCGGGCGCCGCACCGATCGGGAGCTGTCCCGGCACGCGGCGACGCGCCGCGGGGTGCACGACCGGCTCGCGGTCCTGGAGCCGGAACGGCCGCACTCCTACGACCCGCGCAGGACGCTGCGGCTGCGGGTGGAGTTCACCCGCCAGCTGCGGCGGCGCCGCACCCAGATCACCTTCGGGTTGCTGCTGATCCTGCCGATCATCATCGCGATCGCGTTCAAGGTCGGCGGGAGTGCCGACAGCCAGGCGCCCCAGCTGGTCGGGCTGGCGACGGCAGGCGGCTTCAACTTCGCGCTGTTCACCGAGTTCGCCGCGGTCGGTTTCCTGCTGATCGTGGTGGTGGCCCTGTTCTTCGGCGACACCGTGGCGAGCGAGGCCAGCTGGTCGTCGCTGCGCTACCTGCTGGCCCAACCGGTGCCCCGTTCCCGCCTGCTGAAGCAGAAGCTCATCGTCTCGGCCTCGCTGGCTGTGGCGGCGAACGTGCTGCTGCCGCTGTGGGCGTTCATCGTCGGGGGGCTGTTCTTCGGGTGGTCGCCGGCGCAGTCGCCGATCGGTGGCTCGTTCTCCGTGGGTGAGTCGGTGCTGCGCATCGCCGTCATCGTCGGCTACATCTGCATCGTGCTGATGATCGTCGCGTCGCTGGCGTTCCTGCTCAGCCTCACGGTCGACAACCCGCTCGGGGCGGTCGGCGGCGCGGTGATGCTGGCGGTGGTGTCGACGATCCTCGACCAGATCACCGCGCTCGGGAGCTACCGCAACTACCTGCCGACGCACTTCCAGTACGCCTGGATCGATTCGCTGAGCACGCCGATCCGCTACGACGACATGCTGCGCGGGGCCGGCCTGGCCTGCGTCTACACCGCGATCTTCCTGGGCTGGGCCTGGCTGCGGTTCGACCGTAAGGACATCACCTCGTAGGTCGCGATCTACCCGCCCGCCGCCTGGCGGGCGCGGTAGGCGGCCACGTTCGCGCGGTTGCCGCAGCCCTTCTCGCAGAAGCGCCGCGAGCGGTTCTTGGACAGGTCGACCAGCACGTCGTCGCAGTCGTCCGCGGCGCAGACGCGCAGCCGGGCGAGCTCGCCGGTGCGGATCACGTCGACGAGGGCCATGGCCGCCTCGACGGCCATCCGGTCGACGAGCGGCGCCTCGGGGCGGGTCGCGTGCAGGTGATAGGCCCACTCGTCGTGCTTGACGAGGTGGGGGAGCGCGTTCGCCTCGCGCAGCAGCGCGTTGACGATCGCGACCGCGCCGTCCTCGTTCTCGAACCAGATCTGCCGCAGCCGGGGGCGCAGCGCCTGCACCTCGGCCAGCTCGGCCCGGGTGCGCCGGCGCGATCCGGTGATGCCCCACTCGTCGAGGAAGGCCTCCAGGTCGGCGAGGGTTTCCAGCCCGCCGTCGTACTCGGTGTTGATCAGGCCGGTGGCGGCGGCGAGCGCGACTTCAGTGTCATGGGCAAAAAGCATTTGACTCCTTTCGGGCGCAACGGCTACCGTCACCAGCATAAGGCTTTTCACCTCTTACGGAAGGACGTCGGCCATGCGCGCCGGTGCGATCGGTCTCGGCCTGGCGGTGACGTCGGCGGCCACGTTCGGCACGTCGGGGCCGTTCGGCGCAGCGCTGATGGGCGCGGGCTGGACGCCGGGCGGCGCGGTGACCGTGCGCATCGCCCTGGCCGCCCTGATCCTCACCGTCCCCGCGCTCGTGCAGCTCCGCGGTCGTTGGGCGCTGCTGCGGCGCCACTGGGGCGCGGTCGTGGCCTACGGCCTGATCGCCGTGGCCGGGTGCCAGCTGTTCTTCTTCAACGCCATCGAGCATCTGTCGGTCGGCGTCGCGCTGCTGCTGGAGTACTCCGGCACGGTGCTCGTCGTCGCCTGGATGTGGCTGCGGCACGGGCAGCGGCCGAGCCGGCTCACCGTCACCGGCGGCGCGCTCGCCATCGGCGGCCTGGTGCTCGTCCTGGACCTCACCGGCGCGCAGCGGGTGTCCCTGGTCGGGGTCGCGTGGGGCCTGACCGCCGCGGCCGGGCTCGCGACCTACTTCATCCTCTCCGCTCACGCCGGCGACCTGCTGCCGCCCATCGTGATGGCCTGGGCCGGCATGGTCATGGGCGCGCTCACGCTGGCCGTCGCCGGACTCGTCGGTCTCGTGTCGATCCGCACGGCCTCGTCGGACGTCTCGTTCAACGGGCACCACACGAGTTGGGTCGTGCCGGTCGTCGGTATGTCGCTCGTCGCGGCTGTGATCGCCTACGTCGCCGGCATCGGTGCGGCCCGCCGCCTCGGCCCGCGCGTGGCCTCGTTCGTCGGGCTCTCCGAGGTGCTGTTCGCGATCGTGTTCGCCTGGGTGCTGCTGGGCCAGCGGCCGGGGGTGCTGCAGGCGGTCGGCGGCGTGATCGTGCTCGCCGGCATCGCGTTGGTGCGGGCGGGTGATCCGGACGAGCTGCCGGCCGAGGTCGAGGCCACCCTCGAGCAGCGCGAGATCCCGCTGCCCGTCGCGCCGTAGGCTCGGCCGGGTGGAAGCACCCGCGGGCGTCCGGACGGTCACCGTCGCCGCCGGCCGGCTCGAGCGCTGGCTCGCCGGCTTCGCCGAGCGGCACGGGGACACGGAGACCGTCGCCTCGCCGACCGTGGTCGCGCTCACCGGCGCCGACGGCGCCCGGGCCTGGATCGACGTCCCGTTCGCGCCGCTCACCGGTTCGCTGGTCGAGCACGTCACCCGCGCCCGTCGTATCGGCGTGGTGCTGGTGCGCCGGGGCGGGCACGCCGCCGGGTTGTTCGAGGGCGAGCGGCTGGTCGCGTCCAAGGTCGGGTCGAGCTACGTCCAGGGCACGACGAAGGCGGGCGGCTGGTCGCAGCAGCGCTACGCCCGGCGGCGAGCCAACCAGTCGAGCGCCGCCTTCGCCGACGCCGCCGACGCCGTGGCGCGAGTGCTGGGTTCGGTGACCGATCTGGACGCGGTCGTCGCCGGCGGCGACCGTCCGGCCGTGAAGGCCGTCCTGGCCGACCCGCGCCTGACCCGCCTCGAGCCGCTGCTCACCGACCCCTGGCTCAACGTCAAGGACCCCAAGCTGCGCGTGCTCGAAACCATGCCCGAGCAGTTCCGCGTGGCTCGGATCTCGCTCGTCCCGTGAGCCCGGGCGGTCGGCTCGCGACGGCACGTCCGAACGGACCCCTGCCTCGAGCGGGAGGGGCGCTCGGGGCAGCTAGGCCAGGACGACCGGCAACTCGGTCAGCCCGTAGACGACGGACAGTTCGCGGAAGGCCAATTCGGTCGGTTCGATCGCGAGGCGGACGTGCGGGAAGCGTCGGGCCAGTGCTGGGTAGGCGAGCCGCAACTCGAGCCGGGCGAGCTCAGCCCCGACGCAACGGTGCAGGCCGTGTCCGAATGCCAGGTGCCCGTTGGCCGGGCGCCCCGGTTGCACCTCGTCCAGCGCGTCGCCGCGGCGGCGGTCCCGGTTGGCGCCGATGAGCGAGGGGACGACGATGTCTCCCGCGAGCAGGTGATGGCCGCCGAGCATCATGTCGCGGCGCGCGAATCGCGGGAACCCGACCTGGACGACCGTGAGGTAGCGCAGCAGTTCCTCGACGAATGCCTCGGTGCCGACCTCGTCGGCGCGAATCGATTCGGCGAGATCCGGTCGCTGGAGCATGACCAGCGTGCCGAGGCTCAACATGCTGACCGTGGTCTCGAGCCCGCCGGTGAGGACGCCGTCGACGAGGCCGGCGAGCTCGACGTCGTCGATCCGGTCCCCGTGATCGCGCAGTATCTGTCCGATCAGGCCTTCGCCCGGGTCGCGTCGCTGCTCGGCAACGATCCTCCGCAGGTATTCGACCGCCTCGCCGATCACGTCCAACGAGCCGACCGCGCCCGAGCTGACGTCGAAGCGGGCCGTGCTGAAGCGCTGAAAGTCCTCGCGCTCGGATTCCGGCACGCCCAGCAGTTCCATGATCGTCCGGGACGGGATCTGGGTCGCGAAGTGACGCTGGAGGTCGACCGTGGCCCCGTCCGCACCCTCGCGGGCAAGCTCGTCGAGCGCGTCGTCGACGATCTGCGTGATCCGCGGCGCCCAAGCCGCAAGGGCACGGGTGGTGAAGTGCGGCGTGAGCAGGTGCCGCAACCGGGTGTGCTGGGGCGGGTCGGTGAACCCCAGGCCGCCCGGGTCCTGGTCGGCGGCGATCCCGACCTTGCCGACCATGTTGGTGAAGTCGTTACTGAACGCGGTCGGACCGGCGCCCAGCACAGCCCGGGTCTCGTCGTAGCCGGTGATCAGCCAGCCTCGCAGGCCCAGCGGTAGCTTCAGCCGCGTCACCGGGCCGCGCTCGTTGGCCGCGGCCAGCTCGGGGACGGGATCGAGCCCGATCCGTCGAAGCGGCATCAGGGCCTCGTCGGAGAAGCGCGACAGCATCGCCGCGGGGTCCGACGCCGCTCCTCGCGAGAGCCACAGCAGCAGGCCGAGTGTCCGTCGCTTGACCCGGCTCGTGGTCCGCGCCCACGTGATTCGCCATGTCATGGCTGCACCCTTCGAGTCCGCGGCCGACGACCGCGCGTGTCGGCCGACTTATCCGGACGCATCGTCAGTGGGCCCTTCCTGGTAGCTGGCTTCGCTGCGGGCGACGGCCACCGTGGCGATCACCATGATCACGACGGCGGCCGCGAGCAGCACCGTCCGCACACCGGCAACCCGTAACCGCTCGTGGAACATCGTCAGGCCCATGATCGCAGCGACGATCGGTTCGAGCACGGTGATGATCGGCAGCGACGTGTGCAGATCTCCCGCCTGGAACGACAGTTGTTGCAGGTAGGTGCCGGACAGCCCGACCACGATGAGGGCGTAGAGCGGCCAGGACGAGACCGCGGCGACGAGGCTGTGGCTCAGTTCGGCCACGACCGTCTTGGTGAGCACGGCGAGGACGCCGCCGAGCAGCCCTACCCCGATCGCCAGCGAACTGGACCGGGCTGCTCCCTGGGCTCGGCGACCCAGGAGCAGGCAGGCGACGAGCAGCGGCCCCATGACCACGCTCGCGGCCAGCCACCGCCCTCGAGTGGCGTGATCGGCGCCGTGATTGGCGTCGCCGATGATCACGAAGACGGTCAACGACACGGCCAGCACGATCTCCCACAGCCAGACCGACCTCGGCAGCCGGGCGTGCGACAGGCGTGCCGAGAGGGGGAGGGCGAAGAGGAACGAGGCGACCAGCAGCGGCTGCACGACCAACAGTGATCCGTAGTGCAGAGCGAGCGCCTGCAGGGTGAACCCCACCGCGTTGCCGGCGATCCCGGCGACCCAACGCGGATCGCGGAGGAGATGCCGCGCGAAATCGCTGCTGCGCGCGGCCTCGTCGGAGACGCGGGCCGCCGCTCGCTGCTGGGCCACGATCGCGACGGCGAACGCCAACGCCGACAACAGGGCCAGGCCGGCGGCGATCGCCACGTCCGCCGGCAGGTGCCGATGGAAATGCGGAAACGCATCCATTCCGCATCTCCTGCTTCTACCGGCCCGGACTGTTCGAGGACCCGGTGCTACCACCTTGATCCTGAGGTGATTGTGCCGAAACCAGGAACGGGCCGCTCGTCGGGTAGAGGCCGACCGCGAATCCGTAGGTGGTGGCGCCCGATCTCGGCATTCTGTCGAATTCGTCGACCAGCTCGACCATGCGCTGCCAGAACCGCGAAGCCTGGTCCTCGGTCACGCGCGCGTGGCGGATGAATCCCCAGAGACGTCCCTGCTCGAACGCAGTGGCGGATTCTCGTGCGGCCACCTCGAAGTCGTTGAAGTCGCCGGGCAGGCCCTCGCCGGCGGGCGACGCTTCGGCCGCCACGAAGAACATCCGCGCGGTGCGTCCGTAGAAACGCTCCTCGACGGCCCGCACCCTCCGCGTGCGCACCACCCTGGTCAAGCCGTTCCGCGTCAGGACCTCCACGTGGTGCGCGACCGTGCTCTTGGGCCGTCCGACCGCCTGGGCCAGCTCCGACACGGTTGCCGCCCGCTCGTGGAGAAGCTGCAGGATCGTGGTGCGCAGCGGGTGCCCGATGGCCTTGACCTGGTCCGGTCCGGTCAGCGCGAGCCGATCGGCGAGCTCGTAGTCGGGCGGGTTGTGCGTCACGAGTCAACAGACTAGCGTTTCCGAACGTTCCAGATTATTCGATCGTTAGCGGAGGATCCTCTATGGCCGAGGTCGTGCTCTACCACCACATCCAGGGCTTGACCGACGGCGTCCGAGCCTTTGCCGACGACCTCCGGCAGGTCGGGCACACCGTGCACACCCCGGACCTGTTCGACGGCCACGTCTTCGCCAGCATCGAGGACGGGTTCGCGTTCGCGCGCGAGCTCGGTCTGGACTCGATCCGCGAGCGGGGTGCTGCCCTGGCCGACGACCTCGGCCCCGCGCTCGTGTACGCCGGGTTCTCCTTCGGGGTGACGATCGCCCAGCGGCTGGCGCAGACCCGGCCCGGGGCGCGCGGGGCACTGCTCATGTACTCCTGCCTGCCCGTCTCGGAGTTCACCCCGACGTGGCCCGAGGGGGTACCGGTGCAGATCCACGGCAAGGAAGGCGACGAGTTCTTCGACGAGGATCTGCCGGCCGCGCGCGAACTCGCCGCCTCGACCGCGGAGGCTGAACTGTTCGTGTACCCGGGCGATCAGCACCTGTTCGCCGACTCGTCCCTGGCCGCGTACGACCCGGTGGCCTCCGCGCTGCTCATCGAGCGCGTACGGGGCTTCCTCGCCTCGGCCTGACGAGCCCGAGAGGGCCAGGCGCGGCGGACGGAGTCTCGGCGTTGACCACGTGCTCATCCGGCGTCGGCAGCCGCGCTGAATCAGCGGCGTGATCGCAGCGTTCGGGCGCATGTCCCGGGACGATCGAGCGGTGATCGAGACAATTGGCCGGGAGCCCGGGTGGGCCTCGGTGACGGGGTCAGGCAGGGGTGATGGTCGGCTCGAGGTGTAGCAGCCCGGTTGACTACACGCCTCGCGTGGTGATGCGGCCCGTCGGGTCGTTCCCGGTGAGCGGGTACTCCGCTTCCGCGCGGCTGCGCTCGATCCTCGTCCCGCGCAGCAACCTCGCCACGCGCTCGCTCGCGACGCGAGCCACCCGGACTACCGCACCCATGAGGTACCCCACCGGACACCCTCCCGGCTCTCGACGCCCGGACGACCGTGTGGTCTGGCGTCACGGCACAGTGATCCCGCACAACCGGCAACCGCGCAAGGTACTGCCGGCCGCGAAGACGAGTCACGTGCCGGTGTCGGCCGGGCGATGAATACTGGACGACGTGGCGAGATTCAGTGATCAGGACCTCACCGATGCCGAGTTCCGCGAGTGCGATCTCACCCGTGCGCGCCTGATCGGTGTGGTGATGCAGGACGCCGTCATCGACGGGCTGGTCAGCAACCTGGTGGTCAACGGGGTCGAGGTGGCGTCCTACGTCGAGGCCGAGCTCGACCGGCGGCATCCGGTGCGGCTGTTGATCCGATCGAGCGCCCCGGCCGACCTGCGGGAAGGTGCACGTCGACTGCGGGCCGACTGGACGACGACGGTCGTGCGCCTGCGGGGCATGCCGCAGGGCGCGGAGCATCAGCGTGTCGGTGGCGAGTGGTCGGTGGTGGAGACGCTGCGCCATCTGGTCTTCGTGCACGACTCGTGGTTCCGTCGCTGCTGCCTCGGATCGTCCCGACCCTTCACCCCGATCGGATTGGCCTCGGACTTCGTGCCCGGTCAGGAGGAGCAAGGTCTTGATCGAACGGCGACTCCCTCGCTCGACGACGTGTTGGCCACGCGCGACGAGCAGGCGGCCGAGTTGGAGCGCTGGTTGGCTACGGTGTCGTTCGATCAACTGTCGGCGGCTGCGCCGGTACCCGCGGGACCGGGATGGCCGCCGTACGCGAGGGGGAAGTCGGTGCTCGAGTGCGTGCACGTGGTCCTGAACGAGGAGTGGGCCCACCACGGGTTCTGCGCCCGAGATCTCGATCTTCTCGAAGGCTGATTCCGACTCGCTCGGGAGCGCCGGCCGCGCGCTGGACCGCAACGGATCGCGAGCTCGAAGCGTCTTCCTGGTGAGTGGGGGAGGTGGAGCGATGACCGGCCTCATCGCGGTCCGAGCCGCGCTGATCCTTTCGACTGTTCTGGGCGCAGCGGTTGGCTGTTCAACCGGTACAGCGGCGCATGTCTCGTCCTCGCGCTCGACCCCCGGGGCTCCCTCCGCGATCGGGTCCTGCGGGCCGGCGACGCTGGGAATCCACGAAGGTCCGCGCCTGTCGCCGGCCACCGGCGAGCACGGCCTGATACTCGCGGTGCACGCCGGCGCGACGCGCTGCACCCTCATCGGCTTCCCGGTGGTCGAGTTCTTCGCGCGCGGCACGCCGGTCCCGTTCGCCTACGTCTCGGGCAACGGCCGGTACGTGACGCATCGTCGGCCGCAACCGGTGACTCTCGGTCCCGGGAGAGTCGCGTACTTCCTCGTCGCCAAGTACCGCTGCGACCGGGGCATCACCGAAAGCGCGACCGGGATGACCGTCGCGCTGCCAGGTCAGGGCACGGTGCTCACTCCGCCCGCGAGCTGGCTCGTCCTCTCCATCGATCACTGCGTCGGCGGTGCGAGCGACCCGGGGAACACCGTCGAGATCTCGCCCTTCGAGCCGACCACCGCCCGGCTCGAGCGGGGCTGACGTGGGCCGCAGTGGACCTTGACGGCGTCAGGACGGGGACGTGGGTACTCGCGCGGAGATGCTCGACGATGTCGCCGGCGCTGTCGGCAACCTCCCGCGGGCGCATCCGGTCCGGGTCGCCATCGACGGACCACCCGCCGCGGGCAAGACGACACTCGCCGACGAGCTGGCCTCCGTACTGCAGGCCCGGGGCCGCGAGGTCATCCGCGCGACGATCGAGGACTTCCTCTACCCCGAGGCGCAGCGGTACCGACGCGGCGAGTACTCAGCCGTTGGGTGCTACTTCGAGACTCACGACTACGACGCCCTGAAGCGGGTCCTTCTCGATCCGCTCGGCCCCGGCGGTGACCGGCGGTTCCGGCGGGCGGTCTACGACCGCGCCACCGACACCCCGCTGCATCCGCCGGTCACAACGGCCGGCGCCGACGCCGTGCTGATCTTCGACGGCGTGTTCCTGCTGAGGCCCGAACTCGTCGATCGGTGGGAGCTGCGCGTGTTCGTGTCGACCGGATTCGACAAGACCGTCGATCGCGCCCTCATCCGCGAACGCGCGGCGAGGTCGGCCGCCGACATCGAGCGGCGCTGGCGCGAGCGCTACATCCCTTCCCAGCAGTTCTACTTCGCCACGGTCCGCCCGGAGGATCGCGCCGACATCGTCGTGCGCAACGACCGGCCCGCCCGGCCGGTCTGGGAAACCCGATCCCCGACGGCCTAGAGGTCGAGACCGAGGGTGAAGGTCGGTTTCGGCGCGGTGTCGGGCAGGTGGTGCGTCGGATCGAGCTGCCGGATGGCGGTGCCGGTCGCGAAGAACTCCGTCGCGTGCTCGCCCCAGACGTGGTTGTGGACCTCGACCGAGACCCCGACGATGCCGCTGGCCTGCGCCTGCGTCGCCTCGTACTGCATGCGGCCCAGCGAGAGCTCGCGGGCCTGGTACACGCCCTGGGTGAAGGTCACCATCTCCTGGTTGACGCCGGCCTGGCGCAGTGACTGCATCACGCCCTGATGCGCGATGTGATAGACGCAGGTGCCGAGGACGAAGGCGACCGGAACCGAGCCGGCGGCCAGCAGGCGGTAGAAGTCCTGCGCGGACAGGTCGGAGGAGAACGCGCGGCCGTCGGGGCGGCGGTGCGCACCCTGGCCGCGCAGCGCCCGGACGGCGGTGCCGGTGGCGATGAATTCCAGAACGCCCTGGCCCCACACGTACTGCTGGGCGCGCAGGGTCACGCCGACGACGCCGTCGGCACCGAGCCGGTCGGCCTCGGCCTGCATCCGGCTCATGGCCAGCTCGCGGGCGGAGTACATGGCCTGGGTCAGGACGGTCAACTCCTGGTTCTGTCCCCAGCGGCTGACCTGGATGCCGATGTGGTAGATCGACGAGCCGACCACGAAACCGAGCGGCTCGAAGCCCGCCTCGTTGATCAGCACGTACTCCGACACCGATAGGTCCGAGGTGAACACCGCGTTCGGCGCGGCGCCGGCGGTGGCGGCCAGTCGGCTGTCGGCCGCGTCCGGCTCCCAGTTCGCGGCTGTGCTCGCATCGTCGTTGCGGCCGAACATCGCCATGTGCGCTCCCAGGGGTGTGGCGTCGTGCCGAGCGTAGGGGGCCGATGATGAGAATGAGCCCGAGCGGCGTCGCGGTTCTACAGTGCGGTCATGCAGCCGCCCGATCCGAGCCAGGGCACCTCGCTCGACCTGCCGACATCGCCCCCGCCGCGCCAGCCGGATCCGCCCCACGTCGAGCAGCCGCCCGGGCCGCTCGGCGACCTGGTCGTCGCCCACTTCCGGCGCGTCGAGATCGCGATGCTCGGCCGCGTGCTGATCACCACGCTCGGCGGGGCACTGCCCGCGTCGATGGTCACCCTGGAGCGGCGCCGCTCGCTGGGGCAGCGGCTTTCCGGACGGGCCGGCGAGCCGATCGGCATCACCATCACCGCCGGCGAGCGCCTGCTCTCCTTCCGGCAGTCCGCTCTCGGCGTCACCGAGGCGCTCGTCGGGCACACGGTGCGTGGCGTCGTGCTCTCGACCACGCCCGTCCCGGTCGCACAGTGGCTCGACGAATTGGGCGACGTGCTCGAACAGGTGACCCGCGACGACGAGGCCGCCCGAACCGCGCTCGAACGGGCGCTGCTGAGCTGACGTCGCGCACGTCGACCCGCGTCAGGGGCGGCCGAGGGCGCGGTACTGCCAGCCGGCGGCGCGCCACTGCACCGGGTTCAGCACGTTGCGGCCGTCGACGATGTTGCGGCGGGTGACCAGCTTGCCGATGACGCCGGGGTGCATGTTCTTGAACTCGTCCCACTCGGTGAGCAGGAAGACGATGTCGGCGCCGTCCAGGGCGTCCTCGAGCGAGCTGGCGTACGACAGCTCGGGGTACTTGGCCCGGGCCGTCTCGATGGCCTGCGGGTCGTAGATGACGACCTCGGCGTCGCGCCGCCCGATCGCGGCCGCGACGTCGAGGGCGGGGGATTCGCGGATGTCGTCGGAGTTCGGCTTGAACGCCGCGCCGAGGCAGGCCACCTTGGCGCCGCGGTACGACCCGTCCAGCAGGTCGAGGCCGAGGTCGACGGTGCGGGCGCGGCGGCGCAGGTTGATGCTGTCGACCTCGTGCAGGAACGACACGGCCTGGTCGACCCCGAGCTCGCCGGCGCGGGCGATGAAGGCGCGGATGTCCTTCGGCAGGCAGCCGCCGCCGAAGCCGAGGCCGGCATTGAGGAAGCGGCGACCGATGCGGGCGTCGTGCCCGATCGCGTCGGCGAGCTTGGTCACGTCAGCCCCGGTGGTCTCGCACACCTCGGCCATCGCGTTGATGAACGAGATCTTGGTGGCGAGGAAGGAATTGGCGGCCACCTTGACCAGCTCGGCGGTGGCGAAGTCGGTGACGACGACGGGCGTGCCGGTCGCGATGACCGGCTCGAACGCCGCCCGCAGCTGCGACTCGGCCCACTCGGTCTGCACGCCCATCACGAGGCGGTCGGGTCGCAGCGTGTCCTGCACGGCGAAGCCCTCGCGCAGGAACTCGGGGTTCCAGGCCAGCTCGACCTCGGGGTTGGGCGCGAGCTCGTGCAGCAGCGCCTCCATGCGCGCGGCCGTGCCGGCCGGCACGGTCGACTTGCCGACCACCAGCACCTTGCGGGTCAGGTGCGGGGCGAGCGAGGAGAACGCGGCCTCGACGTAGGTCATGTCGGCGGCGAGCTCGCCGGCGCGCTGCGGCGTACCCACGCAGACGAAGTGCACGTCGGCGAACTCGGCGACCTCTTCGTAGGACGTCGTGAAGTGCAGCCGGCCGCCGTCGATGTGCTTCTTGAGCAGCTCGGGCAGCTCCGGCTCGAAGAACGGCACCTCGCCCGCGGTCAGCCGGTCGATCTTGGACTGGTCGACGTCGAGCCCGATGACCTCGTAGCCCAGCTCCACCATGCAGACGGCGTGGGTCGCGCCGAGGTAGCCGGTGCCGATCACGGACAGGCGAGGGCGAGCGCTGATGGTGTCCTCCAAGGTCGGGCGCGAACGAAGAAAACGTTATCGGCAGCTACTCCGCTCGTCCCCGACTCTGGTAGGGATGGGGCATGCGTTTCATCAACCTCGCGAGCATCGTATGACCGCATCCACCCCCGAACCGCTGCGGGACCGCCCGGCGTGGGCCGCGCTGCAGGCGCACCATGCCGAGATCGCGTCCACCCACCTGCGGGAGCTCTTCGCCGCCGACCCCGACCGCGGCGCGACCATGAGCCTCGACGCGGTCGGCATCTACCTCGACTACTCCAAGAACCGGGTCACCGGTGAGACCCTCGCCCTGCTGCGACAGCTGGCCGACGAGTCCGATCTGCGCGGCCGCATCGACGCCATGTTCGCCGGCGAGAAGATCAACGTCACCGAGGATCGCGCCGTGCTGCACGTCGCCCTGCGGGCACCGAAGGGCGAGCAGATCCGGGTCGACGGCGTCGACGTCGTGCCCGCGGTCCACGAGGTACTGGGCCGCATGGCCGAGTTCGCCGATCGCGTCCGCAGCGGGAAGTGGCGCGGCCACACCGGCCAGCCGATCCGCAACATCGTCAACATCGGCATCGGCGGCTCCGACCTCGGCCCGGTCATGGCCTACGAGGCGCTGCGCCACTACAGCCAGCGCGATCTCACGTTCCGGTTCGTGTCCAACGTCGACGGCACCGACTTCGCCGAGGCCACCCGTGACCTCGACCCCGCCGAGACGCTGTTCATCGTGTCGTCCAAGACGTTCACGACGCTCGAGACGATGACCAACGCCGAGACCGCCCGCGAGTGGATCCTGGCCGCGCTGGACGACCGCTCGGCCATCGCCAAGCACTTCGTCGCGGTGTCGACCAACGGCGACGCGGTGTCGGAGTTCGGCATCGACGTCATGAACATGTTCGGCTTCTGGGACTGGGTGGGCGGCCGCTACTCGATGGACTCCGCCATCGGGCTGTCGACGATGATCGCCGTCGGGCCCGACGGCTTCGGCGAGCTGTTGGCCGGCTTCCACGCCATGGACGAGCACTTCCGCACCGCGCCGTTCGCCGAAAACCTGCCGGTGCTGCTCGGCCTGCTGACCGTCTGGTACGCCGACTTCTTCGACGCCCAGACGCAGGCGGTGCTGCCGTACGACCAGTACCTCAAGCGATTCCCGGCCTACCTGCAGCAGCTGACCATGGAGTCCAACGGCAAGCACGTCACGCTCGCCGGCGCGACGGTCGACTACGCCACCGGCCCGGTCTACTGGGGCGAGCCCGGCACCAACGGTCAGCACAGCTTCTACCAGCTGATCCACCAGGGCACCGAGCTCATCCCGGCCGACTTCATCGGCTTCGCGCACTCGCTCAACCCGCTCGAGGCGGCCGACGGTGCCACGCACCACGACCTGCTCACCGCCAACGTCTTCGCCCAGGGCGAGGCACTCGCCTTCGGCAAGACCGCCGAGCAGGTGAAGGCCGAGGGCACCGACGACTGGCTGGTGCCGCACCGCGTCTTCGAGGGCAACCGCCCGTCCAACACGCTGCTGCTCGACCGCCTGACCCCGCACGCGCTCGGCACGCTCATCGCCCTCTACGAGCACAGCGTGTTCGTCCAGGGCACGATCTGGTCGGTCAACTCCTTCGACCAGTGGGGCGTCGAACTCGGCAAGGTCCTGGCCAAGAAGGTGGCCGCCGAACTCGTCGCCGGCGACGAACCCGATCTCTCGCACGACAGCTCGACCAACGCGCTCATCCGCCGCTACCGCGCCTCGCGCGCCGAAGGAGCCTGAACAATGCAGCTCGGAATGATCGGTCTCGGACGGATGGGCGCCAACATCATCCGGCGCGTCATGCGGGACGGCCACACGTCGGTCGCCTTCGACACCAACCCGGACACCGTCGACCAGCTGGTCAGCGACGGCGCGGTCGGGGCGAAGACGCTCGAAGAGTTCGTGCAGAAGCTCGACAAGCCGCGCGTGGCCTGGGTGATGATCCCGGCCGGCATCACCGACAAGGTGGTGGAGCAGCTCGCCGACCTGATGGACGAGGGCGACATCATCATCAACGGCGGCAACTCCAACTATCGCGAGGACTACGACCGCGCGATCGCGCTCAAGCAGCGCGGCATCGACTACCTCGACGTCGGCACCAGCGGTGGCGTGTGGGGTCTCGAGCGCGGCTACTGCCTGATGATCGGCGGCGACGAGAAGGCCTACCAGCACTGCGAGCCGCTGTTCGCGAGCATCGCCCCCGGCATCGGCCACATCGAGCGCACGGCCGGTCGCAGTGGCGATCCCGCTCCCGAGGAGCAGGGCTACCTGCACTGCGGTCCGGCCGGCTCGGGGCACTTCGTCAAGATGGTCCACAACGGCATCGAGTACGGCATGATGGCCGCCTACGCCGAGGGCCTCAACGTGCTGGCCAAGGCGAACTCGGGCTCGAAGGAGCAGACGCACTCGGCCGAGGAGACCCCGCTCGAGCAGCCGCAGTACTACCAGTACGACCTCGACCTGCCCAAGGTCGCCGAGGTCTGGAGGCGCGGCTCGGTGGTCGCGTCCTGGCTGCTGGACCTCACCGCCGGGGCGCTGCACGGCAACCCCGAGCTCGACGGCATCGCCGGTCGCGTCTCGGACTCCGGAGAGGGGCGCTGGACGATCAAGGCCGCCATCGACGAGGGCGTGCCGGTGCCGGTGCTGTCGGCGTCGCTGTTCGCCCGGTTCAGCAGCCGCGGCGAGGCCGTCTACGCCGACAAGCTGCTCTCGGCGATGCGCCAGGCGTTCGGCGGGCACATCGAGCTGCCGACCGGCGAGTAGACGTCAGTTCTGGCTGTCGATCTTCCAGACGCCGTCCTGGGACACCAGGCCGAAGGTGTCGGTCTCCGACGTCGTCGAGCCGTCCTTGCGCGTGTAGGTGACGTGGGCCGTCACCGTGTTCGCCTTGGCGTCGGCCGACACGTTCGACGTCGAGACGGCGGAGAACCCGCTCCAGAACTGGTCGTACTGCTGGCGACCGCCGGCCCGGCTCTGCTGGAACGACGGCGTGAGCCGCGACCAGGCGGCGTCGGTGTTGCCCGGCAGCAGCCCGTAGTAGTCGGTCACGGCCTGGGCGAGCTGGGCTCGCGTCGACCCCCGGCCGTTGCCCTTCGACTTCGTCGCCGAGGTCGTCGGGGCGGGGGAGGACGAGTTCGGGGCGGACGAGGTGGGGGCGGACGAGCTGCTCGACGGCGGGCGTGACGTCGAGCGCTGCGCCGGGGTCGCCGGCGCCGGGCGCGACGCGCGGGTCGGCGGGTTCGAGGCCGCCGTGCCCGCGCCGCTGTCGCTGCCGGTGAGCTGGCTGATCACCAGCACCACCAGACCGGCGACGAGCAGCAGCGCGACGAGCCCGATGGCCGCGGCGGTGCGGTTGCGCCGGGGACCCTTGTCGCGCGGCGGCTCGGCGTAGGGGGCGACCGGGCGGCGTACCGGCGGCGGAGGCCCGACCGGCGGCCCGGCCGGTCGCTCGGGTCGGGCCGCGGGCAGGGTCATCGTGCGTGACGGCGAAGGACCCTCGGGCAGCGGCGCGGCGAGACGTTCGGTGGTGTCGCCGACCGCGCCGCCCGCGGAGATGGCGGCCAGCCGGGCCGCGGCCTCCTGCATGGTCGGGCGCCGGGCCGGATCGACCGACAGCATGCGCTGCAGCTCGCCGGTCAGCGGGCCACTGCGCTGTGGCGGTGCGATCTCGCCCGAAGCCACCCGGTGCAGCGTGGCCATCGGGTTCTCGCCGGTGCCGAACGGTGGGGTGCCCTCCAGCGCGGCGTAGAGCGTCGAGCCGAGGGAGAAGACGTCCGAGGCGAAGCCGGATTCGATCCCGCGCGCGACCTCCGGGGCCAGGAACGCAGGCGTGCCGGTGACCATGCCGGTCGAGGTCAGGCTCACGTCGCCCAGGGCGTGCGAGATGCCGAAGTCGGTGAGTTTGGCCGAGCCGTCCTCGTCGATCAAAACGTTGCCCGGCTTGACGTCACGGTGGACGATGCCGGCCTGGTGGGCGGCCGCGAGCGCGGAGGCGACCTGGCTGCCGATGCGGGCGACCTCGTCGACCTCGAGCACGCCGCGCTCGGTCAGCAGCGACTGCAAGCTCCGCGACGGCAGGTACTGCATGATCAGGCAGGGCTGACCCTCGAAGTCGACGACGTCGTAGACCGGCACCGCGTGCGCGTGGTGCAGGCGGGCGGTGATGCGGGCCTCGCGCATCGCGCGGTTGCCGGCCAGCGCGGCGTCGGCCTTGCTCAGGCCGGGCTGCGGGTGCAGCTGCTTCAGCGCGACGCGGCGGTGCAGGCGCTCGTCCCAGGCCTCCCACACGCTGCCCATGCCACCGGCCGCGATGCGCTCGACCAACCGGTACCGGTCGGCGATGAGGACATCGGGGCGCGACACAAGCATCTACCTCACACGGCTCGGAGGACGGGGGCGACTCATGACGCTACCTACCCAAAGCCGGAGGTCGCTCCACGTGTCCCGCCCGCCCGGGGCGTCCGCCCCTGTTCGCATGATCAATCCATCGCCTAGCCTGGTCAGCGGTGGCCGGGCCACCGCAACCCTGCTCAACCGCTGCTCCTGGAGGTCGTCGTGCGTCGGTGGAGTGCACTGGTCGCGAGCGCGGCGACCGTCCTTGCCCTGGGAACCGTTCCGGCCCGGGCGGCCGCGGCCCCGCAGACGTTCTCCTGGCCGAGTACCGGATCGCTGTCGATCGTCGGGCACGGCAACGGTCACGGGCACGGGTTGTCGCAGTACGGCGCGTACGGCGCCGCGTTGCGCGGGCTCGATGCCGCTCACATCCTCGCGTTCTACTACCCGGGCACCGCCGCGGCGACCCTCACCGAACCCGCGCTGCGCGTCTGGATCACCGCGGCCCCCGCGCCCCTCGAAGTGGCCCCGCGCTCCGGCCTGAGGGCGGCAACCGCCGACGGCACCGTCACGCTGCCCACCACCCTGGCCTCGGCGACGGTCACCCGGTGGCGAGCGGTCCGCGCCGCGGCGGGCACGTACGTGCAGGGTCTGACCGGGTCGACCTGGCGCACGTTCGTCATCGGCGGGAAGAGCGCGCACGCCGGCACCGTCGAGTTCGCCGGAGCCGGCACGGTGCGGGTCGTCCTCGGCTCGACGCTGCGCGAGTACCGCGGCAGCGTGCGGGCCGTGCCGACCGGGGCGTCGCCCGGCCAACGCACCGTGGTCGTCACGTCGCTGCCCGACTACCTCCGCTCGGTGGTGCCGTCGGAGATGCCGGCCGGTTGGTCGGCCGCGGCGCTGCAGGCGCAGGCGGTCGCGGCCCGCACGTACGCCCTCTACGACCGCGCCCACGAGCCGGCGGGCTCCGCCTACGACACCTGCGACTCCACCAGCTGCCAGGTCTTCTCCGGTGCCGCCGAGTACACCCTCGGCGGGTCGTTGCTGCGCAGCTTCGAGGCAACCTCGTCCGACACCGCCGTCACTGCCACCCGCGGCCAGGTGCGCCTCTACAGCAGCGCCCTCGCGTTCACCCAGTTCAGCGCCAGCAACGGGGGCTGGACCGCGGACGGTGGGCAGCCCTACCTGCGGGCGTACCCCGACCCCTACGACGGCGTCGTGCCGAGCACCGCGCACACCTGGACCGACACGATCCTCACGGCCACGGTGCAGGCGGCCTACCCGAGCATCGGCACGCTGCGCTCGGTCACCGTCCTGCGCGACGGCAACGGCGAATGGGGTGGCCGGGTGACGTCCATCGTGCTGCACGGCAGCGGCGGGCAGGCCACCGTCGACGGCGACACGTTCCGCTCGGTTACCGGGTTGCGGAGCACCTGGTGGGCGCCGGCCAACGCCGGATGGTCGGGCTATGACGCCGTGCTCGGCGTGCACGACTGGAACGGTGACACCCGCGACGACCTCATCACCCGCACGCCGTCGGGCGAGCTGTGGCTCTACCCGGGCGCCGGCGGGGCCGTGCTCGGCACCCGGCAGCGGATCGGCACCGGCTTCTGGGCGTTCTCGGCGCTGCTGGCCCCGGGCGACTGGAACGGCGACGGCGCCCCCGACATCATCGGGCGGCGGACCTCGGACGGCTCGCTGTGGCTCTACCCGGGTACCGGGCACGGAGGGTTCCTCGCCGGTCGCCGGATCGGCACCGGCTTCTGGGCGTTCTCCGCCCTGATCGGCCCCGGTGACTGGAACGGTGACGGGCATCCCGACCTGCTGGCAAGACGCACCAGCGACGGGTCGCTGTGGCTCTACCCGGGGGACGGGCACGGCGGTTTCCTCCCGGCGCGTCAGGTCGGCACGGGGTTCTGGGCGTTCTCCGCGCTGGTGGGCCCGGGTGACTGGAACGGCGACGGGCCGGTCGACCTCATCGGCCGCCGCACGAGCGACAACACGCTGTGGCTGTACCCGGGCAACGGGCACGGCGGTTTCCTCCGGGCCCGCCAGATCGGCACCGGCTGGGGGTCGTTCCGCGTGCTCGCCGCGGGCCACGACCTGGACGGCGACCACCACCCCGACCTCGTGGGGGTGTCCACCGCGAACACGGCCTACCTCTACCCGGGCAACGGATCGGGCGGCTTCCGACCGTCCAGCCCCATCGGTACGCCGTAGCGGCCGGCGTGAGGCTCAGGCGTCGTGCTCGAGCTTGTCGCCGGCCCACTCGGTGTGGAACGAGCCGTCCTTGTCGACGCGGCGGTAGGTGTGCGCGCCGAAGTTGTCGCGCAGGCCCTGGATGAGCGCCGCCGGCAGCCGGTCGCGGCGCAGGCCGTCGTAGTAGGCGAGCGACGACGAGAACGCCGGCGTGGGGATGCCCGCGGTCGCGGCCGCGGCGACGACCCGCCGCCACGCGTCGACGCCCGAACGGACGGCCTCGGCGAAGTAGGGCGCCACCAGCAGCGACGGCAGCTCCGGGTTCTCGTCGTAGGCCTCGCGGATGCGGTTGAGGAAGCGGGCCCGGATGATGCAGCCGCCACGCCAGATGGTGGCCATGGCGCCGCGGTCGACGTTCCAGTCGTGCTCGGCACTGCCGGCGGCGATGTGGTCGAAGCCCTGCGCGTAGGCGACGACCTTCGAGGCGTAGAGCGCGAGCCGGACGTCCTCGATGAACGCGTCGCGGTCGGGCACGTCGATGGCGGCGACCGCGGAGCCGAACGCCTGCTGGGCCGGCCCGCGCTGCTCGGCGTGCCCGGACAGTGCGCGGGCGAACGTCGCCTCGGCGATGCCGGTGATGGGGACGCCGAGGTCGAGGGCGCTCTGCACCGTCCAGCGTCCCGTGCCCTTCTGCTCGGCCTGGTCGAGCACGACGTCGACGAAGGGCTTGCCGGTCGCGGCGTCCTCCTGCGACAGCACGGCCGCGGTGATCTCGATGAGGAAGGACTCGAGGTCGCCCTCGTTCCAGGTGCCGAAGATGCCGGCGATCTCGCCCGGGGATGCCGCGAGGCCGTGCCGCAGCAGGTCGTAGGCCTCGGCGATGAGCTGCATG
Source organism: Jatrophihabitans sp. (assembly GCF_036000465.1). Classification (GTDB taxonomy): domain Bacteria; phylum Actinomycetota; class Actinomycetes; order Mycobacteriales; family Jatrophihabitantaceae; genus Jatrophihabitans. The sequence continues at coordinate 60,940 of NZ_DASYFV010000013.1, read as the reverse complement.
TCGGCGTACTCGATGCCGTTGTGCACCATCTTCACGAAGTGCCCGGCGGCGTCGGGGCCGACGTGCACGCAGCACGGGGTGTCGTCGACGACGGCGGCGATCGACTCGAAGATCGGGCCGAGCTTCTCGTAGGACTCGGCCGAGCCGCCCGGCATGATCGACGGCCCGTTGAGCGCGCCCTCCTCGCCGCCGGAGACGCCGCAGCCGACGAAGTGGATGCCGTGCTCGCGCAGGTCGTGCTCGCGGCGGCGGGTGTCGGCGTAGTGCGCGTTGCCGCAGTCGACGATGATGTCGCCCTCGTCGAGCAGCGGGATCAGCTCGTCGATGACGGCGTCGGTCGGCTCGCCCGCCTTGACCATGACGATGATCGCCCGCGGCGTGGTCAGCGAGGCGACGAACTCCTCCATCGACTCGCTCGGCACGAACGTGCCCTCGTCGCCGTGCTGCTCGACCAGGCTCTTCGTGCGGGCGGAGGTGCGGTTGTGCAGGGCCACCGTGTGGCCGTGCCGGGCGAGGTTGCGGGCCAGGTTGCGGCCCATGACGGCCAGTCCGGTGACCCCGATGGTGGCGGTTGCGTCGCTCATGCTCCCAACGTAGTGCGGTGGCACCACCGGGCGCTGATCGGGACTACTCGCGGTCGTTGAAGGTCAGGATCGCCCAGAACTTGGTGCCGTACGGGGCGCGTGACGACTCGTCGAGCATGCCCCGGGTGTCGTTCTCGATCCGCTGGGCCACCGAGGAGAACCAGTACAGCAGGCAGGCGGCGCAGGCGAAGAACAGGACGTACAGCTGCCACACGACGGCCTCCCTCGGACGGGACGCGTTCAGCATCGCACGCCGGGAGCGTCGTGCGCAGGGGCGACCGGCCTCTATCGACATGGTCAAGTTAACGCTAGTCTCACACGGCGCGGGGTAGCTGGATGCGCTCGGGCGCGGGGCCCGGACCACGTCGGACTGTCGAGCCCTGCGAAAGTCGAGCCCCGTATGACCACCACGATCTACCCGTCGCTCGCGTCGGCGATCTCGCACTCGGTCCACACCGCGGTCGCTCCGCTCACCTGGAATCCGGTCGAGCATCTCCTCGCCCGCACCACCTTCGGGGCGACCCCCGGCGACCGCGCCTACGTCGGGCGCTACGGGCCGGACGCGTTCTACAAGCTGCAGGTCGGCCGGGGCGCCAACTACAGCACCTACCGCGGCAACCGGTACGTCAACGCCCTGTGCCCGCTGCTGGCGATGAACCCCTACGACGTGCGGCAGTGGCTGATCCGCAACGGCAACGAGTACGGCTGGGAGGCGATGGACCAGCTGACGAACGCCACCCTCGGGCTGCAGACCTGGAGCATCGCCCAGCTCTACGAGGTGCTCGTCGACTTCTTCTCCAACCACCTCAACGTGCCCAACCACAACGGCGACCTCTGGAACACCCGCCACACCCACGACCGCGATGTCGTGCGCCGCTTCGCGATGGGCTCCTACACCAACATGCTGCTGGCCTCGGCGAAGAACCCGGCCATGCTGCTGTACCTGAACCTGGCCGAGTCGAACAAGACGGCGATCAACGAGAACTACGGCCGCGAACTGCTCGAGCTGCACACCGTCGGCCTGCGCTACACCGAGAACGACGTGAAGAACGCGGCCCGGCTGCTGTCCGGTCGCACCCTGGACGACAACTTCCGCTACGTCTACGACGAGTACATCCACGCCACCGGCAAGGTGACGGTGCTCGGCTTCACCGACGCCAACCTGCGGGCCGAGGACGGCGAGCGGGCCGGCGACAACATGATCCGCTACCTCGCTGCGCACCCCTTCACCGCGACCCGGCTGGCCCAGAAGCTCTGCACCCGCCTCGTCTCGGACACGCCCTCGGCCGGACTCGTCAACGCGGTGGCCCACGCCTACCTGGCCAACAGGACGCAGATCCTGCCGATGGTGTCGACGATCCTGCGCTCGGCCGAGTTCTGGCAGTCCCGCGGACGCAAGGTGCGCCGCCCGGCCGAGAACGTCGTCGCGACGGTGCGCACGACCGGCGTCGGCGTCTCGAACCTGCCCGACGCGCTCGACACGCTGCACTGGGTCACGGCGCAGATGGGCAACACGCCGCTCGAATGGCCGACGCCCGACGGCTACCCGGACGTCGCCTCGGCGTGGCGCTCGGCCGGCACGCTGCTGCGCACCTGGGAGATGCACCTCGGCATCGCGGGGGGCTGGTGGAACGGGCTGCGGGCGGCCAACATCGCCGCGCTGTACGGCGGCGTGCCGGCCAACAGCGGCGACGCGATCGTGCGGCTCGGGCGCACCCTCACCGGCACGACGCTGTCGTCGACCCACCGGTCGGTCCTGCAGACCTTCCTCGGTGAGCCGGCGAGGACGCCGATGTCCCGCTCGATCCTGCAGTGGTGGGACAGCCTGCTCGCCGCCACCATCCTCGACGGCCCGCACCATGCGCTGCGCTGACCCCGTCCCGAACCGCCCGACCGCCCCGGAGCCCCGATGACCCCGACGAACGATCTCGACACCGCCCTGCGGCTGCGGGCCGAGCAGGTCCGCGCCGACCTCTGCGCCCAGGACGCCGCGTGGGGCACGAGCGGGTGGACGCGCCGCCGCTTCCTCGCCGGCATCGGCATGGCCGGGGTCGCCGCGCTCGGCAGCCAGCTCGTGACGAGCCGGGCCGCCTACGCCGCGGTGCCCTCCGGGACCGAGCGGACGCTGCTCGTGGTCTTCCTGCGCGGCGCCGCCGACGGGCTGCGGATCCTCGCGCCGAACAACTCGGCGCTGGGCCTCGACTTCCTCAAGACCGTGCGCGGTGACCTCGTGCCGGCCGACAGCGACCTGATCGCCCTGCCCGGCGCCACCGGCTGGGGGCTGAACAAGAAGCTGCAGCCGCTCTTCGACGCGCTGTGGGCGAGCGGCGAGATGGCGTTCGTGCCCGCGGTGTCGTCGCCCGGCGTCAGCCGCAGCCACTTCCAGGCCCAGGCGTTCCTCGAGCGCGGCGGCACCGACCGGGCGACGTCGGGCTGGCTCGAGCGGGTGCTCGAACTGCTCGGGCCGGGCACGACCTTCCGCGCCGTGACCGAGGGATGGTCGACGCCCGACTCGCTCATCGGCATGCAGCCGTCGCTCACCCTCGGCTCGCTCGACGACTTCCAGTTCCCGGGATGGGACGGGATGCGGGCGCAGGCCCAGAAAGCCGTCCTCGACCTCTACCGCGGCGTCGGTGGTCCGCTCGGGACCGACGTCCCGGTGACGATCTCGGCGCTGGGCACGGCCGCGCAGATCCGGGCGACGGCCAACACCGCCACCTACCCGGGCGGGTCGTTCTCCGACGCGCTCAAGGACTTCGCGAAGATCCTCAAGGCCGACGTCGGCCTGCAGGTGGCGACCGTCGATGTCGGCGGGTGGGACACCCACACCAATGAGGTCAACGAGCTTGACGGTCTGCTCGACGACACCGCGGCCGCGCTGCGGGCCTTCATGGACGACCTCGGCCCGGCCCGACGGTCGCGGGTGACCGTGGCGGTCATGACCGAGTTCGGTCGGCGGGTCTACATGAACGACAGCGCCGGCGCCGACCACGGCCACGGTGGGCTCATCTGGCTGCTCGGTGGCGGGCTCGCGTCCAGCGGCGTCCTCGGCAAGTGGAACGGGCTCTCCGCCGCGACCCTCGACAACGGCGACGTGGCCGGGCTCAACAGCCCGTTCGACGTACTCGGCGAGCTCGTGCAGAAGCGGCTCGGGGTCGGTGCGCTGTCGACGGTGTTCCCCGGGCACACAGTGGCGCCGATCGGGGTGGCCACCACCGCGTGAGCCGGGCTCAGGCGAGCAGTTCCTTCACCCGGGCGTTGATCCAGTCGCTGGCGTCGGCGATCGCCGGGCTGAGCAGTTCCATGCCGTAGAAGCCGTGGATGAGCCCCGCGAACTGCCGGTGCTCGACCTTCACGCCGGCCTTCTCGAGTTGCTGCGCGTAGAGGTTGCCCTCATCGCGCAGCGGGTCGAACTCGGCGGTGGCGACCACGGCCGGGGCCAGGCCGTCGAGGCTCTCCGCGTGCAGCGGCGAGAGCTCGGGATCGACCGCGAGCTCGGCCGCCGCCGGGTCGCTCTCGTCGATGCCGAGGTAGTGCCCGCCGAACCAGTTCATGTCGGCGACGGTGAGGAAGTAGCCCTCGGCGTTCTCCGCGCGCGACGGGTAGTCGCCGAGCATGTCGACCGCGGGGTACACGAGCAGCTGCGCGGCCAGCGCGAGACCGTCGGCGTGGGCCTTCTGGGCGCACACCGCGGCGAGGTTGCCGCCCGCGCTGTCGCCGCCGACGACGAGGCGCGCCGCGTCGCCGCCGTACTCGTCGATGTGCTCGGCCACCCAGTTCAGCGCGGCGTAGCAGTCGCGGACCGCCGCCGGGAAGCGGTGCTCGGGCGCTAGGCGGTAGTCGACGCTGACGACGACGGCGCCGATGTCGCGACACTCCTGGCGGCACACGCCGTCGTGGGTGTCGCGGTCGCCGATCACGAACCCGCCGCCGTGGAAGTAGACGATCGTCGGGAACGGGCCGTCGCCCTCGGGCCGGTACACCCGCACCGGGATGCCGTCGCCCACGGTGGCGTCCTCGATCGACCCGACCTGGGCCAGCGTCGACGGGTCGCGCAGTTCGACCAGCAGCTGGCGGATCGCCGCGCGCGCCTCGTCGACGGTGCTGTCGGCGATGGCGGGTACGCCCTCGCTCTCGATGAACTGCAGGAAGCCGGCGATGTTCGGGTCGAGAGGCATGTCCCGATCCTGGCACGGGCGCGGGCGTCAGCCCAGTCCGGACGCCTCGGCGAACACGGCGCGGATCGTGGCGTCGTCGTAGCCGCAGGCCAGGCACACCAGCAGCAGGAGGCGGGCCTTGAAGGCGTCCAGCAGGCCGGCGCTGATCAGGCCGCGGGCCAGCAGGTCGCGCTCGGACCCCTCGTAGCCGTAGGTGCGCTCCAGCACCGGACCGGCGGCGGCGCGGGTGGCGAGCACGACGGGGCCGTCGCCGGTGAACGCGCCGATCGTGCCGGCGAGGCGGTCCGGGACGTGGCCCACGCCGAAGCCGGCGACGACCAGACCGTCGACCTCGGCAGTGCGCAGCAGGGCACCGTCGTCGCCGAGCCCGACGGTGAAGATCGGGACGCTGTGGGTCAGCAGCTCGGTCGGGGCGTGGGTGCGCCGCCGCGGGATCGTTGCGATGGGCACCGCGCGGCCCTCGACCAGGAGCCCGATCGGGCCGGCGTTGGGGGAGGCGAACGTCGAGACGTTGGTGCTGTGGGTCTTGCGCACGTAGCGCGCCGCGTGGATCTCGTCGTTGAACGCGACCAGCGCGCCGAGGCCGCGGAAGCGCGGCTCGGCCGCCGTCGTCACCGCCGCCAGGAGGTTGGCCGGGCCGTCCGGGCCGGCGAGCGTCGGGTTGCGCATGGCGCCGGTGAAGACCACCGGGGTGTCGTGCGGCCAGAGCAGGTCGAACAGGTAGCTGGTCTCCTCGAGCGTGTCGGTGCCCTGTACGACGACGATGCCGTCCGCACCGCTCGCGGCGGCGTCGTCGACCAGCCGGGAGATGTCCGAGGGGCGGATGCACGCGCTCGGCACCCGCGTGAAGTCGCGGGCGTCCAGGGTGACGTCGAGGTCGGCGAGTGCGGGCACCGCGGCCACCAGTTCGGCCGCGCCGAAGCGGGTGACCGCCCCGCTGCCGTCGCCGGTCGTGCCGCTCATGCTGATCGTGCCGCCGAGGAAGAACGCGGTGATGGCGGCGGGCACCCACCCACCGTACCGACGGCGCGATCGAGCACACTCGGGCCATGGAGATCTGGCTCAACCCGGCCTGCTCGAAGTGCCGCGCGGCGGCGTCGCTGCTCGACGAGGCCGGCGCCGAGTACACCGTGCGCCGCTACCTCGACGACCCGCCGACGGCCGACGAACTGCGCGGGGTCATTGCCCGTCTCGGCCTCGAGCCGTGGGACATCACCCGCACCGGTGAGCCGGTGGCGGCGGAGCTCGGTCTGCGCGACTGGCCGCGTGCCGCCGCCGCGCGCGACCGCTGGATCGCCGCGCTGGCCGAGCACCCGACGCTCATCCAGCGTCCGATCATCACGGCCGACGACGGCACGACCGTGGTCGGGCGCACCGACGATGCCGTGCGGTCGGTCCTGTGAGCGACGCTTGCGGAGCGAGCGGTCGGGGTGAGGATCGATGAACGGCGAACAGCGAACGTTCGTGCCGGCCGAGGACCCGGCGCGGCGGCGGCAGGTCACCCGGGCCACCGTGCGGGTGCTGCTCGTCGACCCCGACGAGCGCGTGTTCCTCTTCCAGGACAGCGACCCCGGTACCGGCGGACGCTGGTGGATCCTGCCGGGCGGCGGCATCGACGACGGCGAGTCCGAGCTCGACGCGGTCGTGCGCGAGATCGCGGAGGAGACCGGGTTCACCATCGCGCGCGCCGACGTCCTCGGCCCGATCGCGCGCCGCCACGTGCGGCACGGCTACAGCGACCAGATCGTCGAGCAGGACGACGCGTTCTACGCGATACGCGTGCCCGCGTTCGACATCGACACCGCCGGGCACACCGACGAGGAGCGGGTCACCTTGCAGCAGCACCGCTGGTGGACCCGGGCCGAGATCGCCGCTTCCGAGGAGGAGATCTGGCCGGCCCTGCTGGTAGGAATCTGGGCGCTCGTCGACGAGCCCGCGACGTGGCCGGTAGCCCTGCCGACCGTCGAGGAGTCGAGCGTTCCGAGCTGAGCCTCAGCCGAGGTCGAGACCCGGGTAGAGCGGGTTGGCGGCGAGCATCTCGTCGGCCGCCGAGTGGGTCTTGCCGGCCACGCCGTCGGCGATCGTGTACTTCGCCTTGGAGGAACCGCCCGAGGCGGCCGCGGTCGGCGAGGTGGCGGTGAGCACGTCGACGATGAGCTCGGCGACGCGGTCGAACTCCTCGGCCCCGAAGCCGCGCGAGGTGAGCGCCGGGGTGCCGATGCGCACGCCCGAGGTGTACCAGGCACCGTTCGGGTCGCGGGGGATCGCGTTGCGGTTGGTGACGATGCCCGAGTCGAGCAGCGCCGACTCGGCCTGGCGTCCGGTGAGCCCGAACGACGTGACGTCGAGCAGCACGAGGTGGTTCTCGGTGCCGCCGGTGACGAGCCGGACGCCGCGCTTGGTCAGGCCCTCGGCGAGCGTCACCGCGTTGTCGGCGACGTTGCGCGCGTAGGTCTGGAACGACGGTTGCCGGGCCTCGGCCAGCGCCACCGCCTTGGCCGCCATGACGTGCCCCAGCGGGCCGCCGAGCACCATCGGGCAGCCGCGGTCGACCGAGTCGGCGTACTCGGGCTGGCACAGCACCATGCCGCCGCGCGGGCCGCGCAGCGACTTGTGCGTGGTGGTGGTGACGACGTGCGCGTGCGGCACCGGGTCGAAGTCGCCGGTGAAGACCTTGCCCGCGACGAGCCCGGCGAAGTGCGCCATGTCGACCATCAGCGTGGCCCCGACCTCGTCGGCGATCTCGCGCATGGTCGCGAAGTTGACCTTGCGCGGGTAGGCCGAGTAGCCGGCGATGAGCACCAACGGCTTGAACTCGCGAGCGATCGCCCGGACCTCGCTGTAGTCGAGCAGGCCGGTCTCCGGGTCCGTCCCGTACGACGACTGGTGGAACATCTTGCCGCTGATGTTCGGCCGGAAGCCGTGGGTCAGGTGGCCGCCGGCGTCGAGCGACATGCCCAGCGCGCGCTGGTCGCCCAGGGCCCGGCGCAGCTCCTGCCAGTCGGCTTCGGAGAGGTCGTTGACGTGCTTCGCACCGTGCGCGGCCAGGGCCGGCGACTCGATGCGGTTGGCCAGGATCGCCCAGAAGGCGACGAGGTTCGCGTCGATGCCCGAGTGTGGCTGCACGTAGGCGTGCGGCGCGCCGAACAACGCCGTCGCGTGATCGGCCGCCGCCTTCTCGACGGTGTCGATGTTCTGGCACGCGGCGTAGAAGCGGTGCCCGATCGTCCCCTCGGCGTACTTGTCCGACAGCCACGTGCCCATTGTCAGCAGCGTGGCCGGGGAGGCGTAGTTCTCGCTGGCGATCAGCTTGAGCGAGGCCCGCTGGTCGGCGAGCTCGCTGCGGATCGCGCCGGCCACCGTGGGCTCGACGGCCTCGATGATCTGCAGGGCGTTCTGGTACGCGGCGGACGCGGTGGTCGCGTCGAACGGCTGGGACATGGTTGCGCCTCCTGGCTGGACGATTTCAGGACGGGCACCCAGGCGCGCGGCGGTGGTTCCGAGCCGCTTCCCGGTGGTGGACCCACCTTATGCAAGCGCCAGTCACGGCTCGCGGTCAGGATAGCCGGTTCACGGCTCCCGTGGCCCGGTGAGCGCGCCGATCCACAAACGGCCGAGCCAGCCGGCCAACTGCGCGTCGGTCCAGCCGCGCCCGTTGACCGGACACGGTAGGGGAGCTGACGTCGCAGTTCCGGGACGGGGACGCGACGGCCGTCCCGATGCAGGCGCTGGTGGCGAGCGGTCGGGTGTGAACTGCGCCCGCGGGCTCGGCGGAAACTACTAGGGCGTCCTACTATCGAGTGCATGGGTGCCTCTGAGACGACGTTCGACCAGTACATGCTCAGCGAGGAGCAGCAGCTCCTGCGCAAGGCGGTCCGCCAGCTCGCCGACGACAAGATCGCGCCGCGCGCAGCCGAGGTCGACGAGACCGCCGAGTTCCCGCACGACGTGCTCGACGCGCTCGTGCGGGCCGGCTTCCAGGCCGTGCACATCGACGAGCAGTACGGCGGCATGGGCGCCGACGACATCTCGGCCTGCATCGTCATCGAGGAGGTTGCCCGCGCCTGCGCGTCGTCCTCGCTGATCCCGGCGGTCAACAAGCTCGGCTCGCAGCCGATCATCCTGTCCGGCTCGGAGGAGCTGAAGCAGCAGGTGCTCCCGAGCATCGCGTCGGGCGAGGCGATGATCAGCTATGCGCTGTCCGAGCGCGAGGCGGGCTCGGACGCCGCGTCGATGCGCACCAAGGCCGTCCGCGACGGTGACACCTGGGTGCTGAACGGCACCAAGTGCTGGATCACCAACGCCGGCGTCTCGTCCTGGTACACGGTCATGGCCGTCACCGATCCGGAGAAGGGCGCCAACGGCATCTCGGCCTTCGTCGTGCACAAGGACGACCCGGGCTTCTCGGTCGGCGCCAAGGAGCGCAAGCTCGGCATCAAGGGCAGCCCGACCTGCGAGATCTACTTCGAGAACTGCACCATCCCGGCCGACCGGATCATCGGCGAGCCCGGCACCGGCTTCAAGACCGCGCTGCGCACCCTCGACCACACGCGCCTGGCCATCGGCGCGCAGGCGCTCGGCATCGCGCAGGGTGCGCTCGATGCCTCCGTCGCCTACATCAAGGAGCGCAAGCAGTTCGGCCGGCGCATCAGCGACTTCCAGGGCATCCAGTTCATGGTCGCCGACATGGCGATGCGCATCGAGGCCGCGCGTCACCTCGTCTACGCCGCTGCCGGTCGCGCCCAGCGCCACGAGCCGAACCTGACGTTCACGTCGTCCGCCGCGAAGGTCTTCGCCTCCGACACCGCGATGTCGGTGACCACCGATGCCGTGCAGCTCTTCGGCGGCGCCGGCTACACCCGCGACTTCCCGGTCGAGCGGATGATGCGCGACGCGAAGATCACCCAGATCTACGAGGGCACGAACCAGATCAACCGCATGGTGATGGCCCGCAACCTGCTCAAGTAGCGGGGCTCACCGGCAGGCCCTCTCGATCAACCGCGGCGGATCGCCCACGTTGATCAACTCGCCCGCACCAGGTCTGTGGGCCTGCTCCGAGCGAGATGATCAAGGGCGCGCGGCGGGCGGACATGACCGCCGGCGTCCCTACTCGTCGATCGCGTAGTCGGCTGTGCCCTCCCGGGCTTCGTCGCAAACTGGACGAAAGATCACGTAGGGTCTCGGGTCATGGACGCCGCCCCCGACACGATCTCCTTCACCAGCGGCGTCTACTGGCGCCGGAGTCCGATCAACGGCCGCAAGACGGTGCCGGTGGTCCTGCAACTCGTCGACGGCCGGCTGCGGATGTGGACCGCCACGGAGATGGTGTTCGACGTGCCGACCGGCGAGGTGTCGGCGAAGTTCAGCAAGCTGTCGACGATGTTCCTGACGGTGTCGGGTCGCAAGTTCTCGATCGTCGGCATCGGGGCGTCGCTCTCGCCGAAGTTCAGCGACCGCCAGCTCGCCGCCCTCGAGGCCGCCCGGGCCGACGCCCAGCGCCGGGTGCAGTCGCCCGGCCCGGCCGCCGCTGCAGGCGGCGTGTCCTCCGTCGTCGGCGGGGTCGCGGGCGGCGCCACCGCCCTGGCCGGTCTCGGCCTGGCCGTCGCCGACCTCGCCACGATGCGGCGGTCGATCCGCCCGTGGCGCGAGATCTTCGGTCACATGCAGGTCGCTGCCGACGGCTGAGCCCGGGCCTCAGATCCGGGCGGTCGCCCGCTCCTGCTGCATCCGCCGCTCGATCAGCTCGTCGTCGGAGGCGTTGCGCACGATCACCACCGAGCCACCGACGGCGAGCGGGGCGAGGACGGCGTCGATCCAGTCGGCGCTCGAGGACCAGTCGCGGGTCGTGAGCAGTCGCCCGCCCGCCGTGAGCCCGAACTCGGCCGCCCGCGCGAGGGCGACCGCGTCGACCTCGGCGCGGGAACGGGCCGCCACCCCCGCGTCGGCGCCGGTGCCGCGGAGCTGAACCCCGGCCCACTTGTCGGCCTGGGGCCGGACGGCCGCCACGTAGTCCTGCGCGTCGCCCGGGGGGGCGCCCCGGAAGCCGACCGCGGCCGAGTCGGGCGCGATCACGAAGACGTCGGGGATCGAGGCGGTGCCGTCCAGGGTCGCCGGGGCCACGAACGCGACGTCCGCATCGCCCTCGCTCACCACATGCAACCCGGCGGTGAGGCAGCCGAGGATCGCCGGCACCGAGATCCAGTGCGCGGGCAGTGCGACCAGCGCCGTATCGCCGACGCCGAGCCCGAGCTCGTCGCCGAGCAGGTGATGGGTCTTCGCCACCCAGTTCGCGAGCGACTTGGCCGAGAGCTCCGACCGCTCACCGCTCGCCTCGTCGTAATAGGTGACGAACGGCAACGATGCGCCGGCGGCGAGGAGCTCCGCGAAACGCTGTTCCGGGGTCACCGCGGTGCGGACGGCATCAGTAGATGCACTTGGAGTCGATCGCGTCCGGGGCCGAGCTCGACGCCGAGCCCGACGCCGGGGCGCTGGTCGACGGTTTGGCGCTGGTCGACGGCTTCGCCGCGGTCGACGATGACGACGACGCGGACGGCGGGTTGATCACGCTGTCAATGAACCGCCGCACCTGGGCCGGATTGACGGCCAGGATGCTGAGCCCGCCGGGCGACGTGGCGTTCGTCGTCGGGATCGTCCGGCCGGAGATGTTGTTCGCGCTGAGGTTCTCCATCTGGTGCGCGAGGTCGATCAGGTTCAGACCCGGATCCAGGTAGATGTTGCGCTTGACGGCGTCGCCGAGCGCCTTGAGCTTGAACAGGATGCCCACGGAGGCCACCTGGCGGAACGCGGCGGTGAGGAAGTACTGCTGGCGGCGCACGCGGTCGAGGTCCTCGCGATCGCCCGGGAAGTTGTGCCGCTGGCGCACGAACTCCAGCGCCTGCACGCCCTGGATCACGTGGCGACCCTTGGTCATCTTGAAGCCCGAGCCGCCGCCGACGCCGGTCTGCTGGTTGTGCGCGTAGGTGTCGTCGACATCGGCGCACAGAGTGATCGGGACGCCGCCGATCGCATTGCTGATCTCGTAGAACCCGAGCAGGCTCACCTGGATGTAGTGATCGATGGTCAGCCCGGTCAGGTTGCTGATCGTCTGGATCAACAGGTTGGCGCCGGCCGAGCGGCGCTGGTCGATCGTGGCGCCGTCCTTCGGCTGCCCGTAGCCGAAGACGTAGGCCGCGTTGAGCTTGTTCTTGCCGAAGCCGGGGATGTCGACGTACGAGTCGCGCGGCAGCGAGATGAGCGTGGCCTTGCTGCCGTTCGCCGGGATGTGCACGATCATCATCGTGTCGGTGGCCTTGCTGCCCGTCTCGTTGCCGACCCGCAGGGCGGAGCGCTCGGCCGGCGTCATGTTGGTGCGGTCGTCGTTGCCGACGAGCAGGATGTTCTGGTCCTGGGTGTTGTAGTGCTGCGGCGCCGAGGTGGGCTTCGAGCCGACCGACACCTGCAGGCGCGTGACACCGCTGTCGATGTTGCGGAAGGTCGACCAGGTATAGCCGGCGAGGACGAGCAGCCCGGCGGACAGCGCCGCGCCGACGACCCGGCCGATCGGGCGGGCCACGTTGCCCCGCGAGCGGGCCCGGCCCTGGGCCCGGCGACGGCCGCGCGGATCCAGGTGGGGAGGCAGGGAGTCGGACACCCCATCGAGAGTACAAGTACGGGCTCTGTTAACCGACTGATCGGGCGTCCGACGGGAGCGGTGAGTCGATCAGTCCAGCCGGGTAGCGCCGGTCGTTCAGTCGATGCAGCCTAGGCCGCCGGCGGGTTTCGGCGGCGTCGAACCGGGGACGGCGGGGCGGCTCGTGACCGGCGTCGCGACGCCCGTCACCATGACGCTGTTGGTGCCGATCACGAGGGTCACGCGGGACACGCTGGGCGTTTCGACGGCTTTCGCCCGGGGGACGGCGGCCAGCACCGCCTTGGCCGCGGCCTCCTTGCCGCTCGGGTACTCCACGGTCGTGGCCGCGGTGGTGGCCGTCGAGTCGATCGTGTTGATCCGGAAACCCAGGCGCTTCAGCGCGTCGGCGTTGCGGCTGCCGACCTTGGCGGTGCCGTTGCCGTTGAGCACGTCGACGGTCACGGTCGACGGGGCCGCTGCCTTCGCCTGCTTCAGGGCGGAGTCCGACTTGCCGGACAGGTGGCTGACGAACGCCGGGACGGCCGCGGTGTCGACCTCGACGATCGAGGTCTCGACACCGTCGGGGTAGATGAGCTTCGGGCCGTTGTTGGGGATCGTCGCGAAATCGATCTTGCCGCTCGTCAGCGACTGCAACTGCTGGGCGAGGGACAGCAGGTCGAGGTCGGGGTCGGTGAGCAACGACTGGCCGACGGCCCGGAGCAGGTCGCGCATCTTGAACGGGTTGAGCAGCGTGCCGGCCGAGGTGACCTTCGAGAACGCCGCCTTGAGGAAGTACTGCTGCCGTTTGATGCGGTCGAGGTCGCCCTGCGGCAAGCCGTGCCGCTGGCGAACGAACGCCAGGGCCTGCGCGCCCTTGATGACCGACACCCCCTTGGGCAGGTTGATGCCCGAGTACCCGTGGCCGTAGGCGTCGGCATCGGTCGTCGCGTTCTGCGCCGCCTTGAGGCACACGGTCACCCCGCCGATCGCCTCGCTGATGCGGTAGAAGCCGAGCAGGTTGACCTGCATGTAGTGGTCGATGTGCAGACCCGTCAGCGCGTGGATCGTGCGGATCGTCTCGATGATGCCGGCGCTCTCGGCTTCCTTCTCGTTCTTGTGGGCGTCGCGGGCGGTGTTGTACGCGCTCGGATAGGCCGCGTTGATCTTGCCCTTGCCGTAGCCGGGGATCGTCACCCACGAGTCGCGCGGGAAGGACACGAGGGTCGGCCGGGAACCATCGGCCGGCACGTGCATGACCATCATCGTGTCGGCGTTGACGGTCGTGGTGTCGTGGCCGGTGTGCAGCGCGTTCAACTCGGCCCGGGTCGCGCCCGCCCGGGTGTCGTTGCCGATCAGCAGGATGTTGGTGGCGCTGCCGTCGGGATCGGTCTCGCCGCTGACGAGCGCGGGCACCTTGTCGCCGTGGGGGACGCTCGCGGTGAAGTTCTTGAACGTCACCCACGCGAGGCCACTGGCCACGATGATCAGCAACGACAGCGACGCGGCGAAGGCCCGCGCCCCCACCCGCACGCCGTGGGGGAGGCCGGCGGGCAGCGCGGTCGCAGGTCGGTAACCACCCGGATCGACTGACATCGAGACGAGGCTAACCGGCGGGTCCGACCGAACCGGTCAGGCGGGCGGTGGTTCGTCCGTGCGGTCCCGAACCGGTACGCACGGGACCCCGGGGCCGAATGGACGGATGAGATCAACTTCCCTACGCTCATGTGAAATTCCGGTTAACCACCGGGCAATTCAGGGATCGGATCACCCTCATGCTCGTTCGGCGCGCACTGCTGCCTGCCCTCATGACCGTCGCGACGGTCGTCACCGCTGTGGAAATCGCTTCGGTCCCGGCCGGGGCGGCCATCACGACCTTCACCGCGGTCTCGCCCACCGGGAGCGTCACCGTCTACGCCAAGGGCACCGGTCACGGCCGCGGCATGAGCCAGTACGGCGCGCGCGGCGCCGCCGGCCTGGGCCGCACCTACCGCCAGATCCTGTCCTTCTACTACCCCCACGCCACCCTGACGACGCTCCGGCCGAGCTGGATCCGGGTCAAGATCTCCGGGCACGGCACGGCGCCCGAGGTCGCGGCCGAGGGGCGTCTCACGGTCTCGGGCGTCAAGGGCTACCTGCCTACGACGGGGGTGCGGCGCTACCGGCTCGTCGCCGACGCCGCCACGGGCCTGACGCTGCAGCAGTTGCGCTCGACCGCCGGCGCGACCTGGCGCGACTACCGGCCCGGGCTGCGCGACGGCGCGTGGTTCTACCGGGGCGCCCACTACGTGACGCGTCTCTACTCGCCCACCGGCGCGAGCAACTACTACTACGGCACCCTGCGGGCCTATCGGGTGAACCCGACCGGGGCCGGCGGCGGGGTCCGCATCGTCAACACCCTCACGCTCGACGCCTACACCGCCGGTGTCGCCGCCCGCGAGATGCCCGCGGCGTGGGCCCACGCCGCGACCCAGGCGCAGGCCGTCGCCGCCCGCACCTACGGGCGGTACGCGATCGTGCACCCGAGCACGGCACAGTGGGACATCTGCGACACCAATCACTGCCAGGTCTACAAGGGCCACCTCGTGCTCGACGCCCGGGGCGTGCTCATCGGCCGGGACAACCCGGACGCCGTGCGGGGCGACTGGAACCAGGTCCTCTACTTCCAGGGCCTGCCGATCTTCGCCCAGTTCGACGGCTCGAACGGCGGCTGGATCGTCGACGGCAACAAGCCCTACCTGTCGGCGCACGCGGACCCGTACGACACGTCGCGCTCCGCGCGCAACCCCTGGACGCTCTACACGATGAAGCCGGCGACGCCGTCGGTCGCGCGCTACTTCGGTCTGGCCGAGCTGACCGGCATCGCCATCACCCAGCGCGACGGTCACGGCACATGGGGCGGCCGGGTGTTGACGGCGCAGGTCCGTGGCGTGACCGCAGCCGGCCAGACCGTGGTCGTGTCGACGACGGGGGCCGGGCTCAGCGCGGCGTTCGGCATGCACACGAGCTGGCTGCAGGTCGTCGCGTAGCGATCTTCACCGGGTTGCGGGGCTGGCCGGGCGACCGGACGGCCCCGTAAGCTGATCCGCGCGGGAGTCTTCGGCGGGGCTGATCTCGAAAGTTCGTCTCATGCTCCGATCCACCACCCCCGCCTCGACCTCCCACCGACTGCGCCGCGTGGCCGTCGGCCTCTCCCTGGCCGCCACCGCGGCCGTCCCGGCATTCGTCGCCGCCCCGGCGCGGGCCGAGATCGTCACCCTGGCGCCCGCCGACGTCGCCGTGCGGGTGCAGAGCCGGGGCAACGGCCACGGCCACGGGATGAGCCAGTACGGCGCGCGCGGCGCCGCCCTCGCCGGGCGCACCTACCGTCAGATCGTCGCCTTCTACTACCCGGGCACGCGTCTGGCGACCGTCGCCGATCGAGTCCTGCGGGTGAAGTTGAGCGGGTTCGGCCCGACGACGACGGTGTCGGCGGACCCGTACCTCGTCGTCACCGGCGTCCGCGGATTGCTGCCCTACCGCGGGCTGCGGCTGTACCGCCTCGTGGCGGCCGGTGCCGTCGGGCTCACCCTTCAGCGGCTCGCCGCGGGGCCGGGCTCGACGTGGACGACGGTGCGCACCCACCTGGCCGACGGCGCCGAGTTCCACCGTGCCGACGGGTTCCCGACCCGGTTGTGCGCGCCCGACGGCTCGAGCACCCTCTACTACGGGACGCTGCGGGCCGTCCGGCGCTCCGGCGGCGGGGTGTTCACGGTCAACCGCGTCGGCCTCGACCGCTACACCGCCGGCGTGGTGCCGCGGGAGATGCCGGCGGCCTGGTCCGCCCAGGCCGTCTACGCCCAGGCCGTCGCCGCCCGCACCTACGCGCTGTACGAGATGCTGCACTCGGGCCGGGCCGCCTACGACATCTGCGCCACGTCCATGTGCCAGGTCTACGGCGGGCACGCGCACTACGACCGCACCCACCGGCTGGCGTGGACCGACTTCCCCGAGGCGGCCCGGGCCACGGCCCACCAGGTGCTCACCTACCGCGGCGCCCCGATCCTGGCCCAGTTCAGCGCGTCGAACGGCGGCTGGACCGTCGCCGGCGGCCTGCGCTACCTGATGGCCCGGGTCGACCCGTACGACAACGCGGCGTCGGGTGATCCGTACCTGCTGCGGACGACGACGGTGTCCCGGGCCTCGATCGCCCGGTACTTCGGGCTGAAGACGCTGACCCGCATCGCCGTCGCGCATCGGGACGGGCATGGCGCCTGGGGCGGGCACGTCGTCGTCGACGCGTCTAGGCGCGCCGGGTACGTCGTCGGCCGCGACGCCGCCGGCGTCACCCGGGTCGTGCCGGTATCGGTGAGCCGCTTCGAGGACGTCTTCGGTCTCGGCACGACCTGGTTCACCGTCTCGCGGGGTTGACCGGCGGGTGTCCGTCCCGTGTGAAAGGCTCTCGGGCGAGTCGAAGGGGGCGATGGTGACAGGCACCGACGCGGTCATTCTGGTGGGCGGGCTGGGTACGCGGCTGCGGCCGCTGACCCTCTCGGCCCCCAAGCCGATGCTGCCCACCGCCGGCGTGCCGTTCCTGACCCACGTCATCAGCCGGCTGCGCGCGGCCGGCATCACGCACATCGTGCTGGGCACCTCGTTCCAGGCCGAGGTCTTCGAGGAGCACTTCGGTGACGGTTCGGAGCTCGGTGTCGAGCTCGAGTACGTCGTCGAGACCGAGCCGCTGGGCACCGGCGGGGGCATCCGCAACGTCGCCGACGCGTTGCGGGGCGACACCGTGCTGGTGTTCAACGGTGACAACCTGGTCGGGGTCGACCTCGTCGAGCTCGTCGCCGAGCACAAGCGGCGCAACGCCGACGTGACTCTGTGCCTGACGCGGGTCGACGATCCGCGGGCGTTCGGCTGCGTCCCGACCGACGACGAGGGGCGCGTGACCGCCTTCCTCGAGAAGGACCCCAACCCGGTCACCGACCAGATCAACGCCGGGCTCTACGTCTTCCGCCGCGAGATCATCGACACCATCCCGACCGGACGCCCGGTGTCGGTCGAGCGCGAGACGTTCCCCGACGTCCTCGCCTCCGGCGCCTACGTCTACGGCCACGTGCGCGAGGGCTACTGGCGTGACTTCGGCACGCCGGCCGACTTCGTGGCGGGTTCGGCCGATCTGGTGCGCGGCATCGCGCCGTCGCCGGCCGTCGCCGCGCCGGGGGAGTCGCTCGTTCTGGACGGCGCGGAGGTCGACCCGTCGGCGAGGCTGTCGGGCGGCACCACCATCGGCCGCGGCGCGATCGTCGGGGCCGACGCCGTGGTCGACGGCTCGGTCGTCTTCGACGGCGCCCGGATCGCCGCGGGGGCGGTCGTGCGCCGCTCGATCGTCGGCGCCGGGGCCTCGATCGGTGAGGGCACCGTGGTCGAGGACTCCGTCATCGGCGACCGCGCCGATCTCGGCGCCCGCCTGGAGCTGCGGTCCGGCGCACGCGTCTGGCCCGACGTCACGCTCGCCGACGGCGCGATCCGGTTCTCGTCGGATCTGTGAGCGACGCGTGCGGAGCGAGCCGTGCGCCCAGCCGTCTCCCGGCCGAACCGAGCGGAGCAAGAGCAAGCGGATGAGTGCAGCGGGGCTCGAGCGCGTCTGGGACGCCGGACGCCCCGTCGACCTGCGCGCCACACTCGGCCCGTTGCGCCGCGGCACCGGCGATCCCGCCCACCGCCTCGACGCCGCCGGCCGCTTCTGGCGGGCCTGCCTGACGCCTGACGGCGCCGGCACACTGGCGCTCGGGGTGCGCGGCGGCAGCGTCGTCGAGGCGCACGCCTGGGGCCTGGGCGCGGCCTGGCTGCTGGACGGCCTGCCCGAACTGCTGGGCGAGGGCGACGACTGGTCCGGGCTCGACGTCTCGTCGGTGCCGGTGCTGCACCGGGTGCACCGCGCCGCCGGCGGTCTGCGGCTGGCCCGCACCCGCCTCGTCCTCGACGCGCTCGTGCCGGCCGTGCTGGAGCAGAAGGTCACCGGCAACGAGGCGCGACGGTCGTGGCGGCTCATGCTGCAGCGCTACGGGGAACCGGCCCCGGGCCCGGCCGAGGGCATGCGGGTGCCCCCGCCGCCCCGCGTCCTGCTCGACCTGCCGACCTGGGAGTGGCACCGCTTCGGTGTCGACGGCAAGCGGCAGCGTGCGATCCGCGCGGCCGCGGCGGTGGCGAACCGGCTCGAGGAGTGCGTCGCGATGACGCACGACGCCGCGATGGCCCGGCTGCAGGTGATCCCGGGCATCGGGCTGTGGACCGCCGCCGAGACGGTGCAACGCGCCCTCGGCCACCCCGACGCCGTCAGTGTCGGCGACTACCACCTGCCCAACATGGTGGTGCACCTGCTCACCGGACGCGCCCGCGGTACCGACGAGGAGATGCTCGACCTGCTCGCCCCGTGGGCCGGTCAGCGGCAGCGGGTCATGCGCCTGATCGAGCGCACCGGCATCGCCGCCCCGCGCTTCGGCCCCCGGTTCAACTACACCGACATCCGCGCCATCTGACTGAGGCTCTTGTCCGCTCGTGTGGCTGTGATGTCCGCGCAGATCACAGCCACACGGGCGGACAAGAGCGTTCTCCGGGCCTACGCGAGGACGGCGTCGGCCAGGGCCGGCCAGGCCTGCTTGGCCCAGTCGCCGAAGTCGCGGTCGGTGAGGGCGACGAGGCCGAGGCGGGCGACCGGGTCGATCCAGATCAGCGTGCCGCTCTGCCCGAAGTGGCCGTAGGTCTCGGGCGAGTTCGTGCTGCCGGTCCAGTGCGGCGACTTCGTGCCGCGGACCTCGAAGCCAAGCCCCCAGTCGTTCGGGTCCCGGCCGCCGAAGCCGGGCAGCACGCCGCGCAGGCCCGGGAACTGGACGGTGCGCAGGTCGGCCAGCGTCGGCGCGCTCAGCAGCCCGGTCGACGACAGCAGCTCCTGCGCGACGCGGGCGAGGTCGGTGACGGTCGAGACGCCGTCGCGCGCGGGCGAGCCCGGCAGCGACGTGCCGTCCAGCGAGAGCGGGTCGAGCACGGCCTCGCGCAGGTAGTCGGCGAACGGCATGCCGGCCGCCTGCTCGACGAGCCATGCCGCCCGCTCGATGCCGGCGTTGGAGTAGACGCGGCGCACGGCCGGCGGGAACGAGCGCATCGGCTTCTCCGGCGCCATCCCCGATGCGTGCGCGAGCAGGTGCCGCAACGTCGCGCCGGGCAGCAGCTCCTCGTCGGCCGGGTCGTCGAGCGAGACCGCCTCCTCCTCGACCGCCACGAGGACGGCGAGCGCGGCCAGCGGCTTGGTCACCGAGGCGAGCGGGAACGCATGATCGAGGGGGCCGTGGGTGGCGACGATGCCCGCCGGGCCGACGATCGCGGCCGCGGCGGTGTCGACCGGCCAGTCGGCGACGGCGTCGAGCGGTTCAGCCATGACCGAGGCGGTCCCGCGCCGCCGCGACGAGCCGGGGCAGCTCCGGCGACGAACCGGGCGGCAGCTCGTCCCACCAGAACCAGCGGAGATCCAGCGACTCCTCGCTGCGCACCGGCTCGGCGCCGGACGGGGCGATGGCGAGGAACCGGACGTCGAAGTGCCGGGTCGGGACGCCGAGCGAGCAGGTGATCGGGTGGATGTC
Source organism: Jatrophihabitans sp. (assembly GCF_036000465.1). Lineage (GTDB taxonomy): Bacteria > Actinomycetota > Actinomycetes > Mycobacteriales > Jatrophihabitantaceae > Jatrophihabitans. Next base: position 40,929 of record NZ_DASYFV010000013.1, on the reverse strand, counting down.
GAGGCCGAGCGGCACGGGATCGAAGGACAGCGCGCCGATGCCGCTCTCCTCGCGGGCCTCGCGGGCGGCGGCGTCGAGGACGCTGTGGTCACCCGGCTCGCAGTGGCCGCCGACCTGCACCCACATGCCGGCGCGCGGGTGCAGGGTGAGCAGCACCGCCTCGCGCGAGGGGTCGACGACCAGCGCGCTCGCGGTCAGGTGGCCCGGCGTGCACGAGCGCCACATGGCGTCGGGACGCGCGGCGAGGAAGCCGAGGAAGCCCTGGCGCACCGCGGCGTCCTGGGTGTCGTCCGGGGCCATCGCGGTGATGACGGCGGTGGCGTCGAGGTGCAGGCCGGGCGCCGCGCCGCCGGCCCAGCCGACGTCCTCGCGACCGGTCGCGATCGCCTCGGCCGTGCCGAGCCGGAACAGGTCGTCGTCGGCGCCGCGGATGAGCTGGCGGCTGCCGTGCCCGTCGTCGGGCAGCTTCCCGTCGGGAGCGAGGCCTCGCACGACGGCGACCGGGATGCCGGCGAGCTTGCCCTTCACCAGGTCGCCCGCCGCCGCGATCTCGTCGGCGATCGCGACCCGGGTCACGCCCAGCAGGTTGCCGTAGACGTCGGCCCGCCCGCGCGGGTCGGTGACCGCGGTAAGCCCGGCCACGCCGATCGCGGCGTCGGTCAGGCCCTCGCGCCACGGCCGGCCCATGGTGTCGGTGATGACCACGCCGACCTCGACGCCGAACTGCTCGCGCAGGCCGTCGCGGATCAGCTGGGCCGAGGAGTCGGGGTCGATCGGCAGCAGCGCGAGCTCGGACCGCGCGACGTTCGAGGCGTCGACCCCGGCCGCGGCCATCACCAGCCCGTGCCGGGTCTGCACGATGCGCAGCGGGCCGCGCCGGGCGACGACGCGCACCGTCTCGGCGTCGATCGCGGCCTGGCGGGCGGCCTCGCGCGCGTCCGGGTCGTCGGTGTCGAGGACGACGAGGCGGCCCTCGACCTTCGACACGATCTTGGACGTCACCACGAGGACGTCGCCGTCCTGCAACTCGGCGTGCGCGCCGATCACCGCGGCGAGGTCGTCGCCCGGGCGCAGCTCGCCGATGCCGAGGACGGGCAGGATCTCCAGCCGCGGGACCGCGTGGTCGCCGTCGATCGTCATAGGTGGGCCAGCTCCAGCGCGGCCTTCACCATCGCGGCCGTCGCGTCGTCGTCGGTCATCATCAGCGGCACGGCGCGCACCTCGACGCCGGGCACCGACGCGGCGTCGGTGTCGTGCACCAGCCAACCGTCGAGCAGGCCGCCGTCGGCCCGCCCGCCGTAGTGCCGGCCCACGCCCTCGGCGCTCACCTCGACCCCGAGCACCGGCAGGCAGGCGTCGGCCATGCCCCGCACCGGGGCGCCGCCGACGATGGGGGAAACCCCGATCACCGGCGCCGGCCCCGCGGCCAGCGCCTCGCGGATGCCGGCCACGCCGAGGATCGTCCCGATCGACACGACCGGGTTGCTCGGCGCGACGAGCACGACATCGGCCGCGGTGATCGCCTCGACCACACCGGGCGCGGGCGTCGCGTCGTCGACGCCGACCTGGACGAACGCCTGGGCCGGCAGCGCCGCGCGGTGCCGCACCCACCATTCCTGGAAGTGGATCGCCCGGCGCTTCGCCGGGCCGGTACCGGGGTTGCCCTCGTCGTCCTCGTCGGGCAGGTCGACCACCACGTGCGTCTCGCAGCGCTCGTCGCTCATCGGCAGCAACCGGACGCCGGGCTGCCAGCGCCGGCACAGCGCGGCGGTGACGTCGCTGAGCGGGTAGCCGGCCTCGAGCATGCGGGTGCGGACGAGGTGGGTGGCGATGTCGAGGTCGCCCAGGCTGAACCAGGTGGGCTGCGCGCCGTAGACGGTCAGCTCCTCCTTGATCCGCCAGGTCTCGTCCTTGCGGCCCCACCCGCGCTCCGAGTCGTGGGCCCCGCCGAGGGTGTACATGACGCTGTCGAGATCGGGGCAGATGCGCAGCCCGTGCAGGGTGACGTCGTCGCCGGTGTTCACCACCGCGGTCACGTCGTCGTCGGGGCACGCGGCCCGGACTCCACGCAGGAAACGGGCGCCGCCGATGCCACCGGCCAGGACTGCAATCCGCACGCGTCGAACCTACGCGATACCGATTTCGGTCTTCCGACGCTTCAACAGCGCGCCCACGTCGTGCAAGGTCACCTCGACCGCGCCGAGCTCGACCGCGATCACCCGCACGTGCTCGGGCAGGTCGTAGTGCCAGCGCCACGGATGGTCCTGGAAGAAGCGGCGCGGCATGCCGATGAGGTCGGCCATCTCGTGCAGCTCGTCGCGGGTGTCGGCGAGCAGGTGGCAGAACTCGGTGAACCGCAGCCCGGCACTCGGGTACGAGCGCACGGTGTCGACGTAGCAGGCCATCGCGTCCGAACCTAGCGCCGGGCGGCCACCAGCAACCCGTCGCCGACCGGCAGCAGCGCCGAGATCAGCCGGTCGTCGTCGCGCACCGCCTTGCCGAGGTCGCGGATCACCGAGGTCTCGGGGTCGCGCTGGGCGGCGTCGGCGACCCGGTCGTGCCACAGGGCGTTGTCGAACGCGACGATCCCGCCGGGGCGCAGCAACCGCAGCGCCTGCTCGTAGTAGACCGCGTAGGCGGTCTTGTCGGCGTCGACGAACACGAGGTCGTAGGCGGCGTCGCGCAGGCGGGGCAGCACCTCGGCGGCCGAGCCGTTGATGAGCCGGAACCGGCCGGGGGCGATGCCGGACTCGGTGAACGCCTCCTTGGCCGCGCGCTGGTGCTCGCCCTCGACGTCGATGGTGGTCAGCACGCCGTCGGCGGCCATGCCGCCGAGCAGGTACAGACCCGACACCCCCGCACCTGTGCCGACCTCGACGACGCTGCGGGCGCCGGTGGCGGCGGCCAGCACGCGCAGGGCGGCGCCACCGGCGGGTCCGATCGGGGTGCAGCCGAACTCCGCACCGCGCTCGCGCGCGCGGGCGGTGATGTCGTCCTCGGCCACGAACGACTCGGCGTAGGACAGGCTGGCTACGGAGAGCATCGCGTCGGCCATGGCCGGAGCCTATCGCCGCGCCGGCTCAGAACCGGGCCGCCACTCAGTGCATCGAGTCGATCAGCAGGGTCAGGTCGTCGATGGTGGTCAGCGGGTTGACGATCGCGAAGCGGGTGCAGACCTCGCCGGCGTGCTTCGTAGGGGTGACGAAGCCGATCTGCTCGTCGAGGATCCGGCTGCTCCAGCGGGCGTACTGGTCGGCGTCCCAGCCGATGCGCTCGAACACCAGCACGCTGAGGTCGGGCTCGACGAGCAGGCGCACGTGGTCGCGGGAGTCGATGAGTTCCTTGCCGGCGCGCGTGACCGCCAGCGTCTGCTCGATCGCCTCGACGTAGGCGTCGGTGCCGTGCACGGCGAGGGAGAACCAGAACGGCAGGCCGCGGGCTCGGCGGGTGAGCTGGATCGCGAAGTCCGACGGGTTCCACTCGCCCTCGACGTTGACCGCGTCCAGGTAGCTGGCGTGCTGGGTGTGCGCGACTCGGGCCTGCACCGGGTCGCGGTAGATCAGCGCGCAGCAGTCGAACGGCGCGAACAGCCACTTGTGCGGATCGACGATGAACGAGTCGGCGTGCTCGACGCCGTCGAAGAGGTGCCGCACGCTCGGCGCGGCCAGCCCGGCGCCGCCGTAGGCGCCGTCGACGTGCAGCCACCAGCCGTGCTCCTGCGTCACCTCGGCCACGCCGGCGATGTCGTCGACGATGCCGAGGTTCGTCGTGCCCGCCGTCGCGACCACGGCGAAGATGCCGTCGCGGACGTCCGCGGGCAGCGCCTCGACCGTCTCGCGCAGGGCCGAGCCGACCATCCGGCCGCGCTCGTCGCGCGGGACCTCGATCAGGTCGGCGTCCATGACGATGCGGACGGCGTGCTTGATCGAGGAGTGCGACTCCTCGGTGATGCACACCGACCAGCGGCGCGGCCGCTTGCCGCCGCGCTTGTGCAGCGCCGACTCGCGGGCCGCGACGAGCGCCGACAGGTTCCCGATGGTGCCGCCCTGCACGAACGCGCCGCCCGACTCGTGGGGCAGCCCGGCGAGGTCGGCCAGCCAGCGCAGCGCCTGGTTCTCGGCGTAGACGGCGCCGGAGCCCTCGAGCCAGGAGCCGGAGTACATCGACGTGGCGCCGACGAGCATGTCGAACCCGGCCGCGGCCTTGGTCGGCGCGCTCGGGATGAAGGACAGGTAGCGCGGGTGGTCGACGGACAGGCAGGCCGGGCCGAGGATGTCGCGCCAGACCCGCAGGGCTTCGCCCGAGCCGATGCCCTTGGGGGTCACGGTCGCCCCCGCGGTGTCCTCGAGCTCCTCGGGGGTGCGGGGCCGGTCGATCGGCGCCTGCATGGCAAGACGGTTGAGGCAGAAGTCCGCCAGCGTCCGCGTGGTCTTCTCGTCGTCGGGCGTGAAACGGTGCACGGCGCATGAGCGTACGTCGCCGCCTTGCGGGCCCCGCGCCGCGCCCGGGATTCTCGCTCCGGGCGGGAACGTCCGGCTCGGTCCTTGCGTTTAGCTGGCATACAGGTTTCTCTGGTTTTCTCGAACCGGAGCGGGCGTCTGACGGCGTCCGGCCGGTGCGAGAGTGAGGCGACGGCATGACGATCGAGAGTCCGGTCTGGGTTCCGCCCAGCTGGGACGAGGTGGTGCGCGAGCACGCCGATCGGGTCTACCGACTGGCCTACCGGCTGTCCGGCAACCGGGCCGACGCCGAGGACCTCACCCAGGAGACCTTCGTGCGGGTGTTCCGCTCGCTCGCCGAGTACAAGCCCGGCACCTTCGAGGGCTGGCTGCACCGCATCACCACCAACCTCTTCCTCGACATGGTCCGCCGCCGGCAGCGCATCCGCTTCGACGCGCTGCCCGAGGACGCCGGTGACCGCCTCGCCGGGGCCGACCCCGGCCCGGAGCAGACCTACGACGAGATGCACCTCGACCCCGAGATCCAGGCCGCGCTCGACGCGCTGCCGCCGGACTTCCGCGTCGCCGTGGTGCTGTGCGACCTCGAGCAGCTCTCCTACGAGGAGATCGCGGCCACCCTCGGCATCAAGGTCGGCACCGTCCGCTCCCGCATCCACCGTGGCCGCGTCCTGCTGCGCGAGGCGCTGGCCCACCGGGCCCCGGGGCTGCGCCCGGCCGAGCCCGGTGTCGAGCGCGATCTGAGCGAGGCATCGGCGTAGTGGGCTCCCAGCACCTCTCCGACGAGGCGGTCGCGGCATTCGCCGACGGCGTCCTGTCGGGTCATGCGCGCGATCGCGCCGGCCGGCACACCGCCGCCTGCGCCGAGTGCGCGCATGCGGTGAAGGTGCAGCGCGAGGCGGTCTGGGCCCTCCGCGCGGCCGCGGCGCCGCCCCTGCCCACCAGCCTGCTCGACCGGCTGCGCACGGTCCCGCAGACCACCGAGATCACCACCCTGCCGACCGTGCTCGCGCCCGACGGCTCGACGATGCTGGCCACCTTCGCCCCGGTGGCGGCGTTCGTCCCTTCCCCTTCGCCGCGCCCGTCGCACCGCACCCGCCCCATCGTCACCACCGCGGCCGTCGTCGCCCTCGCGGGCGCGCTGACCGCGGGTTCGGTGGCCCAGCGGGTGGCCACCCCGGCCCAGCCCGGCAGCGGCAGCACGGTCCGCACCGGCGTCCCCGGTCCTCTCGACGACGGCCCGGTCATCACCCAGGTCGGCGTGTTCCGCAACACCAACCGCTGACCGCCCGAGCCGCCCGATGCTGCGAATCGCTGATGCATGCCTCGCGGCCGGCTCGCACCGGGCCGCCGGGCTGAGGCAGACTCGATGCATCGGCGGACGGCGAGGAGTGACGTGAACGAGGGCGATCGGGACGGTGTCGGGCACCCCGACCGTCCGGCCGACCCCTCGACCGACGCGCGGCACGCCGCTCCGGAGGCCCGGGAGTACGCCCGGCCGGACGGCGTCGACGGTGGCTTCGCGCCGCGACCGCCGAGCCCGGTCTACAACCCGCCGCCGCCGACCGTCTCGCCGGCCGACCAGGCCGTGTTCGGTCGCCCCGCCCCCGATGCCGCGTTCGCCCCCGCCCCGGGTGAGCGGATCGCGCCGCGGCTGAGCTACAACCCGCCGGTGCCCAAGTTCTTCTCCGACTCCTTCGGGGCCACCCCGCAGGCGCAGGGCGGCTTCGACCCCGAACCGGGCACCCGCATCCGACCGGCCGGTCCACCCGCCGAGTCGCCCTGGTGGAAGTCCGACGCCCCGCGCGACCCGTGGCGTGACCCGTCCTCGCCGTTCTGGCTCGGCCGTGGCGCCGTGTTCAGCGGGGGCGCGCCGGCCCAGGTCGAACCCGACCAGGATTCCGAGACGGCGCTCGACGACGAGCCGCTCGACGAGACCGGGGACGAGGATCTCGAGCCGCCGGACAACGTGCGCCGCGGCCGGTTCGGGCTGCCGACGCTCGCGCTGACACTGGTCATCGCGCTCGTCGCCGGGCTCATCGGCGGCGGGGTCGGCTGGTACCTGACCGAGCACGTGACCGACGCCCTGCACCGTCCCGACGTTTCGATCGCCCAGGTGAAGACGCCGACCTCGCGTCCGGCCACCTCGGTCGCCGGCATCGCGAAGCGGGTCGGCCCGGCCGTCGTCTCGATCGCGGTGAAGACGCCCGACGAGTTCGCGATCGGTTCCGGCGTCGTCATCGACTCCGACGGCGACGTCCTCACCAACAACCACGTGATCTCCGGCGCCGTCGGGGTCAAGGGCGCCAGCATCGTCGTCACCTTCAGCAACGAGGCCACCGCCGCGGCGACGATCGTGGGGCGCGACTCCGTCAGCGACCTCGCCGTCATCAAGGTGACCAACGACCAGCTGACGGTGGCCCAGCTCGGCAACTCCTCCGACGTCGCGGTCGGCGACCCGGTCATCGCGATCGGCTCGCCCCTCGGGCTGCAGGGCACGGTCACCTCCGGCATCGTGTCGGCCCTCGACCGTCCGGTGCACGTCTACTCCGACGACGGCTCGTCCGACGCCTACCTCGACGCCATACAGACCGATGCGCCGATCAACCCGGGCAACTCCGGCGGTGCGCTCGTCAACTCGAGCGGCGCGGTCATCGGCATCAACTCGGCCGCGGCGCTCGGCAGCACCGGGCCCAGCGGGTCGCAGAGCGCGACGACCGGCATCGGCTACGCGATCCCGATCAACGCCGCCCGCGAGGTCGCGCTGCAGCTGATCCACACCGGCAAGGCGGTGCACGGCTCGTTCGGCGCCCAGGGCAAGACGGCGCTGGCCGGGGTGCAGGTCGGCGGGTACATCGTGCAGATCTCGCCCGGCGGCCCGGCGGCCAAGGCCGGGCTGCACCAGGGCGACGTCATCGTGGCCGCCGACGGCAAGGTGATCCACACCTTCGACGAGATCATCGTGATCGCGCAGGCGCACAACCCGGGCGACCGCATCCAGGTGACGTACTACCGTAAGAACTCGGCCGACAAGGTCACCACTACGGTGACGCTGGGCTGAGGCGCGCGGAAGGGCACAGATGTTCAACATCGGGCCGATGGAACTGATGGTGCTCGCCATCGTCGGCCTCGTCGTACTCGGACCCGATCGACTGCCCGGGCTGGCCCGCGAGGCCGCCCAGCTGATCCGCACCCTGCGCGAGCTCGCGACCGGCGCCCGGCAGCAACTGCGCGACGAGCTCGGCCCCGAGTTCGCCGACGTCGACCTGCGCAACCTGAATCCGCGCACGGTGGTGAGCCGGGCCGTCCTCGGCGAGGACTTCAACCTGAGCAAGCTCAATCCGCGCACCGCCGTCCGCGACGCGATCTTCGGCGACGAGGACCTCAAGGCGGCCGACCCGCGCACGGTCATGCGCGATGTGGGGGACGAGATCCGGGGGCGTCACAGCCCGAACGGCGCGGGCCCGGTCGACTCGCCGGTCACGATGACGAAGCCGGTCTCGCAACCGATGTCGCCGCCGGCTGCGGCGTCACCGCCCGCGCCGCGGGCGCCGGGCGAGCGACCCCGTCCCCGCCCGCGTCCGGCGGCGCCGCCGCCACCGGCAACGCCCTACGATGCCGACGCGACCTAGGGGCGCCGCCGCGACGTAGCGGATCAGCGGACGGGCGTGAGCCCGAGCGAGCGTCCGACGATGCTCTGCTGGCGGGCCGCCAGGGCGTCGGCCACGCCCCGCAGCGCCACCGCGGCCGGCGATTCGGGCGAGCGCAGGATGACCGGCGTGCCGTCGTCGCCGCCCTCGCGCACGAGCTGGTCGATCGGCACCTGGCCCAGCAGCGGCACGCGCGTGCCGGTGGTCTCGGCCAGCGAGTCGGCCACGGCCTGACCGCCGCCGCTGCCGAACAGCTCCATCCGCGAGCCGTCGGGCAGGTCGAGCCAGCTCATGTTCTCGACGACGCCGACGATCTGCTGGTGCGTCTGCAGGGCGATCGAGCCGGCCCGCTCGGCGACCTCGCGGGCGGCGAGCTGAGGGGTGGTGACGACGAGCAGCTCGGCGGTCGGGACGAGCTGGGCGACCGAGATGGCGATGTCGCCGGTGCCGGGCGGGAGGTCCATGAGCAGGACGTCGAGATCGCCCCAGAAGACGTCGGCCAGGAACTGCTGCAGCGCGCGGTGCAACATCGGCCCGCGCCAGACCACGGCGGTGTTGCCAGGGGTGAACATGCCGATCGAGATGACCTTCACGTCGTGCGCGACCGGCGGCATGATCATCTGATCGACCTGGGTCGGCTTGCCGGTGACGCCGAGCATGCGGGGCACCGAGAAGCCGTAGATGTCGGCGTCGACGACACCGACCGACAGCCCCTTGGCCGCGAGCGCGACCGCCAGGTTCACCGTGACCGACGACTTGCCGACGCCGCCCTTGCCTGAGGCGACGGCGTAGACGCGGGTGCGCGAGCCGGGCTGGGCGAACGGGATCTCGTTGGCCGGGGCGTCGCCGCGCAGCGTCTGCTTGAGCTCGCCCCGCTGCGCGTCGGACATGACGCCGAGCCGCACATCGACCGCCGTGACGCCCTCGACCCGGGAAACGGCCTCGGTCACTCCGCGGGTGAGCTCGGCCTTCATCGGGCAGCCCGGCACCGTCAGCAGCACGCCGACGGTGACCGCGCCGGTGTCGGCGATCACCACCGACTCGACCATCCCGAGTTCGGTGATGGGCTTGCGGATCTCGGGATCGTCGACCGTCGCAAGCGCGGCGCGAACGGACGATTCGGACGGCATTACAGGCTGTGGCACGACGCCGATTCTACGTAGGATCAGACGATCATGAAGCCGCAGCCCTCGGGAGAGACGCCTGCGCCACTGCGCCCGTCCGACTGGCGGGTCGGCGTGTGGCGCTCGTTCCTGCGCGCGCACGCGACGGTCACCCGCCAGCTCGAGCAGGAGCTCGTCGGGCGGGGGGTGCCGATCGGCTGGTACGACGTGCTGCTCCAGCTGGCCGAGGCCCCCGGGCGCCGGCTGCGCATGGCCGATCTCGCCGATCGGGTGCTGCTGTCGCGCTCCGGTCTGACCCGGCTCGTCGACCGGTTGCAGGCCGAGGGCTACGTGCGGCGCGAGCCGTCCCGTGACGACGCCCGCGGCACCTACACCGTGCTCACCCGCGAGGGGTTCGAGGCGCTGCGCCGGGTCGTGCCGATCCACCTGGGCGGGGTCCAGCAGCACTGGCTGGCGAAGTTCAGCGATGACGAGTTGCGCGTGTTGAGCGAGCTGCTCGGCCGCCTGGCCGCGCCGGACACGACCGTCCCGCCGGAGGCCGCGACGGCGTCCGAACCCCCCTCCTCGGAGTGAGCGAGCGGCGCACGGTCGTCCGCGACTCCCTGAGTGTCGGCATCGCCGTCGGCGCCTACGGGTTCGCGTTCGGGGCGGCCTCGGTGTCGGCCGGCCTGTCGGTGCTGCAGACCTGCCTGCTCTCGCTGCTGGCGTTCACCGGCGGCACGCAGTTCGCCGTCGTCGGGGTCGTGGCCGGTGGTGGCGGGCTGGCGGCAGCCCTCGCGAGCGGCCTGCTGCTCGGGTCGCGCAACAGCCTGTACGCCATGCGGCTGGCCCCCGTCCTGCGGGTGCGGGGCGTGCGCCGGCTCGCCGCCGCGCACGGCACGATCGACGAGTCGACCGCGATGGCCGTGGCCCAGCGCGATCCCGACCTCTCCCGCGTCGCCTTCTGGTGGACCTTCGGCGGCGTCTTCGTCTTCTGGAACCTCACGACGTTCGTCGGCGCGCTGGTCGGCGCGGTGGTCGACCCGGCCCGCATCGGGCTCGACGCCGTCGTCCCGGCCGCGTTCCTCGCCCTGCTCGCGCCGCGCCTGCGGGCCGGACGGGTCGAGCGGCGCATCGCGATCGGCGCGGCGGTCATCGCCGGCGCGCTGATCCCGTTCACCCCGCCCGGGGTGCCGGTGCTCGCGGCGTGCGCGGCGCTGCTGCTGGCGACGGAGCGCCCCTGATGCTCTGGGCCCTCGTCATCGGCACCGCCGTCGGGTGCTACCTGCTGAAGCTGCTCGGCTACCTCGTGCCCGACCGGGTGCTCGACCATCCGCGCACCCGCCGCGTCGTCGAGCTGCTGCCGGTGGCGCTGCTCGCCGGGCTCGTCGTCGTCGAGGCGGTGGCGAACGGGCGGCACGTCGAGCTCGACGGCCCGCGCCTCGCCGGGTTCGCCGTCGGCGCGGTGGCGGTCTGGCGGCGGGCGCCGTTCCTCGTCGTGATCGTGGCCGCCGCCCTCACCGCGGCGCTGCTGCGCCTGGCGTGACGTCAGCCGGCGGACTGCTCGGCGTTCTTCTTCTTCCGGTCCCGCTTCTCCGCCTTCGGGTCCTCGTCCCGATCGTCGACGATGCGAGACACCTCCGAACGCAGGAAGTCGCGGGTGGCCACCTCGCCGAGCGCCATCCGGATCGCCGCGATCTCGCGGGCCAAATAGTCGAGGTCGGCCTTCGCCTGGCGCGCCTCGTCGCGGTCGGCCTCGAGGTTGACGCGGTCGCGGTCGTCCTGCCGGTTCTGCGCGAGCAGGATCAGGGGCGCGGCGTAGGCGGCCTGCAGGGACAGGATCAGGGTCAGGAAGGTGAAGGTGTACGGGTCGAAGTGCAGGATCCCCGGGATCGTGTTGAGCAGGACCCAGATCAGGATGAACACCGATTGGTAGACCAGGTACCGGCCGGTGCCGAGGAAGCGGGCGATGCGCTCGGTCGAGCGACCGAAGGCCTCGGCGTCGTAGCGCAGCCGGGGGCCGCGGCGGTCGCCGAGCGGCTGGTCGAGGCGGGCGCGGGACTCAGCCATCGACGACCGCCCGCACCGAGTCGAGTTCCGGGCCGGCGCCGTTCACGAGGTCGGGCTCGCGGTCGTTGTCGCGCCAGTTCTCCGGCAGCAGGTGGTCGAGCACGTCGTCGACCGAGACCGCGCCGAGCAGCCGGTCGTGGTCGTCGACCACCGGCACGGCGACGAGGTTGTAGGCCGCGAGATGGCGGGTCACCTCGACGAGCGAGGCGTCGGGACGCAGTGCCCCGGGGCTCTTGTCGCAGACGCCGCTGACCAGGGCCGACGGCGGTTCGCGCAGCAGCCGCTGGATGTGCGCGGTGCCGAGGAAGCGACCGGTCGGGGTCGCCTGGGGCGGGCGCACGATGTACACCTGCGCGGCGATCGCGGGGGAGAGCTCGGGGTTGCGCACCCGGGCGAGGGCCTCGGCCACGGTGGCGTCGGGCAGCATGATCACCGGCTCGGAGGTCATCAGACCACCGGCGGTGTAGTCGGCGTAGGTCATCAGCCGGCGGACGGGTTCGGCGTCCTCGGGCTCCATGAGCTCGAGCAGGCGCTCCTGGTCGGCCGGCGGCATCTCGCCCAGCAGGTCGGCGGCGTCGTCGTCGTCCATCGCCTCGAGCACGTCGGCGGCCCGCTCGTCGGCCAGCTGGCGCAGCAGCTCGACCTGGTCGTCCTCGGGCAGCTCCTGCAGGACGTCGGCCAGCCGCTCGTCGTCGAGGGCGGTGGCGACCTCGATGCGTCGCTTGTCGGTCATGTCCTGCAAAGCGGTCGCGACGTCGGCCGGGCGCATCTCCGACAGCATCGCCAGGACGGTGTCGGTGCCCTGGCGCGACTCGGTCAGCGCCAGCCCGTCGACCTCGTTCCACTCGACCTGGAACAGCTCGCCCCGGCGCCGGGTCAGCCGGGCGCCCTGCGTGCGCACAGCGAGCCGGGTGATCACCCAGTCGCGCGTGCGGTTCGGTTCCATGGCGGCATCGACCACGCTGGCCGGCTGGTTGCTCTCCCGGATGGTCACCGAGCGGTCCAGCAGCTCGCTCAGCACGAGGATCTCGGTGCTGCGCCGCTCGAAGCGCTTCATGTTCACCGTGCCGGAGGCGAGCACGACCTGATCGGGCTCGATGCGGGTCACGCGTCCCATCGGCACGAAGATGCGATGCCGGTGGACCAACTCGACCACGAGACCGAGGATCCGCGGCGGCTGCCGGTCGGCCCGCAGCATCGTCACGGCGTCGCGGACCTTGCCCAGCTGGTCGCCGTGGGGGTCGAAGACGTCGATGCCGGCGAGACGGGCCAGGAACACCCGCGTCGCGGTGCTCACGCCATGTCTCCGAAACCCACGACTGCAGGTTAGACGGTCGCCCTTACGAAACGGCCGCGTCTACCCCCGGGCCGCGCCGACGGGGCGCCCCGGGGGCGTGTGTGAGACCTCCGACAGCGAGTTGGCGCGCGCAACGGCTCCGGGCAAGCTGACACCCATGACCGAAACCCTGCGCCCGCGCCGCTCGTGTCTCGCCGTTCCCGGAAGCAACCCGCGCTTCCTCGAGAAGGCGAAGGGACTGAACGCCGACCAGGTCTTCCTCGACCTCGAGGACGCCTGCGCGCCGCTGGCCAAGCCGGGCGCGCGCAAGAACATCGTCGCCGCGCTGAACGACGGCGGGTGGGGCGACAAGATCCGCGTCGTCCGCGTCAACGACTGGACGACGCACTGGACCTACCGCGACGTCGTCGAGGTCGTCGAGGGTGCCGGCCCGAACCTCGACTGCATCATGCTGCCGAAGGTGCAGAGCGCCGACCAGGTCGTCGCGCTCGACATCCTGCTGACCCAGATCGAGAAGACGATGGGCTTCGAGGTCGGCAAGATCGGCATCGAGGCGCAGATCGAGAACGCGCAGGGGCTCATCGCCGTCGACGCGATCGCCAAGGCGAGCCCGCGCGTCGAGACCATCATCTTCGGTCCGGCCGACTTCATGGCCAGCATCAACATGAAGTCGCTGGTCGTCGGTGAGCAGCCGCCCGGCTACGACGTCGGCGACGCCTACCACCACATCCTGATGTCGATCCTTATGGCCGCGCGGGCCAACAACAAGCAGGCCATCGACGGGCCCTACCTGCAGATCCGCGACCCCGAGGGCTTCAAGCGCGTCGCGTCGCGAAGTGCCGCCCTCGGCTTCGACGGCAAGTGGGTGCTGCACCCCGATCAGGTCGGCATCGCCAACGAGGTCTACGCGCCGAGCCAGGACGACTACGACCACGCCGAGCTGATCCTCGACGCCTACGACTACTGCACGTCCGAGGCCGGCGGCATGAAGGGCTCGGCCATGCTGGGCGACGAGATGATCGACGAGGCCTCGCGCAAGATGGCACTCGTCATCTCGGCCAAGGGCCGCGCCGCGGGCATGGAGCGCACCTCGAAGTTCGAACCGCCGGAGAGCTGACACTCCCCTGGAACGACGCCGGCCGCGGATCCCGAGAGGATCCGCGGCCGGCGCGGTCTCTCAGACCGTCGCCTCCGAGGCGAGCGGCTCCTCCGGGGAGACCGCGCGCTCACCGACGATGGCGCGGTACGTCGCCCCGGCGATGGCGGCCCCGATCAGCGGCGCCAGCCAGAACAACCACAGCTGCCCGAGCGCCCAACCGTGCTGGATCAATGCCGGGCCGGACGATCGGGCCGGATTGACCGACGTGTTGGACACCGGGATCGACACGATGTGGATCATCACCAGCGTGAAGCCGATGGCGATCCCGGCGAAGCCGGCCGGCGCCCGGACGTCGGTGGCGCCGATGATCACGTAGAGGAAGATCGCGGTCAGCACGACTTCGACGAGGAGCACGGCCGCGAGTTTGTAGTGCGCCGGCGAGTGGTCTCCGTAGCCGTTGGAGGCGAAACCCGAGGCCTTGGCCGAGAACCCGTCCTGGCCCGATGCCACCCCGAGCAACACCAGCGACGCCGCGATCGCGGCGACGACCTGGGTGATGACGTAGGCGACGACGTCCGACCACGGGAACCGCTTCGCCACCGCGAGGCCGACCGTCACCGCCGGGTTGAAGTGCCCGCCGGAGATCGCGCCCACCGCGTAGATCATCACCATCACGGCGATGCCGAACGCGAATGCGACGCCGAGCAGGTCGATGCCCTTGTTGCCGGCGTCGAGGATCGCGGCGCCGCACCCGACGAAGACCAGGACGAAGGTGCCGAGGAACTCCGCCCCCAGGCGACGAGCCAGTGATTCGGTCATGACGACCTCCGCAGTGCCCCGGGGCCACCGGAAGTTGCCCGGACTTCTTGATCGTGGCACCGCCGCCTGGCCCCGGCGAGGGGTCGCAGGTCCCGGTCGGGTCAGACCTTCTCGGCCTCGTCGCCCGGGGTCGTCGGGCCGGGTGAGGTCGTCGGCGCGCTGTCGGCCTGTTGCGAGCGGACGGACTCCTCGACCCGCTTGCCGAGCTCGGCGTCGATGTTCGTCCAGTACTCGAAGACGCGAGGGAGCAGGTCCTCCTTCACGCCGTTGAGGACGTGACCGGTGATGTTGCCGACGAGCCGCTCGCGCGCGGCGTCGTCGAGCACCTCGCGCACGAGCGTGCCGGCCTGGCCGTAGTCGTCGTCCTCGGCGTGCTGCACGTACGGCGAGCGCACCATGTCGCCGCCCGCGTTCCAGCCGGCGCCGTCCTCACGCGCGGGGTCGGCGTGCGCGCCGCCGTAGGAGTTCGGCGCGTACACCGGCTCGGCCGGGTCGTTGAAGCCGTAGCGCATCGCCCCGTCCTTGCTGTAGGAGTTCACCTGCTGCGCCGCCTTCGGCTGGTTCACCGGCAGCTGGGCGTAATTGGTGCCGATGCGGTAGCGGTGCGCGTCGGAGTAGCTGAAGATGCGGCCGAGCAGCATCTTGTCGGGCGAGGTGTCGATGCCCGGCACGAAGTTCGACGGCTCGAACGACGACTGCTCGATCTCGGCGAAGAAGTTCTGCGGGTTGCGGTTGAGCGTCATCGTCCCGACCTCGATCAGCGGGTAGTCGCGCTGCGACCACACCTTGGTCAGGTCGAACGGGTTGAACCGGTACCCGTCGGCCTCGGCCTCGGCCATGATCTGCACCTTCAACGTCCAGGACGGGAAGTCGCCCTTCTCGATCGAGCCGTAGAGGTCCTGCCGGTGGTCGTCCGGCGACGAGCCGGCCAGTTCGTCGGCCTTCGCCTGCTCGAGGAACTCGATGCCCTGGTCGGTCTTGAAGTGGTACTTCACCCAGAACCGCTCGCCGGCGGCGTTGATCCACTGGTAGGCGTGACTGCTGAAGCCGTCCATGTGACGCCAGGTGCGCGGGATGCCGCGGTCGCTCATCAGCCAGGTGACCTGGTGCGCCGACTCGGGCGAGAGGGTCCAGAAGTCCCACTGCATGTTGTTGTCGCGCAGCCCCGACGCCGGCAGCCGCTTCTGCGAGCGGATGAAGTCCTGGAACTTCATCGGGTCCTTGACGAAGAAGACGGGGGTGTTGTTGCCGACGAGGTCGTAGTTGCCCTCCTCGGTGTAGAACTTCAGCGCGAAGCCGCGCGGGTCGCGCCAGCTGTCGGGGGAGCCCTGCTCGCCCGCGACGGTCGAGAAGCGGGCGAGCATCTCGGTGCGGCGCCCCGGCTGCAGGAAGTGCGCCTTCGTGTAGCGGCTGACGTCGTGCGTGACCACGAACTCCCCGAACGCGCCGCCGCCCTTGGCGTGCACCACGCGCTCGGGCACGCGCTCGCGGTTGAACTGCGCCATCTTCTCGATGAGGTAGTGGTCGTGCAGCAGGATGCCGCCGGCCGCGCCCTGGGTCAGCGAGTGCTCGTCGCTCGCGACCGGGGCACCGGCGTTGGTGGTCGTGTACTTGCTCTGCGTCGGGGTCATGGGATCGGCCTACCCGCATGATCGATCCGGCCAACCGATCCGCCGGGACGCACAGGGGACGTAGAGGTCGGGTGTCGAGGTCGTCACATCCGGCGCACCGCTGCGGATTGTCGGTACATCATGTACCGGACACTTCTCCGACCGAAGGACGGCCGTGACCTCGCCCCTCGCCCGCATCGACGCCGCCACGCGCGTGGCCGGCAACGCGTGGTCGCACTACATCCGCGGCGGGGTCGAGACGCACCGGCCCGTCCCCTCCGAGGTCGTCCACGACGCGCCGCACGCCACCCTGCGCCGCTACAGCGATCCGGCGGTGACCGGCGAGCCGATCCTGCTGGTGCCGCCGCTGGCCGTGTCGATCAGCTGCTTCGACCTGCGCGAGGGGCAGAGCCTGGCCGGCTTCCTGCTCGGCCTCGACCGGCCGCTCTACGTGATCGACTTCGGTGACATCTCCTTCGACGACCGCCGGATGGGCTTCGAGGACTGGATCGACGGGATCCTGCCCGACACCGTCGAGCGGGTGTCGGCGCGGCACGGCGGCGCGCCGGTGGACGTCGTGACCTGGAGCCTCGGCGGCACGCTCACCCTCCTGACCGCGGCCGCGCACCCCGAACTGCCGCTGCGGGCGATCGCCGCCGTCGGCACGCCCATCGACTACAGCCTCATCCCCTACCTCGCGCCGATCCGCACGGTCGCCCGGGTGACCGGCGGCCGGGTGCTGACCTCGGCGTTCCGCGCCGCCGGCGGGCTGCCGGGCTGGGCCGTGCGGGCCAGCTTCAAGGCCACCGCCCTGCAGCGCGAGATCACCAAGCCGTGGTTCGTCCTGCGCAACCTGCACGACGCCGACACCCTCGGCCGCATGGAGGCCGTCGACCGGTTCATCGGCGCGATGCCGGGCTACCCGGGCCGCCTCTACGCCCAGCTCTACGACCGCATCGTGCTGCGCAACGAGCTGGCCCGGGGCCGGCTGACCCTGCGCGAGCGCACGGTCGAGCTCTCCGATGTCACGCAGCAGGTGCTCGTCGTCGCCGGCGCGTCCGACGTCATCGCGCCGGTGGCCTGCGTGCAGGCGGCGACCGCCGTGCTCACCGGGGCCGACGTGCGCTTCGAGACCGCGCCCGGCAGCCACCTGGGCGTGCTCACCGGCCCGGACGCGCGCGACACGACCTGGGTGCACCTCGAGGAGTTCCTGGCCAAGGTCGCCGTCGGGTAGGCAGCGCCGGTTGTTCACCTTGCCCTCGTAGGTTCGCCGGATGTCCGATGGCAGGGTGGTGGTGCTCGGATCGGCGAATGCCGCGGCGGACCCGCGGACCCTGATCGACATCCTGGACGCGACGGCCGCGGCGCATCCGGACGCGCCGGCGATCGACGACGGCACCGGGGTGGTCACCTACCGCGGCCTGATCGCGCAGGTCGAGGACGCCGCGCGGGCCCTGGCCGCCCTCGGCGTGGCCCGCGGCGAGCGCGTCGGCATCCGGTTGCCCTCGGGCGACCGCACTCTCTACCTGGCGATCCTCGCCACCCTGCGCTGCGGTGCGGCCTACGTCCCGGTCGACGCCGACGACCCGGACGAGCGCGCCCGGATCGTGTTCGGCGAGGCGTCGGTCGGCGTGGTGATCGACGACCCGGCGCTGCTCGCCCCGGCCGACCCTGCACCGTCCGACCCCGCACCGTCCGACCCCGCACCGTCCGACCGCGGGCCGCTCGCCGTGCCGGACCCGGCCGACGACGCCTGGATCATCTTCACCTCGGGTTCGACGGGCGCGCCCAAGGGCGTGGCCGTGAGCCACCGCAGCGCCGCCGCGTTCGTCGACGCCGAGGCCCGGCTCTTCGTCCAGGACGCCCCCATCGGCCCGGGCGACCGCGTGCTGGCCGGCCTGTCGGTCGCCTTCGACGCCTCCTGCGAGGAGATGTGGCTCGCCTGGCGCCACGGCGCCTGCCTGGTGCCGGCGCCGCGGTCGCTCGTGCGCAGCGGCGTCGACCTCGGGGCGTGGCTGGTGTCGCAGCGCGTCACCGTCGTGTCGACCGTCCCGACCCTGGCCGCGCTCTGGCCGCAGGAGTCGCTCGACGCCGTGCGGCTGCTCATCTTCGGCGGCGAGGCCTGCCCGCCCGAGCTGGCCGAGCGGCTCACCGACGACGGTCGCGAGGTGTGGAACACCTACGGCCCCACCGAGGCCACCGTCGTCGCCTGCGCCGCCCTGCTGCGCGACGACGAGCCGGTGCGGATCGGGCTGCCGCTCGACGGCTGGGAGCTCGCCGTCGTCGACGCGGACGAGCGTCCGGTCGCGCCGGGGCAGAGCGGCCAGCTGATCATCGGCGGCGTCGGGCTGGCCCGCTACCTCGACCCGGCCAAGGACGCCGAGAAGTACGCCCCGCTGCCGGCGCTCGGCTGGGAGCGCGCGTACCGCAGCGGGGATGTCGTGCGCTTCGACCCGGACGGGCTGCTGTTCGTCGGCCGGGCCGACGACCAGGTGAAGGTCGGCGGACGGCGCATCGAGCTCGGCGAGATCGACCAGGCCCTGCTGCGCCTCGACGGCGTCACCGCGGCCGCGGCCGCCGTGCGGGTCAGCCCGGCCGGCACGCCGCTGCTCGTCGGCTACGTCGTGCCCGAGCAGCCCGACGCGTTCGACCGGGCCGCGACGGCCCGGTTGCTCCGCCGCGAACTGCCGGCCGCGCTCGTGCCGACGCTCGCCGCCGTCGACCACCTGCCCACCCGGACCTCGGGCAAGATCGATCGCGACGCCCTGCCCTGGCCGCTCGCCGGGATCGGTCCCGACGACGCCCCCGAGCACGGCCTCATCGGCACGGCGGCCTGGCTCGCCGACGAGTGGGCCGTCGTGCTCGGCCTGCCCGTCACCGGCCCGGACGACGACTTCTTCGCCCACGGCGGCGGCAGCCTGTCGGCGGCCCAGTTCGTGTCGCGGGTCCGCACCCGCTTCCCGAAGGTGACCGTCGGCGACGTCTACCGCCACCCGGCGATCGGCGACCTGGCCGCGTTCCTCGGCGACGCCGAGGAGATCGCGCCGGTCGAGCACCGCGCGGTGGCGCCTGTGCCGCGCCGGGCCCAGACGATCCAGATCGCCGTCACCGCGCTCGTGGCCACCCTCACCGGCCTGCAGTGGCTGACGGTGCTGGCCGCGCTGAACAACCTGGTGGGACGGCCCTGGCTGCCGACCGCGTCGTGGTGGTGGGTCGCGGTGGGGACGTTGCTGTTCCTCAGCCCGTTCGGACGCATGGCGGTCGCCGCCTCCGCCGCCCGGTTGCTGCTGCGCGGCGTGACCCCGGGCGAGTACCCGCGAGGTGGGACGGTGCACCTGCGGCTGTGGAGCGCCGAGCGGCTCGCCGACGCCGTCGGGGCGGTGAACCTGGCCGGGGCACCGTGGGTGGCCCTCTACGCCCGCGCCCTCGGGGCCCGCATCGGCCGCGGGGTCGACCTGCACACCGTCCCGCCGATCACCGGCCTGCTGACCCTCGGCGACGGCTGCGCGATCGAACCCGAGGTCGACCTGTCCGGTTACTGGCTCGACGGCGACGTGCTGCACGTCGGCCGCATCGCGATCGGCGTCGACGCCTGTATCGGCGCCCGCTCGACGCTCGGGCCCGGCGCGCAGGTCGGGCGGGGTGCGCAGATCGACGCCGGGGCGTTCGTCGCCGGCACGGTGCCGGCGGGGGAGCGCTGGGCCGGGTCGCCGGCCGGCTACGTCGGGGCGGCGCAGGGCGACTGGCCCGAGCGGCCCCCGACCCCGGGTCGCGGCTGGGTGCCGGTCTACGCGGTTGCCGCGCTCGTGTTCGCGCTGCTCCCCGTCGTGGCCGCCCTGCCCGGCCTGCTGACCGTGTTCGCACTGGCCCGGGGCGCCGCATCGTCGGCGGGGTGGACGCTGCGGGTGCTGGTGTCGGCGCCGCTCGCCGCGATCGTCTGGCTCGTCGTCCTCGCGCTGCTCTACGCCGCCGTCGTCCGGCTGCTCGGGCTCGGCGTGCGACCGGGCACCTACCCGGTGCGCAGCCGCGTCGGCTGGCAGGTCTGGGGCGTCGAGCGGGTCATGGATTCGGCCCGCACCCTGCTCTTCCCGCTCTACTCGAGCCTGGCCACCCCGGCCTGGCTCCGGCTGCTGGGCGCCCAGGTCGGCCGCAACGTCGAGGCGTCGACCGTGCTGCTGCAGCCGCGCATGACGACCGTCGGCGACGGCGCGTTCCTGGCCGACGACACCATGCTGGCCTCCTACGAGCTGTGCGGTGGCTGGCTGCGCATAGACCGCACGCGCGTCGGCAAGCGCGCGTTCCTCGGCAACTCCGGCATGGCCGCGCCCGGCCGAACGGTGCCGAAGAACGGGCTCGTCGCGGTGCTGTCGGCGACGCCGGAGAAGGCCAAGAAGGGGTCGTCCTGGCTCGGCAGCCCGCCGGTGCGGCTGCGCCGTTCACCCGATGCCGCGGACGTCGCCCGCACGTTCGCGCCGAGCGGCCGGGTGCGCGCGGCCCGGGCGCTGGTCGAACTCGGCCGCATCGTGCCGACCTGCCTCACGGTCGTCATCGCCGCCGGGGTGGCGTTGGGCATCGACGCGGTGTGGTCGGGCAGCGACGCCGGCGGCGCGGCGCTCGCCGGCGGTCTGATCCTGCTCGCGGCCGGGGCCGTCGCCGCCGGGGTCACAGTGGCGGCCAAGTGGCTGCTGGTCGGGCGCACCGGCGTGGTCGAGCACGTGCTCTGGAGCTCGTTCGTGTGGCGCAACGAGGTGGTCGACACCTTCGTCGAGATGGTCGCCGCGCCCTGGTTCGCCCGGGGCGCCAGCGGCACCGCCGTGCTGAACGTGTTCCTGCGCGGTCTCGGCGCCTCCATCGGGCGCGGCGTGTGGTGCGAGAGCTACTGGTTGCCCGAGGCCGACCTCGTCCGATTGGGTAAGGGAGTGGCCGTGAACCGCGGCTGCGTCGTCCAGACCCATCTCTTCCACGATCGGATCATGCGGATGGACCGGGTGGTGCTCGACGACGGCGCGACCCTCGGCCCGCACTGCGTGATCCTGCCCGCGGCGTCGCTCGGCGCCGGCACGGTGGTCGGCCCGGCATCCCTGGTCATGCGGGGCGAGGACGTCCCGGCCGGCACGCGCTGGATCGGCAACCCCATCGGCCCCTGGACCACGCAGTGACGGCTTGCGCGCACTCGAGCGACCCGTACCTGCCCGGCAGCGGCGACGACCGGTTCGGGGTCGACCACTACGACCTGACCATCACCTACCGCCCGGCCTCGAACCGGCTCGATGGCGAGGCGCGTATCGCCGCGACCGTGCTCGACGAGACGCGGGACGTCTGCCTCGACCTCGCCGGGCTCGCCGTGGACAAGGTGACGGTCGACGGCAAGCGCGCGGCGAAGTACCGCCACCGCAAGGGCAAGCTGCACATCACGCTGCCCGGCCCGAAGCGAGCGGGTGAGCCGCTCGCCCTCGTCGTCACCTACTCGGGGCAGCCGCAGCCGGTGTCCGGCGTGTGGGGCGACGTCGGCTGGGAGGAGCTGTCCGAGGGGGCCCTCGTCGCCGGCCAGCCCAACGGTGCGCCGTCGTGGTTCCCCTGCAACGACCGGCCGAGCGACAAGGCGACCTACCGCATCGGCGTCACCTGCGACTCCCCGTTCACCGTGATCGCCAACGGCGCGCTCGTCGAGCGCCGCGCCGGTGCGAGCACGACCACCTGGCGCTTCGAGCAGCCCGAGCCGATGGCGACGTACCTCGCGACCGTCCAGATCGGGCACTACGACCTGCGCGAGATCGAGACCACGACGCCGCGCCAACTGATCGCCCGCCCGGCCCGGCTGGCCGCCGCGACCCGGCGCGAGTTCGCCCGGCAGGGCGAGATGATGCGCTGCTTCGAGGAGCTCTTCGGCCCCTACCCCTTCGGCGCCTACACCGTCGTGGTCACCGACGACCCGCTCGAGATCCCGCTCGAGGCCCAGGGCATGTCGACGTTCGGTGCGAACCAGGTCGACGGCCGCCGCGGCCAGGAGCGACTCGTCGCCCACGAGCTCGCGCACCAGTGGTTCGGCAACAGCCTGACCATCGAGCGGTGGAGTGACATCTGGCTCAACGAGGGGTTCGCCTGCTACGCCGAGTGGCTGTGGTCGGAGCGGTCGGGCGGGCCGTCGGCGCAGGCCTGCGCGCAGCGCTACTGGAAGCGGCTGCGCGACGCCGACCAGGATCTGCTGCTCGTCGATCCGGGGCCGGAATCGATGTTCGACGACCGGGTCTACAAGCGCGGCGCCCTCGCCCTGCACGCCGTGCGCGGCGCCCTCGGCTCGGACGCGTTCTTCGGCTGGCTGCGGTCGTGGGTGGCCGACCACCGGCACGGGACGGTCAGCACGGCGGCGTTCCGCGACCACCTGGCCGCGCACGCCGACGTGTCCGAGGTCGTCAGCCGCTGGCTCGACCGCCCGGAGGTGCCGTCGCTGCCCACGGTGTCAGGGGATCGAGCATCGTGACGAACGGCGTCTCGACCGCCCGGACGGCCAGCGCGGCCCGGTAGCCCGCGGCCACCGCGAGGTCCACGAGGGCCACGCGCTCGCCCGGCGCCACCGGGTCGTCGAGCACCCGGGCGGGCTCGCCGAGGCCGATCCCGACGCTGCGCGGGTCGCGGGTCAGGCCGAGCTCGTGCCGCTTGAGCAGTGCCTCCTTGCGCACCCAGAGGGCGGCGCGGGCGCCCGGGCGCGCGCCCGGGCCGAGCGCGGCCAGCTGCGCGCCCTCCAGCGGGGTGAGGGCCACGGCGTCGAAGCCGCCGAAGCGGGCGGCGTCGACGCGCTCGACGTCCACGCCGAGGGGCGCGCGCGCCACCGCGGCCACGACGACGTCACCGGCGTGCGCGACGCTCGTGAACGTGGCGGCGTCGCCGACCACCCGCGGCCGCCCGTGGTCGGTGCCGCCGCACACGGGGCAGTTCCGCTCGAACGCGATTCCTTCCGCCGGGCGACCGGTCGCCCTGGCGACGAGGGTCCGGAGCAGCGCCCGGCCGGTGAGCGAGCGGTCCCGGTCGATCGGGGTCATCGGCCGGTGCGGGCGGTCCGGCTCGTCAGGGTGCAGCCATTGCGCGAGGGACGCGGCCGGCCGCGGCGCCGCCGTCGCGACGAGCACTTCGAGCACACGCACCACCTGCCGTCGAGCACTCCCCGGAGCACAGGGGATTGCGGGACAATTGTGCAATGACGGCATCGGCGACCGACCAGCGCGAGCGGGAACTCAAGTTCGACGTGCCGGACGACTGGCGCCTGCCCGACCCGGCCGCGCTCGCGCCCGACGGCGGCCGCTGCGTCACCGAGACCGTGCGGCTCGAGAGCGCGTACTTCGACACCGCCGACCAGTCGCTGCTGCACGCCGGCCTGACCCTGCGCCGCCGCACCGGCGACATCGACGCCGGCTGGCAGCTCAAGGTGCCCGACGGCGACGCGCGGATCGAGATCCGCCTGCCGCTGGGCGGTCGCGGTGTGCCGGTCGAGTTGCGCGACGCGACGCTCGGCGTCCGGGGCCGGGCCGTCCTCTCGCCCACCGTGACGATCGCGACCGAGCGCGAGATCCACACCCTGCTCGACGCCGAGGACGTGAAGCTGGCCGAGCTCGTCGTCGACTCGGTGACGGCGACGGCGGCCCGCGAACCCGCCGGTGTGCGCCGCTGGCGCGAGGTCGAGGTCGAGCTGCTCGCCGGGGACGAGAAGCTGCTGGCCCGCGTCGCCCGGTGGCTGCGCAAGCGCGGCGCGACCGAT
The DNA here is from genome assembly GCF_036000465.1 of Jatrophihabitans sp. GTDB lineage: Bacteria > Actinomycetota > Actinomycetes > Mycobacteriales > Jatrophihabitantaceae > Jatrophihabitans. The sequence continues at coordinate 17,071 of NZ_DASYFV010000013.1, read as the reverse complement.
GCCGCGATCGCGTCCAAGGCGGCGCGGGCGATGGGTCACGAGCCGCCCGCGCGCGACGAGCGCGGGCCGGTGGCCACCGTGATGCGGAACTACCTCGACGCGCAGTACGAGGCGATCCTGCGCGGCGACATCGCGCTGCGCCGCGGCACCAACGTCGTCCACGTGACCCGGGTGGCGACCCGGCGCTACCGCAGCATCCTGCGGGTGTTCGGCGCGGTGCTCGACGCGGACGCAGCCGCCGCCCTGGACGCCGAGCTCAAGTGGTTCGCCGCGGTGCTCGGCGAGGTGCGCGACCGGGACGTGCTCCGCGGCCATCTGGAGAGCTCGGTCGCCGAGCTGCCCCCCGAACTCGACCGCGAGGCCGTGCAGGCCGCGGTGACCACGGCCCTCGCCGCCGAGCGGGAGCGGGCGATGGCCGGGCTCGACGCCGCCATGCGTTCGAAGCGGTACTTCACCCTGCTGCGCGAGCTCGGCCGCTGGCACGCGCAGCTGCCGCTCACCGGCCGGGCGCGCCGGGCCGACCTCGCGGCCTTCCTGGCCGCGGCCGAGAAGGCGGTGCGCAAGCGCCAGGCCGCCGAGCACCGCCACCCCGATCGCGACGACGCCGTCCACCGCATACGCAAGGCCGCCAAGCGGGCCCGCTACGTCGGCGAGCTGTGCGCCCCGGCCCTCGGCAAGCCGGCCGAGCGGCTCGTGCGGCGCAGCAAGGACATCCAGACCGTCCTCGGCGAGCGGCAGGACTTCGTCACCGCTGCCGCCTTCCTGCGCCGTGTGCCGACCTCCGACCCGGCGGTCGCCTTCGCCCTCGGCGTCCTCTACGCGCGGGAGCGGACCCGGGCCGCCGAGACCCGATGAGGCGTTGCGAACGGGGGGATCAGTACAGGTAGGGCACGTTCGTCGAGGTCCACCGGAGCACGCCGACGTAGGTCTGGCGCACCTTCGACGCGGCCGTGCCGTTCTTCCACGCGTGGAAGGCGATGCGGGTCGTCGAGCCGTCGTTGATGACCGTCGCGCCGCCCGGGCCGCACAGCCCGGTCGACGACGTGCTCATGATCGTGCGCACCCGGTGGAACGTGCCGCCCCAGAAGGTCGGCGCCGACCACACGTCGGTCGAGTAGGTGCAGTCGGCGTAGTTGCCGCGGCTGGTGAAGATGAAGACCCGGTTGCCGTGCGCGATGACCGACGGCGCCTCCATGCGCGATCCGGGGGCGATCTTCGAGCGGCTCGCGACGCCGGCGACGCGCACCGTGCCGGTCGCGCTGTCCATCTGCACCGCGCGGATGTCGAAGCCCGAGACGTTGCGGTAGTTGACCTTGTAGATCAGGTACCGCTTGCCGTCGGCCGAGTGGTAGGCCGACGGATCGATCGCCTCGTAGCCGGCCCGGTCGGCGCACACCGTCGGCGTCGAGCGGGGCACGAAGTTGCGATCGGGCGAGCTCGACGTCGCGACGCCGATGCAGTTCGCCCGGTGCGACGGCGAGTAGCCGGTGAAGTACATGACGTAGAGCGCGTGGCCGTTGTGCATCATGCCGATGACGTTCGGCGCCCACAGCTTGCGCGCGCCCGACGGATCCTTGCCGACCCAGGCCGGGATGTGCGGCATCGAGGCGGCGGTCGGGCCGTAGCCGCTCTGCGGGCGCACCGACACGGTCGTGCCGAAGCCGGCGCCCGTCTTGTAGAGGTAGTAGTACGTGCCGAATTTGGCGAAGCCCGGATCGGCGAAGTCGCTCGAGATCGCGCGCGAGTAGTGGTGCGTCGTTGCGGAAGCAGGCGGCATCGTGGTGATCAGGCCGGCGAGGGCGAGGACGGCGACGAGCAGGGTGCGGCCGAGCACGCGCATGTGCGTATCTCCTTGATGGGCGGCGTGTAGTTGATGTCAGGGATACAGCTGAAGATCGTTTGCGGCAAGCCGACGCCGTGGGGAGCTCTCCCCGCCTGAGAGTGATGTCACCGGCGCTCACCGGGCGCGGGGCCGGGCGTGCGGGGGATACTTGCCGGACATCTCCGCGACACGCGTCGCCGCCGCGCGCGTGCCCCAGAATCGTGAGGACTCCGCATGGCTCGCCTTGCCCAGACCGCCGGACTGACCGAGATCCAGACCGAGATCCTGTCCGCGGTCAAGACGTTCGTAGACAAGGAAATCATCCCCTACGCCACCGAGCTCGAGCACAAGGACGAGTTCCCGGAGGCGATCGTCGAGGGCATGAAGGAGATGGGCCTGTTCGGCCTCATGATCGCCGAGGAGTACGGCGGTCTCGGCGAGTCGCTGCTGACCTACGCGCTCGTCGTAGAGCAGATCGCGCGCGGGTGGATGTCGGTGTCGGGCGTCATCAACACCCACTTCATCGTCGCCTACATGATCGCCCAGCACGGCACCGAGGAGCAGAAGCAGCACTTCCTCCCGCGGATGGCCACCGGCGAGATCCGCGGCGCGTTCTCGATGAGCGAGCCCGACCTCGGCTCCGACGTCTCGGCCATCAAGACGCGGGCGGTGAAGGAGGGCGACGAATACGTCATCAACGGCTCGAAGATGTGGCTGACCAACGGCGCCGGCTCCCGCGTCGTCGCCACCCTCGTCAAGGACGACCGGGGCGAGGAGAGCGTCTACAAGAACATGACCACCTTCCTCATCGAGAAGGACGCCGGCTTCGGCGAGACCCGGCCCGGCCTGACCATCCCCGGCAAGATCGACAAGATGGGCTACAAGGGCGTCGAGACCACCGAGATGATCCTCGACGGCGTGCGCGTCTCGCCCGACATGATCCTCGGCGGCGAGGAGAAGGGTCGCGGGCGCGGCTTCTACCAGATGATGGACGGGGTCGAGGTCGGCCGCGTCAACGTCGCCGCCCGCGCCTGCGGCATCTCGATCCGCGCCTTCGAGCTCGGCGTCGCCTACGCCCAGCAGCGCAAGACGTTCGGCAAGCAGATCGCCGACCACCAGGCCATCGCGTTCAAGCTGGCCGAGATGGCCACCAAGGTCGAGGCCGCGCACCTGCTCATGGTCAACGCGGCCCGGCTGAAGGATTCGGGTGAGCGCAACGACGTCGAGGCCGGCATGGCCAAGCTGCTCGCGTCCGAGTACTGCGCCGAGGTCACCCAGGATTCGTTCCGCATCCACGGCGGCTACGGCTACTCCAAGGAGTACGAGATCGAGCGCCTCATGCGCGAGGCGCCGTTCCTGCTCATCGGCGAGGGCACCTCGGAGATCCAGAAGACGATCATCAGCCGCGGCCTGCTCAAGGAGTACAAGCAGGCAACCTGACGCCTTCCCCTCCGGCCGACCCATTTCCAGGGCAGCAAAGTGGGGTCGACGAGAGGGGGAGGGCTCGGGTTGCGGTAGAAACGTCGGGATGAGCGTCGTCCCGGTTCTGGAGATCGGCGGGACGCATGTCAGCGCCGCGCTGGTCGACCCGTCGGACTGGTCGGTGCCCGCCCGCGTCCGGCTCGCCCTCGAGGCCGACGCCGACGCCGACGCGGTGATCGGCCGCTTCGCCGCGGCGGCCGCCGGGATCGACGCGCCGCCGGCGGCCCGGTGGGGCGTCGCGATGCCCGACCCGTTCGACTACCAGCGCGGAATGGGGCTGTTCGAGGGCGTCGGCAAGTTCGCGGCGCTGCGCGGGGTGGACGTCGGCACCGCGCTGCGCCGGCGGATGCGGTCGGCGCCCGCGACGCTCGCCTTCCTCAACGACGCCGACGCGTTCGCGCTCGGCGAGTGCGTCGCCGGGGCTGCCCGCGGCGCGCGCCGCTGCCTCGGCATCACCCTCGGCACCGGCATCGGTTCGGGCTGGATCGTCGACGGCGAGATCGTCGACCCGGGCTTCCCGCCCGACGGCCGGCTGCACCGGCTCACGATCGCCGGCCATCCCCTCGAGGACGTCGTGTCCCGCCGCGCGATCCGCCGGGCGTTCGGCGCCGCCGGCGGTGACCCCGGCGCCGACGTGCGGGGGATCGCCGCGGCGGCGCGTGCGGGCGACGCGCGCGCCCGTCGCGTGCTCGATGCGGCATTCGTCGAGCTCGGCCGCGTGGTCGGGTCGTGCCAGTCGGGCTTCCGCCCGGACGTCCTCGTCATCGGCGGATCGATGGCGGCGTCGTGGGACGTCATCGGGCCGGCGTTCCGCGCCGGCGCCGAGGGCTCGGGCCTGCCCGAGGTGCGCATCGCGACCGACTCCGACACCGCCCCCCTGATCGGCGCGGCCCGGCACGCGGTCAGAGGCGTGTGTTGACCGCGCAGTAGTCCCAGAGCTTCTCGGCCTCGTCGGGCGTGTGCCGGGTGAAGGGCAGGTACGAGGTCGGACGCGGGCGGCGGTCGTGCCAGAACAGGCCGGTCGTGGTGCCCGCCTCCTCCGCGGCGAGCAACCACACCGCGGTGTCGGCCCCCTCGTCGGCCGTGCGCAGGATCGGCCCGACGACCTTCGCGAAGCGCGGCAGCGCATCGGTGATGCCGGGGGTGCGGGCCCAGCCCGGGTGCATCGAGTGCACCGCGATGCCGGCGTCGGCGAAGCGCTCGGCCCACAGCTCGGCGAGCACGACCTGCATCCGCTTCGTCCGGGCGTAGGCGGCCGTTCCGTCGTAGTCGCCCTCGAGGAACTCGGGGTCGTCGATGCGCAGGCGCTGGGCGTACATGCCTCCGGAGGAGACGAAGACGACGCGCGCGCCCGTGCCGGCGGCCAGCAGCGGCCGGAGCTCGGCGGTGAGCAGGTGCGGCCCGAGGACGTGGGTGGCCACGGCGAGCTCGTGGCCGTCGGCGGTCTCGGTGCGCTCGGGCGGCAGCACCCCGGCGTTGTGCACCAGCGCGTGGATGGCCGGCAGCTCGTTGCGCAGGCGCGACGCCGCGGCCCGCACGGACTTGAGGTCGGACAGATCGCACTCGTCGACCTCGACCTCGGCCCCCGCGCAGTGCCGGACGATGTCGTCGCGGGCCTGCCGGCCGCGGGCCGGATCGCGGCACAGCAGCCGCACCGAGGCGCCGAGCCGCGCCGCGCCGAGGGCGGTGGCCTTGCCGAGCCCGGCGTTCGCGCCGGTGACGGCCACGGTGCGCCCGGCCAGGGCCTGTGGCGCGAGGTCGGCGGCCCACCACTGACGGCGCACGACGAACCCGACGCGCGAGTACCCGGGCACGATCGCGCGATCGAGCAGCGTGTCCAGCAGGGACGTCAGCGCCATGACACCGACCTTACGGGGATCGCCGGATGAGGACTCGCCGAGACCTGCGCCGCACGATTACCCCTACTCGTTAGTAGGACGTCAAAGTAGTTGCATGACGTCCTTCGCCAATCCGACGCTCACGTTGCCGAGCCGCTCGGTCGGCGCCCGCATCACGGGGGTCGGCGGCGCGCAGCCGTCCGGCGTCGTGTCGGCGGCGTCGCTGATGGCCCCCTTCGGCAAGACCGCCGAGTGGCTGCGCGAGCGCACCGGCATCCGCCAGGTGCGGCGCCTGCAGAAGCACGAGGACCTCCTCGATCTCGCCGTGAAGGCGGTCGGCCGGGCGCTCGACGACGCCGGCATCGCGATCGGCGAGGTCGACTCGATGATCGTGGCCACCTGCAGCGGCAGCCCGGCCGGGCAGCAGACCCTCTCCGGCCGCCTCGCGGCCCGGCTGGGGCTGCGCGCGCCCGCGTCGGACCTCAACTCGGCCTGCGCCGGTTTCTGCTACGCGCTGGCCACCGCGGCGGCGCTCATCGAGTCCGGCGGCGCGGGCACGGTGCTCGTGGTCGGCGCCGAGCGGATGAGCGCGCTGCTCGACCCGGACGACATGGGCACCTCGATCCTGTTCGGTGACGGAGCGGGGGCGGCCGTCGTCCGGCCCGCCGACGGTGCCGGGCGGGGGATCGGCCCGGCCGCGTGGAGCAGCGACGGCGCGATGCGCGGCGTGCTCACGATCCCCGAGGGGCGGACGACGATGCAGATGGCCGGCCAGCAGGTGTTCCGGTGGGCCGTCGAGGAGGTGCACAAGGTCGCGACCGACGCGATCGCCAAGGCCGGGCTCGGCGTGGGCGACATCGAGGTGTTCGTGCCCCACCAGGCCAACCTGCGCATCATCGATGCGGTCAAGCGACAGCTGAAGATCGGCCACGCCACCACGGCCACCGACATCGTCGATTCGGGCAACACCTCGGCCGCCTCCATCCCGATCGCGCTGGCCAGGCTGCGCCACTCGGGCCAGGCCAAACGGGGGCAACTCGCGCTGCTCACCGGCTTCGGCGCCGGGCTCTCGATCGCGGCCCAGGTGATCGCGCTGCCGTGAGCGTCCGGCCGGCTGACCTACGCTGACCCCGTGGGGGCGGACGAGACGGAGCTGGCGGGGCCGTCCGACGCGGTCGATCACGGCCGCCTCGCGCGCGGCTTCTCCATCCAGCTCGTCGGCCGGCTGGCGTCGCTGCTGCTCTCGGTCGTCTCGATCGCCATCACGGTCCGCTACCTCGGCGTCGACCGCTACGGCGTGCTCACCGCGGCGGTGGTCTTCTCCGGGCTGTTCGACGCCTTCTCCGACATCGGTCTGAACGCCGCGACGGTGCGCCGGGCCGCGGCCGGGCGGGGCACCGTCGAGCACCTCATCGGCCTGAACCTCGGCACCAGCGTCATCTACGCGGTCCCGCTGTGGGTCATCACCTCCGTCGCCGGCGTGCTCGTCTACGACGGCCGCTCGCAGCTGCAGCTCGGCGTCGTCATCGTCGCGTCGTCGCTGCTGTTCCGCGCGGTCGGCACCAGCTACGCCCCCATCTTCGAGCTCGCGTCGCGCTTCGGGCCGGTCGCGCTGTCGGACTTCGCCGGGCGGGTGCTCTCGATCGCGATGATGATCGTGGCCGTCCGGCTCGATCTCGGCCTCGTGCCCTTCTTCGTCGTGCAGGTCGCGCCGACCGTCGTCACGACCGCCGTGCAGATGATCGCCTCGCGCTCGATGGGGCGGTTCCGTCCGGTGTTCGACCGGGCCCAGATCCTCGACCTGGTCCGCGAGGGCGCACCGTTCGCGGTCATCGCCCTCATCGCCGTCGTCTACTACCGCGCGGACGGGGTGGCGCTGAGCCTGCTGAGCAACGACACCGAGGTGGGGTCGTACGGCCTGGGCTATCGCATGGCGACGACCCTGAGCGTCGTGCCCACCGTCTTCGCCGCGACGATCTTCCCGAGCCTGATCCGCACCCACGTGACCGGCCGCGACGCGTTCAACGGCTTCGCCACCCGGGCGGTCGAGTTCATGAACCTGCTCGCGGTGCCGGTCGCGACGTTCGGGATCGTGCTCGCCGCCGACTTCGTCGCGCTGTTCGCCTCGCACAGCGCGGTGCCGATCGCGACCGTCGCCGCCCGCTACCTCTTCGTCGCCACCGCGCTCGGGTTCACGAACACGATCGTGGCCCACTGCCTCATGGCCGCGCACGACCAGCGCTTCCTGGTGTGGCTGAGCCTGCTGTCGCTGGTCGTGAACATCGGCCTGAACATCGGCCTCGACGCGCACTACGGGGCCGCGGGTGCCGGAGCGGCCCTCGTGGCCACCGAGGTGCTGTCGGTCGCGCTCGCCTTCGCCCGGCTGCGGCACGTGACCGGCTTCGCGGTGCCGTGGGCCTACAGCGGGCGGCTGCTGGTCGTCGCCGGCATCGCGCTCACCGGGTGGGCGCTCACCCGCAACGGCGGCGAGGGGGATGTTGTCGCGATTGCCGTGTTCACGGCGGTCTTCGCCGCCGGCATGGTGGTGGCCGGCCCGCTGCGCCCCAGCCAGGTGCGGGCGATGCTCGGTCTGCTGCGCCGTAGGAGCGAGTCGGCGTAGCGCATTCGCGCGACGGTCCGATGACACGCGCAGACCGCATGACCCGCGGTCATTGCCCACAATGTCCGGCGTTCTCGTGCCATCGCGTCGCGGGCCGGTTCACCCGCCGTTGGCAACGTCGATGTCTCAAGCATGATCGACGCCTACCACGCCCGCCGGGCCTACCGCCGTCGCCCGCTGCCCTACCCCCGCCGCTCGTCCCGCCGCGTCCGCGTCGTGGCCGCGGTCGTCGGAGCGCTGCTCATCCCCGCCGTCGCCATCGCCGCCACCAACTGGACGGTCGGGGTCGCGCCCGGCTCGAACGGTCAGGCGAAGGCGGGCACGATCAGCAACCTGACGATCACCGCCACCGCCTCACCCGCCGCGACCAACCTGCTCTACCCGGGTGGCAACGGCGATGTCGTCGTCACGATCAGCAACCCGAACACCTTCCCGGTGACGATCACCGGGGTCAACCTGCCGACGAACACGACCTACGCGGCCGGCTTCAGCGACAGCGCTCTTAGCGTGGCGCAGGCCGGCTGCGCGGCCGCGACCCCGAGCACGGTCACGTGGGCGTTCGCGACCGGCGTGAGCGGGACGAGCCACTCGCTCACCACGGCGCTGACGGTGGCCGCGAGCGGCCAGGCCAACAACCCGCTCGTCGTGACCCTGACCGACGACGCCGCGATGGGCAGCACCGCGCCGCTCGCGTGTGCCGCCACGTACTTCTCGATGCCGTCGCTCACCGCGATCGCCGCGTCGGCCAGCAGCTCGGCGGCGACGACCAGCCCGGCGACCGACGCCTGGACGTCCTAGGGCGACGGTGCCGCTGCGACGGACGACACGCCACCCGGTCCGGTACCGGGTGGCGGGCCTCGTGCTGGCCGGCGTCTGTGTCGGGGGGCAGTGGGTCGTCGCCGGCCCCGCCCGTGGCAGCACCTGGGTGGTGCCGCTGCGGACCGGCTCGACCGGTTCGACCGCGAGCTCGGCCGTGCCGGCGGCGCCGACGGCGACGGCGACCTGCTCGCTGATCTCCCTGCAGATCACGGTGAGCTGGACGGCCGTCGCCAACGCCGCGAAGTACGACGTCTACGTCTCCACGACCGGGGCGGCCGGTGCGTACACGATCGCCGCGTCCGGGGTCGTCGGCACGACCTGGACCTCCCCGATCCTCTTGCTCGGCACCTACTACTACAAGGTGACGGCCACCGTGGGCGCCACGTGGACGACCGCGTTGTCGGCTCCGACCGCCGGGCACACGATCACCGTCGTGCTCTGCACCTGACGGCGGTCAGGCCGTCGTCCGCGGCTCGATGTCGGTCCGGGCGGCGCGATGCGCGACGGCCGGTTGCCCGGTCCGGCGCCGCGGCGCGAACCCCGCACCGCTCAACAGGCCGCGGGCCTCGTCGAGCGGCACCGCCCGCGACCAGAGGTAGCCCTGGCCGTAGTCGCAGCGCGCGGCGTTGAGCCACTCGGCCTGGCGCGGGTCCTCGATGCCCTCGGCGACCGTCGTCAGGTTGAGGCTGCGACTCATCGCGATGATCGCGTCGGCGAGCGAGGCGCCCTGCTCGTCCGAGGTCACCCGGTCGACGAAGGACTTGTCGACCTTAAGCACGTCGACCGGCAGGTTGCGCAGATAGGACAGCGAGCTGAAGCCGGTGCCGAAGTCGTCGATCGCGATGCGCACGCCGAGCGCGCGCAGCTCCGAGAGCCGGGTCGCGATCTGGTCCAGGTCGTTGAGCACGACCGACTCGGTGATCTCGAGGACGAGCCGGTCGGCCGGCAGGCCGCTCTCCTCGAGCACGGCGATCACCTCGGCGGTGAAGCCGGGCAGCGCGAGCTGCGCGGCGGCGACGTTGACCGAGATCTTCGGCGTGGCGGTCGCCGACTGCATCGTCGCAGCGGCGTGGCACGCGGCCCGCAGCACCCACCGGCCGAGCGGCACGATCAGGCCGGACTCCTCGGCGATCGGGATGAACCGCACCGGCGGAAGCAGGCCCTGCGTCGGGTGTTGCCAGCGCACGAGCGCCTCGAAGCCGTCGATCGCCCCCGTCCGCAGATCGATCGTCGGTTGGTAGTGCAGGACGAGCTCGTCCCCGCGCAGGGCCCGCTGCAGGTCGGCCCGCACCTCGAGCCGGTCGAGCGCGAGCTGGTGCAGGTGCGATTCGTAGACCGCCACGCCGGCCTTGCCGCGGTCCTTGGCCAGGTACATGGCGATGTCGGCATTGCGCAGGGCATCGTCACCCGTCATCTCGCCCGGCTGCGCGGCGGCCAGACCGATGCTGGCCCGCACCACGAGGCTGTGGCCGTCGCACTCGATCGGCTGCGCGATCGCGTGCTCGAGCCGCTCGGCGATCTCGGCCGCGGTCGACACGTCGGTGTCCTCCATCAGCGCGGCGAACTCGTCGCCGCCGAGACGGGCGAACGTGTCGGCGCGGCGCAGCACGTCGCGGCTGCGCCGCGCGATCTCGGCGAGCACCGCGTCGCCGGCGCCGTGGCCGAGGCTGTCGTTGACGTTCTTGAAGTCGTCGAGGTCGCAGTAGAGGACGACGAGGCTGCGGGACGGGCCCGGGCGGCGCTCCAGCGCGTGGTCGAGCCGGTCGGCGAACAGCCGCCGGTTGGCGAGCCCGGTCAGCGGGTCGTGCAGGGCCTGGTGGGTGAGCTGCTGCTCGAGGCGCACCCGCTCGCTGACGTCGCGCAGGGTCAGCACGTAGCCGCCGACCGCGGCGTCACCCAGCAGGTTGGTCAGGCTGCCCTCGACGTGCAGGGCGCTGCGCAGACACAGGCGGAGCGCCTGGTCCTGCCCGGCCGGCAGCGTCGCGAGCAGCTGCACGAACAGCTCGCGATCGCCGTCGCCGATGAGTTCGACGGCGGGGCGGCCGACGAGCTCGGCCGCGTCGACGCCCAGCACGGCGTGCGCCGAGTCGGTCACGAACATGACCGCCGAGTCGACGTCGAGGACGGCGATCACGTCCGCGGTGGTGCGCACCAGCGCGGCGAGCCGCTGCTCGGCCGCCTGCAGGGCCTCGTGCTCGGTGACGCGGGCCTGCAGCCGGCGGTGCCGCGCGACGAGCTTGCGGAACCAGGCCGCCCAGCCGATCGAGACGAGCACGAGCAGCCCGACGTAGGTCCACTCCGCCTGCCGGTCGATCGCGCGCTCCCGGTCGAACAGGGTGCGGTCGAGCCGGGCCGCGGCCGTCCGGAGCCCGTCGACGGGTCCGGCCGCGGCCGACCGCACCGCGGCGAGCTCGCCCGGGCCGACCCCGAGGCGCTGCAGGCGATCGGCGGTGGTGCGCGCCGCCGCGCGGGCCGTGTCGCCCCGGGCCACCCGCAGCTCGGCCACGAGGGTCGAGGCGATCCGCCGCTGCTCGCGTTCCGGGGCGGCCCGGAAGTAGACGGTGGTGAGCAGCAGGAACTCGGCGGCGACCAGCGCGAGGGTGGCCAGCACGGTGATCGGCAGGGCGCGGCGGGGCTTCGACACGGCGGACTGATCGGCACGATCGCCCGTTTCCTGAACTATTTCGGCTATTGGGGCGAAATCGTCATCTCGGGTCGGATCAGCCGTCGGCCCGGTGCGAGGTCACCACCACGTGGACGAACCGCAGCTTGTCGACGACCGTCGGGGTGAGCCGGAACGGATAGAGATCGTCCTTGCCCATGCTGCGGTTGAGCTGGTTGAGCACCATCTTCAGTGCGATCCACGAGCGGGCCAGCTCGTCGAAGGTGTCGACGTCCTCCTGCGGGTCGACGTCGAGCTGGGCGTCCCAGGCGAGTTTGAGGTCGAGGTCGGGGCCGTCGGTGTGCACACCCCATGCCCCGGCCGTCTGGATGGTGTCGCGGATGTGCAGGTAGTGCGCGAACGTCTCGGCCCAGTCCTCCCACGGGTGGGCGGCGGCGTAGTTGCTGACGTGCGTGTCCGACCAGTCGGGCGTCTCGGTCTCGGCGCTGTAGTGCTGCTTGAGCGCCTCGCCGTAGTCGGCCCGCTCGTCGCCGAACAGGTCGCGGAAGCGGTCGAGGAAGGGCGTGTCGCGCACCAGCACGTTCCAGTACCAGTGGCCGATCTCGTGGCGCAGGTGGCCGAGCAACGTCCGGTAGGGCTCGGCCAGCTTCACCCGCAACGCCTCGCGGTGCGGGTCGTGGCCCTCGGCGAGGTCGATGGTGATGACCCCGTTGGCGTGGCCGGTGATCACCTTCTGGCGGGCGCTGGAGAGCAGGTCGAACGCGAGGCCCTGCCCCGGGTCGGCGCTGCGCGGCGTGGTCGGCAGCCGCAGGTGATCGAGCTGGAACAGCAGCCGCCGCTTGGCCCGCTCGGCCCGGGCGAACGCGGCGAGCGCGTCGGTGTCGTCGTCGGCCGGGCGCGTGCGGGTCAGCCAGCAGCAGTCGCACAGGCCCTGCGGCGCTCCCGGGTCGACCAGCCAGTTGCAGTCGACGAGCACGCTGTTGGCGCAGCGGACCTTCGTCGACGAGTCGTCGAGCACGACGAGGTCGGCGCGCCCGCGGTCGAAGCCCAGCCGGGAGTCACACGTCAGGCACCGGTGGTTGTCGAAGAAGATCAGGCTGCGGCAGTTGGGGCAGGCGAAAGCGCGCACCGAGCGGCTCCGTTCGGTGGTCGGGTCGCGGCGTCAGGCGCTGCGGACGGGTTCGGCGTTCTCGACCTGCGCCGGGGCGGCGTCGTCGGGCACGTCCAGCTGCTGCACCGCGTTGCGGGCGACCAGTTGCTGGCTGGTGGTGATGCGCTGGCTGCGGCCGCGGCCGATGAAGCTGACCGCCCAGTGCAGCACCGTCGTCACGCGGTTCTTGAACCCGACGAGGTAGAGCACGTGGATCGCGAGCCAGAGCAGCCAGGCGATGAAGCCGCCGAAGCGCAGCTTGCCGATGTTGGCCACGGCGCGGAAGCGCGAGATCGTGGCCATGCTGCCCTTGTCGAAGTAGTGGAACGGCTTGGGGGCCGGCTTCCCGCGCAGCCGCCGGCGGATGGCGTCGGCGGCGTACTTGCCCTGCTGCATCGCGACCTGGGCGACGCCGGGGTAGTCGTTCAGCGACATCATGTCGCCGATGACGAACACCTCCGGGTGGCCCGGCAGCGTGCAGTCGGGCTGCACCTTGATGCGGTTGCCGCGGTCCATCTCGGCGCCGCTCTGCTCGGCCAGCGAGTTCGCGAGCGGGGAGCCCTTGACGCCGGCCGCCCAGACGACGGTGCGGGCCGGGATGCGCACCCGCGCGCCGGTGCGGTCCTCGACGGTGAGGCTGCGGTCGTCGACGGCCACGACCTTCTCGTCGAGCCACACCTCGATACCGAGCTTCTCCAGCTGCGACGCCGCGCCGGCCGACAGCTTCGTGCCGAACGCGCCGAGCACGGTGTCGAGGGCGTCGACGAGCACGATGCGGGTCTTGCGGGTGTCGATCGAGCGGTAGTCCTTGACCAGCGTGCGGCGGGCGAGTTCGGAGATCTGCCCGGCCATCTCGACGCCGGTGGCGCCGGCGCCGACGACGGCGAAGGTCAGCCACTCCTCGCGCGCCTTCGGGTCCTGCTCGAGCTCGGCGAACTCGTAGGCCGACAGGATGCGACCGCGGATCTCGAGCGCGTCGTCGATCGACTTGAGGCCGGGTGCGAACGTCGCGAACTCGTCGTTGCCGAAGTAGGACGACGAGGCGCCGGCGGCGACGATGAGCGAGTCGTACGGCGTGGTGGTGACGACGCCGCCCGCCTGGGACGCGACGGTGCGCGCGGCCAGGTCGATGCCGGTCACCTCGCCGAGCAGCACCTGAACGTCGCGGTGGCGCCGCAGGATCTCGCGGGTGGCCGGGGCGATCTCGCCCTCGGACAGGATGCCCGTGGCCACTTGGTAGAGCAGTGGTTGGAACAGGTGATGGGTGGTCTTGCTGATCAGGGTGACGTCGACGTTCGCGCGCCGGAGACGCTTGGCGGCGAAGAGTCCGCCGAAACCGGATCCGATCACCACCACGTGGTGGCGCTGTGCGATCTTGGTATCCATCGTTGCTCCTGCCCACCGGTACGTGCGGCCTCACCGGCCATAATCCTCCGGCCTACCCAGGCATTCCGCCGGGTAGCCCGCATGTGAGCGACGTCGTCGCGCGGTCAGTCGCCGCCCCGGTGCTTCTTGTGCTTGTGCGGGGCCGGCGGCGCGGGCGCGGGTTTCGGCGTGACGCGCGAGTGCGTCGGTGTCGGGGTCGGCGTGGGTGTCGGCGTGGGCGTCCGTGTCGGCGCCGCGGCGGGCTGCAGCTGGGCCGCGACGTCGGTCTGGACGGGCTGGATCGCCGCTTCGATGGCCGCCAGCTTGGCCGGGCTCACCTCGCCGGTCGCCCGGGCCGCGGCGATGTCGGCCCGCAGCCGGGCCAGGGCGGTCGCCGCGCTGCGGTACTGCCCGGCCGCTGACGCTGCCGCGACGGCCCGGACGTCGGCCCGCAGGCCGGACAGCGAATCCGCCGCCGGCGCGCCGCTGCTGCTGCAGCCGCCGAGCAGGGTGGCGCCGAGGGTGAGGGCGGTCAGGCGGGCCTTCACGACAGTGTCCCTTCGAGGATGTCGAGGTGGCGGCCGAGCTGCCCCGGCACGCTCGGGTACGCCGGCCCGGGGTTCGGGCCGGTGCCGGCCGAGGTCCCGCCCAGGCCGAGGACCAGCAGTACGACCACGATCGCCGCAGCGATGAGCCCGCCGATGAGGTAGACCGCGTTCGGGCGGCGCCGCGGCCGGTGGAGGGGGCGTCCCGCGGCCGCGCCCACGACGGGCAGCACGGTCGTGCCTAGCGGGTCCCGCGCCGGCCCGGCCGCCGGCAGCATGGTCGTCGTCGCCGACATCACCGAGGTCGCGCCCGCGGGCATCGCCTCCCACGAGGCGATCGTGTCGTCGGGGGCCGCCGCCCCCGCTCCGGCGAGCGCGTGCAGCCCGCCGATGACAGCGCCGATGTCGGGTCGCGCGGCGGGGTCGAGCTCGGTCATGGCGGTGAGCAGCCGGCCCCAGCCCGGGCCGAGGTCGGCCGGGATCAGCGGCGGGCGGTGCAGGCGGGCCAGGGCGGCCTCGACGCCGCTGCCCGGGTATGCGGGCCGGCCGGTCAGCGCCTCGAGCAGCACGAGCCCGAGGGAGTAGATGTCGCTGGCCGGGCCGATCGGGCGGCCGGTCGTCTGCTCCGGGCTCACGTAGTTCGGCGTGCCCAGGGCGGTGCCGTCGGCGGTCAGCCGGGCGCCGTCGGTGATCTGGGCGATGCCGAAGTCGGTGAGCCGCGGGCGCGGGTGGCGGGCGCCGTCGGTCGGCGGGTCGAGCAGGATGTTCGCCGGCTTCACGTCGCGGTGCACCACGCCGTTGGCGTGCACGTAGCGCAGCGAGGCGGCGAGGTCGGCGCCGAGCGCGGCCACCTCGGCCGGGGCGAGCGCCGGGCCGTTGCCGATGCGGTCGCGCAGCGTCGTCCCGTCGATGAACTCCATGACGAGGTAGGGCGCCGAGTCGTCGTCCGTGCCGGCGTCGTAGAGCGTGACGAGCCCGGCGTGGCGCAGGCCGGCCAGGGTGCGCATCTCGGCGTCGATGCGGGCCCGGTCGGTGTCGGCGGTGTCGAAGCGGAACAGCTTCACGGCCACGGTGCGGTGCAGCAGCTCGTCCCGGGCGCGGTAGACGTCGGCCATGCCGCCGCGGCCGACGCGCTGCTCGAGGCGGTAGCGCCCGGCGAGGACGGTGCCGAGGGTCGAGCCCGGGCCGGGCGTTCCCGCGGGGTGGTGCGACTCGGTCATGGCTCCGTCATCCGGTGGCGGTCGAGGGTCCCGGAGACCGTACCCAGCCCGCCCCCCGCCCTCCCGTGCCGCCGCCCACAGCCGAACGGCGGGGCCACCGCTGGTGCGGTGACCCCGCCGTTCGGCGGACGGATCAAGCGTGGATGGACTCGATCGCCGGAGCTCCCGTGCCGGCCTTCGGCGGCACGCCGGAGTGGACGCGACGGGCGTGCAGGAAGCCGAGCACGGACAGCGCGGCCATCAGTCCGGCGCCGATGTAGGCGACGATCGCCGCGGTCAGGGCCAGGTTGCCCATGGTGTCGAAGGCGTAGGCGTTGAGCAGCAGGCCGCGCAGCGTCTCGCCGCGGAACACGGTGTCGACCTGGGCCTTGAGCTTGGCGTCGTTCGGCGCGGCCAGAGCCTTGCCGGAGAGCTGGGCGTAGGTCTGGCCGCCACCGATCTCCTTGACGTGAACGGCGATGAAGTGATCGGCGTAGGCCTTGGCCTGGTCGCCGGTGACCAGCTGCTGGCCGGCGTACTTGTTCAGGTAGGGGCCGATGTCGGCCGGCTTCAGGGCGTCGCTGCCCTTCGGCGGGAAGAACACCTGCTGGCTGGCGAGCTGGTCGTGCACCTGGGTGTGGACGTAGCTGTGGGCCCAGGTGAGCAGTCCACCGGCAACGAGCAGGACGATCGCGACGACCATCCCTCCGGCGGCGAGCAGGCGATCGAGTGTCTTGCGCATGACGGGCTCCTACCTCTGTTGTGATGCTGATCTGTTGTCACATCACCTTCTCGCTCTGAGTTGCCTCTGAATCAGGTACGGACGACGTGAGGGAGCCGTGCCGATGGGCGGGAACCGGTCGGGACGTTCGGCTCAGCCGGGCCGGGATGGGCCCGGTCGGCCGCCCCGCCCGCCGCGATCTTCATGCCCGCACGGACCTCGGACCCGGTGCGGGCATGAAGATCGGCGCGGGCTACGCCTCATCGGCCCCGCCCGCCCCATGCGACGCAGGGTCACCGATCTTGTCCACAGGCCCCGCGATCTGAGTACCTTTCGCCCGGATTGCCGCTTACTCTCTGAGGAATCGATGAGGAATGTCCGGGTTCAGGGGGTGGTCATGGCGGCGACCGCACACGCGATCGTGGAGAACGAGGTGCGCGAACTCGTCCGCCGCCGCGGCATCGATCCGATCGCCGAGCCCGAGGCCGTCAGCCGCATCGTCGACGACGTCGTCAGCGAGTACCGCGACCGCTCCGTCACCTCGGCGCTGCCGCCGCTCGGTGACGTCGCCGCCACGACCCGGGCGGTGCTCGACGCGGTGGCCGGGTTCGGCCCGCTGCAGCCGCTGCTCGACGACCCGACGGTCGAGGAGATCTGGATCAACGAACCGGGCCGGGTGTTCATCGCCCGCCGCGGTCGTTCCGAACTCACCACCCTGATCCTGACCGCCGAGCAGGTCGCCGAACTCGTCGAGCGGATGCTGCGCCCGACCGGGCGGCGCATCGATCTCAGCACCCCGTTCGTCGACGCGATGCTGCCCGACGGCTCGCGCCTGCACGTCGTCATCCCGAACATCACCCGCCGCCACATGGCGGTCAACATCCGCA
>NZ_DASYFV010000012.1:0-51603 GCF_036000465.1 Jatrophihabitans sp. | reverse complement strand
GGCGACCGGTTGTTCGTCGGCGTGGTCGTCGTGAACGGTGCGGACCGGCTCGCGGCCTACATGCGTGCGGACGAGCTGCACACGACGTTCAATCTCGACTTCCTGAAGTGCCGCCTCGACGTCGACGACCTGCGCGCGACGATCGACAACACCCTTCGCGCCTTCGCTGCCGCGGGCCCGGCGACCTGGACATTGAGCAACCACGACGAGACCCGTCACCTCACCCGCTACGGTCGCGAGTTCACCGGCGTGCCGTTGCCCCCGCCGTACCCGTTCCCCACGAGCGACCGGGCCCTGGGCGAGCGGCGGGCGCGGGCGATGCTGCTCGTGATGGCCGCCCTGCCCGGCTCGATGTACGTCTACCAGGGCGAGGAACTCGGCCTCTGGGAGGTGGAGGACCTGCCGGACGAGGTCATCGCCGACCCCGTCTGGGAGAGCTCGCGGCACACCATCCGGGGGCGCGACGGGTGCCGTTTGCCGCTGCCGTGGGCGGGCGCCACCGCTCCGTTCGGGTTCTCGCCACCCGGCGTGACCCCCTGGCTTCCGCAGCCCCCGCGTGGTCTGCCTGCAGCGCAGAGCACCAGGCCGCCGAACAACGGTCGATGCTCGCGTTCTACCGGCGCGTGATCGCGGCGCGGCGCGACCACCTCGGCGCCGGCGAGCCCGGATTCGCCTGGCTGGACCACGGACCGGGCGTGCTGGCCTTCGCCCGTGGCGGGCTGACCTGCCTGCTCAACGTGTCTGCCGCCCCGGTCGCGCTGCCCGGCGAGGCAGTCGTCGCGAGCGCTGAGGACGGGCGGATGTTGGCCCCCGACACGGCGGCCTGGGTGCTCGGCTGACGCGGTCAGACCGTACGGCCGTCCCATCCGGCCGCGAGCGCCGACCGGGCACCGACCGTCCAGGCCTGCACGTGGTTCGCGGCCGGCACGCGGAACAGTGTGCCGTCCAGGGCGACCCCGTAGAGCTCGGGAAAGCCGCCGAGCTCGTCGATGGCCGCGAGCACACCGGTACGCACCTTCTCGGCGTCCTCGGCACGTCCCGCGACACGCAGCCCGCCCCACCCGAGCCAACTGTCGAACGGCCAGATTGTGCCGCGGTGGTAACCCTCGGGCGTGAAGACCGGCGAGTCGCTGGAGAGCGTGCGCAACCCGAAACCGGTGAGAATGTCCTGCTGCGCAAGGCGATCCGCCGCGGCAGCGCGGGCGTCGGGCTCGAGCGCGTCCGCCCAGAGCAACCAGCCCAGCTGCGAGCCGGCACCCGGCACCGGCCCGGCTGCGTCCACCAGGACGATGTCGGGCAGGAAGCTCGCGGTGACCAGCGCGCGCATCGCGTTGTGGCGCTCGCGCCACTCGTCCTCGCCGGTGAGTCGTGCGAGGGCGCGCAACGCGGCCACGGTGACGGCCTGGGTGTCGGCGTCGGCGAGCGGCGGCACCGGAGCCGTGCCGTCCGGGCGCAGGGTGCCACCGCCGTTGCCGTCGGCGATCGGGTCGATGGTGTCGCGCCAGCCCTGGTGGGTGAGGCCGCCGAGCTCTCCCCCGGCGTGCCGGACGAGCCCGCCACCGCGGTCGAGTTCGCGCTGCAGCCAGCCCGCCGCCGCCTGCAGGTTCGGCCGCAACTGCGCCGTCAGCGCCGGGTCGTCCAGCGCCGCGAGCAGCACGACGAACCAGGATGTCGCGTCGGCCGTTCCGTAGTAGCCGAACGGGCCGGGTGGCCACCCGGCGAACGACTCGGGCGGGGCGTCGCGGAACTCGTGGCCGATCTTGCCGGGCGCCTCGAGCGTGCCCGGATCGTCGACGCGGCCCTGCTTGTCCGCGAGCGCGCGCAGTGTCGCCCGGGCGACGTCCGGACGGACCGGCAGCAGCTGCAACGAGGTGATCAGCGAGTCGCGGCCGAACAGGGCATGGAAGCGGCCCGGGTCGCCCGCTGCGACCGGGCGCGATGACGCGTAGGGCCAGCCGTCGTCGGCAAGGACGTCGGTCAGCCCCGTTACCGCGGTCACTCCTGGCCGGGTGTGGTCTTCGCGATCTGCATCAGGAACTCGAAGTTCGTCCGGGTCTTCTTCAACCGGTCGAGCAGCAGGTCGATCGCCTGCTGGCTCTCGAGCGCGTGCAGCACCCTGCGCAGCTTGACCGTGACCGCGAACTCGTCCGGCGAGAGCAGGATCTCTTCCTTACGGGTCGAGGACTGGTCGACGTCCACGGCCGGGAACACCCGCTTGTCGGCGATCTTGCGATCGAGCTTGAGCTCGGCGTTGCCGGTGCCCTTGTACTCCTCGAAGAACACCGTGTCGCCGGCCGAACCGGTCTCGACCAGCGCGCTCGCGATGATCGTGAGCGATCCGCCGTTCTCGATGTTGCGTGCGGCGCCGAGGAAGCGCTTGGGCTGGTAGAGCGCGGTCGAGTCGACGCCACCGGAGAGGATCCGGCCGCTGGCCGGCGCCGCAAGGTTGTAGGCGCGGCCGAGCCGGGTGATCGAATCGAGCAGCACGACGACGTCGTGACCCATCTCGACCAGCCGCTTGGCCCGCTCGATCGAGAGCTCCGCGACCATGGTGTGGTCCTGCGGGCGGCGGTCGAAGGTGGAGGCGATGACCTCGCCCTTCACCGACCGCTGCATGTCGGTGACCTCTTCGGGCCGCTCGTCGACGAGCACCACCATCAGGTGGCATTCCGGGTTGTTGATCGCGATGGCGTTCGCGATCGCCTGCATGATCATCGTCTTGCCGGCCTTGGGCGGCGACACGATCAACGCACGCTGACCCTTGCCGATCGGCATGACGAGGTCGATCACGCGGGTGGTCAGGATGTGCGGCTCGGTCTCCAGCCGCAGCCGCTCCTGCGGGTACAGCGGAGTGAGCCTGGTGAACTCGACGCGGTTCTTCAGCTCGTCCGGGTTGCGGCCGTTCACGGTGTCCAGGCGCACGAGCGGGTTGTACTTCTCCCGCCGGTCACCGTCCTTGGGCGCCTTGATCGCGCCGGTGACGGCATCGCCGCGACGCAGGTTGTAGCGGCGGACGTAGGAATTCGCGACGTACACGTCGTCGGGACCGGCGTAGTAGCCGCCGGTGCGCACGAACCAGGTGTTCTTGTCCGCGACCTCGTCGAGGATGCCGGCGACCGGGATCAGGACGTCGTCGTCGGACACGGTCGGCTCGACCTCGGTCGTGCCGACGCCCTGCGGGTTGGGGCCCCGCTCGCGGTTGCGGCCACGGCGGTCGCGGTAGCGGCGGCCGCGCCGGCGGCCGCTCTCGTAGTCTTCGTCGCGATCGCCGCCGTTCTGGCCCCCGTTGTCGCCGCGGTCCTGCTGGTTGCGGTCCTGCTGGTTGCGGTCCTGCTGACGGTCCTGCTGACGGTCCTGCTGACGGTCCTGCTGACGGTCCTGCTGACGGTCCTGCTGACGGTCCTGCTGACGGTCCTGCTGACGGTCCTGCTGACGGTCCTGCTGGCCGTCGGCCTGGTTGTCGGGGCGCTTGCGGCGTTCCGGCCGCTCGGGCCGCTGCGCGGTGTTCCCGTCAGCCTGGGTGCGCGCGGACTCGTCGGTGGACGCGGTCCTGGCCTCGGTCCTGGCTTCGGCCTTCGCCGCGCCCTTGGCTGCCTGCGCAGGCTTGCCGTCGGCAGGCGCGGTGGACTGGGCGGTGGATGACGCGGTGGACGGCCCGGACTGGGCCTGCCGGATCGCCGCGATGAGATCGCTCTTCTTGAGCTTCGTGGTGGCAATACCCATGCCGCCGGCGAGTTGCTGCAGCTCGGACAACAGCATGGTGTTCAGCGAGCCGCGCCGAGCGCGGGTGGCGGGTGCAGCCGTGCCGTTGCCGGCGTCGCCGGTGTTCGTGCCGGGAAGCTGCTCCGAGATGTCGGTCACAGTGGTGTCGGATCCTTCCGAAGTGGCTCCGTCTCGCCGCTGGCGAGCGGGCCGGTGCTGGGGGCGAGTCCGCGTTGATGGGCCCGCCCATCCCGCCGGGTCCGGGCTGCTACAGGCCGGTACCGACGAGAGGTGGAAACTCGGCCTTGGCCCCTGCGCATCGCGGGATGCGAGCAACTCGCGCTGCGATGGACGTGGGCGGCGCGGACCGCTGTTGGGCCGGCGCCTGGACCGATGACCAGAGCCTAGACGCTCCGATCACCCCCAGCAACACCAGTCTCGGCGCGCGCTGTTCCGGGTCGATCACGGTCCGGACGGCCCGGTGGCCGTCCGGACCGGGACGATCCGGGCCCCGGACACGTCGACGGCGAGCGGGTCGCAGCGCCAGCCGGCAGGCGTCGCGGCTGTCACGATCTCGACCTCGACCTCATCTCGAGCCAGTACAAGAACGGTCGGTCCGGCGCCGGAGACCACGGCCGCGAGCCCACGGTCACGCAGGCCCGCGATCAGCTCGGTCGTGGCCGGCGCGTTCGCGGCGCGGTAGGGCTGGTGCAGGCGGTCCTCGGTCGCGGCGAGCAGGGTGTCGGCCCCTGCTCCGTCCAGCGCACCGGTCAACGCGGCGACCAGCAGCGCGCTCCGGGCGGCGGCGTGCGTGGCGTCGGCATGCGGCACGGTGCGGGGCAGGGCGCCGCGCGCGGTCGCCGTGGACGACTCGAACGGCGGCACCAGCACCACCGGGCGCAGCGCGTCGCTCACCTCTGCGCGGACCGCACGCGCCCGCCGATCCTGCGTCCACGCGATCGTCAGCCCGCCGTAGAAGCAGGCGGCGACGTTGTCGGGGTGCCCTTCCAGCCGCGCGGCCAGCGCGAAGGCGTCGGCGTCGGGAAGCCGGTGCTCGCCGCCGACGACCAGGCCGCGGGCGAGCACCACCCCTGCGACGATGGCGGCTGCCGACGACCCCAGTCCACGGCCGTGCGGGATCCGGTTCGCACACGACAGCTGCAGGCCGTACGGCTGGCCGCCGAGCTTGTCGAAGGTCGCCCGCATCGCCCGGACGACGAGGTGGCCCTCATCGCGCGCGAGCGCTTCGCCCTCGCCGGCGACATCGATGTCCAGCCCGCCGTCGGTGGCCCGGGCGACGACGTCGTCGTGCAGGCCGAGAGCCAGGCCGAGGCAGTCGAAGCCCGGCCCGAGGTTCGCGCTGGTGGCCGGCACCCGGACGTGGACGGGACCCGCGCGGAACGCAGCGCGCATGTCAGTCGAGGCCAAGCCGGACCGCGGCGGCGTGCGCGTCGATCGGCACGGTGATCGGTTTCGGGGCGCCGGTGATCGCCCACTCCGGATCCTTCAGGCCGTTGCCGGTGACCGTGCAGACCACGACCGAGCCGGCCGGCAACCGGCCGTCCGCGGCGGTCATCAACAGTCCCGCGACGCTCGCCGCCGAGGCGGGTTCGACGAAGACCGCTTCGCTGCGCGCCACCAGCCGGTAGGCCTCGAGGATCTGCTTGTCCGTCACTGCGTCGATGAGACCGTGCGAGTCGTCGCGGGCCTGCTCGGCAAAGGTCCACGACGCCGGGTTGCCGATGCGGATCGCGGTGGCGATGGTGATCGGGTGCAGCACCGGCGCACCCTTCACGATCGGTGCCGCCCCCGCCGCCTGGAAGCCGAACATCCGCGGCGTCGTGGCGACGACGCCGTCCCGGGCGTATTCCTGGTAGCCCTTCCAGTACGCGGTGATGTTGCCCGCGTTGCCGACCGGGATGCAGTGCACGTCAGGCGCCCGCTCGAGCACGTCGCAGATCTCGAACGCGGCGGTCTTCTGCCCCTCGATGCGGAACGGGTTGACTGAGTTGACCAGCGCCACCGGGTAGTCGATCGCGAGTTTGCGGGCCAGTTCGAGGCAGTCGTCGAAGTTGCCGTCGACCTGCAGCAGCTTGGCGCCGTGCACCAGCGCCTGCGCCATCTTGCCGAGCGCGATCTTGCCCTGCGGGACGAGGACGGCGCAGGTCATGCCCGCCCGCACTGCGTACGCGGCGGCGCTCGCCGAGGTGTTGCCGGTCGAGGCGCAGATGACCGCCTGCGCGCCTTCTTCTGCGGCCTTGGAGATCGCGACGGTCATGCCGCGGTCCTTGAACGATCCGGTGGGGTTCGCCCCCTCGACCTTCAGGTACACCTCGCAGCCGGTGCGCCGGGACAACTCACGCGCCGGGATCAACGGCGTGCCGCCCTCGCACAGCGTGATGTTGGGTGTGCGGGCATTGACCGGCAGTCGGTCGCGGTAGACCTCGATCAGCCCGGGCCACGGTTTCATTCGCTTGCCATCCCCTCGACGCGCATGACGCTCGCCGCCCGGCGGACGAAGGGCATTCCCGCCAACCGCCGGACGGTGGCCGCGAGATCGGCGTCCCGTGCGGCGTGCGTGACCACGACCAGCGTGGCGGCATCGCCGCGCCCTTCCTGCCGCACGGTCTGGATGCTCACGCCGAGTTCGGCGAACGCGCCGGCGACCGCGGCGAGCACGCCCGGTTCGTCGGCCACGTCGAGCGCGATGTGGTAGCGGGTGCGGGTCTCGCCCATCGGTTCGAGGGGCAGTTCGGCGTAGGCGCTCTCGCCGGCACCGCGGCTGCTGCTCACCCGGTTTCGGGCGACCGCCACGAGGTCGCCGAGCACGGCGCTCGCCGTAGGTGCGCCGCCGGCACCCCGTCCGTAGAACATCAGCGACCCTGCGGCCTCGGCCTCGACGAACACGGCGTTGAACGCGTCACCGACACCCGCGAGCGGGTGGCTGCGCGGCAGCATCGCCGGGTGGACGCGCACCGAGACGCTCTCGCGCGCGCCGTCGACCACGCGCCGTTCACAGATCGCGAGCAGCTTGATGGTGCAGCCCATCGCCTTCGCGCTCGCCATGTCGGCCGCGGTCACCTCACCGATGCCCTCGCGGTGGACGTCGGAGAGCGCCACGCGGGTGTGGAACGCGAGGCCGGCGAGGATCGCGGCCTTCGCCGCCGCGTCGAACCCGTCGACGTCGGCGCTCGGATCCGCCTCGGCGTAGCCGAGCGCGGTCGCTTCGGCGAGCGCCTCGTCGAAGCCGGCGCCGGTGGCGTCCATGCGCGAGAGGATGAAGTTCGTGGTGCCGTTGACGATGCCGATCACCCGGGTGATGCGGTCGCCCGCGAGCGATTCGCGCAGCGGGCGCAGCAGCGGGATGGCGCCCGCGACCGCCGCCTCGTAGTAGAGATCGACCCCCGCCCTGGCCGCGGCGTCGTGCAGCGTGGCGCCGTCGTCGGCGAGCAGCGCCTTGTTCGCGCTGACGACGCTCTTGCCGCTGTGCAACGCCGCCAGCAGCAGCGAGCGCACCGGCTCGATGCCGCCGATCACCTCGACGACGATGTCGACGTCGTCGCGGGTGACCAGTGCCTCGGCATCGGTGGTGAGCAGCTCGGGCGGGACGTCGGCGTGCCGGGCCGGGCGACGCACGGCCACGCCGGCGAGTTCCAGCGGCACACCGATGCGTTGCGCGAGTTCGCCGGCCTGCTCGGTGAGCAGTCGCACGACCTGCGATCCGACGACGCCGCAGCCGAGCAGCGCCACGCGCAGCGGCCCAGTTGTCATCGTGAGACCCCCATGTCGAGCAGCAGCAGATCGTCCTCGGTCTCGCGTCGCACGATCACCTGCGCGACGCCCTCGTGCACCGCCACGACCGGCGGCCGGGGCACGTGGTTGTAGTTGCTGGCCATGCTGCGGCAGTACGCGCCGGTGGCCGCCACCGCGATGAGATCGCCGGGGCGGACGTCGTTGGGCAGCCAGGTGTCGCGCACGACCACATCGCCGCTCTCGCAGTGCTTGCCGACGACGCGGGTGCGCGCCGGCGGCGCGAGCGACTCGCGGTTGGCGAGTACGCAGGTGTACTGCGCGTCGTAGAGCGCGGTACGGATGTTGTCGCTCATGCCGCCGTCGACCGAGACGTAGCGGCGGACGACGCCGCCGTCGAGCGTGACGTCCTTGACCGTGCCGACCTCGTAGACCGTGATCGTGCTCGGCCCGACGATCGCCCGGCCCGGCTCGACCGAGAGGCGCGGGGGCCGCAGCCCCACCGAGGCGCACTCGATCTCGACGATGCCGTTCAGGCGTTCGAGGGTCTGCTTGGGCGATTCGGGGTCGTCGCCCGCCACGTAGGCGATGCCGAGCCCGCCGCCGAGGTTGATCTCCTCGACCTGCACGCCGTGGATGTCGCGGATCGTCGCGGCCAGGCTCACGACGCGGTGGGCCGCGACCTCGAAGCCGGCCGTCTCGAAGATCTGCGAGCCGATGTGGGAGTGGAGTCCGGCGAACTCGAGGGAGTCCGAGGCGAGCACCGCCGCCACCGCTCGCGCGGCCGAGCCGTCCCGCAGCGAGAAGCCGAACTTCTGGTCCTCGTGGGCGGTGGCGATGAACTCGTGCGTGTGCGCCTCGACCCCGACGGTGACCCGGACCAGCACCCGCTGCCGCACCCCGGCCGTCGTGGCTACGGCGGTGAGGCGGTGGATCTCGTCGAAGGAGTCGACGATGATGTGGCCGACGCCGGCCTCGACGGCACGGGTCAGCTCCCCCACCGACTTGTTGTTGCCGTGCAGCGCGATGCGCGCGGGTGGGAACTCGGCTGCGAGCGCCACCGCGAGCTCACCGCCGGTGCAGACGTCGAGACCCAGGCCCTCGTCGGCGATCCAGCGCGCCACCGTCGTGCACAGGAACGCCTTGCCCGCGTAGTAGACGTCGATGCCGTCGAAGGCCGCGGTGTAGGCGCGGGCCCGCGCCCGCAGGTCGCCCTCGTCGAGGAACAGCGCCGGCGAGCCGAACTCGTCGACGAGCGAGGTCACCGGCGCACCGCCGATCTGCAGCCCACCGTTCACCCGCCGCGCCGACGCCGGCCAGATGGCCGGGTCGAGCGCGTTGACGTCGGCCGGCTGCGTGGTGTTGGCCGCCTCGGGCAGCACGTCCCCATGACGCGGCCCGGCCGGGTGCGCGTTGCGACTCACGACCTACCCTCGCTTCGCTCGGTCCGGCCGCCAGAGGACCCATGCCTGTGGTTCGCTCCGCAAGCGTCGCTCACGACCTACCCTCGCTTCGCTCGGTCCGGCCGCCAGAGGACCCAGGCCCATGGTTCGCTCCGCAAGCGTCGCTCACATTCTGTCCGGTGCGCTGACGCCGAGCAGCCGCAGGCCGTTGGCGAGCACGACGTGGGTGGCCTCGTTGAGCCAGACGCGGGCCCGGTTGCCGTCGTTCACCTCGGCGTCGCCCTTGGGCGTGACCCGGCACTCGTCGGTGTCGTACCAGCGGTGATAGGTGCTCGCGAGGTTCTCCAGGTAGTGCGCGATGCGGTGCGGGGCGCGCAGCTCGGCGGCGGTGGCGACGACGCGCGGGAACTCGCCCAGCGCGGTGAGGAGCGCGGCATCGGCGGCGTGGTCGAGCAGTTCGGGCTGCAGAGCGTCGGCGACGGTGATGCCGAAGCTCTCGGCGTTGCGGGCGACGTTACGGGTGCGGGCGTGCGCGTACTGGACGTAGTAGACCGGGTTGTCGTTCGTCTTGCGGGCCCAGGCGTCGAGGTCGATGTCGATGCTCTGGTCGGACGAGTAGCGCACCAGCGCGTACCGGGCGGCGTCGGCGCCGATTGCGTCGACGAGGTCGGCCAGCACGATGACGGTGCCGGCCCGCTTGCTCATCCGCAGCGGCTCTCCGTCGCGGACGAGATTGACCAGCTGCCCGATCAGGATCTCGAGGGTCTGGTCGGGGTCGTCGCCGAAGCAGGTGGCCATGGCCCGGAGCCGGCCGATGTAGCCGTGGTGATCGGCGCCGAGCATGATCACGGCGCGGTCGAAGCCGCGGTCGCGCTTGTCGAGGTAGTACGCGCAGTCGGCCGCGAAGTAGGTGAGCTCGCCGTTGCTGCGTGCGAGCACGCGGTCGCGGTCGTCGCCGTAGTCGGTCGTGCGCAACCACGTCGCACCCTCGGACTCGAAGACGTTGCCCTGGTCGCGCAGGCGCTTGATGGCGGCTTCGAGCTTGTGCTGGTCGTGCAGGTCGCGCTCATTGAAGTAGACGTCGAAGTGCACGCCGAAGCTCGCCAACGAGCCCTTGATCTCGGCGAACATGAGCTCGACGCCCTCGCGGCGGAAGACCTCGGTCTGGTCGTCCTCGAGGCGCTCGAGCAGGCCCGGGTTCGCGGTGACGATCGCGGCCGAGATCTCGTCGATGTAGGTGCCCGCGTAGCCGTCCTCGGGCACCGGCCGGCCGTGCGCGACCTCGCGCAGGGTGCGGGCGAACCGCTCGATCTGGCTGCCGGCGTCGTTGAAGTAGTACTCGCGGGTGACGTCGGCCCCGGCCGCCTGCAGGATGCGGGCCAGCGCGTCGCCGACGGCGGCCCACCGCACGGCCCCGATGTGCACGGGGCCGGTCGGGTTGGCCGAGACGAATTCCAGGTTCAGTTTCTGTCCGACGAGGACGCCGGCGATGCCGAAACTCGCGCCGGCCTCGACGATCTCGCCGGCAACCCCGCCGAGGGTGCCGGTCGCGAGGGTGATGTTCAGGAAGCCGGGCCCGGCGACGTCGACCCGGTCGATGCCGTCGAGCGCGCGCAGCCGGGCGGCTACGAGCTCGGCGACCTCGCGGGCCGGGCGCCCGGCCGGCTTGGCCAGCCGGAGCGCGACATTCGTGGCGTAATCGCCGTGCTCAGGGTTCTTCGGCCGCTCGACGACGACGTCGGCCGGGGCGTCGCCGGCGAAGTCGCCCGCAGCCACGGCGGTGGCGACGCAGTCGCGGATTACCGTGGCGAGATCGGCTGGAGTCACCTTGCAATCGTAGTGGCCGGGATCGGCCTGCTTTCCGGGGCCGACGTCCGGGTCGGAGGTCCCCTCGATCCGCGGCTCCGCAGCGACGAACGTCCTGTGAATGGTCCCGTCGTCGCGCACCCAGCGGCGTCCCACCTGCTGACGACCTAGACTCGGTGCCCGGACGCTCGTCCCGCATCCATGCCCCCGATCCCACGAAGGCAGACCCATGGCCCAGCGCAAGGCTCCCCCGTCGGGTAAGACGTCGTCCGGTCGGACGTCGTCGGGCGGCGGGGCGGCTCGTCCGGGTACGCCGAAGGTCAGCCCGGCGAAGGCCGGGGCCGGTACACGCCCCCCGAACCGCAAGCCCGGCAAGTCGATCGTCAACCAGAAGCAGACCCCCTGGGGTCTCATCTGGACCACCGTCGCCGTCGTCGTGTTCGCCGCCGTCGTCGTGGTGGCCGTGGTGGTCACGCACAAGTCGGGTTCGGGCAGCACCTCGAGCACGGCCGGTGGCCAGACGGTGAACGCGGCCGACCCGTACCGCCAGCCCGAGCTCGCCGCCGCGAAGCAGATCTCCGGGCTCACCTACCGCGTCGAGGGCCAGCACAACCACGTGACCGGGTCGATCACGTACGACTCGAGCCCCCCGGTCGGCGGTAACCACAACGGCTTCTGGGCCGACTGCACCGGCACGGTCTACCCCAAGGCGATCGCCAACGAGAACGCGGTGCACATGCTCGAGCACGGCGCCGTGTGGATCACCTACAACCCGACGACGCTGTCGGCCGCCGAGCTCACCAAGCTCAAGACCTACGTCTCCGGCGTGAACATGCTCGCGCTGTCGCCGTACCCGAACCTGAAGACCCCGATCTCGCTGCAGTCGTGGGGCTACCAGCTGTTCGTCGACAGCGCCGGTGACCCGCGCATCGCGCAGTTCATCGCCACGCTGAAGCTGAACAAGAAGACGACACCCGAGTACGGCGCCAGCTGCTCCAACCCCGGCTTCAAGCAGAACCCGAGCACCTTCGGACACCCGTCCAACGGCTGAGAGGCCCCACGATGTCCACCACGCTCGAGCACGACACCGTCGAACCCGTGGCCCCCGGCCGCGGGCTTCGCGTCTCGTTGATCGCGATCATCGCCCTGGCCGTCCTCGTGCTCGCCGGCACGGCCGGGTGGCTGGTGCGCGGCGGCGGGTCGTCCGGGCTGCCGTCGATGTCGACGTCGTCGGTGGACGCCGGTTTCGCCCGCGACATGTCGACGCACCACACCCAGGCCGTCACCATGGCCGGGTACGAGCGTGACAACACGGCGGATTCGAAGCTCAAGATCCTGGCCTACGACATCGAGACGTCGCAGCAGTTCCAGGTCGGCGAGATGCAGGGCTGGCTCGACGCCTGGAACCTGCCGCGCAACTCGACGAACCCGATGGCGTGGATGGGCGACAGTCACATGTCGATGGGCGCCAACGCCCTCATGCCGGGCATGGCGACGCCGGACCAGATGAACAAGCTCGAATCGCTGCACGGCAAGGCGCTGGACGTCCTGTTCCTGCAGCTGATGATCCACCACCACCAAGGTGGGCTGCCGATGGCGAAGTACGCCCTCGCCCACGCGAAGACGCAGTACGTGCGCGACCTGGCCCAGGCGATGATCAACGCGCAGAGCTCGGAGATCATCGCGATGGAGCAGATGCTGCGCGCGCTCGGCGGCCAGCCGCTGCCGGCCCCGTGAGACCCGCCCTCCCCGCCGCGCTCGTCGCGGCGCTGATCCTGTCTGCCTGCACGTCGACGACGTCCGGTTCGGGTACGGCTGCGCCGCCGTCGTCCACCACGTCCGCTTCGGCGGGCCCGGGCGAGCTGCCGGCCGCGGCTGCCATCCGGGGCGTCACGTACCACCCGGAGCCCGATCGCACCCACGCCACCGGCGTCGTCCGCTACGACACGACCCCACCCGTGGGTGGACGGCACAACGCCTACTGGGCCGACTGCACCGGCACGTCTACCCGCAGCCGATCGCGAACGAGAACGCGGTGCACATGCTCGAGCACGGCGCCGTCTGGGTCACCTACCGCGAGGGGCTCGATCCCGCGAAGGTTGCCACCCTGACCTCGCTGATCTCCGGGCTCGACCACACCGCACTCAGCCCGTACCCCGACCTTCGCTCCGCCGTCTCCCTCCAGGCGTGGGGCTACCAGCTGTTCGTGGACGACCCGACCGACCCGCGCATCGCCCAGTTCATCCAGCTGCTGCGGGGCAACCCGGACACCACCCCGGAGCCCGGCGCCACCTGCTCGAATCCGTCGTTCAAGTCGCACCCCAGCACGTTCGGCCATCCGCTGGACGGGCCGTGACCGCTCGCGTTCGCCGCCGGCGCTCCTGAGAACCGGCCCACTCGCCGCCGGTGACGTCGGTCCGAGGCCCGGGTATCCGACCCGACATGGGACACATCCTCGACGGCATCCTGCGCCTGCCGGCGGCGCTCGCTCTCACGCTGGTGTTCCTGCTGCCGGCGTTGGAGGCCTCGGCCTTCGTCGGCGTGATCATCCCCGGCGAGATCGGCGTCATCCTGGGCGGCGTCCTCGCCAACCAGCACAAGCTCCCGCTGCTCGCCGTGGGGCTCGCCGGGGTCGCCGGGGCGGTCATCGGCGATTCGATCGGCTACTGGGTCGGGCTGCGCTACGGCGCAGCACTGCTGTCGAAGATCCCCAACCGGGTGCTGAAGCCGGAACACATCACCGCCGCGGAGGACAGTATCCGCCGGTTCGGTGGCAAGAGCGTCTTCATCGGACGCTTCACCGCCGCACTGCGCGCGCTGATCCCGGGCCTCGCCGGCATGAGCCGGCTTCCCTACCCGCGCTTCCTGGCCTGGAACGCGCTCGGCGGCCTGCTGTGGGCCGTCGGCTTCACCGTGCTCGGCTATCTCGCCGGCAGTCAGTACGCCCGCATCGAGCACTACGCGAACTACCTCGGTCTCGCCCTCCTCGTGCTGATCGCCGTCGCGCTGATCGTCCGCCATCGTCGCCGCAGCAGGAAGAAGGGCGCTTCTCCACCGGTGCCCAGGTGACGTCGGCGCCGGCGTGGGCGCGGTGCGAAGCGCTGTTCTCCCGCTGCTAGGCTGATCGGGTTTGGCCCCCGTAGCTCAGGGGATAGAGCACCGCCCTCCGGAGGCGGTGGCGCAGGTTCGAATCCTGCCGGGGGCACCATTCACTGGGGTCGTTGCCGGGCCAACGCAAGGTAGGGCGCCGCGGATCCCTGTCGCGTGAGGCCCGCTGGCCCTACGGTGACCGCATGGGGCGCGACCCAGAGTTCGTGAAGAAGAATCGTGCGAGCCTTTCGCATCGCATTGCCTTCGCGCGAAGGCATCCGGACAAGGTGCTGCCGTACCTCCGGCGGCTGGGCCGGGACTCCTGGCTGCGCATCGCCAGCCGCGGCGATCACCTTGCCTACTACCGCTCGGTCATGAAATCGGACGCGGCCCGAAACCCCGAAGCGGCGGTCGGCAGCGGCACCCACACGAGTTGGCTCGCGATGGGCAAGATGCAGTTCGACTACCTCCGCGAGCACGGCCTGCGTCCTGAACACACGATGTTGGAGATCGGCTGCGGGAACCTGCGCGCCGGCCGCCTCTTCGTCGACTACCTCGATACCGGCAATTACACCGGGATAGACATCTCGCCGGACATTCTGCGATCGGCCCGGGCGACGGTCCAGGAATACGGACTGGCCGACAAGTTGCCCCGACTCGAAGTCGTGACGGACAACAGATTCGCTGCCTTCGACGACGGCGCGTTCGACATCGTGCACGCGCACAGCGTGTATTCGCACTGTCCGTTGCCGGTCATCGAGGAGTGCTTCGCCCACATCGGTCGCGTCCTGAAGCCGACCGGGCATTTCGACTTCACCTTCGACCGGACCGAGGGCCCGGAGCATCACGTCCTGAACGAGGACTTCTACTACCGCACCCAGACGCTGCTGGACCTGGCCGCCCGATACGGACTCGATGGGCAGTTCATGGACGACTGGGAGACCCGGCCGCACAACCAGTCGAAGATCCGCATACGTCACCGGCGCCCGTCCGGCCAGTGACGTGGGCGGCGCGAGCGGACCGCATCGTCGGCGCAGAGAGCACACGTCCAGGTCGGGGCGCGCTCTGGACCGTCAACCGCGATCGATGGCGATCGGCGTCGGCGGGGTCGCGTCGCCCTTCATGGGAATGCGCACCTCGAGGATGCCGTCCTTGTAGGACGCCTTGATGTCGTCCTCGGTCGTCCCCTCGGGCAGGCGCACGCTGCGCCGGAAGCTGCCGTAGTGGAACTCGGATCGATAACCCCCGGGGAGCTCCTCGCGAGATCGTTCCTCCCGGTGCGCCTGCAGGTCCAGGACGCCGTCGCGCAGGGTCAGCTCGACGTCCTTCTCCGGGTCGACGCCGGGAAGTTCGGCCCGGATGACGAGGGTGCCGTCCTCGACGAACTCCTCCAGGTGGAGCAGGTTGGTCTCGCCGTCGCGGCCGAAGCGCTCGAGCATCGAGGTGCCGAGCACGTCTCGCATGAGGTGCCGGAAGATCCGTTCGACCCGGTCGTCGGGCCAGGCCGCTTCCGGCTGCCACGCCGGCGTCTGCGGCTCCCGCCGCACGATGCTCATCAGCCGGTCCTTGGTGTGGCGGCTCGTGTCCTTCGTGGACGTCATGTCGATCAACTCCCTCTCTCGATGGTGGGGTTCGTGGGCTCAGCGAAGGCGCTGCCGGACGAGCCGCTCGAGCAGCTCGGGCAGGGCGCCGGGCGGGGCACCGGCGAGGTCGGCGCGGCTCCGGTTGATGACCTGCGTGACGGTCTCCAGGTCGGGGCCGGCGCCGAGGGTCGTGAGCAGCCGTTCGACCAACAGCACGTCGGTCGGCTCGCGCAAGCCGAGGTACCGGTTGCCCAGCAGGTCGGGGTGGGCGTGCGTGCTAGTCATGCCAACCGTCCCCATCCGCCTCGTGGACGACGACCACGGGGCAACTCGCCCGCTGCGCGACCCGCTGGCTGACCGACCCGAGCAGCTGGTTGCGGAAGGACCCGGTGCCGGTGCTGCCGACCACGAGGAGGTCCACCTCGTCGGCGACGTCGAGCAGGACGTCGGTCGGGTGACCCTGATCGATCATGCGCGTGCAGCGCAGGGCCGGCAGCCGGCCGACGGCGCGGTCGAGCAGCTCCGCGGCGTCCCGTTCGGCATCGTCCTCGCTCGCCCCGTACGGGAAGACGGAGTACTCCGGAACCCAGTGCCATGCCATGACGGCGATGAGGGCAGCGCTGCTGCGACGGGCCCGCCGGGCCGCCCAGCGCAACGCCGCCAGCGAGGCGGGCGAACCGTCGACCCCGACCGCGATGCGCTGGACGCTCCCGTCGCTCCGTTCGGGCACCATCGCCACCGGGCACGTCGCCAGGGCGACGACCCTCGCCGCGAGGTCGTGCGGCGTCCAGGGAATCCGGTGCCGGTGGACGCCCATGACCAGCAGGTCGGACTCGACCGACGCCTTGATCATCGCGTCGAACGGACGGTCCGGCAGCACGACCCGACGCGTGTGGGCCGCCCGCTCGCTCGGCAGGGCCGACTCGACGCAGGCGTCGAGACGCTGGGCCGCGTCGTCGGCCGGGGTGCCCGAGTGCCGGTCCCCCTCGTAGGCGGACAGGGCGATCAACGGAGCGTGCGCCAGGCTGGCCTCGCGATCGGCCCAGCGCAGGATCTCCTTCGAGTGGAGTGAGCCGTCGACGGCGGCGACGAACGGGTGCATACGTCCTCCCTAGTTGGCGTGATCCCGGCGAAGCGGTGCCTTCAGATCGGCTTCGACGATGCAGGTCGTGCCGGCCGAGCGGGCGACGACCGGCTGACAGTGGTCGTTGAGGGCATCGATGATCTCGACGTCACCCAGCGGGCAGGCGAGCGTCACACGGGAGATGCCGGCGTGCTGCGCCCGGTTCAGCAGGTCGTGCACGAGCAGCCGCCGCGCCCACGGCGGCTGGTCGCCGCCCGTGCATTCGATGCGGACGTCGAGCGTGTCGCCCGCCGGGTCGAGGACCACCTTCGCGCTCGACCAGGCGACCACCCGACCGCTCACCCGCACCTCGGTGCGTGGGGCGATGGGGGCGCCGCTGCCCACCGGCCGCCGCGCCGTCAGCCGGTGGGCGACGGACGAACTGGAGGTCATGGCTCCCCCTCACTGGGGGCGAGCAGAGGCCAGGGCCGCGACGACCCCCCGCGCCGCCGCGACCACCTCCAGTCAAGGCGACATCCCGTTTCGGTGCATCCGTGCAGACCACCGAATATTCGGGGCCCCCGGTACTGACGCATCCGGGTCTTTCGACCCATAGCCCCCGTTCTGCATGGGGCCGCGGCGCCGCCGTCAGCCAGGACCACCCGCGGACAACGTTGACGCGGGCCAGGTGGGGTCGGATGCGCGCACGAGTGGGGTCATTGGTCCCTGATCGCGCGTAGCCTCCGCGCGGAAACGTTCGGGGGGTGGACGAGGTGCCCGGTCGTCGCCAGGAAACGACAATCCTCTCCGGAATCACTCCGCGAGAGCAGACCGTGCTGCTCGCTTTGGGAATGCGCCTGACCAATCGCGAGATCTCCGAACTCCTGCACATCTCGCGGCGCACCGTCGAATCGCACGTCGCGTCGCTGTTACGCAAGCTCTCGGTCTCCTCGCGGCAGGACCTCATCCAGCTCACCAGCTCCCTCAAGTACTCCGCCGGTGAGCTGCAGGCGGTGGAGGCGGCGACCGCCACGGGGGGCGCCGGTCGGCGCAGCCACGAGCTCGGCCCGGCGACCGTCGTTCGCGAGCTCGAGCCTCCCGGTGCCACGGTGCCGCCCGCGTCGCAGCAACACGCACGCCGGAGCCGGACCGAGGAACTGTTCCGGCTGGCTTTCGACCACGCGCCCATCGGCATGCAGCTGGTGGCCGTCGCCCCGGACGGTCGGTGGACCATCGTCCGGACCAACACGGCGATGGCCGCCCTGTTCGGGGAGGAGCCGGCCGCGCTCGTCGGCCGGGTGCTCGACGGCTTCTCCCCGGCGAACGAGGGCACCCCGGACGGTTCGCCCGACCGGTTCGGGGCCGAGCAACGGATCCGCTTCCACCGCGGTGACGGGACGGACTTCGTGGCCGAGGCCCGTTCCGCCACCATCGGCCACCCGGAGGAGAACGACGCGCTGGCGTTGATCCGGGTCGTCGAGCTGACCGCGGAACCGTCGGCGAGGGCCGTCAGCCGGCCGGGCGCGCCGTCGTACCGCGCACGACCAGACCGGGCGGGATGATGACCTCGCGCTGGCGGACGGGAACACCCTGGATGCGGTCCTGCGCGCGGGTGGCCGCCAACCGGGTGAGGGTGGCGGTGTCCTGACCGACCGTGGTCAGGTCGATGTGGTCGAGGCTGGCGGCCGGTTCGTCGTCGAAGCCGACGACGCTGATGTCCTCCGGCACGGACAGTCCGGCCAGGCGCAAGGCGCTGATCGCGCCGATCGCCGACTGGTCGTTGTACAGCGTGATCGCGGTCGGACGTGGGCCGGGTGCGGCCAGCAACCGCCGCACGGCCCGCACGCCGTCGGCCTCGGTGGCACCACCGGCGAGCACCTGGATGCGGTCGGTCAACCCGTGCCGGCCCATCGCCGTGGCGTAGGCCCGGCGCCGTTCGGAGGAGACCGAGTTCCGGGCCCCACCGTCGAGGTGGGCGATGCGGCGGTGGCCCAGCTCGACGAGGTGGTCGACCGCCTTGTGCAGGCCGGCCGCGTCGTCGTTGCGGATGACGTCGACCGCGCGATGGCGCACGGCCCGGCCGAGCACCACGACCGGCACCTGCGCGGAGATCTCGGCGAAGTCGGCCGGGGTCAGCGTCGCCGTCATCAGCACGAGCGCCTCGCACCGGTCCTGCAGCAGGGTGCGCACCGCCGTCCGCTCGTCCCGCGCCGGGGTGGTGCCGCTCAGGGTGAGTTGGTAGTCGATCTGCTCGGCCGCGGCGTACAGGCCGGTCACCAGCTTGCCGAAGAACAGGTTCCCGACGTCGAACATGACGCCGATCAGCCGGCTGTGCCCGCTGCGCAGCAACCGCGCGCGCTGATCGGGCTGGTACCCGAGCCGCTGCGCGACCTCGAGCACGCGGGCCCGGGTCTCCGCACTCGCGCCCGGCACGTCACGCATGACGATCGACACCAGGGCCGTCGACACACCGGCGTCGGCGGCGACGTCGGCCAGGGTCGGGCGGCGGCCGCTCGTCATGCCGCGACCATCTCGCGCCCGACGGCGGCCCTCGCGGCCGCCCGGGCGTCGAAGCGGTAGCCGACGTCGATCAGGACCACGCCGACGACGGCGATCAGGACGGCGACGAGACCCGGCCCGAGGTAGCCCAGCCCGGCGCCGATGGCGATCCCGCCGACTGCGGCCCCGACGCTGTTGGCGACGTTGCCGGCGGACTGGTTGACCGCAGCGCCCATCAGCTGTGAGCGCGGCGCCGACTCGATCAGCCGCGCCTGCATCGCCGGGGCGATGAACAGGAAGGTCGCGCCCAGCAGGAAGATCGCGATGAAGAGCCCCACGCCCCAATGGGCGACGAGCAGGAACAGCCCGATCGCGGCCACGGTGGCGACCTGCCCCCGCCGGAGAGTGCGCCGCACGTTGCGATCGGCCGCCCGGCCGCCGAGCGCGACGCCGAGCGTCATCCCGAGACCGGCCGTGGCGAGCACCCACGGCACGGCGGCCGGGGGCAGCCCCGCGACGTGCGTGGTCACGGGTGCGATGTAGCTGTACACGGCGAAGAACCCGCCGAACCCGACGGCGATGGTGGCCGCCGCCAGCCAGACCTGTGGCGCCTTCAACGCCGCCAGCTCCGCCCGCGGCGACGCCGGGGCGGGCGGGAGTTCCGGCACCAGGACCGCGACCGCGGCCAGGGTCAGGCCGAACACGGCGGCGGTCGCGACGAAGACCAGCCGCCACCCCGTCAGCTGCCCGAGCCCGGTGGCGAGCGGGCTGCCCACCACGTTGGCCAGCGTGAGCCCGCCCAGGACGATCGCGTATCCCCTGGCCTTGTTGCCCGGCCCGAGCAGGCCGGCCGCGACCGAGCCGGCGACGCCGAAGTACGCGCCGTGCGGCAGGCCGGCGAGGAACCGGGCACCGAGCTCGAGCCCGAACGACGGAGCCAGCGCCGACCCGACCGTCGCGACGGCCATCAGCCCCAGCAGGAGGAGCAGCAGCCGGGCGCGGGTCATGCGCGCCGTGGCCACGGCAACCGTCGGCGCGCCGACCACCACGCCGAGCGCGTAGAGCGAGATGACCCAGCCGGTCGACGACAGCGCCTGCGCGCTCGACCGCGCCCAGGTGTCCGGCCGCAGCGCCTTCGCCATCTCCGGCAGCAGCCCCATCGGCACGAACTCGTTGAGCCCCATGGCGAATCCGCCGGTCGCCAGCGCGGCCAGCGCGGCGTTGCGGCGCGCCGGCGAGACCGGCCGCGGCCCGAAGTCACTCTCCATGTCAGCAACTGTAGAACGTTCTAGATAACTCGCTGGAACGTTCTAGGAACGAATGCTGCGCGTAGCGTGCTGGACATCGCGTGGGCGGTCGGGCATTCTCCGGGCACTGAGCGGTATCGGTGGACGGCAAGGTCGACTGAGGAGGCCGTCGGCGTGGCTGGGGTGGTGGGCATGTCCGGCGAGCGGGCGTCGCGCGCGGACGCGGCGGCACCTGTCCGTGCCCGCCGCCGACCCAGCCTGCTCGGCATCGCGGTCACCGCCACCGTGCTGGCCGTGACGGCCGCCCTGGCCGTCACGGCGGCGGTCGTCAACGGGCACAACGAGGACCGGCTGCTGCAGTTGCAGACGCGCCAGACCGGCACCCTGTTGCAGGCCTTCGTGCAGGGTCTCGAGACACCCCTGGCCTCGGCGGCCGAGATCGCCTCGAGCGGCAACGGGGCGTCCCCCAGCTACCGCCGCTACGCCACGGCGTTCCTGCACACCCAGAACCGCTTCGTCTCGGTGACGTTGTGGCGGGTGCAGGGCGGCCGGACCGTCCTGGTCTCCACCGTCGGTTCGAGCCCATTGGCCATCGCCGGAACATCACACTTCTCCCGGTTCCTCATCAGCGCGACCACCTCCGCGAAGGTGGGCGTCCTCGGCATGCTGTCCGGCTCCGATCCACGCCTGGGTTACGCGTACGCGTCCATCGGCTCGGCGGTGCGCTACGTGGTCTACGCCGAGGACCGGCTGCCGCCGCCGTACGGCACCAAGACCGCCAAGGGATCGCCGTTCGCCGACCTGAGGTACGCGCTCTTCCTCGGCCCCAGCCAAGACCCGCACAACCTGCTGGCCACGAGCGAGAAGACGCTGCCGCTGCGCGGGCGCACCGCCCACACGGTCATCGCCTTCGGCACCGCGTCCCTGACGCTCGTCGCGGCCCCGGTCGGCTCGCTCGGCGGCACCCTCGCCGGCGACCGCTCGTGGATCATCGCCCTGCTCGGCCTCCTGATCGCGCTGGCCGCCGGACTCGCCACCGACCGACTCGTGAAACGCCGCCGCGCCGCCGAGGCCCTCGCCACCCGCATCGACACCCTGCTCAGCGAGCAGCGGACCATCGCCGAGACGCTGCAGCGGGCACTGCTCCCCCAGCGCATGCCGGCGATACCCGGCGTGGAGATCGGCATCCGCTACCTGCCCGGCGTCAACGGCATCGAGATCGGGGGCGACTGGTACGACGTCATCGCGGTCGACGACACCCGCTTCTTCTTCGCCGTCGGCGACGTGTCGGGCCGGGGCCTCGAGGCGGGCTCGGTCATGGCATCCCTGCACTACGCCATCCGGGCCTTCGTCAGCGAAGGGCACGACGCGGCCACCGTGCTCACCCGGCTCGGCCGCATCCTGTCGCTGACCCGCGACCGGCACTTCGCGACCGTCCTGTGCGGCTACGCCGACGTCGCCGAGCGGCGCGTCACGATCGCCAACGCCGGGCACCTCCCGCCCCTCGTCGTCGCGGGTCCCGACGACGGATCGAACCGGTTCGTGACGACCGGGACGGGGCCACCGATCGGCGTCACCTGCGGCGCCGTCTACGAGCCGATCAGCTTCACCATGGACGAGCGGTGCGTCCTGCTCGTCTACACCGACGGGCTCGTGGAGCGCCGCGGGGAGAATCTCGACGAGGGGCTCGAACGGCTCCGGGCGTCGGCGTCCGCGCCGGACACGGACCTCGACGCGTTCCTCGACGACATCGTCGGACGCCTCGGCGCCGACGGCAGCAGCGACGACACCGCGCTGCTCGCACTGCGATGGACGGGGGCTCGGAAATGACCGAACACGGCGCGCCCGCAGCGGATGCGGACCAGACCTTCCACGTCGACGAGCGGCGCGACGGCACCGGCGCGGTGCAGTTGATCGTCGTCGGCGAGATCGACATCGCGACGGCGGCGACGCTGCGTCGCGCGCTCGCCGAGCTCCTGCGGAAGTCACCGGGCCGGCTGATCCTCGACCTCGGCGGGGTCGACTTCATCGACAGCTCCGGGCTGGCCGTCCTGCTCGAGGCCGCATCGGGTGTCGAGCACATCGAACTCGTGCGCCCGTCGCTCGCCGTGCGCCGGGTCATCGAACTCAGCGGGCTGGCATCCGTGCTGCCCTTCCGCCGATGACGAGTTGCAGCCGATGAGGAAGCGGATGCAACTGCGGGCGGTGCCGGCGTCGGTCCGTTCGGCGCGGGTGTTCGTCACCGAGTCGCTCGCCGCGTTCCCGCCCGAGACGGTCGACCGGGTCGTCCTGATGGTGTCCGAGCTGGCCACGAACAGCGTCGTCCACGCCGGCACCGACTTCACCATCACCCTGACTGTGACCGGTGAGGTCATCCGGCTCGAGGTGGCCGACGACGGCGCCGGGCTCCCGCGGCTGCAGTCCCCCGGCCCGACCGATCCCCACGGCCGCGGCCTGCGCATCGTGAACCAGCTCGCCACCGACTGGGGCAGCGAGGAGGCCACCGGAACGGACGGCAAGTTCACCTGGTTCCAGCTCCACGTCCCCGACGTCCCCACGGCCTGAGCCGCGCTCGATCCTCACCACCGCCGTCGTCGTGGCGAGCCGGGGGTGCTTTGCTGGGAGGAGACGACGAGCGAGGAGTTCCGAGATGGCGACGACCGAGTACCGCGTGATCAACCCGGCCACCAACGAGACCGAGGCCGAGTACCCGACGGCGACCGACGCCGAGATCCAGGACGTCCTGGCCCGGGCCGACGCCGGCTTCCGCGCGTGGCGCCGCACCTCGCTGGACGAGCGGGCGGCCGTGCTCTCCCGCGTGGCCGAGCTCTACACCGAGCGCCGCGACGACCTCGCCGCGATCATCACCCGCGAGATGGGCAAGCGGACCAGGGAGGCGAAGGGCGAGATCTCGATCGTGATCGACATCTTCGGCTACTACGCCAAGGAGGGCCCGGGGATGCTCACCGAGACCCCGCTCAGCCCGCGGGCCGGTGGGCGGGCGTCGGTGCGCAAGGAGCCGATCGGCGCGCTGCTCGGCATCATGCCGTGGAACTTCCCGTACTACCAGGTCGCCCGCCTGGCCGCGCCGAACCTGATCGCGGGCAACACGATCGTGCTCAAGCACGCGCCGCAGTGCCCCGAGTCGGCACTGGCGATCGAGGCGATCTTCCGCGACGCCGGCCTGCCGGCCGACGCCTACATCAACGTGTTCGCCAGCAACGAGCAGGCGGCCGACATGATCGCCGACCCGCGCATCGCCGGCGTCTCGGTCACCGGCAGCGAGCGGGCCGGCACGGCCGTGGCCGAGGTGGCCGGGCGCAACCTGAAGAAGGTCATTCTCGAGCTCGGCGGCTCGGACCCGTTCATCGTGCTCGACGGCGAGAACCTCGACCGCACGGTGCAGGCCGCCGTCGCCGGGCGCATGCAGAACACCGGACAGGCCTGCAACGCGGCGAAGCGGCTCATCGTCGTCGACAGCGTCTACGACGAGTTCGTCGACAAGTTCAGCGCTGCGCTCGGCGCCATGCAGCCGGGCGACCCGACCGATGCCGAGGCGCAGTACGGACCGCTCTCGTCCGAGCAGGCCGCGGTGTCGCTCATCGAGCAGATCGACGACGCCGTTGCCAAGGGCGCCACCGTGCGCACCGGCGGCAAGCGGGTCGACCGCCCGGGTGCGTTCGTCGAGCCGACCGTGCTCACCGACGTCACCCCGGACATGCGGGCCTACCGCGAGGAGCTGTTCGGCCCGGCCGCGGTGGTCTACCGGGTGGCCGACGCCGACGCGGCCGTCGAGCTGGCCAACGACTCGGCCTACGGGCTCGGCGGCGTCGTGTTCGGCGCCGACGCCGAGGCGACCGCCGACGTCGCGGACCGCCTCGACACCGGCATGGTCTGGATCAACAGCATGCAGGGCAGCATGGCCGACCTCCCCTTCGGCGGCACCAAGCGTTCCGGCGTCGGCCGCGAGCTCGGCACGCTCGGCATCGACGAGTTCGTGAACAAGAAGCTGATCTACTCGCCCCGCGGCTAGGCACCCGCCGATCCGCCTCCGGGGGCAGCACACGGCCCGGGGTGGGCGTGACCAACGCCTCTGACCGGGCGGGCCCGGCCGTCGGACCGTTCTAGGCGGGCCGACCGGCGTCGTCGTGACGCGGTGGCGACGGCGGAGGTGGCTATGACCAGGTGGCCGGGAGTTCCGGCGCCGGCACAGACCGTGTTCGCCGATCGCGTCGACGCCGGTCGTCGCCTGGCCCGGGAGCTGGCTGAGCTGCGCGGCGAGGACGTCGTCGTCCTCGGGCTGCCGCGCGGGGGCGTGCCGGTGGCCTACGAGGTGGCCCGGGCGCTCGACGCGCCGCTCGACGTGATCGTCGTCCGCAAGCTCGGCGTGCCGTACCAGCCGGAACTCGCCATGGGCGCGATCGGCGAGGACGGGGTGCGGGTCCTGGATCACCACGTCCTCGGCCGCGCCGGAGTCACCGAGGACGAACTCGCCGCCGTCGAACGCCGCGAGCGCGTCGAGCTGGCGGTGCGGGTCGCCCGGCTGCGCCGTGGTCGCCCGCGCGTCGATCTCACCGGACGCATCGCGCTCATCGTCGACGACGGCATCGCCACCGGCTCGACAGCCCGTGCCGCGTGCCGGGTCGCCCGTCATCTCGGCGCCGCCCGCGTGGTCGTGGCCGTACCCGTCGGGCCGGCCGCGACCGTGCACGACCTACCCGAGGCCGACGCGGTGGTGTGCCCGTTCACCCCGGCCCGGTTCCTGGCCGTCGGCAGCCACTACCGCGACTTCACCCCGGTCAGCGACGACACGGTGGTGACGCTGCTCGATCGCGCCATCGCCCGGACTCCGCCTGCGGCGGATGGCCCGGCCGACCCCGCGTTCGACGCCGACGTGTGGGTGCCGCTCGGCGCGGCCGCGCTCGGCGGCCGTCTGCACCTGCCGCCGCAGCCCGCCGGGATCGTCCTGTTCGCCCATGGCAGCGGCAGCAGCCGGCACAGCCCACGGAACCGCTTCGTCGCCGATGCCCTGCACCGGGTGGGGCTCGGCACGCTGCTGCTCGACCTGCTCACCGTCGACGAGGAACGCGACCGTCGCAACGTCTTCGACATCGGCCTGCTGGCCGCGCGGCTGACGGCCGCCACCGAGTGGATCGGCAGCCGGCCGGACAGCGCGGGCTGCCGGATCGGCTACTTCGGCGCCAGCACCGGGGCCGCGGCCGCCCTCTGGGCCGCGGGGGCGCCGCACAGCCCGGTGGCCGCGATCGTGTCGCGCGGCGGACGACCCGACCTGGCCGGGGAGCGACTGGGGGCGGTGCGAGCACCGACGCTGCTCATCGTCGGCGGCGCCGACGAGGTGGTACTCGACCTCAACCGGCAGGCCCGGGCCCGGCTGCGCTGCCCGAGCCGGCTGGAGATCGTGCCCGGGGCGACGCACCTGTTCGAGGAGCCCGGCACGCTCGCCGAGGCCGCCCGTCTCGCCGGCGAGTGGTTCACCGCCCACCTGCTCGCCTCGCCGGCGCGGCCGACCGCGACGGTCGGGCCATGAAGGGCGCGACCGACGCCGCGACCGAGATCCGTTCGCTGGCCGGTGCGCTGGTCACCACCGAGGACCTCACCCCGCTGGTCCGGCGCGCGGGGCGGAGCCGGTTCGTCGGCATCGGCGATGCCTCGCACGGCACCCACGAGTACTACCGGTGGCGGGCGCTGCTGAGCCGGCGCCTGATCGAGGAGCACGGCTTCACCTGGATCGGCGTCGAGGGTGACTGGCCCGACTGCTGGCGGATCAACCGCTGGGTGCGCGGCCGGGGCGAGCAGGACCTGTCGGCCGCGGAGCTGCTCGCCGGCTTCGCGCGCTGGCCCACCTGGCTCTGGGCCAACGAGGACATCGTCGCGTTCCTGACCTGGCTGCACGCGTACAACCTGGCCCGGCCCGAGGACGAGCGGGTCGGCTTCTACGGCCTCGACGTCTACTCGCTGTGGGATTCGCTCTGGCAGATCATGACCTGGCTGGAGAGCCATGCTCCCGAAGCCCTGCCGACCGCGCTGAACGCCTGGCACTGCTTCCTGCCCTACGACGAGGATCCGCACCGCTACGCGCGGCACACGCGGCTCGTGCCGGCGTCCTGCGAGTCCGACGTCGTGGCGCTGCTCGTCGAGGTCCGACGCCGCACCCAGGATCTGATGCGCTGGGACGAGGACGCCTTCGACGCCGCCCAGAACGCCGAGACCGCGGCGGACGCCGAGCAGTACTACCGCACGATGGTGCGCGGCGACCGCGAGTCGTGGAACATCCGCGACCATCACATGACCGACACGATCGACCGGATCGCGGCGCACCACGGCGCCGGCTCGAAGGGCCTCGTCTGGGAGCACAACACGCACGTCGGGGACGCGAGCGCGACCGACATGGCCCGCCACGGCATGGTCAACGTCGGTCAGCTGCTGCGCCGGCGCCACCCGGCCGCCGACGTGGTGCTGATCGGCTTCGCCGGTCATCGGGGCACGGTGCTCGCCGCCCGCTCGTGGGGCGCGGCGGAGCAGGTGTTCGCCGTGCCGCCCGCCCGGCCCGGCAGCCACGAGGACCTGCTGCACCGCACCGTCGGGCAACCCGCCGTCCTCGTCTTCGGGGCGGACCGGTCCGGCCCGTGGCTGTCGCAATGGCTCGGCCACCGGGCGATCGGGGTGCTCTACGACCCGACCCGCGAGGGCGGCAACTACGTGCCGACCCTGCTCGGCGCCCGCTACGACGCGCTGGTCTGGCTCGAGCACACGTCGGCACTGCGCCCGCTGCACCACGAGGCGCGCCCGCAGGAGCCCGAGCTGGAGACCGAGCCCACCGGCTTCTAGTGAGGGGATCTCAGAGCTTGTAGCCGATGGCGCGGAGCAGGTCGTGCCGCCGCGCCCGGGCCGCGGTGTCCTCGACCCCGACCGGTGGTTCTCCGTCGATCACGCCGACGATGCCGCGGCCCCGGGCGGAGGAGGCGACGACGACGTCGACCTCGTTCGCGGTCGCGCAGAACACGGTGCACACCTCGGCGACGGCCCGGATCGGTGCCAGCACGTTGACCGGGAAACCGTCCGCGAGCATGACGACGAAGCAGTGCCCCGCCGCGATGC
Source organism: Jatrophihabitans sp. (assembly GCF_036000465.1). Taxonomy (GTDB): domain Bacteria; phylum Actinomycetota; class Actinomycetes; order Mycobacteriales; family Jatrophihabitantaceae; genus Jatrophihabitans. The sequence continues at coordinate 24,341 of NZ_DASYFV010000012.1, read as the reverse complement.
GTTGTGCCGCCCCGGTGGCCAGCGCGCCGAGCGACTCGTCATTGCCGGAGGTGCGCACCAGGCGCTCGCCGGAGGGCTCGCAGAACGCGATGCCGAAGCGCAGCTGCGCGCCGACGCCCACGATCGCCTCGTGCAGGTCCTCGACCGTCTTGATGAAGTGGGCCTGCCCGATGATCACGTTGACGTCGTCGGGCTTGGGCACCGGGACGAGCGAGAGGGTCACCGGGAGCGCGGTCATCATCACCCGTCCTACGCCGGCGCGTGGGCGGCCACGAACTGCGCGGCCCGGGCGAGCGTGCGGAGCTCGCGGTAGTCCTCCTCGTCGATGCGGAAGGCGGCGCGCACGCTGAGCGACTCGACCACGGCGACGAAGTCGAGTGAGTCCAGCTCGAGCGTCTCGCGCAGGTCGTCGTCAGGGCCGAGCGTGCCGACGTCGGCATCGGGGACCGCGCTGACGATCGCCTGCTCGACGACCTGCTGAGCCTGTTCCGGTGTCATCGTGCCTCCCGTGCGTCGCTGTCAGAGTTGCGTCGCTGTCAGAGTTTCTGGGGTTCGTGCAGCAGCCGCTCGATCCGGTTCAGCAGCCGGGCCCCGATCGCCCCGTCGCTGGCCCGGTGATCGGCGGCGACCGTCACCGTGACGACCGGACGCACACCGAGCAGCCCGTCGACCGCCCGCCGATCGGCCACGGCACCGAAACCGACGACGGCCACCTGCGGCGGGTAGATGACGCCCAGGACACTGTCGACGCCCTGGTCGCCGAGATTCGTGACGGTGATCGACGGCGGCGCGAGCTCGGTGCCCCGCAGCCGACCGTTGCGGGCGCGGGCGGCGAGACCGCGCATGACCGGCATGAGCTGCTCCGCCGACAGCGCGGCCGCATCGCCGATGACCGGCACGATGATGCCGCCCGAGCGCAACGAGACGACCACGCCGATGTCGACCCGCGCGGACGGGACGAACGCGCCGCCGACCCAGGTGCCGTTCAGCTCGGGCACCGCCTCGAGGGCGCGCGCGGTGGCCGCGAGCAGGAATGCCGCCGGCACGAGTCGCTGCTCGACGGGCAGCTCCCGGTTGCGGCGCCGGACCCGGTCGAGCGTCGCCGAGACATCCATCGTGTGGGTCAGGTAGTAGTGCGGGATCTCGCGCTTCGATCGCGCCATCAGCGCCGCGATCGCCTGGCGCATCGAAGTACCGTGCTCGGGCGCGCGGGCAGGCGGTGCGGGCGACGGAGGTGCGGACGGCGGAGGAGCGGACGGACCGGGCCCGATGTCCGCCGCGACGATGACCCCGCCGGCCCCCGACCCCGAGATCGCGGCGAGGTCGACGCCGGCCGACGCGGCGAGGCGCCGGGCCAGCGGGGAGGCGCGGACGCGGCCGCCCTGGGGCGGTCCGGCCGGTCGTGCGCGTTGCGCCGCGGCGTGCTCGACGTCGACCCGGTGCACCAGGCCGTCGTGGCCGGTGCCGACCTCGGCCAGATCGACGCCGAGCGCCACGGCCTCGCGCCGCACCAGCGGCGACAGCACGTGTACGGGCTCGACCATCGACGGCGCCACCGGCACCGACGGCGGCACGGCCGCCGACCCCGACGGCGGCACGGCCGCCCCGGCGCCATCGATCGAGGCCAGCACCGCGCCGACCGGCACCCGCTCGCCCGGCTGGACCTTCAGCTCCTGGATGACCCCCTCGTCGAAGCACTCGACCTCGATGGCCGCCTTGTCGGTGTCGATGACCGCGACGACCTCGCCGCGGTGCACCGGATCACCCGGTCCGACGAGCCACTCGAGCAGGGTGCCGCTCTCCATGTCCGCCCCCAGCGACGGCATGCGGAAGTCAGCCATGCCGACCGGCCAGCTGCAGCGCCGCCGCGACGACGTCGGCCGCCTGCGGCAGGGCGGCCTGCTCGAGGTGCCGGGCGTAGGGCATGGGTACCTCGGCCGAGCACACCCGCGCGACCGGCGCGTCCAGGTCGTAGAACGCCTGCTCGACGAGCCGGGCGGAGATCTCGGCCGACAGGCTGCCGGAGCGCCACCCCTCGTCGACGATCACGGCTCGGTGGGTCCGCCGGACGGACCCGACCAGCGTCTCGTCGTCGAGCGGACGCAGCACGCGCAGGTCGATCACCTCGGCGCTCATGCCCTGGGCGGCGAGCTGGTCGGCGGCGGTGAGCGCGGTCGCGAGGGTGCCGCCGTACGCGATGATCGTGACATCGTCGCCGGGCCGGCGCACGGCCGCGCGCTCGATGTCGATCGTGGCGGGGTCGGCCGGCAGCGGCCCGCTGCTGTTGTAGAGCCCGCCGTTCTCGAAGATCAGCACCGGGTCCGGGTCGGCGAGCGCGGGCCAGAGCATGCCGCGGGCGTCCGCTACGGTCGCCGGGGCGAGGATCCGCAGCCCGGGGATGTGCGCGTACCAGCCCTCGAGGCTGTGCGAGTGCTGCGCGGCCAGCTGCCGGCCGGCGCCGGTCGTCATGCGGATCACCAGCGGCACGTTGAGCTGGCCGCCGGACATGTGCAGCACGGTCGCGGCGTTGTTGAGGATCTGATCCAGCGCGAGCAGGCTGAAGTTCACCGTCATGATCTCGACGATCGGACGCAGGCCGCCGAGCGCCGCTCCGATCCCGGCGCCGACGAAGGCCGACTCCGACAGCGGGGTGTCCCGGATCCGCTCCGGCCCGAACTCTTCGAGCAGGCCCATGCTCACCGCGAAGCAGCCGCCGTAACGGCCGACGTCCTCGCCCATCAGGAACACCCGGTCGTCGCGGGTCATCGCCTCGCGGATCGCCGCCCGCAGGGCCTCGCGATACGTGGCGGTCTCGACGGCCGGGGCGGGCGCCGGCGAGCTCACGGTCATGGTCATGGCGCGCTCCGGTGCTCGCTGGTGACGAACCGGGTCAGCTCGGCCACCGGCTCCAACGGTGCCGCCTCGGCGGCGGCGACGGCGTCGGCGATCTCGGCCTCGATCTCCTTCTCGAACCGGGCGAGATCGGCATCGGTCAGCGCGCCGTCGTCGCGCAGCGTCGCGGTCAGCGCCGGAATCGGGTCGTGGTGGCGCCAGCCCTCGATCTCGGCCTTCTCGCGGTAGCGGTCCGGGTCGTACATCGAGTGCGCGCGGAACCGGTAGGTGCGCAGCTCGACGAAGCACGGCCCCTCCCCCGCCCGGATGAACTCGGCCGCCCGCCGGGCCGCGTCGGCCACCGCGACGACGTCCATCCCGTCGGCCGTCCAGGCGACCATGCCGTAGGACGCCGCCCGCATCGCCAGATCGGTCTGGGCGTGCTCGCGGGCGAGGGCGGTGCCCATCGCGTAGAAGTTGTTCTCGCAGAAGAACGCGACCGGCAGGTGCCACAGCGCCGCGAGGTTCGCGCTCTCGTGGAACTCGCCCTCGGCGAACGCGCCGTCCCCGAACACGCAGGCGGTCACCCGCTTCTGGCCGCGCAGCCGGTCGGCGAGGGCCAGGCCGACGGCCACGGGCAGCCCGCCGCCGACGATGGCGTTGCCGCCGTAGAAGCGCAACGCCGCGTCGAACAGGTGCATCGACCCGCCCCGCCCGCGGCTGCACCCGGTCTGCTTGCCGAACATCTCGGCCAGCACGGTCGTCATGCTCATCCCGCGGGCGAGCGCCTGGCCGTGCTCGCGGTACGTGCCCACCACGGCGTCGTCCTTGGTGAGCGCGCTCATGACGCCGACCGCGGTGGCCTCCTCACCGATGCACAGATGCATGAACCCGCGGATCTTCTCGGTGCTGTATAGCTGCACGCAGGTCTCTTCGAAGCGCCGGATCCGCAGCATCTCGCGCAGCAGCGCGACGCGGTCGTCCGTGCTGGGTTTCGTCCGGGCCCGGCGTGGCTTCGCAGCTGTGCTCATCGGCTTTCCTTCGCGCTCGTGCGGTTCTCCAGGGTGGAGAGATCGCCCTCTTCCAGACCGAGTTCCCGGGCCTTGAGCAGGCGGCGCATCACCTTGCCGCTGCGGGTGTGCGGCAGGTGCTGGTCGAAGGCGATCTCGCGCGGCGCGAGGGTGCCGAGCCGGCGCCGGCCGAACGCGATCAGCTCCCGGCGCAGGTCCTCGTCCGGCTCGATGCCCGGTCGCAGCGTGACGAAGGCCTTGACGATCTCGCCGGCGACGGGGTCGGGCTTGCCGATCACCCCGGCCTCGACGACCGCCGCGTGCTCCATCAGCGCGCTCTCGACCTCGAACGGCCCGATCAGGTGGCCGGCCGACTTGATGACGTCGTCGCCGCGACCGACGAACCAGAAGTAGCCGTCGCGGTCGCGGCGGGCCAGGTCACCGGTGAGGTACCAGCCGTCGGCGAAGCACTGCTCGTAGCGCTCGTGGGCGTTCAGGTAGTCGCGGAACATCGACGGCCAGCCCGGCCGCAGGGCGAGCTCCCCGACCGACTCCGGCTCCACCTCGCGCACGTGCCCGTCGACGCGGCGCACCGCCGCGTCCTCGCCCCGTTCCAGGATCGTGGCCCGGATCCCGGGCATCGGACGCCCCATCGATCCGGGTCGCACCGGCAGGCCCGGGTAGTTGCTGATCATGATCGCGCCGGTCTCGGTCTGCCACCACGTGTCGTGGATCGGCAGGCCGAGATTCTCGTCCCCCCACATCACCGCCTCGGGGTTGAGCGGCTCACCGACGCTGACCACGTGCCGCAGCTTCCTGAGGTCGTACCGGCGCGGGAGCTCCCCGCCGCTGGCCATCAGCATGCGCAGCGCGGTCGGCGCGGTGTACCAGACGGTGACGTGCTGATCGGCGAGGAGCTGGTACCACCGGCGCGAGTCGAAGTCACCGGCGTCGGTGACGATCGTGACCCCGCGGGTCAGCGGGCCGATGATGCCGTAGGAGGTGCCGGTGACCCACCCCGGATCGGCGGTGCACCAGTAGACGTCGCCGGGGCGCAGATCCAGCGCGAACGCCGCGGTGGCGTGGTGCGCGACGACGGCCTCGTGCACGTGCACGGCACCCTTCGGCTTGCCGGTCGTGCCGCTGGTGAAGTGGAGCAGGGCCGGGTCCTCCGGGCGGGTCGCCGCGATGCGGAAGGGCCGGCCGGCGGCGGCCGCGAGGGCGGCGTCCAGCGACGTGGTGCCCTGCGGCGCGGGACCGTCCCCCACGATCAGGACGTGTCGCAGGTCGGGCAGCTCGGCGCGGTACGCCGCCACCTTGCGCCGGTAGGCCTCGGCGGTGGTGACGAGCACCCGGATGCGGCCGAGTTCGAGTCGCTCGCGGACGGGCTCCGGGCCGAACGCCGGGAACAGCGGGCAGAACACCGCGGCGGCCTTCATCGTCCCCAGCGCGGTCACGTACAGCTCGGGCCCGCGGGTGAGCAGCGAGCACACGCCGTCGCCGGGTCCGACCCCGAGTGCGTGCAGCATCGCGCCGAAGCGGTCGGTGCGCTCGCGCAGCTGCGCGTAGGTCAGGTCGGTGACGCGGTCGTCGCGGGCCACGCAGCGCAGGGCCACCACGTCGGCCGACGGGCCGTCGGCGTGCCGGTCGACCGCCTCGTGCGCGATGTTCAGGCCGCCGCCGGGCAACCCGTCCAGCCCGTCGCGGGCGCTCTCCCAGGTGAACGAGGCGTAGCGGGCCTCGTAATCGCCGATCAGCGGTTCGATGCGCGGCCGGCGGGCGATCGGGGCCCAGCGCGGCTCGGTCCCGATCGTGTCGAGCGGTCCGGTGGCCATGCCGTCACGCGGGCCCGGCGACCATTGCCCGCGGACCGCGCAGCGGTCCCCGGTTCAGGACGGTGAAGGTGGACATCGTGACCCCCGACCGGCCCGGGTCGAGCCGTCGCCGATCCAGCGGGCGCGCCCAGGTGCACGCCCTCACTCTGCGACCGCGCCCTTGCGGCCGGGTAGGGACCAACTTCCTGTCTCGGCCGCGCGCCGTGGGTCCTCGGACTCTGGCCGGGGTCGCTCGCACCGGCGGATCGTGCTGGTCATGAGCACCGTCATCACCGTGCTGGCCGTCGTCGCGGTCCTGCTGCTGATCGGCCTCGCCCTCGCCGTCCGGATCGTCAAGCAGTACGAGGAAGGGGTGCTGTTCCGCTTCGGCCGGCTCGGCGGCGAGAAGCTGCCGGGGTTCCGGCTGATCATCCCGTTCGTCGACGTCATGCACCGGGTGTCGCTGCGGGTTGTCACGATGCCCATCCAGTCGCAGGGGATCATCACGCGCGACAACGTCAGCGTTGATGTCTCGGCCGTCGCCTACTACAAGGTCGTGGACGCGGTGAAGTCGGTCGTGGCGATCGAGAACGTGCGGGCGGCCATCGACCAGATCGCGCAGACGACGCTGCGCAAGGTCGTCGGGCAGCACACCCTCGACCAGACGTTGGCCGAGACCGACCAGATCAATCTCGACATCCGCAAGATCCTCGACGTCACCACCGCCGACTGGGGTGTCGAGGTGACCCTCGTCGAGCTGAAGGACATCCAGCTTCCCGAGAGCATGAAGCGGGCCATGGCCCGCCAGGCCGAGGCCGAGCGGGAGAAGCGGGCGAAGATCATCAATGCCGAGGGCGAGTCGCTGGCCGCATCGGCTCTGGGGACCGCGTCGGACGTCATGATGGCGCACCCGCTCGCGCTCCAGCTGCGCAACCTGCAGAGCCTGGTCGAGATCGGCGTCGACAAGAACACCACCGTCGTGTTCCCGGCGCCGCTGATGTCGACGATCGTCGAGCTGACCAACTTCCTCAGTCGGGAACAGGCCGCGGCGCAGGAGCTACCCGCTGCGGCGCGCCCGGCGTCGCCGGCCGCCAACGGGGTTCCCGCGTCCGTGTGACCGGTCGCGGCGCCGGAGTATCGCGGCGGACGCCCACGTCGTTTAAGGGGCAGAGACCGGTGCAGCCGGTCCTGTGTTCCGGGGGGAATGGACGTGTCAGACCTGTTCGCGAGCGAGACGTTCGTGACCCTGGAGGATCGGCCCGAGATCGTGGCCGGCTACCGCACGGCCCCGCCCGCCGAGGACTCGTTCCTGCCCTGGGTCACGATCCTTCAGCAGCGCGAGACCACCGGCGAGCTGCGGTGGGAGTTCGGGCCTGACGCCGTGCTGATGCCCGTGCGCCGCGTGCCCGAACCCGATCGCCCCCGGTCGAGGCGCCGATTTCGTCGCCGCGGCGCCGGTTCGCCCGCGCGCCCGCAGTAGCCGCCCGTCGGAGTGTCGACCAGACTGCCCGCATGACCTCCGACACCGCCTGGCTCGGCTCGATGCCCGAGACCTACGACCGCTGTCTCGGGCCGGCCCTCTTCGCACCGTTCGCCGCGCACCTCGCCGGACTCGCCGCCGTGGACGCCCCCGTCCGGGTCCTCGAACTCGCCGCCGGCACCGGGGTCGCCACGGCCGAACTCGTGCGCGCGCTGCCCGACGCCACGATCACGGCCACCGACCTGAACCCGGCGATGGTCGCGTGGGGCTGCGAACGCGTGCCGGGTGCGACGTGGCAACCGGCCGACGCGGGCGCGCTCCCGCAGCCGGACGCGTCCGTCGAGCTCGTCGTCTGCCAGTTCGGGGCCATGTTCTTCCCGGACCGGTCCGGGGCCTTCGCCGAGGCCCGGCGGGTGCTCGCTGCGGGCCGCCGCTTCCTCCTCACCACCTGGCAGGCGGTCGAGGCCTCCCCGTTCCCGGCCGCGCTGACCGACGCGCTCGACGCCACGCTCCCCGACGACCCGCCCACGTTCGTGGCTCGCGTGCCGCACGGGTATCACGACCCGGCGCAGGTCGAGGCCGACCTCGCGGCGGGCGGCTTCGACGACGTGGCCGTCGAGCGAGTGGTGCTCACCGGCGAGGCGCCGTCGGCCCGCACCCTCGCCGAAGGCTTCTGCCTGGGCACGCCGTTGCGCTTCGCGCTCGAGCAGCGCGGCGACCTGGGTGCGCTCTGCGCCGCGGTCGGCGACCACATGACGGCGACGCTCGGCGACGGCCCGGTCGAGGGTGATCTCGCCGCCCTCGTCGTGACGGCGCGCTGAGGCGCTAGCGAATGAACCGCTCGGCGAGACCGCTGATCTCGAGCAGCCGCTGCACGCTGCGGGACGGGTTCTCGACGGCGAAGGTCGCGCCGTCGTCGTCGGCGTCGCCGGCGAGTTCGATCAGCACTCCGAGACCGGTGGAATCCATGAACGTGACCCCTTCGAGGTCGACCACGCGGGCGGTCGTCCCGGGCGCGAACGCCGTGCGGGCGGCATCGACGACATGACTGCGGCTCGCGAGGTCGAGCGAGCCTCTCAGCACGAGGGCGACGGTGACGTCGTCGTCGCGCCGGACGGTGACGGCGAGATCCATGACCCGACGCTAGCGAAGCCCCGGATCCGGCCTGATACCGGGCAGCCTCATGCGGCCGGTGATCGGGGCAGCGGCACGGCCGGAGCCGCCAAGGTCGACGGCACCTGCCAATCGACGATCGTGCCGCTGGGGTCGTTGGCCGAGCAGGCGAAGCTGCCACCCAGCCGCTCGGCCCGGACGCGCATGTTGGTGATGCCGCTGGACCGGGTGACCTCTCCGAATCCCCGGCCGTTGTCGACGACGACCAGGCGGACGTCGGATCCCAGCATGGTGACGGTGACCAGGACGCTCGTGGCCGCCGCATGCCGCACCACGTTGCTCAATGCCTCCTGCAACACCGCGAGCATCTCCGGGCGGGCCGCCACCGGGATGAGTTCCGGTGGCCCCTCCACGACGAGAGTCGGGGTGAATCCGAGGCCGACGGCGCTGTTGTCGATCACCTGCTGCAGGTCGGCGACGAACTGTTCCGGGCCGATCTGCCGCGTCATCTCGTGGATCGCCGCTCGCAAGGTCACGACCGCGTGATCGATGCGATCGATGATCACCCCCACCTGCTCCGCGCCGGACGCCTCGAGACCGGGCAGCAGGGCCGCGAGAGCCAGGTTGGCCGCATACAGATTCTGGATGACGAGGTCGTGCATGTCGGCGGCAATACGCTGGCGCTCGTGCAGCAAGGCCGTGTTCGCCACGCTGTCGGCCAGGGCCGCTTCCGCCCTCACCCGCTCGGAGATGTCCGTGACGAGCACGAAGAATCCTTCGACCGCTCCGTCCACGACGCGCGGGACGTAGGACGCCTGGGTGTATCGCGTGCAGCCGCTGGTGTCGACGAGCGTGCGGTTGAACAACTGGGCCTCGCCGGCGAGGGCGGCCCGGATGTAGGGCAGGTTCCGTTCGTACAGCTCCGGGCCGAGCAGGTCGCGGATGTGCATCCCGAACATGTCCTCCGGACGCGTTCCGAACCACTCCAGGTACGCGGCGTTGGCGATGCGGTTGCGGCATTCCCTGTCCCAGTACGCGACCATCGCCGGCAGGTGATCGAGCGCCGCTACGAGGTCCGTCACGTGACGCTGCACGACAGGTTCGACCACATCGTGAACGTTAGGTCGGCCGCCGCGACGCGGAAAGGGGCCTAGGGCCTACGCCCGCTGCTCGTTCGAGCACCACCAAGTGGTGCGGCCGCCGACCGTGCCGCGCTGCATCGGCGCCCCGCACCGGGGGCAGGCGGCGGCGGGCTTGCGGAACGGGATGACCGACAGGGTGTGCACGCCACCACCACCGATCGCCGCCTCGATGGCGCGGTGCAGCGCGCGGTGCAGCCGGTCGACGTCGGAGCGCACGAGGTCGCTGACCCGCCGGGCCGGGTGCAGCCGCGCGAGCCACAGCGCCTGGTCGGCCAGCAGGTTGCCGACGCCCGCGATCGAGTTCTGGTCGAGCAGGCGGGCCTTGATCGGGGCCGTCCCGGTCATCACGAGTTGGCGGAACCGGCCCGGCGTGACCTCGCGGGCGTCGGGGCCGAGCAACTCGACCGGCGGGTCGAGCCGTACCCGGCCGAGCCGGCGCGGATCGACCAGGATCAGCGACCCGCCGTCGGCGAAGGTCAGCGAGAAGCGGCTGAACCGGAAGTCACCGGGCGCCCGGCCGCGCTCCCAGTAGTCGCCGCCGTCGATCTCGTCGCCCCGCCCGTCGGCGACCACGATCTTGCCCGACATACCCAGGTGTATGCCGACGGTCGGGCCCTCCTGGCGGGACCGCCCGACCCCGGACGTCTCGCACCACATGCTCTTCCCCTGCCGCCGGGCCACGGTCAGCCGGCGACCGACGAGCGCGGAGCGGATCTCCCCCGGCGCGTGCGGGCGGCACTCGTAGCTGTCGGTGTCGTCGACGTCGACGATGCGGCGCCCCAACCCGTGGCGTTCGATGACGCGGCGAGCCGACTCGACCTCGGGCAGCTCGGGCACGACGCCCAGATTAGCCGCAGGCCGGTACCGGTCACGTGCCGAGCAGGCGCTCCACGGTGTCGACGTAGGCCTGCTTGGCGTCGTCGGACGACATGCCGGCGCGCTTGCTCCAGGCGTCGTACTTCGCCTTACCGACCAGGTCGAAGCGTCCCGGCTTCTTCCCCTTCGCCGCCTCGCCGTCGGTGGCCTGCTTGAACAGCGAGTAGAGCGCGAGCAGGTCGTCGTTGGACGGCTTGGACGACAGCGACTTGACGTCGACCTGGGCCTTCTCGAACCGCTCCTGCAGATCGGACATCGTGGCTCCTTCGTCAGCGGGCAACGCGTGTGGGAACACGATAGGGGGACACCGCCCGACGCGCCCGAGCACAATCCGGGCATGACCCCGAACCCGGATACCGACGAAGCCAGGACCAGCCCCGAGCAGCGCCTGCTCGACACCGTACTGGCGAGCTTCGACCGCACCCCCGACGAGCGGCTGCGCACCGTGCTCACCACCCTCGTGCGGCACCTGCACGCGGTGGTGCGCGAGACGCGGCTGACCGAGGCCGAGTGGCAGCATGCGATCGCCTTCCTCACCCGCACCGGGCAGGCCAGCGACGACCGGCGGCAGGAGTTCATCCTGCTCTCCGACGTCCTCGGCGTCTCGATGCAGACGGTCGTCGTCAACGACGACGCCACCGGCGGCGCGACCGAGGCGACCGTGCTCGGCCCCTTCTTCGTCGCGGACGCGCCCGCGGTGCAGCTCGGCGGCGACATCGCCGCCGGGGCACCGGGCGAACCGTGCTGGGTCGAGGGGCGGATCACCGGCACCGACGGGCGGCCGCTGGCCGGCGCGCGCGTCGAGGTGTGGGAGGCCGACGACGACGGCTTCTACGACGTCCAGTACGCCGACGGCCGCACGGCGGCGCGGGCCCGGCTCGAGACCGACACGGACGGCCACTACCGCTTCTGGGCGCTCACCCCGACGCCGTACCCGATCCCGGCCGACGGTCCGGTGGGCGACCTGCTCGCCGCGACCGGCCGCACCCCGATGCGCGCACCCCACCTGCACTTCCGGGTCGGCCACCCCGAGGCGCGCACCCTCACCACGCACGCCTTCGTCGCCGGCGACGGCCTCGCCGTCGACAGCGTGTTCGGCCTGCGCGACTCGCTCGTCGTCGACTTCGCGCGCGCCCCGCGCGACGCGCCGACGCCCGACGGCCGCATCGTCGACTCCCCGACGTGGACCCGGGCGAGGTTCGACATCGTCCTCACGTCGAACGTGACCTAGATCGTTTATCGTCACCGGGTGATCCACCGCCGCGACCGGTTGAGGCGCGCCGCGCTCGGCCTCGGCCTCGTGCTCGCGGCCGTCACGGTCGCACCGACCGTCGCGAGCGCCGCGGGCCCGACCACGATCGACCGGACGGTCGGGCAGGCCTACGCGTACGCGGGCGCGCACTCGGTGCGGGCGTCGGTGTCGGTGCTCGATCTCAGGACCGGCCGCTACTGGGGCGCGGGCAACGGCGATGCCTACTACGGCGCCGCCTCGGTGATGAAGCTGTTCGTGGCGACGAAGCTGCTCGCGCTCGGGCAGATGCACGGCGCGACGGCCACGCTCGCGTGGTCGATGATCACCCGCTCGGACAGCCGGGCGCTGGTCCGGCTGCTGCCGAAGGTCGGCGGCACCGGCGTCATCAACTGGGTGAAGGCCCGGTACGGCCTGCCCCGCCTCGGCTTCCCGCCCCTCGCGTCCCGGGACTGGTGCTGGGGCAACACGCACATCAGCGCCCGCGGCCTCGTGCAGTTCTACGCGAGGATGCGGGCCGACCGGAAGGTCGCGCCGTGGTTGACGAACGCGCTGCACCACTACACGACCTACGACACCGACGGCGTGAACCAGACCTTCGGGCTGCCGTCGGCGACCCGCGGCGCCGCGGTCAAGCAGGGTGAGGGGCACTGCTCGTCCGATTCCAACGGCTCGGTCGTCAACACCACCGGCCTCGCCGGCGGCGACCGCTACGCCGTCGCGATCCTGACCGACTCGCACATCTGCTGCGACGCCGGCGGCTTCAACGGCAGCCTCGCCGGGATCGTCACCCGCATGGCCCGCACCGTGCTGCCGCACGGCTACGTCGACCTGCCCGAGACGCACAACCCGATCGGCCGGGTGGAGGCGGTCTCGGCGCGCGGATCGACGGTGACCGTCAGCGGGTGGGCCCTCGACCCCGACACCCGCAACAGCCCGATGACGGTGCGCGTCGCCGAGGGCAGCACCACGCGCTGGCAGGGCGCCACGTCGGTGTATCGCCGGGACGTCGACACCGTGCAGCACGCCCTGGGCCGCCACGGCTTCGTCGCCCGGTTCGCCGCCACCGACGGCCCCCACGTCTTCTGCATCTACCGGCTGAACACCGGGATGGGCAACGCGAGCCCGCGCCAGTGCTACCCGGTCACGGTCGACGGCCGGCCGCGCGGTCACCTCGACCAGGTCTTCTCGGCCGACGGCGGCGTCGACGTGACCGGCTGGGCGTACGACCCCGACGCGGTCCCGGCACCGAGCTCGGTGCAGATCACGCTCGACGACGCCGTCGTCGCCACGGTCGTGGCCGATCGCGCCCGCGCGGCGGGCACCTACCCGGTCGGCGGCGACCACGGCTTCGCCACCACCGTGCCGGCGTCGCCCGGGCCGCACACCGTCTGCGTCACGGCGCTCGACCCGGGGCCGGCGTCGGCGCCGACCGACCTCGGCTGCCGTGCTGTCACCGTCCCGGCCGCACCGACATCGAGTCCGCTCCCGCGGTCGATCCTGCCGCAACCGTCCGCAAGTGCGTCGATCGTGGACGTTGTCGGGGGGCGGTCGTAGGTTCGGGCCGCGATCATCGACGCGGCAGATCGGAGCAGGCAATGGGCGGAGTCAGGGTTCTCGTGGGCACCCGCAAGGGGGCGTTCGTGCTGACCTCGGACGAGGAGCGCACGAAGTGGGACGTCGCGGGTCCGCACTTCCCGGGCTGGGAGGTCTACCACGTCGCGGGGTCGAGCGTCGATCCCGATCGGCTCTACGCCTCGCAGTCGACCGGCTGGTTCGGCCAGCTCATCCAGCGCTCCGACGACGGCGGCGCGACGTGGGAGCCGGTCGGCAAGGACTTCACCTACGCCGGTGTCCCGGGCACGCACCAGTGGTACGACGGCACGCCGCACCCGTGGGAGTTCGCCCGCGTGTGGCACCTCGAGCCGTCGCTGACCGACAAGGACACCGTCTACGCCGGCGTCGAGGACGCCGCACTGTTCCGCTCCACCGACGGTGCGCAGACCTGGACCGAGGTGCGTGGCCTGCGCGAGCACGGCTCGGGCTCGAAGTGGCAGCCCGGCGCCGGCGGCATGTGCCTGCACACCATCGTCCAGGACCCCACGAACGACCAGCGGCTGTTCGTCGCGATCTCCGCGGCCGGCGTGTTCCGCACCGAGGACGGCGGGGCCACGTGGGAGCCGATCAACAAGGGGTTGCTCTCCGACGGCATCCCCTCCCCCGCCGCCGAGGTGGGCCACTGCGTGCACAACCTGGCCATGCACCCGTCGCGGCCCGACACCCTGTTCATGCAGAAGCACTGGGACGTCATGCGCAGCGACGACGGCGGCGACAACTGGACCGAGGTCAGCGGCAACCTGCCGACCGACTTCGGCTTCCCGATCAGCGTGCACGCCCACGAGCCCGAGACGATCTACGTCGTCCCGATCCTGAGCGACTCGCACCACTTCCCGCCCGACGGCAAGTTGCGGGTCTACCGCAGCCGCTCCGGCGGCACCGAGTGGGAGGCGTTGACGAACGGCCTGCCGCAGGAGAACTGCTACGTCAACGTGCTGCGCGACGCCATGGCGATCGACACGCTCGACAACTGCGGCGTCTACTTCGGCACGACGGGCGGGCAGGTCTACGCCTCGCCCGACTCGGGTGACTCGTGGGCACCGATCGTGCACGACCTGCCGGCCGTGCTGTCGGTCGAAGTGCAGACCCTCGCGTGACGGCGGTGCGGCGATGATCCGGGTCACGCTGCCGGCCCACCTGCGCCAGCTCGCCCACTGCGAGAAGGAGGTCCAGGTCGAGGCCGAGGCGACCCAGCGGGCCGTGCTCGACGCGCTCGAGGCGCGCTATCCCGTCCTGCGCGGGACGATCCGCGACACCGGCACCGGCCGGCGCCGGGCGTTCGTCCGCTTCTTCGCCTGCGAGGAAGACGTCTCGCACGACGAGCCCGATGCTCCCCTGCCCGAGGCAGTGGCCACGGGCCGGGAGCCGTTCATGGTGATCGGAGCAATGGCCGGCGGCTGACCCCGGTCGGGGCGGTGCCGGTCAGGCCGCGCGGGCGATCCGCTCGGCCTGCTCGACCAGGCGGTCGTAGTCGGCGGTCAGGCCGGGGATCATCCACTCGCGGTCCTCGGCGACCAGGTTGTTGACCCGGTCGACGTAGTAGTCGTGGATCTCGGCGATCGTGTCGGGGGTGGCGACGGTCGGGGTGCTGACGTGCTTCCGGTTGGTCTTGGTGTTCATGCCATCAACGGTCCGCCGTCTTCATGACGGGCGCGTGACGACTGGGCAAAGTGCCAGCTTCACGGCGGGCTTACGTCCGATTCATGGGGATTTGGTGGCGTTCGGTGTGGTCAGCGTCATGGCCTGGTCGGCGCCCGTCAGGCCGACCACAGCGGACGCTCGGCGTCCCCGCCGTCGAAGCGGATCCACACCGCCTCGCCGACGGCCGGCGTCCGCGCCCCGGGCTGGGCCGGCACCGCCCACATCGCGTCCGGGCCGAGGTCGGGAGCCTGCACGACCAGCCGCTCGTAGCCACCCGGGTCGACGTCGTCGATCACCAGGCCCTGGTAGGTGCCGAGGTAGCGACCGTGACCCGACCCGGCGCCCGGCGTCGCGAGTTCGCTCGACCAGATCGGGTAGGACTCGTCGCCGTTCTCGTACCGGACGGAGACGAGATCACCCACCGACGGATCGACGCCGTCCGCGTGCTCGGGAACGGCCCACGCCGACGGCTCGAGTGCGAGCTCAGGCACCTGCACGAGCAGCCGCCGCTGGTCGAGCGGGTCGTTCGTGTCCAGGACCACGCCGCGATAGGTGTCGAAGTACCCGCTCATCGTCGCCTCGCCTCGCTCGTCCGGCCGCACTCAGGCCACGGCGCCGAGCGTACGACCCGGGTCCAGAGCCGGGCCGCCGGGCGAGCCCATCCTCGCGGGCCGAGCCGACCACGACGACCCGCCCCTGGGGCACGATCTTGCGCCCGATCGGCCAGACTGGCCCTCGTCCCTCACCGGCCCTGTCCCACGAGAGAACGAGGTTCCAGATGCGCGCGGTGACCTGCACCGGCGGGAAGTTCGAGGTCATCGACCTCCCCGTGCCGACGCCGGCGAAAGGCCAGTTGCTGCTCGAGGTGCTGCGCTGCGGCATCTGCGGCTCGGATCTGCACGCCCGCAACCACTGCGACGAGCTGTCCGACATCACCGCCGAGGTCGGCTACGACGGCATCTTCCGCTCCGACCAGTCGGTCGTGCTCGGGCACGAGTTCTGCGGGGAGGTGCTCGACCACGGACCCCGGACCCGCACCGGTCTGAAGCCCGGCACGCGGGTCGTGTCCTTCCCCCTGCTGCGCCACGGCGGCGGCATCCACACGACCGGGCTCTCGGTCGCCGCTCCGGGCGGCTACGCCGAGCAGGTGCTGGTGGAGGACTCGCTGACCTTTGCCGTGCCGAACGGGCTGTCGACCGACATCGCCACGCTGACCGAGCCGATGGCCGTCGGCCTGCACGCGGTGCGGCGCAGCGACATCTCGAAGGGCCAGGTCGCGGTCGTCATCGGCTGCGGGCCGGTGGGCCTCGCCGTGGTCGGCATGCTCAAGGCGAGCGGGGTGCGCACCGTCATCGCCAGCGATTTCTCCCCCGGCCGGCGCGCGCTCGCCACGGCGGTCGGCGCCGACGTCGTGGTCGACCCGGCCGTGGAGTCACCCTTCGCCTCGGCCGGCGAGCACGGGCACCTCACCGATGCGCCGTCGGTGTTCGAACTCGCCGTCGGCACGATGGAGAAGCTGCGCGCGCTACCCCTCGTGCCGTGGCACCGGGTGTGGCAGGCGGCCGATCTCGTCGGCGCGGCCACGCCGAAGCATCCGGTCATACTCGAGTGCGTCGGAGTGCCCGGGGTGATCGACCAGCTGATCGCCTCGGCGCCGCTGTTCTCCCGCGTGGTCGTCGTCGGCGTGTGCATGGAGACCGACCGGCTGCGTCCGGCGATGGCCGTCAACAAGGAGATCGACCTGCGTTTCGTGCTGGGCTACACGCCCAGGGAGTTCCGCGACTCGCTGCACCTGCTCGCCGACGGGCGGGTCGAGGCGGCCCCGGTCGTCACCGGCTCGGTCGGGCTGGCCGGGATCGACGCCGCGTTCACCGCCCTCGGCGACCCCGAGACGCACGCCAAGATCCTCATCGACCCGGCCGGCGACGCGACGACCCCGGTGCCCGTCGTCCACTGACGCCGACACTGACGGGGTCCCGGCCGCCGGAGCGACCGGGACCCCGCTTCCGCGGCGTCCGCCGTCAGACGTCGATCGCCTGCTTGGTGCCGCCCTTGCTCGTGACCGAGATCTTGCGCGGCTTCGCCTTCTCGGCCACCGGGATGTGCAGCGTCAGCACGCCGTTGTCGTAGGCGGCGTCGATGTGCTCGGTGTCGAGGTTCTCGCCGAGGACGAGCTGGCGGCTGAAGATGCCGCGGGGCCGCTCGGCAGCGATCAGATCGGCGTCACTGGCCCGGGTCGGACGCTCGGCCTTGACCGTGACGACGTTGCGCTCGACGTCGAGGTCGATCGAGGCCGGGTCGACACCCGGCAGGTCGAACTCCACGAAGAAGTTGTCGCCGTCGCGCCACGCGTCCATCGGCATCGCCGACGGGCGGGCCAGGGTGCCGTTCCCGCCGAACATCTGCTGGGTGAAACGGTCCAGCTCGCGGAACGGGTCGGTACGCATCAGCATCGTGTCCACCTCCTGAGTGGTTGTCCTGTGGTCCGGCGAGCGGTCACATATCTATGTCGCTCGCTATAGGTTTGTTATAGCTCCGCTAGCATCGGTACGCAAGGAGCAACAGGTCACATGCCGCCGTGAGGAAGGACCTGCGATGGCGACACCGCACGAGTCGAGGGGCGTGTACGCCATTTCGGTCGCGGCCGAGCTCGTGGGTGTGGGCGTGCAGACGCTGCGCCTGTACGAGACCCGCGGTCTCGTCGAGCCGTCCCGCACCGGCGGCGGCACGCGGCGCTACAGCGCGCTCGACCTCGATCGGGCCCGCCGCATCGTCGAGCTGCTCGAGGCCGGCCTCAACCTCGCCGGCGTCGCGATGGTGCTGGAACTCGAGGCCGAGAACGCGGAGCTGCGCGAGCAGGTCGCGCGTCGGTCCCGCGGGGCGCGGTGACCTCGCCCGAACGGCTCGGCGCGCCGCCGGGCCTCTGCGGCCTCTGCGTCCACGCCCGCTCCAACACGACGCGGCGCGGCAGTACCTTCCTGCGGTGCGGGCGTGCCGCGACCGACGAGCGCTTCGCGAAGTACCCGACGTTGCCGGTGTTCTCCTGCCCCGGCTTCGAACCCCGGTGACGTGTCAGGCGGCGAGCATCGTGCGGCGGCACTCGGGCGCACCGCAGGAGCAGGGGTAGTCGTCGTGCTCGTCCTCGGCATCGCCCTCGTCGAACTCGAGCGAGTAGTCGATCAGCAGCTCATCGCCCTCGGCGATGTCGGTGAGGGCGAAGAACCAGATGTGACCGTCCTCGTCGAGGGCCTCGCAGTTCGGCCGGCACCCGTGGTTGACGAAGCGGGCCGAGTTGCCCCCGGCGCCGCCGTCGATCACCTGCCCGTCGCCGAGATCGAAGAAGTAGGTCGTGCCGTTCGCCGCGTCGGACCGGGTGTTGTAGCGGTCGTGCGCGACGTCCCACGCGATGACCTCGCCCCGGTACTCGATGAGACGGGTCCCGGCGGCGATGTCCCGCAGGGCGAAGACCCCGCGGCCGTGGATGGCGGAGCGGCGGACCGCGAGTCGGCGTGATGGCACCGCGCGATGCTACCGACGCCTCGGGCTCACTCGATCGGGACGCACCGGCTCAGCCGTCGGACTCGAGGCGGGCGAACTGGTCGTCGGTGAGGACGAGGTCGGCCGCGGCGGCCGAGTCGGTGATCGACGTCGGTCGCTTCGCGCCCGGGATCGGTATGACGGCGGGTGAGATCGCGAGTTCCCACGCCAGCGCGACCTGCTGGGCGCTGACGCCCGCCTCGTCCGCCACCTCGGCGAAGGCCGGGTGCTTGGTCGCGAGTTCCTTCGCGTCGCCCAACCCACCGAGGGGGCTCCACGGCAGGAACGCGAGACCGAGCTCGGCGCACACATCGATCTCGGGACGGCTGCTGCGAAAGGCCGGTGAGAACTGGTTCTGCACGCTGACCAGGGCGTCACCGAGCACGGCGTGGGCGCGGCGGATCTGGTCGGGGTCGGCGTTGGACAGACCGATCATGCGCACCTTGCCCGACTTGTGGATCTCGAGCAGCGTGCCGATCACCTCGTCGTAGTCGACCTTCGGGTCGGGCCGGTGGTGCTGCCACAGGGCGAGCTCGTCGACGCCGAGGCGACGCAGGCTGGCGTCGACGGCCTGGGTCAGGTGGGACGCCGAGCTGTCGGTGTCCCAGCCGCCGCCGCCGGTGCGCACGTGCCCGCCCTTGGTCGCGAGCAGCACCCGATCACGCAGCCCCAGCTCGTCGAGCAGCGAGGCGATGAGCGTCTCGTTGGCCCCCTGCGCGTCGGCGCCCAGCTCGTCGCCGGGCCCGTAGGCGTCCGCGGTGTCGAAGAGGGTGACCCCGGCATCCACCGCGGCGCGCACCGTGGCGGCGAGCTGCTCGCGAGGCTGGGTGCCGGTCTGGTCGAAGGTCATGAGGCCGAGGCCGATGGCGCCGACCGAGGTGCGGCCGACGGTGTCGTTGCCGATGTCACGTGTCTGCATGACAGCAGCCTGCCCACGACCGGCCGACCTTTGACGGTGATCCGAGCAACGGCATAGCGTCGGGGATCCGCTGCGCAGAGGAGACCTCGATGGCTGTCCTGTCCACGCTCGTCGCCGCCCTCGCCGCCGGCAGCATCGAGGTCGTCGACCTGACCGCGCCGCTGTCGTCGGACACGCCGCTGCTGCAGCTGCCCGAGCAGTTCGGCCAGACCGCCCGCTTCGAGCTCGAGCTGATCTCCCGGTACGACGACGCCGGGCCGGCCTGGTACTGGAACAACTTCCGCACCGGCGAGCACACCGGCACGCACTTCGACGCGCCGGTCCACTGGGTCACCGGCCAGGGCGGCGAGGACGTTGCCTCGGTGCCGCCGGCCAATCTCGTCGGGCCGGCCGCGGTGCTCGACTTCGCCGCCGAAGCCACCGCGAACCCCGACTTCCTCGTCGAGATCGACCACATCCGGGCCTGGGAGAAGCAGCACGGCGCGCTGCCCGAGCGCGGCTGGCTGCTCGTGCGCACCGGGTAGGACGCGCGGGCCCACTCGCAGGAGGAGTTCCTCAACGCCGACGAGAACGGCCCGCACACGCCGGGGATGTCGGCCGAGTGCGCCCGGTGGGTGGCGCAGGAGTCGCCGGTGATCGGCATGGGCGTCGAGACGGTCGGCAGCGATGCCGGCGCCGCCGCGACCTTCGACCCGATGTTCCCGTGCCACTCGTTCATGCACGGCGCCGGCAAGTACGGCCTGACCCAGCTGCGCAACCTCGACAAGCTGCCACCGACCGGGGCGGTCATCGTCGCGAGCCCGCTGCGCATCGTGAACGGCTCGGGCAGCCCGGTGCGGGTGCTCGCGCTCGTCGAGCGCTGATGCGGGTCGGCGAGGCGGTCGGCCGCATCCTCGCCGACCTCGGCGTCGGGCACGTCTTCGGC
The DNA here is from genome assembly GCF_036000465.1 of Jatrophihabitans sp. Taxonomy (GTDB): domain Bacteria; phylum Actinomycetota; class Actinomycetes; order Mycobacteriales; family Jatrophihabitantaceae; genus Jatrophihabitans. The sequence continues at coordinate 4,186 of NZ_DASYFV010000012.1, read as the reverse complement.
GTCGTCGGCTCGGGCAATTTCCACGTCACCAACGCGCTTGCCCACGCCGGGGTCGGGTTCGTCGCCGCGCGGCACGAGAACGGCGCGGCGTCGATGGCCGACGGCTACGCCCGGACGAGCGGGCGCGTCGCCGCACTGAGCGTGCACCAGGGCTGTGGTCTCACCAACGCCATGACCGCGATCGCCGAGGCGGCCAAGAGCCGCACGCCGCTCATCGTGCTCGCCGCCGAGGCCAACGATCCGCGCTCGAACTTCTACGTCGACCAGGACGCGCTCGCCCGCTCGGTCGGCGCGGTGCCGCGGCGGGTCACCGGTGCCGCCGACGCGGTCGAGGTGACGGTCGCGGCGTACCGCACCGCTGTCGACGACCGCCGCACAGTGCTGCTCAACCTGCCGCTCGCGGCCCAGGCCGAGGAACTCGACGGGTGGACGCTGCCTGCGATCACGCCGGCCGGCGCCGCGGCCGCCGACGACGTCACCGCGCTGGCCGACGCGATCGCCGCGTCGCAGCGACCGGTGTTCGTCGCCGGGCAAGGCGCGCGATCGCCCGCCGCCCGTGACGCGCTGATCGAGCTCGCCGGCCGCTGCGGCGCGCTGCTCGCAACCAGTGCCGCGGCGAAGGGGCTCTTCCACGACGAACCGTTCTCGCTCGACGTGTCCGGGGGTTTCGCCACTCCCCTGGCCGCGGAACTCATCCGCGACGCCGACCTGATCGTCGGCTGGGGCTGCGCGCTCAACATGTGGACGACCCGGCACGGCGAGCTGATCGGCCCCGGCGCCACCGTCGTCCAGGTCGACGTCGAGGGCGCGGCGCTGGGCCGCCACCGGTCGATCGATCACGGCGTCGTCGGCGATGTGACCGCGGTCGCCGGCGGGGTCCTGGCGGACACCGGGACGCGGTACCGCACGGACGGCATCCGCCACCGCATCGCGACCGAGGGGCGGTGGCGCGATGTCGCGTACGACGACACGTCCAGCGGCGATCGGATCGACCCGCGGACGCTCACCGTCGCCCTCGACGACCTGCTGCCGGCCGAGCGGACCGTGAGCGTCGACTCGGGCAACTTCATGGGCTACCCGAGCATGTTCCTGTCGGTGCCCGACGAGCTCGGCTTCGTCTTCACCCAGGCGTTCCAGTCGATCGGGCTCGGGCTCGGCAGCGCGATCGGCGCGGCGATCGCCCGGCCCGACCGGCTCACCGTGGCCGCCCTCGGCGACGGCGGCGCCACCATGGGGGCCGCCGAGCTCGACACCGTCGCCCGCCTCGGGCTCGACCTGCTGATCGTCGTCTACAACGACGAGGCCTACGGCGCCGAGGTACACCATTTCGGCCCGGACGGTCACGATCTCGGCACCGTGCGCTTCCCCGAGACCGACCTCGCGTCGATCGCCCGCGGCTTCGGGCTGGCGGGCGTGACGGTGCGCCGTGTCGAAGACCTGGACGCCGTCGCGACGTGGGTCGCGGGCGGTCGTCCGCGTCCGCTCCTGATCGACGCGAAGATCGTCGACGACGGCGGTTCGTGGTGGCTCAAGGAGGCGTTCCGCGGCCATTGACCGCGACCCCCGTCGGCGTAGCGTCAGGACGATGACCGCACCCCGAACGCCTCGCCGCGTCCCTCGGTGGTCGGACTTCGCCCCGCTGGTGTCGTTCGAGAAGCCCGACCCGAGCCCGACCCGGCGGCGGCTGGCCAAGGCCTTCACCATCGCCGACCTGCGCACCGTCGCGCGGCGCCGCAGCCCCCGCTCGGTGTTCGACTACACCGACGGCGCGGCCGGCGACGAGATCAGCCTGGGCCGGGCGCGGTCGCTGTTCGACGATCTCGTGCTCAACCCGTCGGTGCTGCGCGACGTGTCGATCGTCGACACCTCGACGATGATCCTGGGCGCCCGTTCGGAGCAGCCGTTCGCGTTCGCGCCCACCGGCTTCACCCGGCTGATGCACCACGAGGGCGAGCGGGCGGTGGCCCGGGTGGCCGAGCGGCACGGCCTGCCCTACGCGCTGTCGACGATGGGCACGACCTCGATCGAGGACGTCGCGGCCGCGGCGCCGAAGGCCCGCAAGTGGTTCCAGCTCTACGTCTGGCGCGACCGCGCGGCCGCCGAGGATCTCGTGCGGCGGGCCCAGGCGGCCGGCTTCGAGGCGCTCGTCCTCACCGTCGACGTGCCGGTCGCCGGCCCACGGCTGCGCGACGTCCGCAACGGCTTCGCCATCCCGCCGAAGCTGACCGCCCGGACGGTCGGCAACGCGGCGCTGCATCCGGCCTGGTGGGTCAACCTGCTGACCACCGATCCGTTGACGTTCGCCTCGCTGACCAACTGGGACTCCACCGTCGCCGAGATGATCGACACCCTGTTCGACCCGACCATGACCGTCGACGATCTCGACTGGCTGCGCTCGGTGTGGAGCGGGCCGCTCGTCGTCAAGGGCATCCAGACGGTCGACGACGCGCAGCGGGTGGTCGCGGCCGGGGCCGATGCGGTGATCCTCTCCAACCACGGCGGCCGCCAGCTCGACCGCGCGCCCGTGCCGCTGCGGCTGCTGCCCGACGTCGTGCAGGCGGTGCAGGGCCGGGCCGAGGTGTGGCTCGACACCGGCATCATGAGCGGGGCCGACATCGTCGCCGCGATCGCGCTCGGCGCCGACGCCGCGCTGGTCGGGCGCGCCTACCTGTACGGGCTGATGGCCGGCGGCGAGCGGGGCGTCGAGCGCGCAGCCGAGATCCTGATCGGCGAGGTGCGCCGCACGATGCAGCTGCTCGGCGTCGCGAGCATCGCCGAGCTCGGCCCGCACCACGTGACCCTGCCCTGACCGCCCAGTGAGGACATCCGGATGAGCGACATCATCGAGATCACGCCGACCTTCGAGCAGTACGCGTTCACCTTCGGCGGGGTGGCTCCGCTGCGGAAGATCGCGCCGGGCACGGTGCTGCGGCTGTGGTCGGACGACGCGTTCTGCGGCGCGCTGCGCAGCGTCACCGACCGGTCGAGCGAGAAGGTCGACCTGCGTTACGTGAACCCGCAGACCGGGCCGTTCTACGTCGAGGGCGCCGAGCCGGGCGACACGCTGGCGCTGCACCTGGTCAGCCTCGTGCCCGCGCGCGACTGGGGCGCCTCGGCCGCGATCCCGTTCTTCGGCGGGCTCACCAGCACCGACCGCACGGTGATGCTGCAGGAGGCACTGCCCGACACGACGTGGATCTACCACCTCGACACCGCGGCCCGCACCGTCCAGTTCCAGGCCCGGCACAGCGAGCACCGCATCGACCTGCCGCTCGAACCGATGCTCGGCACCGTCGGGGTCGCGCCCGCGTCGAACGAGGTGCGCAGCTCGCTCGTCCCCGACCGGTTCGGCGGCAACATGGACACGCCCCAGATGCGGGCCGGCACCACCTGCTATCTCGGCGTCAACGTCGAGGGCGCGCTGTTCTCGATCGGCGACGGCCACTACCGGCAGGGCGAGGGCGAGTCGTGCGGCACCGCGGTCGAGGGCGCGATGACCACGACCCTCGTCGTCGAGCTGATCAAGGGTCACGCACCGGGCTGGCCCCGGCTCGAGGACGACGACCACCTCATGACCGTCGGCTCCAGCCGCCCCCTCGAGGACGCCTGGCGCATCTCCCAGGTGGAGATGGTGGGCTGGCTGGCCGAGCTCCACGGCCTGCACACGATGGACGCCTACCAGCTGCTCTCACAGATCTCCGAGACGCCGCTGGCCAACGTCGTCGACGCCAACTACAGCGTCGTCTCGAAGGCCCGCAAGTCGCTGCTGCCCGCCGCCTCGGCCTTCGACGGCCTGCACGCCGACCTCCGCGCCCGCGCCGCCGCGCTCTGAGGCTTCCGGTTCGGTCGGCTCAGGCCGTCCGCGCCGCACTGACGAAGGTTTTCACACAGCCGTTCCTGACCGCCGCACTGTGCCGAGCGGCACCCTGACCACTCACGCGGACCGCGTGCCTGCTGCACCTGACCTCACGCGGCGATGGGGTAGACCCGAATCTGTCCGTGAGCGTTTCCGCACTCATGGAGCCGATCCGTGCGACCTGGCCGATAGTCAGACCGTTCGGTTCGGCCAATATCGATCTTGATGTGCGTCGCTAGGCTCCCTGCGTGTGGCTCTGCGGAGATTGGGCCCCGACGTCTCAGCTGAGTGCAGCCGATGGTCGGCCGAGGAATCCGAGCCGACCGGCGC
>NZ_DASYFV010000011.1:0-151555 GCF_036000465.1 Jatrophihabitans sp. | reverse complement strand
CGGCCGAGCGTCAGCCGGCGACCTCGTCGAGCGGGCGCACCAGCCCGTGCCGGGTCGCGAGCGACACCGCCTCCAGGCGGGAATGGACGCCGAGCTTGATGAGGATGGCCTGCACGTGTGTACGCACCGTGGTGGGAGAGACGCCGAGCGAACCTGCCATCGCGGTCGTGTCGAACCCGCTCGTGAGCAGACGCAGGCATTCGCGCTCGCGCGGGGTCAGGTAGTTCGCCAGCTGCACGACCCGCGGATCGGCCGGCGCCGGCCCGCTGCGGACGGGGCGGTTGAACGATGCCTCGACGACCACCTCACCCAGCGCTACCCGGCTCAGCGCATCGAGCAGGACTGCTATGCCGCGGGTCTTGTGGACGTACCCCGCGGCCCCGGCCTCCAGTGCGCGGGTCAGGGTGTGTGGCGACGCGTCGGCCGTGAGCACGACGACCCGAGTACCCGGATTGCCGGCCAGCAGACCGGGGATCGCGGCGATCGCGTCGGCGTCGGCGACCCGGCTGTCCAGCACGCAGATGTCGGGCCGATGCATCCTGGTCTGCGCCTGCAGCGCACAGAGATCGGACACGGCGGCCACGACCCGGTGGCCCGCCCGGCCCAGGATCGACGTGAGCCCGTCGAGCAGCAGAATGTGGTCGTCCGTGAGAACGATGTTGAGTACTTCGGACATGGCTTTACCCCGATCAGTACACCCGGCAGTGACCCGATCGGCCTGTGGTTCGACCCGTCGGAGCGCCTGCGAGCGCAGCGCCGGCGACGATCCAAGATCGTCGCCCGCACCCCCCGTACCGAAGGTTCCCCCGTCCTCCGGCGGCTACAGGCTAACGCACAGACTGGCGTTATTGGCAGTCCGTGGTAAAGGCGCATCAGCGCAGTGCGCCCGGAGTCTCCAATTGCGAATGCGGCTTGAATGTCTGCTGAGTGAAAGCCGTATCGCTCGAATTGACGCACCGCAATGGGAATCATCGCGGTCCGTAGCCGCGCGGCGGACCTATGCAGCTGACATCCGACAATGGCCGCATATCGGCATGGGTGCGTTGGACTTCGACTTCATGAATTCTTCACGCGGCGCGAAGGGCGACGATTCGGTTCCGCCAGCCGCACCGCCTGATCCGGCGTGGAAGATCGGGACAAAAGTCCTGCCCGAACCGGTCGATTCGTCGGGCTCCGAGCCGGGTACAACCCCGGCCATGACAACGGAGTCCGGCTACCGCCGCGGCGGAATTGCCCGCATCATCACCATCCTCGTCGTCCTCTGGCTCATCATCGGCGCCGTCGCCGCGGGCCAGCGGGGCTACTACAGCTCGTCCGGCAAGGGCAGCTGCGCCAAGACGACCACGACCGTCGTCACGATCGTGGCCGGCCCGCTGAACTACCTGGGCGTGAATCCCAAGGAGAACTGCCCGAACGTGCCGCAGCCCAGCAAGTGACCGCTCAGAACAGCTGCGTCAGGGTGTAGATCGCCAGACCGGCCAGTGCGCCGACGACCGTGCCGTTGATGCGGATGAACTGCAGGTCGCGGCCCACCTGGATCTCGAGGCGGCGGCTCGTCTCCTCGGTGTCCCAGCGCGACACCGTGAGGGAGATGACCGCGGTGAGGTCGTCGGCGTAGTTCGTGGCGACGTGCCCGGCCAGCCGTTCGAGCGCCTCGTTCACCTTGCCGGCGATCGACGTGTCGTCGCGCAGCACCTCCCCGAGGCGGATGGTGAGCGACTGCGCCGAGCGGCGCAGGTCCGACTCGGGGTCGCCGGCCTCGTCCAGCAGCAGCTTCTTCATCGAGTCCCAGAGGTTCGCGAGGTACTCGCGCACGCTGGGGTGGTCGAGCAGTTGGTCGCGGCCCAGCTCGACCTTGCGGATCTGCTCCGGGTCGGTGCGCAGCCGCTCGGCCAGCTCGCGCAGCTGCTGGTCGAACCCGCGCCGCAGGGCGTGGCCGTCATCGGCGATGACGTCGGCGAGGAAGCTCTGCAGCAGGCTGAAGCCCTTGGCGAAGACCCGGTCGTCGACCCAGTCCGGCACCCACTCGGGTGATTCCTGCGAGACCCGCTTGCGGAACTCGGCCTTGTTCGCCTCCAGGAACTTCAGCGTGCCCTTGAGAGTGGTCGTCAGCGTGGCCTGGTGCTGGCCCGCGTCGCACACGGCGTCGATGAGGCGGGCCAGCAGCGGCGCGATGTCCAGCGCGCGGAGCCGCTTGTCGGCGAACGCGGCGACCGAGTCGCGCAGCACGTCGTCGCGCAGCACGCTCGCTGTGCCGCTGACCGCCAGCGCCAGTTCGTCGGCCAGCCGGCGTGCGTGCTCGGGTTCGGCGAGCCACTCCCCGAACCGCTGCGGCACCCGCGCCGCGGTGACCCGCTCGCTCAGGATCTCGCTGGTCAGGAAGTACTGCTGCACGAAGGACGCCAAGCCCTCGCCGATCTGGTCCTTCTTGCTCGGGATGATCGCCGTGTGCGGGATCGGCAGCCGCAGCGGGTGGCGGAACAGGGCGGTGACGGCGAACCAGTCGGCCAGGCCGCCGACCATCGACGCCTCGGCGGCGGCCTGCACGTAACCCCACACCCCGGCGCCGTCGCCGACGGTGCGGCACACCACGAAGACCACCGCCGCGCCGAGCAGCAGCCCGCCGGCGATCAGCTTCATCCGGCGCAGGGCGCGCACCCGCTCGGCCGCCATCGGCGGGACGGGAGCCGTGACCGCCGTCATGCGCGGGCGACGATCGCGGCGGCGAAGCTGTCGGCGGCGTCGGCGCCGTACTGGAGGAACAGTGACGGCTCGGTCAGCTCGAGCTCGACGACGACCGGCCCGTCGGGCGAGGGCAGCAGGTCGACCCGCGTGTAGAGCAGGTCGGCGCCGAAGCGGTCGCGGATCGCGGCCAGGGCCGCGGCGCCCACCTCCAGTTCGGCCGCGCTCGGCGTGCGGGCCGAGATCTCCTCCTCGACGTAGAGGACGTCGGCGTCGACGGCGTGCGCGACCGTCTCGGGCAGCATCGCGCCCTTGCGGATCGCGTGGCTGAAGGCCCCGTCCAGGTAGATCAGGGCGGTCTCGCCGGCGGCGTCGACGGCGTCGAGGTAGGGCTGGATCAGGATGGTCCGCCCGGCCGCGTGGAGCGATGCGGCGTGGGCGCGAGCGTCGTCGGAACGGGACGCCTCGAAGCGGCCGGCGCCCCGGGAACCGGCCCCGACCGACGGCTTGAGCACGAACTGGCCCGTCTGCGGCAGCGGCACCGGATCGCCCGGTGCGGCGAACGCGGTCGGCACGGTCGGCACCCCGGCGTCGGCGAGGTCGCGCAGGTAGAGCTTGTCGGTGTTCCAGGCGATGACCTTCGGCTCGTTCGCCACCCGGTCCAGGCCCTCGACCCAGCCGAGGAAGCGGTCGACGTCGACCGTGTAGTCCCAGGTCGAGCGCAACACGACCAGACCGGCGCTCCAGTCGACGGCCGGATCGGTCCAGACCGCCCAGCGCGCGTCGGCCCCGAGCCGCGCCAGCGCGGCCTCCAGGACGCCGGCATCCTCGTCGGCCTCCGGCAGTTCGGCACAGGTCGCGAGCAGAACGGTGGCCATGTGTCGATCCTAGGGAAGTCCTCCCCGTGCCCGATCCACCCCCAGGTGGCACGACTATGTGATCCTCCAGGCCCGCAACATCGCCGGACCGGGGAAGGTCTTCGACGTGTTCGTTCACCGTCACGATCCCGGGCGGCTGAATTCGGGTGACCGGTGGTCCAGAATCGTCCGGGTGACGAACTGGACCGAACTGAACCGGGCCCACTGGGACGAACGGGCGCGCCCGCACGCCGAATCGCCGGAGTACGGGATCGAGCGCTTCGTCGCCGATCCGACGTTCGTGTCCGACGTCGTGCGCTTCGACCTCGAACGGCTGGGCGACCTGCGGGGGCAGCGCGGGGTGCACCTGCAGTGCCACATCGGCACCGACACCCTGTCGCTGCACCGGCTGGGCGCCCGGATGAGCGGTCTCGACCTCTCCGGCGCCTCGCTGGAGCAGGCCCGCTCGCTCGCCGCCCGCACCGGCGCCGGGATCGAGTACGTGCAGGGCGAGGTGTACGACGCCGCGCAGCTGCTGCCGCGCGGCGCGTTCGATCTCGTCTTCACCGGCATCGGCGCGCTGTGCTGGCTCGGTGACATCCGCCGCTGGGCCGGGGTGGTCGACGCGCTGCTCGCGCCCGGCGGCCGCCTCTTCCTGCGCGAGGGCCACCCGATGCTCTGGTCGCTCGCCGATCCTCGGGCCGACGGCGTGCTCGCCGTCGACTTCCCCTACTTCGAGACGGCCGAGCCCCTCGTGTGGGACGAGCCGGGCAGCTACGTGACGACCGACCACGCGTTCCAGCACACCCGCAGCGCCGGGTGGAACCACGGCCTAGGGGAGATCATGACCGCGCTGCTCGACCGCGGCCTGACGATCACGGCGTTCGAGGAGCACGACAGCGTGCCGTGGGACGCGCTGCCCGGGATGATGGAGCAGCTGCCGAACACCGAGTACAGGCTCAAGGACCGTCCGGAGCGGCTCGCTCACACCTACACGCTGCAGGCCCGCAAGCCGGCCTGACTACCTGGCGAAGGTGTCGATCGCGACGGCGACGAAGACGAAGGCGAGGTAGCTGTTCGAGAGGTGGAACAGCTGCATCGGCTTGGCGTCGAGCCCGCGGGCCGTGCGCCGGTGCAGCCGGTGCGCGGCGAACACCAGTGCGGCCCCCGCGCCCAGGGCCAGCACGCCGTACATCCACCCGGTCGCCAGCGGCCACAGCACGAGCGAGGTGAGGACGGTGAGCCAGGCGTACACGACGATCTCGCGGGCGACACGGATCGGCTCGGCCACCACCGGCAGCATCGGCACGCCGGCGCGCGAGTAGTCCTCGCGGTAGCGGATGGCCAGCGCCCAGAAGTGCGGCGGGGTCCAGAAGAACACGACGCCGAAGAGGACGACGGGGGCCCAGGCCAGCGAGCCGGTGACGGCCGACCAGCCGATGAGCACCGGCATGCAGCCGGCGGCGCCGCCCCAGACGATGTTCTGCGCGGTGCGCCGCTTCAGGAGCATCGTGTAGACGACGACGTAGAAGGCGATCGCGGCGGCGGTGAGGCCGGCGGCGAGCCAGTTGGTGATCAGGCCCATCGTCGCGACGGCGACGACACCGAGGACGATGCCGAAAACGAGTGCGCCCCGCGGCGACACCTCGTGCCGGGCCAGCGGGCGGTGCCCGGTGCGGCGCATGAGCGCGTCGATGTCGCGGTCGACGTAGCAGTTCAGGGCGTTCGCGCTGCCGGCCGCGAGCGTGCCGCCGACCATGGTCGCGACGACGACCCACCACTCGGGCAGTCCGTCGGCGGCCAGGATCATCGCCGGCAGGGTGGTGACGAGCAGCAGTTCGATGATGCGGGGCTTGGTGAGCGCGACGTAGGCGGCGAGCCGACCGCGGGTGCGCGGCGAGCGGAGCTTGGCCGCCTTCCGGGGTGCCGCCGGTGCCTCGTCGAGGCCCGCGCGAGCGGGCGCCACCGGGGTCTGCGTCACCGCTTCAGGGTAGCCGTCGGCCCGGCCCGGCCCACATCCAGGCTCAGGTGATCCGCCGAACACCGGCCGCATCCGGCCGCCGCTCCCAGTTGCGGCCACGGACCTATACGCGGGGCGTGATGTGGCTACGCTGACGATGGGTAGGGCTTACTGGACAACTGGCGACGGAACGCGGTCGGAAACGCAGCGGCCCACGTCGCCTCACACACTGCGATGCGAAGGGACATGATCGCCCGTGACCGACACTGGTACCGATGCGGCGGACGGCGTCAGGACGACGCACCCCGATTGGTGGACCGATCTCGACACGAAAGCGGTCGACACCGCCCGCCTCCTGGCGGCCGACGCGGTGCAGAAGGTGGGCAACGGCCACCCCGGTACGGCGATGAGCCTGGCCCCGCTGGCTTACCTGCTCTACCAGCGCGTCATGCGGCACGACCCGACCGACCCCACCTGGATCGGCCGCGACCGCTTCGTGCTGTCCAACGGGCACTCGTCGCTGACCCAGTACTGCCAGCTGTTCCTGTCCGGCTACGGGCTGCAGCTCGACGACCTCCGCGCGCTGCGTACCTGGGGCTCGCTGACGCCGGGGCACCCCGAGTACGGCCACACCCTCGGTGTCGAGGTCACCACCGGTCCCCTGGGCCAGGGCGTTGCGAACGCGGTCGGCATGGCCATGGCCGCCCGGCGTGAGCGCGGGCTGTTCGACCCGGACACCGTGCTCGGCGAGTCGCCGTTCGACCACCAGATCTACGTGATCGCCGGCGACGGTTGCCTCGAGGAGGGCGTCTCCAGCGAGGCCTCGTCGCTCGCCGGGCACCAGCAGCTCGGCAACCTGACCCTGTTCTACGACGACAACCACATCTCCATCGAGGACGACACGGCCGTCGCGTTCAGCGAGGACGTGCTGGCCCGCTACGAGGCCTACGGCTGGCACACCCAGTACGTCGACTCCGGCGAGGACGTCGTCGCCATCGAGAACGCGATCGCCGCGGCGCGGGCCGTCACCGACAGGCCCTCGATCATCGCGATCCGCACGATCATCGGCTGGCCGGCGCCGACCAAGCAGAACACCGGCAAGGCCCACGGCAGTGCCCTGGGCGAGGACGAGATCCGGGCCACGAAGAAGCTGCTCGGCTTCGAGCCCGACGTGCACTTCAACGTCGCCGAGGACGTGCTGGCCCACGCCCGCGAGGTCGTGCAGCGCGGGCGCGACGCCCACGCGCAGTGGCAGGTCGACTTCGACGTCTGGGCCGCGGAGAACCCCGGCCCGGCCGCGCTGCTGGAGCGCCTGCGCACCCGCACCCTGCCGGCCGGCTGGACCGACTCGCTGGTCAGCTTCCCCGAGTTCAAGGACGGCAAGCCCAACTCGGTGTCCACTCGCGCCGCCTCGGGCAAGGTGCTGAGCGGCCTGGCCGACGCGCTGCCCGAGTTGTGGGGCGGCTCGGCCGACCTCGCCGAGAGCAACAACACCACGATGGAGGGCCAGCCGAGCTTCATCCCGGCGGCCCACCAGACCAAGGAGTGGCGGGGCGGGCCGTACGGCCGCACGCTGCACTTCGGCATCCGCGAGCACGCGATGGGCGCGATCCTCAACGGCATCGTGCTGCACGGCGGCACGCGTCCGTACGGCGGCACATTCCTCGTCTTCAGTGACTACATGCGCCCGCCGGTCCGGCTCGCGTCGCTGATGAAGATCCCGACGCTGTTCGTGTGGACCCACGACTCCATCGGGCTCGGCGCCGACGGCCCGACCCACCAGCCGATCGAGCACCTCGCGGCGCTCCGCGCGATCCCCGGCTTCGACATCGTCCGACCGGCCGACGCCAACGAGACGGCCGCCGCCTGGCGGGCCGCGCTCGAGAAGACCGACGGCCCCGTCGGCTTCGCGCTGTCGCGGCAGAACCTGCCCGTGCTCGACCCGGCCAAGGCCGCGAACGCCGCCAAGGGCGGGTACGTCCTCGAGGAGGGGTCGACGGGCCTGCCCGACGTCATCCTCGTCGCCACCGGCTCCGAGGTGTCGCTGGCCCTCAAGGCCCGCGAGCGGCTCGAGGCCGACGGCGCGTCGACCCGGGTCGTCTCCATGCCGTGCGTCGAGTGGTTCAACGCCCAGCCGCGCAGCTACCAGCAGTCGGTGCTGCTGCCCGACGTCAAGGCGCGGGTCAGCATCGAGGCCGGTGTGTCGCAGGGCTGGCGCGAGATCGTCGGCGACTCCGGCGAGATCATCGCCATCGATCACTTCGGCGCCAGCGCCGAGGGTGACGTCCTGTTCGAGCAGTTCGGCTTCACGCCCGATCGCGTGATCGCCGCGGCGCACGCCGCGATGGAGCGCGCCGGGCTCATCCGCGGCGCCACCACGGGCAACTGAGCCAGCACAGACAATTGAGAGGAAGACGAATATGAGCGACGCACTCGCCCAACTGTCCGACGCCGGCGTGTCGATCTGGCTCGACGACATCAGCCGCGAGCGGCTGAACAGCGGCAACCTGCAGGAACTCGTCGACACGAAGCACGTCGTCGGCGTGACCAGCAACCCGACGATCTTCCAGAAGGCGCTCGAGAAGGGTGAGGCCTACGACGAGCAGGTCCGCGACCTCAAGCTGCGTGAGATCGAGCTCGACCAGGCGATCCGCGAGCTGATGGCCTTCGACATCCGCTGGGGCTGCGACCTGCTGCGGCCGATCTACGACCGCACCGGCGGCCTCGACGGCCGGGTGTCGATCGAGGTCGACCCGCGCCTGGCGCACGACAGCGACCGCACGACGGCCGAGGCCAAGGCGCTGTGGTGGCTCGTCAACCGCCCGAACGCGCTGATCAAGATCCCGGCCACCCAGGAGGGCCTGCCCTCGATCGCGAAGTCGACCGCCGCCGGCATCAGCGTCAACGTCACGCTGATCTTCGGCCTGGACCGCTACGACAAGGTCATGGACGCCTACCTCACCGGTCTCGAGCAGGCTCATAAGGACGGCATCGACCTGTCGACGATCTACTCGGTGGCCTCGTTCTTCGTGTCGCGCGTCGACACCGAGATCGACAAGCGCCTTGACAAGATCGGTTCGGACGAGGCGAAGGCCCTGCGGGGCAAGGCGGCCATCGCGAACGCGCGGCTCGCCTACGAGCGCTATGAGGCCGTCGTGTCGTCCGACCGCTGGAAGACGCTGGCCGAGGCCGGCGCCAACGTCCAGCGCCCGCTGTGGGCCTCGACCGGCGTCAAGGACCCGTCCTACGACGACACGATGTACGTCGTCGAGCTCGTCGCGACCGACACGGTCAACACCATGCCCGAGGCCACCCTCGACGCCGTGGGCGACCACGGCCGGGTGCGGGGCGACACGATCAACGGCATGTACGACGACGCCCGCAAGGTGCTCGCCGACCTCGAGGCCCTCGGCATCGGTTACGACGACGTCATCGCGACCCTCGAGCAGGAGGGCGTGCAGAAGTTCGAGGACTCCTACGCCCAGCTGGCCGAGAGCGTCCGCGGGCAGCTGGACAACGCCGGTAAATGACCGTCCTCCGCTGCGCTCCGGCCGCCGAAGGCCGTACCCGTTCGTCCTTCGCTCGCGGGGCTCGCTCATGACCGAAACCACCGAGACGGGCGACCAGGAGACGACGAAGGTCGACTCCCCCGGAGCCGACGCCAAGAACCAGACGCCGCCGGGCGACGGCCCGTCCGCCAATCAGGATGCGGGCGGCCGGGCCGCCACGCCGGCGGCGGTCGGGCGCGGGCTCGACGAGTTCGGCGCCGACGGCGTCAACCCGCTGCGCGATCCGGCCGACCGCCGGCTGCCGCGGGTTCCCGAGCCGTGCGCGCTGGTCATCTTCGGCATCGGCGGCGACCTGTCCCGCAAGAAGCTGATCGCCGCCGTCTACGACCTCGCCAACCGCGGCCTGCTGCCGACCGACTTCGTGCTGGTCGGCTTCTCCAAGTCCGACTGGCCCGGCGGCGGCACCTTCGAGACGCTGGCCCGCAAGAGCGCCAAGGAGCACGCCCGCACCTCGTGGAACGAGGAGGTGTGGAAGCGCCTGGCGAGCAACACCCGCTTCGTCGAGGGCTCGTTCGACGACGACAAGGCGATCGACGAACTCGTCAAGGTGATGGACGATCTCAAGACCTCGCACGGCATCCAGGGCAACGCCGCGTTCTACCTGTCGATCCCGCCGAAGCTGTTCCCGAACGTCCTGAACCAGATGCAGCGCACCGGGCTGTCCGACGCCAAGCAGGCGGGCGGCTGGCGTCGTGTGGTCGTGGAGAAGCCGTTCGGGCACGACCTGCCGAGCGCGCTGGAGCTCAACAACCTCGTCGACAACGTCTTCCCCCCGCGCGACGTCTACCGCATCGATCACTACCTCGGTAAGGAGACGGTGCAGAACCTGCTGGCGCTGCGCTTCGCCAACCAGTTGTTCGAGCCGGTCTGGAACGGCAACTACGTCGACTCGGTGCAGATCACCATGGCCGAGGACGTCGGCATCGGCGGCCGGGCCGCGTTCTACCAGGCCACCGGCGCGGCCCGCGACGTCCTGCAGAACCACCTGCTGCAGCTGCTCGCGCTGACCGCGATGGAGGAGCCGGTCGAGTTCTCCCCCGAGGCCGTCCGTATCGAGAAGCTCAAGGCGCTGCGGGCCATCTCGCTGCCGACCGACCTCGAGACGTACGCCGTCCGCGGTCAGTACGACCAGGGCTGGCTCGCCGGCGAGCGGGCCGTGGCCTTCCGCGACGAGGACGGCATCCCCGAGGACTCGCAGACGGAGACCTACGCCGCGGTGCGCCTCGGCGTCGAGACCCGTCGCTGGGCCGGTGTGCCGTTCTACATGCGTACCGGTAAGCGGCTGCCGAAGCGGGTCACCGAGATCAGCGTGCTGTTCAAGAAGGCTCCGCACCTGCCGTTCAGCAAGACCGACACCCAGGAGCTCGGCCACAACCAGCTGGTCATCCGGGTGCAGCCCGACGAGGGCGTCACGTTGAAGTTCGGCTCCAAGGTGCCGGGCAGCGCGATGGAGGTGCGCGACGTCGCCATGGACTTCCTCTACGGCGAGGCGTTCACCGAATCCTCCCCCGAGGCCTACGAGCGGCTGATCCTCGACGTGCTGGTCGGCGACGCGACGCTCTTCCCCCGCAGCGAGGAGGTCGAGGCGTCGTGGCGCGTCATCGACCCGCTCGAGGAGTTCTGGGCCGGCCACGACCCGTACCTCTACCGCGCCGGCGAGTGGGGCCCGAAGGAGGCCGACCAGATGCTTGCCCGCGACGGCCGGCAGTGGAGACGACCATGACGACACTCTGGGACACCACGGGAACCGCCGTGGTCAAGGCCCTGGCCGCCGAGCGGCGCACGGGTGGCGCGGTCACCAGCGGCATGGCGCTGACGCTCGTCGTCGTCGTCGACCACCAGGATGTCGAGGAGGCCGAGGAGGCCGCGAGCATCGCCGCCAGCCGGCACCCGATGCGCATGCTGATGGTGATCCGCCGCCAGATCGACGCCCCGGTGCCCCGCCTCGACGCCGAGGTCACCATCGGTGGACGTCTCGGTCCGGGCGAGGCCGTGGTCATGCGCATGTACGGCCGCCTCGCGCTGCACGCCGAGTCGGTCACGCTGCCGCTGCTCGCGCCCGACGCGCCGGTCGTCACGTGGTGGCACGGCCAGCCGCCGGAGAAGATCGCCTACGACCCGCTCGGGGTGTTCGCCGAGCGACGTATCACCGACGTCCTCCGCGCCGCCGATCCCAACGTCGCGCTGCAGCAGCGGGCCGAGGACTTCGCCCCCGGCGACACCGATCTCGCCTGGACCCGGCTCACCCCGTGGCGGGCCGCGCTCGCGTCGGCCTTCGACGGCGTGCGGCAGCGGCCGCAGCGGGCGACCGTGAAGGGTGGGGCCAACGAGCCGTCGGCCCGCTTGCTGGCCGGATGGCTCTCGGCGCGTCTCGGCATGGACGTCGAGGTCGTGGGCACCGACGACGAGCCGGTGAGTGGGGTCGAGATCGGGTTCGCGAACGGCTCGACGACGGCCAAGCTCGAGGGCAGCAGCCTCGTGCTGCGGCGCGAGGGCCAGGAGGACTCGTTCATGCCGTTCGGCGAGCGCCCGCTCGGCGAGTTGCTCGCCGAGGAGCTGCGGCGTCTCGACCACGACCACATCTACGCCGAGGCGCTGTCCAACTTCACCGGCGTCGAGGGGATCGAGGCCAACCCGCCGCAGCGCCAGCACATCTGGCACGACCCGGCCGCGGCCGAGGATCCCAAGACCGCCGACAAGGCCGGCTGATGGCCGCCGAACCAGAGGTCGTCGTCGAGGCCGACGCCGATCAGCTCGCGGCCAACACCGCCGCGCGCGCCAGGGTGACACTCGCCGCGGCCGTGCAGGCCCGAGGCGTCGCGCACCTGGTCATCACCGGCGGCAGCATCCTCGAAGCGGTGCTCGCCGCGATGGCCGAGCCGACCGATCTCGACTGGTCGCGGGTGCACGTCTGGTGGGGCGACGAGCGCTACGTCGCCGCCGACTCCGACGACCGCAACGAGCGGCCGGCCCGGGCGAAGCTGCTCGACCACGTGCCGGTCGCGGCCGATCACGTGCACCCGATGCCGCCGTCCGACGCCGGGTTCGACTCGGTCGAGGACGCCGCCGCGGCCTACGCCGCCGACCTGACCGCGCTCGCGACCGACGGCGACGTGCCGCACTTCGACGTCGTGCTGCTCGGCATCGGCCCGGACGGACACTGCGCCTCGCTGTTCCCGGGTCACCCCGGCCCGCGGGTCAGCGACCGGGCGGTGATCGCCGTGCACGACTCCCCCAAGCCGCCGCCCACCCGCATCTCGCTCACCTTCCCGGCGCTCGACGCCGCCGAGGAGATCTGGGTCGTCGCGTCGGGTGACGGCAAGGCCGAGGCGGTGGCCCGCGCGCTGGGCGGCGCCGATCGGGTCGAGGTGCCGTCCGCCGGCCCGCGCGGCCGGCGGCGCACCCTCTGGCTCGTCGACGCGGCCGCCGCCTCGCAACTGCCGAACTAGCCGCACTGCGCTCGGACGCGCCCGCGACCCTCCGCGCCGTGCGCCCGATCATCGCGCTCGGAGCAGGCCCACCGACCTGGTGCGGGCGAGTCGATCAACGTGCAATCAGTCGTTGCGACCTGGCCGGTTCCGCCTCAACCGGGCGCGGGCCCGCTCGCCCGCAGCAACTCAGGCGGGCGACGGCCATTCGGAGGCGAGCAGACCGTAGACGACCTCGTCGCGGAACGCGCCGTCGACCCACGCGCCCTCGCGCAGGGTGCCCTCGTGGCGGAAGCCGGCCCGGCGCGCGGCGGCGATCATGGGCGCGTTGGAGCCGAGCGTCTCCAGCGACACGCGGTTCAGGCCGCGGATGCGGAAGGCGTAGCGGGCCAGGATGTCGAGGACGTCGGCGGCGAAGCCGCGGCCGCGGCAGGCCGGGCGCAACGCGATGCCGATGTGCGCGCTCCGCGAATGGGTGTTGATCGCCCACAGCAGAGCCTGCCCGGCGAGGGCGTCGTCGGCCCGGTCGCGGACGGAGAACAGGGCGGTGTCGTCGTGCGGCGGGTCGATCGCGAGCGGTGATCGCTCGGGGCCGATCGGCACCCAGGGCCGGTTGTCGGCCGACGAGCGGATCAGGACGTCCTCGTAGAGCTCCGCGTGCAGCTCGGCGGCGTCCGCCGGCCGTGGCGCTACGAGGACGACCTTTTCACCCGGGAGCAAGGCGGCCCGGGTCAGCTCTCGCCGCGACGGGCCCGCAGCCGGGCGAGCGCCTCTTCGAGGATGGCGGCGCCGTCCTCGTCGGTGCGCCGTTCCTTCACGTAGGCGAGGTGGGTCTTGTAGGGCTCGTTGCGCGGTGCGCTCGGCGGCGCTTCGGACTGCCGGCCGGCGGGATAGCCGCAGCGCGGGCAGTCCCAGGTGTCGGGCAGCGCGGCGTCGAGCGAGAATGCCGGACGGACCTCGTGACCGTTGGCGCAGAAGAAGGATACCAACTGCCGCGGCGCCGACTCCCCGCGCTCGTTCTCGCCCATCGGCCCGGCGCCGACTCGGCTGCCCCGGATGGCACTACCACCAGCCACGTACGTCCCCTCTCGAGAGTGTTCGGTCGTGCCGCAGGAAGCGTGTGGGTCAGGCCTGGTTCTTGTAGAGCAGGCAGAGCCCGATGATGGAGATCGCCCAGACGGCGCCCGCGATGACCGTCAGGCGGTCGAGGTTGCGCTCGACGACCGACGAGCCGGACAGGCTCGAGTAGAACGAGCCACCCAGCATCGAGGAGAGACCGCCGCCCTTGCCGCGATGCAGCAGAACGAGAACGATCAGCATCAGGCTCGCAATGATGAGCACGATGGAGAGCGTCATAATCATCGTCGGTTGCCTTCGCTGTAGCCGAACGCAGGACGGGAATCGGCCTGCCCGCAAAGATTACCTGGCGTATCGACCGATGGGGCGCACCGGCTCAAGCCGGGGCTCCGGAAACCGGTGCCGGCTCCCCCGCCGCGATGCAGATCGCCGCAAACTCCTCGGGGTCGAGGCTCGCGCCGCCGACGAGCGCGCCGTCGACATCGGGCCGGCCCAGGAGCTCGGCGGCGTTGTTGGCCTTGACCGACCCGCCGTAGAGGATGCGGATCTTGTCGGCGAGGGCGCTCGAGTAGAGCTCGCCGAGCCGGGCCCGCAGCGCGCCGCAGACCTCCTGGGCGTCGTCGGGGGTGGCCACCTTGCCGGTGCCGATCGCCCAGACCGGCTCGTAGGCGACGACGAGCGTCTCGGCCTGCTCGGCGGTGATGCCCTCGAGGGCCGCGGTGAGTTGTGCGGTGGTGTGCGCGATCTGCTCGCCGGCCTCGCGGACGTCGAGGGTCTCGCCCACGCACAGGATCGGCGTGACGCCGGTGCGGTACGCGGCGACGACCTTGGAGTTCACGACGGCGTCGTCCTCGTGGTGGTACTCGCGCCGTTCGGAGTGCCCGACGATCACGAAGGTGCACCCGAGCTTGGCCAGCATCGCGCCGCTGATGTCGCCGGTGTAGGCGCCGGCGTCGTGCGGGGAGAGATCCTGACCGCCGAACTTGATCGGGACGCGGTCGCCGTCGATGAGCGTCTGCACGCTGCGCAGGCTGATGAACGGTGGCAGCACGGCGACCTCGACCCGGTGCGTCTGCTCCTCGTTGAGGCTGAAGATCAGCTTCTGGACGAGCGCGATGCCCTCGAGGTGGTTGTAGTTCATCTTCCAGTTGCCGGCGATGAGGGGACGGCGGCCCTCGATCGGCGGCAGGGGCTTGCGTGACTCCTTGGCCACGTCAGATCGTTTCCAGAACGGCGACACCGGGGAGTTCCTTGCCCTCGAGGTATTCCAGCGACGCGCCGCCGCCGGTGGAGATGTGTCCGAACCCGTTGACGTCGAGCCCGAGCGCGCGCACGGCGGCGGCGGAGTCACCGCCGCCGACGACGGACAACCCGGAAGACGCGGCCACGGCCTCGGCGACGCCCTTCGTGCCGGCCGCGAACGGCGCGACCTCGAACACGCCCATCGGGCCGTTCCAGAACACGGTCCGGGCGCCGTCGAGTGCGGCGGCGAAGGCCTGCACCGAGTCGGACCCGATGTCGAGTCCCTTGCCACCGGGCGGGATCTCGGTGGCCGGCACGGTCTGCGTCGGCGCGTCGTCACTGATCTCGGCGGCGACGACGACGTCGGTCGGCAGCACGATCTTGTCGCCGGATTCCTCGAGCAGCCGGCGGCAGTTGTCGATCTGATCGGCCTCCAGCAGCGAGTCACCGACCTCGTGGCCCTGCGCGGCGAGGAACGTGAAGCACATGCCGCCCCCGACGAGCAGGCGATCGACCTTGGGCAGGAGCGACTCGATGACGGCGAGCTTGTCGCTGACCTTCGACCCGCCGAGCACGACGACGTAGGGGCGCTTCGGCTCACCGGTGAGCTGCTGCAGAACCTGGAGCTCGTCGCGCACGAGGTCGCCGCAGTAGTGCGGCAGGAGCGTGGCGATGTCGTAGACCGACGCGTGCTTGCGGTGCACCGCACCGAAGGCGTCCTCGACGAAGGCGCCGCCCTCGTCCTCGCCGCCGGTCAGCCGTTCGAGGCCGCGCGCGAAGGCGAGCCGCTCGGCGTCGTCCTTGCTCGTCTCGCCCGGGTTGAACCGCACGTTCTCGAGCAGCAGCAGCTCGCCGTCCTTGAGCTCGCTCGCCAGCAGGCGCGCGCTCTCGCCGACGGTGTCGAGGGCGAACCCGACCGGGCGGCCCAGCAGCTGGGCGAGCCGGTCGGCGACGGGGCGCAGCGAGTACTTGGCGTCGGGCGCACCCTTGGGCCGGCCGAGGTGCGCGGTGACGATCACCCGCGCGCCGTGGTCGAGCAGCTTGGCCAGCACCGGCAGCGACGCCCGGATGCGGCCGTCGTCGCCGACCTTGCCTTCCGTGGTCAGCGGCACGTTGAGGTCGGAGCGGACGAGGATGCGCCGCCCGTCGAGCTTGCCGCCGGAGTGCTTGATCAGGTCGTCGAGGGTCTTCATCGCCCGAGTCCTACAGCGAGGAACCGACGAGCAGGCTGAGGTCGACGAGGCGGTTCGAGTAGCCCCACTCGTTGTCGTACCAGCCGACGACCTTGACCTGGTCACCGATGACCTTGGTCAGGCCGGCGTCGAAGATGCACGACGCCGGGTCGGTGACGATGTCGGAGCTGACGATCGGCGCCTCGGTGTAGGAGAGGTAGCCCTTCAGCGGGCCCTCGGCCGCCGCCTTGTAGGCCGCCTTGATCTCCTCGACCGAGGCCGCCTTGCCCAGCGTGACGGTGAGGTCGGTCGCCGAGCCGGTGGGGATCGGGACGCGCAGCGCGTAGCCGTCGAGCTTGCCCTTGAGCTCGGGCAGCACGAGGCCGATGGCCTTGGCCGCCCCCGTGCTCGTCGGGACGATGTTGAGCGCGGCCGCACGGGCCCGCCGGAGGTCCTTGTGCGGGCCGTCCTGCAGGTTCTGGTCCTGGGTGTAGGCGTGGATCGTGGTCATGAGGCCGCGCTCGATGCCCCAGCCGTCGTTGAGCACCTTGGCCAGGGGGCCGAGGCAGTTCGTGGTGCACGACGCGTTGGAGATGACGGTGTGCTTCGCGGGGTCGTAGTCCTCGTGGTTCACGCCCATGACGACGGTGACGTCCTCGTTGCTGGCCGGCGCGGAGATGATGACCTTCTTCGCGCCGCCGTCGACGTGCACCTTGGCCTTGGTGGCGTCGGTGAAGATGCCGGTCGACTCGATGACGACGTCGGCACCGATGTCGCCCCAGGGCAGCTGGGCCGGGTCGCGGAAGGCGAAGGCCTTGAACGCGGCGCCGTCGACGGCGATCTCGTCGGCCGTCGCGGTGACGTCGCCCGGGAAGCGCCCGAGGATCGAGTCGTACTTGAGCAGGTGCGCGAGGGTGTCGTTGTCGGTGAGGTCGTTCACGCCGACGATCTCGATGTCGGCGCCGGACGCGGCGACGGCGCGGAAGAAGTTACGGCCGATCCGACCGAATCCGTTGATGCCCACACGTACGGTCACTGCGCTGCTCCTCGTTCGGCTGACAGGTATGGCGATCAGCCCCGACCCTATCGGGTCGTACCGGGGGTTACGGCTGGAGCATGTCCGGCGTTACGGCGGACTCGGTGTCCGGGATTCCCTGGTCGCTCGCCCGCTTGTCGGCCATGGCGAGGAGGCGGCGGATGCGACCGGCCACGGCGTCCTTGGTCATCACCGGGTCGGAGAGCGCGCCGAGTTCCTCGAGCGAGGCCTGCGAGTGCTCGAGCCGGAGCCGGCCGGCCTGCAGCAGGTGGTCGGGGGCGTCGTCGCCGAGAATCTCCATGGCCCGCTGCACCCGGGCGCCGGCGGCCACGGCCGCGCGGGCCGAGCGGCGCAGGTTGGCGTCGTCGAAGTTGGCCAGCCGGTTGGCGGTGGCGCGGACCTCGCGACGCATGCGCCGCTCCTCCCAGGCCATCACCGATTCGTGGGCGCCGATGCGGGTGAGCAGGGCGCCGATGGCGTCGCCGTCGCGGACGAGCACGCGGTCGCCGCCGCGCACCTCGCGGGCCTTGGCCGACACGCCGAGGCGGCGGCCGACGCCGACGAGGGCGAGCGCGGCCTCGGCCGACGGGCAGGTGATCTCGAGCGAGCAGGCCCGACCGGGCTCGGTGAGCGAGCCGTGCGCGAGGAACGCGCCGCGCCAGGCCGCCTCGGCGTCGGCGACGCCGCCGGCCACGACGTGGTGCGGGAGGCCCTTGACCGGACGGCCGCGGAGGTCGACCAGGCCGGCCTGGCGGGCGAGCCGCTCGCCGTCCTTCGTGACGCGGACGAGGTAGCGGCTGCCCTTGCGGATGCCGCCGCCGGCCACGATCTGCACCTCGGAGCCGTGCCCGAAGATGTCGGCGATCTCCTTGCGCAGGCGGCGCGCCACCGAGCCGGTGTCGAGCTCGGCCTCGATGACGATGTGACCGCCGATGAGGTGCAGGGCGCCGGCGAAGCGCAGCATCGTGGCGAGCTCGGCCTTGCGGGCCGACATGCGACTCACCGGAACCCGGCTGAGCTCGTCCTTCACCGCGGCTGTCATCGCCATGCGTGCAATCCTCCACCTGGTCCGGCGCCGAGCACGTCGCGAATCGCTTCACTCAGCCGTACCGGGTCGTGCCGCTCCACACTGTCGTCGGCGGCGAGTTCACACACTACGAGACGCGCGCCGATCCCGGACACGTACCGGTCGAGTTCCTCCGGATCGAGCAGCGACTCGGTGTCGGCGAGCACCGCGTCGATGCGCAGCCGGCCGAACGGCTCGGCGTGCGTTTCGAGCAGGCGCAGCAGCTCGTGCGGCTCGTAGTCGTCGGTCTCACCGACCTGGGGCACCAGATTGAGCACGACCACGATCTTGGCAGTCGCGCTCGCGAGCGTCTTGCCGAGTTCCCGTAACAAAAGGTGCGGAATCACGCTGGTGAACCACGAACCGGGGCCGAGCACGACCAGATCGGCCTCGCGCACGGCGTCGACGGCGTCGGCGCAGGCCGGCGCGCCCGCGGGCAGCAGGCGGACGGAGCGCACGCGCCCGGGGGTGGCCGCGATGGACGACTGGCCCCGGATGCGTCGGGTTCGGTCGGGGTCGTCCGGGTCGAAGCGGTCGGCGATGCCCTCGAGGTCGAGCGGCACCGGGCTCATCGGCAGCACCCGGCCGACCGCGCCGACGAGCCGGGCCAGCCGTTCGAGGGCCGCGACGGCGTCGTCGTCGCGTTCGAGCAGGCCGGTGAGCATCATGTTGCCGACCGGGTGACCGGCGAGCGCGCCGGTGCCGCCGAGTCGGTGCTGCAGCAGCTCGACCCAGGCCTGGTGTTCGGGCTCGTCGCCGGCGAGGGCGGCCAGCGCCATTCTGAGGTCGCCGGGCGGCAACACGTTCAGTTCGCGCCGGATGCGCCCCGACGATCCGCCGTCGTCGGCCACGGTGACGACGGCGGTGAGATCGTCGGTGATGAGCCTCAGCGCGCACAGCGCTGCGTGCAGCCCGTGCCCGCCCCCGAGCGCAACCGCTTTCACTACTCGCGCCCCAGATCCCGATGGACGACGGTGGCCTGCACGCCCATGTTGGTGAGGCGGTCGGCCAGCTGCTGCGACATCGCGACCGAGCGGTGCTTGCCGCCGGTGCAGCCGACGGCGAGGGTGAGGTAGCGCTTGTTCTCGCGGGTGTAGCCGGCACCGATGATCTGCAGCAGCTGGGTGTAGAGGTCGAGGAAGTCGCTCGCCCCGGCCTGGGAGAGCACGTAGTCGCGCACCGGAGCGTCCTGGCCGGTGAGTTCGCGCAGCTCCGGGATCCAGTGCGGGTTGGGCAGGAAGCGCACGTCGACGACGAGGTCGGCGTCGACCGGCAGGCCGTACTTGTAGCCGAACGACAGCACGGTGGCCCGCAGCCGCGGCCGCTCGACCATGCCCTCGCCGCCGGTGAAGGCCGACTCGATCGAGCGGCGCAGCTCGTGCACCGAGCGAGCACTGGTGTCGATGACGAGGTCGGCCTCGTCGCGCAGCGGGGCGAGCAGCGCCCGCTCGGCGGCGATGCCGTCGGAGAGCCGGCCGTTGCCCTGCAGCGGGTGCTCGCGCCGGACGTTCTCGAAGCGCCGCACCAGGACGTCGTCGGTGGCCTCGAGGAACAGCACGCGCGGGCGGGTGCGGCGGTCGGCGAGTTCGCGGATGACGGTGCGCAGGTCCTTGGTGAACGCCCGGCTGCGCACATCCATCACGACGGCGAGCCGGGTGACGGCGCCCTGGCTGCGGCTGCCCAGCTCGACGAGCGTGCCGATGAGCTCCGGCGGCAGGTTGTCGACCACGAAGAAGCCGAGGTCCTCGAAGCACTTCGCGGCCGCGCTGCGCCCGGCACCGGACAGCCCGGTGATGATCACCGTCTCCAGCGCGCCCTGAGATTCCGTCATGTCGCCCCTGCCTCGCCGTCGGAGCGCCCATCCTCTCGCGGCCCGTCGTCGAGCACCTCACCGGTCGTCACGTTCACCGTCGGCGTGGCCGGCGCGTCGGCCGCCAGCGCCGCGACGATCGCCTCGGCCGTGCGCCGGCCGATGCCGGGGACCTCCGTCAGCTCGTCGACCGACGCCGCCCGCAGCTTCTTCAGCGAACCGAAGCGACGCATCAGCGCCTTGCGCCGGGTCTCGCCCAGCCCGGGGATGCCGTCGAGCGCCGACACCGTCATCGCCTTCGACCGCTTCTGCCGGTGATAGGTGATGGCGAAGCGGTGCGCCTCGTCGCGCACCCGCTGCAGCAGGTACAGCCCCTCGGACGTGCGCGGCAGGATCGCCGGGTACGCCTGGCCGGGCAGCCAGACCTCCTCGAGCCGCTTGGCCAGCCCGACGAGTGCGACGTCGTCGATGCCCAGCTCGTCGAACACCTCCTGGGCCGCGGCGACCTGCGGGGCGCCGCCGTCGACGACCAGCAGGTTCGGCGGGTAGGCGAACTTGCGCGGCCGCCCGGTGGTCGGGTCGATGCCCGGTCGCGGCCCGGCGTACTCCCCCTCGGCCCGCTCGGCGCTCGGGTCGGTGTCGGCATCGGCGCCCTCGGCGACCTGCTCGTCGAGGTAGCGGGCGAAGCGGCGGCGCACCACCTCGGCGATCCACTGGACGTCACCGGTGCCCTCGCCCGTCTCGCGCAGGGCGAAGCGGCGGTACTCGCTCTTGCGGGCCAGACCGTCCTCGAACACGACCATGCTCGCGACGACGTTGGTGCCCTGCACGTGGCTGATGTCGAAGCACTCGATGCGCAGCGGTGAGGTCGGCAGGTCCAGCGTCTCCTGCAGCTCACCGAGGGCGCGCGACCGCGCGGTGAGGTCGGAGGCCCGCTTCAGCTTGTGCTGGTTGAGCGCCTGGGCGGCGTTGCGCCGCACGGTCTCGGCGAGCGCCCGCTTGTCACCCCGCTGCGGCACCCGCAGCGAGACCCGCGAGCCGCGCCGCTCGCTGAGCCACTCGCCGAGCGCGCCGGCGTCGTCGGGCATGACCGGGACGAGGACCTCGCGCGGGATCTCGGAACCGTCGTCGTCAAACAGGCCGTAGAACTGGGTGACAAACTGCTCGACGAGGTCGCCCGTCGACATCTCCTCGAGCCGGTCGACGACCCAGCCCCGCTGGCCGCGCACCCGCCCGCCGCGCACGTGGAACACCTGCACCGCGGCCTCGAGATCGTCCTCGGCGAAGGCCACGACGTCGGCGTCGGTGCCGTCGCTGAACACGATGGCCTGCTTCTCCATCGCGCGGCGCAGGGCCTCCAGGTCGTCGCGCAGGCGGGCGGCGAGCTCGAACTGCAGCTCGTCGCTGGCCTCGACCATGCGGCGCTCGAGGCGCTTCATCATGTGCTCGGTGCGCCCGGCCATGAAGTCGCAGAAGTCGTCGACGATCTCGCGGTGCTCGTCGGCGGTGACGTGCCCGACGCACGGCGCGCTGCACTTGCCGATGTAGCCGAGCAGGCAGGGCCGCCCGACCTGACCGGCCCGCTTGAACACGCCGGCCGAGCAGGTGCGGGCCGGGAAGACATGCAGCAGCAGGTCGAGAGTCTCGCGGATCGCCCACGCGTGGGAGTACGGCCCGAAGTAACGCACCCCCTTGCGCTTGGGGCCGCGCATGACCTGCAGGCGCGGGTACTCCTCGTACAGGGTCACGGCCAGCGAGGGGTAGGACTTGTCGTCGCGGTAGCGGACGTTGAAGCGCGGGTCGAACTCCTTGATCCAGGTGTACTCGAGTTGCAGGGCCTCGACCTCGGTGCGCACGACGGTCCACTCGACCGACGCCGCCGAGGTGACCATCTGGCGGGTGCGCTGGTGCAGCCCGGCGATGTCGGCGAAGTAGGAGTTGAGTCGCTGCCGCAGGCTCTTGGCCTTGCCGACGTAGATGACCCGACCGCGCTCGTCGCGGAACTTGTAGACGCCGGGTTCGAGCGGGATCGTCCCCGGGGCAGGACGGTAGGTCGACGGGTCGGGCACGCCTTCGAGATTAGTAGTCGCCACCGACGCTCCGGCCCGGCCCGTTGCCCTATGCTCGGCAAGATCCAGACCAGTTCCCGGCCCGTGCCCACGGGTCTCGAGGAAAGTCGCCATGCCCTGTGAGAGCAAGCGCCGCTTTCAGGCGGTGAACACGGTGGATCCCGGACGGCGTCGATCGGCGGGACGAAACGCCCGTCAACCCACCGGGGCCGACATGTCGGGCGGCCTCTCGCCCTCCGATCTGGACGCTCTCGCCGCCGCGGTCGACGGGGAGGTGCTGCTCCCCGACCACGCCGATTTCGATGCGGCCCACCAGGTCTGGAACCGCAATCGCCAGCTGCGGCCGGCGGTGATCCTCGCCGGCACCACGCCGCGCGACGTGGCCCTGGGCATCGCCTTCGCCCGGACCCACGACCTGCCGCTCGCGGTGCGCGGCGGCGGGTACACGCCGTCCGGCACGGCCAGCTGCGAGAACGGCCTGATGCTCGACCTGCGGCCGATGAACGGGGTGAGCGTCGACCCGCGGGCGGGTACCGCGGTCGTCTCCGCCGGGGCGACGTGGGGCGAGCTCGACCCGGC
Organism: Jatrophihabitans sp.; assembly: GCF_036000465.1. Lineage (GTDB taxonomy): Bacteria > Actinomycetota > Actinomycetes > Mycobacteriales > Jatrophihabitantaceae > Jatrophihabitans. Next base: position 129,008 of record NZ_DASYFV010000011.1, on the reverse strand, counting down.
CACGCAGGCGTTCGGTCTCGCCGTGCCCGGCCTGCCGGTCAGCCGCATCGGCGTCGCCGGCTCGACGATCGGCGGCGGCTACGGCCACCTGCGGCGGGCCTACGGCCTGGCCTGCGACAACCTGGTCAGCGCCGACGTCGTGACCGCGGACGGCCGGCTCGTCACCGCGTCGGGCGATCAGAACACCGAACTGCTGTGGGGCCTGCGCGGTGGCGGCGGCAACTTCGGCGTGGTGACCTCGCTGACGTTCCGGCTGCGCCCGCTGCCGGGGCCGGTGCTGTCGGGCGCGCTCGTCTTCGCCGCCGAGCACGCCGAGCGGCTCGTCCGCTTCTACCGCGACTGGACCGCCGGCCTGCGCGAGGACGTCTCGACGCGGCTCAGCCTGATCAGCGCCCGTCAGTCGTCGCTCGAGGCGCAGGGGGTGGATCGGCCGACAGGGCCGGTCGTGGCGGTCACCGTGGTGTGCGTCGGGCCGCCGAGCTCGGCCGAGGCGTTGGTGCGACCGCTGCGGACGGTGGCTCCGGTGCTGCGCGACCTGCTCGTCGCCCAGCCTTACGTGGCGGTGCAGTCCCGGACCGATGCGGCCTACCCGGCCGGCGCCCACGCCGACGTCGCCTCGGTCTACCTGCCCGAACTCGACGACCGGGCCGTCGACGCCGTCGTCGAGCAGTTCCACGCCGTGCCCGCCGGTTCCTGCGAGCTGCACATCGACCACATGGGCGGCGCGGTCAGCCGCGTCGCGCCGATGGCCACCGCCGCCCCGAACCGTCTGGCGACCTACCTCGTCGGCGGCATGGTCCGCTGGTCGGACGAGGCCGAGGCGCCGCCCCAGCGCGAGTGGCTGGCCGCGACCCGCGCGCGGCTGCTGCCGTCGAGCGTGGGGGGCCCGCACGTCGGGATGGACATGGGCCACGTGCCGAGCGCGCAGGCGTACGGGGTCGACCGTCACCTCCGGCTGGCGGCGTTGAAGCGGAGCTGGGATCCGGACAACGTCTTCACCCGCAACGTGAACGTGGCCCCGCTGGGTTGAGCCGGACCGTCCGCGTCAGTGGCGGATCACCAGCGTGGGCGACTCGAGCGTGCCCAGCGCCACCAGCAACGGCGTCGTCGCGGCGATGCTCGGGTCGGCCAGCAGCGTGGTGGCCCGGATCGTGCGCGGGCCCTCGTCGGAGTTCGAGAAGATCACCAGCGGCGCAGCGAACGCGCCCTTCGCGTCGACCTTCGCGTCGGCCTGCTCGACCGACGTCGTGAAGGCGAGGGACACGGTGGTGTTCGGGGCGAAGCCGACGCCGCTCACCGTCACGACCCGCCCGGTCGGCGTGACCGCCGGGTTCACCGTGATCGTCGGCTTGGGGACGTTGGCGATGACGGTGACCTGCACCGGGCCACCACTCGCGTTGTCGGAGATGACGATGATCCCCGGCCGCAGCCCGACGGCGTGCCCGATGAACGTGACCGTGATCGTGCAGGTACCGCCGGCGGGGACGCCCCCGGAGCACTTCGACGTGTCGACCGTGTAATCGTTCTTCGCGCCCGGCACGGTGGTGTCGGTGACGGTCACGCCGGTGATCGTCAGCGTGCCGCCGCCCGGGTTGCTCACGACGATCGTCTTCTTCTTGCCGGGCAGGTGCAGCGGGATGTCCGACCCGAAGTTGAGCGTCGTCGGGTTCAGCCCGATCTGGGGCACGGTCGACCTCGTCGTCCCGGTCCCGGTCAACGGCCGGATCGCCAGCGGGTCGACGACCGGGTAGACGTTCGGTCCGGCCCGCACCGACAGGAAGCCGCTGCGCGGGCCCAACGCCGCCGGCGTGAAGGTGACCGTCGCTGTGCACACGTTGCCCGTGCCGGGATCGCTCGCGATCTTGGCGTGCAGGATCCCGCCGGTGCAGGTCGTGGCGGTCACCGCGAAGTCGCTCGCGTTCACACCGCTGAGCTGTAGACCGGCGATGGTGACCGGCCCGAACCCGCCGGCGGAGACGCCGAAGCTGCGGGTGCTGGTGGCGTGGACGACGACGTTGCCGAAGGCCACCGGTGCGGCGGTCAGGGTAGGGCGCCAGGTGTGCACGAAGGAGTCGCCGGTGGCGGAGGTGGTGGTGTCGTTGGTGTCGCCCGGGACGAGGTCGTTGGCGTCGGAGTCGAACCCGATCTCGGAGCCGATGAGGTCGATGGACGGATTGCCGGACGGTGCGTTGCCGCCGCAGCTGACGCCGGCCGGCTGGGTGCCGCAGTCGGCCCGGACGCTCACCGACACCAGCTCGCCGGGCAGGAACGACTGGCCGGCCGCGGCGCGCTGCGCGTCGCGGGTCAGGTCGCGGGCGACCACCTGGCAGGCGATCGGCGCCGGCCCGTCGGTGCCGCCGCACCCCTCGGTCGTCGGCACGTCGACACCGTTGTGCATGTTGGGCGCCCCGGTCACGAAGGCGAGGTAGCGGCCGTCGCCCGACAGCGCCGGGCTGAACCCGGTGTCGTCGATGCCGGAGTTGTTGCGCGATCCGACGAAGGTGGTGACGGTGCTCCCGGCGAGGCGGGCGACGTAGATCGACCCGGTCTGGAAGCCGGGGCTGCCCTCGAACGCGACGACCGATCCGTTCGACGACATCGCCGGGTTGGCCACGCGTCCGGTGTCGCCGATGAAGACCGACGTCGTCCCGGGTACGCGGTCGAGCCGGGTGCGAGTGCCGTTACCCAGGTCGACCTCGACGATCGCGGTCGGCGGGAGGTCGCCACCCCCTGGCGCCTGGGCCACGAGCACGAGCTGCCGGCCGTCCTGCGAGAGCACCGGATCCATCGTCGCCGCACCGTCGAAACCCGGGACGGCGTTGACGAAGACGCTCTGGTAGTTCGTCGGCGCCTGCAGCGGACCGCCCTTGACCGACAAGTCGGCGTACTCGACGCGCTCGAAGGGCTGGGTGCCGGTGAACTGCGTCCAGGCGATGCGGGTGCCGTCGCCGGACAGCCGCGGCGTGTTGGCGCTGATGCTGAGGGACGGGCCGGACGAGTCGGTGGCCGCGTCGACCCCGTAGCAGACGTAGTCGGGGACCTGGGTGCCCGGCTGGACCTCGTCGAAGACGCCGTTGCCGTTGGGATCGCGGTCGCAGACCACGAGCACGCCCGAGCTGAAGCGCGGCGTGGGGACGATGTCGGTCGCGGAGGTGATGAACGAGACGAACCGTCCGTCGTCGGAGATGCTCGGGGTGTAGCTCGGGCCGTTCGGGCTCGGCGCGGTCGGCGCGCCCTTCTCGGCGTGCGGCCGGGTCGGCTGCGTCGGGTCGGTGCCGGGCTGGGCGTGCAGGCTGATCTGGATCGTGTGCTGCGGATCGGCCAGGTCGCGGACGTAGACGTAGGTCGGCTGCTGGTAGGGGTTGGTGCTCGTCGTCGGGCGGCCGGTGAGGTTGTCGACGCTGGTGAAGACGTCCCAGCGGCCGTTGCCCGAGATCATCGACGACCCGCCGCCATCGGCGGCCTGGGTACCGGTTCCGGTGCCGGTGACCGACGTGCGCGTCGTGTCGCCCGGCGCCGACTTCGTCGGCGGCACCCGCACGCCGGTGGCCGTGATCGGCGCGGTGAACTTCTTCGTCGACGGATCCAGGGTGAAGATCTCGACCGATCCGGTCTGCTTGCCCGGGAACAGCGGCGAGAAGCTGATCGAGACGGTGCAGGTTGTCAGCCCCGCGGTCGTCGGGAAGCAGGTGAACCCGTTGTCGGTGAACGACGAGCCCGAGCCGGTGCCGAGGTCGGTGCGGCTGATCGGGATCGGGCCGAAGCCCTTCACCGTCAGCGTCACGAGCTTCTCGACCGTGCTGCCCACCCGGACGTTGCCGAAGACCGGCGGGCTCACCGTGGCCGTCGGCAGCCAGGTGCGCACGAACACGTCGGCCGCGGGCGTCGCATAGGAGTCGGACGTGTTCGTGTCTTTGGCGACGATGTCGTTGGCGTAGGAGTTGTACGCAACCCGGTAGCCGGTCTCGGACAGCGACAGCGGGCCGATGCTGGTGCCCGAGGAAACGCAGAACTTGCCAGGGCATGCGTTTGACGTGCTCGGCGACGCCAGGTGGCCGCGCAGCGGCGCCAGGCCGGCGGCCGCGCGAGCGGCGTCGAGTACCCGGTCACGAACCACGACCTGGCACTGCGTTTCGCTCGAGCCTGCGACGACATGGGCGGATTGGAGTGGCGGTAGGCAGCTCGTACTGGATGACGTGACTGTCTTTCCGTCGTGGGCCAGCGTCTGGTCGCTCAGGAAGGCGATGTAGCGGCCGTCGCCGGAGATGGTGGGGAACAGCCCGTCGACCTCCTGCCCCGCCGCCGTCCCGACCGACACCAGCGTGCTCCGCAGCTGTGTGGCGACCTGCGTGGTGTCGACCAGCCAGGCCTGGTCGATCGTGTTCGTCGGCGACGGCGAGTCGAAGACCACGTAGCGGCCGTCGTCGCTCAGCCGCGGGTGGTCGACCTGCACCGTCGCGGTGGCGGTGTTGAAGAACCGGCCCGGCGTGGTGTTGCTGGCGTCGATCTCCACAAGAGGGTTCGTGACCGAGCCGAACGGGATGTCGTACTTCACGATCGCCCGCCGGGCGGGCGTCGCTGTGGTTCCGATCGCGACCGCGACGATGTGCGAGCCGTCGCCGGACAGGCTCGCCTCGTCGATGTCGTTCGAGTCGACCGTCGCGTTGTCGGCGTCGGTGTAGGTGTTCGGCACCGTCACCGTCCCGGTGTTCGGGGGAATCAGCTGGCCGGCGGAGCGCGGGAGGTCGACGTAGTGAGTGCTGGTGATGCATTCGGAGCACCCGTCGGACCACGCGATCCGGTCGGCCGCGTTGTCGAGTTCGGGTCGCGAGGCGCCCATGTTGTCGAGGGTGCGGGCGAGGGCCGAGACGACCACGCAGCGGAAGTTCGGGTAGTTCGTGCCGGGCTGCACGTCGTCGAACACCTTGTTGCCGTCGGGGTCGCGGTCGCACACCACGACGCTGCCGACGTAGCCCTGCGCGGTGCCGACGACTCCCGAGCCGGACTCCGTGACGAAGGAGACGTAACGGCCGTCGGCCGAGATGCTGGGGTGCAGGCTGCGGCCGGCGGGCGCGTAGCCGTTCGGCGTGTAGACGAGCCCGTCCGCGGTGACCTGCGAGGTCTCACCAACGCTGAGCTGCACCGTCTTGCCCGTCGTCGTGTCGCGCACGAAGACCGACTGGTAGGTATTGCCGCCGTAGGCATTGAACTGCCCCGGCGCCAGGTTTCCGCTGCTGACGAACGCCACCTGGGTGCCGTCGGCCGACATCGCCTCCTGCAGGCTGTCCGCATTGACCTGCGCGCCGTCGGACCTGACCGACACGCGCTGGATGCCGTCGACCGGGGCGGCGGCGTTGCCCGGGGAGCCGGGCGCGACGAGCACAGCCCACGTGACGGTGACAGCTGTCAGCGTCACGGCGGCGGTCAGGCGCCGTCGCTGGAACACGTGCTCACTCACTCCTTGCCCCCGGAAGCTGCACAGAGAGTAATCCCGCGCACGGTCCGCCTCGCAGCGTTTCGGCGTCATTGACGAACGGTTCGAGACCGCCGCCGGAAGGTTCTGTACCGCTCATGGGCTTATGTCCGATTACCGCGACCAGGGTTTGCGCCGCTCGGTCGCAGGGTATGGGACCACGTTGCGCGGCGGACCGTCCGGCGTGATCACCGACGGCACGTCCGAACTGCCCGTAAGGGCAGTTTTAGCTTCCCCGACACGCTCCCCTGCCTGATTGACGCGGCCATTACCGGGTCGTCAGACTCCCCGCTTATGGGAGCAGCCACCGCACTACCGGTGCGCGACATGCGCGTTGAGCCGGGCGCCACGACGACGACGACGATGCTCGTGCGTAATACCGGTCAGGTGGTCGATCAGTTCACCATCGACATCGTCGGCGACTGCGCCCCGTGGACCGAGGTCACGCCGGCGATCGTCAACCTGATGCCGGGTTCGGACGTCGAGGTGACGGTGACCTTCGCGCCGGCGCGCGACCCGCACATCCCCGCCGGGGTCGTCCCGTTCGGGTTGCGCGTCGCCTCCCGCGAGGACCCGCAGGGCTCGTCGGTCACCGAGGGCACCGTCGACGTCGGCGCGTTCGACGACGTGCAGGTCGAGCTCGTCCCGCGCCAGTCGCGCGGCCGGCGGCGCGCGCGGCACCAGGTCGCGATCGACAACCTCGGCAACCAGCCGACCACCGTCGAGGTCACCGCGCACGACGAGGAAGAGGCGCTCGACTTCGCCTTCGACCACCGGGTCGCCACGCTCGAGCCCGGGTCGGCCGCGTTCATCCGGCTCATCGCCCGGCCCGAGAAGCGCTTCCTCAAGGGCGCCGACCGGCAGCACCCGTTCATCGTCACCGTCGCCCCGAGCACGTCGAACCCGGTGGCGACCCGCGGCACCATGACCCAGCGGCAGCTGCTGCCCGCCTGGCTGCTGCCGGCGATCGCCATCCTGGCCGCGGCGGCTCTCGCGCTGTTCATCCTCTACGAGACGCTGCTCAAGCCGGCCATCAAGTCGACGGCCGACGACGCCGCGAAGCAGGCGGTCAAGTCGGCGGCGTCCTCGCAGGCGGCCGCGGTCAGCTCGGCGCAGAAGCAGGCGGCCGCCGCCAACGCGGCGGCGCAGAAGGCGCAGGCCGCCGCCTCGAGCGCGGCGAAGAACGGGGGCGGCGCCGGCGGCAAGCAGGCGTCCGTGCCGCCGTCGGGCTCCACGCTCTCGAACGGCGCCCCGGTCGCGACCGGCTCGCCGACCGCGTTCAGCGTGCAGACCGACGTCGCGCCGTCGACCGGCAACTTCACCAAGTTCACCGTCACGCCCGGGCCCACGATCCCGGCCAACAAGACGCTGGTGATCACCGCGGTCGTGCTGCAGAACCCGAACGGCAACGAGGGCACGCTGCAGATCCAGCGCGGCAACAGCAGCTTCCTGCTCCAGGAGGGGCTCGCGAACTTCCGCGACCTCGACTACCACTTCGACGACGAGCCGCTGATCTTCACCTCGTCCGCGCCGTTGCAGGTCGCGGTGAACTGCCAGAAGGCCGGCGGCGGCGGGGCGGCGCACTGCAACCCGTCGATCCTGTTCACCGGGCGCTACATCACGACGCCGAAGAAGACTCCGTAGCGCACGACGGAAGGGGGCCGGTGCGAGCGCTGCTCGCACCGGCCCCCTGTCCCCCCGGCCTGGTGTGGCGGAACCTCAGATGAGGCCCTCGCGCATCGCGAACGCCACGGCGTGCGAGCGGTTGCGCAGCTGGAAGCGGTTCGTCACGTCGTGCACGATGCTCTTGATCGTGCGCTGGGAGTAGGAGAGCTGGCGGGCGATCTCGCTGGTGGACAGCCCGGCGGCCAGCAGCCGCAGCACCTCGGTCTCGCGGTCGGTGAAGCCGGCGATGTGCAGGCCGCGCGGTTCGAGCACCTGGCGTTGCAGGCGGGACACGCGGCCGAGCAGCCGGCCGAGCAGATCGGGCGGGAGCACTCCCTCGCCCGACATCGCCGCGGCGGCCAGGCGCACCAGGATGTCGGCGTCGACCTCGGCGCGACGCGCCACCGCGCACACGCCGTTCTCGACGGCGGCCAGCACGTCGGCGTCGTCGAGATCGCCGGCGATGAGCACGACCTTGGTGACCCGGCGACACTGCAGGCTGCGCAGCGTCGTCTTGGTCTGCTCGTCGATCCGGTCGGTCGCGACGATGACCACCGTGTCGGGCGAGGAGTCGTCCTCGTCGATGAGGCGGATCTCGGGCCGCGCGTAGAGCGTCGTGCGCAGCCCGTTGCGCAGGATCGGATCGGTGGCGAGCAGCAGCACCGGGATCCGGGTCAGTTGTTGAGTCATCAGGCCCCCCTGATAGTTCGCCCGGTCGCGGCCGTGCAGCCGGACTTTTCCAGCGAAGTCGTGTTCGACCCGTGTGAACCTGCCCTACGTGGCGACCCGAGCGCATGGGACCGGTGTCCCGACTGTGCCCGGACGGGCAACCCGCCGAACGTCCCGCTGTGCACAGGCGGACGTCCGGCCGGGGCGGCTCCTCAGGTCGGACCGGGACGCTGACCGAGGCCGGCCTCGCGGGCGCGGACGATCGCCTGGGCCCGGTCGGCGACGCGCAGCTTGCCGAAGATCACCGACACGTGGTTGCGCACGGTCTTCCCGCTCAGCGACAGCACCTGGGCGATCTCGGTGTTGTTGCGGCCGGCCGCGATGAGCGAGAGCACCTCGCGCTCGCGCCCGGTCAGCTCGGGGAACGAGGTGGCCGCCGTCGACGGCAGCCCGTTGAAGTAGCGCAGCACCTGCGCCGCGATCGACTGGCCGAAGATCGCCTCGCCCCGGGCGACCGCGTGCACGGCCCGGACGAGTTCCTCGGGCTCGGCCCCCTTGAGCAGGTAGCCCCGCGCACCAGACCGCATCGCGTTGAACACCGACTCACTGTCGTCGAACATCGTCAGCACGAGCACCCCGATCGAGGGAGTCGCGTTGGTGATGGCCCGGGTGGCCTCCACCCCGCCGAGGTCGGGCAGGTGCAGGTCCATCACCACGACGTCCGGGATCAGTGCGGCGGCGGCCGAGATCGCGGCCCGGCCGCCGGCCGCCTCGCCCACGACCTGGATGTCGTCGCGCTCGGCCAGCGCGGCACACAGGCCGAAGCGGAACAGCGGGTGGTCGTCGACGACCATCACCCTCGTCGCGGTCATCGCGACGCCGGCACGGGATGGACGGGGAGGGTGACGACGACGCGGGTGCCGCCGGCGGGGGGCGACTCGATGAGGAAGGTGCCCCCCAGCTCCGCGGCCCGCTCGCGCATCGAGCCCAGCCCGAGCCCGCGGCCGGAGCGGCCGCTGTACCCGACGCCGTCGTCGACGACCTCCACCCGCACTCCCTTGTCCCGGCTGAGATTGACCGTGCACGTGTGCGCGCCCGAGTGGCGCGCCACGTTCGTCAACGCCTCGCAGACGATCCGGTACGCCGCGATCTCGACGATGGCCGGCAGCGCCGCGAGATCACCGACATGATGCAGCTCGAAGGACACCTGTTCGGCGGAATCCTCGTCCGAGCGCATCCGCGTGGCAAGCAGGTCGATGTGCTCGCGGACGGCCGGCAGCAGGCCGAGCTGGTCGAGCGCCGGTGGCCGGAGCGTCTCGAACAGCCGGCGGACCTCGGCGATCGCCGCCTGCAACTCCTGCTCCAGATGGCTGACCAGCTCGTCGGCCTGCTCGGGCTCGCGCGTCATCAGCCGCCGGGCGGCGTGCAGCCCGAGCGAGATGCCGGCCAGGATCGGTCCGAGACTGTCGTGCAGTTCGTGCCGCAGCCGGCGCCGCTCGTCCTCGCGGGCGTAGAGCACGCCGTCCAGGCTCTGCCGCAGGTCGCCGAGCAGGCGGGCGGTGTGCAGCACCGGTCCGGCGTTGCGGGCGATCTCCAGCAGCACCAGGTGATCGCGCCGCGGCACCGGCCGGCCGCGGCGCCGGCCCGACACGGTCAGCTGGCCGCTCGGGTGTCCTTGATAGGTCAGCGGCAGGGTCAGCGGTTCCCCGACCGGCGTGCCGATCGCGGCCACGCCGTCGCCCCACACCCCCGGGCCGATCTCGAGGCGTACGAAGGCGAGCTCCAGTTCGCCGTGCAGGATCGCGACGACCCCGGCGAGCAGCTCGTCCGGCGCCTGGGCGTGCTCGAGCCGGAAGGCCAGGGCCGACGCGATCCGGTCCCGACGGCGTGGTCCGGAGGCGCGCTCGGGACGCCACCGACGGGGATCGAGCACGCGACGATGGTGTCGCATCGGTGCAGCGTTGGGGAGAGGCGGGGGCCGATCCGGCATGTTCGCGACAAGATCGTCGCCCTCCTCGGTGGCGCGACCGGTGCCGTCGCACCTTGCTCTGCCCGTAGGGGCACCGGTGCCGCGGTGGCCCCGACTTACGGTGGGACGGCTCGGAGCGAGCGACCATTCCGGGGCCTCCAGGTCACGGTGAGACGACGGCAGGGTGACGTCTTGACCATCCGATCTCGCCGGCGCAACGGGACCTACCGTTTCGTGCCGCCCGAGCAGGTGGTGGCGCGCGCGGTCACCTACATCGGCGACGTGCTGCTCGAGTTCACCCTCACCCTGACCGGCTCGGTCCTGGTCGTGTGGCCCGACGGGGAGCCGGGCGCCGAACCGCTCGGCGCGGCCGCGCTGACGGCCGCCGCCCTGCACCGCATCGTGGACGGGTTGTTCGTCAGCGTCGGGCGGGGCGACCGGCCCACCATCGAGAGCAGCAACGGGCACCGGTTCCGGCACAGCGGCAGCTCGGTGCCCGGCCCGCGCACGCGACGCTTCGCCGGCGTCTGCACGATCGACCTGCCGGCCGCGGGCGACGCCCAGCACCCGGCCGTGCACGGCTCGCTCGGCTACCGCCTCGACGTCACCGCAGCCGCGCCGTCGGACCCGCCGATGCTCTACGGCGGCCCGCTCTGGCCCGAGCACTACGAGCGCACCCTCGCCGCGATCGGCGCGATCGTGCTCGCGCCGGTGCCGGTGACCGCCCGGCTCGATCACGTGTGAGTCAGACCGGCTGCCAGTCGCGGCCGTCCCAGCGCCACTGGCCGTCAGGCGAGAGCTGGCCGGTGTAGTCGTCGCTCGTCACGGCGACCCAGTCGGTACCGTCCCAGCGCCACTGGCCGTCGGGTGACACCTCGCCGACGTGGTCGCTGGCGGCGTAGAGCTCCTCGGCGACGCCGGCGGTGCCGCTCACGGCCTGCCAGTCGGTGCCGTCCCAGACCCACTGACCGTCGTCGGAGATCTGCCCGGCGTACGCGGCCGGGCTCTGGGCGGTGTCCGCGAAATGGTTGCCCCACCCGTCGCGCTGGCCGCCGTTCTCGATGTCGTAGCGCAGCTGCGCGAGCGCGTCCCACGGGTTGTAGTACTGGTAGTTGATCCCGACCTGCTGCTCCTGGTGGAGCAGCGCCTCCCACGTCGCGTGGTCGGTCTCGCCGGTGTTGTCCATGCCGACCTGGGTCTGCAGCATGCGGACGGCGTTCTCCGTCGCGGAGTTGTACACGCCGTCGGGCCACTCCTGCAGGATCCGCAGCCCGTACAGGCGCACCTGCAGCGTCCACACCCACTCGCCGGTGTTACCCAGCTCGAGGTTCGGTTCCTCGCCGGTCAGGGCCGCCATCGCGCCGTCAGTACCACGAGTGGCCGGTAGCGCAGGTGTGCCAGTTCTGCTCGTGGCCGGAGGGTTGGGCGCACATCGCGCTGCGCCCGGCGGCCTGGCACTCGGCGCAGGGGCCGTAACCGCAGACAGCCGTCGCCGCCGGGGTGGGCGCCGGCGCCGCGGCCGGCGCCGGGTGCGCGTGCGCGTCGTCCTCCGCGCGGTGCTCCTGCAGGCGGGCGTCCCGGTCGGCCCGCCACTCCGGCGTCGCCGCCCGGTTGACGCCGACGCCGCCCTCGGCCGGCTGGTAGAAGCGGTCGACCGTCTCGTGGTTGGCCGCGTTCGCCTGGGCCATCGATTCGCCGCGGTGATCGTGGTAGGACTCCAGCAGTTGCGCGGTCGCGTGCACCGCGGCCTGGTCGGTGCCGTGGATGGGGTTGCCGTGGGCGTCGACGGCGGTGGTGTCGAAGCGCTCGTCGTGGGTGCCCTGCTCGTCGCCGAACTTCCCCCACGTGCCCATGTTCGGGTTCGGGATGGGGTCGAAGACGTTGAACGACTCGATGGGCGCGTTCGGGTCACCCTGGTTGGCCGACCGGCCGCGGAAGGCGTGGGCCTCGCTGTAGCTGTCCTCCAGCGCGTGCGCGGCCGCGCCGAGATGGCCCATCTCGGTGGCGCGGGCGCCGCCCTCGTGCGCCTGCGACAGCTCGCTCTCGACGAAGCGGCGATCGGTGTCGACGTTCCACTGACCCGAGTGGTACGGGTCGGCCATGCCGTGCTCGCGTTGCGCGTCCGGGTCCTCCCACGCCGGGTGGGTGGTCGGGCCGTACCAGCGGTCGGCGTGCTCCTGCGCCGCGTCGAGGGTGTGGAAGTACTCGTCCTCGGTCATCCCGTCGATGCGCCCGGACGCGTCGGCCCGCCCGGACGCGAAGAACTCGTGCACCGCCGCCCGGGTGATGGCGTGGTGGCCCGCGCCCTCTTTCTGATCCATGACGTCTCCGATCCGGGCGGCGCTCAGCTGCCGCGTTCGTTGAGGAACTCGTGGAAGCTCGCGAACCGCGCGTCCTCCTGGATCGCCGGGTGGACGTGCTCCAGCCGGGGGATGTACTCGCTGCCCGCCGGCACGGCCGGGGCCGCCGCCGTCAGGTAGGCGTCGAGGGCCTCCCACGTGTCACGCCGGACCACGCCGTCGCCCGCCAGCTGCGCCATGCCCTGCAGCTGCCGCACGGCCATCTCGGTGGCGTCGTCGAACGTGCCGTCGGAGTAGCGGTCGAACAGCCCGAGTCCGCGCAGGCCGTCCTGCAGCCGCGTCACGTACTCGCCGCTGTCGCCGAGCGCCAGCTCCGGCTCGTCACCCTGCAGGGTCGACATCGCGCATCCCCTCGGCTCAGACGCTGGCGCGCGGCACGCGCACCCAGCGCTTCGGTGCCGCCACCCCGGACGGATCGGGTTCGCCCGCGGCTCCCTCGTCGCCCGGAGTCGCGGCGGCGCCGTGACGGTACTGCTCGCTGCGCAGGTCGATCTTCTCGGCCGGCGGCGCGAGTTCGGTGTCGGGCGCGGCCCGGTGCGGCGCGCTGACGGTGAGGACGAACGCGGCCCGGGCCGGCATGCCCAGGCTCGTCCAGAGCTGGCCGGGGCCGGCCGGGTCCAGCTCCACCAGCACCGGCATGCCCAGCTCGGCGAGCGCCTCGGGCAGGCAGGACTCGGGCAGCGCCTCGGCGTCGGTGAGGGCGCGCAGGGCGGTGTCGAGCAGCTCGTGCTCGTCGCGGATCTTCTCGGCCCGGGCGGTGACGAGGTAGGAGAGCTGGTAGCGGCGGGGCGGCTCGGTGCGCGACAGCACCCGGCCGCGGGCGTCGCGGACCTCGTCGAAGCCCGACTGCGCGCCGCGGTTGTCACCGGCCAGGCCGAACAGGAACAGGTCGATCGCCTCGGACGGCTTCTCCGTCTGCCACGTCGGCTTCGGCGGGTCGAGCCGCACGACGGTGCCCTTGGGCAGCACCCGCGCGAGGGCACGGCACAGCGCCTCGTCGACCTCGGCAATCACCCTCGCAGCGTGGCGATGCGCCCCCGGACCGACCACGGCCCGAGCACCGTCCATCGGTCACCCTCGGGCTGCCCCTAGGTGCAGTTCTCGCTGCCCCCGCCCGTTCCCTCGCTGGCGGTATCCGGATCGACAAGCGGTGCGAGAGTCGCGACACCTGAGTGCGGTCGGCGAGATTCGGAGACGCAGCATGCCAAGCAGCTATTTGTCACCCGGTGTGTACATGGAGGAGGTCTCGTCCGGCTCCCGGCCGATCGAGGCGGTGGGAACCGCGGTCGCGGCCTTCGTGGGCTTCGCCGAGAAGGGCCCGCTGAACGAGCCGGTGCTCGTCACCAACTGGACGCAGTTCAAGACGTCCTTCGGTGACTTCGTCGACGGCTTCTACCTGGCCCACGCCGTGTACGGGTACTTCCTCAACGGCGGCGGCATCGCCTACGTCGTGCGCGTCGGGGGGTCGGCCGATTCGGCCGACGGCCCGAAGACGCCGGTCGCCGAACTCCCGGCCGCGGGCGAGGAGGAGAAGCCCGCGCTGACGATCGCGGCCAAGGACCCGAGCCAGGCCGGCCTGTCGGTCGAGATCCAGGGTGCGAGCGAGGGCGGCGACGACGTCTTCAAGCTGCTGGTCAAGCGCGGCGGCGAGGTCGTCGAGACCTTCGACAACGTGACCACCCGGCGCGGCCCGCAGAATGTCATGACGGTCGTGCGGCAGCAGTCGCAGCTCATCACCATCGAGGACGTCCGCGGCCGGGCGCTCGCCGTGCCGCGCCACGGCGAGGTGGCCATGGCCGAGCCGGCCGCCGTGCCCGAGCCCGTCTCCCCCGGCGCCTACGTCGGCAACTCGGCCGACCGCACCGGCTTCGGCGGCCTCGAGGCCGTCGACAACGTGACGATGCTGTGCGTGCCCGACCTGATGGCCGCGTTCCAGCAGGGCTCCATCACGCAGGACGACGTGAAGGCCGTCCAGCTCGCCATGATCGCGCACTGCGAGCTCATGGCCGACCGCGTCGCGATCCTCGACACGCCGCCGGGGCTCAACGCCCAGCAGGTCAAGGACTGGCGCATGGACGTCACCGGCTACGACAGCAAGTACGCCACCATGTACTGGCCGTGGATCAAGGTCGCCGACCCGGTCGCGGGCAAGCAGGTCTTCATCCCGCCGTCGGGACACATCGCCGGCATCTGGGCCCGCAACGACTCGACCCGCGGCGTGCACAAGGCACCGGCCAACGAGGTCATCCGCGGCGCGGTCACCCTCGAGCTGAACATCACCAAGGGCGAGCACGACACGCTCAACCCGATCGCGGTCAACTGCATCCGCTCCTTCCCGGGGCAGGGCATCCGCGTGTGGGGCGCGCGCACGCTGTCGAGCGACCCGGAGTGGCGCTACCTGAACGTCCGGCGGCTGTTCAACTACGTCGAGAAGTCGATCCTCTCGGGAACCAACTGGGTGGTGTTCGAGCCGAACGACCCGAAGCTGTGGGACTCGGTCAAGCGCACGGTGAACATGTTCCTGCGCCGCGTCTGGCGCGACGGCGCGCTGTTCGGCCGCACGCCGGCGCAGGCCTTCTTCGTCAAGTGCGACGAGGAGAACAACCCGCCGGAGAACCGCGACGCCGGCATCCTCACCGTCGAGATCGGCATCGCCCCGGTGAAGCCGGCCGAGTTCGTGGTCTTCCGCATCTCGCAGTTCGCCGACGGCGCGGGCCTGGAGGAATAGGCGCCGTGACGACCACACCCACCACTGAGGAAGGTTCATCATGAGCAGCGGCCTCGGGCCCGGCGATGCGATCACCGCGTCACGGTTCTCCATCATCATCGACGGCTATCAGATCGCGTCGTTCGCCGAGCTCGTCGGCATCACCACCGAGGTCGAGCCGGTCGAGCTGCTGGAGTCCACCGACAAAGAGGTGACGCTCAAGAAGCTGCCGGGCAAGAAGAAGCCCCCGACGCTCACGCTCAAGCGCGGCAAGAACCAGAGCATGGAGCTCTGGCTCTGGCACGAGGCCGTGCTCATGGGCGACATCATGGCGGCGCGCAAGAGCTGCTCGCTCGTCATGTACGCCACCGACGGCACCCCGGTCGCGCGCTACCACCTGGAGATGGCCTGGCCCTCGAAGCTGGAGATCGGCGGCCTCAAGGCCGGCGCCAGCGAGGTGCTCATGGAGACCGTGACCCTGGTGTGCGAGCACATCCAGCGCGTTGCCCCATGACCGCTGTGGCCGACCTGCCGGACACCGCGCTCCGCACGGAGTACCCGTTCACGCTGCCCCGGGGCTACGTCGACCAGCACGGTGTGCGGCACCGCGACGGCGTGATGCGGCTCGCCACGGCGCGCGACGAGCTCACCACGCAGAACGATCCGCGGGTCAAGCAGAACCCGGCATACCTCACGGTATTGCTCCTGGAACGGACGATCACCCGGCTCGGCGACGTCCGTGGCATCGACACCTTCGTGATCGAGAACCTGTTCGCCTCGGACCTGGCCTTCCTGCAGGACCTGTACCGGCGGATCAACCAGGACGGTCACGCCGAGGTCGCCGTCGGGTGCCCGCACTGCGGCCAGGAGTTCGCGGTCGACATCGCGGGTGATGCCCCGGGGGGATCGTGACGTACGCGGCTGACCGACTGTGGAAAGAGGTCGCGTACGTCGGTTACTACCTCCACTGGGGCTTCGCCGAGATCCTCGACATGGATCACCGGACGCGGCAACGGATCATCGCCGAGGTCGGCGAGATCAACGACCGCGCCGACGACGAGTAACCGCCCGACGGCGAACTGGGAACGAGAAGTCCGGGAGAGGGACAAGTCATGCGGTGGTCATTGCGCCGCGGTGCGAAGGGGCTCGGTGCGGACACGACGGCACCAGCCCCTCGTGCTGCTGCCACCGCGCCCGAGCGAGGGTGGTCCTCCCTGCCGCCGCTCGCGCCGTCGTGGTCGGCCCGGCCGCCGTTGACCGTCGAGCCGCAGCCGGCCGCGCCCCTGCTGACCGACCGGCTCCGGCCGCGGTCGACGCCCGCTCGCACTGACGGCACGCCCGAGCCGGGACGCGTCGTCGGGCTGGGCACCGTCATCGTGCCGCCGCCCGCCGCCGCCCCGGCGGCCGTCGAGCCGCCGAGCTACTTCCTCGACCAGCCGCCGCTGCGGCACGCGACCGCGCGGCCGATCACCGAGCACGCGCCGCTCACCACGGCCACGCCCGACTACGTGGGTGAGCCGGTCGCGCCCTACGTCGCCCCCGCCCCGCCGCCCCGCCCCGCCGCCCGGGCCGAGCCCGCGGTCGAGGCGGCCAGCGACGCCGGGGCCCGGTTCCGCGAGGCCCTGGCCAACCTGCACCGCCGCGGCGAGCCCGACGGGCTGCCCGGCCAGCGCAGCATGCTCACCCCGGACAGCCCGCCGGCGACCGAGGCGTCCCGTCCGGCCCCGCCGGCACCACCCGCGACACCCGCCTCGGCCGACCCGGCCCGGGGTGACGCGCAACCACCCGTGCCCGGCCTGGCGCCGCGCGACCCGTTCGCCGCCGGTCCGCCGCCCGCACCGATGACGCACCGGCGCAACAGCCTGGCGCAGAGCCGGCGACTCGGGCTGGGCGCTCCGGTGCAGCGCGATGCCGACGACGCCGCCGAGGCGGCCACGCCGCCGCCCGCCGACATCGCCGAGGCGCTCGAGGCGACCCGCGCCGCCGCCGAGGCGGCGATCGATGCCGCCAACACAGAGGCCGTCGCCGCCATCGCCCGGGCCGAGGCCGACGCCGCCGATGCCCGGGTCGCCGCGCGGGCTGCGGGCCAACCGCCGCCCGCTCCGCCGGCGAGCTCGCCGTCCCGCCCCGAAGCACCGCCGGCCGGACCGGAGGCGCCGGCCGCGGTGCGACCGCCGCTGACCACCACGCCCACCGTGCGCCCGATCGCCGACGGCTCGACCCGCCCGCCCCTGAGCGTCGCGCCGCTACGGTTCCGGGCCGCGCCGCGTCCGATCGAGACCGCGGTCGAGGCGCCGGCCCGCACCCCGGAACGCGCCGTCGTCACCCGCCCGCCGGCCGAGCTCGCCCGGGCGCTGCGGTCGACGCACGGCGTCGACGTCGCCGACGTCGAGATCCGGCGCGACAGCGCGGTGACGGCCGAGGCCTCGCAGCGGCGGGCGCGGGCCTTCACCCGCGGGGCGACCGTGCACCTGCCCGAATCGGCGGGCCCGCTCACCTCGGCGTCGGCCCGCGGGCTGCTCGCCCACGAGCTGGTGCACGCGGCCCAGCAGCGCCGCCTCGGCGGCGCGCTGCCGGCCGAGCACACGCCCGAAGGTCGCGCGCTCGAGGCCGAGGCCCTCGACGCCGAGCGGGCGCACGGCGGAACGCCGCCGTCGATCACGTCGTCCGACCCGCTGCGGCACGCGCCCCCGCCGGTGACGTCGGCCTGGGTCGAGGACCGCCTCACCCAGCACGCGCTTCCGTTCGAGATCCCGCAGCACCGTCCGGACGAGACGCTCACCCCCCAGCAGCGCGACCAGGTGCGCTGGGAGGCGAACGAGATCGCCAGGGAGGTCGTCACCGGCGCCGGCATGGCGGTCGGCGGGGGCGGCGGGGGCACCTCGGGCGGCGGCGGTGCGGGCACGGGCACCGGTTCGAGCCCCACCGGTGGCGGCGCGGGCGGCGACTCGTCGTCCGACAACCCCGACGCCCTGCCGGACATCGGCGACATGCACGCCACGACGTTCGAGCAGTTCCGCGACGGCGTGCTGGCCAAGTACAACGACGCCCGGGCCTCCGCGGGCCTGCCCCGGATCCTGAACCTGCCCGACGACCAGCTCGGGAAGCTGCGCGAGGAATGGAACGCGGAGGTCGCGCACCAGAAGGTGGCGCGCGAGGAGGCCCGCAAGCTCAAGGACCAGCGGGCCGACGACGCGGCGAAGGAGAAGGAGCGCGTCGAGGAACGGCAGAAGAAACGCAAGGAGGAGCGCGACGCCCGCGCCAAGGTCGCGCAGGACCTCCCCCAGGCCGGAACGGCGTGGGCGCCCGGCATCGGCATGCACCGCACCAGTGCGGGCGGCGGTGCCGCGGCGGTCGGCGTCGCGGCCGCCGGGGGCGCTCTCGCCGGGGGTGCGCTCGCCGGTATCGGGGCCGGCGGCGGTCAGGCCGAGATCTACAAGGCCGAGGACGCGCTCGAGGACGCCCAGGACAAGCTCGACGACGCCGAGGCCGCCCTGGCCTCGGCGACCGCGACCAACACCGACTCGCTGACGTCGCTCAAGGCCACCGACGCCACCGAGTTCGTGGCGAACCTGCAGCGCTCGTACAACTTCCAGCGGCACCAGGCCGGGCTCGGTCCGAAGGATCTCTCCCCGACCGAGGTGAACGAGGCTCGCGAGCTGTTCGAGCGGACGAAGTCCCAGCACGACAGCGAGGTCGGCGAGAAGCGGCGCAAGGACGCGCAGGCGAAGATCGACGCCGCCACCAAGGCACGCGATGCCGCCAGGGCCCACGTGACCAAGACGGCCGAGCGGGTCGCGGCGCGCAGCGTCGCCGCCGGCACCGCGGTCGTCGGCACGGCCGGCGCCGAGGCCCACCCCGCGACGGCGGTGCCGACGACCGGCGCCACGACGACCGACGCGGTGGCGGTGGCCGCGACGGTCGGCTCCGACCACTCCACCGAGGTGGTGCACGGCGACTCCTCGCACCAGACGCACGACACCGCCAACCTCGAGGCGCTCGCCGAGCGCATCTACGACCGCCTGCGCAGCCGGCTGCGTACGGAACTCCTCATCGACCGCGAGCGGGCCGGCCTGCTCACCGATTTCAGGTAAGGGACAGACATGGCTGCACTCAACGACACGACCAACATCGGTCTTGCCAACCGGTTCGCCGTGACGGTCGACCCCGGCTCGTACAGCCTGGGGTCGTTCCAGAAGGCCGAGGGTCTCGACGTCACGTGGGACATGCCCGACTACCGCGCGGGCGACGGCGGCAACCAGCGCTGGTACTTCCCGGCGAACACGAAGTACACCTCGGTGAAGCTCGTCCGGGCCGTCTCCGACGACTCCCTCGCCGTGCGCGACTGGCTGAACTCGAACTCGTTCACGTTCGGCAAGGCGCGCTGCCTGGTGACGATCGACCTGTACGACTCGACGCTGACGAAGAAGATGCTCACCTGGGTGCTCCGCAACGCCCAGCCCAAGAAGTGGAGCGTCAACAACATGGACGCCGGCGCGAGCCAGGTGTCGCTCGAGACGCTCGAGTTCGAGCACGAGGGCTTCCTCGACGACGACACCTCGATCGGCTGATCCCGTGTCCGTGCCAACCCTCAGCCTGTCGGCCATCCTCGGCCTGCAGAACCGCTTCCTCGTCACCATCGACGGTGTCAACCTCGGTGGTTGGGGCAAGTGCTCCGGGCTGCGCGTGGACTTCAACCCGGAGAAGATCCTCGAGGGCGGCAACTACGACTACAAGCCGATCCTGCCCGGCCAGATGGACTACGAGAACATCGTCCTCGAGCGGGCGATGAACGCCGTCGACTCGGCCCAGGTGCAGCGCTGGCTCGCGTCGAAGGTCAACGGCTGGGTGCACGCGATGGGCAGCGCCCACGGTGCGGTCGCCCAGGGCATGAACGCGATCGGCAGCCTAGTCGGCGCGGGGAGCATCGGTGGCGCGGCCGGCAGCACCGCGCAGATCACCCTGTGCGACCCCGACGGCAAGCCGATCGTCAGCTGGCAGCTGCGCGGCGTGTACCCGGCCCGGTGGACCGGCCCCGAACTCGACGCCACCACCGCCGGCATCGCCAAGGAGAAGCTCGAACTCGCCCACGAGGGGTTCCTGTGACCGGCATCGGCATCAGCGCCTCGATCGGCGGCGCGGCGGCAGGGGTCGCCGCGGGAGCGGTCGCCGGGGCCGGGGTCAACGGCGCGATCGGCGCGGCCATCGGCGTCGCCAGTGCCGTCGGCGCGCTCATCCCGGCCACGATCCGGTGCATCGCACCGGGCTCGCTCGGCCTGGTGCCGTTCGACTTCAACCCGACCAAGATCGTCGTCACCCGCTCGGCGAGTTCGACGAGCCACCCCGCCTCGGGCTCGGGCACCGGGTCGCCCACCGGATCGGGCGGCGCGATCATCTGGAAGTCCGACCCACCGACGATCTCGATCGGGGACATCATCTTCGAGGGCCTCACCACCAAGCTGCGCTGCGACACGTTGCTCAACTGGCAGAGCCCGCCGGCGATCGACCCGCTGGCGATGGCCAAGCAGGCCACGGGCAACCCGATCGACTCGCAGCCGCCGACCCTGACCTTCCAGTGGGGTCCGCCGCTGGTCGGCTTCATGTACGACGTGAAGCTGACCTCGACGACGGTGTCCTACGAGCGCTTCAACCCGACCGGCATCCCGGTGCGGGCCAAGGTCAGCCTGAAGATGGTGCAGCAGCCGAGCATGCTGTCCAACCTGCCGACCAACCCGACCTCGGGCGGCCTGCCCGGTCGCCGCACCCACATCGTGAAGTCGGGCGATTCGCTGCAGTCGATCGCCACCTCGCACTACGGACGCCCGCAGGCCTGGCGCCAGATCGCCGACATCAACCGGATCAACGACCCGGCCCGGCTGCGTCCCGGCAGCACGGTCTACCTGCCGAACGCCGGCGAGTTCGACGGGAGCACGTCATGACGAGCCTGCTCGGCGGTGCGCAGACCGGCATCATCGTCCCGGGCATCCGGGTCGGAGGCCCGATCGGGCTGCCGCTCTCGCCGCTCGTCTCGGCCAAGATCGTGCGGACCGTCGTCGACACCCACCTCCACCTGCCCGACATGTTCGAGATCACCTTCAGCGACGACGACGGCACCGTGCTGTCGGACGCGCGCATGGACATCGCGACCAAGATCGAGATCCTCGGCATGAAGGCCGGGGAGAGCTCCGGGACGTCGCTGATCAAGGGCGAGATCACCTCGATCGAGGCCCGGTGCGTCGACGGCGTGATCCTGTCCATCGTCCGCGGCTACGAGCGCGCCCACCGCCTGCAGCGGGCCAAGCGCACCAAGACCTACCTCAACATGAAGGACTCCGACATCGCGCGGAAGGTCGCGCAGAACGCCGGCCTGACGATCGGCGACATCGACACGTCGAGCACGACCCACACGCACATCGCCCAGGTCGCGCAGACCGACTGGGACTTCCTGTGCGAGCGGGCTCGCGAGATCGGTTTCGAGACCGGGGTCGTCGGCGGCAAGTTCTTCTTCCGCAAGGCCTCCGGCCTGCCGGCCGGCGGCCTCGGCGGCGCGCTGGCCGGGGCGGCGTCGGCGGTGGCCGGGGCCCTCGGCCTCGGCGGTGCGCTGACGTTCCGGCAGAACCTGCTCACCTTCCTGCCGCGCATCTCGGCGGCCAACATCACGCCGTCGGTCGAGGTGCGCGTCTGGGATCCCAAGACCGCCCGAGTCGTGGTCGGCACCGCCGACGCCAAGACCGGCACGGCCACGATCAGCGGCGAGGACCCGAAGGACCTCGCCAACTCCTTCACCGACGGCCTGCTCCCCTCGCCGCCGTCGCTGCCCGCGCTGCCGCCCATCCCCGGCCTGCCCAAGCTCGACTTCGGCTCGGCGCCCGGCGACAAGTCCTACGTGGTCGTCGACCGCCCGCTCGGGGTCGGTTCGGCCGCCGATGGCGCGGCCGACGAGATGGCGCAGGGCCTGGCCGACCACATCGCGAGCACGTTCGCCGAGGCGGAGGGCGACGCGCTCGGCGACCCGTCGATCCAGGCCGGCGAGCAGGTCGAGATCAAGGGCGTCCCGAAGATCTTCCGGGGCAAGTGGACGGTCACGAACGCCAAGCACATCTTCGACCCGGCCGAGGGCGGCTACCACACGCGCTTCTTCGTCAGCGGCCGCGCGAACCGGTCGCTGGCCAACCTCGCCGCCGGCGCGAGCAGCGGCAAGCAGCCGCAGCTGGCCGGCCTGGTGTGCGGCGTCGTCACCAGCCTCAAGGACCCGGACAAGAAGGGGAAGGTCAAGGTCGCGCTGCCCTGGCTCTCCCCCAGCTACGAGTCCGACTGGGCCCGCGTCGTGCAGCTCACCGCCGGGCCGCGCACCGGGGCGATGTTCATGCCCGAGGTCGGCGACGAGGTGCTCGTCGGGTTCGAGTTCGGCGACGCGCGCCGGCCGTACGTGCTCGGCGGGCTGATCAACGACAACTCGAAGTTCGCGCCGATGGACGCCGCGGTGAACGGCAGCGGCACCGTCGTGGGCCGCGGTCTCGCCTCCCCCGCCGGCAACACCCTCATGTTCAACGACGAGCTGCCGCCCGGGCCGCCCGGCGCGGCGCCACCCACGACCTCGTCGATCACCCTCGGCACCGGCGACGGGAACCTGGCGCTGGCCATCGACCAGGTCGCCGGCACCGTCACGCTCACCTGCAAGCCGGCGCCGCCCAAGAGCAAGACGCCCGCCGGCACGGTCAGCATCGACTGCTCGGGCGCCGGGAAGATCGAGATCAAGGGTGGTTCGGGTGGGGTCAAGGTCGAGAGCGACGGTCAGCTGGAACTCACCGGGAAGCTCGGGGTCAAGATCACGAGCAACGCGATGGTCGAGGTCCAGGGCCAGATGATCAAGCTGAACTGAGGACATGATGGCTGACGACTTCATCGGCGCCGGATGGGCGTTCCCCCTGGGGGTGGACGCGCGCGGCGGCATCGCGCTCGCGAGACGCGAGCAGGAACTCGAGCAGGCGATGCGCCTGATCCTGGCGACCTATCCGGGCGAGCGCCCGATGCGACCCGAGTTCGGGTCGCGCCTGCGCGACTACATCTTCCGGTCGGCCACCGTCGACACCGCGGCCGAGCTGTCGCACGAGGTGCACCACGCGCTGCAGCGGTGGGAACCGCGCGTCGACATCGAGTTCGTCGACGTGACCATCGATCCGTGGGAGCGCAACAAGCTCTACATCGACGTCCACTACCAGGTGAAGGCGAGCAACGACAAGCGCAACCTCGTCTTCCCGTTCTACTCGATTCCGGAAGACGGGAGCGACTACTGATGGCGCTTCCCGTCCCGAACCTCGACGACCGCCGCTTCCAGGATCTCGTCGACGACGCCAAGCGGCTGGTACAGCGGCGCTGCCCCGAGTGGACCGACCACAACGTCTCCGACCCGGGCGTCACGCTCATCGAGACGTTCGCGTTCATGACCGACCAGGTGCTGTACCGGCTCAACCAGGTCCCCGACCGCATGTACGTGAAGTTCCTCGAGCTGATCGGGCTGCGGTTGCTGCCGGCCACACCGGCGAAGGCGCCGGTCACGTTCTGGCTCTCGGCCCCGGCCGTCGCCGACGTCTCGATCGCCACCGGCACCACCGTGGCCACCGTGCGCACCGACAGCGACGAGTCGATCCTGTTCGCCACGCGCGACCCGCTGCAGATCGTCCCGTGCGCGCTGCAGGACATCTCGACGTGGGCCGACGGCAGCAGCAGCGGCGAGCTGCGCACCGAGGGCCTGAAGATGGGCACGTCGTTCCGCGCGTTCTCCGAGGTGCCGGTCGTCGGCGAGGCCGTGTACGTCGGCCTCACCAATCCGGTGCCGCGCTGCGTCGTGCAGGTCGACGTCGACGCCCGGGTCGAGGGCGTCGGCGTCCACCCCGACTTCCCCCCGCTGGCGTGGGAGGCGTGGACCGGCACCGACTGGGCGACCTGCCGCGTCAGCAGCGACACGACGAGCGCGCTCAACGTGCCGGGCCGCGTGCTGGTGCACGTCCCGCCGGAGCACGAGGCCTCGGTGGTCGACGGCATCCGGGCCGGCTGGCTGCGGGCCCGGGTCATCGAGGTGCCCGAGGACGTGCCGACCTACACCTCGTCGCCCATCATCATCGGGCTGTCGGCCTGCACCGTCGGCGGCACCGTCGACGCGATCCACGGCTCGATCGTCGAGGCCGAGCAGCTCGGCGAGTCCGACGGCGTGCCGGGCCAGGTGTTCCCGATCGAGAACAGCCCGATCCTGGCCGGGGCGGGCGCGCCGGTGCTCGAGACGTCGTCCGACGACGGCTGGGTCGAGTGGACCCCGGTCGAGCACTTCGCCGCCAGCGAGCCCGAGGACCGCCACTTCGTCCTCGACGCCGTCGGCGGCACGGTCCGCTTCGGCCCGGCGGTGCGGCTGCCCGAGGGTGGCGTCCGCCAGTACGGCGCCGTGCCGCCGCAGGGCCAGATGGTCCGGCTGCGCGGGCACGCCGTCGGCGGCGGGCGGCACGGCAACGTCTCGAAGGGCATGATCCGCACGCTGAAGTCGTCCATCCCGTTCGTCGAGAGCGTCGAGAACCTCGAGTCGGCGCAGGGTGGCGTCGACGGCGAGACGATGACCCAGGCCAAGGCCCGCGGCCCGATCCTGCTGCGCACCCGCAGCCGGGCGGTCACCGCCGAGGACTACGAGTCGATCGCCCTCGAGGCCGCCCCCGAGGTCGCCCGCGTGCAGGCGGTCACCGCCGGTGAGGACGACGTCGCCGCCGGTTCGCTGCGCGTGCTCATCGTGCCGGCCGCGCCCGCCGTGGAGGGCCGCATCGACTTCGCCGAGCTCGTGCCGTCGGAGGAGACGCTGGCCCGCATCGGCGAGCGGCTCGACGAGGTGCGCCTCATCGGCACCCGGGTGTCGGTCGAGCCGCCGTCCTACCGCGGCGTCACCGTGGTCGCGCGGGTCGTCGCCCGGCCGAAGGCCGACACCGAACGCATCCGCACCGAGGCCCTGGCTGCGCTCTACGGCTACCTCAACCCCATCACCGGCGGCCCTGACGGCGAGGGCTGGCCGTTCGGCCGTCCGGTGCAGTCGGGCGAGGTCTACGGGCTGCTGCAGCAGATCCGCGGCGTCGACATGGTCGAGGACGCCCGGTTGTTCGGGGCGAACCCGGTGACCGGCGAGCGCGGTGGCGAGACCCGCAAGCTCGAGCTCGACCCCTACAGCCTGCTGTTCTCCTACGAGCACCAGGTCCGGGTGGAGGCGCACTGATGCGAGGCACCATCGACGCCCTGTTCACCGCGGCCCCCCTCGGGCCGATGCTGCCGGCGATCTTCCAAGAGGACGAGTTCTCGATGCGCTTCGTCAGCGGCTTCGACGACGTCATCGCGCCGGTGCTGCTGACGCTGGACTGCCTGATCGACTACTTCGACCCGGCGCTCACCCCGGTCGACTTCCTCGACTGGCTGGCCGGCTGGGTCGGCATCGAGATCGACGAGAGCTGGGCGACCGAGCGTCGCCGCGCCGCGGTGGCAACCGCTGTCGAGATGTACCGCATGCGTGGCACCATCACCGGACTACGCGCAAACCTCGAGGTCCTCAGCGGAGGCACTGTGGAGATCACCGACAGCGGTGGCGTGTCCTGGTCGACGCACCCCATGGGTGAACTGCCGGGGCAGGAGAGCCCGCGCCTCGCCGTGCGGGTGACCATCCCCGACGAACTCACCGACCGGAAGCAGAAGGCCATCGACTCCATCGTCGCCACCGCCAAACCGGCCCACGTCGTGCATCGGGTGGAGGTGGTCGGCTCATGATCATCTGCAAGACGTGCGGCGCGTACAACAAGGAGACCGACGCCTTCTGCGGATCGTGCGGCGGCTTCCTCGAGTGGACCGGCGAGAAGATGAAGGCGCCCGAGCCCGAGCCGCTGCCGGTCGAGGAGGAGCAGGAGCCGCAGCGCAAACGCGGCTTGATGGAGCGCGTCACCTCGGCCATGTACATGGACGTCTGGGACAAGCGCCAGATCCCGAACTCCGGCACACCGGCCGGCCCCGGCATGGCGCGGCCGGGCATGCCCGGCGCTCCCGGCGGACCGCCCGGACCTCCCGGCGCGCGCCCGCCCGGCCCCCCCGGGCCGCCGCCTCCGCCCGGGGCCCGGCCGCCCGGACCACCCGGCCCGCCCGGACCACCCGGACCGCCGCCACCCCCGGGAGCGCGTCCGCCCGGCCCACCGCCGCCACCACCCGGTGCCGGCGGTCCCCCGCCTCCGCCCGGACGCCCGCCCGGTCCGCCGCCCCCGCCGCCACCACCCGGTGCCGGCGGTCCCCCACCACCGCCGCCACCACCCGGTGCCGGCGGCCCTCCGCCGCCCCCGGGACGACCGCCCGGCCCGCCGCCCCCGCCGCCGCCACTCGGTGCCGGCGGCCCGCCGCCCCCGCCGCCACCACTCGGTGCCGGCGGTCCGCCGCCTCCCCCGGCCGCTCCGCCCGGACCACCACCGCCACCTCCGCCGCCGCCTCCGGGCGCCGTCGCGGCCGAGCCGCCGCCACCGCCGGCAGCGGCCTCGTTGGCGGCGGCCACCCCGCCACCGCCGGTCGCACCTCCGCCGCCGGCGGCACCTCCGGCCGCGCCACCGCGCCCGCTCGACCTGCCGGCGACACCACCGCCGCCACCACCACCACCACCCGCGACGCCCCCGCCACCGCCGTCGATTCCCCCGCCGCCGCCACCGGCGGCACGTCCCGATGCGTCAGCGCTGGTGTCCCCGGGGGCGACCGGACCGTCGGCTCCGGCGCGCCCGCTCGACCTGCCCTCGGCGGCCCCGCCGACCCGTCCCGAACCGGCCATCGCCGGGGCGGGCGGTTCGGTGCAGCCGGCGGCGCAGCGACCGCAGCAGGCGCAGGCGGCGCGGCCCACCGTGCAGCGGCGGCCGCCGACCCGGCGGCTGGAGCCGGGCGACCTCATCTGCCCGGACTGCGGCGAGGGCAACCCGCCCACCCGCAAGTTCTGCAGCCGGTGCGGCGCCTCCGTCGCCGAGGCCGAGGTCGTGAAGGCGAGGTGGTGGCAGAAGCTCAGGCCCCGCAAGGGTCCGAAGAAGCGTGAGGCCGGGGCCCGGCCGAGTGCCCGCAAGACCCGCAAGTCGTTCCCGGCCAAGATCATGGGCGTCCTGCTGGGCGGCGTGGGCAAGGTCGTCGGCGTGCTGTTCCTGATCGGCGGAATCGTCTACGGCCTCGTGCCGAACATCCGCAGCAGCGTGAACGAGGAGTTCAACTCGATCAAGAGCAAGATCACCAACATCGTCAGCCCGACGTACACCGAGATCCATCCGGCCGACATCACCGCGAACAGCGGCACGAAACAGCACGGCGCGAGCCTTGCCGTCGACGGCAAGAAGAACACGTTCTGGCTGTCGTACCCGACCACCGAGCCGATCCTGACCGTGACGTTCTCGTCCAAGATCGACCTGTCGCGGATCATCGTCTACAACGGCGCGACCGGAGACCTCAGCCCGGGCGTGCCCGCGTCGTTCGTCGGCTTCGCCCGGCCGGGCGTGCTGCACCTGGTGTTCCCGGAGACCAACAAGTCGTCGGACGTCAAGCTGCAGGACGACCCCGATCAGCACACCTACAGCGTGTCGAAGGGCAGCGGCATCACCAGGGTCGAGATCCACCTGCCGCTGGCCAGCCTCAACCAGCCGGCGAATTCGCAGGGCAAGAAACGCCTGATCGCGGTCACCGAGATCGAGTTCTTCAAGAAGGACTGAGGCGGGGGCCGCCGCTCAGCGGGGAGCGGCGGCGTACGCGTCGATCTCGCCGAGCAGTTCGGCCTGCGCGGTGTGGTCGAGGAACGACGCCCGCACGCCGGCGCGCGCCAGCTCGGCCACGCCCGCACGATCGAGGTCGAGCAGCTCGGCGGCGATCTCGTACTCGCGGTTGAGCGTGGTCGAGAACATCGGCGGGTCGTCGGAGTTGATGCTCACCGGCACCCCCGCCGCCACGATCGCGGGCAACGGGTGCTCGGCGAGCGACGGCACCGACCGCGTGCAGACGTTGGAGGTCGGGCAGATCTCGAGCGGGATCTGCTCGGCGGCCAGGTGCGCGAGCAGGCGCGGGTCCTGCGCCGCGGCGATGCCGTGCCCGATGCGCTCGGCGCCGAGGTGGGTCAATGCGTCCCAGATGGTCTCGGGGCCGGTCGACTCGCCGGCGTGCGGGACGCTGCGCAGGCCCTCGGCGCGGGCGGCGGCGAAGTGCGGGGCGAACTGCTCGCGCGGCACCCCGATCTCGGGACCGCCGAGGCCGAAGCTGACCAGCCCGTCCGGACGCAGCCGGGTGGCGATGTCGAGGGTGACGTCGGCGGCGGCCAGGCCGGCCTCACCGGGGATGTCGAAGCACCAGGCCAACTGCACGCCGTGGTCGGCCGCGGCGCGGCGGCGGGCGTCCTCGACCGCCTCGCAGAACGCCTCGGCCGCGATGCCGCGCGTCACCGACGAGTACGGCGTGAGGGTCAGCTCGGCGTAGCGCACCTGCTGTGCGGCGAGATCCCGCGCGACCTCGTAGGTCAGCGTCCAGATGTCCTCGGCGTCGCGGATCAGGTCGACGACCGACAGGTAGACGGTGATGAAGTGCGCGAAGTCGGTGAAGGTGAAGTATTCGGCGAGCCGGGCCGGATCGGCGGGCACCGGCGACGCACCCTCGTGGCGCGCGGCGAGCTCGGCCACGATGCGCGGCGACGCCGAGCCGACGTGGTGCACGTGCAGTTCGGCCTTGGGCAGTCCGGCCATGAAATCGGCAAGCTCGGTCATGCTCGGGAATTCTGACACAACCGTGTCAGGTTCACGCCGTCGGGGTCGGGGTGGACCACTCGGACCGGCGCATCCGGTAGAGCACGTGCGGCCGGATCGGGCTCCCTTCGGGTACCCGCGGGTGCTCGAAGTCGCCGCCCAGGTCGCGAGTCAGGCCGACCTTCTCCATGACCCGGCGTGAGGCGGAATTGGCGACGGTCGTCATCGAGACGATCTCGTCGAGCCCGACGGTGTCGAACCCGTGGCCGAGCGCGGCCCGCGCCGCCTCCGGTGCGTAACCCCGGCCCCAGTAGTCCGCCGCCAGCCGCCAGCCGACCTCGACGGCGGGCGTGAACGGCGCCTCGAAGCGCTGCTCGACCAGCCCGACGTAGCCGATGAACGGCGCCACGCCCGGAACCTCGACCGCCCACAGCCCGAACGCGTCCGTGGCCAAGCCGTCGCGGATGCGGGCGGCGAAGGCGTCGCTCTCGGCCCGGGTAAGCGGCGCCGGGAAGTGCCGCATCACGTCCGGGTCGGCGTTGAGCCCGGCGAACGTCGCCGCGTCGTCATCGCGCCAGTGGCGCAGGAGCAGCCGCTCGGTGCGGAGTTCGGGGGCCGGGCCGCCCACCGGGTCAGGCCGACTTCGCCGCGCGCTTGCGCGCCGTCTTCGCCGATGCCGCGTTGGCCGGAGCCGCCTTCGCCGGCCGGGTGGTGGCCGCCTTCCGCGGGGCCGATCTCGCCGCCGCCGCGGTCGCCTTGCGGCCCCGCGCCGGTGCCGGCGGGTCGAGAAGGGGCGCCAGGAACCCACCGGTGTGCGAGGCCGCCACCGCGGCGACCTCCTCCGGGGTGCCCTCGGCCACGACCATGCCGCCGCCGGAGCCGCCCTCGGGACCCATGTCGATGATCCAGTCGGCGGTCTTGATGACGTCCAGGTTGTGCTCGATCACCACGACCGAGTTGCCCTTGTCGACGAGCGAGTGCAGGACGCCGAGCAGCTTCGCGACGTCCTCGAAGTGCAGGCCGGTGGTCGGCTCGTCGAGCACGTAGATGGTGCGGCCGGTCGAGCGCTTCTGCAGCTCGGCGGCCAGCTTGACCCGCTGCGCCTCACCGCCCGAGAGCGTCGGCGCCGGCTGTCCGAGCCGCACGTAGCCGAGCCCGACGTCGACCAGCGTGTCGAGGTGGCGCGCGATGCGGCTGATCGGCGCGAAGAACTCGGCGGCCTCCTCGATCGGCATCTCGAGCACTTCGCTGATGGTCTTGCCCTTGTAGTGCACGTCGAGGGTCTCGCGGTTGTACCGCGCGCCCTTGCAGACCTCGCACGGCACGTAGACGTCGGGCAGGAAGTTCATCTCGATCTTGATCGTGCCGTCGCCGGCGCAGTTCTCGCAGCGCCCGCCCTTCACGTTGAACGAGAAGCGACCCTGCTGGTAGCCGCGGATCTTCGCCTCGGTCGTTTCGCTGAACAGCTTGCGGATGTGGTCGAAGACGCCGGTGTAGGTGGCCGGATTCGACCGCGGCGTGCGACCGATCGGTGACTGGTCGACACCGACCACCTTGTCGAGGTGCTCGACCCCGCGGACCCGCTTGTGCCGGCCCGGCGGCAGCTTGGCCCCGTTGATCTTGTTGGCCAGCGAGGCGTAGAGGATGTCGTTGACCAGGCTCGACTTGCCCGAACCGCTCACGCCGGTGACGGCCACGAAGCAGCCGAGCGGGAACGAGACGTCGACGTTGCGCAGGTTGTGTTCGCGCGCGCCCTCGACGACGAGCTCGCGGTTCTTCTGCCGCGGGCGACGCAGCGGCGGCACGGCGATCGAGCGCCGCCCGGACAGGTAGGCGCCGGTGATCGACTCCTCCGAGGCGCGAAGGTCGTCGACGGTGCCGCTGACGACGATGCGACCGCCGTGCTCGCCGGCCAGCGGGCCGATGTCGACGACCCAGTCGGCGGTGCGGATGGTGTCTTCGTCGTGCTCGACGACGATGAGCGTGTTGCCGAGCTTCTTGAGCCGGACGAGGGTCTCGATGAGGCGGTGGTTGTCGCGCTGGTGCAGCCCGATGGACGGCTCGTCCAGCACGTACAGCACGCCGACCAGGCCCGACCCGATCTGGGTGGCGAGCCGGATGCGCTGTGCCTCGCCGCCGGCCAGCGTGGCGGCGGCGCGGTCGAGGGAGAGGTAGTGCAGGCCGACGTCGACGAGGAAGCCGAGCCGGGCGTTGATCTCCTTCAGCACCCGCTCGCCGATCATCCGGTCGCGGTCGTTGAGGCTGAAGCCGGACAGCCACTCGGCGGCGTCGCCGATCGACAGCGCCGACACCTCCGCGATCGAGCGTCCCTCGACGGTGACGGCCAGGATCTCGGGCTTGAGCCGGGTGCCCTGGCAGGTGGGGCACGGGACCTCGCGCATGAAGCCCTCGTACTTCTCCCGCGCGTAGTCGCTGTCGGTCTCGGCGTGGCGGCGCTCGATCCACGGCACGACGCCCTCGTAGGCGGCGTAGTAGGAGCGGTCGCGGCCGTACCGGTTGCGGTAGCTCACGTGCACCTGCTCGTCGACGCCGTGCAGCACGGCCTTCTGGGCCCGCGCCGGCAGCTTCTCCCACGGGGTGTCGAGGTCGAAGCCGATGGCCTCGGCGACGCCGGCCAGCAGCCGCAGGAAGTACTCGCTGGTCTGGCCACCGGCCCAGGGCGCGATCGCGCCGTCGGCGAGGGTCGACTCGGGGTCGGGCACGACGAGCTCGGGGTCGACCTCCTTGCGGGTGCCGAGCCCGGTGCACACCGGGCAGGCCCCGAAGGGCGAGTTGAACGAGAAGGAGCGGGGCTCGAGCTCGTCGATCGCGAGCGGGTGGTCGTTGGGGCAGGCCAGCCGCTCGGAGTAGCGGCGCTCGCGGTGCGGGTCGTTGTCGGGCAGGTCGACGAAGTCGAGGATCACGACGCCGCCGGCCAGCCCCAGCGCGATCTCGACCGAGTCGGTGATGCGCTGCTTGCTGGACGGCTTGGCCGACAGGCGGTCGACCACCGCCTCGATGGTGTGCTTCTCCTGCTTCTTCAGCTTCGGCGGGTCGGTGAGCGAGTGCACGACGCCGTCGACCCGGGCCCGGGCGAAGCCCTTGCTCTGCAGATCGCCGAACAGGTCGACGTACTCGCCCTTGCGCTCGCGGATGACGGGAGCGAGTACCTGGAATCTGGTGCCCTCGGGCATCTCGAGAATGCGGTCGACGATCTGCTGCGGTGTCTGCTTCGAGATCGGCTCGCCGCAGACCGGGCAGTGCGGCTTGCCGATGCGGGCGTAGAGCAGGCGCAGGTAGTCATAGACCTCGGTGATCGTGCCGACGGTCGAACGCGGGTTCTTCGACGTGGACTTCTGGTCGATCGAGACCGCCGGCGACAACCCCTCGATGAAGTCGACGTCGGGTTTGTCCATCTGTCCCAGGAACTGGCGGGCGTAGGCCGACAGCGACTCGACGTAGCGGCGCTGGCCCTCGGCGAAGATCGTGTCGAAGGCCAGGCTCGACTTGCCCGAGCCGGACAGCCCGGTGAAGACGATCAGGGCGTCACGGGGCAGGTCGAGGCTCACGTCTTTGAGGTTGTGCTCGCGGGCACCCCTCACCACCAGTCGGTCGTTCACCCGTCCGACAGTAGTGACCCGGACCGACAACGCGATTCGCCCGCCGGTTTCGGGGGCAGGATCACGCCATGCCTCGTTCCATCGCGACCAACACCGCCGTCGACACCGCGGAAATGCAGGAGTTCGTGCGGCCGCGGCACCAGATGATCCTCGTCACGCACCGCCAGGACGGCTCGCCCCAGCTCTCCCCCGTGACCGGCGGGATGGACGACGCCGGGCGCATCGTGATCTCCACCTACCCCGAGCGGGCCAAGGTCACGAACCTGCGCCGCAACCCCGCCGCCGGCGTGCTGGTGCTCTCCGACGAGTTCGACGGCTCCTGGCTGCAGGTCGACGGCACCGCCGAGGTCATCGACCTGCCCGACGCCGTCGAGCCGCTCGTCGACTACTTCCGCAGCATCAGCGGCGAGCACCCCGACTGGGACGAGTACCGGCGGGCCATGCGCGACCAGGGCAAGTGCCTGATCCGGATCACCCCGACCCGCTGGGGCCCGGTCGCCCAGGGCGGCTTCCCGGCCCGCCTGGGCTAGTCGTCCGGAGCCCAGGCGACCAACTGCTCGGCGATCGCGGGCTCGGGCGGGCGAGTTAGGCGAGCGTCCAGTCGACCGGCTCGCCGCCCTGCTCGACGAGCGACGCGCTGGCCCGGCTGAACGGCTTCGAGCCGAAGAAGCCGTTGGAGGCCGAGAGCGGGCTCGGGTGGGCCGACTCGATGGCCGGGACGTCGCCGAGCAGCGGGCGCAGCGATCGGGCGTCGCGGCCCCACAGGATTGCGACGAGCGGCGTGCCGCGGGCGGTGAGCGCGCGGATCGCCTGGTCGGTCACCGCCTCCCAGCCCTTGCCGCGGTGCGCGGCCGACTGCCCGGGCGCGACGGTCAGGCACCGGTTGAGCAGCAGCACGCCGTGCTGCGTCCACGTCGTCAGGTCGCCGTGCTCGGGCGGGACGACGCCGACGTCGGACTGCAGCTCCTTGTAGATGTTGCGCAGCGACGGCGGCAGTGGTCGCACGTGCCGCTCGACCGCGAACGAGAGTCCGATCGGGTGCCCGGGCGTGGGGTAGGGATCCTGACCGACGATCAGCACCCGGACGTCGGCGAAGGGCTGCCGGAACGCGCGCAGGATGTTCTCCCCCGCCGGCAGGTAGGTGCGCCCGGCCGCGACCTCGGCCCGGAGGAACTCACCCATCGCGGCGATGCGGTCCTCGACCGGGGCCAGCGCCTCGGCCCAGCCGGCGTCCAGGATCTCGGTCAGCGGTCGTGACGGCATCGCCCGACCGTAGCGGCCGGGCGGATCGCCACGATTCCGGGCGGCGGCGGGGGTGCGCTCCGACGTTGTATTACGGCGTAAACGGAATCGGCGATCCGTTTACGCCGTAATACAAAGTCGGGGGCAAGGGTGGTCGGTCGGCGGACTCAGCCGGCCGAGACGGCCGACCGCACCGCCGCTGCGGCCTCGGCGACCGGGACCTCGCGCCGCTCGTCCGACTTGCGGTCGCGCAGTTCGACCACGCCGTCGGCCAGGCCCTTGCCCACGATGACGATGGTCGGGACGCCGATCAGCTCGGCGTCCTTGAACTTCACGCCGGGCGAGACACCGCGGCGGTCGTCGTACATGACCCGCACGCCGCTGCCCTCGAGCTCGTCGGCGAGCGCCGCCGCGGCGGCGAACACCGCGTCGTCCTTGCCGGTCGCGACGATGTGGACGTCGGCCGGGGCGACCGAGCGCGGCCAACAGAGGCCCTTCTCGTCGAACGTCTGCTCGGCGATGGCGGCGACGGCGCGGGTGACGCCGACGCCGTAGGAGCCCATCGTGATCGTCACCGGCTTGCCGTTCTGGTCGAGGGCGGTGAGCCCGAAGGCGTCGGCGAACTTGCGGCCGAGCTGGAACACGTGCCCCATCTCGATGCCACGCGCGATCTCCAGGGCCGACCCGCAGACCGCGCAGCGGTCGCCGTCGCGGATCTCGACCGCCCCGAGCTCGCCGTCGGGCACGAAGTCGCGCCCGCGCACCACGAAGGCGGCGTGCTTGTCCTGGGTGTTCGCCCCCGTGACCCACGCGCTGCCCTCGACGACCAGCGGGTCGACGACGAAGCGCAGCTTCCAGTCGGCCAGCTGCTGCGGGCCGATGTAGCCCTTCACCAGCTGCGGGACCTTCGCGAGATCCTCGGGGCCGGCCTGCTCGACCTCGACCGGTTCGAGCTGGCCGCCGATGCGCTTGAGGTCGACCTCGCGGTCGCCGGGCACGCCGACGACGAGCAGCTCCCAGGTGTCGCTGCCCGGCGCCCGGGTGCGCAGCACGACGTTCTTCAACGTGTCGGCGCCGGTGAACGGCTCGTCGCGCAGCCCCAGCTCGTTGAGCCGGTCGACGAGGGTGGCGATGGTCGGCGTGTCCGGGGTGTCGAGCACCTGCTCGGCCGGGTGGTGCTGCGGGTCGGTCGGCTCCGGCGCGGCGATCACGACGGCCTCGGTGTTGGCCGCGTAGTCGCAGTTCGTGCACTGGACGAAGGTGTCCTCGCCCGAGGCCGCCGGCACCAGGAACTCCTCGGACGCCGAACCGCCCATCGCCCCGGACACCGCGAAGACGATCTTGTACGTCATCCCCATGCGGGTGAAGATGCGCTCGTAGGCGTCGCGGTGCGCCCGGTAAGAGACCTCGAGGCCCTCGTCGGTGAGGTCGAAGGAGTACGAGTCCTTCATGATGAACTCGCGCCCGCGCAGGATGCCGGCGCGCGGCCGCGCCTCGTCGCGGTACTTCGTCTGGATCTGGTACAGCGAGAGCGGGTAGTCCTTGTAGGACGAGTACTCGCCCTTGACGAGCAGGGTGAACAGCTCCTCGTGCGTCGGGCCGAGGAGGTAGTCGGCATCCTTGCGGTCGGTCAGCTTGAACAGGGTGTCGCCGTAGTCGGCCCACCGCCCGCTCGCCTCGAAGATCTCCCGCGGGATCATCGCCGGGAAGTGCACCTCCTGCGAGCCGATGCCGTTCATCTCCTCGCGGATGATCTCCTCGACCCGCGCCAGCACGGCCATGCCGAGCGGCAGCCACGAGTAGATGCCCGGCGCGAGGCGACGGACGTAGCCGGCCCGCACGAGCAGCCGGTGGCTCGGCACCTCCGCGTCGGCCGGGTCGTCGCGCAGGGTCCGCAGGAACATCGTCGAGAGTCGCAGCACGTCGCAAGGTTATCGGCGCGTCGATAATCGGTTGCGCCACCGTGGCCGGTGCGCGACCCTGAACGCCCCAGCGGGCCGCGCGGCTCGCCTGCGGCCGTGCGAGAGGAGGTGTCCCGGATGTCCATCACCGTTGCCCGGGTGCCCTTCGTCGCCACCCTTCCCTCACCGCGCTGACGGACCTCCGGCGGCGCGTCCTGCCGCAGGAGAAACCACCGTGTTCGCAGATCGACCTCTCGACGACCAGCAACCGTTCGTCGAACCCGACTACTCGTCCTGGGACATCGCCCAGCACGGCCCCGAGCCCCGGCCCGACTGGCTCGTCACCGACCGCAACGCCATCGACACCGAGCTCGGCCTCCTCAAGACCGGCAAGGAGGCCGACGTCCACCTCGTGCACCGCGGGGTGCCCGGGGGCGACGAGTGCCTGCTCGCCGCCAAGCGCTACCGCACCGCCGAGCACCGCATGTTCCACCGCGACGCCGGCTACCAGGAGGGCCGCTCGACGCGGCGCACGCGCGACGTCCGGGCCATGGAGGGCCGCACCACCTACGGGCGGCACCTGCTCACCGGCAAGTGGACGCTGGCCGAGTTCAGCGCGCTCGGGCAGCTGTGGGCGGCCGGCGTGCCGGTCCCCTACCCCGTGCAGTGCCTCGAGACCGAGCTGATGCTCGAGTTCATCGGGGACGACGACGGGAGCGCTGCGCCGCGCCTGGCCCAGTGCCGCCCGTCACCGGCCGAGCTCGACGACCTGTTCACCCAGTGCGTCGACGCCATGATGATCATGGCCCGGGCCGGCTACGCGCACGGCGACCTGTCGGCCTACAACATGCTCGTCCAGGACGGCCGGCTCTACCTGATCGACGTCCCGCAGATCGTCGATCTGGTGTCCAACCCGCAGGGGCCCGGCTACCTCGAACGCGACTGCCGCAACGTGTGCAGCTGGTTCGCCGGGCGCGGCCTGCGCACCGCCGAGTTCGACCTGCTGTTCGGCGACCTGATGGCCGAGGCGGTGGCGCGGTGGTGAGTCGGTAGTTTCGAGGGGTGCCGCACTACGACCTCGTCATCATCGGTTCCGGTTCCGGGAACTCGCTCGTCACGCCCGAGCTCGACGACTGGAACATCGCCATCGTCGAGGAGGGCGTCTACGGCGGCACCTGTCTGAACGTGGGCTGCATCCCGACCAAGATGTTCGTCTACCCGGCCGACCTCGCCGACAACGCCGCCCACTCGGCGCGCCTCGGCCTCACCCCGGTGCGTCTGACGGCCGACTGGCGCTCGATCCGCGACCGCGTGTTCGCCCGCATCGACCCGATCTCGGCCGGCGGTCGCGAGTACCGGGCCACCGGCACGCCGAACGTCACGCTGTACGAGGCGCACGCCGAGTACGTCGCGCCGGGCACGTTGCGGCTGTCGACCGGCGAGACGATCACGACCGATCGCGTCGTGCTCGCCACCGGCTCCCGGCCGGTCGTCCCCGACGAGATCACCGCGTCGGGCGTGCCGTTCCACACCTCCGACACCGTCATGCGCGTCGACGATCTGCCCCGCCGGCTCGTCATCCTCGGCGGCGGTTACATCGCGGCAGAGTTCGCGCACGTGTTCGCCGCCTTCGGCGTGCACGTCACCGTCGTGGCCCGCTCCGGCCTGCTGCGGCACATCGACCACGAACTCGCCGAGCGGTTCACCGAGGTCGTGGGCGACCACTGGCACCTGCGGTCCGGGGTCACCGCGGTCTGCGCTCGCGACGACGACGGCGAGATCACCGTCGAGCTCTCCGACGGCACCACGGTCAGCGGCGACCTCCTGCTCGTCGCCACCGGGCGCCAGCCCAACTCCGACCGGCTCGGCCTGGCCGCCGCCGGGGTGAAGGTCGACGACGAGGGTCTCGTCGTGGTCGACCAGTACCAGCGGACGTCGGCCGAGGGCGTCTGGGCCCTGGGTGACGTGTGCAACGCCCACCAGCTCAAGCACGTCGCCAACCACGAGGCCCGCGTGGTCGCGCACAACCTGGCGCACCCCGACGACCTCGTCGCGGCCGACCACCGCTTCGTCCCGGCCGCGGTCTTCACCCATCCGCAGCTCGCCGGCGTCGGGTACACCGAGCAGCGGGCCCAGGAGGAGGGCGTGCGCTACGTCGCCGTCACGCAGGCGTACGGCAGCACTGCGTACGGCTGGGCGATGGAGGATTCCTCGAGCGTCTGCAAGCTGCTCGCCGACCCCGCCACCGGCCGGCTGATCGGTGCACATCTCATGGGTGAGCAGGCCTCCACGCTGATCCAGCCGCTGATCCAGGCCATGAGCTTCGGGCTGGGCGTGGCCGAGATGGCCCGCGGCCAGTACTGGATCCACCCGGCCCTCACCGAAGTGGTTGAGAACGCGCTTCTCGCGCTGCCCCTGGACGTAACGTCCGGGCCCTAGGCTGCCCGGGTGAGCACGTACCGCCTCACCACCCTGGGGACGAACACCGACCTGCTCACCCTGCCGTTCGGCCAGCCGCTGGCCGACTGGGTCGACGACCGGATCGTGCACGTGCCCCGCGGCATCTCGCGCCACGTCGTGCGCTTCGTCGAGGCCGGCGGCGAGATCTTCGCCATCAAGGAGGCCACCGACCGCTTCGTGCTGCGCGAGCACGGCCTGCTGCGCGCGCTGGCCGAGCGCAAGGTGCCGGTCGTCGAGGCCTACGGGACGGTCGTCGAGCGCAGTACGGACGACGGCGAACCGCTCGGCGGCCTGCTGATCACCCGGCACCTGACCTTCTCCCAGCCGTACCGGTCGCTCTATACGGGCCGCACCCTGCCCGACCGGCGCGACCGGCTCATCGACTCGCTCGCCGCGCTGTTCGTCCGGCTGCACCTCGCCGGGTTCTACTGGGGCGACTGCTCGCTGTCGAACACCCTGTTCCGGCGCGACGCCGGGGCGCTGGCCGCCTACCTCGTCGACGCCGAGACCGGCGAGCTGCACGAGAAGCTGACCGACGGCCAGCGCGAGCACGACATCGAGATCGCGGTCATGAACATCGCCGGGGAGATCTTCGACCTGCAGGCCGCCGGGCTGGTCGACGAGGACCTCGACGTCGGCGAGGTCATCGAGGCCGTGCGCAGCCGCTACTCGAGCCTGTGGGACGAGCTCACCGACGACATCCTCATCCCGCCGGGCGAGAACTACCGCATCAACGCGGCGCTGCGCCGGCTCAACGACCTCGGCTTCGACGTCTCGGAGCTGTCGATCAAGACCGAGCCCGACGGCCTGCGGCTGCACTTCGACACCCACGTCGTCGAGGCCGGCCACCACCAGCGGGTGCTGTTCGAGCTGACCGGGCTGAGGGTGCAGGAGAACCAGGCCCGCACCCTGCTCGGCGACCTGTGGCGGTTCAAGGCGAAGTGGGAGTCGGCGCTGGGCCACGAGGTCTTCCCCGACCAGGCCGCGCGTCGCTGGCTCGACGAGAAGTTCTACGACACCGTCGGACGGGTGCCCGCGGAGCTGCGCGGCAAGCTGCCCGACGCCGAGCTGTTCCACGAGATCAGCGAGCACCGGTGGCTGCTGTCGGAGGAGCAGGGACGCGACGTCGGCCGCTCGGCCGCCGTCGCGTCGTACGTGAACACGGTGCTGCGCGACTTGCCCGACACCCGGGTCGACCTCTCCGGCCCACCGACGGAGGAGTTCGCGCCCGTCTTCGACTAGCGTCGCCGCTATGTCTGACACCTATACGGGCGAGGTCACGGTCGGCGGTGCCCCGGACGTCCGCCGGCTGCCCGGCCTGACCATCGTCAAGCTCGCCGTCGGCCCGATGTCGAACAACGCCTACCTGCTGCGCTGCACGCGGACCGACGAGGGGCTGCTCATCGACGCGGCCAACGAGGCACCGCGCCTGCGCGAACTCATCACGTTCGAGGGTCCGCCGGTGTCGGCGATCCTCACCACCCACCAGCACTGGGACCACTGGCAGGCGCTGGCCGAGACCGTCGATGCCGCCGGCGCCGCGGTCTACGCCGGCGACGAGGACGCCGACGAGCTTCCTGTCGCCGTCGACGAGCGCCTGCACCACGGCGACGTCATCACCGTCGGCGATCTGTCGCTCGAGATGATCCACCTGCGCGGTCACACGCCTGGCTCGATCGCCGTGCTCTACCGCGACCCCGAGGGAGCCGCGCACCTGTTCACGGGCGATTCGCTGTTCCCCGGTGGCGTCGGCAAGACCGGCTCACCCGAAGACTTCACCTCGCTGATCACCGACGTCAGCGAGCGGGTGTTCGAGGTGCTGCCCGACGACACCTGGTTCTACCCCGGGCACGGCAACGACTCGACGCTCGGCACCGAGCGCCCGCATCTCGACGAGTGGCGCGAACGCGGCTGGTGAATCGGCCGTTCGGGCTCAAGTTCTGCCGCGCGGAGTCGATCTTGACCGAAGCGGGTTGGATCGGTCGAAACGAGCACGGCGATGAGCATGGACAAGCACGACCAGCAACGAGTTGCGGGCACCATCCGCTCCTCGTTCGACGCGACCCTGCGCGACCTCTCGAGGGATGACGGGCCGGCCGTCGCCGAGGTCGTCACCGCGTCGTACCGGCGGCTCGCGGCCGAGATGGCGCGCGGTTTCGCCGAGACCGACGCGCGCTTCAGCGTGGACGCCTTCATGACCGATGCGCTCGGACGCGCGGAGGGCCAGCACGCGCTGCGGCTGTACGAAGCCGTCTACGTCGGCCGCCGGACCACCGCAGATCGGCGCTCGTAGCCCGTCATCCGGCCCGAGGCGGCTCGACGAGCTCCGTCTCGGGCACCGGGACGACCGACCGGTGCGACGAGCGCGCGCCGAGCGCCACCCGGTGACCGTTCCGACCGACCGGGCGGCGCACCGGCCCGACCACCTCGCGGGCGGCCTCGCGGATCTGGTCGCTCGAGCCCGGGCGACCGAAGTGCCAGCCCTGGGCGACGTCGCAACCGAAGGCCTGCAGCGCGGCGACGTGCGCCGGCGTCTCGACCCCCTCGGCGACGACGCGGATGCCGAGGCCGTGGGCGAGCTCGATGGTGGCCCGCACGATCGCCGCGTCGCTGTCGCAGCGGGTCATCGCCATGACGAACGTCTTGTCGATCTTGATCTCGTTGACCGCGACCCGCTGCAGGAACGCGAGCGACGAGTACCCGGTGCCGAAGTCGTCGACGGAGAGCTTGACCCCGATGCGGCGCAGACGGCCGAGCACGGCCTCGGTCGCCTCGGCGTCGGTGATCATCGTCGTCTCGGTCAGCTCGAGCACGAGCAGCTCGGC
Source organism: Jatrophihabitans sp. (assembly GCF_036000465.1). GTDB lineage: Bacteria > Actinomycetota > Actinomycetes > Mycobacteriales > Jatrophihabitantaceae > Jatrophihabitans. Next base: position 88,360 of record NZ_DASYFV010000011.1, on the reverse strand, counting down.
CGGCAGGCCGAAGCGCGCGAGGATCGACTCGACCTCCCCGGGCAGCTCCGGATCGAGCAGGTTGCGGGCCGAGAGATTCACCGAGACGGGCAGGTCGAGGCCCTCCGCGTGCCAGACCGTGGCCTCGGCGATCGCCTGCTCCAGCACGGTCGAGGCGAACTCGCGGGTGAGGCCCGACCGCTCGACGAGATCGATGAACTCCACCGGCCCGAGCAGGCCGCGCGTCGGGTGGTTCCACCGGGCCAGGGCCTCGGCGCCGATGACGCGGTAGGTGACGAGATCGACCTGGGGCTGGAAGTGCAACAGGAACTGGCGGTCGGCGATCGCGTCGCGCAACTCGGCGGCCAGCGTGATGCGACTGACGGTGTGGTCGTCACGGTCGCTGCGGTACCGCGCGACCGAACCCCGGGCCGTCTTGGCCTGGTACATGGCCATGTCCGCCCGACGCAGCAGGTCCTCGGCCGTGAGCCCGTCCTCGGGGTACACGGCGACGCCGATGCTGCCGCCGACGGCGAGGTCGAGTCCCTCGTAGTCGACCGGCTGGTTGACCGCTCGCAACATCTCCTCGGCGATCAGCTCGGCCGCGGCGGCGCCGTCGATGTCGGACAGCAGGATCGCGAACTCGTCGCCGCCGAGCCGCGCGAGCAGGTCGTGCTCGGCGGTCCGGCGGTCGAGCCGCTCGGCGACCTTGCACAGCACCATGTCGCCGGCGTGGTGCCCGAGGGTGTCGTTGATCTCCTTGAAGTGGTCGAGGTCGATCAGCAGCAGCCCGACGGTGCCGCCCGTTCCGGCGGCGGCGGCCAGGGCCTGCTCGGCCCGGCTATGCAGCACCCTCCGGTTGGCGATGCCGGTCAACGTGTCGCGCGTGGCCTCGTACGCGCTGCGGTCGGCCTGGTAGCGCATCTCGCTGTACAGGCGGGCGTTCTGCAGGCTGACCGCGACGCCGCGGGCGAAGGTGCCGAGCACCCGTTGATGCCGTGCCGGTAGCGGCAGGTTGTCGTGCAGACCCAGTCGCAGGACGCCGACCGTCGTGGGCAGACCGCCGATGGGCACGCTGAGCATCACGTCGACGATCGCCCGCTGGTCGGCCCCGCGGTCGTCCGGCAGGGGCAGCTCGTGCCCCTCCGAGGACGTGCCGTCGCTGTGGTGGCGGAACACCCGGGCGGTGTCGAGCGATTCGTGGCTGAGCGCGAGCTCGGCGAACTCGACCTTGAACAGCGACACCGCCCGCGAGACCGCCGAGGCGGCGACGCCGGCCGCGTCGAGCCGGGTGAACTCCTTGACCGCAGCGTCGAGCTGGCGCCACACCTCGCTGTCCTCGAGCGCACCGTGGTACGCGCGGTAGGACAGGTACAGCAACACGATGCAGAACGGGATGAGCACGACCGCGCTCCCGCGCCACGACGCGTAGACGAGCAGCAGTGCGACGACGGTGTTGCCGGCGAGCAGGCCCGCCTTCAGGGCGAGGCCCTCGCGCACGACGACCCGCACCGGCAGCCCCCGCACGGTGGCGATCACCGCCGACACCGACAGGGTGTTCCATGCGAAGACGGCCACCGCCGCGACGGCGAGCGCGACGCCGAAGCGGACGTTGCCGGCCCGCTCGACATCGTCGCTACCGGCGATGACGAAGACGCACACGCAGGCGAGCACGGCCTCGACCGCGATGGAGGCCGCGTTGAAGGCGATCTTCATCGGATCGCGCCGGGCGAACGCCTGGGCGACGATCATGCCGACCGGGCAGGCGATCGTGACCCACGGCCACGGCGTGAGCACCAGGCCGACGACGATGGCCGCCTCCGACCAGGTGAGGGTGTAGTTCTCCCGTCCGTACCGAAGGTGCATGACGGCGGTGTCGCTGACGGCCACGAGAACGACCGTCAGCAGCGTCGGCAGGATCGCCGGCACGCCGGGCCTGCCTCCCGGAAGGAACCACGCCACCAGGACCGCCGACACGCCGAGCAGCACGGTTCCACCGACGATCGCGTGCAGGCGACGCGATTCCGGTCGGACCGGTGGCCGGTCGGACGGGTCGGGCATGGCGGGACCTCCGGTACGGACGGGAAGGGTGATCAGCTGCTGGTCTCGCCGATGACCCGCAGACCGGGCGCCGGCTCGTCGCCCCACCAGGCGGTGAGGAACGCGACACCCCCGAGACCGCTGCTCCAGCTGCCACCCGTCCACGACGCACCGGTCCACGAAGCGCCGGTCCAGGACGCCCCGGTCCACGACGCCCCGGTCCACGACGCGCCCGTCCAGGACGCCCCGGTCCAGGACGCCCCGAACCATGAACCGCCGGTCCACGAGGCACCGGTCCACGAGGCGCCGGTCCAGGACGCACCGGTCCACGAGCCGCCGGTCCACGAGGCACCGGTCCAGGACGCCCCGGTCCAGGACGCACCGGTCCAGGAGGCGCCCGTCCAGGACGCCCCGGTCCAGGACGCGCCGTCCCACGGCTGGCACCGCACGTCGATCTCGCCCTGGATGACGGTGGTGACGCCGTTGCAGTCGGTCTGCACGTTGTGGCCGCCGCGGCTGGCCTCGAGCGAACCGAGCCCGTTCGAGACCGGGGTCTGCGTCTGCGCCGGGCCGCCCGGCACCCCCAGCGCACCGGCGAGGTCCAACCGGCCGGCACCCTGGCGCTGCACCGGCGTCTTCGCGATCGGCCGGGCCGTCCGGGTCAGGATGCGCTTGACCTGGTCGGGCGTGAGGTCGGGTCGGGCCTGCAGCAGCACGGCGACCGCGCCGGAGGTCACGGCCGCGGCCTCGGACGTGCCACTGCCCTTGATGTAGCTCGGCGCCACGAGCGCGTTCGGGTTGTCGGCCTCGACCTGCGAACCATACGAGCGCAGGGCCACGATCGTGCGCCCCGGGGCGACGAGGTCGGGCTTCGCGTAGCCGGCGGACGTCGGGCCGCTCGAACTCCACGGCGTGACGCTGTCGGCGCCGGTGGTGCTGTTGTCGGCGGCCTGGTACGCGCCCGCGGTGATCACCATCGGGTCGTCGGCCGGCTTGAGCACGCTGCCCGGCTGCGGCCCGCTGTTGCCGGCGGCGACCACGACCACGATGCCCTGCTGCCACAGCCGCTCGACGGCGTAGTCGAGCGGGTCGACCGTCGGGGACTGCGTCGACGGCGTGCCCCACGAGAGGTTCAGCACCCGGATGTTGAACTCCGACGCGTAGGCCGACACCCAGTGCATGGCGGCGAGCACGGTCGAGACGTCGGTCGCCCCGTTGCGTCCGGCCACCTTGACCGAGACGAGCGTGGCGCCCGGCGCGACGCCGGTGCGCGGGTCGCCGCCGGAGCGGCCGGCCGCACCGTTGCCGCCGATGATGCCGCCCATGACGGTGCCGTGACCGTAGGTGTCGATGTAGGTGCCCTCGCCGGAGAGATCGGGGCCGTAGACGACCCGGCCCGCGACGTCACCCATCGGCGAGATGCCGGTGTCGATGACGGCGACACCGATGCCCCTGCCGGTGTCGCCGCGCTTCCACACCGGCACGACGCCCGACTCCCGGACGAAGTCCGACGAGGTGGAGGTGAGGTCGGCGTCGGACCCGGCGCGGCTCTGGAAGCGCACGCTCGAGTTCGGGGTGATCGCGAGGACGGACGCGGCGCAACCCAGGTGAGCCACGGCGGCGGTGGGGAGAACCGCGCGAACCCCGTCCACCATCGGCAGGGCGCGGAGCTCGTGCCCGCCCGCCGACCGGACGGCCGCCAGCGTCGCCGCGTCCGCGCCCGGGCGGCCCACGACGATCACGTCACTGCGCGCCGAGCGGGCCGAGGTGACGGCCGGGTCGACCCGGGACGAGCACGAGGAGCCGGCGGCCGGAGCGGCGGCAGCTGACCCCGCCGTCAGGCCGAGCGCTCCGGCGGCGAGCGCCAGCCCGACAGCCACGGTGCGCCGGGCGGGTAGGGCCCGCGGCACCGAGGTACGAGGTGTCAACAGCATGTTCGTTCCCTCCGGGTCAGTACGAATGCACTGCTCTGGAGAGAGCAATCGGCTCTACCTCGGAAGAACATGAGCTGGGGGCCCGGGTTCGGGGAAATCTGCGGGTCTGGGTGGACCGGCGCAGCCCGTTCGCCGGCGCACCTCTTGTGAGCCGGCGGGACCGGCTGATCGGTCAGGCGGCGGCGGTGATGCCCTCGGCCTCGAGGACGGCGACGAGCGCGCGCAGGGCGCGGTGCTGCAGGCTCTTGACCGCACCCTCTCGGCACCCCATGACCACGGCGGTCTCCTTGAGCGAGAGCTGCTGGATGAAGCGCAGGGTGATGCACTGCCGCTGCTGCGCGCTGATCGACTGCAGGGCGTCGACGATGTCGCGGTCGGCGAACTGCTCGAGCGCGATGGACTCCGCGCTCGGGGCCTGCTCCCGGCCGTCCAGGCAGTCGTCGGTCACCAGTTCGTACCGGGCCCGGGCCGACTTCGCGTCGTCGAACACGAGGTTGCGGGCGATCGTGACCAGCCAGGCGCCGATGTCCTGACCGCGGTAGGAGATCGAGTGGATGCTGCGCAGCGCCCGGGTGAAGGCCTCGCTGGTGATGTCCTCGGCGCGCTGCTGGTGCCGCACGCGGGAGAGCACGAAGCGGTAGACGACGTCGACGTAGCGGTCGTAGAGCTCGCCGAACGCGTCGGCGTCGCCGCCCTGCACGCGCTCCACCAGGAGCCAGCGCTCACCCCGATCGACGATCTCGTCCGAGTCGTGGGTGGTGACGGTGATGGGGTCGAGAACCTGGCAGACGGTCATGATGCCCTCCTGGCAGTTCGCAGGCGCGCCGAAGAGACGCTCATGGCGTCGTCCTCTTCGGTGATGCACGACCCGGGTCGGCTCCCGGAATCGCTCCGATCCGTTCCAGATCGGCTGCTCAGAAAGTATCTTCCTGGCAAGTAAAATCTATGTCAAGCACATTCGGCCATGTCGGACCAGGTCGTGCCGACCGGGCACGCTCAGCGCGGCGCGCGGCGGCGTTCCTGGCGGCTCGGGTCGAACGGCGCCGGGCCCGACGCAGCGGCCGGTTCGACCTCGATCGCCGAACCATGGACGGCGGCGAGCGCGCGCAGGACGGTCGCCGCGACGGCGAGATCGGCCGCACTCACCGGACCGAGCAGGCAGGCCCGCAGCGCGTCGTCGTACAGCGCCGACGCCCGGGTCGCGAGGGCCCGGCCGGCGTCGGTCAGCGTGGCGTTGACGACGCGCCGGTCGTCGCTGGAGCTGCGCCGGTCGATGAGACCCTCGCGGGCCATCCGGTCGGCCAGCTTGGTGAACCCGCCGGACGTCATGGAGATCTCGCGGGCCAGCAGCGTCATCGGCAGCGCATGGTTGTCGGCGTGGAGCAGCAGGTGGAGCACGTCGTAGAACTGCGGGGAGACGCCCGAGGCCTCGAGCGCGGCGTCCAGCCGGCGCCGCGTCACGTCCACGCCCGCCACCATGTGCCGCCACTGGTCGACAAGGGTCGGTTGCTCGGGCTCGCGGGCAGGCATGGCCCCACCGTAGCCACGCTGACACCCATCGGACCCGAACGACGCACGCCTATCGTGATCGCCATGACGTGGTCCGCCTACGGTTCGTTCCTCGCCTTCGCCGTGGTGCTCGTGCTGATCCCGGGCCCCGACTTCGCCGTCGTCACCCGCAACACGCTCGCCGGGGGCCGACAGCGGGGGGTGTGGAGCGCGGTCGGCGTCGCCTGCTCGAACACCGTGCAAGGGGTGACCGCGGTCGCCGGCCTGGGCGCCGTCATCGTCCACATCGAGCCGCTCTTCCAGACCGTCAAGTGGGCCGGCATCGCCTACCTGCTCGTCCTCGGGGTGCAGGCCTTCCGGTCGGCGCGCCGGGGCGAGTACGTCCTCGTGCCCGCCGCCGGGAGCGACGGCTCGCGAGCCCGGTCGAGGGGCTTCCGGCAGGGCTTCCTGTCCAACATCACCAACCCGAAGGTGCTCGTCTTCTACCTCGCCGTGCTGCCGCAGTTCCTCGGCCGGCACGCCCCGGTCGTCACGCTGCTGGTGTTCGCGCTGAGCCACGCCGCGCTCTCGCTCACCTACCTGTCCACCCTCGTCACCGGGCTGAGCCGGGCCCGCCTGCTGCTGGCCCGCCGCTCGGTCCGCCGCGGCCTCGACCTCGCGACCGGCACCGCACTGATCGGCTTCGGCGCCCGACTCGCCACCGAACAGGTCTGAAACGCCTTCGACACGGCCTGCGAGGATCGGCGTCGATGCCTTCCTTCGCCGCACCCGACCGCACCGAGCTCGCGTACACCGAGATCGGCCGGGGCTCCCCCGTGATCTGTCTGCCCGGCGGCCCGATGCAGGACTCCGCCTACCTCGGCGATCTGGGCGGCCTGTCGAGCGCCGTCCGCCTGATCCGCCTCGACCTCCGCGGCACCGGGTCGTCGCAGCAGCCGACCGACCCGCAGTCCTACCGGTGCGACCGGCAGGTCGACGACGTCGAGGCGCTGCGCGCGCACCTCGGCCTCGAACGCGTCTCGGTGCTGGGGCACTCGGCCGGCGCGAACCTCGCCCTGCAGTACGCGGCCCGCTTCCCCGATCGCGTCGAGCGGCTGGTGCTGATCACGCCGAGCACCTTCGGCGTGGGGCTCCCGGCCGGTTCCGAACAGCGGCGCGCGATGGTGCGGCTGCGCCGCGACGAAACCTGGTACCCCGAAGCCGCCGCCGCGTTCGAACGGGTCCAGACCGGCGACGCGCGCGACGCCGACTGGCACGCGCTGACCCCGTTCACCTACGGCCGCTGGGACGCCGCCGCCCGGGCCCACGATGCGGCGGTGGTCGGCCACGACGAGGCCGCCGACGTGTTCCGCGAGGGCTTCGACCCGCCTGCCCTGCGCGCCGGGCTGTCCGGCGTGACCGCTCCGGCCCTCGTGCTCGCCGGTGCGGTCGACATCGCCGGGCCGCCCGAGGTGCTGGCCGAGCTGGCCGCACTGCTGCCGAACGGGTCGCTCGTCGTCCAGCCCGCCGCGGGGCACTTCCCGTGGCTCGATGACCGCGACACCTTCGTCTCGACGGTGGCCGGCTTCCTGAGCTGAACGCGGGTCTCGTACGCGGGGCTTACGCTTCCCGACGTGACCGAACCCGCGGAGCCGACCGCTGGGACCGTCCGGATCGCATGGTCCGGCGCCCTCGACCTTGCCAATGCCACCGGCCTCGGGCGTGACGCCCGAGCCGCCCTCGACACCGACGGGGTGACCCTGCTCGTCATCGACCTCGCCGACGTCAGCTTCATGGACTCGACCGTGCTCGGCGAGCTGGTCGCGATCCTGACCCGGGCCACGGACCGCGGCGCCCGGGTGCGCCTGCAGAACGTGCCGTCGCGCGTCAAGGTGCTGCTCGACGTCACCGGGGTCGGCACGCTGTTCGAGGACGACCCCGCCTGATCGCCCGTCGCCGGGTCCGCCGTCACTGGGCACGCCAACGGAAAGGTTCGCTCACCCGAGGCCACCGGGGTCGGCCGGCACGTCGACGGCGTAGCGACGCAGCGTCTCGAGCGGCACGACGGCCAGGGCGCGCTCGTTCGTGGCGGCGAGGACGACCGGCGGCGCGACACCGTCGGTGTAGGCCTGCAGCCAACGCACGGCCACGACGCACCAGCGGTCGCCGGGGTACAGCCCCGGGAACGCGAACTCGGGACGCGGCGTGGACAGGTCGTTGCCGACCCGCTGCTGGTGCTCGAGAAACTCCCGCGTCGCCACGGCGCAGATGGTGTGGCTGCCCGCGTCCTCGACCCCGCTCGTGCAGCACCCGTCGCGGTAGAAGCCGGTGAGCGGGTCGGTGCCGCACTCCTCCAGCTCGCCGCCCAACACGTTGCGGTCGGTGGCCATGATGGGAGTCTGGCGCACGGCCGTGACACCTGTCATCGGCCGACGCGGTGTGCAAGCCCTGCTTCCGCGCCCGCCGGGTTGACAGCATGGAGGCGTGATCGATCTCGAACTGCGGGCCCCGACGCAGCTGGCCAGTTCGCGGGCCCGCATCTACTGGACGGTCCGGGCGCTGCCCGGCTGGATCGCCGTCGCGCTCGTCGAGACGCTCGCCCTGCTCGGTGCGACGGCCGGTGTGGTCATCCCCGTGGTCGCGGTCTCGGCCGCCCTCGCGTTCGGCCACCTCGCGGTCATGCCGCAGTGGCGCTACCGGGTGCACCGCTGGGAGATCACCGACGCCGCGGTCTACACCCAGACCGGCTGGTTCACCCAGGAGCGCCGCATCGCGCCGATGGCCCGCATCCAGACGGCCGACACCCACCGTGGCCCGATCGAGCAGCTGTTCGGGCTGGCCAACGTCACCGTCACGACCGCCTCGGCGAAAGGACCACTGAAGATCCACGCGCTCGACCTCGGGGTCGCCGAGCGCATCGTCGAGCACCTCACGCATCGCGCGCAGCTCTCGGCCGAGGACGGCACGTGATCGAGGTCGCGCCACCGCTCGAGGACGCGACCTGGCACCGGCTCAGCCCGCGGATGCTGCTGGTGCACCCGGTCGTCGAGCTGCTGCGGGCCCTGCCGGCGCTCGCCGGGGTGGTGCTCGCCGGCAGCTCGAACGGCCACGGCAGCCGGTGGGGTCTCGTCGCCGTGGGCGTCGTCGCCGTCCTGTCGCTCTCGCGCTGGTTCACGACACGGCTGCGCATCAGCGACGACCAGGTGCAGCTGCGCCACGGGCTGCTGCGGCGCCGCACAACGGCCACCCGGCGCGACCGCATCCGCACCGTCGACGTCACCGCGCACCCGCTGCACCGGGTGCTGGGCCTGGCCCGGGTGGTCATCGGGACGGGCACCTCCGACCGTCGCGGTGGGGGCCGGATCGTGCTGGACGGTCTGACCGTCGACGCGGCGCGGGCGCTGCACGCCGACCTGCTGCACCGCGCGAGTCCGGCCGCCGAACCGACGGCCGGGCCGGTGGCCGGCGGCGCACCCGAGCCGGCGCACGAGATCGCCCGGCTCGATCGGCGCTGGATCCGCTACGGGCCGTTCACCCTGTCCGGCGTGCTCACCGGCCTGGTGCTGTTCGGGTTCCTGCAGCGACTGCAGGGCGAGTCCGGCGTCGACGTGCTGCACAGCGGACCCTGGCGCACGATCACCCGCGACATCGCCGGGTGGCCCACGCCGGTCGTCGTCGGGGTGGTCGCGCTGGCCCTGATCGCGTTCGTCGCGATCAGCTCCACGGCCGGGTACGTCCTGGCCTTCTGGAACTTCCGGCTCGTCCGTCACGACGGCGGCACGCTGCAGGTCACCCGCGGGCTGGTGACCACCCGGGCCACCAGCATCGAGCGGCGGCGCCTGGTCGGGGCCGAGATCTCCGAGCCGCTCGTGCTGCGCGCGGTCGGAGGCGCCCGGTCGACCGTCGTCGCCACCGGACTGCGCGTCGGGCGCGGGGCGGAACGGGGCGGCGAGGTGCTGCTGCCGCCGGCCCCGAAGGCCGACGCCGAACGGGTTGCCACCGCGGTGCTCGACGGCACGCCCGCCATCACCGCAGAGCTGGTACGGCACGGGCCGCGGGCGCGGACCCGCCGGCTGATCCGCGCCGTCGCGTCGGCCCTGCTCCTGCTCGGCCTGCTGGTGCTCGGCTACCTCAGTGGCGGATCGACGGTCGTGATCGGTGTCGGTGCCGTGCTGGTTGTCGCGTCCGTACCTCTAGGTACGGACCGGTACCGCAGCCTCGGCCACGCTGCGGTCGACGGCTACCTGGTCACCCGCTTCGGCTCGCTGGTCCGTCGGCGGGTGGTGCTCGACGGCGACGCCGTGATCGGCTGGAACCTGCGCACGAGCTTCTTCCAGCGGCGGGCCGGGCTCACCACTCTGACGGCCACCACGGCCGCGGGCCGGCAGGGGTACTCGGTGGTCGACGTCGCGCCGGCCGAGGCGCTCGCCGTGGCCGAGACCCTGGTTCCCGGGCTGCTCAGCCCGTTCGTCCGAGTCCCTCGCCCAACGCCCCGAGCCACAGCCGGGTGAGGTGATCGACCAGGGCGGCGCGGGACATGCGCAGCCGCCCGGCCAGCGTGGCCTCGATGACCTCGGCCGCGCCCCCCATCAGGAACAGGGCCGTCGCCCTGGCCTCGCGACGCTGGCCCGGATCCTGGGCCGACAGTGCCGACAGGTTGTCCATCATCAGGTCGGCGAAGTCGGTGACCACGCGATGGCGCCGTTCGCGCAGCGGACCGTGCCCGGCCGCGGCGACAAGGAAGGCGTTGGCCTTGCGCGCGTCGGTCACCACCACCCCGTAGCCGGCGTCGACCGCGGCCCGGACCTGCGCCGCCGTGTCGTCGCCGGCCGATGCGACGCCGGCGAGGGCCGCCGCCGCGACCTCGTCGACCACGGCGTCGACGGCGGCCACCAGGAGCGCGTCGAGGTCGGCGAAGCTCTCGTAGAAGTACCGGGGGGTCAGCCGGGCGCGGGCGCAGATCGAGCGGACGCTCACCCCCGACAGCCCGTCGTCGTGCAGGCAGTCGAGCGCGGTGTCGAGAAGGGTGGCGCGCCGCAGCTCGCGCCGCTCGTCGGCCGATACCCCGCGGTATGCCCGCGTGCTGGTCACACCGATTCCCGCCTCTCGCCGCATATTGACAACGACTGTTATCACACTAGGGTCGGAGACCGGATCCGGCAACGATCGGGGTGGCTATGACAACGACCGAACGCACCACCGGCACCACTCTGCGCGACATCCCGGGTGACGCAGGACCGCCGATCATCGGCTACACACTGCAGTTCGCCGGCGGCAAGCTGACCGCCGACCGGACGCGCTACGACAAGTACGGCCCGGTGTCGTGGAGCAGGGCGTTCGGGCGCACCTGGATCTCGGCCCAGGGGCCTGAGGCCGCGGGCGCCGTGCTCTCCAACCGCGACCACGCCTTCGACAGCGGCCCGGGCTGGTCGTTCCTCATCGGCCCGTTCTTCCGGCGCGGCCTCATGCTGCTCGACGGCCCCGAACACCACCGCCACCGTCGCATCATGCAGGAGGCGTTCACCGCCCAGCGGCTGGCCGGCTACCTGGAGCCCCTCAACGAGACGCTCGCGGCCGGGATCGCGGCCTGGCCCCGGACCGGCAGCCTGGCGTTCTACCCCGCGATCAAGCAGGTGACCCTCGACGTCGCGACCCGAACCTTCATGGGCGCGCAGGCCGACCACGAGGCCGACCGTCTCAACCGGGCGTTCGTCGACTGCGTCCAGGCGGCCACTGCTCCGATCCGGCTGCCGATCCCCGGGCTGCGCTGGCACAAGGGCCTCGTCGGGCGCCGGTTGCTCGAGAACTACCTGCGCCCCCAGCTCGCCGAGAAGCGCGCGGGCGACGGCAACGACCTGTTCAGCGCGCTGTGCCACGCCCGCAGCGACGAGGGTGAGGCGTTCAGCGACGACGACGTCGTCAACCACATGATCTTCCTGCTCATGGCCGCGCACGACACCTCGACGATCACGCTGACCTCGATGGCCTACTACCTGGCCAGGAACCCCGAGTGGCAGGAACGCTGCCGCGAGGAGTCCTTCGCGCTCGGCACCGAGCACGTCGCCTACGACGACCTGGACCGGCTCGTCGCGCTGGACCTCGTCATGAAGGAGTCGATGCGCCTCGTCGTCCCGGTGCCCGGAGTCATCCGCCGCGCCAACAAGGACACCGAGCTCCTGGGCTACCGCGTCCCGGCGAACACCATGGTCACCGCGCAGCTGTGGACCGTGCACCACCTCGAGGAGTTCTGGCCCGACCCCGAGCGATTCGACCCGGGCCGCTTCTCCGAGGAGCGGCGCGAGGACAAGGTGCACCGCAACGCGTTCATGCCGTTCGGGCACGGCGTGCACAAGTGCATCGGCATGTACTTCGGCGGCATGGAGGTCAAGGCCGCCATGCATCAACTGCTGCAGCGCTACCGCATCTCCGTCCCGGCCGGCTACGAGATGCCGGTCGACTGGACGTCGCTCCCCCGGCCTCGGGACGGGCTGCCGATCACGCTGCACCGGCTCTGAGCCCGGACCCCGGCGGGTGGCAGGATCGCCCCCGGATCCTCCCCTGCCGACCCGGACCGGGCCGGCCTCCCCGCAGACAGGCGGTAACAGTGTCCTCGAGCAAGCCTCTCGCCGGCCGCACCATCATCATGTCCGGCGGCAGCCGCGGTATCGGTCTGGCCATCGCGGTCCGCTGCGCCCGCGACGGTGCGAACGTCGCGATCCTGGCCAAGACCGACCAGCCCGACCCGCGCCTGCCCGGCACGATCCACACGGCGGCCGAGGAGATCGAGGCGGCCGGCGGACAGGCCCTGCCGATCCTGGGCGACGTCCGCGAGGAGGAGTCGGTGGCCGCCGCGGTCGCCCGGACGGTCGAGCGCTTCGGCGGCATCGACATCGTGGTCAACAATGCCTCGGCCATCAACCTCAGCAACATCGGCGACCTGCCGGCCAAGCGCTACGACCTCATGCTCGACATCAACGCGCGCGGCACCTTCCTGCTGACAAGCCACGCACTCCCCCATCTCGCCAAGTCCGAGAACGCGCACGTGCTCACGCTGTCGCCGCCGCTGAACATGGACCGCAAGTGGCTGGCCGCGCACGCCCCCTACACAGTCAGCAAGTACGCGATGACGATGCTGACGCTGGGGGTCGCCGAGTCGCGCCGCGACGAGGGCATCGCCGGCAACTGCCTGTGGCCCCGCACCCTGATCGCCACCGCCGCCGTGCAGAACATCGTCGGCGGCGACCAGGCGATGGCCGCGGCGCGGCGTCCGGAGATCATGGCCGACGCGGCCTACGAGATCCTGACCAAGCCCGCCCGCGAGTGCACCGGCAACACCCTCATCGACGACGAGGTGCTGCGCGACACGGGCGTCACCGACCTGAGCCAGTACCGCTACGGCGAGGGTCGGGAAGAGGACCTGCAGCTCGACATCTTCCTGTAGCCCGGCATGCGCCTGCCCACGCCCGAGCGGGCCGAGCTGCTCGTCGACCAGCTCAAGCGGTTGCCCACCACTCTCCACGAGGCCGAGGTGCTGCGCCGCACCGGGCTGATCCCGCTGTTCCGCCCGGACGAGATCGCGTACAGCCTCTACTCGATGCGGCGGTGGGGCATCCTCGCCGCCGCGATCCGCATCGCCACGCGACGCACGCCCGACGCGCTCGGACTGGTCGACGAGCGGGGCGAGCTGACCTTCCGCGAGCTCGACCGGCGCTCGAACGCGCTGGCTCGGGCGTGGAGCGAGCGCGGGCTCGACGACTCGTCGGTCATCGCCCTGCTGTGCCGCGACCACCGCGGGCTCGTCGAGTCGATGTTCGCCGCCGGCAAGCTCGGCGCCAAGGTGCTGCTGATGAACACCGGCTTCGCCAAGCCGCAGTTCGCCCAGGTGAGCGAGCGCGAAGGCGTCTCGGCCCTCGTCTACGACACCGAGTTCACCGACATCCTCGGTGACGTGCCGTCGTCGATCCCGCGCTACCTGGCCTGGGTCGACGACGGCGCGACCGCCGCGCACGAGACGCTCGAGGACCTCATCGCCGCGACGAGCGACGCCGACGTGCGCCGCCCGCGCACCATCGGCGGCCTGGTGCTGCTGACCAGCGGCACGACGGGCACGCCGAAGGGCGCCCCGCGGCAGGTCAGCTCGCCCTTCGCCGCCGCGCAGTTCCTCGACCGCATCCCGCTACGGCGCGGTGAGCGCACCTTCCTCGGCGCCCCGCTGTTCCACGGCACCGGGCTGTCGCAGTTCCTGCTGACGCTGGCGCTCGGCTCGACGACGATCGTGCGCCGCCGCTTCGACCCGGTGGCGACGCTCGAGCTGCTCGCGCGGTACCGCGTCGAGGAGCTCGTGGTCGTGCCGACGATGCTGCAGCGCATCCTGGCGCTGCCCGAGGACACCATCCGTCGCTACGACACGTCGGCCCTGCGCATCGTCTTCTGCGCCGGCTCCGCGCTCGCCCCTGAGGTCGGGAACCGGGCCACCGAGCTGTTCGGCGACGTCGTCTACAACCTCTACGGCTCCACCGAGGTCGCGGTCGCGACGGTGGCGACCCCGGCCGACTGGAGGCAGGCCCCCGGGACGGTCGGGCGAACCCCCGTGGGCTGCACGGTGCGCCTGTACGACGACGCCGGCCGGCACATCACGAAGCCGGGGACGATCGGCCGGGTCTTCGTGGGCAGCGGACTGAAGTTCAGCGGCTACACCGGCGGCGGCGGCAAGGAAGAGATCGACGGCCTGCTCTCCTCCGGCGACGTCGGCCACTACGACACCGACGGGCTGCTCTTCATCGACGGGCGCGACGACGACATGATCGTGTCGGGCGGCGAGAACGTGTTCCCGGCCGAGGTCGAGAACCTGCTGCTCGAGCACCCGGCGGTCGACGACGCCGCCGTCATAGGCGTGCCGGACGAGGAGTTCGGGCAGCGGCTCAAGGCGTTCGTCGTGCTGCGCGACGACGCCGCCCTCGACGCCGACGCGGTGCGGGCCCACGTGAAGGCCGAGCTGGCGCGCCACAAGGTGCCTCGGGACGTCGAGTTCGTGCCGACCCTGCCCCGCAACGCCACCGGCAAGCTGCTCCGGACGATGCTGCGCTGATCCTCGTGCGGCACTGGCCCTTCGGGCAGACGTGTATCGCGCCCGCTTGACGCGGCTCCTGACGCACCGAACGATGAACGCGCCGACCCCACAGAATCGAGACGACCGATGAGCGACGTTTGCGGAGCGAGCGGTCGGGGTGAGGATCGATGAGCGACCAGGGTTACGGGAGCGGACCGGCTCCGGAGTTCGGCCAGCAACCGCAGCCGCCCTACGGGGACCCCGCGGCGCCGTCGGAGCCGTACCCGACCCAGGAGTTCCCGGCCCCGCCCCACGGCGAGCCGCCGTACGGGCAGCCGCCCCAGTACGGGCAAGCGCCCCCGTACGGGCAGGCGCCTCAGTACGGGCAAGCGCCTCCGTACGGGCAGCCGCCCCAGTACGGCACACCCCCGCAGTACCCGCAGCAGCCCTACGGCCAGCCGGCCTACGGCCAAGCGCCGCAGGGGCCGCCGCAGTACGGCTACGGCACCCCGCCGGGCAGCCCGCCGCAGTACGGTCCCTACACCGGATCCGCCCCGGCGGGCGCGGGTCGCGGGCCCAACAGAGGCCTGCTCGCCGCCGTCGGGGTCGTCGTCCTGGCCGCCGTCGTTGTGGGCGCCCTCGCCATCGGCGGCGTGTTCAGCTCCGACTCGAAGTCGACCGTCAACTCGACGAGGTCGGTCCCGGCGGGGCGACCCACCTTCTCGGTGCCGTCGTCGTTCCCGGTGCCGAGCATCAGCGTGCCGCTGCCGTCGGACCTCTCGCTGCCCGTGACCCTCCCGTCCGACCTGGGCAGCCTGCCGGCCCAGCTCGGCAACTTCTGTGCGAGCAGCACGTCGGCGTCGACGACCGCCCTCACCTACGTCGGTGCCGCCGAGATCGGTTCGGCCCAGATCGCCCAGGGCTGCGTCTACCAGGACACCGTGTCGCCGTCGGTGACGCAGAGCATCTCGGGCGGGTCGATCTACTCGCCGCAGGACATCGGCGGCGGCGGCCCGGTGTTCCACTTCACCAGCATCGACGGCAAATCGCAGCTCACGGTCACGGTCGCCCGGCAGTCCGACGGCAAGTTCTACGTCGTCAAGGTGGTCAAGAGCTGATCGAGGAGTCCTGGCTGTCCTCGCACCCGGACGGCAGGATGACCGGGGTGACCTCCTCCGCGACGCCCCCCGGCCGGCTTCCGGCGATCTGCGCCGAGGCCCTCACCGGTCGGCTCGAGCGCAGCCCGGTCGACGCCACCTACCTCGGTGACCACGGGCGCGACGGCCGCCTCGACGACCCGTCCGAGTCGGCCGCCCGGCGACGCGCGGCCGAGCTGCGCACGCTGCTCGCCGAGCTCGGCACGCTCGAACCCGACGACCCGGACGACCGGGTCGATGCCGCGATGCTGCGCACCGTGCTCGCCGCCGAGCTGCTCGAGCTCGACGAGCTGGGCGAGGCCGAGTGGAACCCGATGGAGCACAACCCGGGCAGCGGGTTGCACGCCCTGCTCAGCCGCGACTTCGCCCCGCTGGGCGAGCGCCTCGACGCCGTGGTGCAGCGCCTCGCCGCGGTGCCCGACTACCTCGCGGCGGCGCGGGAGCGGCTGTCGACGATGTCGTCGATCCACCTGCAGACCGCACTGGGTCGCCTCGACGGCACGATCGCGCTGATCGACACCGGGGTGGCCGCAGCGCTGGACGAGGTGCCGGCGCAGCGCGACACCGTCACGCCCGCGGCCGCCGGGGCGCGACAGGCGCTCGTCGAGCACCGGGAGTGGTTGGCCGCGCAGGCCGGGACCGCCACCCGCGACCCGCGCATCGGCCCGGACCTCTTCCGGGCCAAGCTCGCCCTCACGCTCGACACCGCGTTCGACCCGCCCACGCTGCTCGCGCGGGCCGAGGCCCACCTCGCCCGCATGCGGCACGAGATCGTCGAGCACGCGGGGCGTTACGCCGGGGTCGCCGAGCCGGACGACGACACGGTACGGCGGGTGCTCGACGAGCTCGCGGCCGACGCCCCGACCGACAGGACGATCCTGGGGCTGTGTCGCGACGCCCTGCGCGACACGACGTCGTTCGTCCGCGACCACGACCTCGTGACGGTCCACGACGACCCGATCGCGATCGTCGACATGCCCGAGATCGATCGCGGCGTCGCTGTCGCGTACTGCCGGCCGAACGGGCCGCTCGAGGCGACGTCCCTGCCGACCGAGTTCGCGGTCTCGCCGACGCCGGCGGACTGGAGCGCGGCGCAGGTCGCTTCGTTCTACCGCGAGTACAACGCCCACATGCTGCAGAACCTCACCGTCCACGAGGCGATGCCGGGCCACGCCCTCCAGCTCATGCACGCCAACCGCTACCGCGGGCGCACCCCGGTGCGCGCAGTCTGGTGGAGCGGCACGTTCGTCGAGGGCTGGGCGGTCTACAGCGAGGAGCTCATGGCCGAGCGCGGCTACCGCACCGAGGTCTCGCCCCGCGCCGCCGCCGCGGTACGGATGCAGCAGTTGAAGATGCAGCTCCGCACGACCATCAACGCCATCCTCGACATCCGCTACCACTGCGACGACCTCGACGAGGCCGGGGCGATGTCGCTGATGATGCGCCAGGGCTTCCAGGAGCAGGGCGAGGCGGCCGGCAAGTGGCGCCGCGTGCAGCTGTCCTCGACCCAGCTGTGCACCTACTTCGTCGGCTGGACCGAGGTGCGCACTCTCGCCGACGACCTGCGCCGGGCCCACCCCGGCTGGTCCGAGCGCCGCCGGCACGACACGATGCTGGCGCACGGGTCGCCGCCGGTCCGGCACATCCGTCGCCTGCTCGGACTGCACCCCGCCGATGGCTGACGCCGGCTTCCTCGACGATCCGGGTCCGCTCGCCTTCGCCCACCGAGGCTTCGCGCCCGACGGCGCCGAGAACTCGATGGCCGCGTTCGAACGGGCCGTGGCGCTCGGCTACCGCTACCTCGAGACCGACGTCCGGGTCACCGCCGACGGCGTCGCCCTCGCCTTCCACGACGCCACTCTCGACCGGGTCACCGACGCCCGGGGGCGCGTCGACGCCCTGCCCTGGGCGGTGGTGCGCCCGGCCCGCATCGGCGGCACCGAACCGATCCCGCTGCTCACCGACGTCCTCGACGCCTGGCCCGGGACCCGCATCAACCTCGACGTGAAGTCCGATCGCGGCATCGGCCCGACCGTCGAGGCGATCCGCCGCACCGGCACGCTGAACCGGGTCTGCGTCGGCGCGTTCTCGGGCCGGCGGGTGGGCGCGGTCCGGCGGGCCCTGGGCCCGCAGCTGTGCACCTCCCTCGGCCCGCGCGAGGCCCTCGGCCTGCGGCTGCTGGCCCGCCGCGGCCCGGTCGGGCGCCTCGCCGGGCGCTGTGCCCAGGTGCCGGCCCGCCTCGGTCGCGTCCCGTTCGTCGACGCCGGCTACCTCGCCGCGGCCGCGCGCCTCGGCGTACCGGTGCACGTGTGGACGGTCAACGACCGCAGCGAGATGACCCGCCTTCTCGATCTCGGCGTCCACGGACTCATGACCGACCGGGCCGACGTGCTGCGCGAGGTGCTGGTCGAGCGGGGCGAGTGGACGGGCGGGACAGCGTGACCGCTGTCGCCGAGCGCACCGACCGCGCCCGCAAGGGCTGGTACCTCTACGGCTGGGCGAGCCACACCTTCCCCACCGTCGTCGTCACCGTGTTCATGTCGCGCTACCTGACTTCGGTGGCCGAGAACGCGGTCGGCCGGAACGGCCGCGTGCACGTGCTCGGGCTGCCGATCGCGCCGGGCAGCCTGTTCGCCTACACCGTCACCGCCTCCACGGTCGTGCTTGTCCTGCTCATGCCGCTGGTCGGCGCCGTCGCCGATCGCACCCGGCGCAAGCGCGACATCATGCTCGGCTGCGGGTGGGTCGGCGCCGCGGCCTGCGTCGCGATGGTCGCCGTCGCCGGCACGAACTGGGCCCTCGGGGTCGGGTTGTTCGCGGTCGCCTTCCTCGGCTACAGCTGCTCGATCGTGGTCAGCTACTCGCTGCTCGTGGATCTGTCCGTCGCCGCGGACCGTGACCGCGCGTCGTCGGTCGGCTGGGCGATCTCCTACATCGGCGGCGGCCTGCTGCTCGCGGCCGACTTCGCCCTGAGCCTGTTCGTCGACAAGCCGACGCTGGCCCGGATCGCCCTGTGCACCGCGGGCCTGTGGTGGATCCTGTTCAGCCTGCCGGTACGGCGGATGCTGCCGCGAGAGCTCGGCACGGGTATCGGCACCGCCCGCTCCGGATCGTTGCTGGCCGAGGGTTTCGGCCAGCTCGCCGCGACCGTCCGGCACGTGCGCGGCTTCCCGCTCACGCTCGCCTTCCTCGGCGCGTTCCTCGTCTACAACGACGGCATCGAGACGGTGACCACGGTGGCCGCGCAGTACGGCGACAAGGAGCTGCAGCTCTCCGACACCGTCCTGCTGCTGGGCATCCTGCTCGTGCAGTTCGTCGCCTACGCCGGCGCGCTCGGCGTCGGCCGCCTCGGCGAACGCATCGGGGCGAAGCGGGTCGTGCTCGGCACGCTGGTCGTGTGGATCGTCGCGGTCGGCATCGCCTACGAGCTGCAGGTCGGGGTGGCCTGGCAGTTCTTCGCCCTCGCCGGGCTGATCGCGCTGGTGCTCGGCGGCAGCCAGGCGCTGTCGCGCTCGATCTTCTCGCGGCTGATCCCGGCCGGCTCCGAGGCCCAGTACTTCGCCTTCTACGAGATCAGCGACGCCGGCACGTCGTTCCTCGGCCCGCTGCTGTTCGGCCTCGCCTACCAGAACACCGGCAACTACCGCAGCGCGCTGATCTCGCTGGTCGTCTTCTTCGTCGTCGGCTTCGTGCTGCTGCTCCTCGTCCCGGTGCGGCGCGGCATCGTGGCGGCCGGCAACCCGCCGCCGGAGCGGATCTAGGCCGTCGCCGGCCGGGTCCACCGCACGGTGATGCCCTGCCGGCGCGTGGTGCGCCGGAACACGAGGTACGACGTGAGCACGGCGGCGACCGTGATCACCGGGCCGAGCACCGACTTGAGCACGATGAAGCCGGTCAGGGACGCGCTCGTCAGCAGCCACAACGTGCCGACGGCGTTGACCAGGTAGGTCGCGGCCCAGACGAGCGAGATGCGGCCGAAGAAGTTGTCGGCCCGCAGCCGCTCGGAGAGTTCGGCCGGGAACGGGCAGAACTCGTGGGCGAGGCGGTCGAGGATCGGCCGCCCGGCCAGCGCCGTGGTGGCGAACGCGGTGGCGGTCGCGACGGTGCCGGCGACCGGCTGCACGAAGTAGAGGAACGCGCTGCCGGTGAGGAAGGTGACCACGGCGCGGACGGAGAGCAGCCCGGCGCCGAGCATCGCCGCGGCCAGCACGGGCTTACGCCGCATGATCTTGGCCAGCAGGCCCGCGTAGTACCAGCCGACGGTGGTGAGGACGGCGGCGCGGAGTCCGAACCGCGCCATCGTCGCGTAGAAGACCGCCATCGGCAGGAGCGAGACGAGGGTGGTGGTGCGCAGGGCGTGCAGGGCGATCGGGCGCCAGCCCGGCATGTCGATGACCGTGGGCGACGGGGCGGGCCGGGTCACGTCAGGGCGGGTCACGGGCAGCCTCCGGCCGAAGAGTTCCTTGCCCCGCATTACTTAACAGAAACCATACATTATCCCGATCCGGTTGGGGAGATCGCCGGAGCCGGCAGGTAACCTGCCCGTCGTGCCTGCCGCCCCGCTGCCCGACGGCCAGAGCGCCTCCGGCGCCTCGGGAGCCCTCGCCTCCGTGCCGGCCGCGGGCAACCGGCGGGCGACGCCGATGCCGGCCCACCTGAAGTTCTTCTACGGCCCGATGGACTGCGGCAAGTCGACGCTCGCCCTGCAGATCGACCACAACCAGGCCCGCCAGGGGCGGCACGGGATGCTCCTCGTGCGCTACGACCGCTCGGGCGGTCCGACCATCACGACCCGGGTGGGCCTCGCCCGCGACGCCGTCGAGGTCGGCGACGACACCGACATCCGCCGCCTGGTCCGCGACTGTTGGGCCGCCGGGCGACCGCTCGACTACCTCATCGTCGACGAGGCCGGCTTCCTCACCGCCGAGCACGTCGACCAGCTCGCCGAACTCGTCGACGACGCGCACGTCGACGTGTACTGCTTCGGGCTGGCCAGCGACTTCCGCACCCAGCTGCTGCCCGGGGCCAAGCGGCTCTTCGAGCTGGCCGACGAGATCCAGCCGGTGCACGTCGAGGTGCTGTGCTGGTGCGGTCGGCCAGGGCAGCTCAACGCCCGCGTGGTCGACGGGCGGGTCGTGCGCGAGGGCGACACCGTGGTCGTCGCCGACACCGGCGAGGAGGCCGCGGTGCACTATCAGGTGCTGTGCCGGGCCCACCACCGCCGCGGCGACCTCGGGCCGACCGCGCGCGCGCTGCGCGGCCAGCTCGAGTTCGACGTCTGAGCTAGCGCAGGCGGGCGGCGTTCACCACACCGAGTGCGGCCAGCCCGGCCGCCCCCACGGCGATCGCCGTGGGCAGCACGCCCTTGAGCCGGCCACTCGACAGTGCGCCGGCGATGACGGCCGCGTCGACGGCATCGGAGACCGCGCCGCCGAGCAGCCACGGCCGCGCGTCGCCGTCGCGGCGCAGCGCGTCCAGACCGCCGACGCCCAGGGCGCCGTCGCGCACCGCCATCATGCGGGTCAGCCAGCCCACCCGCTTCGCCGTGGCCGAGTCGAGGCCCAGCAGCCGGGCCGCCGGTACCGGCGCGGCCAGCATCGAGGCGGCGATGAGCGTGCGCCCGGCCGAGAACTGGCGGGCCATCGCCTCGGGGTCCGCCCCGGTCAGACGCGGGGGCAGGGTGGGCAGCTTCGGCATGGCGGGCCTTTCGACGACGGTCGACGGCTCGGGCCCGGACTGGCCCGGACCTGAGCGCGATTGGGCGGCTCGGGGTTACCCCGACCACCATGTGGGAATCATCCAAGCACCTGGCTCGTTGGAGTCAGTGCCGCCACAAGCCACGCCTCAGCACCGCGGGGTTGCGGCGGTTGCCAAGCAAGACTTTCACACCACGTCCAGGGAGGTGCCCACCATGGCAGACCGAACACTGCGGGGCAGTCGGCTGGGCGCGATCAGCTACGAGACGGAGTACGGCGCCGAACCGGCTCCGCGCAACGTCGCCGCCTACCGCTGCGTGCGCGGACACGAGTTCAGCGTCCCGTTCTCCGAAGAGGCAGAGATCCCGAGCACCTGGGACTGCCGTCTCGACGGCAGCACCGCAAAGCTCATCGACGGGCCGGAGCCCGAGGCCAAGAAGGTCAAGGCTCCGCGTACGCACTGGGACATGCTCATGGAGCGCCGCACGATCGCCGACCTCGAAGAGGTCCTGGCCGAGCGGCTCGACGTCCTGCGGGCCCGCCGGGGCCAGAAGAGCGCCTGACCGCGTCACACACGCTGTAACCCGAAGCCGCCCGGACCTCGTCCGGGCGGCTTCGTCGTGTCCGAGCGGTGCCGATCAAGGAATTCCGCGGCTGGGGTATTACCGGCGGCCGTCCCCGCTCCTCGTCAGCGAGTCCATCTCCCGCCCGACACGCGTCAGCGCCGTACCCGAGGGGTCGTCATGTCGATGCAGCAGTGAAGTCCCGACGCCGGGGAATAGCCGCGCTCGCCGGCGGAGCGCTCTGCGCGTCGCTCGCCGTGGGTGGCGGCGTCGCCATCGCGTCGATCCCGTCCACGACCACCGGGGCGATCACGGCCTGTGTGAACCGGAGCACCAGTGCGGTACGCATCATCGATTACCAGGCCGGTCGGCGCTGCAGCGCGGCCGAGACGACCCTGAACTGGTCCAAGGGCTACACCTACCGCGGCGCGTGGTCGGCATCGGTCACGTACAGCGCGCAGGACGTCGTCCTCAGCGGAGGTGCGTCCTACGTGGCTCGAACCGCGTCCCGCGCTCAGTCCCCGGCATCCGTACCGACGGCCTGGAACCTGCTGGCCGCTCGGGGCGCGGCGGGGCCGCCCGGCCCGCGCGGCCCGAGCGGGTTCTCCGGGTACAACGTCGTCACCCAGTACGTCACGGTGAACACCGGCACCCAGCGCCTCGTCGACGTCCAGTGCCCGTCCGGGCAGGTTCCCGTCGGGGGCGGAGCCCATTACGGAAACGCCTTCCCCGGCCTCGGCAACGCCCAGTGGGCCTACGTCTCCGAGTCGAGCATCGACGAGAGCCGCACCGGGTGGGCCTCGACGCTGGTCGTCACGCCGAACCAGGGCAACACCTACTTCGAGGCCAACGCCATCTGCGTCAACGCCTGAACGGCGGGCCGGCCGCGCGGGCTCCAGAAGGTCAGTCGAAGAGCGAGAGCTGCTCGATGCGGGGTCTGCGCGGGGGCAGCGGCGGCAAGCGGCGCGCCGGTCGCGGGCTCCACGCCATCGCTTCGGCCGGTTCGGAGGCGGGCAGATCGCCGGGTTCGACCTCGGCGAGCACCCGGACGGCCGGGCCGACCGACCAGGTGAGGTTGTGGCCGCGGAACACCCCGGCCACGACGGCGGCCGGCAGGGGCAGCACGCCCGGCCCGGCGGCCAGGTCGAGGTCGAGCTCGACGTCGCGGTGCATCGTCATGACCTGGCAGTTCAACTCCCACGCCGCCCGCGCCCCGGGCGCGGCCATCCGGGCGGCGGCGCCGGCGCCGATCCGATCGCGCACGGAGTCCAGGTCGTCGAACGCGGCCGCGGCGGTGCCGAACTCGGCCAGGAGGCGGGCCGCCGTGCGCGGGCCGATGCCCCGGACCCCGGGCAGGTTGTCCGACGGATCGCCCCGCAGGGCGGCGAAGTCGCGATACTGCTCGGGCCGCACGCCCAGCAGCAGCACCAGCCGCTCGGCCGTCATCATCGGCGAGGCCTCGACACCGCCGTTGATGATCCGCAGCACCGAGGTGTGCTCGTCGATCAGCGCGAACGCGTCCCGGTCGGAGGTGACCACGACGGTGCGGGCGTTCCGCGTCGGGGCGAAGGCGGCGGCCGAGGCCAGCACGTCGTCGGCCTCGAGCGCGGGCGGCACGACCACCGCTATTCCGAGGCGGCGCAGCGCTGCTGCGGCCTCGGTCAGCTGCTCGACGAGCGTGTCGAGCTTCTCGGTGCGGTTCGCCTTGTACGACGGCCAGCGCTCGCGCCGCCGGGACGAGTCGGGGTCGTCGAACCCGACCACCACCGCCACCGGCCGGACCCGGTCGACGGCCGCGACGAGTTGGGTCAGCAGGCCCCGCACGGCCCACGCGGCATGTCCGGTGTGGGCCTGGGCGTGGTAGCTGCGGTGCACGAGCGAGTTGCCGTCGACCGCGAGCACCACCGGGGCATCGTCCACACCGCCACTCTGCCACCGACGGCCGACAGAACGGCCGGCCGTCCGGCAAAAAGATCGATGTCCCGAATGTCGCGAGTATGGGTAGGTAAGCGGGGAATCCGGCGAGACCCCGAGGAGCGGGCATGACAAGCGTGGCGGACACCGAGCAGGCAACTCTCACCCGACAACACCATCGGGCGGTGACCCGGGCCGCGGTCCTGACCGCGGTCGGCGGCATCCTGTTCGGCTACGACACCGGCGTCGTCGGCGGCGTGCTGCCGAACATCGCGACCTCGTTCGCGCTCACCAACCCCTTCGACAAGGGCCTGGTCGTGGCGATCCTGCTGGCCGGCGCCGCCGTCGGCGCACTCGCCGCCGGCCGCATCGCCGACCAGATCGGACGGCGTCGGGCCATCTTCATCATCAGCGTCGTGTTCGTCCTCGGCCTGCTCGCCTCGTCGTTCGCGCCGGCACTGTGGGTGTTCTGGGTCAGCCGGTTCGTCATCGGCCTGGGCGTCGGCGCCACGTCGTTCGTCGTCCCGCTCTACATCGGCGAGATCGCCCCGCCGAACCGGCGCGGCGCGCTCGTCTCGCTGAACCAGCTGTCCATCACCATCGGCATCCTCGTCAGCCAGCTCGTGGCCTACTTCCTCGCCGGTCACGGCGACTGGCGGGTCAGCGTCGGCCTCGCGCTCGTCCCCGCGGTGGTACTCGGGCTCGGCATCGCCCGCGAGCCCGAGAGCCCGGCGTGGCTGGTGCGTCAGGGCCGCGAGGACGAGGCCCGCGACGTGCTGGCCCAGCTGCGCGACTCCGCCGACGAGATCGACGACGAGGTCCAGAAGGTGCGCGAGACCGCGCGGGAGGAGAGCCGCGGCTCGATCGGCGACCTGCTCGACCGCCGGTTGCGTCCGGCGCTGATGCTCGGCATCGTGCTCGCCGTCATCCAGCAGATCACCGGCATCAACACCGTCATCTACTTCGCCCCGACCGTGCTGCAGGAGGCCGGGCTCGGCCGTTCGGCCTCCCTGCTCGCGCTGGTCGTCGTGGGCGTCACGAACGTCCTGATGACCGTGGTCGCGATCCGCTACCTCGATCGGGTCGGCCGGCGGCCGCTGCTGATCGGGGGCATGGCCGGCATGATCGTCGGCCTGGCCGCACTGGCCGCCGCCTTCGCGATCGGCATCCACGGCAGCGGCGCCGTCTTCGCCACGATCGCCCTGGCGGTCTACGTCGGTGCGTTCGCCGTCAGCCTCGGCCCGATCGTGTGGCTGCTCATCGCCGAGATCTTCCCGCTGCGGGTTCGCGGGCAGGCGGCCTCCATCGCCACCATGGCGAACTGGGCGGCCAACCTGGTCGTCGCGGTCTCGTACCTGTCGATCATCTCGGCCATCGGCCGCACGGCCACCTTCGTGAGCTACGCGGTGGTCACCGTGCTGTCGCTGATCTACGTGCTGGCCAAGGTGCCCGAGACGAAGGGCATGACGCTGACCGAGGTCGAGGCCGAGCTCGCGGCCTGAGGCCGGACGCCGTCGCCGCGCTCAGCGGCGGCGGCGCAGCGCGGCCCGCACCTGACCGGCCCGATAGGCGGCACCCCACTGGGTGACCCGTACGAACGCCTCACGCACGATCGCGTTGCTCATCTTCGACTCGCCCCGCACGCGTTCGACGAACGTGATGGGCACCTCGGTCACGCGATACCCGGCCGCGACCGCGCGCCGGGCGAGGTCGACCTGGAAGCAGTAACCCTGCGACGCCACCGCGGCGTAGTCGAGCCGCTCGAGCACCTCGCGCTTGTAGGCGCGGTAGCCGCCGGTCGCGTCGCGCAGGTCCAGGCCGAGCGAGATCCGGGCGTAGAAGTTCCCCCCGCGGGAGAGCACCTCGCGCGACTTCGGCCAGTTGACGACCGCCCCGCCCGGCACCCATCGGGACCCGAGCACGACATCGGCACCCGACAACGCGTCGAGCAGCCGGGGCAGCTGCTCCGGTGGGTGCGAGCCGTCGGCGTCCATCTCGACCAGGACGTCGTAGCCGGCCGCGAGGCCCCAGTCGAAACCGGCGATGTAGGCGGCACCGAGACCGTTCTTGCCGGCCCGGTGCAGCACGTGCAGCCGCGCGTCCGCGTCGGCCAGCGCCTGCACGATCTTGCCGGTGCCGTCCGGGCTGGCGTCGTCGACGACGAGGACGTGCACCCCGGGGTTGGTCGCGAACACCCGGGCGATGATCGGCTCGATGTTGTCGCGCTCGTCGTAGGTCGGGATTATCACCAGAACGCCGCCAGGGGTGGAGTCGGACGGGCTCACGTGATCACCATTTCCTTCTGCGCCCCGTCGGTCGGAGGCGTTGCGAGATCGACGGCCGGACGGCGTTCGCGCCGGCGGAGGGCGGCGACCGGGACGAGCCCGGCCAATGCCACAAGGCTGAGAACGTACTCGGGCACTGCGCCGACACGGGTGGCCGGGGTCCGTACCGAGCGGACGGGCACTCGGTCGACGAGCACCGCCGCGGTGAACAGGGCCCCGGAGCTGTCGCGGATGCGGCCGTCCGGCCCGATCACCGCCGACTTCCCGGTCGTGGCCACCTGGACGACCGTGCGGCCGAGTTCGACCGCCCGCAACTGGCTCATGGCAAGCTGCTGGTAGGTCTCGGCCGTGTGCCCGAACGTGGCGTTGTTGGTCTGCACGACGACCAGCTGCGCGCCGGCCGCGACCGAGGAGCGGACGAGATCGTCATAGGCGACCTCGAAGCAGATGACGTCGCCGACCGGCACCGGGCCGCCGCGCAGCAGCCCGTTGCCGGTGCCGGCCACCATGTCCTGGGTGACGTTCTTGGCGTCCGAGCTCACCGCCTCGGCGATGCTGCGCAGCGGGATGTACTCGGCGAAGGGCACCGGGTGGCGCTTGACGTACTGCGCCCCCGGGCCGGTGGTCGGCGACCAGAGGATGCCGACGTTGCGCCGGTGCGTCGGCCCGGGCCCCTGCAGGATCGCCCCGACGAGTACGGGGGCGCCGACGGCCTTCACCGCGGCGTCGATCTCCTGGTACGCGGCCGTGTCCTGGAACGGGTCGACGTCGGAGGCGTTCTCGGGCCACAGGACGAGGTCGGGCCGGGCGACCGTGCCGCGCCGCACCCGCTCGGCCAGCAGCAGCGTCTGCCGCACGTGGTTGTCGAGCACCTGGCGGGCGCGGTCCTCGAACTCGAGGCCGCGATCGGGCAGGCCGCCCTGGATCACCGCGATCGTCTCGCTGCGGCCGGCGCGGTCGGGCGCCGGGCCCAGCGGCCAGGCGAGCACGGCCCCGACGACCGGGACGGCGACCAGCACCGCCACACCCAGCGCCCCGGACCGCAGGCGCCGCGCGCGCACCTCGCGCACGGCGACGGCGAGCCCGCCCCCGGCGACCGAGACGACGAAGGTGACGAGGGGGGCGCCGCCGAGGGCGGCGAACCAGCGCAACGGCGACTCCGCCTGGCTGAACGCGAGCCGTCCCCACGGGAAGCCGCCGAACGGGATCCGGTCGCGCAGGAACTCCTGCAGCACCCACGCGGCCCCCACCCACAGCGGGCCGCCGGGCAGCCGGGCCAGCAGCGGCAGCACCGCCCCGAGCAGCGCGAAGAAGGCCGCGAACGCGAAGCCCAGCAGCAGCCAGGGCACCGGGCCGACGTAGATGCCGGTCCACTGCACCAACGGCAGCAGGAACGCGCAGCCGTAGAGGTAGCCCAGCCAGGCCGCGGTACGCACCCGGCGGCCGTCGACCGCGACCGACAGGGCGGCGACCGACGCGAACGCGGCCGGCCACCACCCGAAGCGGGGGAACGCGACCACGCCGAGCACGCCGCCGACCACCGCGACGAGCGCCGCCCAGCGCGTCGCGAACGACGGAGCTCGGACAGGTCGCATCGGACCAGTATTGCCGAGTCGGGCGCCGAGAACGGCGCGCGTTCTCAGGGACCGCTCGCACCGCTGCCGTCGAGCGCACCGGCGTCGAAGATCGGCCGGCCGTCGCGCACCGTCGCGAGGCAGCGGGGCAGCTCGTCGTCGGGGCGCAGCCGGGGCAGCCCGTCCGCCCCCGTCGGTCCGCAGGCCCAGAGCGCGAAGGTGGCCGGGGCTCCCGGCGCCAGCTCCCCCACACCGTTCCGTCCGGCCGCCCGCCACCCGCCGGTGGTGTGCGCGGTGAACGCAGCCCCGACCGGGATCGCGGCCGACGGCTCGTGCGGGTGGGCCGCGGCCCGGACGGCGGCCCACGGTCCGAGCTCGGTGACCGGGGCGTCCGAACCGAACGCGAGGGGCACGCCCGCCGCCACGAGGTCGGCGAAACGGTTGAGGCCGGCCGCTCGGCCCGGGCCGAGACGCTGGGCGTACATGCCGGCCGGTCCACCCCACGCGGCGTCGAAGACGGGCTGCATCGACGCGGTGAGGCCGCTGGCCGCGAACCGTCGCGGATCCGGCACGAACTCGGCGTGCTCGAGCCGGTGCCCGGCGCCGGCCCGCTCCCCCAGCCGGTCGAGGGCGTCGAGCACCTGGTCGATCGCGGCATCGCCGATGGCGTGGAAGCCGGCCTGCAGACCGGCGGCGGCACAGCGAGCGATGTGCTCGGCGAGGTCGGCCGTCTCGAAGCGCAGGTACCCGCTCGTGTCCGGACGGTCGGTGTAGGGCGCGCCGAGCCCGGCCGTGTGCGAGCCGAGCGACCCGTCGCAGAACAGGTCCCCCGCCGCACCGGCGCAGCCCAGGTCGCGCGCGGCCTCGATGCCGAACAGCTCGCCCCAGTAGGCGATCACCTCGGGCAGCGGCTCGTCGGCGACGAGCCGGAGCAGGCCGGTCACGTCGTCCTCGCTCGAGATCACCGGACCGGCCATCTCGTGAACGCAGGCGATGCCGAGCGCCGCCGCCCTCTGCAGTGCGGCCCGCTGGGCCTCGCGACGCTGACCGGCGGTGAGGGCCTCCTGCGCCGCCGCCCGAACGGCGTCGTGGGCCGGGCCGCGCAGCCAGCCGTCGGCGGCGAACCCGCTGAGCCCGCGCAACCCGGGTACGGCCGCCATCAACGACGACGAGGCGACGGCCGAGTGGACGTCGACCCGGGCCAGGTAGACGGCGCTGCCGTAGGTCGCCCGGTCGAGCTCGCCCGCCGTGGGCGGCCGTTGCTCGGGCCAGCCGGTCTCGTCCCAGCCGCCGCCGAGGATCGGACGCCCGCGGGCGGCCCGGGCGGTCTTGTCGAGCAGGGTCAGCGCCTCCCCCAGTGAGGTCGCCGCGCGCAGGTCGAGGCCGGTCAGGGCCAGGCCGGTCGATGTCGCGTGCACGTGGGCGTCGACGAAGGCCGGCGTGACCAGCGCACCGTCGAGGTCGACCACCGCGACGTGTGAGCCGGTCGGCAACTCGTCGTCGGCGCCGAGCGCGGCGATGGTCGTGCCGTCGGTCAGCAGCGCCGTCGCGGGCGGTCGACCGACCCGGTGGATCCGGCCATTTCGGTACAGGGTGAGCACGTCACGAGTCTGCCAGCGGCGGTGCATGGAGCCGTCTCTCCGGAACGGCGGTAGCGTTTACGGAGATCCGAGTCGAGGAGCCCATAGTGGTCGCGAGCATCGAGGACGTCGCCCGGCGCGCCGGCGTGTCCATCGCGACGGTGTCGCGCGCCCTGCGCGGGCTGCCCGACGTCGCGACCGGCACCCGCGACCGCGTCCTCACGGCCGCCGCCGACCTCAACTACGTCGCATCGCCCTTCGCCGCCCGGCTGGCCAGCGGCCGCACGACCACCGTCGGGCTGGTCGTGCCGTTCGTCAACCGGTGGTTCTTCGCCGAGGTCATCGACACCGCCGAGACCGCGCTGCGCCGCGCCGGGTTCGACCTGCTGCTCTACAACCTCGGCGACCGCGAGGGAAGGCACCGTTTCTTCGACGTCATGCCGATGCGCAAGCGGGTCGACGGCGTGCTCGTCGCCAGCCTCGTCCTCGACGATTTCGAGTTCGACGCACTGACCGCCCTCAACCGTCCGGTGGGCCTGCTCGGCATCGAGCGCGAGGGCTTCCTGTCGGCCCGCATCGATGACATCGCCGCAGCCCGTTCGGCCGTCGACCACCTGATCGGTCAGGGGCACCAGCGCATCGCGCTCATCGGCGGCGACACCGACGACCCGATGCGCTTCACCCCGCCGCTGCACCGGCGCGACGGCTACCGCGACGCGCTCGAGGCGGCCGGTCTGGAGGCCGACCCGGCGCTCGAACGGCTCGGGTTCTTCACCGTCGAGGGCGGGGCCGAGGCCGCCCGCTACCTGCTGGCCCGGCCCGACCCGCCGACCGCGATCTTCGCCGAGAGCGACGAGATGGCCTACGGCGCGCTGCGCGAAGCGCGCCGGTCGGGCCTGCGCATCCCCGACGATCTTGCCGTGATCGGCTTCGACGACCAGCCGCTGTCCGAGCTCATGGACCTCACGACCGTCCGCCAGCCCGTCGCCGACCAGGCCCTCGACGTGACCACGCGCCTGCTGGCCCTCATCTCCGAGACCGAGGACGCGCTCAACCGCGACCCGGCCGTCGTGCTGCCCACCGAACTGGTGCTGCGCGCCAGCACCGAGGGCGACGCCGACCCGCTCTAGGGTGAGTCGGTGGCGCTGATGCTGGTCGACGCGGCGAACCTCTACTTCCGCGCGTTCCACGCCGTCCCCGAGTCGGTGACCGCACCGGACGGACGACCGGTCAACGCGGTGCGGGGTTTCCTCGACATGGCGGCCTCACTGATCGAGCAGCGGCGGCCCCGGCGCTGGGTCGCGTGCCTCGACCTCGACTGGCGTCCGGCCTTCCGCGTCGCGCTCGTCCCGAGCTACAAGGCGCATCGCGTCGCGAAGGACGGCGGAGAGGACGTGCCCGCCGCCCTCGGCCCGCAGATCCCGCTGCTGCTCCAGATCATCACGGCGGCCGGGCTCGCCTGCGCCGGCGCGGAGGGGTTCGAGGCCGACGACGTGATGGCGACGCTCGCCGCGCGCGACCCCGAACCGGTCGAGATCGTGAGCGGTGACCGCGACCTGCTCGCGACGGCGACCGATCGGGTCACCGTGCTCTACACGGGACGAGGTCTCGCGCGCATGGCGGTGATGGGTCCGCAGGAGGTGCGGGCGCGGTACGGGATCCCGGCCGCGAACTACGCCGACTTCGCGGTGCTGCGGGGCGACCCGAGCGACGGGCTGCCCGGCGTGCCCGGGGTGGGCGAGAAGACGGCCGCCGCGCTGGTCGCCCGGTTCGGTCGCGTCGAGAACATCGTCGGCGCGGCCGAGCGCGGTGACGACGGTTTCCCGGCCGGCGCCGCCGCGCGGGTGCGGGCGGCGCGCGACTACCTGGCCGTGGCGCCGGGGGCGGTGCACCTGCGCGAGGACGCGCCGGTCGACGAGGTCGACGACGCGTTGCCCCGCACACCCCGGGACGGCGACCGCCTGCAGCAGCTGGCCGCCGACCTCGGGGTCGAGAGCGCCGTGCGGCGACTGCTCGCCGCGATCAGCGAGTCGCTCGACTAGTTGCCGCTGCGCACCGAGTAGGCCCCGGTCTTCTTGTTGTTGATCGTGACGGTGAACGACTTCCCGTTGTCGGCACTGCAGGTGAACGTCGCCCCGTTCGTCTTCATCGTGTAGTCGTTGCCGCCGTTGCACACCGTGTTCGAGGCGCCGAACTCGGTGCTGTGGTTGTCGATGAACTGCTCGACTGCGGTGTGGCTGAGCTTCTTGTCGCCGCCGAAGGGCTTGACGACGAGGAGCACGACCGCCGCGGCCGCGACGAGCAGAACGAGCACGATCAGGGAGACGATCAGCCCCCTCCTGCTCTTGGCCGGCGGCGGCTGCTGGTAGCCGGACTGCGCGTAGCCGAGCTGTTGGGCGTAACCCTGCTGCCCGTAGCCCTGCTGCCCGTAACTCGGCTGCTGCCCGTAGGCGGACTGGCCGTAGCCCTGCTGCCCGTACGCGGGCTGCTGGCCGTAGCCCTGCTGCCCGTACCCCGGCTGCTGACCGTAACCGGACTGGCCGTAACCCTGCTGCCCGTACCCCGGCTGCTGGCCGTAGCCGGACTGGCCGTAGCCCGGCTGCCCGTACGCGGGCTGCTGGCCGGAACCTTGGTGCTGCCCGTAGCCCGGCTGGCCGTAGCCGGGCTGCTGGCCGTAGCCCGACTGCTGCGGATAACCCTGCGGCGGCTGCTGGCCGTAACCCGGCTGGCCGTACGCGGGCGGGTTGTACGCCGACGTCGACTGCTCGCCCGCGCCGCCGAAGGCGCCGGGGCCGAAGGCGGTGGTGGGCTGGTCGGGGTTGTCGGCGCCGCGGGCCGCGGCGGCCGGCGGCTCGGGCTGGGCGTAGGGCGAGGCGTTGAACGCGGCCCGGTCGATGCTCGTGGTGGCCTGGGCGTCGGCCGGCAGCTCGCCCGAGCGGTCCGCGGTGTAGGGCGGCAGGATCGACGTGCTGTGCTCGTCCGGCGCGGAGCCGGCGTCCTTCGCCTCGTCCTTGGACTCCGGCGGCGGAGCGCTCGGGGCGGGGTCGGACGTCGGCGGCGGCTGGTGGGGCGGCCACTGCTGCCCGGGATTCTCGCCCTGGCTGCCTTGCTCGGACATGCTGCACCTCATCGTGTGTCGTTCCGCGCTCGGGCGGGTTGTGCCGGCCGGCCGGTGCCACGCGGGCCGCCGGTCGGGCTTCGATCACGCTACTGCGAAACGCCTGGATCAGCACCGGGCGACACGTGTGAGAACGCACTGCGAACCCCGGGCGTCGCCTGTGAACGCGGCGGCGAGGGCAGGATCAGGGCTGCATGCTCTGCGCGACGACGCCGTGCCGGATCGCGCTCGCCGCGGCCCGCGCCGTGGCCGCCACCGGCGGGCGCCCGCCCCCGGCACCCGGCGCGAGCGCCAGCTGCTCGAGCAGGTC
This sequence comes from Jatrophihabitans sp., assembly GCF_036000465.1. Lineage (GTDB taxonomy): Bacteria > Actinomycetota > Actinomycetes > Mycobacteriales > Jatrophihabitantaceae > Jatrophihabitans. The sequence goes on along the minus strand of NZ_DASYFV010000011.1, from coordinate 55,673 downwards.
GAGCACCTGCTTGCACCACCGGATGAAGTCGCCGGCCGAGAGTTCGTTGCCGCGCTCGGCGGCGGTGGCGAGCACCCGGTCGAGCCGCTCCTGCCGGGCCCACCGGTAGATCGCCCAGACGAAGCCGAGCTGCGGCTCGCGGCTCGGCGGGAGCTGGCGCCCGACCTCGTCGTCGCGCAGATCGGCCCAGATGCGGCTGGTCGTCGCGAGGGCGTCGCGCACCGCGGGTGAGGGCATCTTGTCCACGAGCAACTCCTCGCGCCGCGCCTCGTAGACCAGCGTCGAGACGACCGCCGCGAGCTCGGCCGGGTCCAGGCCGTCCCACGCGCCGTCGCGCAGGCACTCGGCGGCGAGCAGGTCGGCCTCGGACCAGATGCGCGCGAGCTGCCGACCGGCCGGCGTGCCCTCGTCGCCGGCGAGGTACCCGCGGTCGTCGAGCAGGCGGCAGATGCGGTCGAAGGTGCGCCCGAGCGAACCGGTGCGCCCCTCGATGCGCTTGCGCAGCCCGTCGTTCTCGCGGGCCAGCCGGCTGTGCCGCTCGCCCCAGCGCGCGTGCTGCTCGCGATCGGTGCACTGGTGGCACGGGTGCGCGCGCAGTTCCCGGCGCAGCCGCAGCACCTCCATGTCGTCCCCGGACGGTCCGCTGCCGCGCCGCGTGGCCCGCGGGGCGTCGGGCAGGTCGAGCGCGAGCAGGCTGGACGAGAGATCGCGCCGCTCCTGCGGCGAGCGGTGGTTGACGTGCTTGGGTACCCGTACCGTGCCGAGCACCTGCACCTCGCCCGGGAAGTCGGTGAGCGAGAGCCGCCCGGACCAGCGCCCCTCGGTGACGACGAGCGGCCGCGGGTCGTCGTGCGGGTGCACGCCCGGATCGAGAACCACCGCGAGCCCGGCCCGCTTGCCGCGCGGCACCCGGATGACATCGCCGCGCCGCAGCGCTTCGAGCGACGCCGCCACCGCCCCGCGCCGCTCGCGCGACGCCTCGCGGGCGAGGGTGGCCTCGCGCTCGCTGAGCCGGCGGCGCAGGTCGGCGTACTCGGCGAAGTCACCGAGGTGGCAGGCCATCTGCTTCTCGTAGTGGCGCAGCGTCTCCTCGTTGCGGCGGATCTGCGCGAGCAGCCCGGCGACGCCGCGGTCGGCCTGGAACTGGGCGAACGACGCCTCGAGCAGCTGCCGCGCCGCCGGGCGCCCCATCTGGTCAACCAGATTGACCGCCATGTTGTACGACGGCCGGAACGACGAGCGCAGCGGGTAGGTGCGGTTGGACGCGAGCCCGGCCACCCGCTGCGGGTCGACCTCGGGCGACCACACCACGACGGCGTGGCCCTCGATGTCGATCCCGCGGCGACCCGCTCGGCCGGTGAGCTGGGTGTACTCCCCCGGAGTGATGTCGGCGTGCGTCTCGCCGTTGTACTTCGTCAGGCGCTCGAGCACGACGGTGCGGGCCGGCATGTTGATGCCCAGCGCGAGGGTTTCGGTGGCGAAGACGGCGCGCACCAGGCCCCGCACGAACAGCTCCTCGACCGTCTGCTTGAACGCCGGGATCAGGCCGGCGTGGTGGGCGGCGACGCCGCGCCGCAGCCCGTCGCGCCACTCCCAGAACCCGAGCACGTCGAGATCCTCGGGCGGGACGGTGGCGGTGAGCTCCTCGATCACCTCGTCGATCTCGGCCCGCTCCTCCTCACGCGTCAGCCACATGCCGGCGTGCACGCACTGCAGCACGGCGGCGTCGCAGCCGGCGCGGCTGAAGATGAAGGTGATCGCCGGCAGCAGGCCCTCACGGTCGAGGCGGGCGATGACGTCGGGCCGGGGCGGCGGGCGCCAGCCGCGCGGCATCCGGCCGCCACGCCGGCCGGGGATCGGGTCGAGGTAGCGGGTGCGGTCGGCGACGTGCCGCAGCAGGCCGGCGTCGATCATCGACTGGTCGCCGTCGGGACCGGCGGTCGAGAACAGGTCGAACATTCGGCTGCCGACGAGCACGTGCTGCCACAGCGGCACCGGCCGCTGCTCGTGCACGATCACCTGGGTCTCGCCCCGCACCGACACCAGCCACTCGCCGAACTCCTCGGCATTGGACACCGTGGCCGACAGCGAGACGAGCCGCACCGACGCGGGCAGGTGGATGATCACCTCTTCCCACACGGCGCCGCGGAACCGGTCACCGAGGTAGTGCACCTCGTCCATCACGACGTAGCCGAGGCCGGCCAGCGCGTCGCTGCCGACGTAGAGCATGTTGCGCAGCACCTCGGTCGTCATGACGACGATCGGGGCGTGGGCGTTGACGGCGTTGTCGCCGGTCAGCAGGCCGACGCTCGCGCTGCCGTACCGCTCGACGAGATCGTTGTACTTCTGGTTCGACAGCGCCTTGATCGGCGTCGTGTAGAAGCACTTCTGCCCGGCCGCGAGCGCGAGGTGCACGGCGAACTCGCCGACCACGGTCTTGCCGGCGCCGGTCGGCGCGCAGACGAGCACGGAGTAGCCGTCCTCGAGCGCCTCACACGCCTGCGTCTGGAACGGATCGAGGTCGAAGGAGTACCCGAGGCGGAAATCGATCAGGACGGGGCGTCCGGTGCGACGCCGGGAGGCGGCGTACCGCTCACTCGGCGACGACATGCGTCCAGCCTAGAGAGCGAGGGCGAACCCGCCCGTCAGGTGGTGTCGGACCACGAATCGACGCGCGCGGGCAACGCCTCGGGGATCGGGTCGATGGTCGACGCGACATCGTCCTCGAGATGACTGGCCGCGCGTTCCTCGGCGAGCCGCCGGGCCTTGCGCCGGTCGTGGATCACCGCGATCACCACCGCGCCCTCGAAGAGCACCACCATCGGGATCGCCATCGCGCACATGGTGAACGGGTCGGTGCTGGGCGTCGCGACCGCCGCGAACAGGAAGATCAGGAAGATCGCGATGCGCTGCGACTTCTTCAGCACCTTCGCCGACAGCACGCCGGCGAAGTTGGCCATGATCACCAGCAGCGGCAGCTCGAAGGCGGCGCCGAAGACGACGAGCATGAGGGTGACGAAGGAGATGTAGTCGCTGACCGTCAACTGAGCGGCGGTGCCGTAGCCCGCCTGTTCGAGCAGGATCTTCAGGCCCTTCGACAGCACCACGTAGGCCAGCGACATGCCGGCCGCGAACAGCACGGTGGACGCCGCGACGAACATCAGCGTGTAACGCTTCTCGTTCTTGCGCAGCCCCGGGGTGATGAAGGCCCAGATCTGGTAGAGCCACAGGGGCCCGGTGAAGACCGCGCCGGAGATCACCGACACCTTCAACCTGGTCGTGAATCCGTCGAGCACGCCGTGGTAGATCAGCACGCAGTTGCCGGTGCCGACCTGCGTGTAGCGGTACTGCTGCGGCACCGAGCAGTACGGCTCGCGCAGGAAGTGCAGCGTGTGCGGGTACAGGACCCAACCGAGCACCGCCCCGAGCGCGACGAACAGCAGGATGTAGATCACCCGGCGACGCAGTTCGCGCAGGTGATCCAGCACGGGCATGCGCCCTTCGGGATCCTTCGGGCCCCGGCTCCGGCGCCGCACCACGGTGGCCACGGCGCTCAGCGCAGCCCGGTGGCGGCGAGTCGCTCCTGAACCGTGGTCAGCTGACCGCGGAGCTGGTCGGCCTGCTCGGCGAGACCCTGGAGCGCGGCGAGGTCACGCTGCAGCCGCTTGGCCTTCCAGCTCACCTCGTAGGCACAGAAGCCGAGCAGCACCGCCGCAATGAGCAGGGCGGCGCCCCATGCGACGATCGGGATCCAGGCCACGGAGGGGACTCTACTTCGCCGCGTAGGCCGACAGCGCGGTGACGGCCTCACTGCGCACGCCCTCGGCCAGCCAGTCGGGCGAGAGCACCTCGACCTGCCCGGCCGAGCCGAGGACCAGGGCCCGCACCCAGGCCGGGTCGGCCACGCGGAGCTCGATGCGCAGCTGGTCACCGTCGTCGGTGACGTGCTCGGTCGAGTAGTAGTCGGCCACCCAGGCGTAGGCCCGGCCCAACCGCAGGCCGACGAGCAGGTGCTCGGCCGCGGGCTGGAACACGCCCTCGGAGAGGTCGCGCATCTGGGCGTCGGCCGGGACGACCGCGGGCTCGTCGAGCGGGGTGATGCTCTCGATGCGGTCGATGCGGAAGACCCGCATGCCCTCGACCTGGCGGCACCAGGCCTCGACGTAGCTGTGTGCGTCGGCCTCGAACACCCGCACCGGGTCGATCGTGCGCTCGGTGGTCTCGTCCCGGGACGCGCTGTAGTAGCGGATGCGCAGCGCACGGCGGTCGTCGACGGCGCGCTGGACACCGGGCAGCAGCCGCTCGGCGTGATCGAGTTCCACCGCGACGGTGTCGTCGGCGACCGCTCCCCCGGCCACGGTCTCGACCTTGGCCAGCGCCCGCTGCACGGCGTCGGTGTCGGCGAGACCGGGCGTCTCGGAGAGCGTGCGCAGCGCGACGACCAGGGCCAGGGCCTCCTCCCCGCTCAGTCGCAGGGGGCGGGACATGCCGGCATCGAAGAGGACGTTCACCGTCTCGCCCTCGAAGGCGAGGTCGATGAGGTCACCCGGGCCGTGACCGGGCAGCCCGCACATCCAGAGCAGGGTGAGGTCGCGCCGCAGCTGGGCGTCGGTGATGCCGAAGTCGGTGGCGGCCTGCGCGACCCTGATGCCGGGCCGGGCCTGCAGGTAGGGCACGAGCGCGAGCAGCCGGGGCAGGCGTTCCTCGTTGGCCGTGCGGGCGGCGGTGGCCATCAGCCCCGCACCTCCGACGGCTCGCCCGCGACGGCGCGCAGCCGTGCGACCACGGCCTCGACCAGATCGGGTGGTTCGAGGGCGACGGCCGACGAGCCGGCCGCGGCGATGATGCGGGCCAGCCACTGCGTCTCGGTGAAGGTGACGGTGAGGACGCCCTCGACCTCGGACTGCGCGATGCGGCGCAGCTGGCCCGCGCCGGAGCCCGACACCCGGACCAGGGCGATGCGGCCGTCGTCCGGTCCGCGACCGGCGACCATCTCGAGCAGGTCGACCTTCTCCGGCCGCGCGTAGGCACCGGGGCCACCGACGCTCGACACCGCGCTCACGATGCGCGAGAGCCGGAAGCTGCGCGGCTCGCCGCGATCGCGGTCGAGACCGGCGACGTACCAGCGGCGCCGCCACGAGAGCACGCCCCAGGGTTCGAGGGTGCGTTGCTGCGGCTCCTGCGCCCCGCTCTTGACGTAGTCGAAGCGCACCACGGTGGCACTGCGCGACGCTTCGAGCAGGGCGGGCAGGCTCGGGTCGCTGGCGTCGAGGTGCGGCACGGCCCCCGGCGCGTCGGCGGTGCGGATCTCGGTACCCGCCGCGCGCAGCTTGATCAGCGCCTGGCGGGCCGGCTCGCCGAGGGTCGCCGACTGCCACAGGCGGGCGGCCAGACCGACGGCGGCGGCCTCGGCGGCATCGAACTCGATCATCGGCAGCTCGTAGTCACCGCGCCGGATGCGGTAACCGTCCTCGCTGTCGAAGTGGCTCGTCCGCCCGGTCTCGAGCGGGATGCCGAGATCGCGCAGCTCGGACTTGTCCCGCTCGAACATGCGCTTGAACGCCTCGTCGGTGGCCTTCGAACCGTCGGCCGCCTCGTAGCCGGGCACGGCGTCGCGGATGCGCTCGGCGGTGAGGAACTGCCGGGTCGAGAGCAGGCAGATCACCAGATTGACGAGTCGTTCCGCGCGCCGGGCTGCCATGTCCTCAAAGTTAATGCCCCGCTTCACGCGCCGCTCTGCGCCGCGCGGGAGGACAGTGGGGTTCACGGGTTCGATTATGACGGGTTCGGCCGCAATATTTCGCCCGCGGACGGACCCGATCGGGCTACATCGAGGCGATGAGCTTCTCGACCCGCTCGTCGACGCTGCGGTACGGGTCCTTGCACAGGACGGTTCGCTGGGCCTGATCGTTGAGCTTGAGGTGCACCCAGTCGACGGTGAAGTCGCGCCGCCGCTCCTGTGCCCGCTTGATGAAGTCACCGCGCAGCTTGGCCCGGGTCGTCTGCGGCGGCACGCTCTTCGCCTCGAAGATCGTCAGGTCGCTGACCACCCGCTCGACGGCGTGGGCCTTCTGCAGCAGGTAGTACAGGCCGCGGGTGCGCGAGATGTCGTGGTAGGCGAGGTCGAGCTGGGCCACCCGCGGCGACGACAGCGGGAGGTCGTGCTTGGCCCGGTACCGCTCGATCATCTGGAACTTGGTGGCCCAGTCGATCTCGCGGTCGATCAGCGAGAGGTCCTGCTTGTCCACCGCGTCCAGGGCGCGGCCCCACAGCTCGAGCACCCGCTTGGACGACGCGTCCTCGCCGGTGCGGGCCACGAAGTCGACCGCCCGCGTGTAGTACTCGCGCTGGATCTGCAGCGCCGAGGCGCTGCGCCCGGCCGCGAGGCGCACCGGACGGGTGCCGGTCAGGTCGTGGCTGATCTCGCGGATGGCGCGGATCGGGTTCTCGAGGGTGAGGTCGCTGAACTGCACGCCCTCCTCGATCATGCGCAGCACGAGATCGGCCGAACCGACCTTGAGCAGCGTGGTCGACTCGTTCATGTTCGAGTCGCCGACGATGACGTGCAGCCGGCGGTAGCGCTCGGCGTCGGCGTGCGGCTCGTCGCGGGTGTTGATGATCGGGCGGCTGCGCGTCGTGGCCGAGGAGACGCCCTCCCAGATGTGCTCGGCCCGCTGGCTGACGCAGTACACCGCGCCGCGCGGGGTCTGCAGCACCTTGCCGGCGCCGCAGATGAGCTGGCGGGTGACGAGGAAGGGGATCAGGACGTCGGCCAGCCGGCTGAACTCGCCGTGGCGCCCGACGAGGAAGTTCTCGTGGCAGCCGTAGGAGTTGCCGGCGGAGTCGGTGTTGTTCTTGAACAGGTAGATGTCGCCGGCGATGCCCTCGTCGTGCAGCCGCTTCTCGGCATCGACCACGAGGCCCTCGAGCACCCGCTCGCCGGCCTTGTCGTGCGCGACCAGGGACTCCAGCGAATCGCACTCCGGCGTCGCGTACTCGGGGTGGCTGCCGACGTCGAGGTAGAGCCGGGCGCCGTTCTTCAGGAAGACGTTGGACGAGCGGCCCCAGGACACCACGCGCCGGAACAGATAGCGCGCGACCTCGTCGGGCGACAGGCGGCGCTGACCGTGGAACGTGCACGTGACGCCGTACTCGTTCTCGATCCCCATGATGCGCTTGTGCACCCGCTCACCCTAGTCCGCGCCGTGAAGTCCGTGCGGGTTTTCGCGCTCCCCGGCGGGGCGTCCCCTCTTGCGCACTGGCTTTACACGATGCATCCTCTTGTAAACCAACGGGACGCGACAGCGTCCTGTGTCAACTGACCTGAGGGTGGTGGGCATGACTGCTGCAGCGGAGCCGGGTCTGTCGAAGAGGCTGTCGGGGCGCGCCGTCGCTACCGGCGAGCGGCCGGACTGGCGCGACGGCAAGCGGTACCTGTGGATCCTCGGCACGGTGGTGCCGCTGTTCCTGTTCGTGGGCTGGGGGCTGGTGAACCTCACCGGCCTGGGCCTGTTCTGGTTCATGGGCCCGATCGTGCTGTACGTCGCGATCCCGCTGCTCGACGTCGTCATCGGCGACGACCGCAACAACGCCCCCGAGGAGGTCGTGGCCTGGCTCGACCAGGACCGCTACTACCGCTGGGTCACCTACCTGTTCCTGCCGTGCCAGTTCGCCGCGTTCTTCGCCGGCTTCTGGCTGATGACCCGCAACGGCGGGCTGCCGATCATCGACAAGATCGGCATCACCACCACCCTCGGCATGCTCAACGGCGTCGCGATCAACACCGCGCACGAGCTCGGCCACAAGAAGGAACACCTCGAGCGCTGGTTCGCCAAGATCGCGCTCGCCCCGTGCGGCTACGGCCACTTCTTCATGGAGCACAACCGCGGTCACCACGTGCGGGTCGCGACGCCGGACGACCCGGCCTCGAGCCGGCTCGGCGAGACGTTCTGGGGCTTCTGGCCGCGCACCGTCGCCGGCAGCGTCCGCAACGGCTGGGCGCTGGAGAAGACCCGCCTGCGCCGCATGAACCGCCGCACCTGGACGCTGCGCAACGACGTCCTCAACGCCTGGGCCATGACGGCCGTCCTGTGGGCCGCGGCCCTGGTGCTGTTCGGGGTCGGGATCCTGCCGTACCTGATCGCCCAGGCGGTTCTCGCGTTCAGCCTGCTCGAGGCGGTCAACTACCTCGAGCACTACGGGCTCGTGCGCCAGCAGCTGCCCAACGGGCGCTACGAGCGGGTGACGCCGCGGCACAGCTGGAACAACAACCACGTCACGACGAACCTGTTCCTGTACCACCTGCAGCGGCACAGCGACCACCACGCGAACCCGACGCGGCGCTACCAGGCCCTGCGCCACTTCGAGGAGTCGCCGCAGCTGCCGGCCGGTTACGCCGCGATGATCCTGCTCGCCTACGTGCCCCCGCTGTGGCGCCGGGTGATGGACAAGCGGGTGCTCGCGCACTACGACGGTGACGTCACGCTGGCCAACATCCACCCGCCCAAGCGCGCGAAGGTGCTGGCCCGCTACGGCGCGTCGACCGGCAGCGTCGGCGCCGATGCGACCGCGGCCTGACACGATCAGCGCCGTGGCGAGATACAAGTGTGAGGTCTGTGAGTACGTCTACGACGAGGCCACCGGCGAACCCCGCGAGGGGTTCCCGGCCGGCACGCCGTGGTCGGCCGTCCCCGACGACTGGGCCTGCCCCGACTGCGGCGTCCGCGAGAAGGTCGACTTCGTCGCGGAGCCGGGTGACGGCGGCGCATCCTGAGGACGTGAGTCCTCCGGAGCGCGTGCCCTACCCCGCCGCCGCGCGCACGCTGCTGCGCGACACGATCATCACCGCGGTCGACGACCTCGTCCGCAGCCGTGGGTGGGCCGCGACAACGATGTCGCACGTCGCCGCCGCCGCGGGCGTGAGCCGGCAGACGCTGTACAACGAGTTCGGCTCGCGCCCCGCGCTCGTCGAGGAATACGTCCGGCGCGAGATCGAGACGCTGATGACGGCGGTGTCCGACGCCGTGCGGGCCAACGCCGACGACGCGCACCGGGCGCTGCGCACCGCGTTCGAGCTGTTCCTCCAACTCGCCTCGGACGAGCCGGTCATCCAGATCATCGTGGCCGACGCCGACGCCGGCGAACTGATGCGGCTGCTGACCGGGCTCGGTCAGTCGCTCGCCGGCGACACCGTCGCCCGGCTCATCCCCGAGGTCTGGCCCCAGGTGAGCGCCGCCGACGCGCGGCTGCTCGCCGAGACCCTGGTGCGCCTCGCGATCAGCCACTCGCTGCTGCCGACCGGCGACGCCGGCGAGGTCGCCGACGGGGTCAGCCGCATGTTCGCCGCGTTCGTCGATCAGATCCTGGGCGGCTGACGGTCACACGGTGAGCCTCAGGATCGGCGTCCCGTCGGGCAGCGTCACCTGCACCTCGGCGATGCGGTCGGGGCGCACCGACGTGCCGCCGGTGAAGTCGGTCGCGCCCTCGGGGGTCAGCCACCAGCTACCGGCGTCGTGCTTCGCGTTGGCCTTGTCGACCACCACCAGGTCGTACGGCATCGACACCGCGACACCCTCGTCGTAGTAGCAGTGCAGATCGATCTGGGTGCCCCACTTGCGTCCGAGCAGGGTGGCGGTGGCGTGCACCGGGCTGGTGCGCACGGCGGTCATCTCCCGCGCCACCGGCTTCGGTGCGCTGCCGGACGGCCAGACGACGATGACGAGCGCGACGAGGCAGGCCGCCGCCAGGCCGGCGAGTCCCGCGGTGAGCCGGCGGCGGCGCGATCGCTCCCGCGCGGCCTCGCGGAGCAGCCCGGGTAGCAGGGTGTCGGGCACCGGTCCCGGTTCGAGGTCGAAGCCGTCGGCCCGCACCGCGGCCATGAGCGCGACCGTCGGGCGCAGTTGCTCGACGCGGTCGCGGCAGTCCGGGCAGGCCGCGAGGTGCTCCTCGAAGGCGAGGCGGTCGTCGGGGTCGAGGGCGCCGAGCACGTAGACGGCGGCGTCGTGTTCGAACGGGTCGGGCGTGGTCACCGCGCACCCCCCATCTCGTCCAGCGCGAGCCGCAGCGCGCGCAGCGCGTAATGGGTGCGCGACTTGACGGTACCCGCGGGTATGCCCAGGGCCACCGCGGCCTCGGCGACCGACGAGCCGCGGAAGTAGCACTCGTGCAGCACCGCTCGGTGCTCGGCGGAGAGCGACAGCATCGCCGCGACGACGATGTGATGGTCGACGGCACGATCGGTGGCATCGGCAACGGGGCGCTCGGGCACCTCGTCGGTCACCCGCTCGCGCCGGGACCGGGCGGTGCGCCACTCGTCGATGACGATGCGCTTGGCCACGGTGAACAGCCACCCGCGGGCCGAGCCGGACGTCTGGGCGAGCACCTGCGGATTGCGCCAGGCCCGCAGCATCGTCTCCTGCACGACGTCCTGGGCGTGGGCGCGATCGCCGTTGGTCAGGCCGACCACATAGGCCCACAGGGCGTGGCCGTGCTGGTCGTGGAGCTCACGCAGGAGCGTGGCGTCGTCGGTGCGCACCGGCCTCCCGTCGCAGCTGCCGATCAGCGCTGTACTGGTCACGCTCTCTGTACGTGGTCGTAGAGGATCCGGTTCAGTGCGTCGGTCTGGTGAACCACAGTAGAGCGATCGACGAGGTATCCATACGTCCGCAGCAGCGGACTTCACGCGGCGGTTGAACGGATGGATCAGACTGCCCGGGCGTGTGGAGGTCTCCTCGGGGTGTCACCCGGTTCCGCTGGTTCAGGCCAGCGAGCGAGTCGTTCGCTCATCGTGATGACTCAGGCCGAGGGGGTCTCGCCGCCCTCGTGGGGCGGGGTGTCGGCCGGTGCCGGTTCGGCCGGCGCGGCCTCGGCCGGCGGCTCCGGGAGCAGCGCGTCGAGCGCGAGGCCGGTGATCCGCCGGAACTTGCGCTGGGCCCGGGTGCGGTCGAGCACGGCGACCTCGAGCTGGTTGGCGGGCACCGCGCGGGGTGACCCGTTCGGTCCGCCGGCCGTGCCCAGAGCGCCGACCGCCATCGCGAGCGCCTCGTCGAGCGGGGGACGCGAGGTGAAGCGGCTCTTCATCTCCGCCGTGAGCGACTCGGCCTGACCGCCCATCACGAGGAAGTCCGGCTCGGCGACGATCGTGCCGTCGTAGGAGAGCCGGTAGAGCTGATCGAGGTCGGCAGTGGCCCCGACCTCGGCCACGCAGATCTCGACCTCGTAGGGCTTCTGCTGCTCGGTGAAGATCGAGCCGAGCGTCTGCGCGTAGGCGTTGGCGAGCGCGCGGGCGGTGACGTCGCGGCGGTCGTAGGAGTACCCGCGCAGGTCGGCGAGCCGGATGCCGGCCACGCGGAGGTTCTCGTACTCGTTGTACTTGCCGACGGCGGCGAAGCCGATGCGGTCGTAGATCTCGCTGACCTTGTGCAGCGCGACGCTGGCGTTCTCGGCGACGAAGAGGACCCCGTCGGTGTAGGTCAGCACGACGACGCTGCGGCCGCGCGCGATGCCCTTGCGCGCGAACTCGGAGCGGTCGCGCATGATCTGCTCGGCCGAGGCGTAGAACGGCATGCTCATGCTGATGTCTCCCTACGCGCCCGGACGGGCTTGACGGTCGGTGAGGATGGCCCGCACGATGCCGTCGAGCTCCTCGTCGGGCACCCGCTCGCTGCCCGTCGCCGTGGCCAGCCGCACCACCGGGTAGATGCCGCGGGTGAGGTCGGGCCCGCCCGTCGCGGAGTCGTCGTCGGCGGCGTCGTAGAGCGATTCGACGACGACGCGGACGACCCCGGCGCGGTCGAGGGCCGGGCGCCACAGCTTCTTCAGCGCGCCCCGCGCGAACAGCGAGCCCGAGCCGACCGAGTGGTAGTGCTGCTCGGGGTAGCGGCCGCCGGTGACGTCGTAGCTGTAGATCTTGCCGGCGACGTCGGCACTGGGCGCGTCGAGGTCGAAGCCGGCGAACAGCGGCACGACGGCGAGACCCTGCATCGCCTCGGCGAGGTTGCCGCGCACCATCGTCGCGAGCCGGTTGGCCTTGCCGTCGAGGGTCAGCTGGGTGCCCTCGATCTTCTCGTAGTGCTCGAGCTCGACCTGGTAGAGCCGGACGATCTCGATGGCCAGCCCGGCGACGCCGGCGATGCCGACCAGCGTGTAGTCGTCGGCCGCGAAGACCTTCTCGATGTCGCGCTGGGCGATCAGGTTGCCCGCCGTCGCCCGCCGGTCACCGGCCATCGCCACGCCGCCGTCGTAGGTGGCGGCGACGATCGTGGTGCCGTGCGGCACGGCGGCGGAGGCGCCGAGACGACCCGGCAGCAGGTCGGGCGAGGCCGCCGCGAGGAAGTCGGAGAAGGAGGACGAGCCCGGGGAGGTCGCGTACCGCAGGATCCCGTGCACGCCGTCGGGGCCGGACTGATGGCCCGCTCGGTCGATGCTCAACGTCGCTCCTCGCTCGTGTGGTGGGCTGAGTGCCGACCCTACCCACGCGGCTCGCGAGGCCGCAGCGAGGTCACGCGACCCGCGGCTCGTCCGCCGGGCGCGGATCGGTGACGAAGGCGCCGCTGGAGACATCCGGGTCGCGGTTCAGGTAGGCGGCTGCGTGGTCGTGGTCGACGTGCCCGGCCGGCGCCCCGGCGCAGATCGCGCACAGGGCGCCCTGCTCGGCGAACATCGGTCGAGGTGTTCGGCGGTGATCCCGTAGCGGCGCCGCAGGGATCGTTCCGCGCTCCGCCATGACGATCAGAGGACGCTCTGGTCCGCGCGTTGTGGCACGGACGGCAATCGGGCATGGAGCTCGTCGCGGACCGTGCGGCACTCCCGGCAGTAGAACGACAGGCCGTCGCGGCGCCGGGCGTCCTGGGTGAAGTCGGCCGCCGGTTTCTCCAGGCGGCAGTGGGGACAGACCCTGGAGTCCACCGACTTTACGTTGTCTTCACTCCCCCCCTTTTTGGACGAACGCGCGAACGAAGTCCTCGGCATTCGTCTCGAGGACGTCGTCGATCTCGTCGAGGATCGCGTCGACGTCCTCGGTCAGCTTCTCGTGCCGCTCGGCGACATCGGTGCTGGACTCGACGGCCTCGTCGACCTCGGTGTCCTGGTTGCGCTGCGGCCGGTTCTGGCCGCTGTCATGGGTGGGCATCGCGGCCCCCTCTCTCACGTCGGACCTCACCCTAACTCGCGAGTACGACGATTTCCGGTGACGGCGCGGGAGATGCGATGTCGCAATCCGCGCCTACCCTCGCGGGCATGACCATTCCTGCCGCGATCAGTCTCGTGACGCTGGGTGTCGCCGATGTCGCCGCCGCCACGGCCTTCTACCAGTCCCTCGGTTTCGAGCTGTCGACGAATTCGGTCGAGGGCGAGGTGAGCTTCTTCAAGACCGCCGGCGGCCTGCTCGGCCTCTACGGCGCCGAGGACCTCCGGGTCGACGCGAACGCCGAGACCTCCGTACCGGCCGGCGCCTTCCGCGGCGTCACGCTGGCCGTCAACGTCGCGTCGGACGACGTGGTCGACGCGTCGCTCCAGGTCGCGGCGGCCGCCGGTGCCGCCATCGTCAAGCCGGCCCAGGCCACCGAGTGGGGCGGCTACCACGGGTACTTCGCCGACCCCGACGGTCATCTCTGGGAGGTCGCCCACAACCCGTTCTGGCCGATCGGTCCCGACGGCCGTCCGCAGCTGAGCTGATGGCCGCCCGCTACGACGTCCTGGGCCGCACCTACTCGGTCACGCGCCGGGCCGATCCGCGCATCGCCACCGCGATCGCCTCGGCACTCGGCGACGCCGGCACCGTCGTCAATGTCGGCGCGGGCACGGGTTCCTACGAGCCGCCGACCACGGTGCTCGCCGTCGAACCGAGCGCGGTCATGGTGGCCCAACGCCCGCCCGGCTCGGCCGCCGTCGTGCGGGGCGCGGCCGAGGCGCTCCCTCTCGCCGACGGTGCGGTCGACGCCGCCCTGGCCGTCTTCACCGTGCACCACTGGAGCGACCTCGCCCGCGGCCTGCGGGAGTTCACCCGCGTCGCCCGCAAGCGCGTCGTCGTCCTCACCTGGGATCCCGCGCGCATCGCCGACTACTGGCTGCTCACCGAGTACTTCCCCGAGATCGGTCGCGCCGACCGCTCGGCGGCGGTGCCGCTCCCCCGCCTGCTCGACCTGCTCCCCGGCGCGCGGGTCTCCCCCGTGCCGGTACCGCACGACTGCACCGACGGCTTCGGCGCCGCGTTCTGGCGGCGACCCGAGGCCTACCTCGACCCGGCCGTGCGCGCCGGCATGTCGATGTTCGCGCGCCACGCCGACCCGGCCGGGCTCGAGCCCGGCCTCGGCCGTCTCGCGGCCGACGTGCGAAGCCGCCGCTGGCACGACGAGCACAGAGCACTGCTCGACCTCGAGTCCTTCGACGTCGGCTACGTGCTCGTCACCGCCGAACTCTGAGCGAGTCGGCGGCGCAGCGCCGCCCGCAGCCGATCGTGCTGCGGCCCGAGCGCCGTCTGCGGGTCCCGCCACCGCTCGGGCGGGTAGAGCCAGACCGGCTTGCCCACGAGGTCGGCCGGCTCCCACTCGTACCGCGGCCAGACGTGGGTGTGCAGGAACGGGTCGGTGTTGCCCAGGATCTCTATGTTCACCCGCCGGAACGCCGGGTCGGCCGCGGCGCAGACGACCTCCACCGACTCGGCGAGCCGCTCCGCCGAATCCAGGTAGCGCAGGCGGGCCGGGCGGGGCAGATCGCTGAGCCGGGTGACGCCGGGGTCGTCGGTCAGCAGCACGCAGTAGCCCGGCAGCCACTGCACGTCGCCCATCACCGCGAAGGACTCGGGAAGGCGGGCGAGCACGGTCGGGTTCTCGCCCCGGAGGGCCGTGCCGATGCGGTCGGTGCGCCAGTCGTCCGCCATCCGCCCTGCCTACCACGGACGATCAGGCCGTCGACCTGTCAGACCCCCACCTTGGGCCCGGCCAGGGCGACGTGCGCCCGGGCGCGGATCGCGGCGATGTCGTCGTCGGTGAAGGGCCCGTTCACGCCCGAGATCGTCGCCAGCTTCATGCCGTGCTTCAGCCCGAGCCGGTAGATCTCCTTGACCCGCTCCCAGTCGATGTCGCGTCCGACGGTGAACTGCTCGTAGCGACCCTCGAGGGCGAGCACGACGGTCTCGGCGAGACAGGCGTAGGCCACGCCGGGCGGCAGGCCGATGTTCTTCATGTGGACGTCGCCGGGCAGTTCGATCTCGCCCGACTCGACGACGAGGACGTCGGGACGGCGCGCCACGTCCTCGGCCGAGAGGTCCAGAGGCCGGGCCACGTCGGTGATCACGCAGCCGGGCTTGACCGCCATGATGTCGAGCACCCGCGCGCCGGCGGCCGAGGTGGCCGTGACGATCAGGTCCATGGTCGCGACGTGGCGCCCCGGAGTCGCCGCGAGGTGCACCTTGGCCCGCGGCCGGTCCCGCTCGATGGCTTCCTTCAGGGCGAGCAGCTTGGCGCGTTCGGGCGACACGAGCCAGACCTCGTCGCTGGCCAGCGCGAGCAGACGGGCGCACACCGAGCCGATGGATCCGGTGGCCCCGACCACCATCGTCTTCCCGTGCATGGTGCCGTCGGGGCCGACCTCGACCAGGCCGAGCCGCTGCAGCGCCTCGTGGGCGGCCCACAGGGTCGCCGAGGCGCTGTAGCTGTTGCCGGTGGTGACCGGCAGCGAGGCCTGCTTGGCCACGGTCACACCCGCGTCGCCGACGACCTTGGTGAACGCGCCGAGGCCCATGATCTGGGCGCCCAGCCGGCGACTGATGTCGGCGGCCGCGAGCAGCCTCGAGTACGTGAACTCCGGACGGTGCGCGAGCAGCTGGCTCGGTGTCCCGCCGACGGCGATCAGCCAGCCCTCCGCCTCCGCACCCGTCGGTGACTTGATGCCGGTGATATGGGTGTAGGTGAAGGGCGGGGCGTAGGCCACGACCTTCTCGACCGCGTCCATGACGACGCCGGGCGCCACCTTCGAGATCGTGCGCAGCGGCTCCACGTTCGCGAAGTGCCCCTGCGACAGCGGGTGGATGACGAAGGCGAAGCGGCTCTTGCGTCGCGGACCGTTGGGCTGCCGCACCCGCGGCTCCAGGCCGGCCTTGACGATGGTCTCGAGCAGGTCGCCGGACGGCCCGGTCGTCTCGGTGAGCATCATCGCCTCGAGGACGGCCGGCTCGACGAGGAAGTCGAACGGTTGCGGCGTGGTCTCGAGCACCAGGTCGACCCCGCGGCCGGCCAGCTCGGCGAGCTCGTGGTCCGAGAGCGCTCCGGTGATGACCGCCTTCCCGCTGAGGTGTTCGATGCCCACGGCATCGAGCTCCGCGTAGGTCGCCACGATGACGTCGGCGTCGCGCGCGGCCCGGTGCACCGCGGCCGACGCGATCGGGCCGGGGGTGTGCAGTGCCGACTGCACGCGGCCGGGCAGGTGATGCGCCGGGCGCAGGGCAGCGGTCGCGACCTCGCCCAGCAGGGGTAGGGCCTCGAACTCGCCCAGCAGGTCGAGCAGGCGCGGGTCGGCCGGGGTGATGTTCGCGGTGAACTCCCGCAGGACCCTCGTCTCGACGTGGTGGCCGGGACCGCCGAGGACCGCGACGCGGGCGTTGTCGAAATAGCCCGGCATCGTCGACTGCAGGTGCCGGATCGCCCACTCCTGCAGCACCTCGCGCAGGGCCGTGCCGGTGGTGACGGGCACTCCCACGTCGGCCACCCCCAGACCGCCGGGGTCGAGGGCCTCGGCCCCGCCGGTCACCGCGATCGCCTGGGCGTGGGTCGCCCACTTCGTCGCCAGCTCCGCGGCCTCGTCGGCCCCGCCTCCCGTGCCCACCCGGACGAGGCGGAAGTCGTGCCCGAGGAAGGACACGTGGACGTCGTGGTCACGAACTGGATCCTGCAGGCTCACCTCGACGACGAGCGCCGGGCGGCGGCGGCGTTTCGGTGACGGATCGGACTTCGTCGGCATGCGCGTACTCGCCTGACTGGTAGCTGCGGTCGGGGAACTTCCGGTGTCATCTCGAGCCTCGGCCCGCGCGGGGACGGGCGGCAGAGGCCATCGACCCACGTCCCCGAGCAGGTGGGCCCGACTCCGACGCGAGAACCCTCCGATCGGGGTATAGGACCCCCATGACCCGTCTGCTCGTAGGCCCACTGCTGCGCCACGTCGGCACCACCGATGCCACCGTCTTCGTCGAGACCGACGAACCGTGCGACGTCGAGGTCCTCGGCTGCCGCGAATCCACCTGGACGGTCGCGGGCCACCACTACGCGCTCGTCGAGGTCACCGGACTGCAGCCCGGCACCAGCAACCCCTACGAGGTCCGCCTCGGCGGCGAGGTCGCCTGGCCGCCGATCGACTCGTCGCGGCCGGCGTCCCGCATCCGCACCCAGGGCCCGTCGACCGACGAGAAGGTGCGGCTGGCGTTCGGCTCGTGCCGTTACGGCCGCGCGGCGGTCAAGCTCGCGGACAAGCACTTCGACATCGACTCCCTCGTCGCCTACTCGCGTGACCTCGTGGCCCAGCCCGAGACCGACTGGCCGGACGCGATCCTGATGCTCGGCGACCAGGTCTACGCCGACGAGACGTCGGAGGCGACGCAGCGGCGCATCAAGGCCAAGCGCGACATCACCAAGGGCTCGAAGGACCAGGTCGCCGACTTCGAGGAATACACCTGGCTCTACCTCGAGTCGTGGACGGACCCGGACGTCCGCTGGCTGCTCTCCACCGTCCCGTCCTCGATGATCTTCGACGACCACGACGTGCGCGACGACTGGAACACCTCGCACGAGTGGCGCGAGGACATGAAGAGGACCTCGTGGTGGGAGGAACGCATCATCGGCGGCCTCTCCTCCTACTGGATCTACCAGCACCTCGGCAATCTCGGCCCCGCCGAGCTGCGCGAGAACAAGCTGTTCCAGGAGGTGCGCGCGAGCGGTCGGGACAACGAGCCGGCGCTGCGCGAGTTCGCCGCGCACGCCGACGCCGAGGCCGACGGCGCGAAGGGCACCCGCTGGTCGTTCCGGCGCGACTACGGCCGGGTGCGCCTGCTGATGATCGACTCCCGCTGCGGACGGATCCTGGCCGACCGGCAGCGCAGCATGATCGGCGAGGAGGAGTTCGACTGGATCCGGTCACAGGCCGACGGCCGGTACGACCACCTGCTCATCGGCACGTCGCTGCCCTGGTTGCTCGCCCGCTCGCTGCACGACATCGAGGCCTGGGACGAGGTGCTGGCCGACGGGCAACGCGGCGCCCGGCTCGCCCGCTTCGGCGAGTGGCTGCGCCGCGCCGGCGACCTCGAGCACTGGGCGTCGTTCCGCAAGTCGTTCGAGGGCCTCGGTGAACTCATCGCCGCGGTCGGCCGGCGCGACGACGGGCCCGCCTCGATCTGCGTGCTGTCGGGCGACGTCCACCACGCCTACGTCGCCGAGGCGTCCTTCCCCGAGCCGGTGCGATCGAAGGTCTACCAGCTCACCTGCTCACCGATCCACAACTACGTGCCACTGCTGATGAAACTGTTCTTCCGAGTGTTCTGGAGCCGCGCCGCGGCCGTCGTGGTCCGCGGCATCATGCGGGTGGCGGCGAAGACGCCGCGCACGAAGGTCGACTGGGACCGGCTGTCCGGACCCCACTTCGGCAACGAGCTCGCCGAGTTCATCGCGACCGGACGCCGCGCCGAGACGGTGCTCTGGAAGTCGGCCGCCCCGGACGACCCGGCGAACCTGCACGAGGTCGCGCGGCTGCAGCTGTCGGCCTGAGCGGGAATCAGCCGGGCGGCGCGGTGCGTTCGCTGCGGTATGACAACTTCCGTGCTGGCCACCGCGTTCGGTGGTCCTGAGGTCCTGTCCGCCGTCGAGAGCCCGACGCCCGAGCCCGGGGCGGGCGAGATCCGCATCGCGGTGCGCGCCGCCGGCGTGAACCCGATCGACCACAAGGCGTTCAGCGGGCTGATGGGCGCCGACCCGAGCGGGCTGCCCAAGCCCGTCGGTGCCGAGGTCGCCGGGGTGGTCACCGCCATCGGCGCGGGCGTCGACCGCGTCGCGGTCGGCGACGAGGTCATCGCCTACCCGGTCACCGGCGGCTACTCGACCGACGTCGTCACCGCGGCGGCGAACGCCGTCGCCAAGCCCGCCGCCATGAGCTGGGAGCAGGCCGGCGGTCTGCTGCTGACCGGCGCCACGGCCGTGCACGCGCTCACCGCGGCCGGCGTGAAGGAGGGCGAGACCGTCCTGATCCACGGCGCGTCCGGCGGCGTCGGGCTGCCTGCCGTCCAGCTCGCCCTCGGCCGGGGCGCGACCGTGATCGCGACCGCCGGCCCGACCAAGCACGACCTGCTGCGGCGCCTGGGCGCGATCCCGGTCGAGTACGGCGACGGGCTCGCCGATCGGGTGCGCGCGGCCGCACCGCAGGGCATCGACGCCGCCCTCGACCTGGTCGGCACCGACGAGGCGGTCGAGACCTCGCTCGAACTCGTTGCCGACCGGCGGCGCATCGTCACCATCGCCGCCTTCGGGCGCGCGCTGGACGACGGCATCACGCTCATCGGCGGCGGTCCCGGGGCCGACCCCGGCACCGAGATCCGCAGCGCCGCCCGGACCCAGCTCACCGAGGCCTTCGCGACCGGCCGGCTGGAGCTGTTCGTCGCCCGCACCTACCCGCTGGCCGAGGCCGCCGATGCCCTGCGCGACATCCAGAGCGGCCACACGACCGGCAAGATCGTCCTGATCCCGTAGCCCTCAGCGGTGCGGCGCGAGGTCGCGGACGAACTCGCCCAGCTGGGCCAGGTTGCGGCACTCGACCATCGGCACGACGCGGTCGTAGTCGCTCGCCCGCGAGTCGCCGGTGTCCCAGATGGCCTGCCGCTCGGGGTTGAGCCAGTAGGAGTGCTTCGCCCTCGCCGCGAGCGACTCCAGGGTGGGCAGCGCGAGATCGCCGTAGTTCGACCGCGCGTCGCCCAGGATGAGCAGCGACGTCTTCGGCCCGATGACGTCGGGGAACCGCTTGGCGAACAGGTCGAACGCGCGGCCGTAGTCGGTGCGCCCGAGCAGCCAGGTGACGTCGGCCTCGGACGCGAGCCGGGTGACCTGTTCGACGACGTCGCCGCCGGGTGGGAAGAACCGGGTGAGCTCGTCGAGCTCGTCGACGAAGCCGAAGGCGCGCACCCGCGTGAACTGCTCGCGCAGCGCGTAGACGAGCAGCAGCGTGAAGTGCGCGAACGAGGTCACCGAATCGCTGAGGTCGCACAGCACGACGAGGTCGGTCTTGTTCGGACGCTTCGGTCGGTAGTGGGTCTCCATCGGCACGCCGCCGGAGGACAGCGAGCTGCGCATCGTGCGGCGGAAGTCGAGCTGCCCGCGCCGACCGTGGTGCTGGTCGATCGTCAGGCGCGCCGCCAGCCGCCGAGCCAGCGGCTGGATCTCACGGCGCAGCGCCACGAGGTCGGTGCGGGTCGCGCCGAGGAACGACACCTTCTCGATGCTCGGACGCACGGCGGTGCGCGCGACCTTCTCCGGGTCGGTGAGCTCGGCCAGCCGCCGCCGCACGTCGGCCTCGACCCGCTGCTCGAAGCGGGCGATGCGGTCGTTGATCATCGTCCGGGCGCGGCGCTCGGCCAGCCCGCCGCGATCCTGACCGGTGAGCACCTGGTCGAGCAGGGTGGCCATCAGCGTCTGCGCCGACACCCGCTCCAGCACCGAGAGCCGCGACCACGACCGCTGCCCGGGCGCGCGACCCGGCACCGAACCGAACTGGGCAACGGCGTCACGGGCCAGGCCGTCGAGCATCGCCTCGTCGCCGTCGCGCAGGAATTCGGCGAGCGCCGCGCGGATGCGGTCCCGCGTCGGGTCCTCGAGCGGGCCGCGGTGGGCGGCGTCGGGATCGCGCGGCGGCGTCCCGGTGTCGCGGGCGGCGGCCACCGATTCCCCAGTCACCGGCGGGTAGAAGAGGTCGAAGACGGTGTCGAACGTCGGCCGGTGCAGCTGCCGCTTCACCAGCGTCGCGGCCAGCGCCGCGCGCAGGCCGTCGCGGTCGAGCAGGTTCACGGTGCCCATCGCCTGCGCGGCGTCGAGGCCCTCGGCGACCGACACCGTCAGGCCGGCCTCACGCAGCGCCGCGACGAACGCGACGTGCCGGTCGAGCATGGCCACCGCTCTACCGCCCCACGGCGGGCAGGCCCAGTTCCTTCGTCGCCCGCGCGTGGTCGGACACGTGCTTGAGCACCACGCCCAGCGTGCTCGCGATGGCCGCCTCGTCGAGCTCGTCGATGCCCAGCGCCAGCAGCGTGCGGGCCCAGTCGATGGTCTCGGCGACGGACGGCGCCTTCTTCAGCTCGAGCGAACGCAGCGTCGCGGCCGACCGGACGAGCTGGTCGGCCAGCGCGCCCTCGATCTCGGGCACCCGGGCCAGCACGATCTCGCGCTCACGCTCCGGCGTCGGGTAGTCGAGGTAGAGATAGAGGCAGCGTCGCTTCAGCGCCTCGGACAGCTCGCGCGTGGCGTTGGACGTGACCACGACGAACGGACGCCGGGTGGCGGTGACCGTGCCGAGCTCGGGGATCGTCACCTGGAACTCCGACAGCACCTCGAGCAGCAGCGCCTCGACCTCGATGTCGGTCTTGTCGGCCTCGTCGATGAGCAGCACCGTCGGTCCGTCGCGCCGGATCGCCGTCAACAGCGGACGGGTGAGCAGGAACTCCTCGGTGAAGATGTCGTCGTGCGTCTGCTCCCAGGCCGAGGCGCCGGCCTCGGTGGCCACGCTGGCCTGGATGCGCAGCAGCTGCTTGCGGTAGTTCCACTCGTAGAGCGCGCGGGCTTCGTCCAGGCCCTCGTAGCACTGCAGCCGCACCAGCTCGGCGCCGCTCGCCGCGGCCACGGCCTTGGCCAGCTCGGTCTTGCCGACGCCGGCCGGCCCCTCGACGAGCAACGGCCGCTGCAGACTCGCGGCGAGGAACACCGTCGTCGCCGTCGCAGCGTCGGCCAGGTAATCGACCCCTGCCAGCTCGGTGGCGACCTCGGCGGGCGAACTGAACACGGGCGACTCCTCGACGGCGACGGTCCGTCCATCGTGCACCAGCGCCGCGATCACTCGTCCAGCGGCAGCCCGAGGAACGCGCGCAGCGCCTCCGCGCCGTCGACCTGCACCGGCTCCGGGCCGCGGACGAACGCGGCCCGGGTCAGCAGCAGCTTCTGCAGGTGGGCGAGCTCGCCCTCGCGACGCTCCTCGCGGGTGACCCCGTTGTCGATGTAGCCGAGCTTGCGGCTCACCCGCATCGACGCCGCGTTGTCGGTGAAGGCACCCGACGTGATCGTCTCGGCGCCGAGATGGTCGAACATCAGGGTGCACACGGCGTGGCGCATCAGCGTGCCGATGCCCTTGCCCTGGAAGTCGCGGCCGAGCCACGACCCGGTCTCGCCGGTGCGGGTGACCGGGTAGTTCTGCGCGACGACGGCCTGCGTCCCGACGATCACGCCCTCGTGCCGTACGGCCAGGTCGAGCGTCCACGCCTTGATGCTGAACTCGGCGCGCGAGCGCCAGTAGTAGGCCGCGGCCGACCCCATCATCTCGTCGGCCGGCGCGTCGGTCCACGGGTTCGCGAACGGCATGGTGCCCGGGTCGTGGATGCCGTCCAGGGCGAGATCGATGAGCGGGGCGATGTCCTGATCGCGGATCACCCGCATCTCGAGCGCCCCGGCGGTGACCCGCAGCTCGAACGGCGGCCAGATCTGTTCGAGAGTGCTCACCCGAGAGAGTGTTGGGGATCGCGCGGTCGTCCGGCAACACCCAGCCGGAGAGGTGCGGTAGCGGGAACGCAGAAACGGCGAAGCGGGAGCCGCTGCCGTGGTGTCTTCACACCGGCCTACGACATCCCGCCCGCCGTCAATGCGGTCTCGGTCTGATGAACCCCCAACAAGACCGGGACGTGAACCCCCGCTGTCGCCCGAACCGTGCTGCGAGCGGGTGAGGTCAGGACCCCCATCCATCACCTCACGCCGCAGAATTTACTCCGCGACCCACCCTGTGCCTATGCACCAGCCGGCCGGCAGGACCTCGGACTCGCAGCGCAGGCACTTGGTCCCGAAGCCCCCGCATTCCGGCATTCACCCACCAACCCGGCCGGGCCGGCAGTCAGACGGGGATCGACCCCTCCGGCGTTGCCGCGCGGCGCAGCGCCGCAAGCAGGGGCAGGCCGGCGAGCAGCATCGCCGCCAGCACGACGAACGCGAGCGCCGGCCGGTGCAGCAGCCCCTGGACGACGAGCGCGGCGACGAGACCGGCGCCGTTGCCGGCGAGCCAGACCAGCGCGCTGGCCGTGCCGCCGGACGCGCCGGCGCGACCCTCGGCGAGTTCGAGGATGAGCGGCAGGTCGGTCAGCAGCAGGGCGCCGACGAGCAGCGACGCGACCAGGCCGGTGCCGAAGCCGGGCGCGGCGGCGAGCAGCACGAGGGCGGCCGCGCCGAAGCCGACCGACGCGAGCACGAAGGCGTGTTCCTGCCCGCGGCGGGCCAGCACCGGGGGCAGCACAGCCGAGCCGACGACCCCGGCCACGACCATCGCCAGCAGCAGCGTGCCGGCCTGGCCCTCGCTGACACCCGCCGGTTCGAGCAGGGCCTGCAGCCAGGTGGTGAGCGCGATGAACACGCCGAAACCCGCGCACACCAGTCCGACGAGCAGCCGGATGCCGCGGTCGGCCCACACCGCGCGCAGCCGGGCCGGCGCGGTGCGCGCTGCGACGTGCCGTCCCGGCGTACGCAGTTCGAGGGCCAGCCAGACCGCCGCGGCCACGCCGACGACCGCCTGGACGACCAGCAGCGCGCCGAGGTTGCCCGCCCCGAACGTCGCGCCCAGCACGAGGGCCAGCAGCATGCCGCCGAAGATGCCGGCCGACGACACCGCGATGCCGCGGGCCCGCTCCGAGGCCGGCAGGTATGCCCCGGACACCACCGTCACCGCGTTGAGGACGAAGGGCTGCGCCACGGCAATGAGCACCTGCCCGGCGAGCACGACCGCGTAGTCGTCGCCGAGGAGACGGAGCACAGCCCCGGCCGCGGTGAGCAGGGCGCCCACACCCAGCCAGCGCGGCATCGACCGGTCGATCAGCCGGCCGGTGGGCACAGCGAGCACCACGTAGAGCAGCGGGAAGATCTCGGCGAACCAGCCGACCGCGCCCGAGGACACCCCGTAGTGCCGGGCCGAGTCGGTCGTGATGGGTGTGAAGGTCAGCCACAGCATCTGGTTGGCGGCCGACACCGCGGAGTAGGCCAGGACCGGGCGCCACGACCCGGGGGTGGCGCTCACCAGCCGAGCTCGTGCAGTCGCTCGTCGTCGATGCCGAAGTGGTGGCCCACCTCGTGCACCACCGTGCGGCGCACCTCGTCGACCACCTCGTCCTCGCTGGCGCACATGGCACAGATCGCGTTGCGATAGATGGTGATCTGGTCGGGCAGCACGGCCGAGTAGTCCGACATCCGCTCGGTGAGCGGGATGCCGGTGTACAGGCCGAGCAGGTGCGGGTCGCTGCCGTCGTCGGTGACCACGACCACGTTGCGCATCAGCCGGATGAATTCGGGCGGGAGGGTGTCGAGGGCGTCGCCGACCATCTCGTCGAACCGCTCGGTGCTGACGGTGATCACACGACACCCGGCGTGTCAGTGGCCGCGGACGCGGCGGACGTCGATCGCGACGGCGACCGGGTACGCCACCGCGAACTCGGCCGGACTGCCACTGACCCGGGTCATCGCCTCGGCGTACTTCGCGACGTAGGCCGCGTTCTCGTGCGCCGGGGCCGTCGCCGGCACCCGCCGGGCGGTGCCGGACAGCACGACGATGTCGCCGCCCCGGCCGTTGCCGTCGAAGTTGAGCGCGACGGTGGGGCGGGCGTCGATGTGCCCGAGGCGCAGCGCGTCCGGCCGGTTGTAGATCAGCAGCGTCGCGTCGCCGTCCCAGAGGAACCACACCGGATTGGGCTGCGGCGTGCCGTCGGCGCCGACCGTGGTCAGCCAGACGACCATCTCGTCGCGCAGCCGGGCGGCCACCCGCTCACCGAACTCGCCGTCAGGAATCACGATGACCTCCACAGGGCGGGCAGACACCGAACAACTCGACGGTGTGGTCGACCTCGGTGTAGCCGTGACTGGTCGCGACCTCGCCGGCCCACCGCTCGATGGCCCGCCCCTCGATCTCCTCGGTGCGCCCGCAGCGCCGGCACACCAGGTGATGGTGGTGCCCTTCGCCCGGGTCGCCGCAGTAGCGGTAGGTGGCCTCGCCGTCGGGGGTGTGGATGACGTCGACGTGGCCGGCGTCGACGAAGGCCTGCAGGTGCCGGTAGACGGTCGACAGGCCGACCGTCGCACCGTCGGCGCGCAGCACGGCGTAGACGTCCTGAGCGCTGCGGAACCCGCCGGCCGACCGCAGCGCCTCGCGCACGGCCTCGCCCTGCCGCGTCGCGCGCTGCTTGGTCGGGGTCACGTCCGCCAGGTTAGCTGATAACCGTTATCAACTCACCTAGGCGTACTCGGTCACCGGCGGGCAGGCGCAGACCAGGTGCCGATCGCCGAACGCGCCGTCGATGCGCCGCACCGGCGGCCAGTACTTCGACCGCGGGTCGACGCCGGCCGGGAACGCCGCCTCGGTGCGCGAGTAGGGGTGCCCCCACTCGCCGGCGATGCTCTCGGCGGTGTGCGGGGCGTTGGCCAGCGGGTTGTCGCCCTTGGGCCACCCCCCCGCCGCCACCTTGTCGATCTCGCCCTTGATGGCGATCATCGCCGCGATGAAGCGGTCGAGTTCGTGGAGGTCCTCGGACTCGGTCGGCTCGACCATCAGCGTGCCGGCCACCGGGAACGACATGGTCGGGGCGTGGAAGCCGTAGTCGATGAGCCGCTTGGCGACATCGTCGACGGTGACGCCGGTGGCCTTGGTGATGCCGCGCAGGTCGAGGATGCACTCGTGCGCGACCAGCCCGTTGGCGCCGGCGTACAGCACCGGGAAGTGCTCGTTCAGGCGGCGGGCGACGTAGTTCGCGGACAGGATCGCCGCGCCGGTGGCGGCGGTCAGGCCGTCGCCGCCCATCAGCCGGATGTAGGCCCAGGTGATCGGCAGGATCGCCGCCGAACCCCACGGGGCGGCCGAGATCGCGCCGGGACCGCTTGCCGGGCCGGCCGCGGGCTGCAGCGGGTGCTTCGGCAGGTACGGCGCGAGATGTGCCCGCACCGCCACCGGTCCGACGCCCGGGCCGCCGCCGCCGTGCGGGATGCAGAAGGTCTTGTGCAGGTTCAGGTGCGAGACGTCGGCGCCGAACTTGCCCGGACGCGCCAGGCCGACCATGGCGTTGAGGTTCGCGCCGTCGACGTAGACCTGGCCGCCGGCGTCGTGCACCAGCGCACAGACATCGCCGATGTGCTCCTCGAACACGCCGTGCGTCGACGGGTAGGTCACCATGATCGCGGCCAGCGAGTCCTGGTGCTGCTCGATCTTGGCCTTCAGGTCGTCGAGGTCGATCTCGCCCTGCTCGCCGCCGGTCTTCACGACCACGACCCGCATGCCGGCCATGACCGCCGACGCGGCGTTGGTGCCGTGCGCCGAGGCCGGGATCAGGCACACGTCGCGGTGCGTGTCGCCGTTGGCCCGGTGGAACTCGTGGATCGCGAGCAGCCCGGCGAACTCGCCCTGCGAGCCGGCGTTGGGCTGCAGCGACACCGCGTCGTAGCCGGTGATCTCGGTCAGCCAGGCCTGCAGGTCGTCGAACAGGCGCAGGTAGCCGTCGAACTGGCCGGCCGGGGCGAACGGGTGGATGTCGGCGAAGCCCGGGTTGGTGATCGGCTCCATCTCGGTGGTCGCGTTGAGCTTCATCGTGCACGAGCCGAGCGGGATCATGCCGCGGTCGAGGGCGTAGTCGCGGTCGGCGAGGCGGCGCAGGTAGCGCAGCATCGAGGTCTCGGAGTGGTGCGAGTTGAACACCGGGTGGGTGAGGAACTCCGAGGTGCGGACGAAGCCCAGGTCGGCGTCGGCGTCGAAGCGCTCGACGTCGTCGGCGTCGAGCAGGAGGTCGAACGCCGCCCACACGCCGGCCAGGTGCTCGCGCATGGTCAGCTCGTCGCAGGTGATGCTGACGGTGTCGCCGTCGATGCGGCGCAGATTGATGCCGTGCTCGGCCGCCACGGTGACGACGGCGTCGGCCTCGCGCGGCACCCGCACGGTGATGGTGTCGAAGAAGGGACCGTCGACGACGTCGAGCCCGGCGTCGCGCAGGCCGGCGGCCAGGGCCGAGGCGTAGCGGTGCACCCGGCGCGCGATCGTCCGCAGCCCCTCCGGGCCGTGGTAGACGGCATACATCGACGCGATCACGGCGAGCAGCACCTGCGCGGTGCAGATGTTCGACGTCGCCTTCTCGCGGCGGATGTGCTGCTCACGGGTCTGCAGGGCCAGCCGGTAGGCCGGGGCACCGTCGGCGTCGACCGACACCCCGACGAGGCGGCCGGGCAGCTGGCGCTCGAGCCCGGAACGGACGGCGAGGTAGCCGGCGTGGGGGCCCCCGAAGCCGAGCGGCACGCCGAAGCGCTGCGTGGTGCCGACCGCGATGTCCGCGCCGAGCTCGCCGGGCGGGGTGATCAGGGTGAGGGCCAGCAGGTCGGCGGCACAGACGAGCACGCCGCCGCGCGCGTGCACCGCCTCGGCCAGCGGGGCGAGATCGCGCACGACACCGGAGGCACCGGGGTACTGCACGAGCACGCCGAAGACCTCGCCCTCGGGCAGCGGCTCGGCGAGGTCGTGGACGACGACGTTCAGCCCGAGCGGCACGGCCCGGGTGCGCACGACGTCGAGGGTCTGCGGCAGGGCGTCGGCGTCGACGACGAAGGTGTCGCCGGCCTTGGCCGCGCGGTGCGCCAGCGCCATGGCCTCGGCCGCGGCGGTGCCTTCGTCGAGCACCGAGGCGCCGGCGATCGCCAGGCCCGTCAGCTCCTCGACGACGGTCTGGAAGTTGAGCAGCGCCTCGAGCCGGCCCTGGCTGATCTCGGGCTGGTAGGGCGTGTAGGCGGTGTACCAGGCCGGGTTCTCCAGCACGTTGCGGCGGATCACCGGCGGGGTGATCGTGCCGTGGTACCCGAGCCCGATCATCGAGGTCGCGACGACGTTGCGGTCGGCCAGGGCCCGCAGCTCCGCGGCGACCTCGGCCTCGGAGGCGGCCGCCGGGAGTCCCAGCGCCAGCTTCTCGCGGATGCCGGCCGGGATCGCGTCACCGAGCAGGTCGTCGAGCGAGGCGTACCCGATCGCGTCGAGCATGCGGCGCTGGTCCTCGCCGGTGGTGCCGATGTGGCGTTCGGCGAACGGGCCGGCCTGCTCGAGGGCGGCCAGGGAGACGGTCTGGTTCTCGCTGCTGCTGGTCATGGGCACTCCGAGGACGGTCCGACGCCGTCACCGGACCGGATGGCACCCGGCGGTGACATGCGTCCCCGTCTGTCGGGGTGGATCCCCTTCAGAGTGGCCTCGCCCGCGCGGTCCTGGTGCCTGAGAGGTTCCGGGGATGTTGCCCCTTCGGCGCCGGTTCCGTGTCGCCATCGACCCGGATCGGCTCTCCCGCGCGTAGTCGGCAGCCGTGTTCGACGGTACCAGCCGAGTAGCCCGGCGGCCCGTCGGACGCGAAGTTGGTCAGGCGGTGGCGGAGCGCTGCTGGCGGCGGAGCGACAGCTCGTCCTGGCGCCCCTCGACGAGCTCGTCGGCCCCGGCGTCGGCCCGCTCGGCCGGCAGGTGCACCAGCGAGCCGCGCAGCTCGCGCAGGGCACCGCTGACCGCGATGCCGAAGACGCCCTGGCCGCCGCGGAGCAGGTCGACGACCTCTTCGGAGGAGGTGCACTCGTAGACGGTGGTGCCGTCGGAGAGCAGGGTCAGCTGGGCCAGCTCGTCGACGCCGCGGACGCGCAGCGCGTCGACGGCGACGCGGATGTTCTGCAGCGAGACGCCGGCATCGAGCAGGCGCTTGACCACCTTCAGGACCAGGATGTCCTTGAACGAGTACAGCCGCTGGCTGCCCGAGCCGGTCGCCGAGCGCACGGTCGGGACGACGAGGTTGGTACGGGCCCAGTAGTCGAGTTGGCGGTAGGTGATGCCCGCGGCCGAGCAGGCCGTCGGGCCTCGGTAGCCCACGAAGTCGTCCGGGGCCGGCCCGGTGGGATCGGCGAAGAGCGTCCCCTGCTCCGGCAACTCGTCCATCAACCCCGCCTGTTCTGCTCGACCGGCCCGGAATCTCGTGACCCCGGTGCTGCTCGACCCGCCCGAATCCCATCGTGGTGATTCGATGGCCTGACGGTAGGTCGGCCTGGGTACCCGGGTCAATGCGACGCGCCGCAATTTGTAACCCTCATGTTGAGGTTCACTCTTGGGTGACCTCGGTCGGACCCGTCCGGAGGGGACTCATCCCCCCGAGGCGAAGTCCTCCGGCGAGATGGTGTCGAGGAACTCGCGGAACTTCTCGACCTCGTCCTCCTGCTCGTCCGGGATCTCGATCCCGGCGGCGTCGAGCACGGCGTCGGAGCCGAGGATCGCGACGTCGGCCCGCAGCGCCAGCGCGATCGCGTCCGACGGCCGCGCGCTCACGGTGACGCCGCCGCTGAAGCGCAGTTCGGCGTAGTAGATGTCGTCCCGCATCTCGGTGATGTGCACGGCCTCGAGCCGCACCCCGAGCGCCTTGATGACGTCGCGCAGCAGGTCGTGGGTCAGCGGGCGGAGGGTCTGCACACCCTGCTGCTGGAAGGCGATCGCCGAGGCCTCGACGGCGCCGATCCAGATCGGCAGGTACCGCACGCCGTCCTCTTCGCGCAGCAGCACCACGGGCTGGTTGGCCGGGAGTTCCACGCGGACTCCGACAACTCGCATCGGATGCATGTGAGACCTCCTGCCACCACGACTCGGCTCGACCAACGACGTGCTCGACCAACGACGCGCTCGACGCACGACTTCGACGCTACACGTTCGGACGAGGGGGCGGGTCGAGGCTCAGGAACCGCTGACGACCTCGCGCAGACCGATCTGGACGAGGGCCGCGTGCAGGCGGACCGACAGCGCCGCGAGCTCGCGGACGGTCTCCTCCGCGCGTGCCCTGGCCTCGCCGCCGCGCTTCTGACCCATCGGGCCGACGACCTGCGAGAACAGGCCGACCTCGCGCTCGGCGGCGGTGCGGAAGGCCCGCAGGTGCCGGCCCTCGAGCCCGAAGCGGGCGAGGTCGGCGACGATCTTGGCGACGGCGAGCGCGTCGTCGTCGTAGTGGCCGCCCGGCTTGGCGCTGATGAGCCCGAACTGCTCGAGCTCGGAGAGCTGGTCGCTGCGCAGTCCGGCCGCGTTGAGCAGCTCGGGCTTGGACAACCGCATCGCCGCCGGCGCGGGCCGGAAGTGTTCGGCCGTCGGCGCGTTGCCCTGGATGGAGGCGACGGCCACGTGGGCCGGGCGCGGGCTGTCGGTCGAGGTGCCCGGCGGCACGAGGCCGCGGTCGATCGCGTCGAGCTGGTCCTTGATCACCCGCAGCGGCAGGTAGTGGTCGCGCTGCTGGGAGAGCACGTAGCGCAGCCGGGCGACGTCGCCGGAGGAGAACTTGCGGTAGCCCGACGGCGTGCGCTCGGGCTGCACCAGCCCCTCGGTCTCGAGGAAGCGGATCTTGCTGATCGTCAGGTCGGGGAACTCGACCTTGAGGTGGCCGAGGACGTCCCCGATCGTGAGCGTCGCGGTGGAGCTAGCGTTCGCCGCAGCGCTCACCGATGTCATGCCTTCGCTCCCACACCCGTACGCACGGCGGCGGTCAGGTAGACCAGCCGGAACTTGCCGATCTGCACCTCGTCGCCGCCCGACAGCGGAGCGGCGTCGATGCGCTCCCGGTTCACGTAGGTGCCGTTGAGCGAACCGACGTCGTGCACGGTGTAGCCGCTGCCTTCGCGGCGGAACTCTGCATGTCTGCGGGACACGGTGACATCGTCCAGGAAGATGTCGCTGTCCGGGTGGCGACCCGCCGAGGTGACGTCCTGATCGAGCAGGAATCGGCTGCCGGCGTTGGGCCCGCGCTTGACGACGAGCAGCGCCGAGCCGGGGGTCAGCGCGTCGACGGCGCCCTGGTGGGGCTCGACCGAGAACTCGCTGTCGACGTCGGGAACCGAGCCCGTTGCCGGGATCGTGCTCGTCACGTCCGGACCCGCAGCCGCCGCCGGCAGCGCCGCCCCGCAGTTCGCGCAGAAGTGACTGCCGGGAAGGTTCTCCGTGCCACAAGCGGTGCAGAACACGCGCGTCCACCCTTCGTAGTCATCAGCATCGATCACCCGAGCACGCCGTCGCACCATTCGTGCGGATCGGTCGGTGCGCCCGAGCCTAGGACGGTGCCGCAGCGAGGGTCAATCGAGCTGACCCGTCCGTCGGCGATGTCTTTCGATCTTGTGCTGGAGTCGTGTACGAGCGCCGGACGGTCGCTCGCAGCGGAGCACTCAGCCCGCGAGCGTCCCGTACGCGGCCGCGTCGAGCAGGCCGTCCGAGCCACCGTCGTCGGCGATGTCGATCTCGAAGATCCACCCCTCACCGTACGGGTCGGAGTTGATCAGCTCGGGCTGGTCGTCGAGCGCGTCGTTGCGTGCCGACACGGTACCGCTGACCGGCGCGTAGATGTCCGAGACGCTCTTCGTCGACTCGATCTCGCCGATCGCGGCGCCCTTCTCGATGGTCGCGCCGACCTCGGGCAGGGACACGTAGACGACGTCGCCCAAGGCCTCCTGCGCGTAGTCGGTGACCCCGACCCGTGCGGTCTTGGAGCCCGCCGTCTCGCGCACCCACTCGTGCTCGGCCGTGTACTTCAGGTCGTCGGGGACGTCGGACATCGCCCTGGCCTCTCTGGTCGACTTCGCGAATCGGGTTGACCCTACCCACCGCGCCGCGACAGGTTCGTCGGGGCGTGCCGCAATCGCGTCAGTGCCCCGGCTTGGCGTACTTCGGGGTGCTCAACGGGCGGGTGACGGTGATGGTCACCGAGGGCCGTTCGGTGACCGTGAGCTCGCCCCCGGCGGTGCGGACGGTCGCGCCCACCCCACCCGGGATGTTCAGCGCGGTGTTCAGCGTCCTGGCCTCGCCGATCGCCACTACCCGGTACGGGGCCGTGACCGTCGTGCCGTCGACGGTCACGCTGCCGCCGCTGCCCTGGAACGACGTGGAGGTGCTGACGCGCAGGCCGCCGAACTGGATCGCCTCGGCCCCGGCCCCGCGGAGCTCCTCGACGACGTCGAGGAGGTCCTCACCGGTGAGCTTGCGAGCCGGGTCGGTGACCTCGACGACGACGCCGGGACCGCGGGCGGGCACTGTGCCGAGCAGCACGCCGAGGGCCTGGGCCTCCTGGGCCGCCTGCTGGCGGGCCGCGGCCGAGCGGTCGCCGCTGTCCTGCAGGCGGCGCAGCGTGTCCTGCAGCTGGGCGATCTGCACCCGCAGCCGGTCGGCCCGGTCGTTCTGGTTGTCGAGCAGGCCGATGAGGTCGTCCTCGCGCAGGCCGGACAGCGTGTCCGACGACGAGTTCGCCCGCACCTGCACCGCGATGGCGAAGCCGAGCAGCAGCGTCAGCACGCCGATGACCGCGGCCGACGCGTGCCGGCCGGTCAGCCAGCGGCCGTGTGGCGCGGCCGCTCCGGCCGCTTCGTGCTTGCCGTGCGGGGCGACTGCGCCCGGGGGGTCGAGGTCCGGGGTGTCGACGTCTGCGGTGTCCGTCTCGGGATCGCTCATCGTCAGGCCCGGAACAGGTGCCGGCGGATGGCGGCGGCGTTGCCGAAGATGCGGATGCCGAGCACGACGACCACGGCGGTGGACAGCTGCCCGCCCACGCCCAGCTTGTCACCGAGGAACACGATGAGGGCCGCCACGAGCACGTTGGAGATGAACGAGACGACGAAGACCTTCGCGTCGAAGATGCCGTCGAGCCGGGAGCGGATACCGCCGAAGACGGCGTCCAGCGCGGCGACCACGGCGATCGGCAGGTAGGGCTCGAGCCAGGTCGGGACGGTCGGCCGCAGCCACAGCCCGGCGACGATGCCGACGACGAGGGCGAGTCCGGCGATCATCGGCCGCTCCGCGAGGGGCTCGGCGCCGGCGACGCGTACCGCGGGATGACCGGCGCGCTCGCCTTGAGCGACAGCGAGGTCGATTCGGTGAAGGTGAAGCCGATGTTGTCGGCGCCGGCGAGGGTCTGGTAGCGGCTCGCGACCCCGCTCTCGGCGAACTGCACCGACAGGTCGTCGGGCGCCCCGATCGCGGCGATGCGGTAGGGCGGGGTGACCTGCTGGAAGTCCACGAGCACGGCCTGCCCGGCGAATCTGATGGCACTCGTCGGCGTGAGCCGTATGTCGTTCACTGCAATGGCCTCCGCGCCGTCGTTCCACAATTCGTTGACCACCGCCCGCACGTCACGGTCGGTGAGGATGAAGCTCGAGCCGATCGGGATCGCCCCGACTCGCCCGCCGTTCGGGCTCGCCGTCGACGTGGGCGGCTCGCGCAGGGTGACCACGAGCCCGGGCCCGTGCACCGCCACCTGCCCGGCCGCCTGGCGGACCCGTTGCAGGTTCTGCGCGATCGCGCCCGACGCCGGCAGCTCCTTGGCCTGCTCGGCGGCCAGCGAGCTCTCGGCCCGGCTCAACTGGGCGGACAGGCCGTTGGCGTCGCGCTCGGCCGTGCGCACGCGGTTCACGAGCCGGTCGTGCACCTGCTGCGCCTCGGGGGCGCCCCGGTTGGTGTGGACGTAGGCCACCACGAGCAGGAAGCCGATGAGCAGGCAGCCGACCGCGACCGCCGGCTGCTCCCACACCCGGCGCGGGGTGTCCGGCCCGCGCCGCTTCGCCGCCGCGGCGTACCCAGGGTCCAGAGTGTTGGTGAACAGGTCGATGAGCAGCCGGGCCGAGGCCAGGCTGCGCTCGTCGGGAAGGGCGAGCGGCGGCGCGGGCTTGCCGTCCTTCACGCGCTCGCCGGCTGTCGGATCGGGTTACGGACGAGCCCACCCACCTGGATCAGGTAGACCGCGCCGGCCCACAGGTACAGCGCCGTCCCCCAGATGGTGAAGCCCCACGCAACGGCGCGGCAGACGTAGGCCACCGGCCCGTGATAGGTGCCGAG
Source organism: Jatrophihabitans sp. (assembly GCF_036000465.1). GTDB lineage: Bacteria > Actinomycetota > Actinomycetes > Mycobacteriales > Jatrophihabitantaceae > Jatrophihabitans. The sequence goes on along the minus strand of NZ_DASYFV010000011.1, from coordinate 21,572 downwards.
CAGCAGCAGCGGAAACGCGTAGAGCAGGCAGAAAGTGGCGGCCTTGCCGAGGTAGTGCACGGCCGGCGGCCCGTAGCCGGCGCGGCGCAGTAGGGCCAGCGCGACGGTCAGGATCGCGTCGCGTCCGACGATGACGATCGCGAGCCACAGGGGAATGACGTGGCGCAGCACCAGCCCGACGAGGGTGGCGAGGATGTACAGGCGGTCGGCGAGCGGGTCGAGCAGCGCGCCGAACCGGCTCATCTGGTTGAGCTTGCGGGCGAGCACGCCGTCGAGCCAGTCGGTGAAGCCCGAGATCATCAGGATGCCGAGCGCCCAGGCGTCGGCATGCGGGCCGAGCAGCAGGTAGAGGAACAGCGGCACGCCGAGCAGCCGCAGCACGCTGAGTCCGTTCGGAATGGTCCAGAGCCGATCCGCGCCGTCGTCCGGCGGGGAGAGGTCCGTGCCGGTGCTCACGGATCCTCCGCTCACGCCGACCTCCCGCGCGCCGTCGTTCCTTGTCTGTCGGGACGACAGGATTTGAACCTGCGACCCCCTGACCCCCAGTCAGGTGCGCTACCAAGCTGCGCCACGTCCCGATGCGCGGATGCCTTCCCGCGACCGGCGCCAACCCTATCGCAGGCCGGTCACCGCTTTCGCTTCTCCCGGACCCGCACCGAGATCTCGAGTGGTGTACCGGTGAAGTCGAAGTCCTCGCGCAGCCGGCGCTCGATGAAACGGCGGTAGCCGGCCTCGAGGAATCCGGTGGTGAAGAGCACGAAACGGGGCGGGCGGGTGTCGGCCTGGGTGGCGAACAGCACGCGCGGCGCCTTGCCCCCGCGCGGCGGCGGCGGGGTCTGCGCGACGACCTCGGTGAGCCACGTGTTGAGCCGGCCGGTGGAGATGCGACGGTCCCACGACTCGAGCGAGGTGTGCAGCGCGCCGGACAGCTTGTCGACGGCCCGACCGGTGCGGGCCGAGACGTTCACCCGCGGCGCCCACGCCACGCGGGCGAGGTCGCGCGAGATCTCCTTGGTGAGCTGCTCGCGGCGGTCCTCGTCGACGAGGTCCCACTTGTTGAAGGCCAGCACGAGCGCCCGGCCGGCCTCGACGACCTCGCCGATGACCCGCTGGTCCTGCTCGCTGAGCCGCTCGGACGAGTCGAGCAGCACCACGGCCACCTCGGCCGCCTCGATGGCCGCGGCCGTGCGCAGGCTGGCGTAGTACTCCATGCCGCTGGCCTGGTGCACGCGGCGGCGCAGGCCGGCGGTGTCGACGAAGCGCCAGGTCTCGCCGCCCAGCTGCACCAGGCTGTCGACCGGGTCGATCGTCGTGCCGGCGACGGAGTCGACGACCGAGCGGTCCTCACCGGTGAGCCGGTTGAGCAGGCTGGACTTGCCGACGTTGGGTCGTCCGACCAGGGCCACGCGACGCGGGCCGGCCGGCTCGTCGGCGTCTTTCGGGGCGTCGGGCAGGCGTTCGAGGACCGCGTCGAGCAGGTCGCCGCTCCCCCGGCCGTGCAGGCCGGACACCGGCATCGGCTCGCCGAGCCCGAGCGACCAGAGCTCGGCGGTGTCGGGTTCGAGACGCTCGTCGTCGACCTTGGTGACGGCGAGGACGACGGGGCGCTTGGCCCGGCGCAGCGTGCGGGCGACGACGAGGTCGGTCTCGGTGGCGCCGGTACGACCGTCGATGACGAAGACGACGAGGTCGGCCGTCGCGACGGCCCGCTCGGCCTGGGCCGACACCATGGCCTGCAGGCCGCGGGCGTCGGGCTCCCAGCCGCCGGTGTCGACGAGGGTGAACCGGCGGCCGTTCCACAGCGCGTCGTAGGCGATGCGGTCGCGGGTGACGCCCGGGATGTCCTGCACGACCGCCTCGCGGCGGCCCAGGATGCGGTTCACGAGCGTGGACTTGCCGACGTTCGGACGGCCGACGACGGCGACGACCGGCATGACGGCCGGCCCGGCCTCGTCGGCGGCGGCGGCGGCGGCGGCCAGATCGTCGACGTCGCTCATGCGTCCGCGCTCGCGGCGAGGTCGAGCAGGCGGGCGACCACCTGGTCGATGTCGAGCTCGGTGGTGTCGAGCTCGATGGCGTCGGCCGACTGGGTCAGCGGGCTGGCCGCGCGGCTGCTGTCCAGGGTGTCGCGCCGCTCGATGTCCGACGCGACCGAGGCGACGTCGCTGCCGAGCTCACCGGCGCGCCGCTCGGCCCGGGCCCGGGCGCTGGCGGTCAGGTAGACCTTGGGCCGGGCCGTGGGCCAGACGACCGAACCGATGTCACGGCCCTCGACCACGATGCCGCCGTCGGCGATGAGTTCCCGCTGGGCGGCCACGAGCAGGGCGCGCACCGCGGGCACGGCCGACACGGCACTGACCGCCGCCGTGGTCTCGGGCGCGCGGATCTCGGAGTCGACCGGCTCGCCGTCGAGGGTGATGGACACGGCCTCGGGGTCGGTCGAGATCTCGATCTTGGCCGACTCGACGACTCCGGTGATGGCCACGTTGTCGTCGAGGTCCACCCCACCTCGCAGGGCCGCCACGGTCGCGGCGCGGTACATCGCACCGGTGTCGAGGTAGCGGGCGCCGAGCTGGGCGGCCAGGCGCCGGGCCACGGTCGACTTGCCGGTTCCCGACGGTCCGTCGAGCGCGACCACCCCCGTGAACGGGGTGCGCGGGGTGGCCGAGGAGCGGGGGTTCTCGTTGGTCACAGGTCCGAGGATACGGACCTTCCGGGATCGGTCCGCCCACTCGGCGCTCACTGCGGCAGGTCGGTCCGCAACGCGGCGGCGCCACGCAGGTAGACGTGGCGGATCTCACCGCGCGGCCGCTCGGTCTCGACGTGCGCCATCAGCCGCAGCACCCGCGGCATCGAGCCCGGCACGGCGATCTCGGTGGTGCACAGCAGGGGGACGTCGGTGAGCCCGAGCAGCCGGGCCGCGTAGGCCGGGAACTCGGCGTCGAGGTCGGGGGTGGCGGTGAAGACGATGCTGATGAGGTCCTCGGCGGCGATCGCGTTGCGGTGCAGCACCTCGGTCACCAGTTCGGTCGTCCCCCGCAGGATCTCGTCCCGCTCGTTGGCCTCGACCTGGATCGCGCCTCGCACGGCCCGCACTGCCATTGCTGCTCCTGCCCGTCGGTTCGTCTGCACGTCCAGCCTGCCACGGGCCGTCGATCACTCCGGGGCGGACTCCGCCAGGCGGTGCAGCTCGACCAGTTCGCCGCGGGTCAGCGGGCGCAGCGTGCCCGCCTTCTGACCGCCGAGGTTCACCGGGCCGATCCGGGTGCGGACGAGACGCTCGACCGGGTGCCCGACCTCGGCCAGCATCCGCCGCACGATGTGCTTGCGGCCCTCGTGCAGCACGACCTCGACGATCGCGCGGTCGTCGTGCTCCTGGATCACCTTGAACCCGTCGGCCTTTACCGGGCCGTCGTCGAGCTCGATGCCCTTGCGCAACCGACGGCCGACGTCCTTGCCCACCGGGCCGGGCACAGTGGCGAGATACGTCTTCATCACGCCGAAGGACGGGTGGGTGAGCCGGTGGGCCAGCTCACCGTCGTTGGTCAGCAGCAGCAGGCCCTCGCTGTCGGCGTCCAGGCGCCCCACGTGGAACAGCCGCTCCGGACGGTCGGCCACGAGGTCGCCGACGGTGCGCCGCCCGCGGTCGTCGCTCATCGCGCTCAGCACGCCGCGGGGCTTGTTCAGCACGAGGTACACCAGGTCGTCGCGGACGGTGATGCGGTCGCCGTCGACGTGGATGACGGCGGTGAGCGGGTCGACCCGCGCGCCGAGCTCGATCACCCTGCCGTTGACCGTCACCCGGCCCGCGGCGATCAGTTCCTCGCAGGCGCGTCGCGAGCCGACGCCAGCCGCGGCCAGCACCTTCTGCAGCCGGATGCCGTCGGGCAGCTCACTCACTCGCCGTCACTGATGCCGTCCAGGCCGTCGAGATCGGGCAGCAGCGGGGCGAGCGACGGCAGCTCGTCGAGCGAGTGGAGGCCCATCTTCTCCAGGAAGAGCTGCGTGGTGCGGAACAACCCACCACCGGTCTCGGGGTCGTTGCCGACCTCGACGATGAGGCCGCGGGCGAGCAGCGTGCGCACCACGCCGTCGACGTTGACGCCGCGGATCGCCGAGACGCGGGCGCGGGTCACCGGCTGGCGGTAAGCGATCACGGCCAGGGTCTCGAGCGCGGCCTGGGTGAGCTTGCTGCGCTGGCCGTCCTGCAGGAAGTGCTCGACGACGTCGGCGTGCTCGGGCCGGGTGTAGAGCCGCACGCCCCCGGCGATGTCGCGCACCTCGAAGCCGGCGTTGCGCTCGTCGTAGGTGGTGCGCAGCGCGTCGACCGCCGTCAGCACGGCATCGGTCGTCTGCTGCAGCGACACCGCCAGCGAGGCGATGCTCACCGGCGCGTCGACGACGAACAGGATCGCCTCGACCGCCGCCACCAGGTCGGCCGGATCGGACAGCCGGGCCGCCAGCACCCCCGGCAGGATCTCCTCGACCGTCGCCTCCTCCTTGACGACGGTCTCGACCTCGGGCTCGCTCACGAGTACTCCTCATCCGCACTGGCATCCATCGGTTCGACGTCGTCCGACGATCCCCCGGCCCCGGTCCAGCGCACCCGCAGCTCGGCGAGGGCGGCGACCTGGTCGAAGGCGACGGACCCGTCGCGGTACAGCTCGAGCAGGCCCAGGAACCGGGCCACCACCTCGAGCGTCATCGTGCAGTCACTGGTCAGCGAGCGGAACGTCGCCGAACCGATCCGGCGCAACCTCTCGCGCAGGATGGCCATGTGCTCCGACACGCTGACCTGCGGCGCGTGCACGTGGTCGGTCATCACCACCGGTACCGGCTTGGGCGCGAGCGCGGTGGCCGCGATGGCCGCGAACTGCTGCGGGCTCACCCCGATCAGCACCTCGGGCAGCAGCTCGGCGAAGCGCGGCTCGAGCTCGACCGATCGTCCGTGCCGGCGCGACTGGGTGCGGTCGAGCTCCTCCAGGTACGCGGCCGACAGCTTGTAGGCGCGGTACTGCAGCAGCCGGGCGAAGAGCAGGTCGCGCGCCTCGAGCAGCGCGAGGTCCTCCTCGTCCTCGACCTCGGCCGCGGGCAGCAGCCGGGCTGCCTTGAGGTCGAGCAGGGTGGCGGCGACGACCAGGAACTCGGTCGCCTTGCCCAGGTCCCACGTCTCCATGCCGGCGAGGTAGCTGATGAACTCGTCGGTCACCTGCGACAGCGCGACCTCGGTGACGTCGAGCTGCCGCTTGCTGATCAGGTTCAGCAGCAGGTCGAACGGTCCCTCGAAGTTCGCCAGCGTGACGTGGAAGGCGCCGTCGCCGGAGGTCGTCCCCGCATCGGCCGCCAACTCGTCGATCTCGATGGCGTCCTCGACGGTCAGCAGGTCGTCGGTCTCACTCACGGCCGGCCGTCGCTTCGCTCCGGCCGCCGGGGGCCATGCCACCTGTCGTTCGCAAGCTCATGAACGAGAGATCACTTCACGGGCGAGGTTGCGGTACGCCTTCGCGCCGGTCGAGGTCGGCGCCCAGGACGTGATCGGCTCACCGGCGACCGTCGTCTCCGGGAAGCGGACGGTGCGGGTGATGACCGTGTCGTAGACGGCGTCGCCGAAGGCCTCGAGCACCCGGGAGAACACCTCGCGGCTGTGCAGCGTGCGGCCGTCGTACATCGTCGCCAGGATGCCGTCGAGCTTGAGGTCGGGGTTGAGCCGTTGCTGCACCTTCTCGATAGTGTCGATGAGCAGGGCCACGCCGCGCAGGCTGAAGAACTCGCACTCGAGCGGGATGATCACGCCGTGCGACGCGGTGAGCGCGTTGACCGTGAGCAGGCCGAGCGAGGGCTGGCAGTCGATCAGCACGAAGTCGTACTCGTTGAGCACCGGTCGCAGCGCGCGGGCCAGGGTCTGCTCGCGGGCCACCTCACCGACGAGCTGGATCTCCGCCGCCGACAGATCGATGTTGCTCGGCAGCAGGTCGATGCCCGGCACCGACGTCTTGAGCAGCACGTCGTCGAGGGTGACGTCTCGCTCCATCAGCAGGTTGTAGGTCGAGCGGTCCAGCTGGTGCGGCTGCACGCCGAGACCGACCGACAGCGCCCCCTGGGGGTCGAAGTCGACGAGCAGCACCCGGCGGCCGAACTCGGCCAGCGCCGCCCCGAGGTTGATGGCCGACGTCGTCTTGCCGACGCCGCCCTTCTGGTTGCACAGCGAGATGACGCGGGCCGGGCCGTGCCGCTGCAGGGCCGGCGGTTCGAGCAGTTCGCGCCGCTGACGGGTCACCGCCGGGTCGGTGGCCTTGGCCTTCTCGACCCGTTCGGCGGAGAACAGGGCGCCCGGATCGGCGTTCTCGGCGTCGCCGTCCTGCCGCCTCGAACTCGTCATGTGCTGCGTTGCCCTCCTGCCCTGGCGCTCACCATCGGCCGGACGCCGAGGCTACCGCAGCCGCCCCCGCGAACCGGTGAGCCGCTACCGCGGTCATCGTCGCGCCCTGCCTGCGCGCGACTCCACACCCCTACCCGCCCGCGACTCCACACCTCTACCCGCTCGCGACTCCACACCTCTACCCGCTCGCGGGTGTGCGGCCGCGTAGACCTCACGCAGCGTGTCGACCGTGACGAGCGTGTAGATCTGGGTCGTCGTCACCGAGGCGTGCCCCAGCAGTTCCTGCACGACCCGGACGTCGGCCCCGCCCTCCATGAGGTGCGTGGCGAACGAGTGGCGCAGGGTGTGCGGCGAGATGGTCGCGGTGAGCCCGGCCCGCTCGGCGGCGGTACGCAGCACCACCCAGGCCGACTGCCGCGACAGCGGGCCGCCGCGCGAGTTCAGGAACAGCCGCGGCGTGCCGGTGCCGGCCGCGGCCAGCTCGGGCCGGGCCTGCACCAGGTAGGTCGTCACCGCCTTGGCCGCGAACGACCCCACCGGCACCCGGCGCTGCTTGCCACCCTTGCCCGACAGCAGCACGGTGTTCTCGGTGAGGTCGACGTCGTCGACGTCCAGGCCGACGGCCTCGGAGATGCGGGCGCCGGTGCCGTAGAGCAGCTCCAGCAATGCGCGGTCGCGCATCGCGAGCGACGTCCGGGCGTACCCGGCGGCCTCCAGCAGCCGCTCCACGTCGTCGACGGTGATGGCCTTGGGCAGCCGCCGCGGCGGCGCGGCCGGGCGCACCTCGCGTGACACGTCGACGGCGACGAGTCCCTCGCGCAGCGCGAACCGGTGCAGGCCCCGCACGGCGACGACCGCCCGCGCCGCCGAGGACGCCGACAGCGCCGGATGGTCCTCGTCGCCCTCGCGCAGGTAGGCCAGGAAGCCGCTCACCACCGTCGGGTCGATCGCCGCCACCGACTCGACGGCCCGCGTCTCGAGGTAGTCGACGTAGCGAAGGAGGTCGCGCCGGTAGGAGCTCAGCGTGTTGGCGGCGACCCCGCGCTCGACGGCGAGGTGATCCAGATAGCCCCGGACGACGGCGTCAGGGGCGAGCCGCCCGGCCGCTACGGTCCGCACCCGCTCAGCGCCCCGGCCGGGCCGGCCACGGGGCGTCGGCCGGGCGCAGGTCCCGCCAACCGGTCGCTCGACCGTGCACGGCGGCGAGCAGCCCGGCCACGGCCGTCGCATTCGTCATCGCCCCCGACAGCGCACGCCGCACCGCCTCGCTGAGCGGTTCGCGCCGGACGGTCATGCTGACCTCTTCGTGCTCGGGCTCGAAGCCGTGGTCGTCGCCGACCTCGTGCAGTCCACGGGCCAGGTACAACCGGATCGCCTCGGTCGAGATGCCGGGCGAGGTGTGCAGGTCGAGCAGCACCTGCCAGTCGTCGGCGACGAGCCCGGCCTCCTCGGCCAGTTCCCGCTTGGCGCCGTCCAGCGCCGACTCGCCCCGCACGTCCAGCAGGCCGGCCGGGAGCTCGTCGAGACGGGCGCTCACCGGGTGCCGGTACTGGTTGACGAGCACCACGTTGCCGTCGTCGTCGAGGGCCACGACCCCGACCGCGCCCATGTGGTCGACGACCTCGCGGACCGCCACCGTGCCGTCGCCCATGCGCACCTGGTCGCGGCGCACGGTGACGATGCGACCGTCGAAGACCGTCTCCGATCCGACGACGTCGAAGTCGTCCTGCTCCCCCATCAGGCGCTCGCGGCCCGCACCGGCTCAGCGGTCTCGGCCGCCGCCGGGCCCGGCTTCGGAGCGGCGTCGTCGGCGTCCTCGCCCGGGATCTCGACGGGCAGTCGCTCGGCGGCGTTGTAGGCGAGCGCGGCCCCGACGAACGCGCGGAACAGCGGGTGGGCCCGGGTCGGGCGCGACTTCAGCTCGGGGTGCGCCTGCGTGGCCGCGTAGAACGGGTGCACGTCGGAGGGCAGCTCGACGAACTCGACCAACCGGCCGTCGGGCGATTCCCCCGACACGATCAGCCCGGCCTTCTCGAGCTGCTCGCGGTAGGCGTTGTTGACCTCGTAGCGGTGCCGGTGCCGCTCCGACACGCTCGTGCTGCCGTAGGCGCTCGCCACCACCGAACCGGGCACCAGGTTGGCCGGGTAGGCGCCCAGCCGCATGGTGCCGCCGAGGTCGGCCTCGCCCGACACGACCGCGATCTGGCTGGCCATGGTGGCGATCACCGGGTGCGGGGTCTCGGGCTCGAACTCGGCCGAGTTGGCCTCGGCGATGCCGGCGAGGTTGCGGGCGGCCTCGATGACCATGCACTGCAGGCCCAGGCAGAGGCCCAGGGCCGGGATGCCGCGCTCGCGGGCGTGCGTGAGCGCGCCCACCTTGCCCTCGATGCCGCGGATGCCGAACCCGCCGGGAACGATGATGCCGTCGAGCCCGGCGAGCGCGTGCGCGGCGCCGTGCGGCGTCTCGCACGAGTCCGACGGGACCCAGCGGATCGTCACCTTGGCCCGATGGGCGAACCCGCCGGCCCGCAGCGCCTCGACGACCGACAGATAGGCGTCGGGCAGGTCGATGTACTTGCCGACCAGGCCGACGGTGACGTCGGCCTTGGGGTGGTGGACCCGGTCGAGCAGGTCGCCCCACACCGTCCAGTCGACGTCGCGGAACTGCAGTCCGAGCCGGCGCACCACGTAGGCGTCCAGGCCTTCGGCGTGCAGCACCTTGGGGATCTCGTAGATGCTCGGGGCGTCGACGGCGGCCACGACGGCCTCGGCGTCGACGTCGCACATGAGCGAGATCTTGCGCTTGACGCTCTCGGGCAGCTCGCGGTCGGAGCGGCACACGACGGCGTCCGGGCTGATGCCGATGCTGCGCAGCGCGGCGACCGAGTGCTGGGTCGGCTTGGTCTTGAGCTCGCCCGACGGCGCCAGGTAGGGCACCAGCGACACGTGCAGGAAGAAGCAGTTGTCGCGCCCGACGTCGTGGCGCACCTGCCGCGCGGCCTCGAGGAACGGCAGCGACTCGATGTCGCCGACGGTGCCGCCGATCTCGGTGATGACGATGTGCGGGGCCAGACCGTCCGGTCCGGGCTCGGCCATCGCCCGGATGCGGTCCTTGATCTCGTTGGTGATGTGCGGGATGACCTGCACCGTGTCGCCGAGGTACTCGCCGCGGCGCTCCTTGGCGATGACCGTCGAGTAGACCTGACCGGTCGTGACGTTCGCCGAGCCGACGAGGTCGGTGTCGAGGAAGCGTTCGTAGTGCCCGATGTCGAGGTCGGTCTCGGCGCCGTCCTCGGTCACGAAGACCTCGCCGTGCTGGAACGGGTTCATCGTCCCGGGGTCGACGTTCAGGTACGGGTCGAGCTTCTGCATGGTCACGCGGAGCCCGCGCGCCTTCAGAAGGGACCCGAGGCTGGAGGCCGTCAAACCCTTGCCGAGTGAGGAGGCGACGCCTCCGGTCACGAACAGATGTTTGGTCGCATTAGCGGCTCGATCCACGGAAGTTCACGCTAACACGAGCACGTCAGGCGGCTCGCATCGTCGTCACGGCGCGCCGGGTGCCCGGCGCGGCTCGCCCGGATCGACGAGTCGGGTCCACGACTCCTCGGCGTCCAGCACGACCTCGGTGCGCCGCGCCTCCTCGGCGCTCAACAGCCCGCTCGCGTGCATCTGCCGGATCAGCCGGGCCCGCGAGTAGGACGTCGGCGCGAACGGTGCCGCCGCCCCAACGATGACCGTCGCCAGCTGTCGGGCCGCCGCCACGCTGCGGTCGACGGCCGACCCCGGCCCGACCTCGACGTCGTCGCGGCGGGCGGCGAGCAGGGGGGCGATGGTGCCCGACACGTCGGCCAGCCGGTCGCGGACGAACGCGGCCAGCGCCGCGACCGCAGCCGGAGGTGTCGGGATGTCCATGGCGCCTATCGGGTCGGGGACGGGAACAGGGCGTCGGCGCCCTGCTCAGTACCGTAATGCCCGAGCTGGCCCTTCAGCGCGTTGGCGAGGGCGAGCACCGCCGACACCTGACCGAACGCGGTGTCGGCGTCGTCGACGCTCGACACGGCGTCGCGGGTGCCCGAGGTGTTGCGGGTGAGCGCGACGATGCCGCCCTTGGCCGCCGCGGCGTCGTCACCGGCGACGACCACCTTGCCGCCGGTGCGGGCCAGCGCCGAGACGAGGGCCAGCTCGGCCGCACCGCCGTAGTCGCGCGCGGGCAGCGTGCCCCGGCCGACCACGATGACCGAGGTCGACGGCGTGATGCTGCTGCGGTCGAGGGTGACCATGTGCAGTTCGGAGAACCCGCCGAGCACCTGGGTCAGGTCGGTCGGCTGGCCCTTGCCGAGCAGGACGTAGGCGAGCAGCGAGCCGCCCAGCTGGCCGGCGTCGTTGGTCTCCGGCGCGGTCCAGCCGACGGGGTGGGCCGGCCCGGTGGCGAGTGACTTGATGCCGTCCGCCCGGGTCGTGTCGAGGTAATCCTTGGTGATCGTGACCTGACCGCCGACCTTGCCGCCCGCGGCGGTGACCTGCTTGGTGATGCCGTCGACGATGCCGTTGGTCGCCCCGGGCAGGCTGACGATGAGCACCGACTTCCCGGGCAGGGCGTTGGCCACGATCTGGGTGCCGTAGGTCGAGGCGAACTGCCCGGCGTCGTCGACCTGACCCTGCAGCGTCTTCGACTGCGCGGTCAGCGCGTCGCGCTGCTTCTTCAGGTCGTTGACCTGGTTGCGCAGGTCCTTGGTGATGGGGCCGTTGAGGGCGGTCGTGCCGACCACGATGCCCAGCGCGAGGGCCAGGAAGATCGCGACGACGGAGACGATGTGGTAACGGAAAGAGATCACGAGAAAAGGTCCTGTAGCCAGTTGACGAAGTGGGTCCAGCTGTTTTCGAGCCCGTGCAGGTACGTGCGGCCGGCGTCGGAGACGGCCAGGGCGGCGACGATCGCCACCATGGCCGCGATGACGAGCAGCAGCAGCGCGGCCCCGGAGATGCGATTGCGGTAGAGCCGGTTGACGCTCTTCGCGTCGACGAGCTTCGCCCCGAGCCGCAGCCGGGTCAGGAACGACGACGCCATCCCCTCGCGGCCTCGGTCGAGGAACTCGGTCAGGTTCGCGTGGCTGCCGACGGCGACGACCAGGTCGGCCCCCTGCTCGTCGGCGAGCAGCAGCGCGGCGTCCTCACTGGTGCCCGACGTCGGGAAGGTCGCCGCATCGATGCCGAGGTCCTGCACGCGGGCGAGGCCGGGGGCGCGACCGTCCGGCATGGCGTGGACGACGACCTCGGCGCCCGTCGCCAGCGCGGCGTCGGACACGGTGTCCATGTTGCCGACGATGATGTGCGGCTTGTGCCCGGCCTCGAGCAGCGCGTCGGCCCCGCCGTCGACCCCGATCAGCACCGGCTTGAACTCGCGGATGTAGTGCTTGAGCGACTTGAGGTCGGCCGCGTGGTCGTGGCTGCGGACGACGACCAGCACGTGCCGCTTCGCCATCGACGTCCTGATCTCCGGGATGCCGACGCCGTCGAGCAGCAGCGAACGCTCCCGGCCCATGAACTCGGCGGTGTTGACGGCGAACGCCTCGAGCTGCGAGGACAGGCCCGACTTTGCCTCGAGCATGAGGGCCTGCACGGTCTCGATGTCCTGCAGCGTGCCGGTCAGCACCGGGTTCGGCCCCACGAACACGGTGTGGCCGTCGATCCGGATCTTCGTGCCCTCCTTGACCGAGGCGAAGATCTCGGCGCCCACGTTGTCGAGCAGCACGATGCCGTGCGAGACGATCAGCTGCGGCCCGAGGTTCGGGTAACGGCCCGAGATGCAGGGCTGGGCGTTGATGATCGCCACCGGCTTGGCCGCGACCAGGGCCTCGGCGGTGGCCCGGTCGAGGTCGACGTGGTCGATGATCGCGATGTCGCCGGGATTGAGCCGGCCGGTGAGTCGCGGGGTGCTGCGGTCGAGCCGCGCGACCCCGCTGACGCCCGGCAGGGCATCGGTACGACGGCGAAGGGGTGCGAGCTTCATGGCTGCCTATGCTGCCACTCGGATCCGGCCTGGTCGGACTGCCACGCGGGCCGTTTCGCCGTCAATCAGGCTCGGCGTCGGGTGCCCGACGCGGCTCCCGAACGGGTCGCGCCGCCCTTCGCCGCCCGGGTCGGACGCCGTTTCGTGGCCTCTGCGCCCCGGTCGGTGGCCGCGTCGGCGAGCAACTCCGCGGCGTGGTCGCGGGCCGTCGAGGTGTCCGAACCGGCCAGCATCCGGGCCAGTTCGGCGACGCGGTCGTCGTCGGTGACGAGCCGGACGTCGCTGGCGGTGACGGCGCCGGACCCGGTCGATGCCGGCTTGTCGACGACGACGTGCCGGTCGGCGAACGCGGCGACCTGCGCGAGGTGGGTGACGACGAGCACCTGGCGCTCCCGGGCGAGTCGCGCCAGCCGCCGGCCGACCTCGACTGCGGCCCGGCCGCCGACCCCGGCGTCGACCTCGTCGAAGACCAGGGTCGGGACGGGGTCGGTGCCGGCCAGGCAGACCTCGAGGGCCAGCATGACCCTCGACAGTTCACCCCCGGACGCACCGCGCCCGAGTGGCAGCGCGGGCGCCCCGGGGTGCGGGGCGAGCAGGAACTCGACCTCGTCGGCGCCGTCGGCGGTGACGGCCGCGTCGACGCCGTCGATGCTCACGTGGGGCGCCCCGGCGGTGGCCGGGCGGGGCTTGACCTCGATGAGCAGGCGGGCGTCGGGCATGGCGAGGCCGGCCAGCTCGACGGACACCGCGGCGGCGAGTTCGGCGGCCGCGGCGGCCCGGACCCGGCTCACCTGCGCGGCCCGCTCGGCAACGGCGGCCGCGGCGGCGTCACGCCGCGCGCGCAGGGCGGCGAGCGCTTCGTCCGACACGTCGATCCCGGCCAGCCGGTCCCGTGCGGCGGCGGCCCAGCGCAGGACCCCGTCGACGCTCGGCTCGGGCTCGTCGCAGTACTTGCGGACCAGGGCGCCGAGCGCGGCCCGCCGGGCCTCGGCCCGCTCGAGGCGGGCCGGGTCGGTGTCGAGCCCGTCGGCGTAGGCGGCCAGGTCGGCCCCGAGGTCGGCCGCGACGGCCGAGACGTCGGTGAGGCGGGTGCCGAGCGCGTCGAGTTCGGCGTCGTCGCCCTGCTGTTGGGCGAGGACCCGAGCGGCGCCGGCCAGCAGGGACAGCACGTTCGCGGCATCGGTCGTCGGATCGTCGGCGTCGCCCAGGATCGCGTCGTGCGCCAGCCGGGCCGCCGTCGTCAGGGCGTCGGCGTGGCCGAGGCGCGCGGTGAGCCGGGTGAGCTCGGCGTCCTCCCCCGGTTGCGGGTCGACCGCCTCGATCTCGGCGACGCCGTGGCTCAGCAGGTCGGACTCGCGGCGCAGCTCGGCCGCCCGCGCGGTGCGGTCGGAGAGTGCCGCGTCCGCCGCCCGCCAGGCGGCGTAGGCCTCCTCGTACGGGCCGAGATCGAGACCCGCGAAGCGGTCGAGGGCGCCCCTCTGTGCCGCGGGGCGGGCCAGGCGCAACTGGTCGGACTGCCCGTGCACGGCGACGAGATCCTCGGCCAGGCCGGCGAGTACCGCGACCGGGGCGGCCGCGCCCCCGACGTAGGCGCGCGAGCGGCCCGAGGCGCTGACGGTGCGGCGCAGCACCAGGTCGGTGTCGTCGTCGAGCTCGCCGCCGGCCTCGCGCACCCGCGTTCCGACGGGCGATCCGGCGACCAGGGACAGGCGTCCGTCGACGCTGGCCTGCTCGCTGCCGGTGCGTACCCGCGCCGAGTCGGCCCGGCCGCCGAAGAGCAGCAGGAGGCCGGTGACGACCATCGTCTTGCCCGCGCCGGTCTCGCCGGTGACGACCGTCAGCCCGGGACCGAGCGGCAGGATGGCCTCGTCGATGACGCCGAGCCCGCGGATCGACAGCTCGTCCAGCACCCAGGCAGGCTATCCCGCCGGGGTCGTCCGGCTACGCCGTGGTCCACAGGCCGAGGTCGGCGCCGGGACTCAGAAGTCCTCGCTGTCGTCGACCGTGGACGACGCCTCGCGCAGGCTGCGCACCGGCAGCTGGAACTTCGACACCAGCCGGTCGGTGAAGCTGAGCTCCCCCAGCCGCACGACCTTTACCGGCAACTCGCCGCGCCGCACCCGCACCCGCGCGCCGGCCGGGATCGCGATGGAACGCCGGCCGTCGCAGCTGAGCACGGCTTCGTGACCGCTGCTGACGAGGTCGATGTCGATCGTCGAGGTCGGGGCGACGACGATCGGCCGGGAGAACAGGGCGTGGGCCGCGTTCGGAACGATGAGCATCGCGTCGACGTTCGGCCACATGATGGGGCCGCCGGCCGAGAAGGCGTAGGCGGTCGAGCCGGTGGGGGTCGAGCAGAGCAGCCCGTCGCAGCCGAAGCGCAGCAGCGGCCGCTCGTCGACGGCCACCGCGATCTCCAGCATCCGTTCGCGGTTGGTGCGTTCGAGGCTCACCTCGTTCAGCGCCCAGGCCCGGCTCGACACCACGCCGTCGAGCACGATGTCGGCGTCGACGGTGACCCGTTCCTCGACGCTGTAGTTGCCGGCCGCGATGGCGGCGACGCTGTCGGCCAGCGCGTGCGGCTCGGCGCCGGCGAGGAACCCGACGTGGCCGAGGTTCACCCCGAGCATCGGCACCCCGGCGGGGCGGGCCAG
This sequence comes from Jatrophihabitans sp., assembly GCF_036000465.1. GTDB lineage: Bacteria > Actinomycetota > Actinomycetes > Mycobacteriales > Jatrophihabitantaceae > Jatrophihabitans. Next base: position 6,529 of record NZ_DASYFV010000011.1, on the reverse strand, counting down.
CTCGGCCGCGCGCAGGAACGTGCCGTCGCCGCCCAGGGTGAGGACCAGCTCGCACCCCTCGGCGGCGTCCGCCGACTCGACGACGCGTACGGCATCCTCGGCGCAGTCGGCCGCCTCGGACGGCAGCATCCGCACGTCGAAGCCGGATTCGCGCAGCTGCACCGCCGCCTGTACGGCGAGCGACGTGATCTGCCGCCGGGTCGTGTGCACGACGAGCAGGATCGACCTCATCGCGCCTCATCCTCTTCCGGCTGCATGACCACGGCTGCGATCTCCTCGTCCGACAGCGTCGGGCCGTCGGCATTGCGCAGCCACAGGAAGAATTCCACGTTCCCCGACGGGCCGGGCAAGGGGCTGCGGACCACACCTCGCGTCGTCCAGCCGAGGCGCGCGGCGACGCCAGCCACGTGCACGACGGCGTCGGCCCGATGCGCCGGATCGCGCACCACCCCGCCCGCCCCCAGCCGCTCGCGCCCGACCTCGAACTGCGGCTTCACCATCGGCAGCAGATCGCCCTCGCGCGACGTGCACGCGGTCAGCGCCGGCAGCACGATGGGCAGGGAGATGAAGGACAGGTCGGCGACGGTCAGATCGGCCGGGCCGCCGATCGTCGCCGGCTCCAACGTGCGCACGTTGGTGCGGTCGTGCACCTCGACCCGCTCGTCGGTGCGCAGCGACCACGCCAGCTGCCCGTAGCCCACGTCGACGGCAACCACCCGGCGCGCCCCCGCCCGCAGCAGCACATCGGTGAACCCGCCGGTCGAGGCCCCCGCGTCGAGGCAGCGCCGCCCGGCCACCTCGATCTGTGGGAACGCGGCCAGCGCCCCTGCCAGCTTGTGCCCTCCGCGCGATGCATAGCCCGGATCGTCGGCGTCGTCGCTGACCCGAACCGAGGCGTCACCGCTCACGCCGGTCGCCGGTTTCGTCGCGACCACACCGTGTACCTCGACCCGGCCGGCGGCGATCAGCGACGACGCGTGCTCGCGGGAACGAGCGAGGCCCCGACGCACCAGTTCGGCGTCAAGGCGGGAGAGACGTCTCGGCACTTCTCTAGCTGATCCGCGCGGCGCTCAGGCGTCGTCGATGTCGGCGAGCGCGCCCTGCAGCGCCTCGTGGACCCGCTGGTACACGTCCGGGTGCTCCGCGAGCGGGCGCTCGGCGAGCCCGTCGAGCTGCGCGATCGCCCGGCTCACCGCCGATTCCGAACGCGGCTGCGCCGGCACCGGGGTCGCGGAGATGTCCCTGGGTCGGCCGGGCTCGCCGGGAAGATCTGCGCCAGTCACGCCTGGAACGGTACCCGGCCCGGCCCTGCGGTAGCGTCGCTGAGGTCTGGTTCCCGGCCGTCCGGGGACGCTCACCCGTCGACACCGACGGGCGATCGACCAACGGAGGGCGACCGTGGCAACAGTCGAGCAGTGCGAAGTCGCGCTGCACGGATTGGCCGACCGGATGGCCGGCAACTCGGGCAACGCGGCGAACGGGTTCGATCGCAGTCTGAGTTGCTCGCTCAACGACCTGGCCATCGTCTTCGGCGGCCGGCTGCACGACGGCCAACTGACCGACATCGCTCAGATCCAGAATCCCACCGCCCAGATCCGGCTCACCATGACCAGCGACGACCTGTTGCGTCTGGTCGACGGCGAGCTCAATCTGGCCAAGGCCTGGGCCTCGGGCCGGATCAAGGTACAGGCCGGCGTGCGCGACCTGCTCAAGCTGCGCTCCATCTTCTGAGGCAGCGCCCGCCCCGCGCCGGTCCGCCGTTCGCGGGGCCGGGCTACCCGAGACCGAGCCGCTTGACCATGCCCGATGCGGCATCGTCGCCGGCGGCCGCGTGCACCACCACCGCCGCCGTCGCGGCCGCCTCATCGTCGGCGGTCGCGCCGCCGTTCGCCCAATGGACCGCGCAGAGCACGCGAAGCGCATCCAGCGCGTCGTCGTCGAGAGCATCACCGTCGCCCGCAGCCGGCGACCCGTCGCCGGTCGACCGATCATGCCGACCGTCCGTGCTCGCCGACCGCAGCTCGAGCCCCTCGTCGGCCCGCACCGCGATCCACCGGCCGCACCGCGCCCCGACATCGATCGGCTCCGGCTCGGGTTGGGCCGTCAGCAGTGCGCCGACATCGGCTCCCAGGTAGGTCGGGCGCAGGTCGGGTGGGGCAACCAACAACTCCGCCGGCGTCGTCACGCCGGAGAAGACCAGCAGGCTCGGGCACTCGGCGGCATTCGCGCCCTCGATATCGGTGTCCAGCCGATCCCCGACGACGATCGGCTTCCGGGCGCCGGTACGGATGAGTGTCTCGCGGTGCATAGTCGGATCCGGCTTGCCGGTGACCACCGGCTCGGCCCCGGTCGCATGCTTCAACGCCGCCACGAGGGAACCGTTGCCCGGCAGCGGTCCGCGGGGCGACGGCACCGTCGGGTCGACATTCGTGGCAACCCACACCGCCCCGGAATTGATCGCAACGGCGCCTTCGGCGAGCAGCGCCCAGTCGAGTGTCGGCGAGTACCCCTGCACGACGGCGTCGACCGGTGAACTGGCGTCGTCGACCGGGGTCAGGCCGCGCTCCTCGAGCGCCACCCGCAGGCCGGTGGTCCCGACCACCAGCACTCGCGCCCCCGTGTCGAGGTGGTCGGAGAGCCAGCGGGCTGCCGCCTGCGACGACGTGATGACCTCTTCCGCCTCGGCCTGGATGCCCAGTTCGGTCAGGTGCGCCGCGACCTCGACCGGCGGTCGGGCCGCATTGTTCGTCACGAAGGCCAGGTGCATACCGTGCTCGCGCGCCGAGGCCAGTGCCGCCGGTGCGTTCGGCACCGCGTCGCGCCCGATGTAGACGACGCCGTCCAGATCGAGGAGGGCGACGTCGTAGATCTCGCACAGTGGACGATCGGTGCCGCGCAGGGTTGAGCTCACAGGTCGCATGATGGCACGCGCTTCGAACTGCGTACGATCGCGAGACATGACCTCGGGACCCACTGACGCAACGACACGCGACGCGCCGACGCGTGGGCTCTCGCTCGCGCCGTTCCGCGCGTTGCGTCCCGACGTGGACGATGTCCGGCTCGGCCGGCTGCTGTCGCCCCCGTACGACGTGATCGACGCCGCGACCCGCCGGCGTCTGCTCGACGGCGACCCTGACAACGTCGTCGCAGTGGTGCTGCCCGACCCGACGCCGACCGGATACGCCGAGGCGTCCGAGCTGCTGCGCCGTTGGGTGAAGAGCGGCCTGTTCGCCGTCGACGACGCGCCGGCGCTGTACGTCTACGAGATGAACGACGGCAACGGCTCGGTCACTCGTGGCTTGATGGGCGCGGTCGAACTGCGTGACCCGGACGACGGCGTAATCCTGCCGCACGAGAACACCATGGCCGGCCCGGTGGCGGACCGCCTGGCCGTGATGACCGCGACCGACGCGGATCTCGAACCGATCTACCTCGTCTACGACGGGGGTGGCGCGGCCTCGCAGGTGGTGCGCGACGTCGACCCGTCGCGGTCGACGGCCGAGGCCACCACTCCCGACGGGCTGGTGCACCGGCTGTGGACGGTGACCGATCCGGCCGTGCACGAGGCCGTGGCGGCCGATCTGGGGACCCGCCGGGCGCTGATCGCTGACGGACACCACCGTTACGCCACCTACCGCGAGCGGCAGCGCCTGCGCCGCGACATCGACGGCCCCGGTCCGTGGGATCGCGGGCTCGCGCTGCTCGTCGACTCGTCGGCGTACGGGCCGCAGGTCCACGCGATCCACCGGGTGATCAACGGGCTGCCGCTCCACGAGGCGCTCGAGCGGCTGCGCGGATCGACCACGATCGAAGACCGTCACGACACCGATCCGCAGTCCGTGCTCGCGGCGGCCGACAGCGCGCCCGGATTCGCCGTCGTACTGACCGACGGCGATCGAACGGTGCTGGTCACCGATCCCGACGGAACGCTCGCCGCCGCAGCAATCCGGGCGGACGAGCCGGCCGCACTCGCCGACCTTGATGTGACGGTCGTGCACCGCGGTCTGGTCGAGCGCACTCTCGGGCTGCGCGATGATGTCGACTCGGTCGGCTACGCGCACAGTGTCACCGAGGCGATCGAGGCGGGAAGGGCCGCGGGCGGATTCGCTCTCCTGCTCCGGCCGACGCCGGTCGCCGCCGTCGCCGCCGTCGCGGCCCACGGAGCCCGGATGCCCAGGAAGTCGACGTTGTTCACGCCCAAGCCGGCGTCGGGCCTGGTCATGCGTTCGCTCTCCGTGCTGCCCTGACCGCTCGGACGGATTCGGCGTCGACCGAGTAGCGGCTCGCCGCTCCGGCCGGGCTGCGCCAGAAACGCCGGTGCAGGCTGCCCTGTACCTCGAGCTCGTCACCCGGCTGAGCGCGGGCGAGGGAACGGCGGGCCCGCGCCTTCGTGGTCACGCACTCCAGGCTGTCGACCCGGACCCGATCGGATACCGGTCGGGCCACGGTGAGCCGGAAGACCGTCATCCGGTCACCGCTCGGTAGTTCCTTCTCCTCCGGCTCGGCCGCGAGCCGGCCACGCAGGAAGACAAAGTTGTCGGACTCGCGTACGGGCGTCTCTGTCATGGCCACATCGTCGCCCGGCGAATCGGGGATGCGGGCCGGTCGGGCACATCTGTGGACGACGACAGGCCCTGTGGACGATGTCCACAGGGCCTGTCGGTGGGTCGTGCTAACGCGTGTCTCTACCTCACAGCAGCGCCGCGGCCCGATCGACGGCGTCGAGCTCACCCTCGGGATCGATCGCGGCCGAGTTGGCGAACCAGGTCGCAGCGTCCTGAACCCGACCGGCCGCCTCCAGCGCATCGGCGTAGGCGTACCAGAGGCGCGCGGAACCCGGACGTGGGCGATTCGTGTCGAGCCCACCGCGCGCGAGCACGGCCAGCGCGGCGTCGAGCTGGCCGAGATCGCGACGCGCGCCCGCGATCACGATGAACAACTCGGCCCGCGACTCGGGGTCGAGCTTGGACACCTCCGGATCGCTGAGCAGGCGCAACGCCTGCGCTGGGCGACCCAACGCCCGCTCACAGTCGGCCAGCAGCGGCAGGTTGCGCGGATCGCCGGTGATCCGTCTGGCGGTGCGGAGCTCGGTCAGGGCCTCGGTCCACTCACCGGCGTGGTAGGCGGCGACGCCGACCGCCTCTCGGACCGCGCCGACCCGCGCGGCCCGAACGCGCGCAGCCTGAGCCAGCGCGAGGGCTCGACGAGGATCGGTGTCCAGAGCTTCTCCGGCGGCGACGAGGTACGCCGCGACGGCGTCCGCGTTCGGTTTGCTCAGCGACCGCAGCTCGGCCCGGATATCGCGGTCGAGGACGGAGGTGTCGACATCCTCGGGCACCGGCGGAAGCTCCTGGCCCGGCACCATTTCGCGTCGTGGCGCGCGCGGGGCGACGGCTCGGGGTGCGTTCGGACGGATGTCGCGTCGCGGGTACTTCGGAGCGGCGGCGGGACCGGAGTCGAAGTCGAACTCGCCGGCGCGCTCGGGGCGCCGGGGCGCGGCGGAGCGTCGCGCTCCCTGAGCATCGCGGGGACCGCCTCGAGCCGAGCCACTGCCGCCGGCGAACGGCCGCCCGCCGCGCGTGGGCGACGACGGACGTCCCGACGAGCTCGGGCGACCACTCCGCCGCGGGTCGGACTCCGACCCCGCGGATCGAGCCGGTCGCGCGTCGCGCCCCTCGGGCGTGCGCGCGGTATCGGATCGGTGGGAACCAGACGCGCGATACGAGCCCGAGGTCCGCGCACCGCTCGAACGCGGATCGTCGGAACGGCGTTCGGTACCGCGGGAGGAACCAGGCGAGTCGCGATGGGGACGGTCGAAGGTCCGCCCGCTGTCGCGGCGAGATTCGAAGCCACGATCGCCGCGCGCCTCATCGCGACGGTCCACCGACCGACCCCGCGGATCGGACGACCGACCTGATCCGATCGGGCGTCCGGCGCCGCTGGTCGGACGACCAGCACCACGGCCGGATGACACGGATCGGTCACCGCTCACCGGGCGGCCCGCGCCCGAGCCTCGGCCACTTCCGCCTCGAGCAGCCGGATTCCCGTTGCGAGCGGCGGGGCGGCCGGACCGGTTACCGCCGGCGGTCGGATTCGAGCCTGACATAACACTTCCATCCCTTGAGACACTTAAACGCAATGAGGGCCGTTCGGCGAACCGAACGACCCTCATTGGAAATTGTGTCCGGCGACGTCCTACTCTCCCACGCAGTGGCCCGCGCAGTACCATCGGCGCTGAGAGGCTTAGCTTCCGGGTTCGGGATGGGACCGGGCGTTTCCCTCTCGCTATGGTCGCCGAAACTCTATGGAGATATGGTCCGCACCGTAGCCGAGACTACGGGGACCGTACCCCGGGAACTGCACAGTGGACGCGACATAAAATGAAGTGTGTGGCAAGTCCTCGGCCTATTAGTACCGGTCAGCTGCACGTGTTACCACGCTTCCACTTCCGGCCTATCAACCCGGTGGTCTAGCCGGGGGCCTTACTCCATAAAGGATGGGAGATCTCATCTTGAAGCGAGCTTCCCGC
>NZ_DASYFV010000010.1:0-24889 GCF_036000465.1 Jatrophihabitans sp. | reverse complement strand
CTGCTGGGTGATCATCGAGTACGGACCGGTCGAGCGGGCGTGGATCTTGTCGTCGACCAGGTGCAGCAGCTTCAGGATGTAGACGTAGCCCACCGAGACCGGCTCCGGGAACGGCTCGCCGGAGCGGCCGTCCATGAGCCGGGCCTTGCCGGTCGAGCCGATCAGCTGCTGGCCGTCGCGGGTCGGCAGCGTCGAGTCGAGCAGGCCGGTGATCTCTTCCTCGCGGGCACCGTCGAACACCGGCGTCGCGACGTTCGTGTCCGGAGCGCCCTCGCGAGCCGCCTCGGGCAGGCGCGCCGCCCAGTCCGGGGAACCCTCGACGTTCCAGCCGGTCTTGGCGACCCAGCCGAGGTGCGTCTCGAGAACCTGGCCGACGTTCATCCGGCTCGGCACGCCGAGCGGGTTGAGCACGATGTCGACCGGGGTGCCGTCCTGCAGGAAGGGCATGTCCTCCGGCGGCAGGATCTTCGCGATCACGCCCTTGTTGCCGTGGCGGCCGGCGAGCTTGTCGCCGTCCTGGATCTTGCGCTTCTGGGCGATGTAGACCCGGACGAGCTCGTTGACGCCGGGCGCCAGCTCGTCGCCGTCCTCACGGCTGAAGACGCGCACGCCGATGACCTTGCCGGCCTCGCCGTGGGGCACCTTCAGCGAGGTGTCACGCACCTCGCGGGCCTTCTCGCCGAAGATCGCGCGCAGCAGGCGCTCCTCCGGGGTCAGCTCGGTCTCGCCCTTGGGCGTGACCTTGCCGACCAGGACGTCACCGGGCACGACATCGGCACCGATGCGGACGATCCCGCGCTCGTCGAGGTCGGCGAGGACCTCCTCGGAGACGTTGGGGATGTCGCGGGTGATCTCCTCGGCGCCCAGCTTGGTGTCGCGGGCGTCGACCTCGTGCTCCTCGATGTGGATCGAGGTGAGGACGTCGTCCTGGACGATGCGCTGGTTGAGGATGATCGCGTCCTCGTAGTTGTGGCCCTCCCACGGCATGAACGCGACGAGCATGTTCTTGCCGAGCGCCATCTCGCCCTCGTCCGTGGACGGACCGTCGGCGATGACCTGACCCGTCTCGACGCGGTCGCCCTCGTCGACGATCGGCTTCTGGTTGTAGCTCGTGCCCTGGTTGGAGCGCGCGAACTTGGCCAGCCGGTAGGTCTGGTGCGTGCCGTCGTCGGCCATGACCGTGATGTAGTCGGCCGAGAGTTCGGTGACCACACCCGCCTTGTCGGCAACGACGACGTCCGCGGCGTCGACGGCGGCGCGCAGCTCCATGCCGGTACCCACGAGCGGGGCCTCGGCGCGGAGCAGCGGCACGGCCTGGCGCTGCATGTTGGCACCCATCAGGGCGCGGTTGGCGTCGTCGTGCTCGAGGAACGGGATCATCGCGGACGCGACCGACACCATCTGGCGCGGCGAGACGTCCATGTAGTCGACCTCGGACGGGTCGATCAGCTCGACCTCGCCGCCCTTGCGGCGCACGAGCACCTTCGGATCGGTGAAGGTGCCCTTCGCGTCGATCGGCGAGTTCGCCTGGGCGATGACGAAGCGGTCCTCCTCGTCGGCCGAGAGGTAGGCGATCTCGTCGGTGACCCGGCCCGCGTCGACCTTGCGGTACGGCGTCTCGACGAAGCCGAACGCGTTGACCCGCCCGTAGGAGGCCAGCGAGCCGATCAGGCCGATGTTCGGGCCTTCCGGCGTCTCGATCGGGCACATGCGGCCGTAGTGGCTCGGGTGGACGTCGCGGACCTCCATGCCGGCGCGGTCGCGGGACAGACCACCCGGGCCGAGCGCGGACAGGCGACGCTTGTGCGTCAGGCCCGCGAGCGGGTTGGTCTGGTCCATGAACTGCGACAGCTGGCTGGTGCCGAAGAACTCCTTGATGGAGGCGACGACGGGCCGGATGTTGATCAGGGTCTGCGGCGTGATGGCCTCGACGTCCTGCGTGGTCATGCGCTCGCGGACGACGCGCTCCATGCGGGACAGGCCGACCCGGATCTGATTCTGGATCAGCTCGCCGACCGTGCGCAGGCGCCGGTTGCCGAAGTGGTCGATGTCGTCGACCTCGTAGCCCTCTTCGCCGGCGTGCAGGCGGATGAGGTACTCGATGGTGCGGACGATGTCGTCCTCGGTGAGCGTGCCGGTCGAGATCGGGACGTCGACCTCGAGCTTCTTGTTCACCTTGTAGCGGCCGACCTTCGCGAGGTCGTAGCGCTTGCCGTTGAAGAACAGGTTCTCCAGCAGCGCCTGCGCCGACTCGCGCGTCGGGGGCTCGCCCGGACGCAGCTTGCGGTAGATGTCGAGCAGCGCCTCGTCGGTGGACGCGATGTGGTCCTTGTCGAGGGTGGCGATCAGGGTCTCCGACCACGCGAAGTGCTCGCGGATCTTGTCGGTGGACCAGCCGAGGGCCTTCAGCAGCACGGTGACCGGCTGCCGGCGCTTGCGGTCGATGCGGACACCGACGGTCGAGCGCTTGTCGACGTCGAACTCGAGCCACGCACCGCGGCTCGGGATGACCTTGACGCCGTACACGTCGACGTCTGAGGTCTTGTCGAGAGCGCGGTCGAAGTAGACGCCGGGCGAACGCACGAGCTGGGACACCACGACCCGCTCGGTGCCGTTGATGATGAACGTGCCCTTGCGGGTCATCATCGGGAAGTCACCCATGAACACCGTCTGCGACTTGATCTCGCCGGTGGTGTTGTTGGTGAACTCCGCGGTGACGAACAGCGGGGCCGCGTACGTCATGTCCTTGTCCTTGCACTCCTCGATGGACGCCTTGACGTCCTCGAAGCGCGGGTTGGAGAAGGACAGGCTCATGGAGCCCGAGAAGTCCTCGATCGGGGAGAGCTCGGTGAGGATCTCCTCCAGACCGGACTGGGCGCCGTCGACGTCGAGGGTGCGGTTACGCCAGAGATCGTTGCCGACGAGCCAGTCGAACGACTCGGTCTGCAGCGCGAGGAGGTTGGGCACCTCCAATGGCTCTCGGATCTTGGCGAAGGAGGTACGAGGGGGTGCCCCCGGGATACCTGACCTGTTGCCGTATGCGGATCGTGATTTACCGGAGCGCGAGACTGCCAAGATGCGTCCTTCCAAGGACTTGACCGTTGTGCCTAGACCGTTGTGCCAGTGCCTGTCGGCGACACCCGCTCACTCCCTGTATTCACTGTTATCGACTGCTCGACCTAGGGCCGGGCACAGCGAACTAGGCCCTTGACGGGCCGCAAGATGTAAGAGGGCAGCGCAAAGAAGCAGTCTAGCTGTTCCGGGCATAGCAAGCAAACACCCCGCTGGCCGCCTCACGGCGACCGCCGAGTGCACTGCCTGGCGGTGCCGCGCCGGGCCTCCGGCGACCCTGTTCGGTCGGGGGCGGGCGTTCGAACTGCCGATGCCGTGCTCAGAAAGGGTGCCTCGCCACGGTGCCGACGTCAAGCTTTTCGACCGGTTCCAGCGGGGGTGTCGCCGGAAAACGCTGCCCGCGGTACGCCGTCAGCCGGTGACGGCGGTGACCGGGTCGATCTTCACGATGAGCCACTTGCCGCCGACGTTCTCCATCTGGACGATCGCCGCGAACGGATCGACCCGCCCGCCCTTGCCCGTCTGGGTGCTCGTGATGGCCAGCTGCCCGAACAGCAGGACGCTCCACTGCCGGCCGTTCGGGGTGACCGAGACGACGCCCGCGTCGTTGATCTGAGCCGTCTGGGTGAACTTCAGCTTCGGCGCGTTCGTCTTGATGAGGGTGTCCATGGCCTTCTTGTACTGGCCCTGGTACGCCCCGGACGTGCACTTCACCCCGGCCGCCTCGGCGGCGTCGATGGCGGTGTACTTGTACGTGTTCGTGGCCGCGGTGCAGCTCTTCGCCGCCGCCAGGACGCGGTCCCGGATCTCGCTGGGCGAGGGCTTGCTCCACCAGACCCCGTGCGAGGCCACGGCCAGGACGACGACCATGGCGAGCGCGACGACCCCGAGCACGACCGCCGGCACCCACTTCAGCCAGCCCGGCACCTCGGTGATGACGATCGGCTGGGCCCCGGCCGGTTCGGCGGCCGGCGACGTGCGCAGGGATGTCGCCTCCCCCACCGGCGTGGGGGCCGGTCGGGCGGTGGTCTCGGTCGCCGATGGGCCCGGACGCGGCGGTGTCACCCGGCCGCCGATGCGGCGCGCCCGGCTGGCCGCGGTGGCAGCGGGCCGGCCCGGCCGCGGCACGCTCGCGTCGTCGGACCCGGGGGTGACCGGAGTCGGGTTCTCGTCGGTCACGAGACGCTCACATTCTGGACGTCCGTGGCGAGCCACTGGCCCTTCACGTCGACCACCGTCACCCGCAGGCTCTGCTGGTTCGGCACCTGGGGCTGGGTCGACTGGTAGCCGTTCACCGTCAGGAGCACGATGTAACCCGTGCCGCCCTTGTCGGTCGGGCCCTCGAGGGCCTGGTTGGTCACCCGCGCGGTGAGGTCGAACTTGCCCTTAGTCATGGCCGCGAGCGTCGCCGCCCGCTTGCCCTGGATGTCGGTCTTGAGGCCGCCGGTCGCGCCGTCGACCGCGCGCTGGAAGTCGGCGTCGAAGTTGGCCCGGCGGTAGGACAGCAGGTTCGTCGTCTCGGTGGCCGCCGCCGTGACCGCGCGCTGCTCGGTGGCGGTGAGATCACCCGGCGTGTGGCTGTTCTTGTAGTCCGGCAGCACCGAGTAGTACAGGTAGAACAGCACCGCGAAGACGACGGCCGCCACTCCGGCGATGACCCACGGCGCCGCGGATCGCATCGAAACGCCTCTCGAATCAGGCATACAGCCGATTTCTCCTTGATCCATCCGACGGCGTCCCGACCGGCGGGGGGACACTGCGGACATCGGGGCGGTGCGCGAGCGGTGCGGCCGGGAGCCTACGCCACGTCACGCGCCGCACAGGGTAGGTCGCACGGTCATGAATCAGTGCAGGGCGTCGGTGAGCAACGTGAGCCACGAGGCGTCGCCGAGCGAGCTGGACCGGGTCAGCGAGGTGCCGATCAGGTTCGAGGTGACCACCCGCGGGTAGGCGTAGCCGCCGCCGGCGGTGCTGATCGGGTCGCCGCCCGGGATGTTGGCCGACCCGCGCACGTTCGTCCCGCTGCTGACCGGGGCGGTGCAGCGCGCGCCGACGTTCGGGGCGATCGGGCTCAGGTTGGCCGGCTCGCGCCGCACGCCGTTGTAGCCCTGGCGGTTCTGCTTCGGGTCACCGCAGTCCTGAGGGTCAGGGGTGGTCTGCAGGACGAGACCGAGCGCGCCGCGCCGGTCGTGCAGGGCCGTCTGGCCCCCCGCGGCGAGGGCCGGGTAGAGCTCGAGCACCTGCTCGACGCCGTCGAGGTGGCGCACGATGATCTGGCCGACGGTGGACAGGTTGGCCAGGGTCACGCCCAGGTCGGTGCGGTTGTCCCGGATGAAGGACGACACGGTGCCCAGGTCGCCCGGGCCGGTGTCGAACAGGTGCCGGATGTCCGGATCACTCGTCTTGAGCTGCTGCGAGAGCAGGTTGAGGCTGTGCGTCCAGCTCTGCAGCGGCTGCTGCTCGTCGAGCTGGGTCTGCAGCACGCTCGAGGACGTGTCGATCAGCGCGATCGTGTTGTCGACGTTCTGCGGATCGAGGGCCGACTGCAGCAGCTGATCGGTGGCGTCGAGCAGCGAGCCCAGATCCGGGCCGCGCCCGTTGACCGCCTTGTTGAGCTCCGACACCGTGGTGCGCAGGTTGTCGAGGTCGACCGAGCGAACGAGCCGGTCGAGGTTCACCAGCAGCGTCTTCGTCGCGGTCGGGATGCCGTTGCGCTGCATGGGGATGACGACGTTGTTGCCGTGTGCGAAGGGCCCGTTGCCGTTCGGCGGGATCAGGTTGACGTACTGCTCGCCGACGACGGAGCGGTCGGTGATGACCGCCCGGCTGCTGATCGGGATCTTGGGCGAGGAGCAGTTGTCGATGTTGAGATCGACCCGCACGCCGTCCTTGATCAGGTGCAGCTCGCCGACCTTGCCCACCGTCACGCCGCGGTAGGTGACCTCGGCGTTGGTGAAGATGCCGCCCGAGTCCGGGAAGTCGGCCTTCACGACGCACCCGTTGTTGCCGAACAGGCTCTTGGTCAGCCCGACGTACTCGGCCGACACGTAGGACACGCCCAGCAGCGTGATCACCACGAACAGGATCAGCTGGAATTTCGTCGATCGTCTCAGCATGGCCGCGTCACTTCCCCGTGCCGATGAGCATGGGCGTGAGGGTCGACTGCGTCGCCGGCCTTGCGGCCGTCCCCGAGCCGGGGGTGAGCTTGGTCTGCTTCGCGTTCGCGGTCAGCAGCTTGCACAGCGCGTCGGCCCCCGGCACCTGGCACAGCACGGCGCTGAGGTCGAGGTTCACGTAGGCGTACAGGTTCGCGTAGTCGCCCCGGACGAGCTCGCGGGTGGTGCCGAGCGGGAACGGGAAGGTGCCCATGATCCGCAGCGCCTGGGGGAAGTTGTCGCCGGCCGCGTTGAGCTGCTCCAGCGCCGGGCTGAGCGAGCGCAGGGCCTGCACGAGCTCGGTCTGGGTGGAGGAGATCACGTCGGTGGCCACCGAACCGAGCTTCGACAGGCTGGTCAGCAGCGTGACCAGCTTGCCCCGCTCCTGGCTCAGCACGGCCAGAGCCTGCGGGAAGGTGTCGAGGGCGTCGGTGATGATCTTCTTCTGCTTGTTCAGGGTGATCGCCAACGTGTCGATGTTCTGCAGGGCCGCGACGATCGAGCCCTTCTGCTGGTCGAGCGTGCCCACGAAGATGTTGAGCTGGTCGAGCAGGTCGCGGATCGAGTTCTCGTTGCCCTTGAGCGCGCTGCTGAGCTCGCGGGCGATCACCTGGATCTGGTTGACGCCACCGTTGTTGAGCAGCAGCGACAACGCGCCCAGCACCTCTTCGACCTCAGGGGCCGAGCGGGTGTCCTTGAGCGGGATGCTCGAGCCCTGGTGCAGGTCGGTGGGGTCGGCGGCGCCGAGGGGCGGCAGCAGGGCCACGTACTTCTCGCCGAGCAGCGAGGTCTGCGACACCAGCGCGCGGGCGTTGTTCGGCAGTTTCACCGAGTTGTTCACGCTCATCGTGACCTTGGCCGACCAGCCGTCGAGCGAGATGGCGGTGACCTTGCCGATGGCGATGTCGTTGACCTTGACCGCCGACTGCGGAACGAGGTCGAGGACGTCGGCGAACGTGGCGGTGATGGTGTACGGGTGGTCGCCCAGGTCGGCGCCGCCCGGGAGCGACGTGCTGTAGAGCCCCTTGAAGCCACACCCGGAGAGGGACATGGCCGCGGCCGTGAACGCCGCGATCAGCTTCGTGCGTGTATTCACGGTGCCCCCGCCCCGACGAGACCGCCCAGACCGCCGGTGAGCAGTCCGGTGAGGTCGAGGTTCGGCAGGCTCGGAGCGCCGCCGGGTAGTTTGCTCAGCACGCCGCTGCAGACCGAGCTGATCTGGGTCGTCAGCGGGCCGAGGGTGAGGCCGCCCAGCAGGTTGCCGCCCTTGAGCAGCGCGCACAGCTGGCTCGGGTCGGTGAGCGAGGCGAGGTTGCTGCGGGTGGCGATCACGCCGAGGTTCGGCTGATAGGCGTGCACGATGTTCGCGAGGGCCACCGGCGCGATCGCGAGGGTCTCGTTCAGCGACGACTTCTGCTTCACCAGGATGCTCGTGATCGCCTCGAGGCCCTTGATCGAGGTGTGGAAGCGGCCGGCGTTGCCCTTGACGAACGTGTTGACGTCGTCGAGCGCCAGGCCGAGCTGCTTCAGGGCGCCACCGAGGTCGGCCCGCTCGTTGGCGAGGTCGCCCGCGACCTGGGCCAACTGCTCGTTGAACAGGCGGACCTGCTTGTCGCTGCTGGACAGCGCCGCCGTGAACTTGCGCAGGTTGCCGACCGTCTGGAACAGGTCGCCCCGGCCGGCCGCGAGGGTCTGCGCCGCCTTGGAGAGCTGGGTGATGCTGTTGCCGAGAGCGGCGCCGTTCCCCTTGAGGTTGGCGGCGGCGACGTTCACCAGGTTGGCGAGCGCGCCCTTCTGCGGGCCGCCCTTGTTGGCGCCGTTCGGACCGAGCGCCACCGACAGGGTGTTGAGCGCCTTGTAGATGTCGTCGAGCTCGGCCGGCGAGGTGGTGTGGTCGGGCGCGATCGTGCCGCCGCTGGCCAGCACCGCCCCGCCCGTGTAGGCCGGCTGCAGCTGGACGTAGCGGTCGCTGACCAGGGAGTTCGCGACGAGCACGCCGAACACGCCCTTGGGCAGTTTGTAGGAGCTGTCGTAGCTCATCGTGATCTTCACGCCGTTGCCGCCGGGCGACACCGAGTCGACCTGGCCGACGTTGACGCCGAGGATCTTGACCGGCGTGCCCGGGTAGACGCCGACGGCCGAGGCGAACTCGCCGGTCACCGTCTTGTCCGAGGATCCGCGCAGGAACGCGAAGTACACCCCGCCGAGGACGATCGCGGCGACGACGACGCCGGTGACGATGCGGGTGACGCTCTTGGGCAGCTTGGCCATCACGCGCCCCCGACGCCGGCCAGGCCGAGGCCACCTGCGATGTTGAAGTTCTGGATGTAGTTGTCGAACCAGTGACCGTTGCCGATCACGTTGTTGAACACCCGGTAGAACGGGCCGAGCAGCGACAGGCCGCGGTCGAGGCTGTCCTGGTTGGACTGCAGCAGGGCCAGCACCTTGTTGAGGTTGTCGAGCAGCGGGCCGATCGTCTTCTCGTTGTCGGCGACCAGACCGCGCAACTGCACCGACAGCACCTGCGTGTTGATGAGCAGCGAGTGGATGGCGTCGCGCCGCTGGTTGAGCTCGTCGAGCAGCAGGTTGCCGTCGCTGAGCAGTCGCTGCAGATCGGTGTCACGGTCGGCGAGCACCTGGGTGACCGCGTTGGCCCGGGAGAGCAGCGTGCGCAGCTGCGTGTCGCGCGAGGCGATGGTCTCCGACAGGCGCGAGAGCCCGGTGACCACGGGCTTCACGGTGCTCGGCGTGCCGGCGAAGTCGGCGGCGAGCACGTTGAACGCCTTGGTCAGGTTCGCCGTGTTGATCTTGTCGACGGTCTGGGTCAGCGCGGTGAAGGCCGGGTAGACGTCGAACGGCGACTCGGTGCGGTCGAGCGGGATCGTTCCGCCCGACTTCAACTCGGTCGGGCCGGACGAGTCGATCTCGACGTACTTGGCGCCGAGCAGCGTGCGCAGCTTGATCGCCGCGCGGCTCTCATTGCCGACCCAACCGTCCTTGACCGTGAAGGAGACGCGAACGTTGCCCTTGGCCCGGTCGATCGTCACCGACTCGACCTTGCCCACCTTCACACCGGCGATGCGGACGTCGTCGCCCTGCTTGAGGTTGGCCGACGTGTTGAACACCGCCGTGTAGGGCGTGCCCCCGCCGATCAAGGGCAGGCTGGCCGCGTTGAACGCCGCGAACAGCAGCACGGCGATGAGGACGAGACCGATCGCCCCGATAGGTGTGGGGTTGCGCGAGGTGAAGGACCGGCCGACGCGCGGCACCCGCTTCGTCTCGACCGGCTTGGTGTAGACGCCGTCCATATCGGACCTGGTCTTCGCGTCGGCCATCAGTTGCACCTCGGCTGGGACGACTTCGGCAGGGCGGTCAGGTCGAGCACCTTGCCTCCGGGCAGGATCAACGAGCCTTCGAGCGAGCAGAGGTAGAAGTTGAACCACGAGCCGTACTGGGCCGTGCGGATCAGGCCGGCGACGGTGGGCGGGATCTGCTGCACCACGAACTTCACCGTGGAGCTGTTGCGGTTCAGCGTGGCGACGAGCCCGGTGAGGTCCTTGACGTCCTGGGCCAGCGGCGCGCGCACCTGGGTCAGCAGGCCGGCGGTGGAGGTGGCCAGGTTGTTGATGCCGTCGATGGCGTTCCCGATCGTCGTGCGGTCGGCGGCCAGCCCGGACACGAAGTTCTTCAGCTGGATGATCAGGTTGGACAGCTCGGTGTCGCGGTCGCCGACCGCCTTCAGCACCGCGCTGAGGTTGTCCACCACGCTGCCGATCACCTGGTCCTTGTCGGCCAGCGAGTTCGTGAGGTCGGCGAGGTTGGTGAGCAGCAGCTCCAGGCTGCCGCCCTCACCCTGCAGTGTCTTGATGACCTCGAGCGACAGCGTGTTGATCTGGGTCGCGTCGAGGCCCTGGACGAGCGGTTGGAAACCCTGGAACAGCACGGTCAGGTCGACCGCCGGCCGGGTCTGGCTGAGCGGGATCGTGCCCCCCGGCGCGAGGATCGCGTTCGACCCGCCGGCGACCGGCTCGACGTCGAGGTAGCGCTGGCCGACGAGGTTGCGGTAGCGCAGCTTCGCCACCACCGACCGCGGCAGCGTGCGGCTCTTCTGCACGGTGAAGGTGACCTGGGCGATGCTGGTGTCGTTCGTGCGCTTGTGGATCGCGATGCCGTCGATCGTGCCGACCCGGACCCCGGCGATGCGGACGTCGTCGCCCTGCTGCAGGCCCGTGACGTCGGTGAAATCGGCCTTGTAGCTGTTGGTCGACCCGAACGCCTGGTTCGAGATCGTGGCGGCCAGGACGTAGGTGAAGAAGGCCGTGATCGTCAGGAAGACGAGCAGCTTGATCAGCGGGGGCCAGATGCTCTTCATTTGACCTGCACCTCCTGACCACGCAGGAGAGGGGCCGCGAGCAGCGTCGCGCCGCCGGGCACCTTGTTCGGTGTGGTGTTCAGGTCGCCGGCGATCAGGGAGTTCACCAGGACGTTCTCCGCGGTGGTGTTGAGCGAGCGGGTGCTCGCCGTCGAGGGGTTCTTGCCGCACGGGTCGCTGGTGAGCGGCGCGCCGTCGTTCACGCACTTGTACTTGTCCGGGATCTGGAACTTCCCGCCGACGATCGGCTGCGGGTTGTCGGGCAGGCCGAAGCAGTTCGGGCCCAGCCCGGTGACGATGCGCGGTTGCTGGCCCGGCTTGTACGCACCGGGGTTGGACGTGTCGGCGGTGGCCGAGAGGTGGATGGCGTGGTCGTAGATCGCCTGGTTGGCGAGCGTGACCAGCTTGTTGATCCCGGTGAGCAGGCAGGAGTACTCGGGCGAGTACTGGGCCAGCAGGCCGTAGATCTTGTCGGACTGGCCGGTGACCGCGATGAGCCGCGACTGGTTCTCGGACAGGAAGTCACGGATCAGGAGGGCCGAGTTCGAACCGGTGGTGAGCAGGTTGTCCAGGGCCGCGCGCCGATCGATGATCGTCCGGGCCGAGGTCTGCAGGTTCTGCAGCGAGGCGAGCAGGTCCGGCGCGAGGCCGTTGTACTCGAGCGCCACCTCACCGAGCTTCTTGAGATCGTCGACCAGCTTGGTGGTGTGCGGGTTGATGACCTTGAGGTACTTGTCGAAGTTCACCAGCGTCTGGCCGAGCTTGGGGCCGCGGTTGTTCAGGGCGGTCGCCAGCGCGGTCAGCGTGTCGTTGAGCTCGGCCGGTTGCACCGCGGTGAGCAGCGGGAGGAAGTCGCCGAGGACGTCCTGGGCCTCGAGCGCGCCCTGCGAGCGGTCCTGCGGGATGATGTCGCCCTGGGCGATCGGCCCCTCGGGATTGCTCGGGATGGAGAGCGCGACGTACTGCTCGCCGAACAGCGTCTTCGGCAGGATCTGCGCCGTGACGTTCTTCGGGATGTCCTTCACCCGACCCGGCTCCAGCGCCAGCGTGACGATGGCATCGGCGCCATTGGCCCGCACCGCCGTCACCGAGCCGACGATGATGCCGCGCTCCTTGACGTCGGAGTCGAGGATCAGCTGGTTTCCGGTGTGGTCGGCCTTGAGCGTCACGTCGACGGTGTCGGTGAACGCCTTGTTGTAGATCGCGATCGACAGCGAGACGAGGCCGGCGACGAGGGCGATGAACGTCAGGCCCAGCAGCCGTCGCTTGACGACGGCGCCCACGGATTCCTTCGGCATGCCTACCCCGCCAACCGGACGCTGGTGGTGGAGCCCCAGATCGCGAAGGACAGGAAGAAGTCGACGACGTTGAGCGCGACGATCGCCAGGCGGACGGCGCGTCCCACCGCGACGCCCACACCGGCCGGGCCGCCCGAGGCGGTGTAGCCGAAGTAGCAGTGCGCCAGGATGATCACGATCGCGAAGACGAGGACCTTGAAGAAGGACCAGATGACGTCGAGCGGCGGCAGGAACAGATGGAAGTAGTGCGAGTACGTGCCCGCGCTGTCGCCGAAGTAGTAGACGACGATGCCGTAGGACGCGAGGTAGGACGACAGCAGCCCGATCACGTACAGCGGGATGACCGCGATGAAGCCGGCGATGATGCGGGTCGTCACGAGGAACGGCAGGCTGGGCACCGCCATGACCTCGAGGGCGTCGATCTCCTCGCTGATGCGCATGGCACCGAGCTGGGCGGTGAAGCCGCAGCCGACGGTGGCGCTCAGCGCGAGGCCCGCGACCAGCGGCGCGATCTCGCGGGTGTTGAAGAACGCGGTGATGAAGCCGGAGTACGAGGCGACGCCGAGCTGGTCGAGGGCGGCGTAGCCCTGCAGGCCGACCTCGGTGCCGGTGAAGAAGCAGAGGAAGGCGATGACGCCGACCGTGCCGCCGATGACCGCGAGCGAGCCGCTGCCGAAGACGACCTCGGACAGCAGCCGCATCGTCTCCTTCTTGTAGCGCCGGATCGTGCGCGGCGTCCACGCGATGGCCCGGATGTAGAACGACATCTGCTCGCCGAGCGTGTCGAGCGCCCCGAGAGGGGCGTTGACCGCCTTGCGGGCAGTGGCGATGACGTCGGTGGCCACGTCACGAACCCTTCGCCGGGACGACCTGGAAGTACACGGCCGTGATCACGAAGTTGGTGAAGAAGAGCAGCAGGAAGGTGATGACGACGGACTGGTTCACGGCGTCGCCCACGCCCTTGGGGCCGCCGCCGGCGTTCAGGCCCTTGTAGGAGGCCACCACCCCGGCAATGACCCCGAAGATGAACGCCTTGATCTCCCCGGCGTAGAGGTCGGGCAGCTGGGCCAGGGCCGAGAAGCTTGCCAGGTAGGCCCCGGGGGTGCCGCCCTGCAGGACGACGTTGAAGAAGTAGCCGCCGGCGACGCCGACGACGCAGACCAGGCCGTTGAGGGCCACGGAGACGAGCACGCAGGCGAGCACGCGCGGGACGACGAGGCGCTGCACCGGCGAGATGCCGAGCACCTCCATGGCGTCGATCTCGTCGCGGATCTTGCGGCTGCCGAGGTCGGCACAGATCGCCGACCCGCCGGCGCCGGCGATCAGCAGGGCGCAGACGATGGGCGAGGCCTCACGGATGATGGCGAGCACGCTGGCCGAGCCGGTGAACGACTGGGCGCCGATCTGGCGGGCGAGGGTGCCGAGTTCGAGGGCGATGACGGCCCCGAACGGGATCGAGACCAGCATGGTCGGGAAGATCGTGACGCTGGCGACGAACCAGGCCTGCTGCACGAACTCGCGGCCCTGGAAGGGTCGCTTGAAGATCAGCCGGAAGACGTCGAGGAACAGCGCGAACAGGCTGCCGGCCTGCCGCACACCCGCGACGGGAGAGAGGTTGGGCATCAGCCTCGTCCGGAGGGGGTCGGCTGACGGGTCTCGGATCGCGGGCCGGGGGTCTCGCCCCGGGCCTCGGCCGCATCGCGCTCTTCCTGCTCGATGAGGTCGTTGATCGCCTTCTGGGCCGCCTCGGGCAGCGTGTGCATCATCTCGAGCACGCGGGCCCGGCGCCGGTTGGCCGCCTGCCGCTCGGGCAGGCCGGGGCTCGGCTGGATCTGCGGGGGCACCCCGCTGCCGGACGCGCCCTTCGGGCCGGTGCCGGCGGCGGGCGGGCCGTCGTTCTTCAACGCGGCGAGCTCGGCGGCGACCTGGCCGGCGTCCTTCTCCTCGGACATGCCGATCGGGCCTTCGCGGCGACCGTTGAGGAACTGCTTCACGACCGGCTCCTCGCTGGTCAGCAGCACCTCGCGGGGGCCGAACATGACCAGCTCGCGGCGGAACAGCATGCCCAGGTTGTCGGGCACGGTGCGGGCGGTGCCGATGTCGTGGGTGACGATGAGGAAGGTGGCGTCGGTCTGCGCGTTGAGGTCGATGATCAGTTGGTTCAGGTAGGCCACGCGGACCGGGTCGAGGCCGGAGTCGGGCTCGTCGAACAGGATGATCTCGGGGTTCAGCACGAGGGCGCGGGCCAGCCCGGCGCGCTTGCGCATGCCGCCGGAGATCTCACCGGGGAGCTTGCCCTCGGCGCCGGCCAGGCCGACCATGTCCATCTTCTCGAGGACGATGTCCTTGATCTCCTTCTCACTCTTCTTCGTGTGCTCACGAAGCGGGAAGGCGATGTTGTCGAACAGGTTCATCGAGCCGAACAGCGCGCCGTCCTGGAACAGCACGCCGAACAGCTTGCGGGTCTCGTAGAGCTTGGCCTCGCTGCAGCGCGCGATGTCGACGTCGCGGATGATGATCGAGCCCTTGTCGGGCTTGAGCAGCCCGATGAGGGACTTGAGGAACACCGACTTGCCGGTACCGGACGGGCCCAGCAGCACCGACACCTCGCCGGGCGGGAGGGTGAGGGTGACGTCGCCCCAGATCGTCTGGCGACCGAACGACTTGGTCAGATCGTGGACCGCGACCTCGACACCCACGAGCTGTCCCCTCTCGATTGACGAGCGCACAGCGCGCTTCCCGTCACTACCGGCGTGTTGAAAGTAACGATCGGGCTACTCGTTGGTAACGCACGCGGCGACATAGCCTCGCACATTTCACAGAGTCTTGCCCGACAGGATGTCCCACCTACCAAACTTGTCGGAACGTGCAGACGCACCCATGATCCGGAGTGCGGATAGGGTGCGCGGCGCGACCGCTGTTCCGTTCGGCGGACGCGGGTTCGACCTGAGAGGAAGACCGATGTCAGAAGTGGACGATCGCCTGCGCCGCCTGCTCGCCGGAGATCCGCCCGCCTCGGTCGCGGCCCTCGACGAGGAGCACCGTCAGGCCCTGGCCGACCTCCTCGCCGAGTCGCGCCGGCGCCAGGCGGCGAGCCTGGAGGAGGCGTTCACCGCCACCCTCAAGTTCGTGCCGTTCCCGCTGCGCAAGATCGTGAAGAAGGTTCTTCTATGACGCATGACGCGACGGCCGAGGCGCGCAAGCTGGCGCACACGCTGGGGGTCGGGCCCGAGCGCCTGAGCATGCTCGACGGCGTGCCCGGCGCCGACCTGCGGACCCTGCGCAAGCAGATCGGCGAGGCGCTGTTCCAGGCCGACAAGCCCCACTTCGCGCGGGTCGCGGCGCTGTCCAAGGCGGTGCCCACGGCACTCGCGGCCAAGCTGACCGAGGCCGTCCTGCCGCCGCTGCTCGCCGCCCGCACGGCAGAACTGATCGAGCCCGGCCGGGCGGTGGAGATGGTGACCCGTGTGTCGGAGCGCTACCTCGCCGACGTCGCCGCCGCGATGGACGCATCGCGGGCCCCGGCCGTGGTCGGCGCGATACCGCCCGAGCGGGTGGCCCGCATCGGCCGGGAACTGGCCGACCGCAAGGAATGGGTGGTGATCGGCGGCTTCGTCGTCGAGGTCGGCGAGGCCGCGCTGCGGGCCTCGGTCGCCGTGTTCAGCGGCGAGGAGCTGCTGCGGGTCGGCTTCGTCCTCGACGACATGAGCCGCCTCGACGACATCGGCGCGATGCTGAGCGAGGCGCAGATCGACGAGCTGCTGGCCGCCGCGGCCGAGCACGGGCTGTGGGTCGAACTGGCCGACCTGCTCGAGAACCTGGCCCCACCCCGCATCGCGCGCATGGCCGAGCGGTTCGCCGCGGCGGGCGACGAGCTGGCCGCGGCCTACGCGGCAGCGGTCGAGCAGGGGGCGCTGGCCCCGGAGTCGCTCGCGCGGCTGAGGCCGGCCTGACCGGCTGCCGCACCCGCCGGCTCCGAAGACGACTCGGGGCGGGCCGCATGACGCGGCCCGCCCCGAGGCGGAGTGTTGCGGGTACTACTTGACCGTCACCGAAGCGCCGGCGCCCTCGAGGGCCGCCTTCGCCTTCTCGGCGGCTTCCTTGTTGACCTTCTCCAGGACCGGCTTCGGCGCGCCGTCGACGAGGTCCTTGGCCTCCTTCAGACCGAGGCTCGTGAGCGTGCGCACCTCCTTGATGACCTGGATCTTCTTGTCACCGGCGGATTCGAGGATGACGTCGAACTCGTCCTGCTCCTCGGCGGCCTCGGCCGGGGCACCGGCGACGGGGCCGGCCGGCGCGGCGGCGACGGCCGCGGCAGCGGTGACGTCGAAGGTGTCTTCGAACTGCTTCACGAACTCGCTGAGCTCCAGGAGGGTCATCTCCTTGAAAGCGTCGAGCAGCTCGTCGGTGCTGAGCTTCGCCATGATGGCGTCCTTTCGATAAAGCCGGGTGAGCCGGCAGTCGGGTTGGTACTACTCCGCCGGCTCGGCGGGAGTTTCGGATGCCTCGTCGGACGCGGGTGCGTCCGCCTCGGCGGGGGCCTCGGTCGCTGCCTCGGCCACCGGCGCGTCTCCGGCCGGCTTCTTCTCCTCGAGTGCCTTGGCGAGGCGCGCCATCTGCGACAGCGGGGCCTGGAACAGGCCCGCAGCGCGGGTGGGGAGCGCCTTGAGGGCACCGGCGAGCTTGGCGAGCAGCACCTCGCGCGACTCCAGGTCGGCGATCTGCTTGACCTCGTCGGCCGACAGCGGCTTGCCGTCGAGCACGCCGCCCTTGATCACCAGCAGCGGGTGTGCCTTGGCGAAGTCACGCAGGCCCTTGGCGGCCTCGACGGCGTCGCCCTTGACGAACGCGATCGCGGTCGGACCCGTCAGCAGGCTCTCGTCGAGCGGGATACCCGCATCGGCGGCGGCCCGCTTGGTGAGGGTGTTCTTGACGACCGCGTACGTGGTGTCCCGGCCCAGCGCGCGGCGCAGGTCGGTGATCTGCTTGACGGTCAGGCCGCGGTACTCGGTGATGACGGCCGCGGACGAGGACGAGAAGTGCTCGGTGATCTCGCCGACGGCACTGATCTTCTCGGAATTCGGCATGTGCTACCTCCTCTCGTTCTTCTCGGGCCGGTTGTTCCGGCCCCAGGAACGAGAAACGCCCCGGCGCAGGGCGCACGGGGCAGCGAGGTGATCGCCGTACCGTCCAACCTGCGCGGGCCGCTCCGGCGCTCCGGAGGCGTTCGGTCCCGTGCGCGCACGGGACGACCAGCGGTCTTCGGTGGATCTGCTCACACCGTACGCGACGCGGGCGACGCGGACCAAATGCGCGCGGCTCAGCCGCGCCACGCGGCGCCGAAGGCGACGAAGGGCGGGGTGACGTCGCTGTCCACCCCGGCCACCGCAGCGGCGAGGGCCGCGGCGGAATCGGCGCCGGCCGAGAGGGCCGCGTGGTAGCCCGCCATGGTCTGCTCGGCGACGGCGTCGGAGACCCGAGCGACCGAGGCGATGACGCTGCGGGTGCCGAGCTGCAGCAGCACGCTCGCGAGTCCTAACGCCTCGTCGCCGGGACGGACGGTCGCGAGCCCGACCTCGCAGGCGGAGAGCACCACGTGCTCGGGGGCGAGCTCGTGCTGGTCGAGCTCGTGGGCGAACACCGGGCCGTCGACCAGGCGCAGCGAGGAGAAGAGCGGGTTCTCCGGCTGGTGCACGCCGTGCGCGGCGACGTGCAGGATGCTGGCCGAACCCATGGCCGCGGCGAAGCCGGCCCGCGTGGCTGCCGGGCCGGTCAGCAGGTCACTCGTGTGCCAGGACGCCGCGACCGCCTCGGCCTCGGGCGCACCCCGGGCGAGGTCGGGGCCGGCGAGCGCCACCACGTCCGTGCGGTCGGAGTCGCGCCGCTGGGCCGAGGTGAGCCACTTGGTCGCTGACGGCGCGACCACGAGCGGGCGCCCGCGCAGCGACGGCAGCGACGCCCACGGCAACTGGCCGAGCACGCCGGTCGAGACGATCACGAGCGGGCGGTCGATCGCCGTCCGCAACGGTGCGACGAGCGCGGCCTCGAGCCCGGCCGCCGACCGCTCCAGGGAGGCGCGCACGGCCGCCCGCAGCGGGGTCGGCAGGGCGGGTTGCGCGAGCACGTCCAGGTCGGCCCGGGCCCGCTGCACCAACTCGATCACCGGCGCCGCCGGGCCGAGGTCGTGCCGGTGGACCCGATCGGCGACGGTGACCGCGGACAGCCGCCCGCCCGCCTGCACGTACATCACCAGGTTCTCGCCGCGCTCGACCAGGCTGGCCCGGACCTCGGCCAGCCCGGCGGCGCGCATCGCCTCACCGGTGCCCTCGATCGTCCAGCTGCGGGCCATGATCCGACGCTCCAGGTCACGGCGCCGCTGGTGCAGCGGCGCGGACGCCGCGCGGTCCTGCTCCACCGCGCGCAGCGTCTCGACGGTCTGGCGCAGTTCGGTCAGCAGCTCGGCGGCGACCGGATCCTCCGGCGGCCGCACCGCGGCCAGCCGGCTCGAGACGGCGCGGGCCCGTTCGGCCGCGGCGAACACCGCGGCGGGGCGTCCGCCGTCGAGGGCCAGCACGATGTCGAGCTCGGCCAGCCGGCGCCCGTGCACGGCCGCGGCGGTGCGCATGTCGATGCTGCCGAAGCTCGCCTGGTAGCGCGCCAACTCGCCGAACGCGCGGTGCACCCGGCGCGCGGCCGCGTCCTGCCTCCCGCGGGCGGCGTCGACCCGGGCGTGCACGTAGTGCGATTGCAGCCGGGTGCTGATCGGGTCGGTCGCGCGCACCCGGCCCAGCGTCGCGAGCGTCTCGGCCGCCTCGGCGGCCTGACCGATCTGCAGCTGGGCCTCGGCCGCGATCATGGCCGCCGTCCGGGCGACGAGAGTCAGGCCCTCGTCGGCGAGTTCGCGCTGCAGGCGCAGCGCCGGACCGACGAGGCGGGAGCCGGGCCGCCCGGCGCTGAGATCACCCTGGAGCAGGACGAGTTCGGCCGCCCGCCTCCCCTGGTCGTTGCCGTGCCTCCTGTAGCGTCGGCGCGCCGTCGCCGCGAAGCGGCGGGCCGCGGCGATGTCACCACCGAGCAGGGCGCACCGGGCCCGCTCGAGCTCGCAGTCGGCGAGGTCCTGGGCGACGCGATCGGCCCGGAACAGCTCGCCGGCGGCCGCGAGGGTCTCGTCGGCCTCACGCACCAGACCGGCCTCGGCGAGCACCCGGGCGGTGTCGAGCAGCCCGACCGCACGCGAGACCTCGACCTCGAGGCGGTTCGCCTCCCCCATCAGGTCCAGCGCCCGCGGCAGGTTACCGCCCAGGAACTCGGCGTAGGCGAGGTTGTGGGCGGCCTTGAACGCCCACTCGGGCATGTTCTCGGCCCGGGCGAAGTCGAGCGCGCCGCTCAGCCGGCGCCGCGTGCCGGCGAGTTCGCCCCGGAACAGCCGCAGGCTGCCGGCGTTGAGCAGGATCGCGAAGCGGTCGTTGCGGTCGGCGTGCTCGATCAGCTGCTCGGCGGCGGCCAGTTCGGCCAGGGCCAGTTCGGTGCGCCCCGAGCGCATCGCGATGACGGCGCACTGGCTGTGGATCCGGACGGTCAGGGCGGGGTCACCGAGGCGGTCGGCCATCCGGCGGGCCTCGTCCAGGCAGGCCATGCCCCGTTCCACCCCGTGGACCTCGGCCTCCGGCTTGGCCCGGGTGATCCACAGCGCGACGGACAGCGCCTGCTCGTCGCGCCCGGTGCCGTCGCCCGCCGCGGCCAGCTGGCGCTGGGCCCGGACGAGCAGGCGCAGCGCGGTCGCGGCGTGCCCGCGATTGTGCTCCTCGACCGCCTGGGTCCGGATCGCCGCGATACCCGCCAGATCCACCCGCACAGAGTGGCAGAAAGCGGGTCCCCCGCGCGGCTCACAAATCGATCGAGGAGGTCAGATGTCGACCGAGGGTGTGATGACGTGGATGCTCCCCCGGCCCTCGGCCGAGCGCATCAGGAAGCGCACCATGCCGTGCGGCACCTCGTCGAAGACGAAGCGACCGTCCTCGTCCGCCGTCGTCTCACGACTCGACCCGATCGAGCGCAGCTCGACGACGAGTCCGGCGCCCGGCGTCGCCCAGCCGTCTATGCGGACCGAGCCGCCCCCGAGCGGGCTGATCGTGACCATCGTCGTCAGGCTCTCGCTCGAGAAGGTCACCGTCTGGGTTGCGGCCGACTCGGCCGAGCGGACCCCGGCCAGGCTGCCGATCTGGAGCTCGGCGAGCTCGGCGTGCAGCGCGTCGAGGGTGATGCCGAAGCCGATGCGCTCGACGAGGCCGGCGGGCACCGGGTCGACCTGGTCCCAGAGGGCGGCCAGGCGTTCGAGCACCTGCACGTCGACCGCGTCGATCGAGGCCGTCGCGAGGGTGTCCAGAGAACGATCTTCGGGGGTCATGCTCCCTCCCAGGAGTTGTCGGCGGCGAGACTCTGCCGGAGCTTGGCGAGGCAGCGGCCCCGCGTCGGGCCGATGCTGCCCACCGGCATACCCAGCGACTTCGCGACGGCGGCGTAGTCGGGGCGGTCGGCGAACGCGATGACGCGCAGCAGGGCCTGGCACCGCGCCGGGAGCGCGGTGATGTGCTGCCAGAGCCGGCTGGCGCCGTCGTCGCGCAGGACCATCTCCTCGGGGAGGTCGCGCAGGGGCGCGACGACGTCGTCGTCCTCGAACTCGCGCGGCTCGAGGCGATCGGCCCGCTTGACGACCCGCCACGACTCCCGGCGCGCGGTGACGATGAGCCACTGCAGGACGGCCTGCGGGTCGGCGATCGAGTCGGAGCTGCGCACCAGGGCGAACCACGTCGTCTGCAACACGTCCTCGGCCGACTCGCGGTCGAGTCGCTGGGACCGGACGGTGTGCCACAGGATCGGGGTCAGCAGCTCGATCAGGTCGGCCATGCGGGCCTCGTCGCCGCCGCGGTATCCGCGGAACAGCGTCGCGGCCCGGCTGGCCAGCGTCTCGGGAACGGGGTCGGCGCCGATCATGAGTGCGTCAGTCCCGTGACGGCGGTGACCGCGGACCAGCCGCGCACCCGCGAGGAGTCGGGGTCGAGTTCGTCGAGCGACCCGCACCCGCCCTCGACGAGCGACTGCGCGATCTTGCCGGCGAGGATGGGCGCCGCGAAAGACGTGCCGCTCCACGTGCCGAAGCCGCTCTTGAAGTCGTCGGGATCGATCGAGGAGCGCGTCGTGCCGTTCCACCGCAACCGGAAGCTCGACTGGACCGACCCGTTGAAGTTCGTCGGAAGGGTGCTCACGAGCGCGGCCCCGGGCTCGCTCCACGTGACCCAGTCGCCGGCGTTGCTGAACAGCGAGACGTTGCCGTCGGGGTTGAGCGCACCGACGCTGAGCACCGGCAGGCACCCGGCTTGGAAACCGGTGAGCACGCCGTCCGGGTGAGGAGTGAAGGCCGCCGGGAACATCGGCCGCGAGGTCGCGTCGTTGCCCGCCGCGACGACGATCGCCGTGCCCGCCCGGCCGAGGGCGTTGAGAGGCTCCAGCAGCTGGGCGTCGAAGGCGATGTCGTCGGGCTGCTCGTGGTAGTAGCCGAACGACATGGACAGGACGTCGATGATGCCGCTGGGATCACCCGCGGCCTGCGCGGCCTGCTGCCCGTGCGCCAGCATGGTGAGCACGTCCCGGACGAGGTGTTCGGGGACGACGCCGTTGTCGGCCATGATGCGCACCGACAGGATGTCGGCGTCCGGGCAGACCTGCCGGATCAGGCCGGCGATGAACGTGCCGTGACCGGCGTCGGAGTCGAGCTCACCCTCGAGCGGGTCGTCGGTGACCCCGGAGTCCGGCGGGTCATCGGCCCCCGGGTCGTGCAGGCCGACGAGCACGCCGTCGATCTGGATGTTGCGCGACACGATGTCCGGCGTCAGCCAGTCGTGGGGTCCCACTCCGGTGTCCAGCACCGCCACGCGGGGGCGGCGCGTCGGCAGCTCCGGGTGCCGCGCCGGCGGGCGTCCGACCCAGGTGACCGGCGCGAGTCCGCCGAGACCGGGCATGCCGTACTCGGCCGACTCCTCCCCCGAGCCGTGGACGTAGGGCGAGCCGTGGACGTAGGGGGAGCCGTGCACATAGGGCGAGCCGTGGACGTAGGGCGAGCCGTGGACGTAGGGGTTGGCCGTCATCAGGTGGTCGAGGCCGACGAGGCGGGCGGCCGGGGCACCGGCCCCGACGATCGTGCGGAAGCTCTGCAGCACCGGCCACGCGTCCGGGGAGGCCGAGCGCCCCGCAATGGGCACGAGCCGCACGGTGATCGAATAGGTCAGCCCCTCCGAGTCGACCCCCAACCGCTCGCACAGCTTGGCCAAGGCAGCGTCGCGCTCGACCCGCTTGTCGTCGCGTACGACCTCGAGGTCGTGTTCGGCCGCGGCCTTCTCCAGCGCGGACAAGACCTCGGTACCGGCCGAGCCGGCGACGATCAGGTGGTCGCCGATGTAGATGGTCGAGCGGATCGGGGCCTGGCCGGCGACGCGGACAGCCGTCGTCGGGTCGAGGATCCGCGCGTTGAAGCGGGCGACCACGGCCGGCGACACGTAGATGACCGGATCGAGGGTCAGCCGCCGCTCGGCCTTCGACGTACCGGGCCTGTCCTTCGGACCGAACGGAACCGTGTAACGGGTGAACCCATTCGAGTAAGCCATCCGGATACCCCATCTGTTCGGCAGGCGTGAGCTCTGGCGGCGAGCGTAGGCCCGTTGCGGGACCACGACCAGAGAACACCGGACCTGCGGTCGTGGCCGCATTGCGTAGGTGATCACAGCTTGAGGAGGAGCCGGTCCGGGCGGTGATACGTCGGGCCGGAAACAGAAATTTCCGACGTTGTGTATCAGCCCGGCGCCGGCCCGCTCCTGACCCCCGACGATCGATGGAGGTGGGTCATGACGACGCAGGAACCCCTGCTCGAGAGCGGCGTCCGGACCGGGGGGCCGGGCGCTGCCGCTGACCCGCTTCCAGAGCACGGGCTGCGGCGCACGGTCGCCTGGGCCGTTGCGGGGGACGCAGCGCTCGTGCCGATCGGGAACCAGGGGTCGGTCGCGACACAGGACAGCGTGGCCGACCCCTGGCCCGGCTGGGCCCGCGGGCAACTGCTCGCGGCCGTCGACGTCGCCGCGGCGGTGCCCGCGGGAGTCGGCGCCGCCCGCACGCTCTACGACGAGTGGTTCAACCCGCCGATCGAGGGCGGCGAGACCCGGCGATCGCGACGGCCGCTCGCCGGTCTGTTCCGGGCGGCCCACGCCGGATCCTCGTCACGCCGCGCGTCCGGTGAGCTGGTCGTGCTCGACCGCCACGACGTCGTCGGCGTCAACGGCTGGTGGCGTACCTGGGGCGAGTCGTGGACGCCGCCCCGCACCCGGCCCGGTTCGATCCGGGTCATGCTGAGCCCGGCCGTCGATCGGCTGCCCGAGTTCGTGAACCTCGTGACCGGCGCGCTGCTGGCCTCGACGACATCGTGGTCGCTCGGCTGCGCGACCGACCCGCGGCGCGTGGGGCGCTGCGGCGCGGCCGTGCTCGACCTGCCCGGCCTCGATGCCCTACCGGCCGGGCTGCTCGAGCAGCTGGCTCCGGTGCTGACGCCGGTCGCCCCGCCGCTCGGTCTCCCGCTCGCTCCTGGCGTGGCCGCCGCCGGCTACCCCGACAACGGGATGACCTTCGGCGAGCACCGGTGCCACCTCATCGC
Source organism: Jatrophihabitans sp. (assembly GCF_036000465.1). Classification (GTDB taxonomy): domain Bacteria; phylum Actinomycetota; class Actinomycetes; order Mycobacteriales; family Jatrophihabitantaceae; genus Jatrophihabitans. The sequence continues at coordinate 1,294 of NZ_DASYFV010000010.1, read as the reverse complement.
GCTCGCACTGCGTCAGGCGAACGGCGGCGACGATCCGCTGGCCGCCATCGCGGGGGTCTTCGCCGCGCACGGCATCGACGCCGCCCGGCCGCACCTGTCCCGCAGCCGCTAGTTGCCGTCGGCCGCGAGATCGATCCCGTAGGTCACCGACGGGTTGGCCACCACGCTCGACACCGCGCGGTAGAGCGCGGCCCGCCCCTGGTCGGGTGCGAGCTGCGAGGGCACGCGGGCATGCTCGGTCAGCGCCCCGATGAACAGCAGCCCGCCGCCGCCGGTGGCGTCGATGTCGGCCCATTTCACGGCCTCGGCCGGGAAGAAGATCTGCGGCAGCACCAGCGTGCGGGACCCGTTGTGCGCCAGCGCGTAGTACTGGGCCTGGGTCCAGCCGAACGCGCAGGTGGCGCCGGTGACGCCGAAGGTGGCCGGGCAGGAGTTCGCGTCGCCGTTGTAGATCAGGGACGCCGGGGTAGCGGCGAAGTAGGCCGCCTCCCACTGCTGGGCCTGGGCGAGCGTTCCGCTGAACGCCGCCTCGATGTCGTTCGCGCCGACGACGGCGGCCTTGACCGAGTGCGCCGAGGCGTAGCTCGCGAGCGGGTCGATCACGAGGTTGGCCCAGTCGGCTCCGCGGGTTGCCGCCGGATACCCGGTGGGCCCCGAGTACAGGCCGTCGTTGTTGGTTCCGATCGCGACGGTCACGCCCGTCGTGTCGACCCGGCAGCGCTGGTACCCGTCCAGGTAGCCCGAAAGGACGCCGACGAGGTCGGCGTACTGGATCCGCACCGGATCGGTGGTGGCCGACCCGGTCAGGGCGAGGGCCACCCCCGGGTTGCTCGGCCCGAGTTCGTGCGGGCGCGAGTTCTTGTCCGGCGTCTTCGACTGCGTGCCGAGGTCGAGGAGCACAACGCGGGCGCGGGCTTGCGCGTCGGCGCAACCGTGCCCGTTCATCACCGCGTTGTCCGACGCCGCTGTGGGGTCGTCGGTGACGTTGTGCAGGTCATTCGCGTAGCGCGCCTGCGACGGTGCCGCCGGCGGGATCGTCGTCGGCGCGACGTAGCCGTACACGTCGACCACGACGGTCACCGAGCCGGACGACGCGTTGAAGAGGTTGAGGTAGCCGCTGGCCGAGATGGGCACGGCGGCGGTGCCGACGATCTCCTGGCCCGCCGAGAACTGCATCGTCGTGGTGCCGGGCCGAGCGACCGCCGACTGCCACGCGGTGATGCCGCCCCCGCGCGACGGCGAGACGACGGTGATCGACACGAGGGCGACCGTGCCGCCCGGCCGGGGCACCCCG
>NZ_DASYFV010000009.1:0-52469 GCF_036000465.1 Jatrophihabitans sp. | reverse complement strand
GTCGTTCAAGGACCGCGGGATGACGATGGCGATCTCACGTGCGGCCGAGGCCGGCGCGAAGGCCGTCATCTGCGCCTCGACCGGCAACACGTCGGCCTCGGCCGCCGCCTACGCCACCGCGGCCGGCATGGCCTGCGCCGTGCTCGTGCCCGACGGCAAGATCGCGATGGGCAAGCTCAGCCAGGCCATCGCCCACGGGGCGACCCTGCTGCAGGTCGACGGCAACTTCGACGACTGCCTCGAACTCGCCCGCAAGCTCGCGGTCGACTACCCGGTGGCGCTGGTCAACTCGGTGAACCCGTTCCGGCTGCAGGGCCAGAAGACCGCCGCGTTCGAGATCTGCGACGTGCTGGGCGGCCCGCCCGACGTCCACTGCATCCCGGTCGGCAACGCCGGCAACATCACCGCCTACTGGATGGGCTACCAGGAGTACGCGCGCGACGGCGTCACCGATCGCTCGCCGCGCATGTTCGGCTTCCAGGCGGCGGGCGCGGCCCCGATCGTGCTCGGCGCCCCGGTGCTGCGGCCGACCACGATCGCGACCGCCATCCGCATCGGCAACCCGGCCTCGTGGACCCAGGCCGAGCAGGCCCGCGACGACTCCCACGGGCTCATCGACGCCGTCACCGACAAGCAGATCCTCGAGGCCTACCGACTCGTGGCGCGCAGCGAGGCGGTGTTCGTCGAGCCCGCATCGGCCGCGTCGGTCGCCGGGCTCCTGGCCACCGCCGCCGACGGCCGACTGCCGGCCGGTTCGCGGGTCGTCTGCACCGTCACCGGCAACGGCCTCAAGGATCCCGAGTGGGCGATCTCGGGCGCGCCGAAGCCGATCACCGTGCCGGTCGACGGGCACGCGGCCGCCGTCCAGCTCGGTCTCGGCTGAGCCGGCGTGAGCGGACACTTCACCGACGCGACCGTCCGGGTCCGCGTTCCGGCCACCAGCGCGAATCTCGGCCCGGGCTTCGACGCGCTGGGCCTCGCCCTCGCGCTCCACGACGACGTCGCGGCGCGGGTCACCGCATCCGGGCTGGAGGTCGAGGTCTCCGGCGAGGGGGCCGACGGCGTGTCCCGCGACGAGACGCACCTCGTCGTGCGGGCGATGCGCCGGGCGTTCACCGCCATGGGCGTCGAATGCCCCGGCCTGGCCCTCACCTGCGACAACCGCATCCCGCACGGGCGCGGGCTCGGCTCGTCGGCCGCGGCCATCGTCGGCGGCCTGCTGCTCGCGCGCGGTCTCGTGCGCGACGGCGTCTCGCGGCTGCCTGACGGCGAGATCCTCGAGTTGGCCTGCGAGCTCGAAGGGCATCCCGACAACGTGGCCCCGTGCCTGCTCGGCGGCCTGACCATCGCCTGGATGGAGGGCGCGACCGCCCTGGCCGTGCGGCGTGATCTCGACCCGGCGATCGTCCCGGTGGCGTTGATCCCGCCGTTCACCGCCTCGACCGAACTCGCCCGCGGTCTGCTGCCGGCGACCGTCCCGCACGCCGACGCCGCCTTCGCCGCGGGCCGCGCCGCGCTGCTCGTCGCCGCGCTCACCGGCACCCCGCAGGCCCTGCTCGCCGCCACCGAGGACCGGCTCCACCAGTCCTACCGGGCGCCGGCGATGCCCGACAGCGCGCAGCTGGTCGCCGAACTGCGATCGCGCGGGCACGCCGCGGTGATCTCGGGAGCCGGTCCCACCGTGCTCGTGCTGGCTCGAGGTCAGGTCGAGGCCGAGTCGGCGATGTCCGCCGCGCCCCAGGATTGGACGTCGATGGTCCTGGTCGTGGACGCGCCGGGCGCGCACGTCCTCGCCGATACGTCGTTGTGATCTTGCCCGTCGGGAACACCGAACCCCAATCCGGTGTTGCTGCTGCTAAGTCGAGCGTCTACGCTCGATCACGTCAGCCAGAGCCCGCTCATGCGCGGCTCGCGACAACCCCGCCAGATCCGAGCCCTTCGGCTCGGGACGACGGCCGGGCGCTGACTTCTCACCACAGCTTCCCGGCACGACGCCGGGGAACCCGGGCCCGGGCGTAAAACAGTCGCCCTGGTCCGACGTAACACAGGTCGAGCCGCACCGAGAGACGTGCGCCGACCGCCCCCTCGGAAGGATCCGACACCAGTGACCGAAACCCACGAGCAGACCCTGCCTGTCGCCATCGAAGCGACGGAGAACGGGGCTGCCGGCCGAACGGGCGCCACCCGCCCCGCGGCCAAGCGAGGCTCGCTGTCCTCGATGCTGCTGCCCGAACTGCAGCAGATCGCCGGTGGCCTCGGCATCAACACGACCAAGAAGAAGAAGAGCGACCTCGTCGCCGCGATCCAGGCGGCCCGCGCGGGCGACGCCCCGTCCAACGGGGCCCCGAAGTCGGAGTCCGCCAAGCCGGAGTCCGCCAAGTCAGAGTCCGCCAAGTCAGAGGCCCCGAAGGCGGATGGCGCGCAGTCCGAGACGCCCCGGGAGCGCCCGGCCCGCCGGGTGGCCCGATCGGCCCAGACCACGCCGGCCGCGGCGCCCTCGGTCGACGGCGGTTCGCCCGAGACGAGCACCGCGCCGACGACCGAGAACGGCAACCAGAGCAACCAGGACCGCGCCCACAACCAGGGCGGCACGGAGCGCAACCAGAACGCCTCCGGCGGCGGCAACCAGGACCGTCAGCGCAACCGCAGCCAGGGCGGCGGCCAGAACAACCAGCCCAACCAGGGCGGTGGCGGCCAGAACCGCAACCAGAACCAGGGCGGCGGCCAGAACCAGGGCGGCGGCCAGAACCGCAACCAGAGCAACCAGGGTGGCGGCGGCAACAACTTCGACGACGACGACGACTTCGAGGGCGGTCGCCGCCGCGGGCGCCGCTACCGCGACCGCCGGGGGCGCAACCGCGAGCGCGTCGGTGGCGGCGGCGGCCAGGGCGGCAACGACGCCGAGCCGACGGTCACCGAGGACGACGTCCTGGTGCCGGTCGCCGGCATCGTCGACTGCATCGAGGACAAGAACGCGTGGTTCGTGCGCGTCGGCGGCTACTTCGCCACGAGCGACGACGTCTTCATCGCCACCGCGCTCGTGCGGCGCCACGGCCTGCGTCGCGGCGACGCGATCACCGGCGTGGTGCGCCAGCCGCGCGAGGGCGAGCGCAAGGAGAAGTACAACCCGCTCGTCCGGCTCGACACCGTCAACGGCGGCAACCCGGATGCCATCAAGGGCCGCCCCGAGTTCACCAAGCTGACGCCGCTCTACCCGCAGGAGCGCCTGCGCCTCGAGACCGAGCCGCACGTGCTGACCACGCGCGTCATCGATCTGGTGATGCCGATCGGCAAGGGCCAGCGCGCCCTGATCGTCTCGCCGCCGAAGGCGGGCAAGACGATGGTGCTGCAGGCCATCGCCAACGCGATCGCGGTCAACAACCCCGAGGCGCACCTCATGGTCGTGCTCGTCGACGAGCGGCCCGAAGAGGTCACCGACATGCAGCGCTCGGTGCGCGGCGAGGTCATCGCCTCGACGTTCGACCGGCGCCCGCAGGACCACATCACCGTCGCCGAGCTCTCCATCGAGCGGGCCAAGCGGCTCGTCGAGATGGGTCACGACGTCGTCGTGCTGCTCGACTCGATCACCCGCCTCGGCCGCGCCTACAACCTCGGCGCACCGGCCAGCGGACGCATCCTGTCCGGTGGCGTCGACTCGACCGCGCTCTACCAGCCGAAGCGCTTCCTCGGCGCGGCCCGCAACATCGAGAACGGTGGCTCGCTGACCATCATCGCCACCGCTCTCGTCGAGACGGGTTCGGCCGGCGACACGGTCTTCTTCGAGGAGTACAAGGGCACCGGCAACGCCGAGCTCAAGCTCGACCGCAAGATTGCCGACAAGCGCGTCTTCCCAGCCATCGACGTCGACCAGAGCTCGACCCGCAAGGAAGAGATCCTGCTGTCGCCCGACGAGCTGGCGGTCACGATCAAGCTGCGCCGCGTGCTGCACGCGCTCGAGTCGCAGCAGGCGATCGAGCTGCTGCTCGACCGGCTGCGCAAGACCCGGACGAACATCGAGTTCCTCATGCAGATCGCGAAGACGACCCCGGGCCAGGACTGACGGTCAACCGCGACGGGCGGCGGCCAGCTCCTTCAGGTGGGTCGCCGTCCCGTGCATGATCGACCGCACCCGGCTCATCTTCGTGGGCAGGGTCGGCAGCAGCAGTGACGGCGGCACGTCCACGTGCGCGCCGGTGACGCGGGTGATGCGGATGGTCGTCGCGTTGCGGCGGCCCACCGTCATCTCGACGTCCTTCACGTCGTTCCACTCGACCAGGTCGGTGCGAAAGAGGTGGCGCACCCAGATGCCGTCGTCGTCGGCGACGAGCAGGTAGCGCAGCGCGACGACGGCGCCGAACAGCGACGCCGCGGCGATGATGCCGGTCATGATCAGCGCCCCCGGGCTCAGGTGCACGTTGAGGTCGAGCGCCAGCAGCCCGGTCGCGACCAGCACCAGCACGGCGGCCTGCCACGGCGGGATGCGCCACTCCTGCGGCAGGTCCCGCGATCGGTTCGTTTCGGTCGGGGGCATCGCTGCAGCGTAGGTGAGCCGGGTCAGGCCGGGTTGGCCGTGACGAGCTCGACGATCGCGTCGCGCAGCGCGGGCGGGATCGCCAGCGCGGTCAGCTGCGGGACGAGGCGCACGAGGTCGTCGTCGAACGCCGCGTACACCTCCTCCTTCAGCGCGTAGCCGACCTGGGCGTGGTCGAGGAGTTCGAAGACGCGGCGCCGCACGTCGGCATTCGTCCGCAGCGATGGATCGCCCGACACCGACACGTCGATCGCCGAGGTCAGCGGGACCTGGGGCAGCGCGATGCGCACGCTGCCCGGGACCGGGCCGCGGGTGACCTCCAGCTCGTGCGTCGCCCCGTTGACCGTCGCCGTCGCGGCGTCGACCGCGGTGGCGCCGCACAGCACGATCTCGTAGCGACGTGCGCCCGGGACGGACTCGAGCGAACCCTGCACCGCACCGATGCCCACCGAGCCCGACGCGGCGTCGTACGTGACCGGGGTCAGGGCCCACCGCTCGTCGTCGGAGTCCTCCGCGACGGTGAACGAGCCGTCGGCGCCGGCGAAGACCCACAGCTCGAGCGTCTGCGGGTTCGCCGTGCCCGACGTCTCGCCGGCCGGTGTCAGGGGCACGATCGCCCCGGCCCGGGCCAGCACCGGGATCGAGTCGAGGTCGCGGTGCAGCACGATCGAGCGGTCGCCGCGGTAGGTCAGCCCGGTGAACACGTCGATCCACGCGCCCGGCGGCAGCCAGGCGGTCACTGCGCCGAGCAGCGTGCCGTCGTCGCGCGGGGTCGTGATCGGCGCGACCAGCAGCTGGTCGCCGAACATGTACTGGTTCGGCACGTCGTAGGCGTGCGCGGTCTCGGGGTGGTCGTAGTACATCGGCTGCACCAGCGGCTGGTGCTCGAGGTGGGCGCGCCGGTTCATCGTGTAGAGGTACGGGACGAGCCGGTGCCGCAGCGCGAGGAACCGCTCCATCGTCTGCTCGGCCGGCGCCCCGAAGCGCCACGGCTCCTTGGTGTTGAACAGGCCCTTGCTCGAGTGCAGCCGGGTGATGGGGGAGAAGACCCCGAACTGCACCCAGCGCACGGCGAGCTCGTCGTCCTTCTCGCCGAAGAAGTGGCCGCCGATGTCATGGCTCCACCAGCCGTAACCGACGTTCGACGCGGTGGCGGTGAAGTAGGGCTGGAACTCGAGCGACGCCCAGCTGATCACCGTGTCGCCGGAGAAGCCGATCGGGTAGCGGTGGCTGCCGATGCCGGCATAGCGCGAGAACGTGAGCGGCCGGCGGCCGCCGCGTCCGGAGTCGAGGTAGTGGACGTGGTTGAGCAGCCACAGCGGGTCGAGCCCGGCGATGCGGGTGACACCGCCCTGCTGCCAGTCCAGCCACCAGAAGTCGACGCCCTCGGCCTCGAGCGGGTGGTGGAGCTCCTCGAGGTAGGCCGCGATGAACTCGGGGTCGGTCGGGTCGAAGGCCACCGGCAGCTCGCTCGCCGGGTCGATGCCGAGGCGCTGTGCGATGGCCGGGTAGGCCGTCTCGTGGCCGTGGACGCCCTCGGCCGGGTGCACGTTGAGCGAGACCGCCAGGCCGCGCCGGTGCAGCTCCTCGAGGAAGGCCTTCGGGTCGGGGAACAGGTCGGTGTTCCAGCTGTAGCCGGTCCAGCCGCTGCCGTAGCGCGGGTCGATCTCGACCCAGTGCCAGTCCATGTCGAGGACGGCCACCGACAGCGGGGTGGCGACGGCCTCGAAGTGATCGAGCAGTTCGAGGTACTCGTCGGCCGAGTAGGGGTGGTAGCGGCTCCACCAGTTGCCCAGGGCGAAGCGCGGCAGCAGCGGCTGCGGGCCGGTCAGGCGGTAGAGCGCGGCGAGCGCGGCGCGATAGTCGCGGCCGAAGGCGAAGACGTAGAGGTCGAGCGTGCCGGGGCGTCGCGACACGACCCAGCCGTCGTCGCCGAGCAGCACCGTGCCCGAGTCGTCGACGACGGTGATGCCGTCGCGGGAGAGGATGCCGGGCTCGAGCGGGCAGGGGCCGTCGACCTCGTCGAGGGTGCGGGCGGTGCCGCCGAGGTTGCGGGTCGGCAACCCGAAACGCCACACGCTGCCCGAGGAGTGGAAGCCGCCCTTGGCCTGCACCGACAGGCCCTCGGTGCTGAACGGCCGCTTGTCGTAGGAAAGATGCAGCCGGGACGTGTGCACCTCGAGCAGGTCGTCGGACTCGGTGACGCTGAAGTCGTTGGCCGGGAAGGCGCGGTCGACGACGCTCTGCGACGGCCGGTCCTCGAACCGGCCGCTCTCGTCGTACTCGAGCCGCACGAGGCCGGCGTCGAGCACCGTGATGCGGTAGTTCGGACCGGCCACGACGTTGGCCGCGTCGGCGGCTCCGTCACCCGTGACGAAATCTGGGAACACCGTTCGTGTGCCTTCCGCAAGCGTTTTCGCAGGACGGGGGAGAACGCTACTGCACCCGGTTCCGGGGCATCGCGGACGACGATCGTTACCGTTACCGCCCATGACCTTCGACTCGCGGCACCCGGCCCCGCGCGGTGACGCGCTCGCCCGGCTCGAGGCCGCCGGCGCGTGCCTGCCCGGTGCGGCCTTCGTGGCGACCGGCACCGTGCTCGTGCTGGCCGCCTTCACGGTGCTGAACTGGTTCCGCGACGGCGCCGGTTTCTTCACCGGCGCGGGCAGCAACACGTCGTTCAACCAGGTCGGCGACATCCTGGATCTGCGCCGGGCGCAGTTCGCCCAGCAGGGGCTGACGAAGTACGTCTCGTTCGGGGCGTCCCAGCCCTATTTCTCCTGGTTCGGCTGGACGCTGCTGCTCGCGGCCGTGCTCACCGGCGGGCTGGCTGTGTCCCGCCTGGGCCGGCGCTGGATCCTGCGGTGGCTAGGGGCGGTCGTGAGCGTCGCCGGCGTCGCGTTCACCCTGCTCGCGCTGAACCTGGTGACGGTCGAGGGCAACGCGGGCAACAACGCGGACCTCCCCGATTACGGCCAGTACATCGCGCATGCCGGCCTCGGGGCCTGGGCCGCCGCGGGCGGGTTCCTGCTCGTCGCCGTCGGCTCGCTCGTACCGCACCGCGACTGACCGGCCGGACCGACAACGGTCCTCGCTCGACAACGATCGGCGGCCCGCACCAGACCTCGATAACGAATCGATACCGAAACGTTGAGATCCGCGCCACCCGCGCCGGGCAATGGCAGGTTGTCCACCCGTAAGGGTTTTCAGGGATTGGGTGAAAGGACGCTGATGCGACCAAGAAAGATGATCGCCACCGCTGTCGCCGTCGGCCTCAGTTTTTCGACGTTGACGGCCTGCTCGTCATCGGGCGGCGGGAGTGGATCTAACAACTCGACGGGACCGATCACCTTCGTGACCGGCAAGGACAACGCCAACGTGTGGCCTCCGTTGATCGCCAAGTGGAACGCGGCGCATCCGAAGGAGCAGGTCACGCTCAAGCAGCAGAGCGACCAGGCCGACCAGCAGCTGTCCGACCTCCAGCAGCACTTCCAGGCCAAGGACGCCAACTACGACGTCGTGACCGTCGACGTCGTGTGGTCGGCCGAGTTCGCGGCCAAGGGCTGGCTCGTCCCGCTGACCGGCAAGAACGCGCTCGACACGTCGAAGCTGCTGCCGGCCACGGTCAAGGCCGCCACCTACAACGGCACGCTCTACGCGGCGCCCTACGCCTCGGACGGCGGGCTGCTCTACTACCGCAAGGATCTCGTCCCGACGGCGCCGACCACGTGGGACCAGCTCATCAGTGACTGCCAGGGCAAGACGAGCCCGACGATCACCGGGCCCAAGCCGGGCTGCTACGCCGGTCAGTTCGCCAAGTACGAGGGCCTGACCGTGAACGCGGCCGAGGCGATCAACGCCGCGGGCGGCGTCATCGTGAAGTCGGACGGCAAGACGCCGGACGTCAACACCCCGGAAGCGGCCAAGGGTCTCGACTTCCTGGTCAACGGCTTCAAGCAGGGCTACATCCCGCGCGAGGCCATCGGCTTCCAGGAGACGCAGAGCCTCAACGCCTTCCAGGCCGGCCAGCTCGTCTTCATGCGCAACTGGCCCTACGCCGACGCCATCCTCAACGGTCCCGGCTCCAAGGTGAAGGGCAAGTTCGACATCGCCCCGCTCCCGGGCCCGAGCGGTCACGGTGCCTCGAGCCTCGGTGGCCACAGCCTCGCGGTGAGCAAGTTCTCGAAGCACCAGGCCACGGGTGCCGCCTTCGTCAAGTGGATGGAGGAGCCGGAGCAGCAGACCTACGACCTCACCAAGGGCACGCTCGCCCCGGTGATCACCTCGCTCTACAGCGACGCCGCGCTGGTCAAGCAGTTCCCGTACCTGCCGACGCTGCTCAAGAGCATCGAGACCGCCGTGCCGCGGCCGGTGACGCCGTTCTACCCGGCCGTCACCGAGGCGATCGAGGTCAACGCGTACGCAGCGCTCCAGGGTCAGACGTCGACGACGGCTGCCTTGGCCGCGATGCAGAAGGCGATCGCGTCAGCGACGGGCTAAGGCCGGTCTGCTAGTCAGGGCGCCCGCGCCCACCCTCACCCGGGCGGAGCGATTCAGGTCTATTGAGTCGCTCCGCCTGGTGTGAGACGGTCATCACATCGCCGCGTCCCAGGGGGAGACCCTCATGACACTCGCCGGACCCGTTGAAGAGCGCGCGACAGAGGGCTCGGGCCCCCCGTCGCCGACGAAGAAGCGCAAGAAGATCAAGTCGGGTGAGGGCCGCCTGGCGCTCATGCTCATTGCCCCCACGATCGTGCTGCTGGCGATGGTGGTCGGGTACCCGATCGTCGACGCCGTTCAGCACTCGTTCCTCACCGACCAGGGCCTGGACAAGGCCGGGTTCTTCAACCAGGGCGGTCAGTGGAACGGGGTCAGCAACTACAAGTACTGGCTCCTGCAGCAGTGCCCCACGGCTGGTGGCGGCACCAGCAGTTGCCCCAGCGGCACGCTGGGTTCGCAGTTCTGGGACAGCGTCGGGGTCACCCTCCTCTTCGCCATCGTCACGGTCACCTTCGAGACGGTCATCGGCATGGGCTTCGCGCTGATGATGAACCGGCCCTTCAGGGGTCGTGGCCTCGTCCGCGCGGTCATCCTCATCCCGTGGGCGATCCCGACCGCCGTCACGGCCAAGCTCTGGTCGGTCGTCTACGACCCGCAGGGCATCCTCAACCACCTGCTCGGTACGAGCTTCCAATGGACCTCGGACCAGTGGCCGGCCCGGTGGGCGATCATCATCGCCGACACCTGGAAGACGACGCCGTTCATCGCGCTGCTGATCCTGGCCGGCCTGCAGGGCATCAGCGCCGACCTCTACGAGTCGGCCAAGATCGACGGCGCCAACGCCTGGCAGCGATTCACCAAGGTGACGCTGCCGCTGGTCAAGCCGGCCCTCGCCGTGGCGGTCATCTTCCGCGCCCTCGACGCCCTGCGCATGTACGACCTGCCGGCGATCCTGACCGGCGGTGCCAACGGGACGACGACGATGTCGATCCTGGTCGTGCGCCAACTCCAGGCGACGAACGTCAACTCGGCGTCCGCGCTGTCGACGGTCACGTTCGTCATGATCTTCGCGATCTCCCTGGCCCTCGTCCGCTTGTTCAACGCGAACATCGTCGGCGCCCAGAAGCCGAGCAAGGAGGCGAAATAATGGCGACCGCTCTCCAGGACGCCCCGTCGGCCCCGCCGCCGGCATCGGCCAAGGCCAGCGCGCCGAAGGAGCCCTTCAAGTGGGGCAACCTCGGCACCGCCGGGGTCATGGTGATCATCATCCTGTGGTGTCTGTTGCCGTTCTACTGGATGGTCGTCATGGCCTTCCGCGACAACGCCTACACCTACGACAACACGTTCTGGTTCACGCATCTCACGATGAAGAACTTCAGCTACGCGTTCGACACGACGAACAACGCGTTCGGTCGGTCACTGGTGAACAGCCTGATCATCGGCACCTGCGTCACCGTGCTGGCGATGGTCATCGGCGTCTTCGCCGGCTACGCGTTGGCCCGCCTGGCCTTCCGGGGCAAGGGCATCGTCCTCGCGGCCATTCTCGCGGCGTCGATGTTCCCGGGCGTGGCGATCCTGACGCCGATCTTCCAGCTGTTCACCGACTTCGGCTGGCTCGGCACCTACCAGGGTCTGATCCTGCCGCAGATCTCGTTCTCGCTGCCGCTCGCGGTCTACACGCTGACGTCGTTCTTCGCCGACATGCCGTGGGAGCTCGAGCAGGCCGCCCGGGTCGACGGTGCGACCCCCGGCCAGGCGTTCCGGCTGGTCATCCTGCCGCTCGCCGCCCCGGCCATGTTCACCACCTCGATCCTGGTGTTCCTGGCCTCGTGGAACGAGTACCTGCTGTCCAGCGTGCTGTCCAACGGCAACACCAACGTCGAACCGTCGACGGTGGCCATCGCCAAGTTCACCGCCGGTCCGCACATCGTCGCCAACACCCAGACGATGGCGGCCGGGCTCGTGGTCACCGTCCCTCTGGTGATCGTCGTCCTGCTCTTCCAGCGTCGCATCGTCAGCGGTCTGACCGCCGGTGGTGTGAAGGGCTGATCCAGCCCCCTCGGATGCACCACCGTTCCACCAACACAGTGCAGTGCCGCAATGCCCGCTCGAGGACCGCTCCATTAGACCGGTGGAGCACTCGGTCGTCGTCGGGAATGCCGTGAGACCCGCCGGGTCGGGCAACGTCGCCTGACCCGGGGTGTCCGTACCCGGCGCGGTATCCACACCGGTCGAGAGAGGGGCAATGCCCCATGGCTGCAGTGCAGTTCTTGAAGGCGACCTGCCAGTACCCGGGTAACCCGGTGCCGTCGGTCAACGAGTTGGACCTCGACATCAACGACGGCGAGTTCATGGTCCTGGTCGGCCCGTCCGGGTCGGGCAAGTCCACCGCGCTGCGCATGCTGGCCGGCCTCGAAGAGGTCAGCCGCGGCGAGATCCGCATCAACGACGTCGACGTCTCGGCCAAGCCGCCGAAGGAACGCGACATCGCGATGGTGTTCCAGTCCTACGCGCTCTACCCGCACATGAGCGTCGCCGAGAACATGGGCTTCGCGCTCAAGCTCGCCGGCGTCAACAAGGACGAGCGCGAGCGCAAGGTGCTCGAGGCGGCGAAGCTGCTCAACCTCGAGGACTACCTGCAGCGCAAGCCGAAGGCCCTCTCCGGTGGCCAGCGCCAGCGGGTGGCGATGGGCCGCGCCATCGTGCGCTCGCCTGCCGTGTTCCTCATGGACGAGCCCCTGTCGAACCTCGACGCCAAGCTGCGGGTCGAAACGCGCTCCAACATCGCCCAGCTGCAGGCGCGGCTCGGCACCACCACCCTCTACGTCACCCACGACCAGGTCGAGGCCATGACCATGGGGCACCGGGTGGCGATCCTCAAGGAGGGCGGCTTCCTGCAGCAGGTCGACACCCCGCGCAACCTCTACGACACCCCCGCCAACGCGTTCGTCGCGGGCTTCATCGGCTCGCCGGCCATGAACCTGCGCCCGGCCGAAATCGTCGACGGAGGCGCCCGGCTCGGCAACATCGTGCTGCCACTGAAGCCGCAGGTGATGGCCGCGGCCAAGGAGGCCGGGCTCAGCACCATCACGCTGGGCGTGCGGCCCGAGTCGTTCCAGGCCAGCCGGCCCGGTGCCGACGGCACCGCCTCCGGACTGCGGATCGAGGTCAAGCTCGTCGAGGAGCTCGGCGCCGACGCGTTCGTCTACGGCAAGCTCGAGGGCGACGAGAACGACGACAGGAACTACACCGTCCGCTTCGACGGCCGGGTGCCCCCGCGGATCGGCGACGTCGTCACCGTCGACGTGCACACCGGCGAGGAGCACGCGTTCCACCCCGAGACGGGCCTGCGACTCGGCTGATCCCCCCACGCACGCGCCGGCGGCGCACGGGTCGACCGACCCGTGCGCCGCTGTCGTTCGCGGTGCACTGTCGGTTCCGGCGCACAGTTACGGCGCACTACGGTGGTCCCGTGCCCCGTACCGCCGACCCCGCCCGCCGCCCGTGACGGTCGTGTGGCGTGCGCCGGGCCGGGTCAACCTGATCGGTGAGCACACCGACTACAACGACGGCTTCGTCGCGCCGATCGCGCTGCCGCTCGGCATCACGGCCCGGGTCACGGCGACCACGGACGGCGCGGTGCACGCCCGCTCGGTCGGCGTCGAACCGGCGCGCTTCGATCTCGCCGGCCTCGCGCCGGGCACGGTCGAGGGCTGGGCGGCCTACGTGGCCGGCGTCGTCTGGGCGCTGGCCGAGCGCGGGCACGACATCACCGGCGCCGACATCGACCTCGACGGCGACGTGCCCCACGGGGCCGGACTCTCCTCGTCGGCCGCGCTCGAGTGCGTGGTCGCGATCGCGCTGGACGACGTCTTCGGCCTCGGGCTCACGCGCGACGAGCTGATCGCGGTGGCCCGCCGGGCCGAGAACGACTACGTGGGGCTGCCCAACGGTGTGCTCGACCAGAGCGCGTCGCTGCTGTGCCGGGCCGGGCACGTCCTGCTGCTGGACACCCGCAGCGGCGAGCGGCGTCACGTCCCGTTCGATCTGGCCGCCGCCGGCCTCGCGCTCCTGGTCATCGACACCCGCGCGCCGCACCGCCTCGTCGACGGCGAGTACGCCGCCCGGCGCCGCGACTGCGAGGCGGCCGCGGCCGAGCTCGGCATGACCGCCCTGCGCGACGTCGTGGACCTCGTCGCCGCGCTCGCCGCGCTCACCGACGAGCGGCTGCGCCACCGGGTGCGGCACGTCGTCACCGAGAACGCCCGCGTGCTCGAGGTCATGGGCATCCTCGACGGCGGGGGAGACCTACGGGCGATCGGGCCGGTGCTCATCGCGTCGCACATGTCGCTGCGCGACGACTACGAGGTGTCCAGCCCGGAGCTCGATCTCGCCGTCTCGGCCGCGCTCGGCGCCGGCGCCCACGGCGCCCGGATGACCGGTGGCGGTTTCGGCGGCTCGGCCATCGCCCTGGTCGATGCCGCGTCGGCCGATGACGTCACCGCCGCGGTCACGGCCGGCTTCGCCGCGGCCGGATTCGGCCCGCCCTCGGTGTTCGCCGCCGTGGCGGCCGACGGCGCGCACCGGGTCGAGGTCTAGCGCGCCAGCAGCCAGACCGCCTGGTAGGGCGCGAGCCAGATGTTTGCGTCGACGTCCACCGGCAGGTCGGAGCCGGACAGCACGTCGCGGTGGCGGCCGAGGCCGAGCTGCTCGAGCCGGTAGGCCGGCCAGGCGCGGCGCGACCCGGTGACGTTGTACAGCTCGAGCAGCACGCCTTCGGGGTGCCGGCGCAGGACGGGCAGGATGCCCGGGTCGGCCGGCTCGAGCACCTGCGACTGCGTGGCCGCGTGCATCATCGGCAGCACTGCGCGGGTGGCCGCCAGGTGGCGCATCGCGGCGAACACCCGCTGCTCGACCGTGCCCGGCTCCGCGCGCCGGGCCTGGGCGGCGCGATCCATGCGGGGACGGTGCGTCCACCGGTTGTCGCCCTCGTGCCCGGGCTCGTCGGCCCAGCGTGGATCGTCCGGCAGGGCGAGCTCGTCGCCCATCCAGATCACCGGCACGCCACCCCACCCGAGCACCAGCGCGTAGCCCAGGACGAGCCGGGCGATCGCGAGGTCGAGCGCGAGCGGGTCGCCGCCGGAGCGGGCGTCGTCGAGCCCGACGAGCGCGGCGGTCATGCCGCTGACGCGCCGGTCGCCGGTGGCCGGGTTCGCCTGGAACACCAGCCCGTGGCCGAACGTGCCGGGGAACGCGCCGGTGTAGAAGTCGGACAGGAAGGTGCGGTGCCCGTAGCCGGTCAGGCCGACGGCGGCGGCATCGGTGTCGTCGATGGCCCAGCCGATGTCGTCGTGGCAACGCAGGTAGCAGATCCAAGCGGTCGTGATCGGCACCGACGGCAACTCCTGCAGCGCCCGCACCGCGAGGGTGACGTCCTGCGTCGCGAGCATCGACCAGATCTGCACCATCAGCGTGTTGTGATAGGCCAGATCGCTGACCTTGCCGTGATGGCGGCCGCGGCCCAGGTAGTGCACGAGATCGTCGGGCGCGACGATCGCCTCGGCCTTGAGCAGCACGGCCGGGCAGGCGATGCGAATCAGGGCGCGGAGCGCCTGGGCGATCGAGTGCACCTCGGGCTGGTTCTGGCAGTTGGTCCCCAGCCGCTTCCAGAGGAACGCGATCGCGTCCAGCCGCAGCACCTCGACGCCGGCGTTGGCGAGGAACAGCACGATGTCGGCGTACTCGGCGAAGACGTCGGGATTGGTCCAGTTGACGTCCCACTGGAAGTCGTTGAACGTTGTCCAGACCCAGGCGTCGAGCTCGGGGTCATGGGTGAAGTTGCCCGGCGCGAAGTCGGGGAACACCTCGGGCAGCGTCCGCTCGTAGGCGTCGGGCTCGGTGCGGTCGGGGTAGACGTGGAAGTAGTCGCGGTACGTCGGCTCGCCGGCTCGGGCCCGCACCGCCCACTCGTGCTCACGGGCCACGTGGTTGAGCACGAGGTCGAGCACGAGGCTGATGCCCTGCTCCCGCAGCTCGAACGCCAGCTTGCGCAGGTCGTCGACGGTGCCGAGGTCGGCCCGCACCTCGCGGTAATCGGCCACCGCGTACCCGCCGTCGCTGTCGCCGTCGCGGGGACGCAGCAACGGCATCAGGTGCAGGTAGCCGACGCCGAGCTCGCGCAGGTAGTGGATCTCGTCGGCGACGCCGGTGAGCGATCCGGCGAAACGGTCGGCGTAGGCGGCGTAGCCGAGCATGCCCGGCTGCTGGAACCAGTCGGGCGTCAGCGTGCGGACGAGATCGAGGTGGTGCAGGTCGTCGGGCCGCTCGGCGTAGGCGCGGGCGGCGAGCTCGATCAGGCGCTCCTCGAGGGTCGCGGCCACCGCCTCGGGGTAGAGATCGAGCAGGCCCTCCCGCAGGTCGGGCCGCCACCGCTGCACCCGGATCTCGAACAGCTCCCGGCGATCGCCCGACAGCCCGGACAGCGGATTCATGGCGGTGATCCTGCCACCCGGCGCCGGGGAATGGAGCAGCCCGCGTAGCCGTTAGACTGGGCGTTCGACACTCCAACCCGGCTCCGGTTCACGCCAGCACCCACGGCGACCCGGCGGCCATCCGAAGGGAACCAGCATCATGCGTGAAGGCATCCACCCCGAGTACGTCGTCACCGAGGTGACCTGCTCGTGCGGCAACACGTTCACCACTCGCAGCACCTCGAAGTCGGGTCAGCTGCACGCGGACGTCTGCTCGGCCTGCCACCCGTTCTACACGGGCAAGCAGAAGATCATGGACGTCGGCGGCCGCGTCGACAAGTTCGAGAAGCGCTACGGCAAGCGCGTCCGCAACTCCTAGCTCTTCCGACGGCGCCCGTTGCCGCCCCCTCATCGGGGGCGGCGGCGGGCGCCGTTCCCATGTCGGCGTCGGGTAGCTAGGAGAGGCACATGAGCGATACACCGGGACGGCTGCCTGAGCTGCTGGCCGAGTACGCCGAGGTGGAGACGGCCCTGGCCGATCCCGAGGTGCACAGCGACCAGCAGCGGGCCCGCGACCTCGGACGACGCTTCGCCGAGCTGGCCCCGATCCGGGCGGCGGCGACCGAGCTCGAGACCGCGCGGGACGACCTGGAGGCCGCTCGCGAGCTGGCCGGTGAGGACGCCTCCTTCGCCGTCGAGGCCGACGCCCTGGTCGTCCGCATCGACGAGCTCGAGGAACGGCTGCGGCGCCTGCTGCTGCCCAAGGACCCGAACGATGCCAAGGACGTCATCCTCGAGGTCAAGGCGGGCGAGGGCGGTGAGGAGTCGGCGCTGTTCGCCGGCGACCTGCTGCGCATGTACCTCCGCTACGCCGAACGTCTCGGCTGGCAGACCGAGGTGCTCGACGACGAGCCGACCGATCTGGGCGGCAAGAAGTCGGTCACCATCGCCGTCCGCGCCCGCAAGCCCACCGACGCGGTCTGGGCGCACCTGAAGTACGAGGGCGGTGTGCACCGCGTCCAGCGGGTACCGGCCACCGAGTCGCAGGGCCGCATCCACACCTCGGCCGCGGGCGTCGTCGTGCTGCCCGAGGCCGATGAGGTCGACGTCGAGATCGATCCCAATGACCTGCGCATCGACGTCTACCGCTCGTCCGGGCCGGGCGGGCAGAGCGTGAACACCACCGACTCGGCCGTGCGCATCACGCACATCCCCACCGGCACCGTGGTCAGCATGCAGAACGAGAAGAGCCAGCTGCAGAACCGTGAGGCCGGCCTGCGGGTGCTGCGGGCCCGACTGCTCGCCGCGGCCCAGGACGCCGCCGAGTCGGCCGCCTCGGACGCGCGCCGGTCGCAGGTCCGCACCGTCGACCGCTCCGAGCGGGTGCGTACCTACAACTTCCCGGAGAACCGGATCAGCGACCACCGCGTCGGCTTCAAGGCCTACAACCTCGACCAGGTGCTCGACGGCGCGCTCGACGACGTCATCGCCGCGCTGCGCCAGGCCGACACCGAAGCGCTGCTGTCGGGCAGTTCGTGACCCTGCTGACGGACGCGACGGCGCGGTTGGCGGCCGCCGGGATCGCGACGCCGCGGGTCGACGCCGAGCTGCTGCTCGCGCACGCGCTGCGCGTGCCCCGGTCGCGGCTCGTGCTCGTCGAGCCCGACGCCGACGCGCTGGCCGCGTTCGAGGGCCTGCTGGTGCGGCGGGAGAGCCGCGAGCCGCTGCAGCACATCGTCGGCACCGCCCCGTTCCGGCACATCGAGATCCCGGTCGGGCCCGGCGTGTTCGTGCCGCGCCCGGAGACCGAGTTGCTCGTCGACGCCGTCCTCGAGCACCTGCGCGCGGCCGCGGAGCCCGTCGTCGTCGACCTCTGTTCGGGCAGCGGCACGCTCGCCCTGGCGATCGCCGACGAGGTGCCGGCCGGTCGGGTGATCGCGGTCGAGCAGGCCGGTGAGGCCGCGTGCTGGCTCGCCCGCAACGCCACCGGCACCCGCGTCGAACCGGTGGTCGCCGACGTGCGCGATCCGCACCTGCTGCCCGAGCTGCGCGGCCGGGTCGACGCCGTCGTGGCCAACCCGCCCTACGTGCCGAGCGGGGTCGAGGTGTCGCCCGAGGTCCGGGCCGACCCGCCCGACGCGGTGTTCGCCGGGGCCGACGGTCTCGCGCTGATGCCGTCGGTGATCGCCCGCGCGGCCGAGCTGCTGCGTCCTGACGGCGCGTTCGCGGTCGAGCACGACGACACGCACGAGACGGCGGTGCCCGACCTGCTGCGGGCCGACGGGCGCTTCACCGCGATCACCGCGCACCGCGATCTGGCCGGCCTACCCCGGTTCGCCACCGCTCGCCGGGTGCGCTGACCTCCGGGAGTGCTGACCTCCGCCGCCCTCACGGCGATGAGGCAGGATGGCCCCGTGGCCCTGTTCTTCCATTGCAGTGATCCCGACACCCGGGTCGACGCCATCCAGACCGCCGCTCACAGCGTGAGCTCGGGCGAGCTGGTCGTGCTGCCCACCGACACGGTCTACGGTCTCGGCGCCGACGCGTTCGACGCGGTGGCGGTGGCCGACCTGCTGCGGGCCAAGGGGCGCGGCCGCGACATGCCCGTCCCGGTGCTCGTCGGCTCGTGGTCGACCATCGACGGCCTGGTCAGCACGGTCGACTCGCGCACCCGCCTGCTGGTCGAGGCCTTCTGGCCCGGCGGCCTCACGCTCGTCGTGCGGCACGCCCAGTCGTTGACCTGGGATCTCGGCGACTCGCGCGGCACGGTCGCGATCCGCATGCCGCTGCACCCCGTCGCCATCGAGCTGCTCGAGAAGACCGGACCGATGGCCGTCTCGAGCGCCAACAAGTCGGGGCACCCGCCGGCGCAGACCGCGGCCGAGGCCCGGGCCCAGCTGGGCGACGACGTGGCCGTCTACCTCGAGGACGGCCCGGCGCCCGAGGGTGTCGCCTCCACCATCGTCGACGTCACCGGCCCGCACCCGCAGATCCTGCGGGTCGGCGCCGTCACCGAGGACGCGCTCCGCGCAATCGTGCCCGACATCATCGGCCTCGGCGCCCCCGCGAGCCCGTGAGCCGGCGGACGCCATGACCCACCCGAGCCTGGAGTACGTGCTCGTCGGCTGCATCGGCGCGCTCGTGACCTTCCTGCTCACCCCGCTGGCCCGCCGCGCGGCGATCCGTTGGGGCGCGGTGGCCCTCCCGCGCGACCGCGACGTGCACGCCGTCGCCACCCCGCGCATGGGCGGCGTCGCACTGTTCGCCGGGGTCGCGCTGGCCCTGTTCGTCGCCCAGCGGCTGCCCACGCTGCACGGGGCCTTCGACAAGGGCCCGGAGATGGCCTGGGTGGTCGGCGCCGCCGCGATCATCTGTCTGATCGGCATCCTCGACGACATCTTCGAGCTCGACTCGCTGACCAAACTGGCCGGCCAGGTACTCGCCACCGGCCTGATGGTCACGCTCGGCGGCGTCCAGCTCGGCTCGTTCTACTTCCCCTTCGGCGACAGCGGCACGGTCGTGCTCGGCAGCGACCTCGCGATCCCGGTCACGATCCTGCTCACCGTCCTGACCATCAACGCGATGAACTTCATCGACGGGTTGGACGGCCTCGCCGCGGGCGTCACGGCCATCGCGGCCGGCGCGTTCTTCGTCTTCTCCTACCACCTGACCCAGCAGGGCTATCTCGATGTCGCGGCCACCCCGACGCTGCTGGCCGCCGTCCTGGCCGGGGCGTGCCTGGGCTTCCTGCCGCACAACTTCTTCCCGGCCCGGATCTTCATGGGCGACTCGGGCTCGATGCTGGTCGGCCTGCTCCTCTCGGCCGCGGCGACGACCGCCACCACGAGCGCCGACCCGCAGTCGTTCAAGAGCGCGTTCGGCGGCCTGCCGCTGCTCCTGCCCCTCCTGATCCCGGTCGCGGTGCTGGCCCTGCCGTTCGTCGACCTCCTGCTCGCCGTGTTCCGCCGGGTCGGCCGGGGCAGCTCGCCCTTCGCACCGGACAAGCAGCACCTGCACCACCGCCTGCTCGAGATCGGGCACAGCCACCGCCGGGCCGTGCTGCTGCTGTACTTCTGGTCGGCCCTGCTGGCCTTCGCCGGGGTCGCGGTGTCGTTCAGCACCGGGCCGTGGGTCGTCGTCTCGATGCTGATCGCGCTCGTCGTGGTGGGGCTGGTCGTGTCGCTGGTTCCCGGCCTGCGTTCGCGGCTGCGCAAGGGCCGGGTGGTGACGGCCGCCGAGGACGACATCCGGGCCAGGAACCCGGCCTCCGGGCGGCCCCCGGTGCAGGAGCACCCCGTCCAGCCCGGTAGTGTCTGAGAAGAAGCCCAGCAGCAGCGGCCGGTCGTGGCGACACGCCGAGCAACTGGTGCGCTGAAGCACGGGTTTCCCCGGATGCCCCCGACTGAGGAGTTGCCGATGACTCACCCCGGTACGGACACCGACAGCTACTGACGGTGGACGCCGATGGCACCTGAATCCCCGAGCTGGCAGTCACTGCTCGGCATGGGCGCCGTCACCGCGGCCGTGCTCGCCCTCGGGATGGTTCTCGGCTGGCTGGCCGACTCCATCGCCGGTACCACCCCGGTCTTCATCATGATCGGCCTGCTGGTCGGCGTGGCGGGGGCGGTCACCTACGTAGTCAACGAGTTCAGACAGTTTCTCAAGAGATGAGCGGAGAGCCTTCACCGTGGAGCCGGTCGTATACACCCCGGTGTCAGCCGCTGCGAACCTGCGCAGATCGGCCCGTATAGGGGGCGTGCTCGGCGTGGTCGCAATCGTGATCACCGGGTTGCAGGGTCACCCGCTGATGGGACTGTTCGGGCTGGTCGGCATCGGCCTCGGCGCGGTGAACAACCTCATGCTGCAGCGTTCGGTACTCGCCTACGCCCGCGATGCCGCGATGAGCAAGAAGCGTTTCCGCAACGGCGTGTTCGGCCGGCTGGGTGGCATCACCCTGGTGGCCATCGCGATGGGCCTGCTGATCCGTCCCGACGGTCTCGGGGTCTTCGCCGGCCTCGCGGTATTCCAGATCCTCATGCTCGTCGGCGCCGCGGTGCCGGTGTTCCGTAGTCTGCGGCCGTCGTCATGATCGCCTCAACGTTGGGAATGGTGAAGTAGTGAGCGCCCAGAACCTGGCCATCAACATCACGCCGGGCGAGCACATCGAGTGGCACGTCGCCGGGCTCACGCTCAACGGCGACACGATCACCGCCACCCTGATCGCCGGCGCGATCATCCTGCTCATCGGCTTCCTGATCCAGCGCAAGTCGAGCACCCGCCGGCCGACCAAGCTGCAGCTCGCGTTCGAGACCATCACCGAGCAGGTCGAGCGCCAGGTCGAGGACACGATGGGCATCAAGACCGCCCCGTTCGTCGTCCCGCTGGCCATGACGCTGTTCGTCTTCATCCTGATCGCCAACCTCATCGCGATCGTGCCGACCGGCCACCACCCCGAGTACGCGCCGCCGCCGGCCTCCGACGTGAACCTGACCTACGCGCTGGCGATCCTGGTCATCGGCACCATGCACGTGGTCGGCATCCGCAAGCGCGGCGTACGCGGCTTCTACGGTCACCTGTTCGAGAAGCCGCGCGTGATGATCCCGCTGCGCCTCGTCGAGGAGGTCATGAAGCCGGTCACGCTGGCACTGCGACTCTTCGGCAACATCTTCGCCGGCACGATCATGGTCGCCCTCATCGCGGCCATGCCGGCCGCGATCCTCTGGCTGCCCGACATCCTGTGGAAGCTGTTCGACGCCTTCATCGGCCTCATCCAGGCGTTCATCTTCGCGCTGCTGACCGTGCTCTACATGAGCTCGATCGCACCTCACGAGGAGGGCGCGCACCACTGACCACGTCAGGTTCGGACCAGTACGACAATTCAGCTACACGTCAACGTCAGAAGGAATTGAGGAGAAATGGCTAACACGCTCATCCAGGGAATCGAGACCGCGGGCGGCCTCGTCGGTGGCGGCCTCGCGCTCGGCGGCGGCGCGATCGGCGCCGGTATCGGTGACGGTCTCGCCGGCAGCTCGCTGATCCAGGGCGTTGCCCGTCAGCCCGAGGCCCAGGGGCAGCTGCAGACGCTGTTCTTCCTGACCGTCGGCCTGGTCGAGGCGGCGTACTTCATCAACCTCGCGTTCGCCGTGCTCTTCGTGTTCGTCCTGTCGAGCAAGTAAGCAACGGAACAGGGAATCCCCGTCATGGCCCAGCCCCACACCGTGCTCGCCTCGGGCAACTTCCTGGTGCCCAACGCGACCTTCATCGCCGAGTTCTTCGCCTTCATCCTGATCCTCGGGATCGTCGCGAAGTACATCCTGCCCCGGCTGCAGGGCCCGCTGCGCGAGCGGCAGGAGCTCATCCGCCAGCAGATGCAGGACGCCGACGACGCGAAGGTGCGTCTGGGCGAGGCGGAGAAGAAGTACCAGGAGGCGCTGAACGAGGCGCGCACCGAGGCGGCCCAGATCCGCGAGAACGCGCGCGCCGAGGCGCAGCGCACCATCGAGGAGCTGCACCAGAAGGCGCAGGAGGACGCGGCTCGCATCGTGCAGCGGGGCGAGGAGCAGCTGGCCAGCCAGCGCGCGTCCATCGTCCGCGAGCTGCGCGGCGAGATCGGCACCCTGGCCGTCGAACTGTCGGAGAAGATCGTCGACCAGCGACTCGCCGACGACGCCCAGGTCTCGGCCACGGTCGACGCCTTCCTCGCCGGCCTCGAGTCCCAGGAGAAGGCAGTGTCAGGAGGGACGGACGCATGATGCGTTCCGCCAGCAGGCAGGCGTCGGCGAAGCTCCGCGAGGAGCAGCACGCTGCGCTCGGCGACAAGGCGAGCGCGGCCGCGCTCACCACGCTCGCCGACGAGCTGTACGCCGTCGCCGGTCTGCTCGTCGCCCAGCCCCGGCTGCGACGCACGCTCGGCGACCCGGCGACCGCCCCCGCGGCCCGCACCCAGTTCGCCGAGAGCCTGTTCGGCAGCAAGATCGACAAGGTCACGCTGCAGGTGCTCAAGGCCGCGGTCGGCTTGCGCTGGTCCTCCCCGTGGGACCTCACCGATGCCCTCGAGCGCGCCGGTGGCGACGCGTTGTTCGCCGCCGCCGAGAAGGACGGCAACCTCGACCGCGTCGAGGACGAGCTGTTCCGTTTCGAGCGGATTCTCGACGCCGACGGTGAGATCGCGACCCTGCTCGACGAGCAGACCGCCGACGTCTCGCGGCGCACGGGCCTGCTCGAATCGCTGGTGGGTGCGAAGGTCTCGCCGCTCACGCTGACGCTGCTCAAGCACGCCGTGGGCAGCCAGCGCAAGCGCAGTATCGCGCTGGCCATCGACGACCTGCTCGAGCAGGCCGCCGTGCGCCAGGAGCGTTCGGTCGCCCGGGTCATCTCGGCCGTCCCGCTCACCGCCGCCCAGCAGGAGCGGCTCGCGGCCGCGCTCGGCCAGACGTACGGCCGGGCGATCAGCGTCCGCACCGCGCTCGACCCCAGCATCCGCGGCGGCCTGGTGATCCGCGTCGGTGACGAGGTCATCGACGGCAGCGTCGCCACCCGCATCGTCGGGGCCCGCACCGCCCTCGCCGGCTGATGCCGGCACCGCAGTACCCGCACCACCCCCGAACCGCACCGCCAGTAACCGCAGGCAAGACCCACGAGATTGAGGAAACTTCATGGCAGAGCTGACGATCTCCGCCGACGAGATCCGTAGCGCGATCGAGAGCTACGTCTCGTCCTATTCGCCGGAGGCCTCCCGCGAAGAGGTCGGCGTCGTTGCCGAGACCGGTGACGGCATCGCCCGTGTCGAGGGTCTGCCGAGCGCGATGACCAACGAGCTGCTCGAGTTCGAGGGCGGCACGCTCGGGATCGCCCTGAACCTGGACGTCCGCGACATCGGCGTGGTCATCCTGGGCGACGCGTCGAAGATCGAGGAGGGTCAGCAGGTCAAGCGCACCGGCGAGATCCTGTCGGTGCCGGTGGGCGACGCCTACCTCGGCCGCGTCGTGAACCCGCTCGGCCGGCCGATCGACGGCCAGGGCGAGATCGAGTCGAGCGAGCGCCGCGCCCTCGAGCTGCAGGCGCCGACAGTGGTGCAGCGCCAGGAGGTCCGCGAGCCGCTGCTGACCGGCATCAAGGCCATCGACGCCATGACCGCCATCGGTCGCGGCCAGCGCCAGCTGATCATCGGCGACCGCCAGACCGGCAAGACCACGGTCTGCCTGGACGCGATCATCAACCAGCGCGACAACTGGAAGAGCGGCGACGAGTCGAAGCAGGTCCGCTGCATCTACGTCGCCATCGGCCAGAAGGGCTCGACGATCGCCGCCGCCAAGAAGACGTTGGAGGAGGCCGACGCGATGGAGTACACGACCATCGTCGCCGCCCCCGCGTCCGACTCGGCCGGTTTCAAGTACCTGGCCCCGTACACCGGCTCGGCCATCGGCCAGCACTGGATGTACGCCGGCAAGCACGTCCTGATCGTGTTCGACGACCTCACCAAGCAGGCCGAGGCCTACCGCGCCGTGTCCCTGCTGCTGCGCCGCCCGCCGGGCCGCGAGGCCTACCCGGGCGACGTGTTCTATCTACACAGCCGGCTGCTCGAGCGTTGCGCGAAGCTGTCGAACGACCTCGGCGGCGGTTCGATGACCGGCCTGCCGGTCATCGAGACCAAGGGCAACGACGTGTCGGCCTACATCCCGACCAACGTCATCTCCATCACCGACGGCCAGTGCTTCCTCGAGACCGACCTCTTCAACGCGGGCGTCCGCCCGGCCATCAACGTCGGCATCTCGGTGTCGCGCGTGGGTGGCGCGGCGCAGCCGAAGGTGATGAAGGACGTCGCCGGCCGCCTGCGGGTGGACCTGGCCCAGTATCGCGAGCTCGAGGCGTTCGCCGCCTTCGGCTCCGACCTGGACAAGGCCTCGCAGCAGCAGCTGGCCCGCGGTTCGCGCCTCGTCGAGCTGCTCAAGCAGCCCGCCGCGTCGCCGTTCCCGGTCGGCCGCGAGATCGCCTCGATCTGGGCCGGCACCACCGGCAAGCTCGACGAGGTCGCGGTCGAGGACATCCGTCGCTACGAGCGCGAGTTCCTGGACTACATCCAGCACAACTCGTCGGGGCTGTTCGAGAGCCTGGCGACGTCCAAGAAGTTCGACGACGACCTGTCGGGGCAGCTGGAGAAGCTGCACGAGGACTTCGCCAAGCAGTTCCAGGCGACCCCCGACAAGTCGAGCAAGTAGTCGGGCAGCTGAATGGGAGCCCAACTTCGGGTCTACCGGCGCCGTATCCGTACGGTGTCGTCGACCAAGAAGATCACCAAGGCGATGGAGCTCATCGCGGCTTCGCGCATCGTCAAGGCGCAGCAGCGGATGAACAACGCTCGTCCGTACGCCAAGGAGCTCAGCCGCGCGCTCGCCGCCCTCAGCGGTGACACCACGCTGAAGCACCCGATGCTGACGGGCGTCGAGAACCCGCGCCGCGCCGGCATCCTGGTGATCACCAGTGACCGCGGCCTGGCCGGTGGCTACAACGCCAACGCGCTGAAGGTGGCCAACGAGCTCGCGAGCAAGCTCGAGTCCGACGGCAAGGAGGTCGACCGTTACGTCATCGGGCGTAAGGGTGCGGCGTTCTTCAACTTCCGCACCATCGCGCTCGCGGGCTCGTGGACCGGCTTCTCCGAGCAGCCGAACTTCACCGACGCCCGCGGCGCGACGGAGGCCGTCGTGACCGCGCTGTCGGCGACGTCCGAGGGCACGGTCCGTTCGGGGGGCGACGACGAGGAGAACGCAGACTCCGGCAAGCCCGGCATCGACGAGCTCTGGGTCGTCTACACCCGGTTCGTGAACTCGGTGACCCAGACCGCCACCGCGGTGCAGGTGTCGCCGATCAAGGACGCGGACGGCGACGGCGAGCACGGCGACGGCGACTCCGACTCCTCCGAGAAGGACGAGGCGGACACCGGCGGCGCGCTGTTCGAGTTCGAGCCCGAGCCGGCCCGGCTCATCGAGGCGCTGCTGCCGCGCTACATCAGCTCGCGGATCTTCTCCGCGCTGCTGGAGTCGGCCGCCTCGGAATCCGCGGCCCGCCGGCGCGCCATGAAGTCGGCGAGCGACAACGCGACCGACCTCATCAAGACATTCACCCGGCTGGCCAACCAGGCCCGCCAGGCTGAGATCACCCAGGAGATCAGCGAGATCGTCGGCGGCGCCGATGCTCTCGCCTCGGCAGGAGAAGAGCTGTAACTATGACGACTCTCGAGAAGAACGAGACCGACACCGAGGCGACGGGCGGCGGCACCGGACGCGTCGTGCGCGTCATCGGCCCCGTGGTCGACGTGGAGTTCGGCCGCAACGCCATGCCGCCGCTGAACCAGGCGCTGACGACCGAGATCGAGCTGGGCGAGCTGTCGAAGACGCTCACCCTCGAGGTCGCGCAGCACATCGGTGACGACATGGTGCGCGCCATCGCCCTGCAGCCCACCGACGGTCTGGTGCGCGGTTCCGAGGTCCGCGACACCGGCTCGCCGATCACCGTGCCCGTCGGCAACGGCACGCTCGGGCACGTCTTCAACACTCTCGGTGAGCCGCTGGACGTCAAGGCCGAGGATCTCGACATCAAGGAGCGGTGGTCGATCCACCGCGAGCCGCCGCCGTTCGACCAGCTCGAGTCCAAGACCGAGATGTTCACGACCGGCATCAAGGTCATCGACCTGCTGACCCCCTACGTGGTCGGCGGCAAGATCGGGCTGTTCGGTGGTGCCGGTGTCGGCAAGACGGTGCTGATCCAGGAGATGATCTACCGCGTCGCCGAGAACTTCGGCGGTGTGTCGGTGTTCGCCGGTGTCGGTGAGCGCACCCGTGAGGGCAACGACCTCATCGCCGAGATGACCGACTCGGGCGTCATCGAGAAGACCGCGCTCGTCTTCGGCCAGATGGACGAGCCGCCGGGCACCCGCCTGCGCGTCGCGCTGTCGGCCCTGACGATGGCCGAGTACTTCCGCGACGTCCAGAAGCAGGACGTGCTGCTGTTCATCGACAACATCTTCCGGTTCACCCAGGCCGGTTCCGAGGTGTCGACGCTGCTCGGCCGCATGCCGTCCGCGGTGGGTTACCAGCCGACGTTGGCCGACGAGATGGGTCAGCTCCAGGAGCGGATCACCTCGACGCGAGGTCACTCGATCACCTCGATGCAGGCGATCTACGTGCCCGCCGACGACATCACCGACCCGGCGCCGCACACCACGTTCGCCCACCTGGACGCGACGACCACGCTGTCGCGTCCGGTGTCGGAGAAGGGCATCTACCCCGCGGTGGACCCGCTCGACTCCACGTCGCGCATCCTGGACGCCCAGTACATCGGCCAGGAGCACTACGACGTCGCGAACCGCACGAAGCAGATCCTGCAGCGCTACAAGGAGCTCCAGGACATCATCGCGATCCTCGGTATCGACGAGCTGTCCGAGGAGGACAAGGTCATCGTCGGTCGCGCGCGTCGCATCGAGCGCTTCCTGTCGCAGAACACCTTCGTGGCCGAGCAGTTCACCGGCATCCCCGGTTCGTTCGTGCCGCTCGAGGAGACGATCGACGCGTTCAAGCGTCTGACCCAGGGCGAGTTCGACTCCTACCCGGAGCAGGCGTTCTTCATGTGCGGTGGCCTCGAGGACCTCGAGCGCAAGGCCAACGAGCTCAAGAACGCCTAGTTCGATGGCGACCATGCAGGTTGAGCTGGTGTCGATCGAGGCACCGATCTGGTCGGGCGAGGCGACGGCGATCTTCGCGCGCACGGTGGAGGGCGAGCTGGGCATCCTGCCCGGCCACGCCCCGCTGCTGGGCGCGCTCGAGCCGGGCTACGCGGTGCGCATCGACACCGAGGGCGGCGAGTCCATCCGGGTGGCCGTGCACGGCGGGTTCCTGTCCGTCCGCACGGACGGCGTGTCGGTGCTCGCCGAGCAGGCCGAACTGTCCGACGACATCGACGTCGCCCGGGCCCGCGAGGCGCTGAACCGCAGCGAGGGCGACGACGCGGACGACGAGGCGTCGAAGAACCGGGCGCGAGCGCGTTTACGCGCCGCAGGCGAGGACATCTGACCGCAGATCCCCGAGCAATCGGGCCGGGCCGTCGGATGGGGGACAGCCGTGCACACCGTGGACATCATCGCGGTGTGCGCGGCTGTTCTCGTCGTGGTCGTGGCCACCGCCGTCCTGGCCCGGCAGCGCTACATGCTGCGGATGAGCGGGTCGCTGCCGATGGCCGTCCAGCGCGGCAATCGCTGGCTCTACGGCATCGCGCGCTACCAGGGCGGCGAGCTGCGCTGGTACCGCGCGATCGGCATCGGCACCCGGCCGTCCCGGGTGCTGCGCCGCGGGGAGGTCGAGGTCGTCGCCCGGCGGGGACGCCTCGATTCCGAGCGCGGCGCACTGCCCGCCGCCGCGGTCGTCATCGAGTGCCGCTCGGACGACGAGACCTTCGCGCTCGCCCTCGGCGACAGCGCCTACACCGGCTTCGTGTCCTGGCTGGAATCGTCCGCACCCAGGGCCTGAATGATCGCGTCGACCTGGGCCGCGAGCGGCTGGTCGATGCCGACGCGGACCGCGCGCTCGTGCGGGCCGGGCGGCTCGAGGGTCGCGAGCTGGGAGTCCAGCAGCGCGACCGGCATGAAGTGTCCCTGGCGGGCGCCGAGCCGGGCCGCCAGCAGGTCGCGCGGCCCGTCGAGATGAACGAAGAGCACCGCCGGGCGGCGCAGGACGTCGCGGTAGCTCCGGCGCAGGGCCGAGCAGGTGACGACGGCGCCGTGCCCGGCGGCCAGTTCGGCGTCGATCCAGTCGGCCACGCGGGCCAGCCACGGGGTCCGGTCGTCGTCGGTGAGCGGCCGGCCGGCCGCCATCTTCGCGACGTTCGCGGGGGAGTGCAGGTCGTCGCCCTCGGCGAGGTCCCAGCCCAGCCGCGCGGCGAGGGCGGCGGCCACGCTCGACTTCCCCGAGCCGGACACCCCCATCACGACGACGACGGCAGGTGGGCTCAGCGCTCGCCGCCCGGCTTCCACAGCACGTCGCCGTCGGGGTTGGCGACCCGGCTCAGGATGAACAGCAGGTCGGAGAGCCGGTTCAGGTAGAGCAGTGCGTCGCGGTTGGTGTGCTCGGCGTCGGTCTCCCACAGCGTCCAGGCGCTGCGCTCGGCGCGCCGGGCCAGGGTGCGGGCGGTCTGCAGCAGCGCCGCGCCGGGCGTGCCGCCGGGCAGGATGAAGCTGTTCAGCTTGGGCAGTTCGGCGTTGAACTCGTCGCACCAGCCCTCGAGCCGTTCGACGTAGCCCGGCTCGACCCGCAGCGGCGGGTACTCCGGTTCCGGTACCACGGGAGTGCAGAGATCGGCACCGACGTCGAACAGGTCGTTCTGGATCGTCCGCAGCACGGCTGCGACCCGTTCCGGCAGCGCGCCGAGCGCGAGGGCCACGCCGATGGCGGCATTCGTCTCGTCACAGTCGGCGTAGGCCCCGACCCGGGCGTCGGTCTTGCGCACCCGTGACATGTCGCCGAGGGCGGTGGTGCCGTCGTCGCCGGTCTTGGTGTAGATGCGGGTCAGGTGCACGGCCATGCGTGCGACCCTAGCCGTCGCGCCGGTTAGCCTGGTTCGGTGCAGGTATTGAGAGTGACCGGTGGAACGCGCCTGGCCGGCAGTGTCGACGTCGTCGGGGCCAAGAACAGTGTGCTGAAGCTCATGGCTGCGGCCCTCCTGGCCCCGGGCGAGACCACGCTGGGCAACCTGCCCGCGATCTCGGACGTGACCATCATGCGCGAGCTGCTGGAGCGGCTGGGCTGCCAGGTTGCCGAATCGGCCGACGGCGCCGTCGACCGCGTCACGATCACCACACCGGAGGCGATCAACCCCGAGGCGCCGTACGAACTCGTCCGCAAGATCCGGGGCTCGATCGCGGTGCTCGGCCCGATGCTGGCCCGCACCGGCCGGGCCAAGGTGGCGCTGCCCGGCGGCGACGCGATCGGCTCGCGCCCCCTCGACATGCACTTCGCCGGCCTCGAGCGCATGGGCGCCGACATCCGCACCGAGCACGGCTACATCGTGGCCGAGGCCCCCGACCTGCGGGGCGCCTCGATCTGGCTCGACTTCCCGAGCGTCGGTGCCACCGAGAACATCATGACCGCCGCGGTGCTGGCAAAGGGCACGACGGTCATCGACAACGCCGCCCGCGAGCCCGAGATCGTCGACCTCTGCCGGATGCTCGTGTCGATGGGGGCCCAGATCGGCGGCATCGGCTCGTCCACGCTGGAGATCACCGGCGTCGAGGAACTGCACGGCACCACCCACCACGCCGTCCCCGACCGCATCGTCGCCGGTACCTGGGCGCTGGCCGCGGTCGCCACCCGCGGCGACGTCACCGTCCGGGGCGCGAACGCCACGCACCTGGAGATCGCGCTGGACAAGGTCGTGCGGGCCGGTGGCGAGGTCGAGGTGCTCGCCGACGGCTTCCGGGTGGCCCAGGCCGACCGCCCGCGGAGCTTCGACGTCGTCACGTTGCCCTACCCGGGGCTGGCCAGCGACCTGCAGCCGCAGGCGATCGCCGCCCTCTCGGTCGCCGAGGGCACGGCGATGATCACCGAGAACCTGTTCGAGGCCCGGTTCATGTTCTGCGACGAGATCGCCCGGATGGGAGCCGACGTCCGCACCGACGGCCACCACGCCGTGGTGCGGGGGCGCGAGCGGCTCTCCGGTGCGCCGGTGCGGGCCACCGACATCCGAGCCGGCGCGGGCCTGGTCATCGCCGGCCTGGTCGCCGAGGGGGTCACCGAGGTGGCCGAGATCCACCACATCGACCGCGGCTACGTCCGTTTCGACGAGCAGTTGCGGGGGCTCGGCGCCGACGTCGAACGGGTGGAATCAGACAGTTTTGGTGGCTGACCGAGCCGGCTCGGAATCCGGTACCGCCGAGTCGTGGAGTGCGATCGCCGGCGGGTTCTTCCGGTCGTGCAGGTACTTGATCAGCGCCAGCACCGCGAAGTAGGCGTTGCCGAGGTAGAGCATCACCCGGACGAACTCGTGCTGGTGGTGCGGGTGCGCCGGGTCCCACAGCAGCGCCCCGAGGGCGACTCCGCCGATCCAGAGCGTGGCGCCCACGATCGTGTACTTCTGCATGAACTTGGCCCGGGCGATGTGCGGGAACGGCATGTTGGCCAGGCACAGCACCGACAGGACGAGCGTGATGACGGCCCCGACCCAGGTGCGGGCGTCCATGACCCACAGGACGGGTCCGAGGATGTTCCAGGCGGCCGGGAAGCCGCGGAACCAGTTGTCCTCGGTCATCATGTCCTTGCGGGCGAACCAGATGGCCGATGTGAAGACCATGACGCACAGCACGACGATGCCGAAGTTGTTGCGCGGCACGACGCCGAACTCCCACATGAACGCCGCCGGCACAACCACGCACGTGACGTAGTCGATGATCAGGTCGAGCAGGAACCCGTCGATGCGCGGCACCCGCTTCTCGACCTCGAGTGCGCGGGCGATGGGGCCGTCGACACCGTCGATGAGCAGCGTGAGCAGCAGCCAGATGATCGCGTGATCGGGCCGATCGGTCAGGACGTCGCGCAACGCGAGCATCGCGGCGACGATGCCGAGGGTGGTGAAGCCGTGGAGGAACCAGGCGCTGCGCACCTGGGCCGGCGTGTACTGCTTCGCCGCGTCCTGCCGGAAGGGTGATGTCACGGGGCGCCTCGGTTTTCACTCACGCCGGGCACCCTATGCGGTGCCCGGAGCCGGACAAAGTCAGTCACGTCTCGAGGACCGCCCGGGCCTGCTCGGCGTCGCCGTGGAACACGAGCACGTCGAGGCGACCGTCCCGCCGTTTCGACATGGACGAGCGGATGCCGGCCTCGCCGAGTCGCGCCCGGTGTTCCATGGCCTGCTGACGGGGCAGCCCGGGGACGACCACGGTGAGCAGGCCGAGCTCGGTGGACTCGGCGGCGTCGACCGGCCGGGTAGCCGGGCGCGGGCGCGACGGGCGGAACACCCAGCGCAGCACCAGGGCCAGCAGCAGGATCACCAGGATGGCGATGATGCCGGACGACGGGTCGTTGCTCACCCTTGCATCATCCCCCCGTCGCCAGGTGCTTACGCAGCCCCTTCTCGCCCGATCGCATCATGTGGTCGTGGTTGAAGCGCAGGGCCGGGCCGAGGAGCCGTCCGGCCGCGCGCAGCCGCTCGATCCCGACGTCGACCTGCTCGTCGAAGACGGCCTGCGTCGTAGGGCCGTCGGCGGTGATCGTCCACTGGCTGGTGCCGACGAGGTCGCCCTCCAGCCGGGCCCGGAGCACCCGAGCGTCCCGGTCCTCGACCTCGCGACGCATCACGAAGGTGAGGTCGTAGGGGAGCAGGCTGCGGCAGGTCAGCTCGCCCGACGTGTCGTCGAGCCGGCGGGTCGAACGCACCTGCGGCCACCAGCGCGGGTACCCCTCGACGTCGGCGAGGATGTCGTAGACGTGCTGCGGCGAGGCTGCCACTCGCCACACCGACCGGAAAACGTACGCCGCGTCACTCATGCCGCAATTCAACCCGTTCCGCCGCGCGAGACCCTGCGAAGTCGGACACACTGGCTCCTCGGACCGGAGGGTCGGCCACCCTCCTCTGCCTACACTCAGGCGCTGCCTTGGAGGTATCCGGATGCCTTTTCCGACCGACGACGACCGCGACAAGCCCTGGTTGATGCGCACCTATGCCGGCCACTCGTCGGCGGCGGCATCGAACGCGCTGTACCGGCGCAACCTCGCGAAGGGTCAGACCGGACTGTCCGTCGCGTTCGACCTGCCGACCCAGACCGGCTACGACCCCGACGCCGAACTCGCCCGCGGTGAGGTCGGCAAGGTGGGCGTCCCGATCTCGCACATCGGCGACGTACGCGCGCTGTTCGACGAGATCCCCATGGAGCAGATGAACACCTCCATGACGATCAACGCACCGGCGATGTACATGCTGGCGCTCTACCTGACGGTCGCCGAGGAGCACGGCGCAGACTTCGCGAAGCTGTCCGGAACGACGCAGAACGACATCATCAAGGAGTACCTCTCGCGCGGGACGTACGTGTTCCCGCCCGCGCCGTCGATGCGGCTGATCAGCGACATGATCGCCTACACCGTCGCGAACGTGCCGAAGTGGAATCCCATCAACGTCTGCAGCTACCACCTGCAGGAGGCCGGCGCGACGCCGGTGCAGGAGGTCGCGTTCGCGCTCTGCACCGCGATGGCCGTGCTCGATGCGGTCAAGGAGTCGGGGCAGGTTCCCGAGGACAAGTTCGGCGACATCGTCGCCCGCATCTCCTTTTTCGTGAACGCCGGCGTGCGGTTCGTCGAGGAGATGTGCAAGCTGCGCGCCTTCGGTCAGCTCTGGGACGAGATCACCGCCGAGCGCTACGGGGTGACGGACGCCAAGCAACGCCGCTTCCGCTACGGCGTGCAAGTGAACTCGCTCGGGCTCACCGAGGCCCAGCCGGAGAACAACGTCTACCGGATCCTGCTCGAGATGCTCGCGGTCACCATGTCGAAGGACGCCCGGGCCCGGGCGGTGCAGCTGCCGGCCTGGAACGAGGCCCTCGGGCTGCCACGGGCGTGGGACCAGCAGTGGTCGCTGCGCATGCAGCAGGTGCTCGCCTTCGAGTCCGACCTGCTCGAGTACGACGACCTGTTCGAGGGCTCGACGGTGGTCGAGGCCAAGGTCGCCGAGATCAAGCGGGGGGCCGGCGAGGAGATCGCCCGGATCCTCGAGATGGGCGGGGCCGTCGCCGCCGTCGAGACGGGGTACCTGAAGTCGGCCCTCGTGTCGTCGCTGGCCCTGCGCCGACGCCGGATGGAGTCCGGTGAGGACGTCGTCGTCGGCGTGAACAAGTACACCGAGAGCGAGCCGAACCCGCTCGTCGGCGGTTCCGACGGTGGCATCCTGACCGTCGACCCCGCCGTCGAGGAGGCCGCCAAGAAGGCGATCGAGGCCTGGCGCGCCGACCGCGATGCCGCCGCCGTCGACCGGGCGCTCGACGCGCTGCGCGACGCGGCCAAGACCGACGAGAACCTGATGGCGGCCTCGCTGACGTGTGCCCGCGCCGGCGTGACCGTCGGCGAGTGGTCCGGCGCGCTCCGCGAGGTGTTCGGCGAGTACCGCCCGCCGACCGGTGTGTCGGGCGCGACCGGCGGAGGCCACGAGGGTTCGCTGTCCGAGGTCCAGGAGCGGGTGCGCGCGCTGGGCCGCAGCCTCGGCCGGCCGCTGAAGTTCCTCGTCGGCAAGCCCGGGCTCGACGGCCACTCCAACGGGGCCGAGCAGATCGCGGTGCGCGCCCGCGACGCCGGCTTCGAGGTCGTCTACTCCGGCATCCGGCTGACCCCGGCCCAGATCGTCGCGGCCGCGGTGGAGGAGGACGTCGACGTCGTCGGGCTGTCCGTGCTGTCCGGCTCGCACATGTCGGTCGTCCCGGCCGTGGTCGAGGGGCTCAGGGCGGCCGATCTCGCCGACGTCCCGGTCATCGTCGGCGGCATCATCCCGGAGGCCGACGCGGCGACCCTGCGCCACTCCGGCGTCGCGAGGGTGTTCACGCCGAAGGACTTCGAGATCACCACGATGCTCAGCCAGGTCGTCGACGCGATCGAGGAAGCCCGCGCCTGACCCCACCCCGTTGAGTGGCGAGTTCTTGACGTGAGTGGCGATCACCTACGCGCCACTCGCGTGAAGAACTCGCCACTCAACGGGGAGGGCGGGGGACTCCGTCGGCGGGCCGGGCCGGTAGCGTCGCGACCTGTGCGCCTGGTCATCGCTCGTTGCAGCGTCGATTACGTCGGCCGCCTCACGGCCCATCTGCCGCTCGCGAAGCGGTTGCTGCTGGTGAAGGCGGACGGGTCGGTCCTCGTCCACTCCGACGGCGGGTCGTACAAGCCGCTGAACTGGATGAGCCCGCCCTGCTCGCTGGTCGAGACCGCCGAGACGTGGACGGTGACCAACAAGGCGGGGGAGCAGCTGATCGTCACCCTCGAATCGGTCGAGCACGACACCGCGCACGAGCTCGGCATCGACCCCGGCCTGGTCAAGGACGGCGTGGAGGCCCACCTGCAGAAGCTGCTGGCCGAGCACATCCACACCCTCGGTGTCGGCTACCGCCTCGTGCGCCGGGAGTACCCCACGCCGATCGGACCGGTCGACATCCTGGCCCGCGACCCCAAGGGCGTCGCCGTGGCCGTCGAGATCAAGCGGCGCGGCGAGATCGACGGCGTCGAGCAGCTCACGCGCTATCTCGAGCTGCTCAACCGCGACCCGCTGCTCGCCCCGGTGAGGGGCGTGTTCGCCGCGCAGGAGATCAAGCCCCAGGCCCGCACCCTCGCCGAGGACCGCGGCATCACCTGCCTCGTGCTCGACTACGACGCGCTGCGCGGCATCGACGACCCGTCGCAGCGGCTGTTCTAGCGCCCGGACCCGACCGGACGGATCGGCGGTTCGGCACCATCAACGAGACCCTGGTCGAGATCGCCCGCCGCCGACCCGAACCGGCGTGACACCGCTCCGGGTGTGTTCCGTCGTGACGCGATCCCGGAGATCCCCGGGGATGTCGCCGGTGTCCGGTCCGGGTCTGACAGAGTGCAGCCATGTCGCTCGTGCTGCTCGAGAACGGACCCGTCGAGGGCGTGCGCGTCCTCACCCTGAACGACCCCGACCGCCGCAACGCGATGTCGCCGGCGCTGCAGGCCGCGCTCAGCGAGGCCGTCGACACCGTGGCCGCCGACGGCGACGCCCGGGTGCTCGTCGTCACCGGCAACGGTCCCGGATTCAGCGCGGGCGCCGACCTGCCGGCTGTCTTCGGGGGCAGCGACAAGCACCCGTACGAGGTGCGCGAGGGCCTGCGCACGATCTACGACAGCTTCCTGCGGGTGAAGCGGCTCAGCATCCCGGCCATCGCCGCGGTCAACGGGGCCGCGGTCGGCGCCGGCGTGAACCTGGCGATGGCCTGCGACATCCGCATCGCCGGCCCGCACGCGAAGTTCGGGGTCACCTTCACCAAGCTCGGGCTGCACCCCGGCGGCGGCTGCACCTGGTTCCTGACCCAGAACCTCGGCCGCCAGCGCACGATGTCGCTGATCATGGACGGCGGCATGCTGAGCGCGGTGGAGGCCGAGGAACTCGGGCTCGTCCTCGACGTGGTCGACGATCCGCTGGCGGCGGCCCTCGAAACCGCCGGTCGGTGGGCCGCTGTCGACCCGCTGCTGGCCCGCGACATCAAGCGCGCCATCGGCATCGCCGAGCGGGGCAGCTTCGAGGACACCCTCGACTTCGAGTCCTGGGCCCAGGCCGCCTCGACCCGCAGTCCCCAGCTGGCCGAGGCCATCGCCCGTTTCAGCAAGTAGCCCGGACGCGAGATCGGTCACGGAACGCGCGTTCGCGGGCGTAGCGGCGAGGTCAGCCGGTTAGGCTCCTTCGCATGTCTCGGGAGTTCAAGCAGGTCGGCGTGGTCGGGCTCGGCACCATGGGTGCCGGCATCGTCGAGGTCTTCGCCCGTTACGGGCTGTCGGTCATCGCCGTCGAGAAGGACGACAC
Source organism: Jatrophihabitans sp. (assembly GCF_036000465.1). Lineage (GTDB taxonomy): Bacteria > Actinomycetota > Actinomycetes > Mycobacteriales > Jatrophihabitantaceae > Jatrophihabitans. Next base: position 16,418 of record NZ_DASYFV010000009.1, on the reverse strand, counting down.
CGCGCTCGGCCACGGCAAGGCGCACCTGGACGGCTCGATCGCCCGCGGTGTCGACCGCGGCAAGCTGACCGAGCAGGAGGCCACCGAGCTGCTGGAGCGGGTGAGTTTCGGCACCGACCTCGCCGCCATGGCCGAGGTCGACCTCGTCATCGAGGCCGTGCCCGAGAAGCTCGAGCTGAAGCGGGCGATCTTCACCGAGCTCGACTCCATCTGCAAGCCGGAGACCATCCTGGCCAGCAACACGTCCTCGCTCTCGATCACCGAGATCGCCGTGTCCACCGGGCGTCCCGGCAAGGTCGTCGGCATGCACTTCTTCAACCCGGCGCCGGTCATGAAGCTCGTCGAGGTCATCCGCACGGTGGTCACCGAGCAGGAGGTCGTCCTCGACGTCGAGGCCTTCGCCCAGAAGCTCGGCAAGGTCGACGTCACCGTCGGCGACCGCGCCGGCTTCATCGCCAACGCCCTGCTCTTCGGCTACCTCAACCACGCCGTCGACCTGTACGAGTCGCGTTACGCCAGCCGCGAGGACATCGACGCCGCCATGAAGCTGGGCTGCGGCCTGCCGATGGGCCCGCTGGCGCTGCTCGACCTCATCGGCATCGACACCGCCTACGAGATCCTCGACACGATGTACAAGCAGTCGCGCGACCGCCTGCACGCCCCGCAGCCGATCTTCAAGCAGATGATGACGGCCGGTCTGCTCGGGCGGAAGACCGGCAAGGGCTTCTACACCTACGACACCGCCGGGTCGCCCAAGGTGGTCGACGACGACCTCACCCCGTCACTCGCGGCCGCTCTCGAGGGAGCGCGCGAGATCAGCCGGGTCGGCGTCGTCGGTTCGGGCACCATGGCCTCGGGCATCATCGAGGTCTTCGCCAAGGCCGGTTACGACGTCACCTTCGTCGCCCGCAGCGACGACAAGGCCGCCAAGGTGGTCGCCGGCATCACCCGCTCGCTCGACAAGGCCGTCGGCCGCGGCAAGCTCACCGAGGCCGACCGCGACGCCGCCCTGACCCGGATCACCCCGAGTTCCTCGCTGGACGACCTGGCCGCCGTGCAGCTCGTCGTCGAGGCCGTGGTCGAGGACCTCCAGGTCAAGCAGACGCTTTTCGCGAACCTCGACGACATCTGCGCGCCCGGCACCGTGCTCGCCACCACGACGTCCTCGCTGCCGGTCATCGAGTGCGCGATGGCGACATCGCGCCCGGCCGACGTCATCGGCATGCACTTCTTCAACCCGGCGTCGATCATGCGCCTGGTCGAGGTGGTCAGCACCGTGTCGACCGCGCACGACGTCGAGGCCACCGTCCTCGACGTCACCCGCAAGATCGGTAAGCACCCGGTGCGCTGCGGCGACCGCTCGGGCTTCATCGTGAACGCGCTGCTCTTCCCCTACCTGAACGACGCCGTCCGCATGCTCGAGGCGCACTACTCGAACGCCGACGACATCGACGCGGCGATGAAGGTCGGCTGCGGGTACCCGATGGGCCCGTTCGAGCTGCTCGACGTCGTCGGCAACGACGTGTCGCTGGCGATCCAGCGGCAGCTGTTCCAGGAGTTCCGCGACCCGGGCTTCGCTCCCGCGCCCCTGCTCGAGCACCTTGTCACCGCGGGCCGCCTCGGTCGCAAGACCGGCAAGGGTTTCCGCGACTACAGCTAGCGGCATGCCCCGCCAGAACCGTCGCCGGGTCGAGGCCGCTCGTGGCCGCCCCGTGGGCGGGTCAGCGCGGCGCGAGTCGTGGCGGGGCGAGGCCTACGACGTCCGGACGGTGAGCGGCCAGGCCGGGACGAAGGCGTACCGCTGCCCGGGCTGCGACCAGGAGATCCGGGCCGGCGTGCCCCATCTGGTCACCTGGCCCGCCGACGACGTGTCGGCCGACGACCGGCGCCATTGGCACACGACCTGCTGGGACGCCCGCGGCCGGCGTGCTCCCGGGGTGCAGCGCACCCGCAGCGCCCCGCGCTACTGATCGTGGAGCGTGAGAGCAACGCTCCACGATCGGTCAGTCGCTCGGGCCGAGGTCGCGCAGCGACTCGGGCAGGTCCGGCTCGGGCGGGGTGGCGGCGCGCGCCTCGTCCAGCGCCGCGCCGAGCCGCTCGCGCAGGGCGGTGAGCGCGCCGTGGGTGTCGTCGCGCACGCCGTGCAGCCGGCGGACCTCGTGGGTGGCGTCGGCGATGAGCTGGCGGGCCGCCTGACGGGCGTCGGCGAGGGTGCGCGCGGCGGCCTCGTCGGCCGTGCGCTTCTGCTCCGACTCCTCGCGATGGGCGGTGCTGCGCCGCAGCCGCAGCGCGATCTCGAAGTCCTCCTGGGCCCGGGTGCGCTCGGCCAGCGCCTCGGCGTCGAGGCGCTCGCGCTCGGCCTGGGCCTCGGCGGCCAGCCGTTCCCGCGTCGCCTCGGACTCGGCCGACAGCCGGGCCTCCGCGGTGCGGGTGCGCTGCTCGCTCTCGGCGAGCGACTTCTCGATCAGCTCGCGGCGCTGCTCGGCCTCGGCCAGCCGCTGCCGGAACGTCTCCTCGGCCTCGGCGAGGCGCTGCGTGGCGTCGCCGATGATCCGCTCCGCCTCCGCGTGCGCCGCGGCCCGGGTGCGGGCGGCAGCGTCGGCCGCGCCGTTGCGGGTCTGCTCGGCCTGGGCCTCGGCGTCCGTGCGGATCTTGGCCGCCTCGGACGCCGCCGTCTCGAGCTTCTGCTTGACCCGCTCGTCGACGTTCTCCGCACTCACCGACTCGGTGGCCGCGCGGAGCTGCCGGCGCAGCGACTCGATCTGGGCCGACAGGCTGCCGAGCTGGGCCGCCAGGTCGGCGCTCTTGGCCGCCGCGGCGTCACGCTCGGCCACGGTGACCCGCAGGTCGTCGTCCAGACGGCCGATCTCCCGATCGACCTGGGCCTTGTCGTAGCCACGCATCGCGGTGTCGAAACCGCGGCTCATGTCGTACAACGGCAACAGGTCGGACGTCGGCTCGGTCATCGAGCCATCGTCCCATTACCGGGCGAAGTGCCCAAGGTCGGTAGACCTGAGAATGCTGTGCGCTCCGCCCCGGGGGTCAGCGGTCCCGGAAGCGGTTGATCGCGTCCAGGTGCTTGGCCCGCAGCTCGCGGTCACGCACGCCCAGGCCCTCCTCGGGCGCCAGGCAGAGGACGCCGACCTTGCCCTGGTGCAGGTTGCGATGCACGTCGTTGGTGGCCTGGCCGGTCTCGGCGAGGGGGTAGACCTTCGACAGCGTCGGGTGGATCGCGCCCTTGGCGATGAGCCGGTTCGCCTCCCACGACTCGCGGTAGTTGGCGAAGTGCGAGCCGATGATGCGCTTGAGCGTCATCCACAGGTACCGGTTGTCGTACTCGTGCATGTAACCCGAGGTCGAGGCACAGGTGGTGATGATGCCGCCGCGACGGGTGACGAACACCGAGGCGCCGAAGGTCTCGCGGCCCGGGTGCTCGAACACGATGTCGATGTCGTCGCCGCCGGTCAGCTCGCGGATCTTCGAGCCGAACCGCTTCCATTCCGACGGCTGCTGGACGCCGTCCTTCCAGAACTCGTAGCCCTCGGCGCTCCGGTCGATGATCAGCTCGGCCCCCATGGCCCTGCAGATCTCGGCCTTCTCGGGGGAGGAGACGACGCAGACCGGGATCGCGCCGCCGTTGAGGGCGTACTGCGTGGCGTACCCGCCGAGACCGCCCGAGGCGCCCCAGATCAGCACGGTGTCGCCCTGCTTCATCCCGGCGCCGTGGTGGCTGACCAGCTGGCGGTACGCGGTGGCGTTGACGAGTCCGGGCGCTGCCGCCTCCTCCCAGGTCAGGTGGGCGGGCTTCGGCATCAACTGGTTGGACTTCACCAGCGCGAGCTGGGCCAGGCCGCCGAAGTTGGTCTCGAAGCCCCAGATGCGCTGCTGCGGGTCCATCATCGAGTCGTCGTGACCCTGCGGGTCCTCGAGCTCGACGGACAGGCAGTGCGCGACGACCTCGTCGCCGGCCTTCCAGCGGGTGACGCCCGGGCCGGTGCGCAGCACGACCCCGGAGAGGTCGGAGCCCACCACGTGGTACGGCTGGTCGTGCTTGCGGGCGAGCTCGGAGGACTTGGCGTAGCGCTTGAGGAAGCCGAAGGTCGACACCGGCTCGAAGATCGACGTCCAGACGGTGTTGTAGTTGATGGCGCTCGCCATGACGGCCACGATCGCCTCACCCGGGCCGAGCTCGGGGGTCGGGACCTCCTGCAGGTGCAGGCTCTTGCGCGGGTCCTTCTCCTTCGTCGTCAAGCCGGCGAACATGTCCGCCTCGTCGGCGCGGACGACCACGCCCTCGTAGCTGTCGGGCACGGAGAGGCCGGCGACGGAGGCGAGGTCGTCGTTGAGGATGGCGGCGCGGATTTCGTCCACGGGAGTTCCTATCTGTCGGGGCTCGGGCGGATCACAGCAGATGTTACCGGACAGTAACTTCTACTGTCCTGTCGAGGCGGGTTCGACGAGCTCGACGAGCACGCCGCCGGCGTCCTTCGGGTGGATGAAGTTGACCCGGCTGTCGGACGTGCCGCGGCGCGGGGCGTCGTAGAGCAGCCGCAGACCGCGCTCGCGCAGGGTGGCGGACACGGCGTCGATGTCGGCCACGGTGTAGGCGACCTGCTGCACGCCGGGGCCGTTGCGACCGATGAACTTGGCGATCGTGGAGTCCTCGGAGAGCGGGGCGAGCAGCTGGATGCGGGTCGTGCCGTCGCCTACGGCGAGCATGGCCTCGCGGACGCCCTGCTCGGCATTCGTCTCCTCGTGGACGCTCACGACGCCGAAGGTGTCGCGGTAGAAGGCGATCGCCTCGTCGAGGTCGGGGACGGCGATGCCCACGTGGTCGATCTTGGTGAACAGGCTGCCGGCGGATTCGGAGGTCGTAGACATTCGGACATCGTGGCAACCTGAACCGCTTGCAGGGACCCTCCGGTGGGACGGTTCACACTCGCCGGGACAGCCGGGCTGGTTATGGTTGAGCCGCTGTGCGGGGCACTCCTGCGCGCATCGAGGAGGAATCAGGCATGGCTGGATCGGTCATCGTCAACGGCGCCCGCACCCCCATGGGCCGGCTCATGGGCTCGCTGAAGGACTTCTCCGGCGCCGACCTCGGTGGCGTCGCCATCAAGGCCGCGCTGGAGCGCTCCGGGGTCTCGCCCGGGCAGGTGCAGTACGTGATCATGGGACAGGTCCTGCAGGCCGGCGCCGGCCAGATCCCCGCGCGCAATGCCGCTGTCAAGGCCGGCATCCCGATGAACGTGCCGGCGCTGACCATCAACAAGGTCTGCCTCTCCGGCCTGGACGCGATCGCGCTGGCCGACCAGCTGATCCGCGCCGGCGAGTTCGACATCGTCGTCGCCGGTGGCCAGGAGTCGATGACCCAGGCGCCGCACCTGCTGCCGAAGTCGCGCGCGGGCTTCAAGTACGGCGCGATCGAGATGCTCGACGCGATGGCCTACGACGGCCTCACCGACATCTTCGAGAACATCCCGATGGGCGAGTCGACCGACAACGTCAACAAGAAGCTGGAGATCGGCCGCGAGGCGCAGGACGCCTTCGCCGCCCGCTCGCACCAGCGCGCCGCCGAGGCGCAGAAGAACGGCGTGTTCGACGAGGAGATCGCGCCCGTCCTGATCCCGCAGCGGAAGGGCGACCCGATCGAGTTCCGCGAGGACGAGGGCATCCGCGGCGACACGACCGCCGAGTCGCTCGCCAAGCTGCGCCCGGCGTTCAACCGCGACGGCACGATCACCGCCGGCACGGCCTCGCAGATCTCCGACGGCGCCGCCGCTGTCGTCGTGATGAGCAAGGCCAAGGCCGAGGAGCTCGGCCTGTCGTGGATCGCCGAGATCGGCGCCCACGGCAACGTCGCCGGCCCGGACAACTCGCTGCAGTCGCAGCCGTCCAACGCCATCAACGATGCGCTCCGCAAGGAGAACCTGCAGGTCGCCGACCTCGACCTCATCGAGATCAACGAGGCGTTCGCGGCCGTCGGCATCCAGTCGATGAAGGACCTCGGCGTCTCCGAGGACATCGTCAACGTCAACGGTGGCGCCATCGCGCTCGGCCACCCGATCGGCATGTCCGGCGCCCGCCTGGCGCTCACCCTCGCGCTCGAGCTCAAGCGGCGCGGCGGCGGCACCGGCGCGGCCGCGCTGTGCGGCGGCGGGGGCCAGGGCGACGCGCTGATCCTGCACGTTCCCGCCTGACGGGTGGCCGTCTCCCGGCGTGACGTCGATGTCGCCGGCCTGGTCGACCGGGCCCGGGGCGGTGAGCCCCGGGCCGTCGCCCGGCTGATCTCGCTCGTCGAGAACGACTCACCCGTACTGCGCGAGGTCGCCGCGGCGCTCGCTCCGCACGGTGGTCACGCGCAGGTGGTCGGGCTGACCGGTTCGCCCGGCGTCGGTAAGTCCACCTCGACCTCGGCGCTGGTCACCGCGCTGCGGGCCGCGGACAAGCGGGTCGGCGTGCTGGCCGTCGACCCGTCCTCGCCGTTCTCCGGTGGCGCGCTGCTCGGCGACCGCGTGCGCATGCAGGACCACGCCACCGACGACGGGGTGTTCATCCGCTCGATGGCCTCGCGCGGGCAGCTCGGCGGGCTCTCGGCCGCCGTCCCGCAGGCGCTGCGGGTGCTCGACGCGACCGGCTGCGACGTCGTGCTCGTCGAGACGGTCGGCGTCGGGCAGGCCGAGGTCGAGATCGCGTCGCTGGCCGACACCACGCTGCTCGTCGTGGCGCCCGGCTTCGGTGACGGCATCCAGGCGGCCAAGGCCGGCATCATCGAGATCGCCGACATCTTCGTGGTCAACAAGGCCGACCGCGACGGCGCCGACCAGGTAGTGCGCGACCTGCGCTACATGCAGTCGCTCGGCGGCAAGCACTCGACCGCCGGCGCGTGGCGGCCGCCGATCGTGAAGACCGTGGCCGCGCGCGCCGAGGGCGTCGACGACGTCATCGCCGCCATCGAGAAGCACCGCGGCTGGATGGAGGAGCACGGCGAGCTCGACCGGCGTCGCCGGATTCGAGCGGCCGCCGAGATCGAGGCGATCGCGCTCGGGACCGTCCGACAGAAGTTCGCCGAGGTGCACGGCTCGACGGCGCTGGACACCGCGGCCGGTCGGGTCGTGGCCGGCTCGACCGACCCCTACACCGCCGCCGAGGAGCTCGTCGCGTCGCTCTGACCGATTCAGGCGGCCTCGGGGCCGGGGAGCTCGGCGATGAAGTCGCGGGTGAGCCCGGCCGTCACTTCGGGGAACTCGAACTGGGGCACGTGCCCGCAGTTCTCCAGCACCACGGTGCGCGCACCGGGTAGCGCCTCGTCGACGAAGCGGGCGAAGCCGGCGGGCACGAGCACGTCCTTGTCGCCCCAGATGAACAGCGCCGGCGGCTTGAGCCCGGGCAGACGATCCCAGAAACCCTTCTCGCCGAACGGCTCGTCCAGGTAGATGTGGCGCAGCGCCGAGAAGGTGGCCAGCCGGTTCGACCGGATCGTCATCACCCGGACGAACTCGTCGATGGCCGCGTCGTACCAGGCCTGGGGCAGCGCGGCCGGGTCGGCGAACAGGTTGCGCAGCCCGCGCATCGCCATGCGGCGCGGCACGCGGACCGGCAGCGCGGCGATCTCGTCCGGGACGATGCGCACGAACGGCACCAGCTGGCGCAGCTTTCGGAACGCGACGGCCGGGCACAGCAGCACCAGTCCGCGGACCTCGTAGGGCGAGATGAGCGCCGCCTCGAGGCAGGTGCGCCCGCCCAGGCTGTTGCCGACGAGGACGGCGGGGGAGTCGCAGGTCTCGCGCAGGAACGCGATCAGCCAGTCGCCGAGGTAGCGCGCGGCGTGGGGCTCGCCCTTGGCCTCGGTGCCGCCGTGACCGGGCAGGTCGGGCGCGAGGACGCGGAAGTTCTTCGACAGCGCCGGGATGAGCGGCAGCATCGAGGCGTTGGTGGCGCTCAGGCCGTGCACGAGCACGACGGTCGGGGCGTCGACCGGGCCGGCCTCGAGGTAGAAGGTTTCGATGCCGCCGGCGCGCACCGAGCGGGTGTAGGTGCGGGTGTCGTCGGCGGCGTCGCCGGGGAACAGGCCGTCGAGCTGGAGGGCCAGGGCGAGGTCGCCCCGCACGGTCAGCAGGCCGTCGAGGAACGCCTGGACGCCGCTGCGCTCGCCCGAGACGACCTCGGTGAGGATGGGCAGCGACGCCTTCACCGTGGTGGTCGGCCGGGACGGTCCGCCGCGCCGGGCCGAGGCGCGGCCCTTCTCGATCTCGACGGTCCAGTTGGCCATGCCGCCGGCGGTGAACAGCAGGGTGGCCGTGGTGTCGGCGAGCAGGGGCGAGTAGATGCCGAGCAGGCGCTCGCGCAGCAGCGGCAGCAGGTCGTTGTCGGTCACGCGACCTCCTTCACTAACGGGCACACGCGGTCGATCCCATCATCGACCTCCGGCCGATCCACTTGAGTCATCAACGCAGCAGTCGACGGCACGGTTTCAGGCGCGGCGGGCCGCGGACTCCTCGGCATTCTCCGACGAGGCCTCGACCTCGAGCAGCGAGACCTCGTGCAGCGACTCCTCGTACGCGCGGTGCCCGCCCCTCAGTCCGAAGAGGCGCTTGGACAGCAGCAGATACAGCACCGCGGCGATGTTGACGATCAGGACGACGACCTTGAGCCAGGTGGTCTTGTCGACGACCTCGTACACCTCGAGCGGGATGAACAGGGTGGTGCCGACGACGGCGACGTACTCGCCCCAGCGCTTGAGCGACCACAGGCCGATGCCCTCGGCGACCTGCAGCAGCCCGTAGAACAGGATGCCGAACGCGATGAGGTTCAGCGTCGAGGGCTTGGCGTGCAGCACCTTCTCGATCGAGTGGATCGTGCTCGAGTCGGACACGTTGAAGTGGATCTGACGGAAGAACGGCTCGAGGGATTTCAGATCGCGCTGGAACAACTCCTGCAGGCTCACCTGGGTGCTCCGGAGCCGCCACACCGCGACGGCGAGCAGGATCAGGATGAGGCCGCGGGCCCACCGCTCGATCGCGAGCGCGCGCAGGATGAACGCGCTGCGCAGCGCCTTGCCGCGGAGGAGGACGGGGGCGTCGTCGGCGGGCCCGCTGCCGTGCGGCTCGCCCAGCACGAAGGCCCCGCACCGCAGGCAGCGCCAGGCGTTGCCGAGCGGCGTGCCGGCCTCGAGCCGGGCGCGGTACTCGGGTTCGTCGGGCGCGTAGGTCACGTGCCCGTGGCGGGCACAGGACCGAAGATTCCACTCCATGGGGTTCGAGCGTGCCAGTTTCCCATTTACGCTGTCGATCCGGGTCCGTCCCGAACGTCGTCCTGATAGAGAGGCCCGACGGCGGGCCTCCTGACGAAAGGTGCAGCACATGGGTCAGTACCTGGTTCTCATCTACGACGACGAGAGCGCCTACGCCTCCCTGGACGCGGCCGGCATGGGGCAGGTCATGGCGGGGCACAACGCTTTCTCCGAGAAGTGGGGGGACGCCGTCCTCGGCGGCAACGCGCTGGAGGCGGTGGCGACGGCGACGACCGTGCGGCCCGACGGCGCCGGTGGCTTCACCACCACGGACGGCCCGTTCGTCGAGTCGAAGGAGGCGCTCGGCGGCTACTACCTCGTCGAGGCGGCCGATCTCGACGCCGCGATCGCGATGGCGCAGGACGTGCCGGTGCTCGACGGCGGGCTCGAGGTGCGTCCGATCATGGTGTTCTCCTAGGTCGAGGGGCGTGAGCACGTCCGCGGCCGTCGCGGCTGCGGTGGCCGGGGCGCACCGTCGCGAGTGGGGGTTCGTCCTCGCCGCGACGGTGCGCATCACCCGCGACATCGACCTGGCCGAGGAGTGCGTGCAGGACGCCTACGCCCAGGCGCTGCGGGTGTGGGCCGAGCGGGGCATCCCGGCGCGGCCGGGCGGCTGGCTGACGACCGCGGCCCGCAACCGCGCGCTGGACCGGTTGCGACGGGACACGACGTTCCGGCGGCTGATGCCGATGCTGGTGGAGGACGAGGCGGGCGAGGATCCGGACCCGACGGTCGAACCCGAGATCCCCGACGACCGGCTGCGCCTCATCTGCACCTGCTGCCACCCCGCGCTCGCCCCCGAAGCGCGGGTGGCGCTGACCCTGCGGCTGGTGTGCGGGCTGACCACGGCCGAGGTGGCGCACTCGTTCCTCGTCACCGAATCGACGATGGCCGCGCGCCTGACCCGGGCCAAGAAGAAGATCTCGGCCGCGGGTATCCCGTACCGGGTGCCGTCGGCGGCCGAGCTGCCCGAGCGGGTCGATGCGGTGCTCGCCGTGATCCACCTTCTGTACACGACCGGCCACACCGCCCCGGCCGGCGACGGGTTGACCCGTCCGGATCTCGTCGAGCGTGCCCTCGACCTCGCCCGGCTGTTGCGCGCCCTGCTCCCGGCCGACCGCGACGTTGCCGGCCTGCTCGCGCTCATCCTGCTCACCGACGCGCGGCGGACCACCCGCGTAGGACCGGACGGGCAGCTGGTCCTGCTGGCCGACCAGGACCGCGCCGCGTGGGATCGCGCCGAGATCGCCGAGGGCGTGGCGCTCGTGCGCGAGGCCCTGCGGCGTCGGCCGGCCGGTCGCTTCGCGCTGCAGGCGGCGATCGCGGCCGTGCACGCCGAGGCCGACTCGTGGGAGGCGACGGACTGGCCCGAGGTCGTCGGGCTCTACGACCTGCTGTTGCAGGCCTGGCCGTCGCCGGTGGTCGCGTTGAACCGGGCGGTGGCGGTGGGCTTCGCGGCCGGGCCGCAGGCCGGTCTCGATGCGCTGGACGCGCTGGGGGCCGAGCCGCAACTCGCGGCCTACGCCTACCTGGCCGCGGCGCGGGCCGACTTCCTGCACCGCCTCGGCCGCGACGACGAGGCCCGCTCCGCCTACGACGAGGCGCTGCTGCTCACCGAGAACGCTGTCGAGCGGCGATTCCTGACCGACCGGCTTGCCGCGCTGGGGGCCTGACGGCTGGGATGGGGCGGTGACCCGCATCGAACCGCTCGCCGCCGCGCACTGGCCGCGGGTCGCCGCGATCTACGCCGCCGGCATCGCGGGCGGCGACGCGACCTTCGAGACGGTGGTGCCGTCATGGGAGTCGTGGGACGCGGCCAAGCTGCCCGAGCACCGCTTCGTCGCGGTCGACGATTCCGGCGTCGTCGGCTGGGTCGCGGTGAGCCCGGTGTCGTCGCGGTGCGTCTACAGCGGGGTGGTCGAGCACAGCGTGTACGTCGATCCGGCGGCGGCGGGCCGGGGCGTCGGTCGCGCGCTGCTGACCGCGCTCATCGCCTCGACCGAGGCCGCCGGCATCTGGACGATCCAGTCGGGCGTCTTCCCCGAGAACGTCGCGAGCCTGGCCCTGCACGACTCGGTCGGCTTCCGCCGGGTCGGCGTCCAGGAACGCGTCGGGCAGCAGCACGGGCGCTGGCGCGATGTCGTCCTGCTCGAACGCCGCAGCACCGTCGTCCACTGACCTCGACGGTTGCTCAGCGGAAGGCGTCGATCCCGGTCAGCTTCGAGCCGAGGACGAGGGTGTGCACCTCGTGGGTGCCCTCGTAGGTGTAGACGGTCTCCAGGTTCACCGCGTGCCGCAGCACCGGGTACTCGGTGGTGATGCCGCTGCCGCCGAGGATCGAGCGGGCCTCGCGGCAGATGGCGAGCGCGGCGCTGACGTTGGCGAACTTCCCGAAGCTCACCTGGTGGGGCTGGATGCGCCCGGCGTCCTTCAACTCGCCCAGCCGGCGGGCGGTCAGCTGGGTCTGCTGGAGCGACACCGCCATGTCGGCCAGCTTCTTCTGGGTCAGCTGGAAGCCGGCGAGCGGCTTGCCGAACTGGGTCCGCGAGCCGGCGTAGTCGAGGGTGGCCCCGAGCGCGTCACGCGCGGCGCCCGTGACGCCCCAAACGATGCCGAAGCGGGCCTCGGTGAGGCAGCCGAGCGGCGCCTTGAGCCCGTTGCCCTCGGGCAGCCGGTTGGCCTCCGGCACCCGCACGTCGTCCAGGATCAGCTCACTCGTGACCGACGCACGCAGCGAGATCTTGTGGTGGACGTCCTGGCGGGTGAAGCCGGGCATGTCCTTCTCGACCAGGAAGCCGCGAACGCCCTCGTCGGTGCGGGCCCACACGACCGCGACGTCGGACAGCGAGCCGTTGGTGATCCACATCTTGGTGCCGTTGAGGACCCAGTCGCTGCCGTCGCGCACGGCGCGGGTGCGCATCGATCCCGGGTCCGAGCCCGAGTCGGGTTCGGTCAGGCCGAAGCACCCGATGAGCTCGCCGGCCGCCATGCCGGGCAGCCAGCGCTGCTTCTGCTCCTCGCTGCCGTAGGCGTGGATGGCGTACATCGCGAGCGAGCCCTGCACCGACACCAGCGAGCGCAGCCCCGAGTCGACCGCCTCGATCTCGGCGCACACCAGGCCGTACTGCGAGGCGAGCGCGCCCTGGCAGCCGTAGCCCTCGAGATGCATGCCCAGCACGCCCAGCGCGCCGAACTCCTGCGCCAGCTCGCGGGCGGGCAGCGTGCCCTCCTCGAACCACTCGCGGATGTTCGGACGCAGCCGGTCGTTCGCGAACTTGCGGACGGTGTCGCGCAGCAGGCGGTCGTCGTCACTGAGGTCGTCGTCCAGGTCCAGCAGGTCGAGGCGGTCGAGAGCGTCGGTCATAGGAGTGGACGCTACCCGTCCGCGCTCACGCCGGGACGGTCGTGGTGACGCACTGCTTCGGCGACCCGGTGCCCGACCCGATGTTGTGGAACACCAGGCAGAACGTGTGCCGGCCGGCGGTGGCCGGGATCGTCAGCGAGTAGCCGTGATCGCCCGGGATCCCGAAGACGGAGTTGACCGGCGCGTAGGGGGCCGCTGCGGTGGAGCGGCGCACCAGCGCCGCATCGCGGTAGTAGTCGACCACCACGTGGGCCGCTCGCCGGTCGGTGTCCCACGACCAGCCGCGGACGCGCGCGGACCCGGCGGACGGGCTGACGTAGACCGCGCTCCTCGGGTTGTGCGCGGCGAGCGAGCCGAAGGTGCCACCCATCGCCAGGACGACCCCGCGCCGCGCCGTGGTGGTCAGGTAGGTCGTCGACGGTGTCCAGCCGAACTCGGCGGTGATCGCGACGCCGTAGCCACTGCGGGTGTACCAGCCGGCCATCGAGCCGTCGCAGAAGCTCCAGCAGCGGAACGCCTTGAGCGGCAGGTGCAGGTCGGCCGCGAGGCGGTCACGGAAGCCGGGGTCCTTCTGGCCGCCGTCGGTGGTGTCGACACCGTAGAGGGGCTGGTGCAACGAGGTGACGTAGCGCGGTCGCAGGGTGCGCAGGAAGTCGTAGACCGCCCGGCTCTCGGGCTCGGACAGCGGCCCGGTGCCCGAGTAGTACTGGCCGGTGAGGTGCGTCCAGTAGTAGGGGAAGTTGCGGTTCAGGTCGACCTTGTGGGCGTTCTGCCGGGTGTTCGCGGCGTAGCCGTCGGGATTCATCGTCGGGATGATCCAGAGGTTGATGTTCTCGACGCTGACCGTGCCGTGGATCAGCGCGACCGCGACCTTGACGCCGGCCTTCTCGTCGCCGTGCATCTCGCCGATCAGCACCACCGGGCGGGCGATGTTCGGGTTGCCCAGGTGGTAGGCGCGGATCGCCCGGTGCTGCACGCTGTAGCCGATGATCTTCGTCTCGAGCACCGGGGTGGGCGTCGCGGCGGCCGCCGGCGCGGGTGAGACCGTCAGGGCGACCAGCGCACCGGCGAGCGAGGCGACGACGGTTGCGACGGCGCCGAGACGGCGGGAAGGACGAGAGAACACGGGCACCTGCCTGTTGATGTTGTGCGTCGCAGTCTGCCATCCCGCCCGGGTTGGTTACCCTCGCCAGCATGCCGTCGCCGCTCGGATTCGACCCCATTGAACGCGCGGGCGAGTTGTGGGAGAAGAAGTGGCCCGGCGAGCCCGGGGCGGTGTACGCCTCGATGCGCGCGGTCACCTCGATCATGCGGGCCCACCAGATCCTGATCGCCGAGCTCGACGCGATGCTGCGCCCGCACGGCATCACCTTCAGCCGCTACGAGGCGCTCGTCCTGCTGGTGCACTCGCAGGGCGGGGCGCTGCCGCTGTCCAAGATCGGCGAGCGGCTGCAGGTGCACGCCACATCGGTGACGAACGTGATCGACCGGCTCGAGGCGGCCGGGCTCGTGCGGCGCGAGCCCAACCCGCGCGACGGTCGCGGCACGCTGGCCGTCATCACCGACGCCGGGCGGGCCGTCGCCGAGAAGGCGACGGCCGACTTCAACGCCGCCCGCTTCGGCCTGTCGGCGCTGCCCCAGCCGGAGCTCGACACACTGTTCGACATCCTGCGCGCGCTGCGGCTCGACGCGGGCGACTTCGTCGACGAGGGCTGAGCGCGCCCCGGCCTCGGTGGCCGGCTGCTGCTGACGCCGCGCGGGGCTGATCAGGCCTTCGACGCCGCCGCGCGCTGCGACGCCACGAGGTAGGCGAAGCTGATGATGTTGTAGTCGTAGTCGGTGTGGTTCAGCTCGGCGCAGGTGATGAGCACTATGCGGTTGCGAACCTTGTCGTTCATCACCGAGGTGAGCCGGCCGGCGTCGAGCTTGTGCACCCCGAACGTCTGGCCCACGCGGTAGGTGAGGGTGCCCTTCGGCGTGCGCAGCGTCATCAGATAACCGTCAAGCTGCTTGACCGGCCAGATCTTGACGCCCTCGCGGGTGGTGACGGCCGAGCCCTTCAGCACCTCGCGGGTGGCGAGCGAGGACGCCTGGTTCAGCACCTCGAGGTCGTCCTGACCCCACGAGTGGCCGAGCACGTAGGTCGTGGCGCTGTTGCTGCCCGGCGCGACGCCGAACCCCTCGTCCACCCAGCAGACCGTGTGGTGCTGCTCGCCGGGCGGGTCGAGCGGGCGGATGTTCGGCATGCCGCAGACGTGCGCGGTGATCGTGAACGCCTTGCCGGCGAAACGGAACGCGGTCGGGCCGGCCGGGGCCACGTCGTCGTGCGGGGCCCGCGCAACCGGCCGGCGCGTCACGGTCGGCGTGGGGGTCGGCGACGGGAGCGTGGGACTGGGTGCCGCGTGGGTGGCCGGCGCCGCTGTCGGCTTCGGGGAGGTTGTCGGCTTCAGGGTCAGGTAGCCCACGCCGGCGACCGCGAGGACGAGGGCGCAGCCCAGCGCCACGACGGTCCGTCGACCCGGACGGCGGCGTGCGGTGGCAGGCAGATCCTCGACCATGACCGGCTCAGGATAGGCGACGACGGGCGCCGGTGACCGGGTCGACAGTGACATTTACTAGGACGTCCAAGTAAATTGTCGGACGTAGGGCCGATCACCGGCGCCGACTCCTCAATAAGGTCATGACATGGACGCAGAGCAGATCGTCGCCGGCCGGGCCCGCTGGCAGGCCAAGTACGACGCCGCCCGCAAGGCCGACCGCGACTACACGACCCTCTCCGGCGACGACGTCGACCCGGTCTACGGCCCGACCGGCGCCGACGACCGCATGGAGCGCATCGGCTGGCCCGGGGAGTACCCGTTCACCCGGGGCATCCACCCCACCGGCTACCGCGGCAAGCCGTGGACGATCCGCCAGTTCGCCGGCTTCGGCAGCGCCCAGCAGACCAACGAGCGCTACAAGATGATCCTGGCCGAGGGCGGCGGCGGGCTGTCCGTGGCGTTCGACATGCCGACCCTGATGGGCCGCGACAGCGACGACCCGCGCTCGCTCGGCGAGGTCGGCCACTGCGGCGTGGCCATCGACTCGGCGGCCGACATGGAGGTGCTCTTCGACGGCATCGACCTCGCCGGCACCACCACGTCGATGACGATCTCCGGGCCGGCCGTCCCGGCGTTCTGCATGTACGTCGTCGCGGCCG
Organism: Jatrophihabitans sp.; assembly: GCF_036000465.1. GTDB lineage: Bacteria > Actinomycetota > Actinomycetes > Mycobacteriales > Jatrophihabitantaceae > Jatrophihabitans. The sequence continues at coordinate 563 of NZ_DASYFV010000009.1, read as the reverse complement.
AGCGCCAGGGCGCCGACACCTCCAAGCTGAACGGCACGCTGCAGACCGACATCTTCAAGGAGTACATCGCCCAGAAGGAGTGGATCTACCCGCCGCAGGGGCACCTGAAGCTCATCGGCGACCTGATGGAGTACGTCGCCACCGAGGTGCCGGCCTACAAGCCCCTGTCGGTGTCGGGCTATCACATCCGGGAGGCGGGTTCGACGGCCGCGCAGGAACTCGCGTTCACGCTGGCCGACGGCTTCGGCTATGTCGAGCTCGGCCAGTCGCGCGGCCTGGACATCGACCAGTTCGCTCCCGGCCTGTCGTTCTTCTTCGACGCCCACATCGACTTCTTCGAGGAGATCGCCAAGCTGCGCGCGGCCCGGCGCATCTGGGCCCGCTGGCTGCGCGACGTCTACGGCGCGAAGACCGACAAGGCCCAGTGGCTGCGCTTCCACACCCAGACCGCGGGCGTCTCGCTCACCGCGCAGCAGCCCGACAACAACATCGTGCGCACCGCCGTCGAGGCTCTGGCCGCGGTGCTCGCCGGCACCAACTCCCTGCACACCAACGCGCTCGAC
>NZ_DASYFV010000008.1:0-75629 GCF_036000465.1 Jatrophihabitans sp. | reverse complement strand
TTCACCGTCTTCTTGTAGAGCGTGAGGATGGTGCCGGGCAACTGGATCGTCGGCGCCTCGAGCTTGTTCAGACCGGTCAGCACGATCGTGCTGCCCTTGCCCGTCGCCCCGAACGCAGCCCCGACGACCTCGGCCTCCATCAGCCCGACGGTGAGGATCGCCTTGTCCGCCATCACCCCACGGGTCAGGTCGGACACGAGAGCCTGTGCCTCCTCGGCCGTCGCGACGGCGTGCGTCGCGCCGAGTTCCATCGCCTTCTCGCGCTTGTTCTCCAGCGGGTCGACGGCGATGACGTTCTTCGCGCCGGCGTAGCGCGCGCCCTGCACGGCGTTGATGCCGATGCCGCCGACGCCGTACACGAGCACCGTCTCACCGGGACGGACGTCGGCCGCGTAGACCGCCGAGCCCCAGCCGGTCGGCACGCCGCACCCGACCAGCACCGCCTTGTCCAGCGGCAGGTCGTCGTCGACCTTGACCACGGAGTTCTGGTGGATCGTGCCGTACTGGCTGAACGTCCCCAGCATGCACATCGCGCCGTACTGGCCCTTCGGCCCGCTGATCGGGAAGCGCTCGCCGGGCAGGTAGCCCTCGAGGATCGTCGCGCCCATGTCGCAGATGGCCTGCTGGCCGGTCGCGCACCAGTGGCAGGTCCCGCAGTTCGGGATGAACGAGCACACCACGTGGTCGCCGACCTTCACCCGGGTGACGCCCGGGCCGACCTCCTCGATGATGCCGGCGCCCTCGTGCCCGAGCACCATCGGCAGCCGGGCCTCGAGGTCGCCGTGCGCGACGTGGATGTCGGAGTGGCACAGCCCCGCGTGGGTGTAGCGGATCAGCACCTCGCCGTCCTTCGGGCCGTCGAGCTCCAGCTCCTCGATCTCGATCGGTTTGCCGGCTTCGTACACGACTGCAGCCTTGGTCTTCATTGCGTGGCGCTCCCCCTTGGTGAATGGAACCCGGATACCGCTGAACCACCTTGTCCCCGATCGTGCTGCGAGCACGCTGCGATGTCCAGGTTCCACAGAAAACACACCGCTCGGACCTCGGCTTGTGGAGTGTCGATCGGTAGGGTGCCCAGGTGCCGCCCGTCGTCACCGCCCTCGCGCGGTACCCCGTGAAGTCCTGCCGCGGTCAGTCGCTGCTCGAGGCCGCGGTCGAGCCGTGGGGACTCGCGGGCGACCGGCGCTGGATGGTCGTCGACGCCGACGGATTCGTGATCACCGCACGCGAGGTGCACCGGCTGCTGCTCGTCGTGCCCGAGGTGACCGACCGCGGGCTGACCCTCACCGGTCCGGGCCTGGCGCCGCTGGAGATGCCGGCGCCGGACGGCACGCTGTCCACGACCGTGGACGTCTGGGGCTCGCGGGTCGAGGCGGCGAGCGCCGGAGCGGCGGCAGCGCAGTGGTTCACCGAGCTCGTCGGGCAACCCGCGCGTCTCGTCCACCTCGACGACCCCACACGGCGCGCGACCGATCCGCGCTACACGCGCCCGTCGGACCGGGTCTCCTTCGCCGACGCGTTCCCGCTGCTGCTGACCAGCGAGGCGTCCCTGGCCGCGCTCAACGAGTACATCGCGGCCGGCCCGCGCTCGGCGGAGGGTCCGTTGCCGATGACGCGGTTCCGTCCGAACGTGGTCGTCGACGGCGTGGACGCGTGGGACGAGGACTGCTGGCGCCACGTGCGGATCGGCGCGACGACGTTCCGCGCGGTCAAGGGCTGCGACCGGTGCGTCATGACCACGCTGGACCCGCAGACCGCCGCAAAGGGGATGGAGCCGATCGCCACCCTGGCCCGTCAGCGCAAGTGGGACGGCAAGACCTGGTTCGGGATCAACCTCGTCCCGGACACACCGCTCGGCAGGGTGCGGGTCGGAGACCAGGTGGAGGTGCTCGCCGCGGGCGATCCGGGGGCGGGACCGCTGCGCTGAGCTCGCGAGACGATCAGAGGACGGGCTGACGGCCCAGCCAGTCGCCCAACCAGGCGATGCCCTGCCCGATCTCGGCGGTGTCGCCGGCGAAGCACATGCGAACGAAGCGCCCCCCGTCGACGGGGTCGAAGTCGACGCCGGGCGCGAGGGCGACCCCGCATTCGGCAAGAGCCCGGAACACGAAGGACAGCGAGTCGTGCGTCCAGCGCGAGACGTCGGCGTAGACGTAGAACGCGCCGTCGGCCGGGGCGAGTCGGTCCAGGCCGATGAGCGGGAGCTGTTCGAGCGCCATCGCGCGGTTGGCCGCATAGCGCTCGACGTTCGCGTCGAGCTCGTCGTAGGCGTCGAACGCGGCCACCGCGGCGTGCTGCGACAGGGCCGGCGGGCAGATCGCGAAGTTTCCGGCCAGCCGGTCCACGCTGTCGGCGAGCTCGTCGGGTACGAGCAGCCAGCCGATGCGCCAGCCCGTCATCGAGAAGTACTTCGAGAAGCTGTTCACGACGATCGCGCGGCGGCTCGTGCGCCAGGCGGATGCGGCGGCCACGCCGAAGGTGATGCCGTGGTAGATCTCGTCGCTGACCAGGCGGGTGCCGTGCGCGTCGCACCACGCGGTCAGCGCTGCCAGCTCGGCGGCATCGACCATCGTCCCCGTCGGGTTCGCCGGCGAGGCCAGCACCAGCCCGTCCGGCGGCACGTCGAGCGCGTCGAGGTGCGCGACCGTCGGCTGGAACCGCGTGTCCGCGCCGCAGGGCAGCTCGACGACTCGGCAGCCGAGCGCGGCGAGCATGTTGCGGTAGGCCGGGTACCCGGGCCGCGCCATCGCGACCGTGTCGCCGGCGTCGAAGGCGGCCAGGAACGCGTAGAGGAACCCGCCGGAGGACCCCGTCGTGACCGCCACGCTCGCAGCATCGACGTCGATGCCGTCCGTGTGCCGGTAGTGCGCGGCGATCGCCTCGCGCAACGGAGGAATCCCCAGTGCGTTCGTGTAACCGATGCGATCGGCCTCGAGCGCTGCGGCCGCGGCACGACGCACCGCCACCGGTGCCGGAGTCGACGGCTGGCCCGCCGACAGGTCGATCACCGGCAGCCCGGCCGCGCGCCGCGCAACGACCGCATCGATCACGCGCATCACCTGGAACGCGGGTACCCCACCACGCGCGCTGATCCGGCCGTCGATCTGCCCGGTCACATGTCCACCCGTCCACCGATGCGCCAGTACTCCCCGGCCGAGCGCTCGAGCAGGCGGGCGTCGACGAGGTACCGGCGCAGCGCCGCGACGTCCTGCGGCCAGATCTGCCGCAGCGTCAGATTGACGTCGGGCTCGAGGTAGCGGCGGCCCGGCTCGAAGTGCTGCACGATCTGCTCGAGGACGATCTGCCGCTTGCGTCCCGGCCGGGGCATCGACGTGAGCCGCTCGTCGCGGAAGTAGGACCGGAGTACCTTGGCGGTCTCCTCCGGGGTCGGCTCGGTCATGCCCCCGACGGTAACGTGCAGCGCGTGACGGGCGGCGACTACACCGAGGATCTGGCCCTCGCGATCCGTCTGGCCGACGCAGCCGACGCGATCACCCGCGAGCGCTTCGGCGCCGCCGACCTGGTCGTCGAGACCAAGCCGGACCTCACCCCGGTCAGCGACGCCGACCGTGCCGTCGAGCGCGCGATCCGGCAGGTGCTCGCCGAGGCCCGTCCGGACGACGCGGTCTCCGGCGAGGAGTACGGCTCGGGTGACAGCACGGTCGCGCGACGCTGGGTGATCGACCCGATCGACGGCACGAAGAACTTCGTCCGGGCGGTTCCGGTCTGGGCCACGCTGATCGCCCTGCTGGACGGCTCCACGCCGGTCGTGGGCATGGTGTCCTCGCCGGCGCTCGGTCGGCGATGGTGGGCCGTCCAGGGCGGCGGGGCGTGGACGTCTGCGCTCGGCTCCCCCGCGCGGCGGTTGTCGGTGTCGCGCGTCGGCGAGCTGGCCGACGCCAGTCTGTCCTACTCCTCGCTGTCGGGCTGGCGTGACCTCGGCCGCCGTGACGCCTTCCTCGCGCTGATGGACTCGTGCTGGCGAACTCGTGCCTACGGCGACTTCTGGTCCTACATGCTGCTTGCCGAGGGCGCTGTCGACCTGGCCGCCGAGCCCGAGCTCTCGCTGTGGGACATGGCCGCGCTCGCCCCGGTCGTCACCGAGGCGGGCGGGCGGTTCAGCGGACTGGACGGCGTCGAGGGCGTCCACTCCGGCAGCGCGGCCGCCAGCAACGGACTGTTGCACGACGCACTGCTCTCACGCATCGGCGATGCGGCGTTCCGGCAGTAGCAGGCAGCTGTCGCCGAACTCGTGCCAGAGGTACTCCGCCCGGCGCGCCTCGGCGTAGGCGCTCTCGACCAACTCGGCCCCGGCGACAGCCTGGAGCAGTTGCAGGTGCGATGCGCCGGGCGCGTGCCAGCCGGTCACCAGGCCGTCGACCACGCGGGCGGGGCGGTCCGGGCCGAGGACGAGGTCCGTCCAGCCCTGCGCCGCCCGCACGATCCCGTCGGCGTCCACTGCGGACTCCAGCGCGCGGGTGACCGTCGTGCCGACCCCGACGATGCGTCCGCCCCAGGCGCGGGTGGTGTTCACCGCGCGAGCGGTCACCGCGTCGACGCGGAACCGTTCCGGCTGCGGCGGCTCACCCGCCTCCGGCGACGACACCCCCGTGTGCAGCAGGACGGGTGAGACGCCGATGCCCCTCGTGACGAGCTCGGTGACGATCTCGGCCGTGAACGGCCGGCCGGCACTCGGCATCTCGGCACTGCCCGGCTCGCGCGCGAAGACGGTCTGGTAGGCCGCGGCGGGGTACCGCCCGGGCACGTAGCCGTAGCGGATCGGCCGGCCGACCCTGGCAAGGTAGGCCACCACACCCCCGTCGACCGGAACCCGGGCCCGCCAGAGCCGCCGCTGGCCGGCGGGGTGCGCCGCGAGGACGGTGAGCACGACGCCGTCCGGCAGCGTGACCCGCTCGCCGACACGCAGGTCGCCGACCGGTCCCTGCGCCCGCCGTGCCGGACGGACCTCGACCACCCAGTCACCGCCGTCCAACGCGGTGGCGAAGTGGACGGTGACCCGGCCGCCGGTGTCACGCACGCCGTCGACGGCGGCCGACAGGGTGCCGGAGGTGTTCACGACGACGAGGTCACCGGGCTCGAGGAAGTCACCGATCCGGTCGAAGCGCGCGTGCTGCAGCCGGCCGGGGCCGGCCACGAGCAGGCGCACCGCGTCGCGCCGCGCGGGTGGCGCGGACGCCTCGAGCCGGTGCGGCAGGTCGAAGACGGGGCTTGTCATCGGTTCGCTCCGCAAGCGTCGCTCATCGGCTGACCGCCGGGACGAGCCAGTCGCTGGCCCGGTGCCGACCGCTCGCCGGACGCTCGTCCAGCAGGCGCAGCAGTCCCGGCACCACGGCCGCGGGCAACGGACGGTCGGAGATGTCCTCGCCCGGGAATGCGCGCTGGTGCATCGCGGTGCGCATGTCCCCCGGGTCGACCGCGTAGACGCGCAGCCGAGGCTCCTCGACCGCCAGGACCGCCGACACCTGGTCCAGGGCGGCCTTCGACGACCCGTAGCCGCCCCACCCTTCGTAGGCCTCGACGGCCGCGTCGGAGCTGATGTCCAGAACGGTTCCCTCGCTCGTCCGAAGCAGCGGGACGAGCAACTGCAGCAGGGCGACCGGAGCGACGACATTCGTCTCGAAGACCGCGCGCAGCGCCTCGAGCGGATACGACGTGATCGCGGGCAACGGGCTCGGACCCAGCTCGCTCGCGTTGTTCACGAGCAGGTCCAGCCGGCCGAACACGTCCACCGCCGCGGCGAGCGAGGACCGGTGCGCCGGGTCGGTGACGTCCCCGGCGACCGTGACGGCGGTCGGAAGTTCGGTGGCGACCGAGCCGAGGCGGGCCGGATCGCGGCCGTCGAGAACGAGCTGCCAGCCGCGGTCGGCCAGGCCGTGCGCAAGCGCTCGACCGAGGCCCTGCGAGGCGCCCGTGATCAGAGCAACAGGATTCGATGTCATGCAGCTCATGGTTATAGTTGAAGTCAACTTGAGGTCAAGGGAGAGCGAGATATTGATGCGTAGTACGGACCTGCTCACCGTCGGCGAGGTCGCCGAGCGCAGCGGGATGGCGCCGTCCGCGCTGCGGTACTACGAGCAGGAAGGCCTGATCAGCGCGACGCGCACGACGGGCAACCAGCGCCGCTACCAGCGGCACGTCCTGCGGCGCCTGGCATTCATCCGCGCTGCCCGCAATGTCGGCCTGACCCTGGAGGAGGTTTCCGCCGCTCTGGCGACCTTGCCGGACAACCGCAACCCGACCAAGGCGGACTGGACCCGGCTGTCACGCACCTGGCGCGACCGCCTGGACGAGCAGATCGCCGCTTTGCGGAAGCTGCGGGACGGGCTCGACTCGTGCATCGGGTGCGGGTGCCTGTCCTTGCAGCGGTGCGCGGTGTCCAACCCGGCCGACATCATGGGCAGCCAGGGCTCGGGGGCCCGCTACCTCCCCCGTCCGCTGCGGGTCAGCTCGCCAGGCCGTCGATGACCTCGGCACCAGGCAGTTCGGCGAGGACGACCGGGGCCACGGCGATCTTCGAGCGGCGCAGCCCGCTGCCGATCACGACCACCTCTCGGTCGAGCACCGCCCGGTCGACGAGCACGGGCCAACCGTCGGGCAGGCCGATCGGGGTGATGCCGCCGTACTCCATGCCGGTCAGGACGATCGCGTCCTCCATCGCGGCGAAGGACGCCTTCTTGGCGCCGAGGCGACGGCGCACGGTGCCGTTGACATCGGCACGCGTCGTCGCGAGCACGACGCATGCCGCGTAGCTCACGGATTCGCCGCGCCGACCGGCGATGACCACGCAGTTGGCGGAATCCTCCGGGGCGACCCCGTAGTGCTCGCAGAAGGCCGCGGTATCGGCGAGATCGGCGTCGATCGGCGCGGCGAGCACAGCCGCCGATGTCGGCCAGGCGGCGAGCGCTCGCGCCACCGGATCGGCCACCAGGAAGTCGGTCGGGTTCTGCCAGTCGAGAGATCCAGGTCCGGTCACCCGTCCGACCCTAATGTGGAGAGCATGACCGAGACCGACAGCGTGGTGGAGAAGATCCTGCGGACCTACGACACGATCACCGTCGTGGGTGCGAGCGCCGCGCCCGAGAAGGCGGCCCATCGCGTGCCGGCGCACATGCAGGCCCACGGCTGGCGCATCGTGCCGGTGAATCCGCGCGCGGACACGATCCTCGGCGAGCCGGTGTTCCGCACGCTGGCAGACGTGCCCGAACAGGTCGGCCTCGTGGACGTGTTCCGCCCGTCGGGGCAGACCCCGGACATCGCGCGGCAGGCGGTCGCGGCCGGCGCGAGCGCGCTGTGGTTGCAGCTGGGCATCGCGTCGGCCGAGGCGCGGGCCATCGCGCAGGACGCGGGACTGCTCTACGTCGAGGACCGGTGCCTGATCATCGAGCAGCGCCGCCTCGGGCTCAGCGCGCCGACGCCCTAGCGCTCGCCCGCCAGGTCGCGAATTCCATCAACTGCCCGGCGAGCACCTGCAACGCGCCGGCGACCTGCGGGTCGTCGAGCCCCTGCTCGGCCGAGTTGACCGTGACCCCGAGCGGTGTCGGCCACCCGCGCAGCGCATGGATGGCCGAGCGCACAGACACGAGCGCGGTGCCGGACGCCTGCCAGCCCGCCGCCGTCACGATCACCCCGACGGCCCGTCCGTCCAGGTAGGGACGGACGTCGTCGCGCAGCAACTCGAGGTGGTCGAGGGCGTTCTTCACCAGCCCGGACATCCCGCCGTGGTAGCCGGGCGTGCCGATGATCACGCAATCCGCGGCCCGCACCGCCTCGACGAGCTCGGAGGACTCGCCGGGGTCGATGTCGTCGCTGTAGATCGGCAGCGACGACAGCGCCGGGCCCATCACCGACACGGTGCGCGCACCGAGCGCGGCGACCTGGTCGAGGCAGCGCTCGACCAGCAGGTTGGTGAGCGAGCCCGGCCGGGTCGAGCCGCCGATCCCGACGATCAGCGGCGCGCTGCCGCCCGCGAACGGGGGCAGGACGTCGACCTCGGCGCCGGCGTGCAGGCGCGTAGTGTCACCGGCCTGCTGACCGTCCACGAGAAAAGACGCGACGGCGCAGACCTGACGCAGTTCCGGTCGGGCCGCGAGGGCCGCGCGCAGCTCGCCGACGGTGCCCGCCGTCGCCGTCTCGCTGCCGTGGCCGGCCGCACGCTGCGCCCCGGCCCAGAAGCGGACGGTCACCTGCGGGGCGTCGACATCGGGCACCGCTTCAGCGTGCCACGCCCGGTCGCGCGGTCGTGTCGGGGTAGGCGGCGACGTCGGTCGCCTTGGCGGTCAGCCAGATCGTCGCGCCGGGTGCGAGCCCGAGTTCCGCGACGGCCGACGCGGTGACGTCGACCAGCACGCTCTGGTCGGCCTCGACGGTCAGCCGGATGCGGTCGCCGAGCGGTGCGAGCACTCGCAGCACGCCACGCCAGACGATGCGCGCGCTGATCGAGTGCGGCTCCTCGCCGTGGACGGTGAACGCGGACGGGCGGACCGCCACGAGCACCCGTCCGTCCGGGACGTCGCTGACCGCCAGCCGGCCGCCGCCGTCGAGATCGACCACGCCGGCGAGTGCCGTGCCGCGGTAGAGGTTCATCCCGACGAGCTGAGCCACGTAGCGCGTGGCCGGGCGGCTGCTGATCTCGGCGGGCGTGCCGTGCTGTACCACCTCGCCGTGTTCGAGCACCACGATGCGCGTCGCGAGCAGGAGCGCCTCGACGGGGTCGTGCGTGATGAGCAGCGTCGGCCCGCCGTAGGCACGCAGGTGCTCGCGCAGTTCGCCCTGCACCTCGGCGCGGGTCTGCACGTCGAGCGCGGCCAGCGGCTCGTCCAGCAGCAGCGCCGCCGGGTCGCAGGCCAGCGCGCGGGCCAGCGCGACCCGCTGGGCCTGCCCGCCCGACAGCTCGCGCGGGCGGCGACCGGCGAACTCCCCCACGCCCAGCCGGTCCAGCCAGGTGCGCGCCCCGGCCCGAGCGGCCGCTCGCGGTACCCCGCGCGAGCGCGGCCCGAACGCCACGTTGTCGAGCACGCGCAGGTGCGGGAACAGGCGGTGGTCCTGGAACACCACTCCGAGGGCGCGCTGCTGCGGCTCGACGAACACGTCGTCGGCGCGGTCGTCGAGCACGCGGTCGCCCAGGCGCACCGTGCCGGAATCGAGGGCAAGCAGTCCGGCCACGATGCGCAGCAGCGTCGACTTGCCGGCGCCGTTCGGGCCCAGCACGGCCAGCACCTCACGGGGCGCGGCCGTGATCGCCGCGTCGAGCTCGAACTCGCCCCGGCGCACCCGCCCGTCGACGACGAGACTCACGAAGAGGCCATCGGTCGCAGCCACTTGTCCCGCAAGGCGCCGAGCACGATGAGCGCCACTGCGATGAGCGGCAGGCTCAGCGCCGGCGCGGCGGCCGGATCGGTCTGGAACACGGTGAGCACCAGCGTCGGCAGCGTGCGGGTGACGGCCGGCTCGTTGCCGCCGATGAGCAGGGTGGCGCCGAACTCGCCCAGGGCTCGGGCCCAGCACAGCACCGACCCGGCCGCGATCGCCGGGAGCACGAGCGGCAACGTGACCCGCGAGAAGATGCGCCACCGCGAGGCCCCGAGCGTCGCCGCCGCCTCCTCCACGCCGCGATCGGCGATGCGGAACGCGCCCTCGACCGTGATCACCAGGAAGGGCATGGCGACGAACGTCTGTGCGACCACGATGGAGGGGTAGGTGAACGGCAGGTCATGCCCGGTCACCGCGCGGATGGCGTCGCCGAGCACGCCCCGACGACCGAACGAGCTGAACAGCGCGACACCGCCGATCACCGGCGGCAGCACCAGCGGGATCGTCACGATCGCGCGCACGAAGGCCATGCCGCGCGCCCGCACCCGCGCCAGCACCCAGGCCAGCGGCACCCCGAACACCAGCGACGCCACCAGCGCCTCGAGCGACGACTCGATCGACAGTCGCAGCGCGGTCCACACCTGCTGATCGCGGTAGATGCGGCCGAGGTCGGGCCACGGGGTCCGCAGCAGCAGCGCGACCGTCGGCAGCGCCAGGAACAGCACCCCGAGCAGCGCGGGCGGGACGACGAGCAGAGGGGTCCCCAGGCCCGGGGAGGTGCGGGCCCGGGCGCGGCTCACGGCGCGCTGAAGCCGTCGGCCGTGAGAACATTCCGGCCGGCGACGGACAGCACGTAGTCGACGAACGCCTTCGCGAGCGCGGCGTTCTTGCTGCCGCTCAGCGCCGCGATGGGGTACTTGGTGCTGGCGTTGACGGCGGCCGGGATGGGGACGCCCTTGACCTTGGCCCCGGCCGAGCGCACGTCGGTCACGTACACCAGTCCGGCGTCCACCTCACCCGATTCGACGGCCGCGAGCGTCGACTTCACGTCGGCCAGGCTGGCCACCGGTGTGACCGTGATCTTCGCTCTGGTGAACACCTTCTGGGCGACGACGCCGCACGGCACCGCCGCCGCGCAGACGGCGACCTTCACGTCCGGCTTCGCGAGGTCGGCCACGGACGCGATCCTGCCCGGGTTGTCGGGCGGGGTTGCGATCTCGAGGGTGTTCGACACGAAGTCCTGCGCGCTCGACGCACTCGACACGGTCTTCATGTTCTTCTCCGAGGCCGACGCGAAGACGTCGGCCGGCGCCCCGTCGTTGATCTGCGTGGCGAGGTCCGAACTCGCGCCGAAGGTGACGCTCACGCGGACGCCGGGGTGAGCCTTGAGGAAGTCGTTCTTGAGCGTGGTGAACGCGTCGGTCAGCGATGCCGCCGCGAGCACGGTGATCGAGCCGTAGAGCGCGCCCGACGAAGGCGGGCCCGACGAGTTCACGCCCGGAGATGACGCGCTCGACGAGCAGCCGGCGACGAGCAGGGCGACGACGGCGGACAGCGCGACGGGACGCTTCATCTAGCGGGCCTCCGAGACCTCGACGACGACGTTGGTGGACTTCACCGACGCGACCGCGGTGACGCCCGGCTCGAGCCCGAGCTCGTCGGCGGCTTCACGGCTCATCAGCGACACCACCCGATAGGGGCCGCACTGCATCTCGACCTGGGCCATCACGGTGTCGCGCACGACCCGGGTCACGAGTCCGACGAAACGGTTCCGGGCCGACTCGCGGGTCATCGGGCCGGCTTCGGGAACCGGTCCGGCGTTCTCGATCGCGAAGCGGGCGAGCTCGGCGCCGTCGATGACGCGGCGCCCGGTGGCGTCCGTGGTCGACTCGACCCGTCCGCTGTCGGCCCAGCGGCGCAGGGAGTCGTCGCTGACCCCGAGCAGCTCGGCGGCCTCACGCATGCGATAGGCGGGCATGCGGTGAATACTAACCACATCAGCCGCGCCTGCGGGCGCTGGAATCCGGTTCCTCCGCAGATGCCAAGTGTCGATGCAATCCGCGCTCGGACGGGCAGGATGATCCCCATGAGCTATCCCCCCGCGCGGCACACCGGCTCGGCCGGCGAGGTCAGCGCCGTCTACCGGCCGGCCGACGTCGCCCCCGAACTGCGCTACGCGTCGGGTGGCTCCTGCCACTACCTCGCCACCGGCGCCTCGACCAACGGCCAGTTCGGCCTGTACCGCTGGGAGATGGGGCCGGAGCCGTCCGGACCCGATCCGCACTTCCACCGCTCGATCTCGGAGTCGTTCTACATACTCACCGGTACGGTGCGGATCTACGACGGCACCCGCTGGATCGACTGCTCGGTGGGCGACTGGGTGCACGTGCCCGAGGGCGGCCTGCACGGCTTCCGCAACGAGTCGGGCGAGCCGGCGTCGATGCTCCTGCACTTCTCGCCCGGCGCACCTCGCGAGGCGTACTTCGAGGGGCTGCCCGACCTGGCACGGAAGACGCCCGAGGAGCGGGACGCGTTCTTCGTCGAGCACGACACGTATTGGCTATGAGCGCCGCCTGCGGAGCGAGTCATGGGCGGCGTAGAAGTCCTTCGGCGGCCGCACCGAGCGCAGCGAGGGTCGGCCGATGAGCGTTCTCTTCGATCCCGTCTTCGGGATGACGGCGGTCGACGCCGCGGTCGACGACCGGGCCTGGCTGGCCGCGCTGTGCGAGGTCGAGACGGCCCTGGCCCGCGCCTGCGCCCGCGCCGGGCTCGTCGACCTCGGCACCGCGCTCGAGATCGGCGCCGCGGCCGACGCGTTGGCCCGCCGCGATCCGGCCGAGCTCGGTCGCGCCGCCCAGGCCGACGGCAACCCGGTGATACCGCTGGTGCGCGAACTCCGGGCCGCGGTCGGCGAGCGGGCCGGCGAGGAGGCTGCCGACGCGGTGCACCTCGGCGCCACCAGCCAGGACATCCTCGACACCGCCGCGATGCTGATCACCTCGCGGGCGCTCGGTGTCATCGGCGCCGACCTCGGCGACGCGGCCGACCACGCCGCCGCCCTGGCCCGGGCGCACCGCGACACCGCGATGACCGGCCGCACCCTCCTGCAGCACGCGGTGCCCACGACCTTCGGCGCGCTCGCGGCCGGGTGGGGCGCCGGGCTCGACCACGCCCGGGCCCGGCTCGACGCCGTCCGCAGCGAGTTGCCGATCCAGTACGGCGGTGCCGCCGGCACGCTGGCCGCGGTCCACCCACACGGCTTCGACATCGTCGCGGCCCTGGCCGACGAGCTCGACCTGCGCGAGCCGGCCGGCGTGTGGCACGCCGAGCGCTCGGTCGTCGCCGAGCTGGCCGGCGCGCTCGGCACGGCCTCGGTCGCCCTCGGCAAGCCGGCCACCGACATCGTGCTGCTCGCCCAGACCGAGCTCGGCGAGCTGCGCGAGAGCAGCCCGGGCGGGTCGTCGGCCATGGCGCACAAGCGCAACCCGATCGCCGCGATCACCGCCCGCGCCGCCGCGGCGCAGGCCCCCGGCCTCGTCGCCACCCTGCTCGCGAGCGGCGCCCAGGAACTGCAGCGCGGGGCCGGCGGCTGGCACGCCGAGTGGCAGCCCCTGACCGCGTTGCTGCGCTGCGTCGGTGGCGCGGCGTCACGCCTGCGCGCGTCGCTGGCCGGGCTCGAGGTCGACCCGGCGGCGATGGCGCGCAACCTCGGCGCCGACGAACCCGAGGTCGGGCACGCCGGCGACCTCGTCGACCGCTATCTGGACAGGAGACGCTGATGCCCGCACTGTCGTGGCGATCCGACGGGTCGGCCGACGCTCCGCCGCTCGTGCTGTTGAACTCGGTCGGCTCGTCGACCGCCATGTGGACGCCGTGCATCGCCCCCTTGAGCGAGCGGTTCCGGGTCATCCGCATCGACACCCGCGGCCACGGCGATTCGCCACCGTCACCACCCGGGAGCCCCTGCGCCATCGACGATCTGGCCGGGGACGTGCTCGCCACGCTGGACGGGATCGGTCTGGACCGGGTGGCCCTGGCCGGCCTGTCGCTCGGCGGCATGATCGGCATGTGGCTCGCCGTCCACGCCCCCGAGCGGATCTCGCGGCTGGCCGTGCTCTGCACCTCGGCCCACCTCGAGCCGCTGCAGCTGTGGGCCGACCGGTCCGCCGCGGTGCGGGAGAAGGGCACCGAGGCGATCGCCGACGCAGTCATCGCCCGCTGGGTCACCCCGGGGTTCGCCGAGCGCGATCCGGTCGCGTTCCGCGCGATCCGCGCCATGTTCACCGCGGTCGACGCCGAGAGCTACGCGCAGTGCTGCGACGCGATCGGCGGCATGGACCAGCGCAGCGACCTCGCCCGCGTTGCCGCGCCCACGCTGGTCATCTCGGCCGAGCACGATCCGGCCACGCCGCTGCCGCACCTGAAGCTGATCGCCGACCGCATCCCGGGCGCGCGGCTCGAGATCGTCGACGGCGCGTCGCACATCGCCACCTACGAGCAGCCGGCGCGGGTCGCCGCGCTGCTGATCGACCACTTCCGTGGCGGCGGGACGACCGCGGCCGGGTACGCCGTCCGCCGCGAGGTGCTGGGCGACGAGTACGTCGACGCCGCGCTGTCGGCGACCACCCCGTTGACGGCGGGCTTCCAGGACTTCCTCACGCGTTATGCGTGGGGCGAGGTCTGGACGCGGCCGGACCTGTCGCGGCGCGAGCGCTCGATCGCCACCCTCGCCGCCCTCGTCACCCTCGGGGCGGAGCACGAGCTGACCGCCCACGTCCGTGGCGCCGTCCGCAACGGGCTCACGCCGGCCGAGGTCGTCGAGGTCATCCAGCACCTGGCGATCTACGCCGGCATGCCGCGGGCCAACCGCGCCGTCGCGATCGCGCGCGACGCACTCGACCGAGGAGAGGACCGATCGTCATGACCCCACGCACCGCTCCCCCGTTCCGGGCCGACCACGTCGGCAGCCTGCTGCGACCGCAGACCCTGCTCGACGCCCGTGCCGCGCACAAGGACGGCGCGCTCGACGATGCCGGGCTGCGCGCGGCGGAGGACGACGCGATCCGCGACGTCGTGCGCATGCAGGAGGACATCGGCCTGCAGACCGCGACCGACGGCGAGTTCCGCCGCACGTCCTGGCACATGGACTTCATCTACTCGCTGCGCGGCGTCTCCCGCACCGACGAGATGCTCAAGGTGCGCATGCACAACGCGGCCGGCGATCTGGAGTTCACGTCGGCCGCGCTCAAGGTCGACGGCAATCTCGGCATCGACGGCCCGATCTTCGGCGACGCCTTCACCTTCCTGAAGGGCTGCGTCACGACCGGCACGCCGAAGCTCACCATCCCGTCGCCGAGCATGGTGCACTACCGCGGCGGCGCGGCCGCGCTCGATCCGGACGTCTACCCCGACGAGGACGAGTTCTGGACCGATCTCTCGGCGGCCTACGCCGAAGAGGTCCGCGAGATCAGTGCTCTCGGCTGCACCTACCTGCAGCTGGACGACACCAGCCTCGCCTACCTCAACGACCCGACCCAGCGGGCCCAGCTGAGCGAGCAGGGCCGCGATGCCGAGCACCAGCACGAGCGCTACATCCGCCAGATCAACGCCGCGCTCGACGGGCGTCCGGACGACCTGACCGTGACCACTCACATGTGCCGCGGCAACTTCCGCTCGGCTTGGGCGGCCGAGGGCGGCTACGACTTCGTCGCCGAGGCGCTGTTCGGTCAGCTCGCCGTCGACGGCTTCTTCCTCGAGTTCGACGACGCCCGCTCCGGGACGTTCGAGCCGCTGCGCTTCGTCCCGCCGGGCAAGTTCGTGGTGCTCGGTCTCGTCACGACCAAGTCGCCGAAGCTCGAGTCGAAGGACGATCTCAAGCGGCGCATCGACGAGGCCGCCAAGTACGTGCCGCTCGAGCAGCTCTGCCTGTCGCCGCAGTGCGGATTCTCCTCGACCGTCGAGGGCAACGACCTGACCCGTGACGAGCAGATCGCCAAGCTGGCGCTGATCGTCGAGGTGGCCGGCGAGGTCTGGGGCTGACCCGCGAGATGCACAGGCCGCCGACAGGGGGTTGAGACGAGTTCGAGAGGAGCGGCGCGGATCGTCGTGCGCACAGGACCGAGGGTGACGGGACGGTGTGACGATGCGGCCCCCCTTCCGCGCTCCGGCGTCACTCGTCACCGTCGCCCTCGTCCTGCTCGCCGTGGCCGCGCCGTCGGCCGCCGCCCTGGCTCCGGGCCGGGTCGTGACGAGCGAGGACCTCACGCTCGTCGCCTCGACCGTCGTTCCCGACGTGCACGCCGACCAGGGGCTCGCGACGGTGACGCGCAACGGCGTCACCACCCTGCTGACCCGCGGCGCCGGGAGCATCCCGCGCTCGCTGCTGCGGGCCGGTTGGACCCACATCGGCGATCCGGACTCGCGCGACGGTTACGTGCTGGACGCCTACCAGGGCAGAGCCGGCTCGCACGTCACGCTGTTCGCGCTCACCGCCCCTGACGGCCACCGCACCCTGTACACGCACGGGCTCACGCCGGGCGAGACCTTCCACAACTCGTTCGCCGCGATCGCCCCCGGTTCCGCCTACTTCGTCGGCGGCGGGTGGGGCACGATGACCCGCCTGCTCGTCTTCCCCATGCCCTCCCGCGGGTCACCCCGCACGCTGCCGCTGGCCGCCGTCATCACCCTCGACCGGCGCGTGCGCAACGTGCAGGGCTGCGCCTTCGAGTCACCCACCGCGCTGCTGTGCTCGACGAACGATCCGTACACCGACCTGTTCCCCGCCGCCCGCCAGATCCTGCGCGTCGAGCTCGCCCGACCGCTCGACGGTCGCGCGCTCTCCGCCCGCGTCTCGCTCCTCGCCACCGTCCCGGTCGATCCGACCTGCACCGGGACGCCGGAGACCGAGGGCATCGACGTCCACGGATCGACCGTGCAGGTGCTCGTGAACTCCGGCTGCAACGACCTCGCGACCATCTACCGCTACACGCGTTCGGCCTGACCCGACCCCTCGGCAGGGGGTGGGTTTGGAACCACGTGACCCGGCCAGGTACTGTTGGTCTTACCGACGCGGGGTGGAGCAGCTCGGTAGCTCGCTGGGCTCATAACCCAGAGGTCGCAGGTTCAAATCCTGCCCCCGCTACAAAGGAAGTACCGCAGATCAAGGGCTCCAGCGTCACGACGCTGGAGCCCTTGATCGTTCGCCAACAGTCGGTACCCGGTCCGAACTGCCGGACCTAGCTCGGCCGGCCCTGATCGTCGGACGCTGGCTGTCGCCGTCGCTGATGTGTTGCCGAGGCCGGTCGACCCCCTCGTCGATCTGGCCGTCATGGCCGAACTTGGCGCCCGCGGCGCCTCCGGCCCGTCCAACGGTTGCCGCGCTCTCAGTCCGGCGGCGCGAGGCGCGCGGTAACGTGCTGATCGACTGAAATCGGGCGTGTCGGGATGAGGTGTCGCAGGCGTGGATCTTCGGTCGCTGCTGGCAGCGGTGGAGGAAGCCTCTCCGGTTGACGCGATCGATGCGCTCAGCGAGGCGCTGGCGCAAGAGGTCGGGGCCGGGCACGTTGCCGTGCTGATCGCGAACCTCTCCGGCGACGCGTTGGTGCGGATGTCGCATGTCACCCGCCGCGGTCAGGTGCGGGCCGGTCACAACGAGCGGGCCGAGTCGGTATCGCTGGCGGGCACGGTGCATGAGCGCGTCCTGCTCACCCAGGTCCGCGAGCTGGTGGCCGACGCCGACGCGTGGATGGCCCTGGTGCCCATCACCGAGCGCGGGGACGCCATCGGCATCCTCGAGGTGTCCTTCGACGAAGAGCCCACGGACGGTGTCCTGGACGACCTCGCCCTCGCGACCCACGCCTGGGCGTATGCGCTCATCGCCGCGCGGCGTCACACCGATCTCTTCGAGTGGTCCCAACGCGACATCCCGTTCTCGGTCTCGGCCGAGATCCAACGTCGCCTGTTGCCGTCGGCCTACACCGTCGAGGCCGGTCCGTTGACCCTGGCGGGGTGGCTCGAACCCTCACACGACGTCGGCGGAGACACCTTCGACTACAGCCTCGACCGCGAATACCTGTACCTCTCGATCACCGACGCGGTGGGTCACGACACGGTCGCCGCGATGCTGGCGACGTTGACGATCGCCTCGCTGCGCAACCGGCGACGGGCGTTGTCCTCTCCCGCCGAGCAGGCCGACGCCGCCAACGAGGTGCTCATCGAGCACGCCGAGCGGGGCCAGTTCGTCACCGGACTGGTCATGCGGGTCAGGCTCGCCGACGGCACGGTCGAGGTCGTCGACGCTGGTCATCCGTTCCCGTTCCTCGTGCGCGACGGCGTCGTGACCACCGTCGATCTCAGCACCCAACTGCCGCTGGGTCTGGCCGAGGCCGACTACCTCGTCGACACCCTGGTGCTCCGGCCCGGGGACCGGCTGCTGATGGTGACC
Source organism: Jatrophihabitans sp. (assembly GCF_036000465.1). Taxonomy (GTDB): domain Bacteria; phylum Actinomycetota; class Actinomycetes; order Mycobacteriales; family Jatrophihabitantaceae; genus Jatrophihabitans. The sequence goes on along the minus strand of NZ_DASYFV010000008.1, from coordinate 57,856 downwards.
GATGGTTACCTCGAACGCCTTGACGGGCGCCTCGACGTCGCGGACTTCCTGCGGCGCAGCCTGGATCGCCACCCCCGCCAGGTCGTCCAGGAGCTGGGTCGCACCGTACGCCAGGTCACCGGCGGCCGGCTCGACGACGACGCCACCGCCCTGTGCCTCGACTGGTACGGCCCCGCCGGCACCCGCGACGCGACCGGCGGCGCGAGCCGAACCCGCGCAACGAACGGCGACTGAGCATTGCGCGCGCGGCCGCTCGCGTGCGCCTCCTCGCGGCCCGCTCAGCCGCCGCCACCACCGCCGCTGGTGCCGAGGCCGGCGACGAGATTGATGGTGGTGGCCAGGATGACTGCACCGAAGAGGTAGGAGAGCAGGGCATGCCGCAGCGCGGTGGCCCGGATCGAGGGCGTCTCGAGGTCGGTGTCCGAGACCTGGAAGGTCATGCCGAGGGTGAAGGCGAGGTAGGCGAAGTCCAGGTAACGGGGCGGCGTCTTCTGGTTGAAGTTCACGCCGCCGTCGGTGCCGGTGTAGTAGAGGCGGGCGTAGCGCAGCGTGAACAGGGTGTGCACCGCGAACCAGGAGAGCGCGACGCTGCCGAGCCCGAAGCCGGCCAGCAGGTCCTGGGTCGCGCCCTTCGCCGACGTCGCCTGGATCAGGACGACGCCCACCGCGGCCAGGCTGGCCACGGACGCGATGAGCACAAACAGATCCGTCGCGGCGTTGCCCGGGTCCTCACGAGTGGCGTGCGCGGCCGTCTGCGTCGACGACATGGGTCCGATGGTGGCCGCCCACACCCAGATGATGAAGATCGCCGCCGACGTGTCCCAGCCCGCCACCGGAGCGTTCGGCCACGAGCCGAACGCTCCGACCAGAGCGGCGACGATCGCGCCCGCGACCACCATGACCCCGACTCGCACCCGGGAACTGGTCCACCCGGCAACGGCGGCAGCACCGCTCGATCGCTGCTCGCCTCCCGATCTGCCTCGCGCCTTCATGGGGGAAGTGAACCAGTGTGTTCGGGCCGGCGAGACCATCGCGCCCGATCTCCGCTTCGCGATTTCACAGCCGACGGATCGCGCGATCAGGCCATCGGTCGCGGAGCCTCTTCCGCGTCGGACGGTTCGAGGTAGGTCGTGTGACCCGGCTCGGAGATGATGTCGGTCCGCCGGCGCGTGCGAGAGACCTTGATGTTGTACGCGACCGCGACGGCCCCGGCGAACATCAGGATGACGCCGGCCACGCGGAGGTTGACGCCGGCCAGGTGGGATGCCGTCACGGCAAAGGTCAGGATCGCGCCGAAAACCATCAAGCCGAAGCTCGGGCCGATCTTCACGACGCGCTCCCTTCACCGACACCCGTACCCTCTCCCGATGCCGTACCCGTCGTCGGCGAGCTCGAAACGGTCCGGCGCACAGATCGGTCGCCGGTCGACCGCGCGTCAGCTCTCGCTCGGAGACACCCGGTATCCATCACGCACCCCGAAGTGCGACACTTCGTACACAGTCGTCTCGCCCCAGCCACGGGCCAGCATCGAGGTCGCACTCGGGGACGACCTGGAGACCACGCGGCACCGCTGCGTGACCAGGCGCGACAGCAGGTGGGGTCCGATCATGAGCAGCATCAACGTGAAGACGACCAGACACGGTGACCGGCTGAGGTTCGAGGTCTCAGGGGATCTCGACTACCTCAACGACGCGGCCGTCGTCACGGCGGCGCTGGAGGGTATGCACGACCCCGGCGTCACCGCGATAGACCTCGATCTGTCCCAGCTCGGCTTCTGCGATTCCACCGGACTCGGCGCGCTGATCACCATTCACTCGCACGCCGTCGACCGGGGCCTGCCGCTGGTGTTGTGCGGCCCCCGCGTCGGCCTGCTCCGGCTGCTGACGCTCACCGGCGTGGACACGCTGTTCACGATCCTGCTCGATGCGCCCGCATCGGCGGACGTGGAGCCGACCGCCTGACGCCGGCAGCCCCGGCTCCGGCGCCTGGGCTAGTGTCACTGTCACCGCGTCCCGCCCTCAACCCCAGCGGACGAGAGCGTCGAAGCAGCTCCCGGGACACGATGAACCGCTTCGTCGACGATTGCGACCAAGCCCCATGGCTCTCGAATTCAGCGTGACCCAGAGCCGTACCGGCGACACGATCGTCGTGGCCGTCGGCGGCGAGGTCGACATGCTCACCGCGCCGGTCGTCGAGAAGGCAGCGGCGGCGGCCGTCCTCGAGCCGGACGCGGTGCGGGTCGTCGTGGACATGACGTCGGTGTCCTTCCTCGACTCGACCGGTCTCGGCGCCCTGGTGCGCGTTCGTGAACTCGCCGAGAGCAACCGAACCGACCTGGTGTTGCGCGACCTGTCGCCGGAGATCCTGCGACTGTTCGAGCTCGTCGGGCTGCGAACCGTGTTCGACATCGAGCCGCGCGGCTGAAGGCACGCCGTTCACGACTCGTGGAACCGCGCCGCCACCCTGGGCCAGACGCTCGCGGCGCGTTCGGGCGAGGCGGGCGCGGCCCGGTCGAGAACGCGGTGTTCGACGCGGTCGAGGAACGAACGCACCGTCGCGGCGGCGAACCGCCGGCCGATCACGCGATCGATGACGACCCCGACGTTGCCCATCGGGGGCAGGTAACTGCCGATCATGCGGACGCGGGTCGACCCCGCATCGACGGCCTCCACGCTGATCGTGGCCTCCAGACTCGGGTAGAGGTCGTGCATCGGGCCGGTCGCCGACCAGCTCAGCGCGATCTCCGCCCCTGCCGCCGTCACCGCCGTCGGCAGGGCCCGGATCACGACCTGCTTGGTGGCGACGGAGACGCCGGCGCGGAGGAGGAGCGCATCCTGATCCTGGGCCGTGTCACTCGCACGGCCCGCCGCGCTCTCCGACCGCAGGTACTGCTCGAGCCGGGCCAGCACCCAACCGGCCGCCTCGGGCACCACGATCTCGTCACGCACGAACACCGGTTCATGCTCGCCCGGCAGCCGACCGGGACGCCAGAGTCGTCCGACTCAGCGAACGACGGGTCGATCCGGGCCGGCCGGTCTACCAGGCGCGGTTGGGATCGTCCTCGGCGAGTCGCGAGTGACTGCCGTCGTCGTCCTCGTCGGCCTTGGCGGCCGCGTCGGGGTCAGGATCGTCGACGGGTACGTCGAGACCGTCGTCCTGCTCTCCGGTGGGCAGCGACCTGTCGGACTGGATGTCGGGCATGGCAGCTCCTCTCGTCGCCGAGAGGCTCCCCAGGATCACCCGATCTTGAACCGGGTCACCCGCGTCAAGCCTCGAGGTGCGGGTAGCGGTAGTCGGTCACCCGCAGGTGGTTGCGCTTGGTCGAGCGCGGGCTGGCGAAGCGGATGAGGTTCCAGACCGTGCCGGCCTTGTCGTTGGTGCCTGAAGCCCGGGCGCCGCCGAACGGTTGGGCGCCGACGACCGAGCCGGTCGGCTTGTCGTTGACGTAGAAGTTCCCGGCGGCGTAGCGCAGCTCGTCGTTCGCCTCGCGCACCGCCGCCTCGTCGTCGGCGAACAGGGCGCCGGTGAGCCCGTACGGGGTCGACTCGTCGACGAGCCGCAGCGTGTCGGCCCAGTCGGCGTCGTCGTAGACGTAGGTGGTCAGAACGGGGGCGAAGAGCTCCTCGGTGATGAACGGCGAGCGCGGGTCGTCGACCTCGAGCACGGTGGGGTCGACGAACCAGCCGACCGAGTCGTCGGTGGTGCCCCCGACCACGACGCGACCCTCGGCCCGGGCCCGGGCCAGCGCCTCGGTGTGCTTGGCGTGCTGCTTGGCGTTGATGACCGCACCGACGTAGGTCTCGGTCTCGGTGGGGTCGCCGACGACGATGGACTCGGTGAGCTCGACCAGCCGCTCGCGCAGCGCCGGCCACAGGCTGCGCGGCGCGTACAAGCGCGAGGCGGCCGAGCACTTCTGCCCCTGGTACTCGTAGGCACCGCGGACGCAGGCCGTGGCCAGCGAATCCACGTCGGCCGACGGGTGAGCGACGATGAAGTCCTTGCCGCCGGTCTCGCCGACCACGCGCGGGTAGTTGCGGTACTTGCCGACGTTCGCGCCGACCGTGCGCCAGATGTGCTGGAAGGTGCCGGTCGACCCGGTGAAGTGCACCGCGGCGAGGTCGCGGTGATTGAGCGCCACGTCGCCGACCTCGGCACCGTCGCCGTACACGAGGTTGATCACGCCGTCGGGCAGGCCGGCCTCGCGCAGCAACTGCAGCGACAGGTGCGCGACGAGCGACGCGCTCTCGGCCGGCTTCCACACCACCGTGTTACCGAGGACGGCCGGCCCGAACGCGAGGTTGTTCATGCAGGTGAAGTTGAACGGCGTGACCGCGAGGACGAAGCCCTCGAGCGGCCGGTACTCGGCCGAGTTCCACTCCCCCGGCCGCGACGTCGGCTGCACGGCGTACATGTCGAGCATGTTCTTGACGTTGGCCCGGATGAAGTCGAGCGTCTCGCAGGCGGCGTCGATGTCGGCCTGATACGTCGTCTTGGACAGTTCGAGCATGGTGGCGGCGTTGAGCTTCGCCCGCCACGGCCCGTGCTCCAGCATGTCGGCGGCGCGCAGGAACGGCGCGACGCGGTCCTCCCACGGCAGGCGCCCCCACCAGCGGGCGGTGGCGAGCGAGGCGTCGATCGCCTGCTGCGTCTCGGCCGCGCCGGCCCAGTGCGTGACGCCGAGCTGCACCTTGTGCGCGTGCGGCGTGACGATCGGCGCGGTGCGCCCGGTGCGCACCTCGACACCGTCGATGACGTTGGCGACCTCCCATTCGGTGCCGCGGAGGTCGGCGAGCGCCGCCGCCGTCGCGGCCCGTTCCGGCGAGCCGGGCGCGAACGACAGTGGCGTGGTGGGTCCGACCGGGAAGAGCGGGGTGCGGGCGGCGGGTGCGGTCATGGCGGCATCCTGTCCAGGTTGCGAGCGACGTGTCTGCCGCTCGACGCTAGGCCGGTGCCCTCGGCGTGGCATCAGCCGCAGCGCGGAAACTCGCGGCGTGCTTTCCTACGATTGTCGGACTCGGCACCGGGGCCGGGGCGAGGAGGCGGACGTGCCCGACATCCAGCGCGAGGTGGAGGAGCTGGCCACCACCGTCGGATGCCCGGTGCTGGTCGAGGACAGCGCGCACCGGCCGCTGTGGTGGAGCGTCCAGGGGCAGGTCGACACCGTCCGGATGCAGAACATCATGCAGCGCCAACCGCCGCCGGCCGCGGCCGCCGTCGTCACCCGGCTCGGCCTCCCCGACGCGCCCGGCCCGGTGCGCACGCCGGCCGCGCCCGAGCTCGACATGGCCGAACGCTGGTGCGTGCCGATCCGCCACGGGCGGCAGCTGCTCGGCTACCTGTGGGTCGTCGACCCCGACGGCAAGATCGGCGAGGACGATCTCGCGCCGCTCGTGGCGTGCGCCCGATCGGCCGGCGAGGTGATGGCGGCCGAACTGCCGGTGATGCGCGACCGTGAGGAGCGCCGCCGGGACGCGCTCACCCGGCTCGCCGCCGCCCACGACGAGGAGGCGGCCGCCGAACTGATCCGGTCGGAGCGGCTGCCCCCCGGCTGCCTGGTCGCCGTCAACGCCCCGCCCTCGTCGACGGGGTGGGCGTTCGACGGCGTGAGCATCCACGCCGATCCCCCTGCGGCGGCAGCGTTCACCAGCGGTCGCCCGGTGCCGCTGGCCGACCTCGCCGTCGCGATCGGGCGGGCCACCGCCGTCCGTCGCGCGGTCGCCGCCGGCGCGATGCTGACCGCGCCGACCTGGGACGCGCTCGGGGGTTGGCACCTGATCGTCGCCGCGCCGGCCGAGCTGACCCCCGGTCGGATCCATCGCGGCGTCGACGTCCTGCTGGCGCAGAAGCGGTCCGACCTGCTCGACACGGCCCGCTGCGTACTCGACAACGGCGGCGATGTCACCCGCAGCGCCGAGGCCCTGCACATCCACCGCACCACGCTCTACTACCGGCTCGAGCGGATAGAGGCGCTCACCGGCGTCAACCTGCGCCTCGCCGAGGGGCGCGACGACCTGCACCTCGCCCTGCAACTCGCCGCGTACCGCAGCGTCGACTGATCGAGTCGTTCTTCGACAGTTGTCGGAAAGGTTGGTCTCGACTTCCGCTTTCCCGCCGATGCGGGGTCACGGCTGCGACGCCTAGCGTCGAGCCATTCGCGGCCCCGACCGGCGGCGCCGCGCGGAGCGAGGGTGGCCCATGAGCGAATCAGTCGCCGACGTGGTCGTCGTCGGGGCCGGCGCGATCGGCGCCAGCAGCGCGTTCCAGCTGGCGTCGGCCGGTCACCGGGTCACTCTCGTCGAGGCCCTGGACGGCCCGGCCGAGGGCAGCACCGGACGGTCGTTCGCGTCGATCCGGGGGCAGTGGGCCGACGAGCTCAACGTCGAGCTGTCGTGGCGCAGCATCCGGGCCTACCGCGACTTCCCCGCGGTGCACGGGATCGACGTCGGCTACCGCCCGTCGGGCTACCTGCTGCTCGTCTCCGAGCCCGCCTGGGCGGCCCAGTTGGAGGCGGTCGAACTGCAGCGCGCGCACGGCGTGCCGGTCGAGGTGCTCCCGTTCGCCGCCGCCCAGGAGCGGACGCCGTTCGAGACGGCCGGCCTGGGCGGCACCACCTGGGGACCGGCCGACGGTGTCGTCGACCCGCACCTGGCCAGCAGCGCCTACGTCGAGCTGGCGCGGGCCCGCGGCGCGCAGGTGTGCTACCGCAGCCCGGTCCGCGAGATCGATCCGCACGCCGACGGCGGCTGGAGCGTCCGGGCCGGCGACCGCACGATCCGCACGCAGTACCTCGTCAACGCGGCCGGTGGCTGGTCCGGCGAGGTCGCGCGGCTGGCCGGTCTGGACGTGCCGGTCGTCCACTCCCGGCGCAACGTCTACTCGTCGGCTCCGGGTGCCCTCGACCGGGCCGTCCCCATGACCGTGGACTTCACCTCCGGCGTGTACCTCCGCAGCGACGGGTCGCGGTTGTTGTTCGGCGGGGCCCGACCCGACGAGGTCGACGGCTACAACGTCCACGTCGACTGGTCCTGGATGGAGGCGCTGCTCGAGGCCGGCACGCGGCGCTTCCCCTGGCTGGTCGACGTCCCGCTCGACCGCGCCGGCTGCTGGGCCGGCACCTACGAGAACACCCCCGACCACCACGGCATCGTCGGACCCGCGCCCGCGGCGCCGACGTGGATCAATGCGTGCGGCTTCTCCGGGCACGGCATGATGCAGGCGCCCGAGATCGGACGGCTCGTGGCCGAGCAGATCACCACCGGCGCCATCACCAGCGTCGACGCGAGCGCCCTCCGGCTCGAACGCTTCACCGAAGCCCGGGCCACCCGCCCCGTCGAGCTGGTGTTCTGATGTACCCGGCGCTGTCGGCCGACCCGGCGCTGCGCGACTGGATCGCCGCCACCCGGAAGGACCTCGCCGCCTTCGGCGAGACGCACCGCGGCGAACTCGACATCGCCAACCGGGCGAACCGCTTCCCGCGCGACCTCTACCGCGAGCTCGGGCGGCTCGGCTACCTCGGTCCGCTCGTCCCGGCCGAGTGGGGCGGGCTCGGCGGCGGGGTGAGCGAGTACGCCGTGATCTCCGAGGAGGTCGGGCGGCACGGGCTCGTGTCGGGGCAGATCGCCGCGCAGGGTCAGCGGTGGCTGCTCGACTGGGGTACCGACGAACAGAAGCAGCAGTGGCTGCGCGGCATCGCGACGGGCGAGATCGTCTTCAGCGAGTGCATCAGCGAGATGAACGCCGGCTCGTCGTTCAAGGCGATGAAGTCGACCGCGGTCCGCGACAGCGGCGACTGGGTGCTGACCGGCAGCAAGACGCACATCAACCTCGGCGCCGACTGCGACGTCACCCTGTTCTACGCGATCGCCGACGAGGGGCTGACCTGCTTCCTCGTCGACATGACGCTGCCGGGCATCCGCACGCACGTCACGCGCGCCATCGGGCTGCGCCTGATCCGCACCGCCGACGTCGAGTTCGACCGGGTCCGGGTGCCCGACACCGCGCGGCTGGGACCACCCGGCGAGGGGCTGGCCACCTTCCTGTCGACCTTCAACGTGAGCCGGCTCGGCAACGCGTCGGAACTCATCGGGCTCGGGCGCCGGTCGCTGGCGCTCGCGCTCGACTACGCCGGCACGCGCCAGGTCGGTGACAACGTCGTCACCGACTTCCAGGGCATCCAGTGGACCGTCGCCGACGCCTGGACGGCGTTGCAGGCCGCGTCGCTGGCGCGCGACGACGCAGCGGTCGCGCACGGCCGCGGCGAGGACATCGCGCTGCGCACGACGACCGCGAAGAAGCTGGCGATCGCCGCGGCGGAGCAGGCCTCGGATGCCGCCTACAGCCTGGTCGGCGGGCACGGTCTGTACTTCGACACCCCGTACACCGACATCGTGAACGACATCAAGGTGCTCAAGGTCGCCGGCGGCTCGAACGAGATCATGCGCAACTTCATCGCCCGCCGCGTCCTCAACAGCGCCGACCACGAGGGGCTGGCGTGAACCTCGCGACGGCGGTCTCCGCCGCGCGGCCCGACCTGCGGCTCGGCACCGTGGACGACCAGATCGAGCTCGCCGGGGCACTCGGGTTCGCCGCCGCCCGGGCGCGGGAACTGCTCGCCTCGGGCCTCACGCCCGGTGATCGGGTCGCGCTCGTCGCGCCGACCTCGACCGACTACGTCGTGACGTGGTTGGCGTGCGTGCTCGCCGGGCTGCCGGTCGCGCTCGTCAACCCGACCTACCCGGACGAGTTGATCGAGCGCATGCTCGAACCGCTCGCCCCGGTCCGGGTCCTGCGCCCGGACGAGATCAACCGCGCGCGCACGGCCACGGCGGCGCCGGACGGGCTGCCGGGCGGGCAGGCGGATCCTTTCGACGTCGTCTCCTACATGCACACCTCCGGGACGACCGGGCTGCCGAAGCTCTGCGCCCAGACGCACGACTACTTCGCCCGGCTCGCCGCGGCGATGGCCGGGGCGCTCGAGCTGACCCCGGCCGATCGCGTGCTCGCGCCGCTGCCGCTGTTCCACATCAACCCGATGGGCTACGGCGTCATCACCGCGCTGCTCAGCGGGGCCGACGCCCTGACGGTGTCGAAGTTCTCCGCGAGCGGGTTCTGGCCCGCGGTGGTCGCGGAGCGCATCAGCGTGCTGATCCTGCACGCGCCGCCGGTCGAGATCCTCAAGCGGGCGACCACCGACGAGCCGGCCGCGGGTCACCGGGTGCGCACGATGTTCTACGCCGACCGCGACTTCCTGGAGCGGTTCGGCGTACCGGCCGCCGTCTCGGGCTACGGCTCGACCGAGGCGGGGGGCGTGTCGCACCTGCACCGCTGGGACCCGGCCGCCGACGTGATCCCGGACGACGCCAGCCGGCACGGCGGGGCCGCGCGCGAGGACATCGAGTGGCGTCTCGACGAGGACGGGATCATCCACGTGCGCGAGCGCGTCCACGCCGCCCTGTTCGACGGCTACGTGCGCGCCGGCGGCCTCGACCCGGCACGTGACGCCGAGGGCTGGTTCGACACCGGCGACCTCGGCCGGGCCGAATCCCCCGACCACCTCGTGTTCGTCGAGCGGGCGGCCGAGTCGATCCGGGTCAAGGGCGAGTTCGTGCCGATCCCCTTCGTCGAGAACCACCTCGCCGGGGTCGACGGTCTCACCGACCACGCGTTGTGGAAGCGTCCGGGCGCGCTCGTCGACGAGGAGGTCGTCCTCTACGCCGTCACCGACGAGCTGCCGCTCGAGCACCTGAAGAAGTCGATCGCCGCGCTGCCCGCGTTCATGCGGCCGGTCGCCGTCGCCCGGGTCGGGGCGTTGCCCCGCGACGCCGCCGCCGGCAAGGTGCAGCGCCGGCTGCTCACCGAACGACCCGTGCTCGAATGGGTGGAGCTGTGAGCGACGCTTGCGGAGCGAGCCGAGGGCATCGCGCCTTCGGCGGGCCGAACGGAGTGAGGCTGTGACGAGCGCGCTGCCCGGCTGGGCCGCCGACATGACCGACCTGCACGTGCACGCCGCCCCGAGCCTGCTGCCGCGCCACGGCAACGACGCGCAGACCACCGCGGCCGAACGGGCGGTCGGCTTCGGCACCATCGTGCTGAAGGCCCACGAGGGCAGCACGGTCGAGCGGGCCGCCGCGCTCGGCGACGAGGTGTTCGGCGGCATCGTGCTCAACAGCCCGGTCGGCGGCGCGAACCCCGACGCCGTGCAGGTCGCCGCCCGCCTCGGCGGGCGCGTCGTGTGGATGCCGACCGTCTCCGCGCCGAACCACAAGCGCGGCGCCTCGTCGCCCGAGCTGTCGGTGCACCGCGGCTTCGAGCTGCGCGTGGTGGAGATCGTCGACGACACCGGTCGGCTGCTGCCGGCCTGGCACGACGTCCTCGACGTCATTGCCGAGCACGACCTGCTGCTCGCCAGCGGCCACCTCGCCGCCGCCGAGACGGTGCTGCTGTTCACCGAGGCCCGCCGCCGCGGCGTGCAGCGGCTCATGGTCAACCACCCGCTCATGGCGTTCCTGCACTGGAGCGACGAGGCCGCGCTGGCGCTGCAGGCCCTCGACGTCCATCTCGAACTCGGCATCCTGCCCGACCTGCTCGGCGATGCCGACCACGCCAGCCTCGACCTCACCCGCAGCTACCCGCCCTCGCTGCTCGTCTTCGGCGGCGACCTCGGCCACGCGCACCACCCCGGCCCGGAGACCGCGGTCGCGCCGTGGCTGCACGACCTCGAGGCCCGCGTCGGCCCCGACCGCGCCACCGCGATCATGACCACCCAGACCAGGAGCCTGCTGTCGTGAGCATCGTTGCCCTGCTGCCCGGTGACGGGATCGGCACCGAGATCCTCGACGGCCCGGTCGCCTACCTGCGCCGGCTCGCCCGCGACGGCGCGCCGGTCGAGCTCACCGGTCCGTGGGCCTACGGCACGAGCGGCTGGGCCGCCACCGGCTCGACGCTGCCCGACGACACCGTCGCCGCCTGCCGCGACGCCGACGTCGTGCTCTCCGGCGCGGTCGGCACCCACCCCGGCATCACCTCGGCCGAGTGCCCGAATCCCGAGGCCGCCCTCATCCGGCTCCGGCACCTGTTCGACCTGCGCATCAGCGTGCGCACCGTCCGCGTGCCCGGCGAGGCCGACGTCATCATCGTCCGCAACATCACCGGCGGCGCCTACGCCGGGCCCGACCAGCGGGTCGAGAGCGACGGCACCGGCGACGCCGAGGACCGCATCGTGCTCAACCCGCGGCGCGTGCAGGAGGTCTTCGACATCGGCGTCGAGCACGCCCGAGCGCACCCGGGCCGGCGGGTCATGAGCGTCGACAAGGCCAGCGTCTACGCGACGTCACGGTTGTGGCGCCGTATCTCGCACGCCACCGCCGGGGCCACCGGCCTCGCGATCGACGACGTCAATGTCGACCGCGCCGCCTACGAACTCGTCAAGTACGACCAGCTGCCGGCCGTCGTCATCACCGAAGGACTCTTCGGCGACATCCTCTCCGACATCGTGTGCGCCCGCGCCGGCTCGCCCGCGCTGTGCGGCTCGGCCACGATCAGCCCCGACCGGCGCTTCGGCCACGGCGTCACCGCGCTGTTCGAACCGGCGCACGGCTCGTCGCCGCACCGCACCGGCAGCCGTCGATCCAACCCCACCGGAGCGTGGCTCGCGCTCGTCGACCTCCTCGCCTGGTGCCCCGACCTCGCCGCGCTCGACCTGCACACCCGGGTGCGCGGCGCGATCGACCGCGTCCTCGACAAGGGCGCCCCCACCTACGACCTGGCCGGCCCCGGGACGCCCGTCCTCGACCTCGACCAGTTCAACGAGCGCATCCTCGAGGAGCTCCCGTGACCACGCCGTTCCACCGGCTCCACCACATCTGCCTCGTCGTGCACGACATCGACGCCGCCCAGACCTACTACGAGTCGATCGGTGTCGGGCCGTGGCGCGAGTACCCGCCGCTGACCGAGTACACCGACCTAGACGTGCCCAGCCCCGAGGCGTTCCGGCAGATGCGCTACCGCGTCGTCGATCTCGACAACGTCCAGCTGCAGCTCTGCCAACCCCCGGAGCTCGACTGCCCGCAGCGTCGCTTCCTCGACACCCACGGCGAGGGCGTCTTCCACCTCGGCTTCGAGCACGACGTCGACGGCGCGATCGCGCTGGCTGGAACGCTCGGCCTCGACGTGCTGATGCGGGGACAGCGCCCCGACGGCAGCGGCTTCGTCTACTTCGACACCCGCGATCGCGCGGCCGTCGTGCTCGAGACCCGCCGGTCCCCCCAGGCGTCGTGAATGACGTCGTTGCCGAACGGTCCGTACCCCGCGGTGCTCACCACCTACCGCGCGGACGACACGGCGGTCGCATCGCCCGTCTGGTTCCGCCGCACGGGGGAGAAGCTCGATGTGGTCATTGCCGACGGTGACGCCAAGCTCCGTCAGCTCGCCCGCCGGCCCGAGTGCAGCCTGCTCGTGTTCGAGGCCGTGCCGCCGTTCCGCGCCGTACGCGTCGAGGGTGCCCGGATGTGGGACCTGAGCGGCATCCTGCCGTCCTGAGGATCGGTCAGCCGGTCGCCGCGACCAGCGTCTGCCGCATCCACTCCAGCTCGCGGCAGACGTAGTCGACGATGTCGCCGGTCTTCAGGTGCGAGGGCAGCACGTCCCACGTGTAGGTCTCGATCTCCAGGTGGTCCGACAGCGGCAGCTCGGCGTGCACGGCGATCGCGTCCTCGATGCCGGAGCGCGTCGTGCGGAACTCGCCCAGGTCGTCGAGGAAGACCGGGACGTGGAAGTGGGTGCGCCACTCGCGCTCGCCCGACGGGTCCTGCTTCCAGCGCTCGATGGCGTCGGCGAGGGTGAGCAGGCGGGTCAGTTCGCCGTCGCGGGCCTCGGTGGTCTGGCTCAGGTAGATCGTGTCGGTGAACGGGGTCAGCGCGGCGATGCTGTCGGGCGTCACCTGCGGGACCCGCAGCGCCGCCGCGGCCTGGAACTTGAAGATCGGGACGCCGGCGTCACGGAGCGACCGCAGCGAGGCGCCGATGTCCTCGAACTCGACCGACTGGTGGCAGATGTCGAACACCACGCCGAGGTGGCGGCGGACGAGGCCGGTGACCTCGGCGGCGGGCAGCCCGGTCAGCTCGGCGAGGATGCGGGTGCCCTGCGGCGACCAGACGTGCTCGCGGAAGTAGGCGATCGTCTCCTCGGTGGTCTCGAGGAAGCAGTACGGCTCGGGCTCGAGCGCCAGCTTCATCCGCCGGCCGGTGCGCGCCTCGAGCGCCACGAGGTGCGCCACCACGCGGAGCAGGTTGCCGGTGAGCCCGGCGACGTCGGCGTCGGTGCGCACCTTGGGCCGGAACGCGAGCGGCGCGGTCTGGATCGACGGCGCGACGTGGTCGGGCGTGATCTCGGCCAGGATGTCGGCGACCTGGCAGGTGTAGCGCACCCGGTCCTCGGTCGACCAGTCCGGCTCGTAGACCTGCTCCATGACGACGCGGTTCTTGAACGGCCCGTAGGGGAACGCGTTGACGGTGAACACGTACATGTCGTGCTGGTCGAGCCAGGCGTGTAGCCGCTTCCGTTCGGCCGGATCGTCGGTGAGCTGCTGCGCCGAGTCGGCGGAGAGCCGCAGTGACAGCCCGTACGGCGCGTCGGGTGCGACCCGCGCCTTGACGGCGGGGGCGAAGGTCTCGAGGCTCTCGCGCATCTCCGGCCAGGTGTCGCCGGCGTGCACGAGGGTCGAGTAGGCGAGGTGGCCGATGCGGCTGCCGAGGTACACGGAGGAACTCCCTGGGTGGACGGGTCAGGCCAGCTCGTGCTGGAACTGGCCGGCCTCGAGTCGCCGCTTCACCGCGGTGAGGAAGCGGGCGGCGTCGGCGCCGTCGACGAGGCGGTGGTCGTAGGTGAGGGCGAAGTGGGCCAGCGACCGGATCGCGATGAGCCGCTCGCCGTCGGGCTGGCGCCAGACGGCGGGCCGCTCCACGACCGCACCGGTGCCGAGTATGCCGACCTGGCCGGGCACGAGGATCGGCGTGTCGAACAACGCGCCGCGACTGCCCGTGTTGGTCAGGGTGAACGTGCCGCCGACCAGCTCGTCCGGGGCGATCCCACCCGTCCGGGTGCGGTCGGCGAGGTCCTCGATCCGGCGGCAGAGCCCGAGCAGGCTCAGGTCGCCGGCGTCCCGTACGACCGGTACCAGCAGGCCGCGTTCGGTGTCGACGGCGACGCCGAGGTGCTGGGCGTCGTGGTGGATCACCGAGCGGCCGTCGGGGCCGACCGAGGCGTTGAGCAATGGGAGGGTGCGCAGCGCCTCGACGGCGGCCTTGGCGAAGAAGGCGGTCAGGGTCAGCCGAACGCCCAGCCGCTGCGCCAGCTCCGGCGCGGCGACACGCCGCAGCGCAACCACGGCCGTCACGTCGACCTCGACGACCGTGGTCAGCTGGGCCGAGGTGTGCAGCGACTGCATCATGCGGTCGGCGATGACCGTGCGCAGCGGGCTCATCGGCTCGACGCGTTCGCCGGCCGTCGGTGTGTATGTCGGCGCCGGTGCCGCCCCGACCGGCGGCGCCGCCACGGCGGCGACGGGCTCGGGCTGCTGGTGCGCGGCGGCGGCGCTCGCGACGTCGCGCGGCGTCACGCGGCCGCCCGGCCCGGTGCCGTGCAGCAGCGTCAGCGCGACGCCGTTCTCGGCGGCGAGCCGACGGACCCGGGGCGAGTGGACGTGCCGGTGCCGCCGCGAAGCGGCCGGGCCGGGCGCGGCCGCGCCACCGCCGCCCACCGCGACCGGGATCGGCGGCAGGGCCACCGGCGCCGGCGCCGTCGACCCGATGACCGCGAGCACCGTGCCGACGGACACGGTGGTGTCCTCGGCGATGACGATCTCGATCAGGGTGCCGGCGCCGGGCGAGGGGACCTCGGTGTCGACCTTGTCGGTCGCGATCTCGAGCAACGGCTCCTGATCGGCGACCTGGTCGCCCACCCGCTTCAGCCAGCGGGCGACGGTGCCCTCGGCGACGGTCTCGCCGAGCTGCGGCATGGTGACGTCGATGTTCACGACTGCAGGGCCTTCTCCACCGTCGTCGCCACCACGTCGGCCGAGGGAAGTACCAGATCCTCGAGCGAGTCGGCGGCGGGCAGCGGGATGTGCGGCGTGGTGATGCGCTGGATCGGACCGTCGAGATCCCAGAACGCCTCCTCGGCGGCGATCGAGGCGATCTCGGCCCCCCACCCGAGCAGCCGCGGGTTCTCCTCGACGGTGAACAGGCGGCCGGTCTTGGCGACCGAGGCGAGGATGGTGCGGGTGTCCAGCGGCACCAGCGAGCGGACGTCGACGACCTCGGCCTGGATGCCTCGCTCGGCGAGCTGGTCGGCCGCGTCGAGCGCGCGCTTGACCGTGAGCCCGAGCGACAGGATCGTCGCGTCGGTGCCCGGCCGCCGCACGACGGCGGTGCCGAGCTCGTCGACGATCTCGCCGTCGGGCACCTCGCCCTTCATGGCGTACAGGCCCTTGTGCTCGAAGAACAGCACCGGGTCGTCACTGCGCACCGCGGCGGCCATCAATCCGACGACGTCGCGCGGCGTGGACGGGGTGACCACCTTCAACCCCGGCACCGCCATGGCCCAGTTCTCGACCGCCTGCGAGTGCTGCGCCCCGAAGCGCAGGCTGCCGCCGTTGCCGGTCTTGATCACCAGCGGGATGGTGACCTGGCCGCCGGTCATGTAGCGGGTCTTGGCGATCTCGTTGACGACGATGTCCCAGCAGACCGCGAAGAAGTCGGAGAACATGATCTCGGCGACCGGACGCAGGCCGGTCATCGCCGCGCCCATGGCCGCGCCGAGGATGGCCTGCTCGGAGATCGGGGTGTCGATCACGCGGCGCGGGCCGAACTCGTCCAGCAGCCCGACGGTGGTCTTGAAGACGCCGCCGGCACCGGCGACATCCTCGCCGATCATCACGACCCGCTCGTCGCGACGCATCTCCTGGGCGATGCCGCGCGCCACCGCGTCCCGATAGGTCAGTTCCGCCACGACGAGCCTCCGTCCGCCCACAGGTCGGTGAAGGCACTCTCCGGCGGGGGCAGCTCGCCGGCGATGGCCTCGTCGGTCGCGAGGTCCACGGCCTCGGCGACCTCCTTGTCGATGAGGTCGAGCTCGGCGCGGTCGACGCCGAGGCGTTCCAGCCGACCGCGGTAGATCGCGATCGGGTCGTAGGCCTTCCACGCCTCGACCTCGTCCTGCGGCCGGTACTTGCCCGGGTCGGCCCGCGAGTGGCCGCCGTGGCGGTAGGTCAGGGCCTCGACGAGCGACGGCCCGTCGCCGCGGCGGGCCCGCTCGATCGCGGAGGCGGCGGCCAGATAGGTCTCGTCGGCGTCGTTGCCGTCGACGATGACCGGCTCGAGCCCGTAGGCCGCGGCCCGGTCGGCCGCGGGGTGCGGCACGGCGGTGATGTCGGCGATGGAGGTGTACTCCATGTAGAGGTTGTTCTCGCAGACGAACACGATCGGCAACTTGTAGACGGCGGCGTAGTTGAGCGCCTCGTGGAACGCGCCGATGTTCGTGGTGCCGTCGCCGAAGAAGCAGACCGTCACCTGCCCGGAGCCGCGGTACTGCGCGGACCAGGCCGCACCATTGGCGATCGTCAGGTGCGCGCCGATGATCGCGTAGGAGCCGAGCACGCCGTGCTCGACGCTGGTCAGGTGCATCGAGCCGCCCTTGCCGCCCATCAACCCGTTGGCGCGACCGAGCAGCTCGGCGAGCACGGGCGTCATCGGCACGCCGCGGGCCAGCGTGTGCGCGTGACCCCGGTACGTCGCGAACGTCAGGTCGTGCTGGTGCATCGCAGCGCCGAAGCCGGCCGAGATCGCCTCCATACCGAGCGAGAGGTGGCTGGTGCCCTTCACGAGCTGGCGCATGAACAGGTCGTAGGCGCGCTTCTCGAACTGGCGCATCTCCTGCAGCTTGCGGTAGATGCCCAGGCGGGTCTCGATCGGCACGGGGGCGTCGTCGTGCCGGGTCTGGTCGGTCGGCGGCAGCACCACGCCGTGCGCGCCGTACTCGTGGTCGGACAGCGGCAGCCTCACGCGACACCACCCCGGCTCGCGCGGGTGTTGAGATGCGACTGGCTGTCCCGCTCGATGGGCAGCGGGCCGCTGGTCGTGTAGTACCGCTTCCCGGCCACGAGCAGCTCCTCGGCCGGGAACTTGGTGATGACCTCGCAGCCGGTCTCGGTCACGACGAGTTCCTCCTCGATGCGGGCCGCCCCCCATCCGTCGTCGGCGGGCCAGTACGTCTCGAGCGCGAACACCTGCCCGACCTCGAGCGTCTCGGGGTTGTCGATCGAGGTGAGCCGGCTGAAGATCGGCCGCTCCCAGATGCTCAGGCCGACGCCGTGCCCGTACTGCAGCGCGAAAGCCGCCTCTTCGTCGGGGAAGCCGAACTCCGGTGCGGTGGGCCAGACCTGGACGATCTCGGCCGTAGTCGCGCCCGGCTTCACCAGATCGATGGCGTTGTCCATCAGCTCGCGACAGATCTTGTACGCACCGCGCTGCGCCGAGGACGCGCTGCCGACGGCGAAGGTGCGGTAGTAGCAGGTGCGGTAGCCCTGGTAGCTGTGCAGGATGTCGAAGAACGCCGGGTCCCCGGGCCGGATCAGCCGGTCGGAGAACACGTGCGGGTGCGGTGAGCAGCGTTCGCCGGAGATCGCATTGACGCCCTCGACGTACTCCGAGCCGAGGTCGAACAGCTTCTTGCTGACCAGGCCGACGCACTCGTTCTCCCGCACGCCCGGACGCAGGAACTCGTAGAGATCCTCGTAGGCGGCGTCCACCATCGAGGCGGCCTGGGTCAGCAGCCCGATCTCGTCGGGCGTCTTGATCCGCCGCGCTTCGAGGAAGACCTGCTGTCCGTCGACGACCGGGAAGCCGAGCTCCTGCAGCGCGAACAGCACCGGCGGCTCGATGACGTCGACGCCGATGGGCTGGCCGGCGAGGCCGAAGTCGTTCATCACCTGCGCGACCTTGGCCGCGACGTCCTCGGCCCGCCCGGCCCCGGGCGGGATCGCGCCGCGCAGCGTCGAGATGCCGGCCCGAGCGCCGTAGTGCGGGCCGCGGCCGGCGGCGTCGTGCGGGGCGTCCAGCCAGGGCGACTGCAGCTGGTGGTGCCGGGCCGCCGAACCGAAGTCCCACAACACCGGGTCGCCGCCGCGGGGCAGCAGCGCGAAACGGATCATCTTGTCCATCGCCCACGTGCCGATGTGGGTCGCGGTCATGTACCGGATGTTGTGGAAGTCGAAGGTCAGCACGGCGCCGAGGTCCGAGCGATCGAGTTCGGCCTTGAGCTTCTGCAGCCGTTCCCGGCGCAGGCGGTCGATGTCGAGCCGGTCCTCCCAGTCGACCCGCGTCGTGCCGAACGTTGCCGAAACCATGGTGATCTCCTCTGTGGCAGGAACAGGGCGGCCGCGTCGTGGGGTGCGAGCGGCGTGGCGTGGGCCGTCGGCTCAGCCGAGCCGGGCTTCGACGGCGGACAACGGGGGTCGGGAGCGCAGGTACTCGGCGGCGTTCGCCTCACGTTCCGCCTTGCGGTAGTAGGCGATCTCGACCAGTTCGAGGGCCAGGCCGTCCGGATCGCTGAAGTAGACCCAGCGCCAGCCGCTCAGCGGTCCCGAGTCGACGACGTTGACGTCGGAGTAGAACCGCACGCCCTTGCCCTCGAGTTCGGCCTTGGTGGCGCGCACGTCCTCGACCTTGAAACACACGTGGGCGGCGCCGAGGTGGTGGTTCGGCACCGGCGCGGTACTGGTCGCGGGCCGGTTCGCGTACTCGATCAGTTCCATCGTCGAGTGCGGGCCGACCCAGAGGCTGACCTGACGCAGGCGCGCGCCCGGCACGCCGACCCCTCGCGCGAGTTCGGGTCCTTCGAACCACGGGGTGGGTTCATTGGCGAACGGCAGCCCGAGCAGGTCGTGGTAGAAGCGGATCGAGCGGTCGAGATCGCGGACGACGAGCCCGACGTGGTGCACCGCCTGCAGATCGATCATCGCCGTCCCCCTCAGCCCGCGAGGGTCGGGGAGGCCAGCACCTTGAGCTGATCACCCCGCGGGTCGACGAGGACGTCGAAGCCGCGGGTGACCACGTCCTCGAGCGAGATCTGCGAGGTGACGGCCTTCGCGACAGGGTACTTGCCGGAGGCGATCAGCCGGATGATCCTCGGCCAGTCGGTGATCAGGTAGCACCAGCTGCCCACGAGGCTGACGTCCTTCTCCGACAGCGCCATGCCGTCGAGGGTGGCCGGCGCGGTGTGCAGGCCGGTCTGCACGATCGCGCCACGCTTGCGGACGCTGGTCAGCGCGGTGGCCAGGCCGGGCGTCGAGCCGGAGCACTCGGCCACGACGTCGACGCCGAGTCCGCGGGTCAGGTCGGCGATGGCCTCGGCGAAGCCGTCCTGTGTCGGGTCGAGCACGGGGCCGACGTCGAGGGTCCGGGCCAGGGCGGCCCGGTTCGGGTTCGGCTCGGCGATGACGACGGTCGCGGCGCCGATCGCGTCCGCGTACAGCGCCGACAGCACGCCGATCGGGCCGGCGCCGGTGATCAGCACGACGTCGCCGCCGTGCACCCCGACGCGGTCGATGCCGTACGCAGCGACGCTGGCCGGCTCGACGACCGCGCCCTCCACGTCGCTCACCTCGTCAGGCAGGGCGGACACCTGGTAGTCCTTGAGCACGGCGTACTGCGCCAGGCCGCCGGTCTCGGCACTCAGCCCGGTGCAGGCGAACTTGACGCACAGGTGCCCGAGACCCTGGCGGCAGTAGGCGCAGCGACCGCACACGATGGCCGGCATGATCGCGACCCGGTCGCCGACCTCGACGTCGGTCACCTCGGGGCCGGCCTCGACGACGCGGGCGGAGAACTCGTGCCCGAGGGTCTGCGGCAGGGTGACGCCGGTCAGCGGGTGCGGGGTCACCGGCGTGACGATCGGCCCGACGAGGTACTCGTGCAGGTCGGTGCCGCAGATGCCGCACCAGGCGACCTCGACGAGCACCTCGTCGGGAGCCTTGATCGCCGGGCGATCGACATCCTCGACGCGGATGTCCTTCTGGGCGTGAAAGCGAGCAGCGCGCACGGTGGCGAACCTTTCTCGAGTGGTCAGCGGACGGCGCGGCCGGTCCGGCGCACCTGGCTGTAGATGACGGCGGCGGCCACGACGAGCGCGCCCTGGAAGAAGTACTGCCAGGTCTGGGTGAGGTTGAGGAACACGGTGGCGTTGAGCACCTGGACGATCAGGCCGGCGCCGAGCACCGTGCCGAGGAACGTCCCGCGCCCGCCGGCCAGGCTGGTGCCGCCGAGCACGACGGCGGTGATGCTGGTGAGCGTGTAGCTGGTGCCCTGCGACGGGTCGCCGATACCGAGTTGCGCCAGCAGGACGATCGCCCCCAGGAACACCAGCGTCGAGCAGGCTACGTAGGCACCGATGACGGTGGGCGTGACCCGCACGCCGACCTTGCGGGCCGACTCCTCGTGGGAGCCGACCGCGCGCACCTTCAGGCCGGTGCGGCGATAGCGGAGCACGGCCTCCAGGACGAGCGCGAGGCCGACCATCACCAGGAACGACAGCGGGATCGGGCCGATCCGACGCGTCACGGCGTCGGTGACCGTGCTGCCGATGGGTCCGCCGGGCACGGAGCGCAGCAGGAAGCTGAGCCCTTGCAACCCGATGTAGGTGGCGAGGGTCGCGGCGACCGGCGTGAACCGCGCGAAGCGGATGAGGGAACCGTTCACCGCACCGGTGCCGATGCCCGAGGCGAGCATGAGCAGCAGGCCCAGCAGCATCGTCGGACCGCTCTTGCCGTCGCCGAGGAAGAACGACCCGACCACGACCATGAAGCCGGCGAGCGGGCCGACGGACAGGTCGATGCCCCCGACGAGCAGCGCGACGGTCTGGCCGAGGGCGATGAAACCGAGGGCCGCGCACGAGGTCGCGACGGACGTGATGTTGAAGGCGGAGAGATAGCGGTCGTTGCGGCTCAGCACGTACGCGCCGAGCGCGATCATGACCAGCGCCAGGATGATGACCGGGGCGTAGTCGCCCGTGACGAACCGACCCAGCGCGGACGAGGAGGGGCGGCCCGCGCGGACCTGCTCCCGCCGATGACCGGTTGCGCGCACGGCCGAGTGCACGAGGGCCTGCTCGGTGATCGCCGTGCCCTCGAAGGTTTCGACCGCCGACCCGCGCGACATGACGATCACGCGGTCGCAGAGTCCCTCGAGCTCCTTCGCGTCGGACGACGCGACGACGACCGGCACTCCGGCCGCCGAGATCTCGCGCAGGATCCGGTAGATCTCGGCGCGGGCGCCGACGTCCACTCCCTGGGTCGGCTCGTCGGCCACGAGGATCGCGGGCTTGGACATCAGGGCCCGGGCCAGGACCACCTTCTGCTGATTGCCACCGGACAGCGCCGAGACCAGGGCCTCCTGCGACGGTGTCTTCACCGCGAGCGACTGCAGCTCGCGCGACACCGCCCGGTTCTCCAGGCCCGGTCGCAGCAACGGGCCGCGCCGGAACTGCCCGAGCGCCGACAACGCGGCGTTCTCGCGCACCGACATCGACATCATGAGGCCGTCGCGGTGCCGGTCCGCGGGCAGGTAGCCGGAGCGGTGGCGCAACTGCTTGCGGGAGTAGCGCCGGTCACCGATCCGGATCGTGCCGTCGGAGGACGACAACCCGGCCAGCGCGTGCAGCAGCGCGCTCTGCCCGTTGCCCACGATGCCGGCGATGCCGATGATCTCGCCGCGGCGAGCGGTGAAGGAGACGTCGTGGAAGCCGTCACCGGACAGGCCCTGCACAGCGAGCACCTCGTCCGTCGCCGCGGCCGGGTCGCACTTCGGCGGGAAGGTGCGCTCCAGCTTGCGGCCGACGATCAGGGCGAGCAACTCGTCGTCGGTCACGTCCCCCGCGGCCGCGCTGCCGCTGACCTCGCCGTCGCGCAGGACGGTCACCCGATCGGCGAGCGCGCGGACCTCGGCGAGCCGATGGGTTATGTAGACGACCGCGGTGCCCTGGGCCGCCGCGGAGCGGACCCGCTCGAACAGCAGGTCGACCGACTCCTGCCCGAGCGGAGCGGTCGGCTCGTCGAGGATGAGCAGCGACGGTCGGGTGACGAGCGCCTTCGCCAGTTCGAGCAGGTGCTTCTGCGCGATGGTGAGCGACCCGACACGGTCCTCCAGGTGCGGGAGGAAGCCGACGTCGTCGAGCATGGCCCGCATTGCCCGCCGCGCCCCGTCCGGGTGCTCCAGGTAGGCCGCCGGCACGGCGGTCCGGATGTTCTCGGCCACGGTCATGTCCGGCATGACCGCCGGGTGCTGGTGCACGATGGCGATGCGCAGCTGCGTCGCCTGCACCGGGGTGAGCCGGGTGTACTCGTTCCCGCCGATGGAGACCGTCCCGGTGTCGGGCGCGATCGCCCCGGAGGCGACGGCCATGAGGGTCGACTTTCCCGCGCCGTTCTCGCCGAGCAGCGCGTGCACCTCGCCGCACCGGATGTCGAGGTCGACGTTCGTGAGCGCGGCGACACCGTCGTAGTGCTTGCTGATCCCGGACAGCGCCATGGCGGTCGCGGACGCTGCGGTCAACGTCGTCTGGTCGTTCACGATCAGAGTCCTTCCGTCCGGGGGTGGAGCGTCGACGTCCGGTGCAGGGCCGGCCGGGCGTCATCGCAGCCGGCCGGCCCCGCGGTCACGGGATCTACTTGTTGAACAGTGCGGCCTGCTGGGCGCCGGGCAGCTGGGCCGACAGGTACACGTCGCCGGACAGCCCGCGGTTGCAGGTCACCGGGTGCGGCGTGCCGCTGACCGAGTCCTCGAACACCGGTGCCTCGAACTGGGTGTCCGTCGGCGGGGTGCCGCCGGTGGCCTTGGCGATCGCCCACTGCACGGCCAGCCGCGCGTTGTCGTTGCCGGTCGCGACGGTGAAGAGCTTGAACTTCGGGTTCTTCGCCTTGTGGTCCTCCCAGAAGCAGGACAGCGAGTTGCCGTCCGAGGTGACCAGCGCCGGGATGGACCGGCTGCTCTTCTCGAACTCGGGCAGCGCGCCGACGAGCGACGGGCCGAAGTCGGAGACGATCACGTCGATCTTGGAGTACTTGGCGATGTCGGCCGAGAGCACCTGCTGGCTCAGCGACGGGTCCCAGTTGGTGACCTCGAACGGCTGGGCGCCGACGAACTTGTACTTGCCGGTGGGGTCGAGCACCTGGTGCATCGCCTTGCCCTCGGTGATGCCCTGGCTGTTACCGGCCGGCCCGGACAGGAACAGGATGTTGCCGCCGCTCGGCAGGTTCTTGACGATCCAGTTGGCCCAGTTCTTGCCGTCGTTGGCGAAGTCGGCGCCGATCCACTTCGTGTAGTCCACGCCGTCCTGGCCACCCGGGTCGACCCGGTAGGGCACGGTTACGACGCCGGCCTTGTAGGCGCTGCGCAGCGCCGGAAGGACAGCCTTGCCCGCGTCGGGGAAGACGACCAGCGCGTTGACACCCTTGGCGACCATGCCCTGGATGTCGGAGATCGCCTTCTGGACGTTGCCCTGGCCGTCGGCGTAGCTGAAGCTCGTGACGCTCTTGCACTTGGCGACCTCGGCCTTGGCCGACGCCGTCGTGACCAGGCGCCAGCTGTTGCCCCCGAAGCCGTCGGTGAGGCCGAGGCTGATCTTCTTCGACCCGCACCAGGACGGGCCGGTGGCAGCGGCCGACCCGCTGCTCGACGAGCCGCCGGAGTTGCCGGAGCTGCCGGACGTGCCGGCGGTTCCGCCGGAACTGCTACAGGCACTGGCCAGCAGGGCCACAGCGCCCACCGCCGTCATCGTGCGGACCGCGGACGACATCTTGAGCATGGGGTGTCCTTTCTCGGGTGCGGCTTCAGGGCACGGCGGGATCGCCGTGTGGGCCACGGATTTCGGATCGAGTTGTGGAGCGGGGCCGCGGTAGCGGCAGGGGGTGGACGGTCCGGTAGGACGGCTATGCGGGTGCGGGTCTGGGTGCGCGCCCGGACAGCCGGGTGCGCAGCCGGGACCAGTTGACGGTGTAGAGCGCGACCCCGATCGTGAGGGCCGCGGCCTGCACCAGGGTCTGGACGGCGAACGTGACGCCGAGGGCGAGCACGTACTGCTGCAGTTGCGTCAGGAACAGCGCCGCGAGGGCACTGGCGACCAGGTTGCCCCGGCCCCCCAGCAGGGAGGTGCCCCCCAGCACGACAGCGGCGACCGAGGCGAGCACGTAGCTGTCACCCTCGTACGCGGTCGGCTTGTTGATGATGCCGGCGAGCAGCGCGCCGGCCAGCCAGTACATCACCGTGGCCCACACGTAGGCCCCGGCCTGGAAGCGTTGGATTCGCAGGCCGGTCGTGAAGGCGGCGAAGGGATTCGCGCCGACGGCTTCGAAGCGGCGTCCCGCGGCGGTGCGCTTGACGACCACGGTTACCAGCGCCACCGCCACGAGCGCGAACCAGACGGCGTTCGGCACGCCCAGCGTCGAGTTGCCGGCGAGGCGAGCCATGAGGTCGGTGGTCTCGCGCGGGGTGCCGCCGCTGACGCCGAGCACACCGGCGTACAGCAGTGCGTTCGTGCCGAGGGTGGCGACGATGGCGTTGAGGCCGAAGCGGCCGATCAGCAGGCCGTTGAGCAGCCCCGCGGCCACTGCGGCGGCGAGGGCGAGCAGCGCGGCCGGGAGCACCTTGCCGTTGTCGCCGTACGCCTCGTGCGTGATGATCACGACGACCAGCGACATGGTGCCGGCCACCGACAGGTCGATGCCGCCCTGCATGACGACCAGCGTCTGACCGAGCGCGGCGATCGCGAGCACCGCGGCGAACGGCAGCATCGAGAGCAGCGCTCCCTGCTTCATGCTGCTCGGCGCGGTGAGGTAGCCCAGGACGGCCAGCGCGAGCAGGGCGATCAGCACCGTGCTCATGCCTCGGGACGGCACGGCGCGCACGCGACGGCGCTCCGGAGCAGTCTCCTGCTCGGCCACTGCGGTCATGGGATCTCCTGGTGGGGGCTGTTCACCGGGCTCGTCGGTCGGTGCGTAGTCACCGCCGCGATGTGTTTCACAGGACTATACGAATGAGGTGCGGTGTTCACAATAGGTTGACACCATGGAAATGAAGTTGTGACGACCGGCGGTGCGGCTCAGCCGGAGAAGCGGCTCAGGGCCGCCATGTCGGCCTGGGCGAGACCGGCGGCGCAGGCGTCGTCCACGAGCGCCCGAACCGCGTCGGTGACGCGGTGGGAGGCACCGGCAGAGCGTGCGGCCGCACCGATGAGCCGCAGGTCCTTCGCCACCAGCTCCAGGCTCATCGCCACCGGAGTCTCCGGGTCGAGGAACGCCTGCTTCTTGTACAGCACGTACGGGGCGGCGACGACGCTCTGGCTCAGGACGTCGTACGCGGCCGACCGCGTGATGCCGGAGCGTTCGGCAAGGGCGAGCGACTCGGCCAGCGCCGCGTTCAGGTCGTGCACGACGAGGTTGACGGCGAGCTTCATGGCCTGTCCGGCGCCCGCCGGGCCGACGTGCACCACCCGGTCGGCCACCGCCGCCAGCACGGGTCGCGCCGCCTCCAGGGCGTCCGGCTCCCCCGCGGCCATGACGAGCAGCGTGCCCGCGTCGACGGCCGGCACGCTGCCGGACACCGGGGCGTCGAGGAACCGCGTCCCAGCCGCCCCGAGCTCGCCGGAAAGGCGCAGCGCAGCCTCTCGACCGCTGGTGGCCATGTCGCACACGACGGTGCCGGGCGCGAGCGCGTCGATCACCGTGGCGTCGAGCAGCACTTCACAGGTCGCGGCGCCGTCGGCCAGCATCGCGACCACGACGTCCCGCGCACGGACCGCTTCGGCAGCACTTGCCGCGACGATGATGCGGCCGGGCGGGGCATCGCCCGCGAGTGCGTGGGCACCCGCCGCGGTCCGGTTCCACACCGTGACCCGGTGCCCGGCGGCGGCGAACCGGCGGGCCAGCGCCGCGCCCATCCGCCCCGTCCCGAGGACGGCGACCTCAGCCATGCCGCGCGCTCACGAGCACCTTGCCGGCGACCTGCCCCTCGGCCAGCGGCCGGAAGGCGTCGTCGACGACGTCGTCCAGGTCCACGACCCGGTCGACCAGCAACCCGGACAGCGGCCGGGTGGTCAGCAGGTCGAGCGCGCGGGGCAGGTCGGTGTCGCAGACGTGGGCGACGCTCGTGCGCACGGCGATCTCACGCAGTACGAGATCGGCGAGATCCAGGCTCTGCGGCGTCTTGGTCAGGCCGACGAGCAGCACCGAGCCGCCGCGTCCGGTCAGCGAGACGGCGTTCTGGGCCGCCCCGGGAACACCGGAGCCCTCGATGACGACGTCGGCGCCGCCGGGGATCAGGTCACGCACCGCGGCGATCGGCTCGGCCGGGCTGACGAGACAGGTCTCCGTCGCGCCGAGCGTCTGCGCGGCGGCGAGCCGCACCGGGTCGACGTCGACGGCGATCACCCGGCCGTCGTGGCCGGCCAGACCGGCGAGGATGAAGGACCCGATCGCACCGGCGCCGAGGAGCACCACCGTGTCGCCCGGGCTGACGCCGGCGCGGGCCACCGCGTGCAGCCCGACCGCCAGTGGCTGCGCCAGCGCCGCCTCGAGATCCGGGCACGCGTCGGGGATCGCCCGGAGGGTGGTCGCCGGCACGGCGACGAACTCGGCGAGCGCGCCGTCGGTGCTCAACCCGAGCGTGTAGTAGCGGTCGCAGAGGTTGGTCCGCCCCCGGCGGCAGCGCGCGCACTTCCCGCAGGAGACGCCGGCACCGCTCGCCACTCGGCGCCCGACCCAGCCGTCCGCCCCCTCGCCCGCGTCGACCACCTGGCCGACGAACTCGTGGCCGAGGACGGTCGGGCCGACATGGCCGCTGCCCGGGTGCCGCGTGGTGAGCGGCACCATCATGGGGCCCTTGGTGAACTCGGTGATGTCGGTGCCGCACAGCCCGTTGTAGGTGACCGCCAGCAACACCTCCCCCGGCCGCGGTGTGGGGCAGGGCCGCTCCTCGAGCCGCAGGTCACCCGGGGAGTGCAGGACAGCAGCGCGCATCGTCGGACTCCTCGTGTCTGCCGCGCTCAGAGCGTCGCGGACGACGTCATGTGGACCTTGATCTGGCTCTTGTCGGTGAGCACCGCGGCGACGGCGTCCTCGCCCTTGGCCAGCGGGTAGCTCGCGGTCACCAGCGGCGAGAGATCGACCCCGCTGCGGGACAGGAAGTTGAGCGTCTGCGGCCACACGCCGGGCGAGCCGATGATGCCGCGGGCCTGCAACTCCTTGGACTGGAACAGCCCGAGCTTCGCGGGCGTCTGCGAGCCGACGTCGATGCCGACGTAGACGAGCCGGGCCCGGAAGGCGGCGACCTCCAGCGCGACCGCCATGGCCTCGGGGCGCCCGCTCGCCTCGAACACGACCGACGCACCGGCGCCGCCGGTGAGTGCCGCGAGCTCGTCCAGGAAGCTGTCCGAGGTCGGGTCGACCGCCTCCTCGGCCCCCAGCGACAGCGCCACCCGGGCTCGGGCCGCGCTCGGCTCGGCCACGATCACGCGCGCCCCCTTCCGGGCGCTGGCGGCGACGACCCCGAGCCCGATCGGGCCGGTGCCGAGAACCACGACCGTGTCGCTGGCGTCGAGGTTGTCCGCGCGCAGCGTGGCGTAGTAACCGCAGCTGAACGGCTCGACCAGCGCACCCTGCGTCCAGGACAGGTTGTCCGGCAGCCGGTGCAGCCAGGACTCCTTGGCGACGAAGAACTCCGCGGCGGCGCCGCTGATGCTGAAGCCGAAGTGCTCCTGGCCGATCACGCATTCGCCGACGACCCGGTCGCCGACGCCGAGCGTCCGGACGTCGCGGCCGGTGCGGACGACCTCGGCCGCCCACTCATGGCCGGGGATGACAGGGAACTCGAAGGGGATGATGTAGCGCCCGGCCAGCAGTTCGATGTCGCTGTGGCAGATGCCGACGCTGCGGGCGGCCAGCAGTACCTCGTCCTCGGCGATCTCGGGGATCGCGATGTCGTTGACCTCGGCGCGGTTGTCGCCGACGAACTGCAGAGCCTTCACATGAGCCTCCAGGGGTAGGGCACGCGGCGGACGCCGGGCGGCGCGAACACGTGGTTGCGAGGTGCCGGACGGCCGCGGCAGCGGGTGGTCAGGCGTCAGACGTAGCCGTGGCGGACGCACCAGATGCCCCGCGCGACGCGGTCGGTGCGGTTGGCCAGCAGGTGCGGGATCGCCGAGTCGAAACCGATCGCCTCGGCGGCGTGCAGGGTGAGTACCTCGAACCCGACGGTGATCTCGAGCTCGCCCTCGATGAGGAAGCCGTACTCCGAGCCGACGTGCTGCAGCATCGTCTGGCCGGTCGTGGAACTCGAGTGCGGCGGGTAGATGATCTCGAGGAAATCCAGGCCGGTGCCGGTGTTGTCGGCCAGCCGCTCCCAGATGACCCCGCTGTCCATCTTCAGCACGTGCCGCTCGCCCGGGCGCGTGACGGACAGCTTCGCCAGCGCGCGATCGCGCGGCCAGGCGTCCTGCAGCGGGCCCAGCGACGACCGGCTGAGCGGCTGGCCCGGGGCGTGCGCGGCGCCCATGTCGACGACGGCCACCGGCCCATGGCCGGCGGCCGAGATCGCGGGCGCGGCCTCCACCGCCACGTCGTCGGCGACGAACAACTCGTCGATCGAGACGTCCAGCAGCTGGGCGAGCGAGTAGAGCGTGGCGACCGAGGGCTGCGACTTGCCGTTCTCGACCTGGGACACGAAGGCCGGCGACACCCCGAGCTGCCGGGCGACCTCACGCAGGGACATGCCGGAGCGCTCGCGCGCCCGCTTGAGCCGGATACCGAGCGTGCCCACGGGCTCGCTCAGCGACGGTTTGCCGCCGGTCGCCGACGGATCCCCGCCCTCGGCCACCGGCCCGCGCGCCGGAGTGTTCCTTCTGGTCGCCATCGCTTCGGTATCCGCTCGTATCGGGGTGGTCGCGTGTTCGCGACGACGCGACGTCGTCGTTCCTGACCGTAAAGCATTACTTGACGCGGCGTCTAGTGGCGGGCACGATTCGGTCGCACCGTCAAGCAGCACCTCACCCAAGGAGGACGGATGGAGCGCACCGCTCTCGTCGTCGGCGTCACCGGCATTGCGGGTTACAACATCGCGTCGGCCCTGCTCGCCGAGGGCTGGCGGGTCGTCGGGCTCTCCCGTTCCCCGCGCTACGAGGTCCCGGGCGTCGAGCACGTGTACGCCGACGTGCTCGACCGCGGATCGGTCGAGGCGGCGACGGCGGGCAAGGGCATCACCCACCTGTTCTTCGCCACCTGGTCCCGGCAGGACACCGAGGCGCAGAACTGCGCCGTGAACGGTGCGATGCTGGCCAACACGCTCGACGCCCTCGCCGTCACCGCCGACCTGCAGCATTCGGTCCTCGTCACCGGTCTCAAGCACTACCTCGGCCCGTTCGAGGCCTACGCCTCGGCGCCGGCCGACACCCCCTTCCGGGAGACGCAGGAGCGGCTCGCCTTCCAGAACTTCTACTACGAGCAGGAGGACATCCTGTTCCGCGCTGCGGCGCAGCAGGGCTTCACCTGGTCGGTGCACCGGCCGCACACGATGATCGGGTACGCGCTCGGCAACGCGATGAACATGGGCGTGACCCTGGCCGTGTACGGCAGCATCTGTCGCGCGACCGGCGAGGCGTTCGTCTTTCCCGGCAGCCCGCAGCAGTTCAACGGCGTCACCGACATCACCGACGCCAGGCTGCTCGGCCGGCACGCGGTGTGGTCGGCCACCGCTCCCGCGGCCAGGAACCAGGCCTTCAACACGACCAACGGCGACGTCTTCCGCTGGCGGCAGATGTGGCCGCAGGTGGCCGCGGGCCTCGGGGTCGACGCCGCGCCCTACCCGGGCCGGTCCACACCGCTGGACGGTCGCATGGACCACGCCGACGACGTGTGGAAGCGCCTCGTGGCCGAGCACGACCTCACGGACCTGCGGGCCGGCGAGCTGGCGTCGTGGTGGCACACCGATGCCGACCTCGGCCGCGAGGTCGAGACCTTCGCCGACATGTCCAAGAGCCGGGCCCTCGGCTTCCTCGACTACCAGGACTCCGTCCGGTCCTTCCTCGACCTGTTCGAGACGCTGCGGGCGCAGCGCGTGATCCCGCCGCTCGGCTCGTGACCGCCACCCGGGCCGCCATCCCCGGCATCGACCCGACCGCCGTCACTCCCGTCCCGCTGGTGGGGGCAGACGGGGTCGGTAGCGAGTGGTTGCCGGTGCACGCGCCCTACGACGGATCGCTGCTCGGCTCCGTGCCGTCGTTGACCCCCGCCGATGTCGATCGTGCGGTGGCCGCCGCGCGTCGCGCTCTCGACGGCGGGCCGCTCCCCCAGTGGCGCCGGGCCGAGATCCTCGACCGCGCGGCCGAAAAGCTGGCCGACCGGGTCGAGCAGTTCGCCCGCTGCATCGCCCTCGAGGCTGCCAAACCGATCCGCACCGCCCGCATCGAGGTCGAGCGGGCCGTGTCGACGCTGCGGTTCAGCGCCGCGACCGCGCGGCAGCTCACCGGTGACATGGTGCCGCTCGACGCGTCGGCGGCCGGCGAGGGACGGATCGGTTTCGTGCTGCGCGTCCCGGTCGGAGTGGTGGCGGCGATCGCGCCGTTCAACTTCCCGCTCAACCTGGTGGCCCACAAGCTCGGCCCGGCGATCGCGGCCGGCTGCCCGGTGGTGCTCAAACCGGCCAGCCAGACACCGTTCTCCTCGATCCTGCTGGCCCGCATGCTGCTCGAGGAGTGCGGGCTGGCGGCCGGCTACCTGCAGGTCGTCACCGGCCCGGGCAGCGTGATCGGCAACGCGCTCGTCGACCACGACGACATCGCGCTGGTGACCTTCACCGGCTCCCCCGAGGTCGGCTGGGGCATCCGGGCCCGGGCGCCGCGCAAGCGGGTCGGTCTCGAACTCGGCAATAACGCGCCCGTGATCCTCGAACCCGACGGCGACTGGCGCGCCGCGGTCGGCAAGATCCGGCTCGCCGGGTTCAGCCACGCCGGCCAGTCCTGCATCTCCACCCAGCGGGTGCTGGTGCACGCGGACATCGCCGACGAGGTCGAGGCCGCGCTCGACGCCGCCGTGCGCTCGCTGGTCGTCGGCGATCCGCTCGACGAGGACACCGAGGTGTCGGCGCTCATCTCGACCGGCGAACGCGACCGCGTGCTGTCCTGGGTCCACGACGCCGAGGCCCAGGGGGCGCGGGTGCTGGCCGGGGGCACGGTGCGTCCGGATGGCGTCCTCGAACCGACCCTGATCGCCGATGCCGACCCGCAGCTGACGCTCTGCACCCAGGAGGTGTTCGGCCCGGTCGTTGCGATCACGCGCTACGACAGCTTCGACGAGGCGCTGCGCCTGGCCAACGACACCCGCTACGGCCTGCAGGCCGGCGTCTTCACCGCCGACATCCACAAGGCGCTCGCCGCCGCCCGCACGCTCGACTTCGGCGGCGTCATCGTCAACGACGTGCCGACGTGGCGGGCCGACCAGCAGCCCTACGGCGGGGTCCGCGACTCGGGCAACACCCGCGAGGGGCCGGCCTGGTCGGTGCGCGAGATGACCGAGGAACGCCTGATCGTCCTCGCCGGCCCGTGACGCTGCGGGCGCGCACCCGCCGGCGCCGTAGTGCGCCTGGCGGTCCTCCGTCTCGACGGGCGGGGATCAGTCCTCGGGGATGACCCGGTCGAACATCTCGGGGCGGTGCGCTGTACTCGCCCGTCGCCGGCGCGACCACCCGCCGGCCCGCGAACACCATCCGGTCCGTCCACCTCGACCCGGCCGGCGGCGACTTCGTCCTCGACCACGACCGCATCGCCCAGGACGCCACCGCCATGCTGCGGCTCGAGCCGGGCGCAACCCGCACGCCAAGGACTTCGAGGCGATGGAGTTGCCGTCCGAGCCCGAGCTGCGCCTGAACGTCTACCCCGCCGGCCCGAACACCCCCATCGCGGCCGGCCTCAGGCTGCTCGCGAGCCGGGCTGCCACCCGCTCCGCCGAGGTCGCGTCCGACCGCTGAACCGGCCGTCCGCGATTGGCTAACCTGCCTCATGCCGACTGCCCCGATTGCGACGACGGACTACCACACCGGCGGCGAGCCGTTCCGGATCGTGGCCGAGCCGCCCGTGCCGCTGCCGGGCGCGACGGTGGCCGAGCGGCGGGTGCGGGCGATGGAGGATCCGGCGGCGCAGGCGCTGCGGGCGGTGCTGTGTTCCGAGCCGCGCGGCCACGCCGACATGTACGGCGGGTTCGTCGTGCCGCCGGACGATGCGGGCGCTGACCTCGGCGTGCTTTTCTGGCACAAGGACGGGTTCTCGACGGCCTGCGGGCACGGCACGATCGCGCTCGGCGTGTGGGCGGTGGAATCGGGACGGGTCGCGGCGCCGGAAACCGGCAGCGTCGACGTCGTGATCGACGTCCCGTCCGGACGGGTCACGGCCCGGGTGCATCGTGACGCTGCCCGGGTGGTGGCCGTCGACTTCGTCAACGTGGCCAGCTGGCTGGTCGCCCGTGACGTGCCGGTGACGACGTCGCGCGGCGAGGTGCTCGTGAGCGTGGCCTTCGGCGGCGCGATCTACGCGACGCTGCCGGCCGACCGACTCGGGCTCTCGGTCACGTCGCAGCACCTCGGCGAGCTCATCGCGATCGGCCGCGAGATCAAGTGGGCGCTGAACGAGTCCGAGTTCGCGACCCACCCGAGCGACCCGCGGCTGAACGGCATCTACGGCACGATCTGGTTCGACGAACTCGGCGACCGCGACAGCGACGGCGACGGCGACGGCGTCGTGCACCAGCGCAACGTGACGATCTTCGCCGACGGCGAGGTCGATCGCTCGCCCTGCGGCTCGGGCACCTGTGCCCGGCTCGCGGTCCTCGCCGCCGACGGCCGCCTGCCCGCCGGAACCGTGCTGCGGCACGACTCGATCGTGGGCAGCACCTTCACCGGCACCGTGCTGGAGACCGTTGAGGTGGGGGGACGCAGCGCGGTGCTCCCGCAGGTCACCGGCATGGCCTATCGCACCGGCGAGCACGTCTTCTCGATCGACCCGCACGACCCGCTCGTGCCGGGCTTCGTGCTGCGATGAGGTACGTCGATGCGGCCGAGGTCGCGGCGCTGGGACCGACCGGTGCGGTCGACGCGATCCTCGGCGCGCTGCGGGACGGCCTCGACCCGAGCGACGATCCGGCGCGCTCGGCGGTCGGTCTCGCCCACGGGCAGTTCCTGCTCATGCCGGCGCAGACGCCGACGTCCGCGGGGGTCAAGGTCGTCACCGTCGCGCCGGACAACCCGGGCCGCGGGCTGCCGCGCATCCACGCCGCGTATTTGCTGTTCGACCACGACACCCTGGCCCTGCGCGCGATCGTGGACGGCACCGCGCTGACCACGCTGCGCACCCCGGCGGTGTCGGTCGCCGCAGTGCTCGCCCGGCTGCCCGACCGCCCGCTGCGCCTGGCCGTGTTCGGCACCGGCCCGCAGGCCGTCGGGCACGTCGACACGCTGGCCGCCGTCCGCCCGGTCGCCGCCGCGACGTACCTGGCGCGGGACCCGTCGCGCACCCCCCTGCCGGCCATCGGGATCCGCACGCCGGCAGCCCAGGAGGCTCTCGCCGCCGCCGATGTCGTCGTGTGCGCGACGGCGGCCCGGTCGCCGCTGTTCGACTCGACCCTGCTGCGCGACGACGCCGTCGTGATCGCCATCGGCTCGCACGAACCCGACGCCCGCGAGCTGGATGCCGCCCTGCTCGCCCGCGCGAGCGTCGTCGTCGAGGACAAAGCCACCGCGCTGCGCGAGGCCGGCGATGTCGTCCTCGCCATCGCCGAGGGCGCTCTCGCACCGAGCGACCTGCTGCCCCTCCGCGACGTCGTGCTCGGCCCCGGTGCCCTCCCGCCCGACCGGCCGCTGGTGTTCAAGAGCGTCGGCATGTCCTGGGAGGACCTCGTCGTCGCCACCGCCGTCGTCGAGCACGGGGAAGCGCGAGACAGTTCGGTCCGCCGCCCTCGTTGATCAACGCGCCCGCAACAGGTCTGTGGGCCTGCTCCGAGCGAGATCATCAGGACGCACGCTGCCGAACAGAGCGGCTGGTGAGCGGCGCGTGTCGGTGGTCGATGCCACGATCAGCTCATGAGTGATCTGACGCCGTACCTGCTCCTGCCCGGCACCGCGAGGGAGGCCCTGACCTTCTACGGCGACGTGTTCGGGTGCGCGGTCAACCTGCACACGCTCGCGGAGTTCGGCCGCACCGACGGGCCGGCCGACGCGATCGCGCACGGCTACCTCTCCGATGGTCCGGTCACGGTGTTCGCGGCCGACGTGACCGGCGACGAGACGCCGTTGCGGGTCGACGGCCTGATGTTCTCCCTGCTGGGCACGAGCGATCCGGCGGCGCTGCACGAGTGGTTCGCCCGGCTCGCCGACGGCGGCACGGTTCTCGACGACCTTCAGATCCGCCCGTGGGGCGCGACCGACGGCCAGGTCGTCGACCGGTACGGACTTCGGTGGCTCATCGGGTACGAGCCCGCCGCGTAGCACCGATCACCGTGGTCACGATTCCGCTCGGGCGGCCAGCGCCTGCATCGCGCCGGCCACGGCCGCGGCCGCGGCGTCGTCGGGCGGGGCGAGCCGTTCGTCGCGAAGTCCGGCGACGACCCCGGCCCGGTCGGCCTCGGAGCGGTTCTGGCTCAGCTTGGCCTTGCCCTCGACCCGGGTCACGGTGAATTCGAGACCGACGATGCCGTTGAGCTGGGCGGCGATGTAGGGCTCCGGCGCGTCGGTGACGTGCCACGGGTGCGCGCGCCCGTTCTCGTGCGTCTCGGTGAGTTCGGTGACCGCGCGCCGCACCCAGTCGCTGTCCTGGTGGATGCGCACCGTGCCGGTCAGGTGCACCGCGCTGTAGTTCCACGTGGGCACGACCTTGCCGTGCTCGGCCTTGGCCGCGTACCACGACGGCGAGATGTAGGCCTCCGGCCCGCCGGCGATCAGCAGCGCCGGGGAGCCGTCGGCGACAGCCCGCCAGTGCGCGTTCGCCTTGGCCATGTGCGCGATGACGACGTCGCCGCGCCACAGGATCGGGAGCAGGGTTGCGAGCGGCGCGCCGTCCTCACCGACGGTCACCAGCCACGCGGTGCGGGTCGCGGCGACCATCGCCCGGACGGTGTCGGGGTCGGTCACCTCGTTGAACGGCGGCGTGTACATGCGCTCAACCTACGACGTGCCCGGTGATCACCCGGCGCAGCGTGGTGCTGTGCACGGCCTAAGCTCGAACCGTGTCCGACCGCAGTCTCGAGGAACGGCTCGGCGACCTGCTCGCCGTGACCGACGTCCGGCTCACCCGGCTGGACGTCGACGACATGCTGCTCGAGGTGCTCGAGCGGCTGCGCACGATCCTGGACGCCGACACCGCGGCCGTCCTGCTGCGCCAGCACGACGACGACGACTACCTCGTCGCCCGGGCCGCGCGCGGGCTCGAGGACGAGGTGCGGCAGGGCGTGCGCGTCCCGATCGGCACCGGGTTCGCCGGCACCATCGCCGCGCGGCGCGCCCCGGTCGTCCTCGACCGTGTCGACGCCACGACCGTGGCGAATCCGGTCCTGTGGCGCACGGGCATCCGGCGCATGGCCGGGGTGCCGCTGCTCGTCGGCTCGCAGTTGCTCGGCGTGCTGCACGTCGGGCGGCTCCAGGACCGCCCGTTCGCCGAGTACGACGTCGAACTGCTGCAGCTCGCCGGCGAGCGCGTCGCGGTGGCCGTGCAGACGCGGCGGCTGGCGGTCGAGGCGGCGGCCGGTTCGCTGCTCGAACGCGAGCTGATGCCGACCCGGCTGCCGACGTTGCCGGGCCTGCGGTTCGCCTCGCGCTACGCCCCGGCCGAGGACCGCTCGATCGGCGGTGACTGGTACGACGCGTTCGTGCTGCCGTCCGGCCAGCTGTGGGTGCTGATCGGCGATGTCGCCGGACACGGCCTCGGCTCGGCGGTGATGGTCAGCCGGGTCAAGACCGCGATCCGGTCGTACGCACTGCTCGGCGGCCCGGTGCACGACGTGCTCGAACGGACCAACCAGAAGCTGCTGCACTTCGAGAGCCAGACGATGGTCACCGTGCTGGCCGCGACGTCCGAGCCGCCGTTCGAGCACTTCGTGATGAGCTCGGCCGGGCACCTGCCGCCGGTGCTGGCCACGCCGGCCGGCACCGAACTGGTCGAGATCGTGCCGGGTCCGCCGCTCGGAGTGGTGATCGAGGCGCGGTACACCTCGACCACCACGACCCTCCCCGCGCACAGCACGCTGCTGCTCTACACCGACGGTCTCGTCGAGCGCCGCGGCGAGGCGGTCGACGTCGGGCTCGGTCGCCTGCGGTCGGCCACCGAGAACCTTCCGCCCGAGGACGTGTGCCGCGACGTGATGCTGCAACTCGTCGGCAGCACGCCGACGCTCGACGACGTCGCCCTGCTCGCGATCGGTCGCACCGAGGCGCCCGACCGGCCCGCGACCGCGTGCGTCGAGCTGCGCCTCGCTCCCGCGCCGGACTCCGTGGCCCGCGCGCGCGACTTCGCACTCGAAGCCGGCCGGGGGATGCCGCCGGCGACGCGGGGCGTGCTCAAGCTGCTCGTCTCCGAGCTCGCCACGAACTGCGTCATCCACGCCGCCAGCGAGTTCACGCTCCGTCTTGTCCGCGAGACCGACCGGGTGCGGGTCGAGTGCAGCGACACGGCGGCCGGGACGGTCCGGCGCCGCGACGCCGAGCTGAACGACTCGCACGGCCGCGGCGTGTCGTTCGTGCAGCAGCTCGCCGACGACTGGGGCGTCGATGCCCACACCGCCGATCCCGGCAAGACCGTATGGTTCGTCCTCCGCCTGGACCGGCCGGATGCGACCGGGGCCGGGGCGCCGGGCGACACCGGCACGCTCGTGCTCGACCTGTCCGGCGAGCTGGACATCGCCCGCACGCACGAGATCGTCGCCCGCGGCGCCGCCCTGCTCGAGGACGCCGGCCCCGGGCACCGGCTGGTCGTCGACCTGTCCCGCGTCGGGTTCATCGACTCGTCCGGCCTGAGCGCGCTGCTCCGCCTGCGTCGCACGGCCGTGGCCCGCGACGTCGCGATGTCGCTGCGCGGCGTGCCCCCCGTGGTGGCGGCGGTGCTGCGGCTGTCCGGCCTCGATCAGGTGCTGCTGCCCGACTGACCGGGCGCGATCACGACCGGGCGGCGGCGAGTGCGGCCGCGTCCTGCGCCAGCCGCGGCCAGCCGAACCGCTCGCACCACGCCGGGAAGGCGGCGGTCGGCCCGCTCCAGTGCCAGTCGTCGACGGTGCCGACCTCGGCGTCGGTGCGCACGGTCGCGATCACCTTGAACAGGTCGGCGTTCTCGCGCTGCGCGACGAGGGTCGCGGCCAGCTTGGCCGCGCCCCGGACGGTCACGTCCCAGTCGGCGGCGTCGGCCGGGATGTCCTCGAGATGCCCGTACCGGGCGAGCAGGGTCGCAGCGGTCTTGGCGCCGAACCCGGGCAGGCCGGGGAAGCCGTCGGCGGTGTCGCCGACCAGGGCCAGCCAGTCGGGGATCGAGCCGGCCGGGACGCCGAACTTCTCGATCACGCCGTCGACGTCGATCAGCTTGTCCTGGCGTCGGTCGAGCTGAACGACCTTGCCGCCGACGCACTGGCCCAGGTCCTTGTCCGGCGTGCAGATGACCACCTGCTCGACCCGCGGGTCGGCCGCCGCCACCGCGGCGGCGCTGGCCAGACCGTCGTCGGCCTCGACGTCGACCATCGGCCACACCGCGACGCCGAGGGCGCGCAGCGCGTCCTCGAGCCAACCGAACTGGCCGAGCAGGAGCGGATCCATGCCGGCGCTCGACTTGTACGTCGGCCAGAGATTGTTGCGGAAGGACTCGATGACGTGATCGGTCGCGACGCCCAGGTGGGTCGCGCCGTCCTGCAGCATGGTGAAGACGGACTGCACGACGCCCCGGGTCGCGCCGATCTCCCGACCGTCGCCGTCGAGGTGCCCCGGCCGCGGTGCGTAGTACTGCCGGAAGATCTCGTAGGTGCCGTCGATCAGGTGCACGATCACCGGCCGAGCCTGTCACAGACGCGGCGCGAATGCCTCAGCCGCGCGGCGCGCGCCGGTACGGCTCGGATTCGAGCAGGCGGCTCTGGGCGTCGAGGGCCGCGGCCGCGTCCTCGAAGGTCTTGGTCATGTCGATCAACGCGTCGCGGGAGTGCTCCCCGAACGCGCGGACGCTGAGGTCCCGCAGCCAGGACAGCGCCCGCTCCCCCTCCTCCGACACCACGAGGATCGTCTTGCGGCGGTCCCTCGGGTGCGAGCGGCGCTCGATCATTCCGGCGGTCTCAAGCCGGTCGATCGCCGCGGTGATGGTCGAGGCGTTGCGGCCGAGGGCCACGGCGAGTTCGGTCGGGGTCACCGGGTCGGGGTAGCCCACCAGGCTGAGGATGATGACCTCACCGAGGGCCAGGCCGAGGTGGTCGGCCATCTGGGTGCGCAGTCGTTCGGACGACACGACGACGCGGCGCATCGACTCGAGCATGATCTGCAGTTCCGGGCGTACCTCAGCCACGACCACCCTCCCCGGCGGCGACAGAAGATGAACTGTGCCACACGGACCTCAGCCGTTGATCAACCCCTCCCGGATGGCGATCGAGAGGACCTCGAGCTTGGAGTGCGCGCCGAGCTTCGCCGACAGGTTGGCCACGTGATTGCGCACCGTGTGCACGCTGACGAACATCTGCTGGGCGATCTCGGCGTTGGACAGGCCGTTGGCCAGGTGGGTGAGCACCTCGCGCTCGCGCTCGGTCAGGGTCCACGCCGGGTCGGTCGCCCGGCGGCGCAAGCGGGGCAGCAGGCGGGCCAGCATCGCCGGGCTCACCGACGCCTCGCCCGCCGCCGCCGACCGCACCGACGACAGGACCTCCCCCAGGCTGCGCGACTTGTCGACGAACCCGGCGGCGCCTGCCTCGATGGCCGAGATCAACACGTGATCGGCGGTCGAGGCGGTGAGCATGACGACCTGCGGTGCCGGGTCCAGCGCGAGCAGCGGCGCGATCAGGGCGATGCCGTCGCCGTCGGGCAGGCGATGGTCGAGAAGGACGACATCGGGCTGGATCGCCGCCGCCTTGGCGACGGCCTCGGCCGCCGTCGCGGCGATGCCGACGACCGTCAGGTCCGGCTCTGCCTCGAGCACCATCGCGAGGCTGGCGGAGAAGACCTCGTGGTCGTCCACGATCATCACGCGGATCGACATCGGGTCGGCGGGCGGCGGCGCGGCATCGCTCATAGGGATCCATCATGCTCGATCACGGTCGGGCGAGACGCAGACGCCGCCGGGTAGTGCCACCGCACTAACAACCGTTGGCGTGTGCGACGCATGGTCTCGCCGCCCCGACCGGCCGATCATTTCCGG
This sequence comes from Jatrophihabitans sp., assembly GCF_036000465.1. Classification (GTDB taxonomy): domain Bacteria; phylum Actinomycetota; class Actinomycetes; order Mycobacteriales; family Jatrophihabitantaceae; genus Jatrophihabitans. Next base: position 18,406 of record NZ_DASYFV010000008.1, on the reverse strand, counting down.
TGACCGGGAGGGGAATGCCGTGCCGCTACGCGTCCTGATCGCGGACGACGACGACGAGGTGCGCTCCGCTCTGGTCCTGATGATCGGGTCCGACGAGCAGTTCGAGGTCGTGGCCGACGTCGCGTCCGCCCCGGCCGCGGTCGAGGCGGTCCGCTGCGGACCGATCGACATCGCCGTGCTCGATCTCAACATGCCGGGTCGAGGCGTGGAGGCCGCGCGCGAGATCGCCGCCATCTCGCCCCGCACCACGCTGATCGTCGTGTCCGCCCGGATCGACTCGACCACGGCGAGCACGCTCGTCCGGGCCGGGGTGCGGGGCATCTTCGTGAAGGGCCAGCTCGACGCCGACCTGCCCGAGACGATCGCCGCCTGCCACGCCGGCGAGGTCCGGCTGGCCGTGCCGGTGGCGGCCGACGCGCTGCGCGCGGTCAGACCCCGCTGATCCGGCTCAGCCACCGGCGGCGGGCGTGCAGTCCCCGGTCACCGGGATCCGGCAGCGCACGATCGTGCCGCCGCCGGGTCGGGCCTCGATAGCCAACCGGCCGCCGGTCATGCCGGCCCGGTCGCGCATCGTCGCCAGCCCGCGGTGCCCGGGCGCCGAGACGAACGTCCCCGGGTCGGACGCGTTGCCGTCGTCGGCCACCGTGATCTCCACTGCGTCGCCCACCCGCAGCACGCCGATCGTGACGGCGGCGGCGTGGGCGTGGGCCCGCGCGTTCGACATCGCCTCCTTCGCGATCCTCAGCGCCTGGGCCCGCGCGGGTTGCGGCAGGTCCGGATCGCCGACGCTGTCGACCGTCCACGAGGTCGCGCCGCCCTCGAAGATGTGCGCCGCCATGCTGCGCAGCGCGTCGACCAGATCGAGGTCGTCCGGGGCCGGTTCGAGGTCGAACAGCAGCTCGCGCAGCCGTTCGCTGGCGCCCGTGACCACCCGCTTCACCGCCACCACGTCGTCGACCAGCTGCGGTGCCGCCTCGGCGATGCGGCGCTGCAGCAGGCCGAGCCGCAGGTCGACGGCGGCCAGGCTCTGCACGGAATCGTCGTGCACGTCGCCGGCGATCTTGGCCCGCTCGGCGTCCTGGCTGTCGACCACGCGCTTGAGCAGCGCGTTGCGTTCGCGGGTCGCGGTCTCGAGTTCCGCGACGGCGCGGAAGCCGTCGAGGGCGTAGGAGACGTCGCGGCCGGTGCCGTCGAACAACGCGCGCAGCTCGTCGTCGAAGAGGTCCGGGATCGCCGAGTACAGCGTGAGCACGGCGCTCGGCCGGCCGTCGACACACAACGGCACCGTGGCCGCCGCGTTGATGCCGTAACGCTCGGCCGCCGCGTGCCAGGGTGCGGTCCGCGGGTCCTGCTGGAAGTCGTTGCAGTAGCAGGAGCGGTTCTCGCGCAATGCCACCGCGGTCGGCCCCTGCCCGAGCGGGGACGCCGGGTCGAGGCGGATGTCGAGCGCGGCGATGTACTCGGGCACCGCCCCGGCGCAGGCGTCGACGACGACCCGACCCTCGGCGTCGGCGCGGCCGATCCAGGCGCCGAGCAGGCCGCCGGACTCCACGATGATCCGGCACAGCTCGCTGAACAGCTCGTCGGCGTCGGCCGAGTGCACGATGGCGTGGTTGGTCTCGGCGATGGTCCGGTGGATGCGGGTGAGCGCGGCCACGCGGGCAGCCGCGGCCTGCCGGGCCGAGATGTCGATGACCGCCGCCACGACCCACCGCTGCGCGCCGATCTCGACCGGCGTGAGGCTGATGTCGAGCGGCACGATGCTGCCGTCGGACCGCCGGCCCGTGGCGTTCAGGACCCCCATCGGGCGCGGCCGCGGATCGTGCAGGTACTCCGCGCGCAGCACCCGGTGCCGGGGCACGACGGATTCCTCGAGCAGGATGTCGAGCGACTGCCCGACCAGGTCGTCGGGCCGGTAGCCGAAGATCCTCGCCAACCGGGCATTGACGTAGCGGATGTCGCCCAGCGTGTTCACCGCGAGGACGCCGTTCGGGGAGGCGTCCAGCAGGGATCGGACCGCACCGGTGAGCAGGGCGTCGTCCCCGCCCTCGGGCGGACTCATCGCTCCCTCTCCCACCGGCCTGACCCTACCGTCGCACCTGCCGGTGGTCCGGGCGTCCGATGCGCCGTAGTGCCGATGCCCCAGCGGTGATTGGGCCACGGGGGGCTTCATCCGGCGGGCCGGCCCCGGCAGGCTGGGAACCGTTCGGCGGTCGGGCACCCGGGGCAGAGAAGCAGGTGGAGAGCAGTCATGCGCAAGGCCCGCCCGCGTCGTCGGCGCCGCGAGCTGCTGCACCTGCTCGGCCGGGACGTCGCGATCGAAGTCGCCTTCCACCCGATCGTCGACGCCCGCACCGGCGCGGTGCTCGGCCACGCGGCCGTCACCCGCTTCCCCGGACCGATCGGGCACGGACCGGCCGAGTGGTTCGCCGACGCCCGCACGGCCGATCTCGCAGCCGAGCTCGAACTGCGCGCGGTGGCAGCCGCGCTGCGCCGCTTCCGGGCCGGCGACGACGGCTACGTCGCCCTCGACGTCTCGCCCGAGACCATGGCGCGCGGTGAGCTGCTGCCGCTGCTGCTCGCCGGCCCGGTGCCGGCCAGCAGGGTCGTCGTCGAGCTGACCGAGCACAGCCCGGTCGAGGACTACGAGGCGGTGCGGCGAGCCCGGGAGGCGTTCCGTGCGCACGGGATCCGCCTCGCCGTCGACGACGCCGGATCGGGCTACGCGTCGTTCCGCCGCATCGTCGCGACCGACCCGGACATCATCAAGATCGACCGGTCGCTCGTCGTCGGGGTGCACGCCGACGCGGCCAAGACCGAACTGGTGCGTTCGATCGTCACCCTGGCCCGGGCGCGCGGGGCCGACACGGTCGCCGAGGGCGTGCAGGACCTGACCGACGCGACCCGCGGGGCCGAACTGGGCGTGGACGCCCTGCAGGGCACCCTCGTCGGCGGCCCGCGGTGACGATCACGCGGTCGGGAGCGACAGCCCTTCGCGCTCGTCGTCCCACGCCGCGGCGCTGATCCGCCAGCCGGCGGCCGTCCGGACGAACTGCAGGGTCTTCATGCCGCGACCGGTCACCGCCGCGCCGTCCTGCACCCACGACTTCGCGTAGCGGCACAGGTGCTGGGCGATGTCGCCGAAGACGTCGGTACGGCCGTCCAGCTCCCATTCCCGGAAGTCCGACAGGGTGCCGCTCGACAGCAGCGCGGCCCGCGGCTCGATGAACCCGTCGATGTCGTAGACGACCGGTTCCATCCCGCAGGTGCGCACGATCACCGCGCCCGGAACGAACAGCTCGCGCAGGGCATCGAGCCGCTCCGGGGCGTCGGGCGCCGAGGTGAACGCCGCGAAGAACGTCGTCACCAACGCGGCGATCGCGGCGCGGTCGGACATCGGGCGCAACGGCGGCGTGTCGATCACGCGATCACGGTAGTGGCCCCGCCGACCGACGGGTCGGCGGGGCCGTCGCGTCAGTCCCCTTCGGTGCCGGCCGGCGTGGCCAGCACTGGCGGCAGGTGCCCGGCCGGCACCGCATTGTGCGCGGGATCGGCGCCGCTCCGGGTAGCGTCGGGGTTCCGACTGCCGGCGGAGGAACCCATGACAGCTCGACCGGGGATCGTCGACCTCGAGGCGGCCTTCGACCGGGTGAGTGACGGCGTCTTCGTGCTCGACCCGCACTGGCGTTTCCTGTTCATCAACACCGCCGCCGCGGAGCGCATCGGCAGGACGCCGGCCGAGGTCGTCGGCCGCAACGTCTGGGACGAGTTCCCGGCCCAGATCGGCTCGACGTTCCACGAGCGCGGGCAGCGGGCCTTCGAGACCCAGGAGGTCGTCGAGTTCGTCGAGTACTTCGAGGAGACCGGCCTGTGGTTCAGCGTCCGGATCTTCCCGTCGCCCGAGGGCCTGACGATCTACTTCCAGGACGTAACCGAGCTGCGCGCCCTCGCCGGACGCAACGAGGCGGCCCAGGAGCGGCTGCGCGAGTCCCACGCGATGCGGGTGCGCTTCGAGGCCCTCGTCGAGGCGTCCTCGGACTTCATCGCCATCGCCGACCTGTCCGGTCAGGTGCTCTACGTCAACCCCGCCGGCCGCGAGATCGTCGGCCTCGAGCCGGAGGTCGACGTCCGCGACACGGTGATCGCCGACTACCTCACCGAGGAGGGCATCCGGGCGTCGCAGGAGGTCGAAGTACCGGCGGTGGTCGCCCACGGCCGATGGACCGGCGAGACCTCGCTGCTCGACCGCCGCACCGGTGGGTCGATCCCGGTGTCGGTGTCGAGTTTCCTGATGCTCGACCCCGAGACCCACGAACCCTTCGCGCTCGCCACCGTGCAACGCGACATCTCCCGCCAGCTCGCGGTCGACGCCGAGCTGCGCCGCGTGGCCGGGCAGCGCCAGGAACTGCTCGACCGGTTGGTCACCGCGCAGGAGGCCGAGCGGGCCCGCATCGCCGCCGACGTGCACGACGAGTCGGTGCAGGCCTGCGCCGCGGTGGCCCTGCGGCTCACCCGCCTCGAGGGCCGGCTCGCGAAGGACGCCCCGCACCTGCTGCCGTTGCTCACCGACGCCAACGAGGCCGTCGAGACCGCGACCTCGCAGCTCCGAGAACTCCTCTTCGATCTCGAGACGGCCGACTCCGACTACAGCCTGATCGAGGCCGTCCACGAGGCCGCCGAGCACATCCTCGGCGACACCACGACGAGCGTGTCGGTGCTCGGGGATCGCGAGGCCGAGCTGAAGCCGTCCGAGCGGGGCCAGGCCCTGCGCGTGGTGAAGGAGGCGCTGCGCAACGTCCGGGCCCATGCGCACGCCGGCATCGCTCAGGTGGTCGTGCGCATCGTCGACGGCGGCGTCGAGTTCGTCGTCGCCGACGACGGGGTCGGCATCGACCCCGAGACGGTGACCTCGCCGCCCGGCCACCACGGCCTGGCCGGCATGCGGGACCGCTGCGAGATCGCCGGCGGCTGGTTCCGCTTCGAGCGGAGCGAGCCGTCCGGCACCCAGGTGCGGTTCTTCATCCCGGCCTGAGGCCGGGGGGTCAGCGCTGCCGCTGGGCGAACAGCCGCAGGCCCTCGGCCGCGGTCGGGACGGCGAGGATGACCTCGCCGCTGTGGCAGCGGGCCACCAGGCCGGCCCAGCCGAGACCGAGCCGTTCCTTGGTGAACATGCCGCGCACGCCGGCGGCGAGCAGCGCGGCGACGACGGCGCTGGTGAGGGCGGAGGACACCGCGATCATCGTGATGTTGCGCCCCCGGGCCCGGATCGCCTCGGCGGCCTCGACACCGCCGCCGGCCATGCGCACGTCGAGCAGGACGATGTCGGGCGCCAGCCGATCGACGAGCTCGAGCACCTCGATGCCGTCGACGGCCTGACCGACCACCTCGAAGCGATCGTCGTCGTCGAGCAACGCGCACAACGCGGCCCGCACGCCGTCGTCGTCGTCGGCGGCCACGACCCTCATCGCCATCTGCTCCCCCGCCGCGAATGATTGCCCGGTCAAGCGTCCCGTTAACGACGGCGGGGGGCGCGGCCCATCGGGCGGACTCCACCTAGTGCCGATGCACCACCCGGTCGATCATCGCAACGCGCGGCCGAGCGGCACCGCGACGAGCGCCAGGGCGGCCAGCAGGCCGAGCAGTTCGATCACCGGTGAGCCGCGACGGCTGCCGATCGCGTAGTCGGCCGCGATGAGCGCCGCGGCCGCACCCAGGACGAGCGCCGAGCGCCGCACGAACCGGATGCCCACGGCCCGGTCGAGCCGCGCCCCGAGCGGGACCACGGCGGCCAGGGCCGCGCCGGCGTGGAGGAGGTAGAGCGCCGCGGCGGCGATCGCGACCCGGACGAGCGACGGGTCGGCGTGCCAGTCGTCGGCCACGATCCAGGTGATGACGAACGCGAGCGTCACCGGGCCGGCGCCGGTCCGGTCGGGACGCACCAGCACCCCGACGAGTCCGGCCGCGGCCAGCACCAGGGTGAGCACGTTGGGCCGCACCGGCGTGAGCATCAGCGCGACGCCGGCCACGAGCAGGACGCCGCGGATGAGCACCGGCCCGGGCAGCGCCGCGGGCAGCGCGCGCTTCACGCCCGCACCCGAGGCGCCCGACGCGCCCGGCTCAGGTTGCGCAGTACGTCGTCCAGGCTGCGCGGGCCGCGCCATGCGACGACCGGGATGCCGCGCTCGGTGAGGCGGGCGATGTCGCCCTCACGCTGCAACTGCTGCAGGCGTCGGGCGAGATCGGTCCAGGTGGCCGACCGGGCGTCGTCGATGTGCTCGGGCAGCGTGTCGACGATCAACACCGTGTGCCCGGCCCGGGCGATCGCGACGGCGCGGTCGCGGGTGGCCGCGCCGATCAGCGGGCTGAGCAGCACGACCATCGAGGGCATCGGGATCGCCCGCGCCAGCCGCCCGTGGGCGGCGTCGAGCATCGGTTGCGGCGTGACGTGCACGAGCACGTCGAGGATCCGGTTGAGGTGGGCCTTGCCCGCCGACGGGCGGATCGGGCGCAGCGGCCGGGCGTGGTCGACCAGCCCGACCCGATCGCCCGCCCGCAGGTAGTGCTCGGCGATCGAGGCCGCGGCCCGCACGGCGGTGTCGAGGCTGCCGCGCGCGCCGTCGTCCGACGTCGCCGCCCGGACGTCCATCGAGGTGTCGATGACCAGCATGACCGCGGTGTCGCGGTCGGACACGGTGGCCGTGACGTGCAGCTGCTGCGAGCGCAGCGACACCGGCCAGTTGATCCGCTTGAGCCGGTCACCCGGGGCGAACGGCCGCACGCCGGCGAGATCACCCCCCTCCCCCGGGCGGCGCGAGCGATGCGTCCCGATCACGCCGGTCGCCACGGGCACGGCGTCGACCGCGGTGAACTGCTCGCGCAGCGGCAGCACGCGCACCCGCACCGGCGCCGTCACGATCTCCCGCCGCAGGAAGCCCTGCCAGGCCGATAGCGTGAGCGTGACCGGGCCGGCCTCGCTGCGCCCCCACCGCCGGGCCCGCAGCCGATGCCGCACCGCCACCTCGCGCCCGGCTCCGCATCGCACCGGCGGCGCCCCGGCCTGCAGGTGCGGGCCGGTGCGGACGCTGGAGGTCACGACGTCGAGCGGCGCGTCGCTGTCGAGGGTCACGGTCAGGGCGCCGGCCTGGTCCTCGAGCAGCGTGGTCGGGTCGACGTCGAGGTGAGCGTCGACCCGACCGGCCGGACGGAACGCGGCGTTGACGACGACCGCCGCGAGCAGCGGGGCGGCGAGGGCGAACAGGTCGCGGCGGTGCAGCGCGATCGCGAGGAAGAGCAGGCCCGCCGCGCTGGCGATCGTCGTGGTGAGGGCGAGCGTCGGCCGCCAGCCCGCTGCGGGCTCCGCCGGTCTCATCGTTGCGGAACCGGCCCGGGGGTGGCGACCGAGTCGCGCAGGGCCGAGATGACCGAGTCGGCCGACACCTGCGACATCCACATCTCGGGCCGCAGCACGACCCGGTGCGCGAGCGCCGCGACCGCGATGGTCTTCACGTCCTCGGGCACCACGTAGTCGCGGCCGCGGATCACGGCCAGAGCCCGGGCCACGAGCATCAGGGCCAGTGCCCCGCGCGGCGAGGCGCCGACCAGCAGCTGCGGGTGCGACCGGGTGGCCCGGGTGAGCTCGACGCAGTACTGCACGACCGTCGGGTCGACGACGACGTGCTCGACGGTGCGCTGCGCCCGGGCCAGACCGGCGGAGTCGGTGACCTGGTCCACCGGTGCGGCTTCGGCGTGTCGGTCAAGCCGGTTGACCAATACGCGCGCCTCCTGCTCGGCACTCGGGTAACCGAACGCCACCCGCAGCAGGAAGCGGTCGAGCTGGGCCTCGGGCAGGCTGTAGGTGCCTTCGTACTCGATCGGGTTGGACGTCGCGATCACGTGGAACGGCACGGGCAGCGGGAAGGTCGTGCCCTCGACGGTGACCTGCCCCTCCTGCATCGCCTCGAGCAGGGCGGCCTGGGTCTTGGGCGGCGTCCGGTTGATCTCGTCGGCGAGCAGCATCCCGGCGAACAGGGGCCCGGAGCGGAACTCGAACTCGGCGTTGCGCTGGTCGTACACGAACGAGCCGGTGATGTCGGCCGGCAGCAGGTCGGGGGTGAACTGCACCCGGCGGAACGGCAGCCCCAGCGCCTGCGCGAACGATCGCGCCGCGAGGGTCTTGGCGAGTCCGGGGTTGTCCTCGACGAGGACGTGGCCGCCGGCCAGCACGGCGGCGAGCACGAGTTCGAGGGCCTCGTACTTGCCGACCACGACCCGCTCGACCTGGGCGAGCACGGCGCGACCCAGCTCGGACGCCGCGCCGACCGACATCAGATCGCCTCGATCCGACCGATCCACTCCGTCAGCTGGGGCCGCGTCGGCCCGGTCGGCAGGGGGGCGGAAGAGATCGTCATTCGCCATAGGTCTTCTCCCAGGAGTTGGCGGGCGGGTTCGGATCGGAGGTCGAGATTGCGGCGTGAGCGCAGCCGCTGCGCGGCGAGGTCGGCGAGCAGCGGGGTGAGCACCCGGGCGAAGCGCTCGGGGTCGGACATCGCGGCATCGATGCGGCGCTCCAGTATGTCGAGCTCGGCGGTGTAGCGCGTCGAGCCCGGATCGGCGCCGTCGTCGGAGTCCCGGCGCGACGCGACGACCTGCACCGGCTGCCGCTCGAAGGCGAGCACGGCGACGAGCGTGAGCAGTGCCGCGCAGGTCACCAGCGCGATGACCAGCCACGGTCGCACGGACCGGTCGAACAGGGCGAGCACCAGCCAGGTGAGGCCGCCGCCGGCCACGCCCAGCACGGCGAAGAGCTGGAGCCGGGAGCGCACCGAGGCCGGCCCGTCAGGCATGGGCACCGGCCCGCAGTTCGGCCCGCGCGGTCTCGAGCGCGGCCCGCGCGGTCTCGAGCGCGGCCCGCGCGGCGGCGCGGTCGGCCTCGGTCATCGAGTGCTCGGAGAAGCGGGCCTCGCGGTAGAGCGCGGCGAGCCGCTCGAGCGGCTCGGCGCGCACGAGCCCCGCGCCGGTCACCCGCGCGACGAAGTCCTCGGCGGTGTCCGACCGCCGCCCCGGCACGCCGGCCGCGCGGGCCGCCTCGGCCAGGCGCAGCCAGCAGGCGATGATCGCGTCGTCCGGCTCGCCGCCGTCGAGCTCGGTCAGCCCGGCGTCGAGCACGCGGGCGATCTCGTCCGGGTCGTCCCGCTCGGCCGGCGGCGGGCCCGAGCCGGCGGGCCGCCCGCGGCGAGGCCGGCCGAGCCGCACGCCGCGAACACGGGCGAGGGTGTTCAGCAGCGCGATCAGCATCCCGACGAGCGACACCAGCACGACGAAACCGACCACGACCACGACGAGGATGTCGAGCCAGGTGAAACCGGCGACCTTGGGCAGCCCCTTGCTCGTCGGCGAGGCACTCGACGGCACGGCGCCCGACCGGGCCGTCGTCGTCGGGACCACGTGCCCCGGGGTCGGGGCCGCCGTCGGCAGCGGCGTGTAGGGCCGCGGCGAGACGTGCACCGCCACGAGCGCGAGCACCGTCGCCGCCAACAGCAGGGACGCTCCCAGCGCGACCCGTGACCGATATGACGACAGTGACACCTTTGCGAGACTAAACCGCCGCACCGACGCCGGCGGCCTGGATCGCCGTGATCGCGATCGTGTAGACGATGTCGTCGACCAGGGCCCCTCGGGACAGATCGTTCACCGGCTTGGCGAGGCCCTGCAGCATCGGCCCGATACTGACGATGTTGGCGCTGCGCTGCACCGCCTTGTACGTCGTGTTGCCGGTGTTGAGGTCGGGGAAGACGAACACGGTGGCGCGGCCGGCGACCGCGCTGCCGGGCGCCTTGTCGCGGGCCACCGAGGCGATCGCGGCGGCGTCGTACTGGAGCGGGCCGTCGACCAGCAGGCCCGGTTCGCGCTCGCGCACCAGCCGGGTGGCCTCGCGGACCTTGTCCACGTCGGCGCCCGCGCCGGAGCTACCGGTGCTGAAGCTGATCATCGCCACGCGCGGTTCGATGCCGAAGCGCCGGGCCGAGGCCGCGCTCTGCACGGCGATGTCGGCGAGCTGCTGCGCGTCCGGATCGGGATTGACCGCGCAGTCGCCGTACACCACGACCTCGTCCGGCAGGCACATGAAGAAGATCGACGAGACGAGCTGCGCGCCCGGTGCCGGACCGATGAGTTGCAGGGCGGGACGCAGCGTGGCCGCCGTGGTGTGCACCGCGCCGGCGACCATCCCGTCGACCCGGCCCAGACGCAGCATCATCGCGCCGAGCGTGATCGCGTCGGCGAGTTCGTCACGCGCCCGGTCGGGGGTCATGCCCTTGTGCCGGCGGGCGGCCACGAGCTCGTCGACGTAGTCCTCGGCGATGACGGCCGGGTCGAGCGCCTCGAGCCCGTCCGGCAGCGTGATCCCGAGCCCCTCGGCCCGGGCGGCGAGCTGGACCGGATCGGCCAGCAGCACGCAGCGGGCCAACCCCAGTTCGTGACACGAGACGGCGGCCCGGATCGTGCGCGGCTCCAGCCCCTCGGGCAGGACGATGCGGCGGTCGGCGAGCGCCGCGCGCTGGGTGAGCAGCCGCCGGAAGGCCGGCGGGCTCAACCGGCTGGCGTGCGCCGGCACGGCCACCGCGGTCAGCCATTCGGGGTCGAAGCGGCCGGCGACGGACGTCATCAGCCGTTGCGCGCGCTCGGCGTCCTCGGGCGGGACGGACGGGTCGACGTCGTGCACGATCGTCGCCGCCTCGTAGGTGCTGCTGGCGGTCAGCAGCACCGGCAGGCCGGTCGCGGCCGCGGGCCGGCACAGCTCCCACACGCGCGGGTCGGGCTGGACGTCGAGGGTGAGCACGAGCCCGGCCAGTTGGATGCCGTTCATGGCGGCCAGGCAGGCGCTGAGGATGACCTCGTGCCGGTCGCCCGGCACGATGAGCAGCCGCCCCTCGCGCAGCAGTGGCAGCAGTCCGGGCACGGCCTGCGCCGCCACGAGCACCTCCTTGACCCGGCGGTCCGGGTCACCGGCGTTCACCTCGGTGGTGTCGAGACCGGCGATGATGTCGCGGACCCGCGGCCAGGTGAGTTCGGCCTGGAAGGGCACGGCGGCGGCGAGCGCGATCCGGTGCCGGGCGAGAGCGGCGCCGACCTCCCCGGCCGCGTCCTCGGGCAGCCGGTTGGCCACGGCCCCGATAACCCGCGCCCGGCCGGCCGAGGCGTAGGCCTGGGCGGCGATCGCCACGTTCTCGGCCAGCCGCTCGAAATCGTGGCCGGCGGCCGCTCCCACGAGCACGACGTCGGCGTCGAGCGCCTTGGCGACCGCGGCGTTGACCCGGCTCGCGTAGACGAGCCCGGGCGCCGGTTTGAGTCCCTCGACGACGAGCACGTCGTGCCGCTCGATCAGCGGCTGGGCCGCCGCGACGACGAGTTCGAGCAGCGCGTCGAGGGCGTCTCGGCTGAGCAGCTGCTCGACGCGATCCGCCGCGATGGGGTCGGGCGAGTCCAAGCCGCAGGCGAGGCGGGCGAGCGCGCTCGTCGTGTCCGCCCGGCCGACCGCCTCGGCCGGCTGGGCCAGCGGTTTGAGGAAGCCGACGTCGACCCCGCGCTGCTGCAGGGCGTGCACCAGCCCGAGGCAGGACGCCGTCAGGCCCACGCCCCGCCCGGTCGGCGCGAGCAGCAGCGTGCGGTTCATCGTGGGCCGCGCAGCGGGCCGGCCGGTGGTCGCACGAGAGCACCTTAGTGCGTCTCCGGCGCGTCGCGAGGTCGTCAGGTGCGGGCGGCGCCGTAGCCCAGGACGGCGGCGATGCCGAGCGCGCTGCGCGGTTGGTACGGCCCGCGCCACAGGCCACCGTGGACGGCGTCGTGCGCCTCGTCCTGCCAGGGGTGCTCGTGGGCCGGGCCACCGCCGGTGTGCAGGTCGGCGACGAGCAACGCGGCCATCAGGGTGTTCGCCGTCGCCGGTTCGAAGACCTCGATCGAGAAGCGGTGTGCCTGGGCGTAAGCCGCGGCCAGCGCGCGGTTCTTGACGACCGAGCGGGTGCGCGTGGGCGGGGCGACGTTCATCGAGACGGTCGCGCCGGCGTCGCGCGCCACGGTCGCGCGCCAGCGGTGCAGGCGCTTGGCCAGCGCGTAGTTCGGCCCCTGCTGCGCGACGAGCGCGTCGTGCACGCCCGGGTACGCGCCGGTCACGTACTGGCGGCGCAGCAACCGTCCGCCGGACACCGCGCGCAGCGGCCGCCCGACCACCTTGCCGAGGCGGGAGCGGTGCTCGTACGCGGCGTGCGACTGCTCGACCGCCTCGCCCGGCACGGCGAAGACGTCGGTGGGCGTGGCCAGGAACGCGAGCGCGAGGTCGTCGATCACGCCCCCGAGGTGGTCGGCGAGCGCGTCGACGGCCGCCGCGAGTCGCAGGTTGGTGACCCCGTCGGCGTAGACGTAGTTGCCCAGCACCACCCGGCCGTCGAGACCGCGGATCCACTCGGCGGCGGTGGCGAGATCGCTCAGCAGGTCGAGCCCGGCCGCGTCGGCCGGGTCGCCGTCGTGGTCCGGCGGGACCGGTAGCAGCAGCGTGCCGGCGCGGTCGCGCCCGGCTGTCACCACCCGGCGCCACAGCGCCGGGCCGGGCAGGTCGATCGCCGCCACCCGAGCGCCCCAGCGCAGCAGGGCCGGCAGCGGTCCCATCTCGGCGCCGGCGCCGAGCACGACGACGGTGTGGCCGTCGAGCCGCAGCCACTCGGGGTGGGCCATCACGGTGCGCACGGTGTCGGCGGTCGACGGCTCGACGACGCCGGCGGTCACCCACTCGTCGAGGCGGCGGCCCAGCGCGTCACCGCTGAGGCGCTCGCCGCCGAGCGGCAGGCTGAACTCGCGCTCGGCCTCGCCGCCACCCGGGATCGTCGCCGTGGCGAGCGGGTCGCGGGCCGCGTCGAAGGCGACCGAGTCGAGCGGGATCTCCTCCCCGTCCTCCGCACCGAACCGCATCCGGTCGCGGACGGCGGCCAGGCCGTCGGTCGCGATCTGCACCGCGGCCGTCCGCGACACGAGCCCGGCCTCGAGCAGCCGGCGGAAGTGCACCGGGTAGCCGGTGCGCCAGTTGCCTTCACGCTCGGCGCCGAGCGCGCCCGCCGCGTCGACCGCTCGCAGGCCATCGGCCACCACGGCACGGCCGAACGCCGAACTGCTGCGCCGTCCCGCGTCATCCTCCGGGAGCAGCACACCTGTGTCCACGTCGCTCATCGGCTCCTCCGTCTCGCTGTCGGCGCGGTCACCGCCGCGAGCTGGTCGAACGTCTCGCGGATCACGCGCTCGAGCCCCTCGTCCTCGGCCGCGGTGATCCATCGCTCGAACGCGATCTTGAAAGCGGCGACGCCGGTCTCGGCTGCCAGACCGGCGACCGGATCGTCGATCCCCCGACGGCGCAGGGCGTCGGCGAGCGAGGTGGCCATCGCGGCCAGCTTGATCAGCTCTCGCTCCTGCAGGTCGACGTTGGCCGAGATCGCCCGCTGGCGTTGCTGGGAGAACTCCCGACGCTGCCCGATGCGGGCGCCGGCGGCGGCCAGCGCGTCGGCGACCATCCGGATCGGGGAGCCCGATGCGGGCGCGGCGGCCACGGTGTCGACGAGCACCGCCTCCAGCTCGCCCGAGCCACCGAAGAGCACCTCGCGCTTGTCGGTGAAGTAGCGGAAGAAGGTGCGCTCGGTGAGACCGGCCCGGGCCGCGATCTCGGCCACCGTGGTGCGGTCGAACCCGCGCTCGACGTAGAGCTCGAGCGCGGCCTGCGCGAGACGGCCCTGCGCGTTCGGTTCCCAGCGACCCACAGCCCCGATCCTAGTGATGACAGTGGCTGACACCGAGTGCTACATTTGATGTCAGTAACTGACATCAAGCTTCCGGAGGTTCTCCATGCGTGTCTTCGTCACCGGAGCGAGCGGCTGGATCGGTTCGGGTGTCGTGCCCGAACTCCTCGCCGCGGGTCACCGGGTGCTCGGCCTGGCCCGCTCGGACAATTCAGCCGCCGCCCTCGAACGGGCCGGCGCCGATGTGCACCGCGGCTCGATCGACGACCCGCACAGCCTGCACGCCGGCGCCCTCGCGACCGACGGCGTCATCCACCTGGCCTACAACCACGACTTCAGCGACATGGCCGGCGCCGCCCGCACCGACCGGCGGGCCATCGACACGTTCGGGACGGCGCTCGCGGGCAGCGAGCGGCCGCTGCTGATCGCGTCCGGGACGCTGGGCCTGGCCGTCGGCCGTCCCGGCACCGAGGACGATCGCCCGACCGACGGCGTGCACCCGCGCGTCGCTAACGCCGCCGCCGCCGTCGCCCTCGCCGAGCGCGGCGTGCGGACCGTCGTCGTCCGCTTCGCACCCACCGTGCACGGCCCCGGCGACCACGGCTTCCTGGCCCGCATCGTCGACATCGCGCGGACCACGGGCGTGTCCGGCTACATCGGCGACGGCGCCAACCGCTGGCCGGCCGTGCACCGCGACGACGCGGCGGCCCTCGTCCGCCTGGGACTCGAGCAGGCGCCGGCCGGGTCGGTGCTGCATGCCGTTGCCGACGAGGGCGTGCCGATCCGCGGCGTCGCCGAGGTCATCGGGCGCCACCTCGACCTGCCGGTCGTGTCGATCGCCCCCGAGGACGCGCCGGGACACTTCGACTGGCTCGCCGCCTTCCTCGGCGCCGACGTCCCGGCGTCGAACACGATCACCCGGCGGCTCACCGGCTGGACACCCACGCGCGCCGGCCTGCTCGCCGATCTCGACGCGGGGCACTACTTCCGCGCCGGCCGCGAAAGCGGAAGGCTCCGTTCCTGATCGACCGGTTGACTGGCGTCACCGACGATCACCGATGGAGGCGTCATGTTCACACCGGGCACGTACACCGAGGGCGAGGTCCTGCTCGGCTACCTCGACCAGCAACTGGCCGCACTGCGCGCGTCGGCGTTCGGACTCACCGAGGAGCAGGCCCGCGCCACCCCGTGCCGCAGCGCGCTGTCGATCGGCGGCCTGATCAAGCACGCCACCTACGTGCTGCGGGGCCGCGAGCGGCGCCGGGCCGACCCCGGCGCCATGCCCGACGAAGCCGGGTTCGCGCTGTTCATGGGCAGCTTCGCCCTGGCCGACGGCGAGACCCTCGCCGGCGCGCTCGACGCCTTCGACGCCGCCCGGGCGGCCTACCTGGCCAACGTGCGAGCCACCGATCCCGGGGCGCCGCTGCTCGAACCGCCGGCGCCGTGGGACGGCGTCTTCACCCCGACCGAGTCGGTCGAGCGGTTCGCCCTCGTCCACCACGTCGAGGAGCTGGCCCGCCACGCCGGGCACGCCGACATCATCCGCGAGCAGCTCGACGGCGCCGATGCCGCGTCGCTGCTGATGGCGCTCGAGGGCCGGCCGGGCAACGACTTCGTGCAGCCCTGGCGTCCTGCTGCCACCTGAGCGTGGCCGGTCGCGTCATCGGCACGATCCGTCACGCGGCCGGTCGCTCACTGATCGCCACGTGCGTGGCCGGGCAGCGGGTGAACGTCCGGGCCGCTGACCCGCAGGGCGGCCACGCACCGACGCCGCTACCCCCGCTCCGATTCGCGGGTCAGTGCATGGCGGCCGGCAGGACGACGTCGGCCTCGGCGTGCTCGGGGTCGTCGGCCTTGCGCCGCGGCAACAGCAGAGCCGGGACGATCGTCAGGATGATCAGCACGAGGGCGACGGTGAAGGTGGTCGCGAAGCCGTGCGCAGCGTCGCTGAAACCCTGGGCCAGCTGGCCCGGCGTCAGCTTGGCCGCGATGGACGGGTCGTTGCGCGAGGCCACGGCCGCGCCGGCGAACGGCGAGTCGCGCACCTGGTTGGTGAGGATCACCGACATCAGCGCGGCACCGATCGAGCTGGCGATCTGCTGCATGATGTTCATGAGCGTCGACCCGCGCGCGATGGTCGGCCCGCTGAGCGTCTGCAGCGAGGCGGTGAACAGCGGCATCATCGTGGCGCCCATGCCGAGGCCCATCACGAACAGCACGGCGAGGATCAGCAGATACGCGGTGTGCGGGCCCACCTGGGTCAGCACCGCCATACCCGCCGTGATCAGCACGAGGCCCGGCACCACGATCTTGCTGATCGCGATCCGGTCGGCCAGCAGGCCGGCCAGCGGCATCGTGATCATCGCGCCGATGCCCTGCGGGGCGACGAGCAGGCCGGCGTGCAGAGTCGACTGGCCCCGGACCTGCAGGAAGTAGCTCGGGATCAGCAGGCCGGCGCCGAAGAACGCGACCGCGAACAGGAACATGGCGATCGTCGAGACCGTCAGCTGCCGGTTCTTGAACAGCCGCAGGTCGATCAACGGGTGCTCGGGCCGGAACGCGTGGCGCACGAAGAGCACCACCAGCACCAGACCGATCGCTCCGGGGACGAGCACCCGCCCGGCCGCGACCGTGCCCTCGCCCGGGATGGACGAGACGCCGAAGAGGAACAGCGCGAGCCCGGGCGAGAGCAGCAGCATGCCCAGGAAGTCGAACGACTCCGACGGCTTCGGGGTGTCCTTCGGCAGTACCAGGTAGGCGTAGACCAGCGCGGCCGCGCCGATGGGCACGTTGATCAGGAAGATCCAGTGCCAGCTCGCCGCCTCGATGAGCCAGCCACCGAGGATCGGACCGCCGATGGGGCCGAGCAGCATCGGGACGCCGAGCACGGCCATCACCCGGCCGATGCGCTCGGGGCCGGCCGCGCGGGTCATGATCGCCATGCCGACCGGCATGAGCATGCCGCCGCCGAGGCCCTGCAGCACCCGGAACGTGATCAGCGAGCCGATGTTCCAGGCCGTGCTGCACAGCGCCGAGCCGAGCACGAAGAGCACGAGCGCGGTCATGTACATGCGCCGGGTGCCGTACCGGTCGGCCGCCCAGCCGCTGAGCGGGATCACCGTGGCCAGGGCCAGCGTGTAGCCCGTCATCGTCCACGCGACGTTCGCGTAGCTGGTGTGGAACACGGTCTGGAACGTCGGCAGCGCGACGCTGACGACGGTGATGTCGAGAATGGACATGATCGCCCCGAGCACGACCACGCCGGCCACCTTCAGGACGGCGCCGTCGAGTTTCGTGTCGGCCGAGGCAGCAGTCGCGTCACTCATGACGGCACCGTAGCCCCCGGATACGACACCTTTTGTCGCGTGCGCAATCGGCCTGATGTTCAAGTTGCCCGCAATCGGGTCGATTGACGGGGTGACGAACGTATTGCCGGTCCTGGGGCGAGCGCGTCGGCCGCAGGCGGCCTCGCGTCGCGTGTGCGGAGGTTGCTGTGATTGACACTGGCGTCGACGGAGTCGGGCACCGGGTGCAGGTCGCCCCGCACCGTCCGGTGATCCGCCCGCTCGCCGAGCCGGGCGCAACGCACCTGCCGGTCGAGGCGGTGCTCGAGGATCTCGCGGTCTGCGCGCTCCTCACCGACTCCGACGGGCAGATCCGCTACCTCAACGCCGCGGCCCGGGCCGGCCTCGAATCGCTCGGGCTGATCGGCGCGACCGGGACGCTCGTCGGCCGCTCGGTGGACAACCTCTTCCCGCCCGACGGCACCCCGTCGCCGCGGGAACTGCCGGTCGGCCCCGCCACCCTGCGGCTCACCGAACGCACCGTCCACGACGAGGCGGGCACCCCTTCGGGGCGGGTCGTCTCCTGGGAGGACGTGACGGCACGCATCGCCGAGGACCGCAGCCGCGCCGCCCTGGTCGTCGACGCCGCGGCCACCGACCGCGTCCGCGCGGCCCTGCGCGGCATCGACACGGTCGAGGCCGCGACCGCCGCCGCGCTCGACACCGTGCGCGACGCCTTCGGCTGGGCCTACGCCGCCCACTGGGCCGCCGACGACGACGCCACCCTCCACCTGCGCCTCGAATCGCGCAGCGACGGCGCGCGCCTGCGCCACCACCTCCACCCTCCGGCGATCGCGCCCGGCACGCACGGCCTGTCGGCGCAGGCCCAGCAGTCGCGCGATCTGCAGGCCTGGGGCGAGCGGGGCGAGTTCGTCCCCGGCACCACGGGCCACCTGCCCGCCGACCTGCTCGCCACGGCCGGTATCGCCTTCCCCCTGCTGCGCAACGGCGAGGTCGTCGCCACCATGGAGTTCTTCGCGACCGAGCCGGTCGTGCTGACGGCGCAGCGCCTCGACTCCCTGCGTAACGTCGCGCGGCTGGTCTCCGGTGTTCTCGAGCGCATCCACAACACGAGCGCGCTGGCCGCGATCGTCGACTCGGTCGCGGCCGCGACCGAACTGCTCACCGGGCTGAGCGACGAGATGAGCCGGGGGGCGACGCAGACGTCGGACCGTTCGGCGAGTGCGTCGGTGGCGTCGGAGGAGGTGTCGGCGAGCATCCAGACGGTCGCGACGGCGGCCGAGGAGATGACGGCCAGCATCCGGGAGATCGCGAAGAACGCCGCTG
>NZ_DASYFV010000007.1:0-39460 GCF_036000465.1 Jatrophihabitans sp. | reverse complement strand
ACTGCTTCGACGGGCGGAAGTCAGGGTAACCAGCAGGATGGTCGCGATATGCGCGAGCGGCCTTCAGGATTGCTTGATGTCGATGGTGGGAATCCGGTAAGTAGATTTTCCCTGCATATATAAAGAGTTGCGATCTTCCGTCATCCCAGTAGGCTTCAAAAGTTCCCGGTCGCAGATTCCAAACTAGCGGGCTCAAGAACAATTTCTCATTGTGTAGTATCTTCTCGGTGAGCGCGTCAGCGTTCTTGGCGTCGAAGATGTATCGAGCGGGATCTGGATACCCGTCCGATAAGGCGAGTTCGCGCGGAGTATTCTTCGCGGCAGTTGGCTGAAGGCCCCGCTGAACAGCCTGATCAGTCCACAGGAGCCGGCTTTCAGCCGCGTCAGCAACCTGTTCAAGGGTGAGCGTCACTGTGCCGAACAGGTCAGACTCGTCGGTCCACTGCACGTTCCTCAGCCGCAGTCGGCCCGTGTACGGCTCGCCAGTGGCATCGACCTTTGGCGCTGGGAGGAACCCGGGAACATCAATCTGCATAGCCGGAGCCTAGAGGTTCCGCAGGTGAGGCCGCTCAGGCGACCGAAGGCGCCGCGCTGTCGGTCGGACGCGATGCTGCCGACGATGCCGGAGAGTCAAACGTCTGCTCGAGGTCGCGCAGGCGAGACGGTTGACTATGAGGGGGTCACTCAAGGTTCATTGCCGAAGCGATTTCACGACCGAGTTGAGCGAACGCGCCGGCGCGTCGCTGACCGTCCGTCCGCCTCAGTGGTGATTTGTTGAGCGCGTCCGAATCCTCGAGGAGGAGCTCCGCGTCGATACGCGTGAGCGCGCGTATAGCCGAGTCGCCGATGTTGCCGCCGACAGGCGCCAACCCGTCGGCGTTCTGCTTGCCGAACTCCAGCCCCTGCATTGCGGTGACCAGGTTGGCGACAGTTTCGCCGCGAACCCAGACATTCTCCGGTGTCATTGGCGGAACCTACGTGGGGCCACCGACACAGACGTGCCACCGGCGCGGTCGTAACTTGATCCATTCGTGCAGCAGCCTTTGAACCCGATCATTCACCTCCGTACCACCATTCCTCACTCCCTGCCGCCATTGGCGACATGCTGCGGAAGAGATCGTCGTCGCATGCGAACCAGTCGATGAGGCGAAGCCCCCGGCGATCGGCGAGCTGCCGCATGCGCGTGAAGAAGTGAAAGTAGGTGCCTGGCGGTTTGTCCTTGTCGACTGGCTCGTCGTTGAAGGCGATCGCCGCGGCGGCTCCGCGTCCGAGGTAGCTGATGCACGCGGCCAACGCGTCTTCGATCGGTTCGGTGCGGTCGGTGAATGCCAGGCCTCGGAAGCTGCCGTCGGCGTCCGCGAAAGCGACAAGGAGCTTCCGCGGCCCGAAGGCCCGTTGATCCAAGGCGAGGGACCATGCGTCGAGACGAAGGTTGAAGGTGTCGTCGGCCGCAGGGACGTAAGTGTCGACCACGAGGAAACTGGTGAGCACAAGTCGACGCTAAGCGTCGAGCCCGCGCTGGTCCGGTTATCCACAGATCAGCGTCGAGCCAATTCTCGGATAATCAGCGAGCCTTGGCGGCAGTGACGTAGCGTCCATCCCGTGCCTGAAGGTCATACGCTGCACCGGCTCGCCCGTGACCAGCAGCGACTGTTCGGCGGCACGATCGTCGCGGCCAGCAGCCCTCAAGGACGTTTCGTGGAGGGCGCCGCCCGGCTCGACGGGCAACGTCTCGTACACACCGAGGCGTACGGCAAGCATCTGCTGCACCACTACGGCGACGGCGCGATCCTGCACGTCCACCTCGGCCTCTACGGGAAGTTCAGCACCGGGCGCGGCGAGCCACCCGAGCCCCGGGGCGCGCTGCGGCTGCGGCTGGCCAACGACGAGGCGTGGACGGACCTGCGTGGCGCAACGGCGTGCGAACTCGTTACGCCTGACCAGGTCGAGATCCTGCTGGCGCGACTCGGCCCCGATCCGCTTCGTCCGAAGACCGACCCGGCTCCGGCGCTGGAGCGGATCGCTCGGAGCCGCGCGCCCATCGGTGTGCTGTTGATGGATCAATCTGTGCTCGCGGGGGTCGGCAACGTCTACCGGGCCGAGGTGCTGTTCCGGGCCCGGCTCGATCCGCTGCGGGCGGGCCGCGACGTGCCGTCACGTCTGCTGAACGAGATGTGGGACGACCTGGTGGTCCTCATGCGCGCCGGGGTGAGTGCGGGGCGCATCGTGACCACACGTCCTGAGGATCGAGCGGCCGGCCGGGTCTTGCGCCACCAGGCGCACTATGTCTACCGGCGGACGGGCCTGCCGTGCCGGATCTGTTCGACCCCGATCGCGAGTGCCGAGCTGGCCGCCCGCAATCTGTTCTGGTGCCCGTCCTGTCAGGCCCCTAATTGATCACTGCCGCTCATGCCCGGGCGGACGGCGTAGAGGAGGTCGCTCGACTTGGCGGAACTCGGGCCTGACTGACACGTCCTGCATGCGTTGCCGGTCGGTGACCGGGACAGCGACATCGACCACGTCGTGATCGGTCCGGTCGGGGTGTTCACGATCGACGCGAAGAATCATCCGCAGGCGAATGTGTGGGTCCGGGACGACACGTGCAAGGTGAACGGCACGCCGTCCGCAACAGCCGGCACGAGGCGAAGCGCGCCGCCCGCCTGCTGAGTGCGGCGCCCGTGGCAGCCGAAGCGCGTCCGCCGCGACGACCTGAGCCGCACGCCCTGACCACGCCGACAGTCCCGATCTCCGGCCGCAGGTTCGTGCGGCCGGACGTGGATTCGATCTCTGCGAACGCCGAGTTGGCCCTATGGCCGCACGTACGTGCGGCGAACGCACCAGCGGCGATGGCGAATCCAGTTGGAGCAGGGATGGATCGTTCCGCGGCGGACGCCGGCGCAGGTTGGTAGCACCTCAGGCCAGTCGGATTCGATGATCTCGACCAGGCCGTCGGGCTCGTCCTCACGCTCCGGAGTCCAGAAGCGCCGGTGCGGCTCGTAGGCGTTCATAAGGACCTCGCAGTCGCAGCAGCAGGCCCCCATGCGGCCGAGAAGGTCGAGCAGGGCGGTTGCCCGAGGCGCCACGGCGTCGCGGTAGCGGAGCGAATGGCGGTGGGTGTTGTCGCACGGGTACTCCTCGAGCTGTCGGGCCACGTAGCAGCACAGGCACTCGCCGTCGCGGATGCGGGTGAGGTCGGCGGCGAGCCGGCGGACGAGGCGTTCGGCTTCTTCGATGATCGCTGGGAATGTCGTCATGCCTGCGGTTCTAGACCGATGGGCCGACACTCCGGCGTGGTTGTCCACAGACGGCTTCAGAGCGTGGGCGCGCAGGGGCCGACGGAGAGGGCGTGGAGACCACGCAGGTCGGCGGGGGAGTAGTCGGTGACGTTGAGGTGCGTCTCGGGGTACATGATCGCGCGCGGATCGCCGACGTGGGCGAGGCCGAGGAGGTGGCCGAACTCGTGCCGGACGACGGCGCGCATCTCGGCGCGTTGGCGGGCTCGGCCGCGCGGGTCGGCCAGGTTCGCGCGGAACTGCGGGGCGTCGAAATAGACCAGGCCGCTCACGAGGGTGCGGGGCGAGCCGGCGAAGGTGATTGAGTCAGCGCCGCCGAGGCCGATGACCGGGCCGGTGAGGCGGGGAACGTGGGTCGGGTCGGTCCAGGCGACGAGGACGGGCGCCCAGCGCGTGCCGTAGAGCGCGGGCTGGTACTCGGCGCGGTTCGTGGCCTGCGGGACCTCGGTGGTCGGGCCGTCGTCGACGAACCGGAAGCCGGTGATGCGGGTCAGCTCGGCGAGCACCGAGGCGACGACGCCTTCCTCGCCGGCGGGGGCGGCGCCGTTGGTGACGTAGTGAATGGGGCGGCAGGGATCCCACGCGGCAGGAGCGGACGAGCCGGGCTGGGTGGCCTCGAACGCGTAGCCACCATCACCCGCGGGGGCGGGCAGGGGCGTGCCGAGGGGCTGCGGCTGCTCCTCGGACGAGACCGGCGGCAGGTTGTCCGGACGCGCGAAGCCGGTCGCAGCGGCCGTCCCCGGAGCGGCCTGGAAGTGGTGCACCGCGACGTAACCGACGACCAGCAGGACGAGCAGGAGCAGGACGATGCGGCCGGCGCCGCTGCTCTCCTTGATCGGACGCGTCGGGCCGGTGTTCATCCGCGGATCCTGCTGCCGCAGCCACTCGTCGATCGGGTCGATGCCGGCGGCGCGGAGGCGGGCGTCGGCGCGGTCGAGTTCCGCCAGCCGTTTGCGCATCCGGTGCCCGCGCCGGGCCGGGCCGAACGTCAGCGCATCGAGTCGCCTGCCCACCCCTGAACTCCCTCGCTGCCCGAACGCCACCCGCGACGACCGCCGCAGCGCTACCTGATCGGCGAACCGCAAACGATCTTTAGCGGAAACGGAGATAGCCCGGCGCCCGGCGGGGTGGTAGATAATGTTGAGTTATGAGGTCTTCCCGCTCCAGTGACGCGCCGATGCTGGCCAAACAGCGGCAGGCCCGCATCCTGACCGAGATCCGGCGCCACGGCGGCGCGCGGGTCACCGACCTCACCACGCTGCTCGGCGTCTCGGACATGACGATCCGACGCGACCTCGAGGAACTCACCGCGTCGGGCTCGGTGCACAAGGTGCACGGCGGTGCGGTGCTGAACGCGGCCGCGTCGTCCGAGCCCGGGTTCGAGGCGAAGTCGGGCCTCGAGCAGCCGGCCAAGAGCGCGATCGCCGACGCGGCCGCGCGGCTGATCCGGCCGGGCTCGGCCATCGCGGTGTCGGCCGGCACCACAACGTGGGCGCTGGCGCAACACGTCGCCGGCATCGCCGGGCTGACCATCGTCACCAACTCGACGGCGGTCGCCGAGCAGATCGGCGGGGCCGATCCGCGCTCCGACGCGACGCTGATCCTCACCGGTGGCGTGCGCACGCCGAGCGCCGCCCTCGTCGGCCCGGTGGCCGATCAGGCGCTGGGCATGCTGCACGTCGACCAGCTGTTCCTCGGCGTGCACGGCATGGACGCCGCCGCCGGTTTCACCACGCCGAACCTGGCGGAGGCCCAGACCAACCGGGCCCTGATCGCGATGGCCGATCAGGTGATCGTCTGCGCCGACTCGACCAAGTGGGGCTCGGTCGGGCTGGCGTCGTTCGCCCCGCTGTCCGCCGCCGACGTCCTGATCACCGACCAGGACCTGCCGGCCGACGCCGTCGCCCTGCTGCGCGACACCGTCGGCGCGCTAGAACTCGTCCCCGTCGACCGCGCGGAGGTCGACGACCCAGGAGCTGCTCGGACGTCGTGACGGCGCCGGCAGCCCGACCGCCGCGAGCGCGGCGCCGGACAGCACCAGGCCCTCACCGCGCCACGACCCGGCCTCGAGCGGATCGACCACGGACGCGCGGTAGCGGCGGCCCGGGTCGAGCCCGCGCACCCGGAACGGCAGCGGGTCGCGGACGAACTCGTCGAGCTGGACGTAGGCGGCAACGGCGGCCGACCCATCAACCGCGACCACCGCGTGCTGCAGGATCGCCGCCTCGACGGTGTCCACCCGCGTGACCACGCCGGCGTGCAGCAGCGAGCGCCGCGCGCGGTACGACGCGATCCAGCGCGCGAGCTGCTCGCGCTCCGGGGGCGTCGCCGAGGAGAGATCCCACTCGATGCCGAAGTCGCCGAAGAACGCGGTGGCGGCGCGCAGGTCGAGGTCGAGGGCGCGCCCGGTCTGGTGATTCACCGGCGCGCTCACGTGCGCACCGATGTACTCCGGCGGCAGCAGCTGCGCCGTCCAACGCTGGATCACCTGCCGCGACAGGGCATCGGTCATGTCCGAGGTCCACACTCGCTGCACCCGCTCGAGCACGCCGAGGTCGACCCGTCCGCCGCCCGACGCGCAGCTCTCCCATTCGACCGCGGGATGCGCGGCGCGGAGTCGGTCGAGCAGCTCGTAGAACCCCTCGGTGTGGGCGTGCGCGGCGGCGGCCCCGCCGCGCGCGGCCGAGCTCGCGTCGTAGAGGTCGCGGTTGTGATCCCACTTCACGTAGCGGATGTCGTGCTCGGACAGCACCGCGTCGATGGCGTCGAACAGGTGGTCGCGCACCTCGGCCCGGCTCAGGTCGAGGACGAGCTGGTTGCGTTGCAGCGCCTGGTCGGCCGCGCCGAGCACCCAGTCGGGATGCGCGCGGTACAGGTCGGAATCCGGGTTGATCATCTCGGGCTCGAACCACAATCCGAAGTGCATCCCACGGGCGGTGACGTGCTCGATCAGCGGGTCGAGGCCGTCGGGCCAGACGTCGGGCGAGACGCTCCAGTCGCCGAGCCCGGCGCGGTCGTCGCGACGACCGCCGAACCACCCGTCGTCGAGGACGAACCGCTCGACGCCGACCGCGGCGGCGAGGTCGGCGATCTCGTGCAGGCGGGCGAGGTCGTGGTCGAAGTAGACCGCCTCCCACACGTTGCAGGTGACCGGCCGCGGCAGCGGGGGGTGGGCCGGCAACGCCCGGGCGTAGCCGTGCAGTTGCGCGGCGAGGCCGTCGAGCCCCTCGTCCGATGCGGCGAACACCAGCCATGGGGTCGCGTAGCTCTCGCCCCGGCCGAGCACGATCTCGCCCGGCAGCAGCAGCTCGCCGCCGCCCAGGGTCACCAGGCCACTGGGCTGCCGCTCGGCGAACAGCGCGCTGTTGCCGCTCCAGGCCACGTGCGCGGCCCACACCGAGCCGGCGGCGAAGCCGAAGCCGGTCGTGCCCGCGACCAGCTGCGTCGCGGCGTCGTGCCCCGGGCGCCCGCCGCGGCTCTCCCGCAGCCATACGCCGTCGCCGATCGGACGCCGCTGCGGCTCGCGTTCGCGGCCCCAGCGCCCGGTCAGGTCGAGCACCTCGGCGGCGGTGTCGGACAGCGGCACGACGACGTCGAGACGGTCGAGCGCGAAGGCGGTGTCGGCGTCGTTGGTCAGCGTGTGCCGCAGCCGCAGCGCGCCGCCCGGCGCCGCCTCGATCTCGGTGCGCAGGCGCAGACCGTCGGCCCGCGCCTCCACCGCCAGCGAGTCGCTCCCGGCCGTGATCGCCTCGGTGCGCCAGGCCGACGTCCAGCCCGTCCGGCAGTCGTCGAGCCGATGGCCGCGCAGCGCGGCCCGGCCCGGCCAACCCAGCTCGGGCACCGGCAGCAGCGGGATCGATCGACCGGTCGGGCCGTGCCCGTCGGTCACGCCGTGGGTGCCGATCGCGGCCAGCAGCTCGGTGGGAGCGATCGACGACGCGGCCCCGACATGGACGA
This sequence comes from Jatrophihabitans sp., assembly GCF_036000465.1. Taxonomy (GTDB): domain Bacteria; phylum Actinomycetota; class Actinomycetes; order Mycobacteriales; family Jatrophihabitantaceae; genus Jatrophihabitans. The sequence goes on along the minus strand of NZ_DASYFV010000007.1, from coordinate 32,210 downwards.
TGCGCGGCAGCGGATCGGCCGGGACGAGCACGAGGCGGGAGGAGCGGCCGACGGCGACCGGCCGGAGAGGCATCACGGAGCGACACGCTAAAGGCTTACGGCCCCTATTTCAACAACCTCGCACATGGCCGCGCGGCTGGGTCGAGCGTGGTCATCTGTCCCGAATCGGGCGCTACGTCGCCGTGAAGTCGGCGTTTTGCGGGGGCTGTCCCGGGAAACGGCGTACAACGAAATGGCCAAGAAGGGTTGACTTTGGTGTTGGAACCTGGTGGATTCTGTCGCATCGCGCACGGACCCATCCCGGCCCGAGCGACCATGACGTGGAGGCGTCCGATGTCAGATCTTGATCGTTTCTCCCCGCCCACCGCCCCCAGCCGCCGCACGATGGTGAAGGGCCTGGCCGCGGGCGTCCTGGGCGCCGGCGCGCTGCCGGCCCTGCTCGCGGCCTGCACCGGCGGAAGCAGCGGCAGCAGCAGCTCGTCCAAGACGGCCACGATGGGGTCGTCGGCGTCCGACCCGGTGCCGAAGAAGGCCATCGCGGCGATGGTGAGCGCCTTCGAGGCGAAGTCGAAGGACACGATCACCGTCAACACCAAGGCGCACAACGACTTCCAGGAGCAGATCAACTCCTACCTGCAGGGCTCGCCCGACGACGCGTTCACCTGGTTCGCCGGCTACCGCATGCGGTACTACGCGAAGAAGGGCCTGGTCGCACCGCTCGACGACATCTGGGACCAGCTCGGCACCAGCAACTTCGGCCCGGGCATCGTCAAGGCCTCGACCGGCGACGACGGCAAGAAGTACTTCGTCCCGAACTACAACTACCCGTGGGCGATCTTCTACCGCAAGAGCGTGTGGCAGGCGAAGGGCTACCAGGTCCCGACGACCTTCGACGCGCTGAAGACGCTGTGCACGCAGATGAAGAAGGACGGCCTGATCCCGATCGCGTTCGGCGACAAGGACGGCTGGCCCGCGATGGGCACCTTCGACTACCTGAACATGCGGATCAACGGCTACCAGTTCCACGTCGACCTCATGGCGCACAAGGAGAGCTGGACCTCGCCGAAGGTGTCGGCGGTCTTCGACAACTGGAAGTCGATCCTGCCGTTCCACGACCCGGCGGCCCTCGGCCTGACCTGGCAGGAATCGGCCCAGAAGGTCGGCGCCAAGAAGGCCGGCATGTACCTGCTGGGCTCGTTCGTCACCCAGCAGTACACCGACAAGGCGACGCTGGACGACATCGACTTCTTCCCGTTCCCGACGATGACCGAGGCCAACGGTCAGGACGCCCTCGAGGCGCCGATCGACGGGTTCATGCTGTCCAAGAAGGGCGGCGACAACAAGGCGGCGCGGGCCCTGCTCGCCTACCTCGGCAGTCCCGAGGGACAGAACGCCTACGCCAAGATCGACACCTCGAACGTGGCGACGAACCTGAAGGGCGACTTCAGCAGCCTGTCGACGCTGCAGAAGAAGGCGCAGCAGACGATCGCGAACGCCAAGCAGATCTCGCAGTTCCTCGACCGGGACGCGCTGCCCGCCTTCGCGAACGACGTCATGATCCCGGCGCTGCAGGGGTTCTTCAAGAACGGCTCCTTCAACCAGTCCGGAGTGGAGTCCCAGGCCAAGTCGCTGTACGCGTCGCAATGACCGTCGTGCCGGCCGAGCCGGCGACGCGCGACGAGTCGCGGGCACAACCCGCGAACGGCAAGCGTCGCCGGCTGCAGCGCCTCACCCGCCGGGACAAGCTCGTGCTCACGGCCATGGTCGCCATCCCGACGCTGATCGAACTCGTCCTGATCTGGGTGCCGACGCTGCTGTCCATCGGCCTGTCGTTCACGAAATGGAACGGCCTCGCGCTGTCCGACATCCGCAGCAACGGCCTGCACAACTACAGCTACGTCGTGCACGACTACCCGCAGTTCTGGCCGGCGATCCGGCACAACATCCTGTGGCTCGTGTTCCTCGGCGTGATCGGCACCCCGCTGGGCCTGCTGATCGCGGTACTGCTCGACCAGCGCATCCGGTTCAGCCGCATCTACCAGACGATCTTCTTCGTGCCGGTCATGCTGTCGCTGGCCCTGGTCGGCATCATCTGGGAGCTCATGTACTCGCCGAGCTCGGGGCTGATCGACAACGTCATGGGCACGGCCGGCACGAGTCGCGCGATCGACTGGCTGGGTGATTCCAACATCAACATCTGGTCGGCGCTCATCGCCGCCACCTGGAAACACGTCGGCTACATCATGATCCTGTACCTGGCCGGGCTCAGGGGCATCGACCCGACGCTCAAGGAGGCGGCAGCGATCGACGGTGCGACCGAGAAGCAGACGTTCTTCCGCGTCATCTTCCCGGCGATGCGTCCGATCAACATCGTCGTGCTCGTCATCACGGTCATCGAGTCGCTGCGCGCCTTCGACATCGTGTGGGTGTTCAACCGTGGGCGCAACGGGCTGGAACTGATCAGTGCCCTGATCGTGCAGAACCTGGTCGGCGAGGGGCAGGTGATCGGCGTCGGATCGGCGCTGGCCGTGATCCTGCTCGTGGTCTCGCTCATCCCGATCGTCATCTACCTCAGCCGCGTGTTCGGCAAGGACAAATGATGTGCCCGCGAGAGAGGTCGCTGCGATGACGGACACGATCGATCGGGCGGCGGACCTGAGCCCCCTGGACCGGCGCACCGGGACCGGCCTGCGACCGAAGAAGCGCTACGGCACGCACCTGTTCCTGGTCGCGATGTCGGTGCTGTGGCTGATCCCGCTGCTGTGGACGGTCTACACGTCGCTGCGGCCGTTCGCCGACACGAACGCACACGGGTACTTCAGCTTCACCGGCAAGCTCAGCCTGCACAACTACCAGACGGCGTGGAGGCAGGGCGGTTTCGCGACGGCGTTCAGCAACTCGCTGATCATCGTGGTGCCGACCGTGCTGGTCACGCTGTTCCTCGCCTCGCTGATGGCGTTCGCGGTCTCGCGGTACAGCTGGAAGTTCAACGTCACGCTGCTCATCGTCTTCACCGCGGGGAACATGCTGCCGCCGCAAGTGCTGGCCACGCCGGTGTTCGAGATGTACCGGCTGTTCCACCTGCCGAACTCGGTCAGCGACTCGGGCAGCCTGCTCAACACCTACTGGGGCGTCATCGCGGTGGTCGTCGCGTTCCAGTTGGGGTTCTGCACCTTCGTGCTGAGCAACTACATGCGGGCGTTGCCGGGCGATCTCACCGAGGCGGCGCTGATGGACGGCGCCGGGGTGTGGACGACGTACTGGCGCATCGTCCTGCCGCTGTGCCGGCCGGCGCTGGCCGCCCTGGCGACCCTCGAGGTCATCTGGGTCTACAACGAGTACTTCTGGCCGCTGCTGCTGCTCCAGTCGCCCGACCGCCTGCCGGTGACGACGGCGATCAACAACCTCAGCGGTGAGTTCCTCGACAACTACAACCTCATCGCGGCCGGGGCGACGATCACCATCATCCCGACGCTGCTGGTGTACATCGCGCTGCAGCGCCAGTTCGTCGCCGGGCTCACCCTCGGCGGGAGCAAGGGCTGACGCGTCGATGAGCCATCGCAGCGAGATCCGGCTCGCCGACGGGCGGGAGCTCTACTACTACGACCAGGAGGCGGGCCGCGACCGCAGCGCGCCCGACGAACGGGTCGACCTGCCGCCGGCCGAGACGAGTTCGCAGATCCGGTGGAACCCGCTGCTGCGCGACTACTCGGTCGTCGCGGGGCACCGCCAGTCGCGCACGTACAAGCCGCCGGCCGACCTGTGCCCGCTCGACCCGTCCGGCGACGGCCGGCATACGGAGATCCCGGCGTCCGACTACGAGGTCGTCGTCTTCGAGAACCGCTTCCCCTCGTTCTCGCTGCAGTCGAGCGAGCTGGTGCCGACGGTCGACGTGCCGCCGTTCCGCTCCGCGCCCGGGGCCGGCCGCTGCGAGGTCGTGTGCTTCAGCAGCGCGCACGACCTGTCGTTCTCCGACCTGCCGCTGCCCCAGGTCGAGACGGTGATCGACGCGTGGGTCGACCGCACCCAGGCGCTGTCGGCGGTGGACTCGATCGAGTACGTCTACTGCTTCGAGAACCGGGGCGAGGAGATCGGGGTGACGCTGACCCACCCCCACGGTCAGATCTACGGCTACCCGTTCGTGCCGCCGCGCTTCTACCGCACGGCCGAGGCGTTCGAGCGGCACCGCGAACGGACCGGTGAGTGCCTGCAGTGCATGCTGCTCGCCGCCGAGGTGGACGACGGTTCGCGGGTCGTCATCGAGTCCGACCACTGGGTGGCCTACGTGCCGTTCGCGGCGCGCTGGCCCTACGAGGTGCGGGTCGTGCCGCGCCGCCACGTGCCCGACCTGCCCGCGCTGGACGGGCCGGAGCGCAAGGACCTCGCCGGCGTCTACGTCGGGGTGCTGCAGGCCTTCGACTCGCTGTTCGACACGCCGACGCCCTACATCGCGAACTGGCAGCAGGCGCCGGTGCGGCAGTCGCGCGAGGTGTGGCACCTGGCCGCGGAGCTGTTCACGATCCGCCGGGCCGAGGGCCGCCTGAAGTACCTGGCCGGCTCCGAGTCCGGCGCGGCCGTGTGGATCAACGACATCGCACCCGAGACGGCGGCCGAACAGTTGAGGGAGCGGCTCGAGTGAGCGACGCCTGCGGAGCGATTCATGGGCACAGAAGCCCTCCGGCAGCCGGACCGAGCGCAGCGAGGGTGGCCGATGAGTGACATGTACCGCGTGACGGACGCATTGGGCGGACGGTTCGCGTACGGCGGCGACTACAACCCGGAGCAGTGGCCCGAGGAGACCTGGGCCGAGGACGTCGCGCTGATGCAGGAGGCGGGCGTCAACCTCGTGAGCCTCGGCATCTTCTCGTGGTCGCTGCTCGAACCGGAGGAGGGACGCTACGAACTCGGCCTGCTGGAGCGGGTGATCGCGCTGCTCGACGAGGGTGGCATCAAGGTCGACCTCGCCACCGGCACCGCGTCGCCCCCGCCCTGGTTCCACACGACCTACCCGCACACGCTGCCGGTCGACCGCATCGGGGTGCGGCGCTCGTTCGGCGCCCGCCAGGCGTACTGCCCGTCGGCGCCGGAGTACCGCCGGGCAGCAGCGGCCCTCGCCGGCACGATCGCGGCCCGCTTCGCCGACCACCCTGCCGTCGTCATGTGGCACATCAACAACGAGTACGGCTGCCACAACTGGCACTGCTTCTGCGACGTGTCGGCGGCCGCCTACCGCGAGTGGCTCGAGCGGCGCTACGGCACGCTCGACGACCTCAATGCCGCCTGGGGCACTGCCTTCTGGAGCCAGCGCTACACCGCATGGGCGCAGCTCGATCCGCCCCGCGCCGTGTCGTACAACAGCTTCGCGAACCCGACCAACCAGCTCGACTTCTGGCGGTTCTCCTCCGACGAGCTCCTCGACTGCTTCCGGGCCGAGGCCACGGCGATCCGGGCCGTGGCCGGGCAGCCGCTGACGACCAACTTCATGGGCCTGTTCAAGCCGCTCGACTACCGGGCCTGGGCCCCGGAGCAGGACCTCGTCTCCAACGACCACTACCTGTTGGGCGCCGACGCCGATCCGACCGAGCATCTCGCGATCTGCGCCGACCTGATGCGTTCCCTGGCGCAGGGTGACCCTTGGCTGCTGATGGAGCACTCGACCTCGGCGGTCAACTGGCAGGCGCGCAACCTGGCGAAGACCCCCGGCCAGCTGCGGCGCAACTCCCTGCAGCACCTGTCCCGCGGGGCCGACGGCGCGCTGTTCTTCCAGTGGCGGGCCTCGCGGGCTGGTGCCGAGAAGTTCCACTCCGGGCTCGTGCCGCACGCCGGCACCGACTCGAAGGTATGGCGCGAGGTGGTCGCTTTCGGGGCCGACCTGCGGGCGATGGCCGAGGTCACCGGCTCACGGGTCGAGTCGCCCCAGGTCGCCCTGCTGTTCGACTGGACGTCGTGGTGGGCCGCCGAGCTCGACTCCCACCCGTCGGCCGACGTCGACCCGGTGGCCGAGCTGCGCCGCTGGCACGGCGCGCTGTGGCGTCGCAACATCACCGCCGACGTGGTGGGCCCGGGCGACGCGCTCGCGGGCTACCGGCTCGTGATCGTGCCGGTGCAGTACCTCGGCGTCGACGCGACCCTGGCGGCGTTGCGCGAGTTCACCGAGGCCGGCGGCACGCTGCTCGTCACCTACTTCTCGGCGATCGTCGACGAGCACGACCATGTGCGCCTCGGCGGCTACCCGGGCGGCCTGCGTGAACTGCTCGGCGTGCGCATCGAGGAGTTCTTCCCCCTGCCCGAGAACGGTCGTGTCGCCCTCACCGATCTCGGTAGCGGCCGCGTGTGGAGCGAGCTCGGTGTGAGCACCGGCGCCGAGGTGCTGGCCGCCTACGCCGACGGCCCGGTCGCCGGATCGCCGGCGATCACGCGCAACGCGGCGGGCGCCGGGGCGGCCTGGTACGTCGGCACCGCGCTGGACGACGTCGCGCCGGTGCTCGAACGGGTGCTGGCCGACGCCGCCGTCGAACCGACGGTGGAGGGCCTGTCCGGCGGCGTCGAGGCGGTGCGCCGCACCGACGGCCGCGCCGCGTGGTTGTTCCTGCTCAACCACACGGATGCGACCGTGCCGATCCCGGTGCGGGGCACCGACCTGCTGACCGGCGCACGGCCGGCCGAACTGCCGCCCGGAGGCGTCGCCGTCGTCCGCGAGGACGTCAGTAGCTGAAGGTGGTGACCGGCTCGTCGCCGATCCACTCCCACAGCTGCACGGTGCCGCCGAGGCTGGCGTTGTCGACCAGCGCGCCGGTGTCGAGGGCGCGCGCGTTGAAGCAGATCGGGCAGACGAGGAACCGGCCGCCCGCGGCGTCGTAGCGCTTCAGCAGGTCCGGCAGCGATGGGCAGCCGTCGCAGGCGGTGGCGATGGCGTAGCCGTCGGTGGCCAGGCGCACGGCCTCCTTGGTCAGGAACATCAGCGTGTCGCGTCCGCTCTCGACGGCGCCGACCGCGACGAGGAACGCGACGGTCACCTTCTCGGCGTCCTCGAGGCCGGTGACCAGGCTGATCGCCGCCCGGTTCATCGCTCCGCTCCGGTCTCGAGGTGGAAGCCGGAGCAGAGCAGGTCGAGGGTCTCGATGCGCTCGGCGCCGGTCGTGTACGCGTGCTGCTCGACGATGCGGGCCGGCCCATCGGCCGGCTCCAGGCGGAGTTGCCAGCGCAGGTAGGTCTTGGCCCCGATGCGGCCGACCGACGCGTCGACGACCTCGAAGGCGTCCGGTCCGTCGAACCAGCGGCGGAAGCGGGCGACCGTCTCGGTCGCGGTGGTGAGCTCGAACGCGCCGGGCGGGACGAGCGCGCGGAACCGCACGCCGGGGTCGAGGCAGTCGAGCAGCGCGTCGAAGTCGCGCCGGGTGAGGGCGTCGAGCAGGAGGCCGGCGACCGGCCACGAGGTGCGTTCCAGAACGGGATCGATGGTTTCCATGCCGAGCTTTCTACGGCTCGGCGCGGGCCGTCACATCGGTCGGATTGCCGATGCCGGTTCGGAGACGTCGACCAGCCCGTGCCGCAGCGCGAACATCGCCGCCGCACCCCGGGTCGAGACCCCGATCTTGGCGAAGACGTGCTCGATGTGGGTCGCGACGGTGCGTGGCGTGATGGTCAACCGGGCGGCGATCTGCTTGTTGGACAGCCCGCGCACGAGCAGGGCGAGCACCTCGGCCTCGCGCGCCGTCAAGCCGGCTACCTGGGGCCGGCGGCGGTGCACGCGATGTCCGGCGGCGGCGAGCACGGCCTGCGCCGCGTCGGCGGCGAGGGCGCCGGTGCGCACCTGTTCGAGCAGCGCCGCCTTGCGCGGTTCGGGGGCGAGCGCCGCGCGATCGGGTCGGGCCTCGGCCAGCTGCTGGTAGGCGACGGCGGCCGCCAGCAGCCGGGCCGCCGGCGGGATCGCCGCCCCGGCCAGGCCGCGCGGGTAGCCCGAACCGTCCATCCGCTCGAAGGCCATCGCGGCGACGGCACCGACGCTGCGCAGCCGGGGCTGCCGGGCCAGGATGCGCTCGGTCAGGTACGGCACCTGCCGCACCCGCTCCCACTCGGCCTCGGACAGCGCGGTGGGCTTGTTCCAGATCGAGGTCGAGACGCCGGTCGCGCCGAGGCGGTGGACCAGCCCGGCCCGACGCACCAGCGCGACGTCACCGGCGGGCAGGCCGCACGACCGCCCGGCCTCGGCGGCCAACGCCGCCACCGCCCGCGAATGGCCGAGGTACCAGGGCGACTTCAGGTCGGCGTAGTCGGCGAAGACCGCGAGCACGTCGTCCAGCTCGTCGTCGGGGATGCGCCGGCCCAGCGCGGCGTAGCCGTCGACCACCGTGCCCCAGGCGTCGATCGAGTCGAGATCGCCCAGGATCTCCTCGGCGTGCGCGACGAAGACCCGCACGAGCTCGGGGTCGAACTCGGTGCCGGCGCGGGCCGTGAGCATCTCGACCGCGGCCGCCGTCCCGGCCGTGCGGGCGAACACCTCGCTGTCGTCGGCGATCTGCACGACCCGCATCGCCGGTGCGATGGCGGTGCCGCGGAGCTCGCCCGGCACGCCCTTGCCGTCCCACCGCTCGAAGGCCTGGCCGAGGGCGCGCCGCACGTCCCCGTCGAGCCCGAGCCGGTCGGCGATGTCGCCGGTCGTCTGGCAGTGGGCGACGAAACCGTCGACGGCGTCGCGGAACCCGCCGGCGAGGAAGCGTCCGATCATCGTGATTCGGCGCAGCGGCCCGGCGTCGCCCCCGACGTGGCCGAGCATGAACCGCATCATCGGCAGCCCGACCTTGTCGAGCTGGTAGCTGTCGGCGCGGATGCCGCGGTCGTCGCCGAACCAGTGACTGAGTTCGTGGGAGTCGGAGATGCAGCCGACCCAGGCCAGCAGCGAGACGTAGAACGTGTTCGCCTGGGTGACGTCGTCGAGCTCGGCGAAGCGGGCCAGCCGGGTGGCGATCACGGTCTGGCGCAGCACGTGCTCCTGCGGGAGGCCGAGCCCGAGGTCGGTGGCGAGCGACAGCGCGGCGACCAGCTCGGCGAGACGGATCTCGGGCGGCGCCGCAGTCATGGCGCAAGGTTAGGGCGCTCGGGCCGTCAGGGGACGACGATCTCCAGCGCCGCCGCCCGGATCGTGACGCTCATCGGCAGCGGGCCGAGGTGGTCGCCGTCGGCGTAGACCGGGACGGCGCGGTCGGCGGCCACGGTGATCTGCGTGGTGCGGGTGACCGTGACGTCGTCGGAGTGCACGTGCGCGCCGGTCTTGGCCTGCGACATGAACTTGACGATCTTGTGGCGGGGGCCGTCGGCGATGGTCAGAACGTCGAGCTGCCCGTCGTGCAGCTCGGCCGACGGGACGATGTCGAGGCCGTGGCCGTAGCGGCCGGAGTTGGCGATCACGACGCCGTGCAGGCGGGCCGACGTCGACGCACCGTCGACGTCGAGGGTGAAGATCGGGGCCTTCCACCGCAGCATCGCGCTCACCGGCGCGAGGCGGTAGACGAGCAGACCGGGCAGCCAGCGGTTGTTGTTGATCGCCTCGTTGGCGACCGAGTCGAGCCCGACGTAGACATTGCCGAGCACGGTCTGGCCGGCGGCCTCGATCACGTCGATGGTGCGCGTGACGCCGGTGGCGAGCATCGCGGTGAGGCCGGCCGGGTCGGTGGGCAGCGCCAGCTTGCGGGCGAAGTCGTTGCCGCGGCCGGCCGGGACGATCGCCATCGCCGCGCCCGTCCCGGTGACACCGTTCGCTACGTCGCGGGCCAGGCCGTCGCCGCCGACGGCGATCACGGTGTCGCCCCTCGCTGCGGCGGTGGCCGCGGCCTCGACGGCGTGCGCGGCGCTGCGCGTGGTCTCGACGGTGACCCGGATGCCCTGCGCGGCAAGGGATTGCGCTATGGGCGTCCAGATCGACAGCGCGTGGCCGCCGCCGGAGATGGGGTTGACGAGCGCGGTGTAGGTGGGCATCGCCGGTCAGCCGATCAGGACGCCGGGGTTGAGGATGCCGGCCGGGTCGAGGGTCGCCTTGACCGCGTGCAGCACGCCGATCGCGAGCGGACCGACCTCGTGGGCGAAGGCCTCGCGGTGGTCCGTCCCCACGCCGTGGTGGTGCGAGATCGCCGCGCCGCACCGGCCGATCGCGGCGTTGGCCGCGGCCTTGGCGTGGGCCCATTGGGCGAGCGGGTCGTCGAGCTGCTTGGTGACGATGGTGAAGTAGAGCGAGGCGCCGGTCTCGTACACGTGACTGACGTGGCAGAGCACGAGGCTGGGCACGCCGAGCTCGGTGAGCGCCCCCTGGATCGCCTCGGTGATCGCGGCCTTCAGCGGCTCGATGTTCGACCAGAAGGTGACCGTCTCGAGCGTCTCGACCAGCGCGCCGGCGGCGAGCAGCGGATCGCGCAGGTAGGGCCCGCGGAAGCGACCGCGGCGCCACTTCTCGCCCGGCTCCTCGCCGAGGGACTCGGCGCCGCGTGCGAGCAACCGCGCGGTGACGCCGGCCCGCATCGTCGCGACGGCGTCGGTTGCACCCTCGTAGCCGGTGATGACGAGGCAGCCGCCGGAATTGCCGCTCATCGCCGCACTCGGGTCGGCCAGGTTGACCGCGGTCTCGACCTCGTCGGAAAGCCGCAACACGGTCGGCATCGGGCCGTCCTGGGCCAGCAGGCGAAGGGCGGCGGCGCCGTCGCTGAACGAGGGGAACCGCCAGCCCTCGAAGACGCGGACGGCCGGCGCCCGGTGCACCCGCGCCGTCACCGACGTGATGACGCCGAACGCGCCTTCGGAACCGAGGATCAGCTGGCGCAGATCCGGACCCGCGGCCGACATCGGGGCGGTGCCGAGGGCGAGCGTGCCGGTGGGCGTCGCAACGGTCAGCCCGACCACCATCTCGTCGAAGCGGCCGTAGCCGGCCGACGACTGCCCGGCCGAGCGGGCCGCGGCGTAGCCGCCGATCGTGGCCATCTCGTAGGACTGTGGGAAGTGCCCGAGCGTGTAGCCCTGCGCGCCGAGGAGCTCCTCGGCGCGGACACCGCGCAGGCCGGTCTGCAGCACCGCCGTGCGCGAGACGTCGTCGAGGGACACGAGCTGGTCGAGGTGGCGCAGGTCGAGCGCGACCACGGCGGCGAAACCGTCGCGCACGGGGGTGAGCCCGCCGACCACCGAGGTGCCGCCGGAGTAGGGCACGACGGCGATGCGGTGCTCGGAGCAGATCTCGAGCACCCGGACGACCTCGTCGTGCGAGCCCGGGAAGAGCACCGCGTCGGGGGCGTCGGAAGCGTCGCCGCGGCGCAGGCGGAGCAGGTCGGGGGTGGAGAAGCCGCGAGTGTGCTCGACCCGGACGTCGTGGTCGGTGCGAATGTGCTCCGCACCCAACGCCTGCTCCAACGCCGCGGCAGCGTCCGACGGCAGCGTCGTCGGCGGCACCACCGCGTCGGCGACGGCGACCGGCGCCGCCGCGGGCATCGCACCGAGCGCGGTCATCGCGCCGGCGACGGCCTCGGGCAGGGCTTCGGCCGTCGCGGTGTCGCCCCAGAGGTAGGGGTGACGTGCGGCGGACGGCAGGTCGTATTCGCTCATGAGATCTCCTTCGAGTGCTGTTACACTTTGACACGTGGTGTCACAGCGTCGCAAACCGGCCGGCGAGGCGACCGCGGCCAACGCGATCCCCGAGGACCGCATCCTCGACGCGGCCTACGAGCAGCTGCTCGCGGTCGGGATGCGGCGCCTCAACATGGCCGACGTCGCCCGCCAGGCCGGCGTCTCGCGGCCGACTCTCTACCGCCGTTGGCCCAACGTGCAAGCCCTGCTGGCCGACCTGGTCACCCGCGAATTCGCCGCAGTGGTGACGCCCGGGGGCGAACCGGACGCGTCCGGGCGGTCGCTCGTCGTCGAGACCGTCGTCGCGGCCGTCGGGCGGCTGCGCACCCACCCGCTGCTGCGCAAGATCGTCGACGTCGACCCCGAGTTCCTCGTCCCGTACCTGCTGCAACGCCGGGGCACGAGTTCCGACCGGCAGCTGGCCCTGGTCGAGGGCGGCATCCGGCTCGGGCAGGCCGACGGATCGATCCGGGCCGGTGCGCCCGGAATGCTCGCCCGCGCCGTCCTGCTCACCGCCTGGTCGTTCACCCTGACCGGGCCCGTCTTCGTCGCCCCCAACCGTTACCGCGCTCTGGACGCCGAGCTGTCCGAGCTGATCGACAGGTATCTCGCCGCATGAGCACCTCGCTGAACGCCGCCCGCCGCTCCCGCGAACTCGACGAGCTCGCCGCCGCCCCGCGGGTCGACGTCCTCGTGATCGGCGGGGGAGTGACCGGTACCGGCGTCGCGCTCGACGCCGCCGCGCGCGGGCTGAGCGTCGTCCTCGCCGAGAAGCACGACCTCGCGTTCGGGACGAGTCGCTGGAGCTCGAAGCTGGTGCACGGCGGGCTGCGCTACCTCGCCACCGGGCAGGTCGGCATCGCGCACGAGAGCGCGGTCGAGCGCGGCATCCTCATCACCGCGACCGCCCCGCACCTCGTGCACGCCTTCCCGCAGGTGGTGCCGCTGCACCCGTCGATCAGCGCGTCCAGCGCGGCGCTCACCCGGGCCGGCTTCGCCGCGGGCGACGCGCTGCGCGCGCTGACCCGCACGTCGTCGCGGACGCTGCCCCGATCGGGCCGCATCTCCGCCGCCGAGGTCGTGCGTTACGCGCCGACCGTCCGGGTCGACGGGCTGCGCGGCGGGCTCGTCGGCTGGGACGGCCAGCTGACCGACGACGCCCGGCTCGTCGTCGCGCTGGCCCGCACTGCGGCCGGTCTCGGCGCCCGCATCCTCACCCGGGTCGCGGTCTCGGACGCCACCGGCCAGGGTGCGACGCTGACCGACACGCTCACCAGGCGCGCGCTCACGCTCGATGCTCGGGTCGTCATCAACGCGACCGGCGTGTGGGCCGGCGAGATCGCACCGGACCTGTCGCTGCGACCGAGTCGCGGCACGCACCTCGTCGTCCCGCAGCGCGCCTTCGGCGGGCTGAGCTCCGGGCTGATGGTGCCGGTGCCGGGCCACTTCGGGCGCTACGTCTTCGCGCTGCCCGCGCCGGACGACCGCGTGTACGTCGGGCTCACCGACGAGGACGCCCCCGGTCCGATCCCCGACGTCCCGCTCGCCGACGACGCCGAGATCGACTTCCTGCTGGCGACGATCAACCTCGCGCTGGCCACACCACTGACCCGCGATGACGTCGTCGGCACGTACTCCGGCCTGCGGCCGCTGCTCGACACCGCCGAGGGCAGCACGGCCGACATCTCGCGCCGGCACCAGGTGATCACCGCGCCCGACGGGCTCGTCACGATCGTCGGCGGCAAGCTCACGACCTACCGCCGCATGGCGCAGGACGCGCTCGACGCCGCGCTGGCCGCTCGCGGCGTGCCGGCCGGACCGTGCCGCACCCGGCGCCTGCCGCTCGTCGGGGCCGCCGCCCCGGCTGAGCTCGACCGGGTGGCCGCGCCCCCGCGTCTCGTCCGCCGCTACGGCACCGAGGCGACGGACGTGCTCGCCGGCGACGCCGAGCTCGACGCGCCGATCTCGCCGCTCACCGAGGTGACGGCGGCCGAGCTGCGGTTCGCGGTGGCGCACGAGGGGGCGCTCGATGCGGCCGACCTGCTCGACCGGCGCACCCGGATCGGGCTCGACCCGGCGGCCCGCGCGAGCGCCGCGGCCGCGGCGGCCGACGCGCTGCGCTGAACCCGCCCCGACGGAACTGTCGGGGGTCGCTTCTACGATCAACGGCGTGAGAAGCGATGGGGTGCGGCGGTGCTGCTGATCCATCGCTCCGAGCGGGCCGACCCGCTCGTCGCCGCCCTCGGGGAGGTGCTGGCCCGGCCCACCGGTGATCCGTTCGCGCCCGAGGTCGTGGCCGTTCCGAGCCGCGGTGTCGAGCGCTGGTTGGCCCAGCAGCTCAGCCACGTGCTCGGCGCCCGCGCCGGCGACGGCGTCTGCGCCAACGTGCTGTTCCCGTCCTCGACCCAGGTGCTCGACGACGCCGCCGCCGCGGCGCACGCGGAATACGCCGCGAGCGTCGAGGCCTGGTCGGCCGAGCGCGCGGTGTGGCCGCTCGTGCAGATCATCGACGACGTCGCGCGCCGCGAGTCGTGGGCCACGGTGCTCGCGGTGCACCTCGGGCTCGACGCGTCCGGCCACGACAAGGGGCGGCGGTTCGCGGTGGCGGCGAAGCTGGCCCGGCACTTCGACTCCTACGGCCGGTCCCGGCCGGAGCTGTTGCGGGGGTGGCGCGACGGCCGCACCGACGGGCTGCCGGCCGACCTCGTCTGGCAGGCCGAGCTGTGGCGGGCGCTCCGCGCGGAACTCGGGCCCTCCCCGGCCGAGCTGCTCGACGACGCCTGCGCCGCGCTGCGGGCCGCGCCGGCGCGCGTCGATCTGCCCGACCGGTTCTCGGTCTTCGGCGCCACCCGGGTCTCGCCCGCCCGCGTCGCCGTGCTCGACGCGCTGGCCGACGGGCGCGATCTGCACCTGTGGCTGCACCACCCGTCGCCGGCGCTGTGGACCGCGGTGAAGGGCGCCGCCGCCGGCCCGGGGCGGCGGCAGGACGACGCCGGCGCGCTGCTCGTCGCGAACCCGCTGCTCGCCTCGCTGTCGCGCGACATCCGCGAGCTACAGCAGCTGCTCCCGTCCACCCCGGCCGACCAGCACCACCCGATCGCGACGCGGCCCGACACCGTGCTCGGCCGCCTGCAGGGCGATCTCGCCGACGACCGCGCGCCGGCCGCGCCGGCGCTCGTCGATGCGGGTGACCGCAGCCTGAGCGTGCACGCGTGTCACGGCCCGGCCCGGCAGGTCGAGGTCATGCGGGAGGCCGTGCTCGGCCTCCTCGCGGCCGACCCGACCCTCGAGCCGCGCGACATCCTGATCATGTGCCCCGACATCGAGGCGTTCGCCCCGCTCGTCGCGGCCGCGTTCGGGCTCGGCGACGAGGGTGGCAGCCACCCGGCCGGCCAGCTGCGCGTGCGGCTGGCCGACCGGTCGCTGCGCCAGACCAATCCCCTGCTCGGGCTGTTGAGCCAGCTGCTCGAGCTGGGCGCGTATCGCGTCACCGCCACCCAGGTGCTCGATCTCGCCGGCCTCGCCGCGGTGCGCCGCCGGTTCGGGTTCACCGACGACGACGTCGAGCAGTTGCGCGACTGGACGACGGCCGCCAACGCGCGCTGGGGGCTCGACGCCGCGCACCGCGACCCGTACGGGCTCGGCGGGGTCATGCAAGGCACCTGGCGGGTGGCCATCGACCGGCTGCTGCTCGGCGCGGCCATGGAGGAGGGCGACCGGTGGATCGGTGATGTCCTGCCGCTCGACGACGTCGACAGCGGTGACATCGATCTCGCCGGCCGCTTCGCCGAGCTCCTCGATCGGGTCGACGCCGCGGTGCGCGCCCTCGAACAGACGCGGACCGTACCCGGGTGGATGGAGCTGCTCGTCGACCTCGTGCTCGGCCTGGGCGAGCCCGAGCACGCCTGGCAGGCGGCGCAGCTCGCGAGCGAACTGGGCGACGTCGCCGAGTCGGCCGGCGGCACCGACATCCGGCTCACCCGCGCCGACGTCACGGCGCTGCTGGCCGGGCGCCTCGCCGGCCGTCCGACCCGGGCCAGCTTCCGCACGGGCACCCTCACCGTCTGCACGCTCGTCCCGATGCGTTCGGTGCCGCACCGCGTCGTGGGGCTGCTGGGCATGGACGACGGCGCGTTCCCGCGGCACGGCGTCGTCGACGGTGACGACGTGCTCGCCCGCGATCCGCGCACCGGCGAGCGCGACGTCCGCAGCGAGGACCGGCAGCTGTTCCTCGACGCCGTCTGCGCCGCGCAGGAGCAGCTGGTCATCACCTACACCGGTGCCGACCCGCGCACCGGCGTCGACGTCCCGCCCTGCGTGCCGCTGGGGGAGCTGCTCGACGCGGTCGACGCCTCGGCCCGCACGGCCACGGGTTCCGGCCGTGAGCACGTCGTCGTCCATCACCCGCTGCAGCCCTTCGATGCCCGCAACTTCACCGCCGGCGCGCTCGGCGCCGAGCGCCCGTTCTCGTTCGACCCGGGTGCCCTGGCCGGGGCCCGCGCCGCGATCGGTGAGCGGCACCCGGTGCCGGCGCTGATCGGCCGGGCGCTGCCCGGGCGTCCGGCGGAGAGCGCGGTCGATCTCGACCAGCTCGTGCGGTTCCTGCAGCATCCCGCCCGCGGCTTCCTCAAGCAGCGGCTCGACATCAGTACATGGGACGACGACGGGGATCCGTCCGATGCGCTCGCGGTCGACCTCGACAATCTCGAACTCTGGGCCGTCGGCGATCGCGTGCTGCGCAACCGGTTGGCCGGGCATTCGACCGAGACCTGCGCCGCGATCGAGCACCGGCGCGGCGAGCTGCCGCCGGGGCAGCTGGGTCGGCGCCTGCTCGCCGGCGTCGGGGCGACGGTCGACGCGTTGCTGGCCGCGTGTGAACGAGAACGCGCCATACCGCCTCGTACGTTCGATGTCTCGATCGCGCTCGACGGCGGTCGCCGGCTCGAGGGCACGGTCGGTGGCCTGCGCGGAACGACGCTGCTGGCCCTGACCTACTCGAGCTTCGGCGCGAAGCAGCGCCTCGAGGCCTGGGTCAGGTACCTCGCGCTCGTGGCCTCGAGCGGCGACATCGGCTTCCAGTCGCTCAGCATCGGCCGCGTGCGCGACGGCGCCGGGGGCAGCCGGCTTCGCGGCGTTGCCCCCGAGGACGCGCGCGGGCTGCTGGCCGAGCTCGTCGCGCTCCGCGACGCCGGGTTGCGGGCGCCGCTGCCGATGGCGATCAAGACCTCGGAGACCTACGCCGACGAGCGGTTCCGCCGCCGCGACGTCGATCGCGCCCTGCAGCGGGCGGAGTGGCGCTGGAACGACGGCAAGTTCCCGGGCGAGCGGTCCGATGCCGCGCACAAGCTGGTCCACGGCGGGGTCGTCCCGCTCGACGCGCTCACGGCGGCGGCGCCCGAGCCGGGGGAGCAGTGGCGCGACGAGACGACGCGTTTCGGCGTGCTCGCCTGCCGGCTCTGGACCCCCGTCTTCGAGACCGAGGTGCCGGCGTGAACGAGTTCGACCTGCTCGGCCCGCTGCCCGTGGGGACCACGGTGCTCGAGGCGAGCGCGGGGACGGGCAAGACCTTCACCATCGCCGGGTTGGTGACGCGGTACGTGGCCGAGGGGTACGCGCGACTCGACGAGCTGCTCGTCGTCACGTTCGGCCGGGCGGCCACCCAGGAGTTGCGCGACCGCGTGCGCGAGCGGCTGGTGCGGGCCCGCGACGGTCTGACCGATCCGGCCGCGGCGCGGGCGACGACGGACGACCCGCTGCTCGTCCGGCTCGCCACCGGCAGCGACCCCGAGGTGGCCGCGCGGCGCACCCGCCTCGTCCAGGCGCTGGGGTCGTTCGACTCGGCGACGGTTGCGACCACGCACCAGTTCTGCCAGCAGGTGCTCGTCGGCCTCGGCACGGCCGGCGACGTCGACGCCACCGCCGTGCTGGTCGAGAACCTCGACGATCTCACCGTCGAGGTCGTGCAGGACCTCTACCTGCGCATGTGGAGCCGCGAGGCCGCGGGCGTGGCGCCGATGAGCTACGCCGAGGCCGTCGAGCTCGCCCACACGGTGGTCCGCGACGGACAGGCGTTGCTCGTGCCCGAGGTGCCCGAACCCAACGGCGTCCCCGACATCCGGCGGCGGTTCGCCCTCAAGGTGCGCGACGACGTCGAGACCCGCAAACGCGAGCGCTACCTGCTGAGCTTCGACGACCTGCTCACCCGCCTGCAGGCCACGCTGGCCGACGAGCGGTCGGGCGCCCCGGCTGCCGACCGGCTGCGCTCGCGCTACCGGGTCGTGCTGGTGGACGAGTTCCAGGACACCGACCCGGTGCAGTGGGACATCCTGCGTCTCGCGTTTCACGGCCACACGACGCTGGTTCTCATCGGCGACCCGAAGCAGGCGATCTACGCCTTCCGCGGTGCCGACGTCCACGCCTACCTGGCCGCGGCCGAGCTCGCCGATCATCACGCCACGCTGGCCCGCAACTGGCGCAGCGACCCGGAGCTGCTGCAGGGTCTCGACGCGATGTTCCGCGGCGCCGCGCTGGGCGATCCGCGCATCGTCGTGCAGCCGGTGAGGGCCGGTCACCCCGGCCGCTCGCTCACCGGTGACGCGGCCCCGGTGCAGGTGCGGGTCGTGCCGGCCGCGCCGAGCATCGCCGTGGCCGAGGCCCGCGAGCTGGTCACCGCCGACGTCGTCGCCGAGATCGTCGACCTGCTCTCGTCGGGCCGCCGGCTCACGCCGCGCGGCAACGGACCGGCGCGGGCGGTGCGTCCGGCCGACATCGCGGTCGTCGTCCGCACCGGCGCGCAGCTCGACCAGGTGCACGCGGCGCTGCTGGCCGCCGGCGTGCCGTCGGTGCAGCGGACCACGTCGAGCGTGTTCCGCACCGCGGCCGGCGCCGACTGGGTGGTGCTGCTCGAGGCGCTCGAACAGCCACATCGCGGCGGTCGGGTGCGTCGCCTCGCGATCACGTCCTTCGTGGGTTGGGACGCCGCCGCCCTCGAGGAGAACGACCTCGACGAGCTCGGGCTGCGGCTGCGCGGGTGGCTGCGGGTCCTCGACGAGCGGGGGATCGCCGCGCTGCTCGAGGCGGTCAGCCGCGACGAGCGGCTGCCGTCGCGGCTGCTGGGCCAGGTCGACGGCGAGCGCCGGCTGACCGATCTGCGCCACGTGGGCGAGGCGCTGCACGCCGCGGCGATGGCCGGCCAGCTCGGGCTCACCGCGAGTCTCGAGTGGTTGCGCCGCCGGGTCGACGAGTCCGACCGCGACTCCAGCGTCGAGCGCAGCCGCCGGCTCGACTCCGACGCCGCGGCCGTGCAGGTCGTCACCGTGCACGCCAGCAAGGGGCTCGAGTTCCCGGTCGTGCTCGTCCCGTTCGGGTGGGACCGCTGGGTGCGCGACGTCGACATCCCGCTGTTCCACGACGCCGGCGGACGCCGCGTGCGCAACGTCGGCGGGCCCGGGCCGGGCTTCCTCGACGACCAGCACCGCCACGACAGCGAGGAGTTCGGCGAGGACCTCCGGCTGCTGTACGTCGCGATGACGCGCGCGCAGGCACAGGTCACCGCATGGTGGGCGCCGAGCTCCAAGAACACCAAGAACGCGCCGCTGCACCGGCTGATGTTCGCCGCCGAGCCGGGCGTCGAGGTACCCGAGATGCTGGTCGTGCCGCGTGAGAACGACGCACTGACCCGCCTGTCGGCGCGGGCCGTCGACGGCTGCCTGTCGGTCACCGCGGTCGGGGCGCGCCCGCTCGTGCGGTGGCGGGGGCCGGCGGCCTCGACCGATCGGCTGACCGTCGCGCAGCTGCTTCGCCCGGTCGACTCGACGTGGCGGCGGACGTCGTACAGCGCGCTGACGCAGGGGGCGCACGACGTGTCACCCGGCTTCGGCAGCGAGCCCGAGGTCGCGGAGAAGGACGACGAGCCCGAGACGCCGACGGCGGAGACGTCCGGTGACGCCGCCCTGCGCGAGATCGCCTCGCCGATGGCCGACCTTCCCGGCGGCACGTCGTTCGGCACGCTGGTGCACGCCGTGCTCGAGAACCTCGACCCGACGACCGCCGACCTCGAGGCCGCGGTGCGGGCGCAGGCCCACGCCCAGTCGGTCCGCTTCGGCTCGCCGGGTCCGGCGAGTGCCGACGTCGCCGACGCGTTGCTGCCGTCCTTGCGGACACCGCTCGGACCGCTCGCCGGCGATCGCGCGCTCACCGACATCGCCCGGCGCGACCGGCTCGTCGAGCTCGACTTCGAACTGCCGTTGCGCGGCGGTGACCGTCCGAACGGTGAGACGTCGCTGCGCGAGCTGGCCGGGTTGCTGCGGGCCCACCTGCCCGCCGGCGACCCGCTCGCCGGCTACGCCGATCTGCTCGAGGATCCGCTCGTCGGCGAGGCGGCGCTGCGGGGCTACCTCGGCGGCAGTATCGACGCCGTGCTGCGCCTCGACGGCCGCTACGTCGTCGTCGACTACAAGACCAACCGGCTCGGCGCCATCGGCGTGCCGCTCACCGCGTGGGACTACCGCGCCGACGCGATGGCCGAGGCGATGCTGCACGCGCACTACCCGCTGCAGGCGCTGCTCTACAGCGTGGCGCTGCACCGCTTCCTGCGCTGGCGGCAGCCCGGCTACGACCCCGAAGCCCATCTCGGTGGCGTGCTCTACCTGTTCCTGCGCGGCATGTGCGGTCCCGGTGTCGTCGCGGCCGACGGCACGATCCCCGGCGTGTTCGCGTGGCGACCGCCGGCCGCGCTCGTCGTGGCGCTGTCCGACGCGCTGGCCGTGGGGGTGGGGGCATGAACCTGCACGCCGCCCGGGCCATCGGCCTGCTCGCCGCCTTCGACGCAGCGGGCGTGCTGGCGCCGGCCGACGTCCACGTCGCGCAGCGCCTCGGCGCGCTGACCGGTGAGACGGCCGAGCCGGTGCTGCTGGCGGTAGCGCTGACCGTGCGCGGCACGCGGCAGGGGTCGGTCGTCTGCGATCTCGCCGATGCCGCCGCGACGATCACCCCCGACGCCGACGAGATGGACGAGACGGCCGCGCCCGTCGAGCTGCCGTGGCCGGACACCGCGACGTGGATCGAGGCGTGCGCGGCGAGCCCGCTCGTCACCGGCGCAGCGGGCGGGCCGCCCCTGCAGATGGTGGGCTCGCGGCTGTGGCTCGACCGCTACTGGCGCCAGGAGGTGCAGGTCGCCGACGACCTGCTGACCCGCAGCGCCACCCGCCCCGACGAGCCCGATCCCGTCGCGGTGCGGGCCGATCTCGACGCACTCTTCCCGCCCGACGGCGACCCCGACGCCGCGCCCGACCAGCGGCTGGCCGTGGCCGTGGCCGCGCTGTCGCGGGTGTCGGTGATCGCCGGGGGCCCGGGCACCGGCAAGACGACCACCGTCGCCCAGCTGATCACCGTGCTGCGTCGCCGCCTCGGCCCCGACCTGCGCATCGCGCTCGCCGCGCCCACCGGCAAGGCGGCTGCCCGCCTCGAGGAGGCCGTCCACTCGGCCGAGGGGCGGCTCACCGCGGCCGACCGCGCCGCGCTGGCCGCGATCTCGGCGTCGACGCTGCACCGGCTGCTGGGCTGGCGCCCGGGGGCGGCGAGCCGGTTCCGGCACGACCGCGACAACCACCTGCCCTTCGACGTCGTGATCGTCGACGAGAGCTCGATGGTGCCGCTGACGATGATGGCCCGGCTCGTCGAGGCCCTCGCCCCGGCGACGCGGCTGGTGCTGGTCGGCGATCCCGACCAACTCGCCTCCGTCGAGGCCGGCGCCGTGCTGGGCGATCTCGTCGACCCCGACGACGTCGGGCCCCTCACGCCCGGCTTTGCGACGCGGTTGGCCGCCGCCACCACGGTCGATTGCGGCGAGCGTGCGGCGGGCCGCGGGGCCGAGTT
The DNA here is from genome assembly GCF_036000465.1 of Jatrophihabitans sp. Classification (GTDB taxonomy): domain Bacteria; phylum Actinomycetota; class Actinomycetes; order Mycobacteriales; family Jatrophihabitantaceae; genus Jatrophihabitans. Next base: position 10,730 of record NZ_DASYFV010000007.1, on the reverse strand, counting down.
GCGCCAGTCGGTGGTCCTGCTGCGCAAGATCCACCGCTACGACGCCGGTGGGCCGATCGCCGATCTGGCCGAGCTGGTGCGGGCCGGTCGGGCCGAGGAGGCGCTGGAGCTGCTGCGCTCCGGGCCGGCCGGCCTGGTGTTCCTCGAGATCGCCGACGATGCGCCGATCACCGGCGCCGCGCTCGCGACCGTCGAGCAGACCGCGGTCGCCCACGAGCAGGCGGTGATCGAGGCGGCGCGTCTCGGCGATGTGGACGCCGCGCTGCGCCGGCTGGACGAGCACCGGGTGCTCTGCGCCCACCGGGCCGGGCCCCGCGGGGTGCGGCACTGGAGCGATCAGGTCGAGCGCTGGCTCGGCCCCTCGCTCGACGCCGCCCCGCGGCTCGACGGACACTACGCCGGCCAGCCGCTGCTCGTCACGTCGAACGACTACGAGCTGAACCTGTTCAACGGCGACTCCGGGGTCGTGGCGGCCGACGGCCACGGCGGGCTGGTGGCCGCGTTCCGCCGGGCCGGACGACCGCTGCGGGTGCCGCTCGTCCGCCTGGGCGAGGTGCGGCCGCTGCACGCGATGACCGTGCACCGCTCCCAGGGCAGCCAGTTCGACCTCGCGACCGTGCTGTTGCCCCTCGCCGCCTCGCCGCTGGCCACCCGCCAGACCTTCTACACCGCGATCACGCGCGCTGCTCGCGAGGTGCGCCTGATCGGTTCGGCCGAGGCTGTCGTCGAGAGCATCCGGCGCCCGATCGCCCGCGCGACCGGGTTGCGGGCCCGGCTCGACGCGCCGCTGGTGCCGATCAGCGCCGGGACCTGACCCCGATCCGGCGGATCCACCCTGTGGACAACGCCGGTCGGCCCGGATCCCGGCGGCATGATCGACAACCGTGAGCACCAAGCTGGATGTGCGGCCCGACGCGTTCTACGTCGCGGCCCAGAGCATCGCGAGCGACGTCGTCGGTCGTGCTGGTACGGCACTGGACGTTGCTGGTTCGGCATTGGCCGGCTGCGGATCCATGGCCGGCGGCGATCCCGGCGGGCTGGCCTGGGCCGCTGAGTACGACCGGGCCGTCCCCGTCGTGCTGACCGCGGCCCAGAACCTCGTCAACGGCGCGTACCGGATGGTCGGCCTGCTCGAACGCACCGGGCTGAACCACGAGCGGGCCGAGGCGGCCTCGATGCCCGGTGGCGCCTCCACCGCTCCGCGCGAGTGGTTGCACGACGCCGGCTGGACGTTTCGTGCCCCGGCGCCACCGTCGGCCGCGGGTGGCTCCGGCGACACCCCGACCGGCTGGGGCCTCGTCTCGCACCTCATCGGCTACGTCTGGCCCGGCGGTCATCAGGACCGGTTGCACGCCGCAGCGCGGACGTGGAGCCGCTGCGCCGACGGGATCCTCGCGGCTGCGGACGGCCTGCTGGACCCGTGGTCGCTCGTGTCGGGGCAGGTGGCGCCCGAGGTCGACGACGCGATCACGACGTTCCGGGCGCTGCACGTGCACCTGCGCGACCTGTCGCTGGCGGTGCGCTCGCTCGGCGATGCCTGCGACGCCCTCGCCCACCACGTCGACGTCGTGCGGTCGGCGGTCGAGCGGGAGTTGTCCGATCTCATCCGCGACAGCGGCATGACCCAGTTCATCGGCGGCCTCGCGGCGGTGGTCACGCTCGGCGGCGCCGAGGTGCCGACCCAGGCGGTCCAGGCCGCCCGCATCGCCGCGGCGGCGCTGCGGATCGGCGCGCTGATCGAGAAGTTCGTGGCGGCGGCCCGCACTGTCGCCGTCACGATCCCGACGATCGAGGAGATCGCCGCCGCGCTGAGCCTCACCATGGAACGGCTCCTCGGCGCCCGGCTCGCCTACGCCGGCGTCAGCATCGCCCCGAGGCTGCCGACGATGGTCGAGGCGCGGGAACTCGCCCTCGAGATGCGGGCCGAGGAGGGGTTGGCCAAGGGCGCGACGTTCACCGACCGACAGTTCGCGAAGATGGCCGACATTCTGCGACGGTGTCGGAGCAGCGACGGCTTCTTCTATGCCGGGTCGGCCACGCGGGAGGAGGCCGACGCTGCCGGGCGGGCCTGGGTCGGCGAGGACGCGCACCTCTCGCGCAGCGGGAATGCGTGGATCAGCCAGGATGGACTGAAGCAGTACCGGCCGCCGATGATGAAGCAGAAGCGGGGCGTCGTCCAGGCGAACTTCGAGCGGCGCCCGGATCGAAGCTCCGACTGGATTCACAACGGCCACGTCACGATAAGGGAGCCCTAGTGCGAACGCGGGTGCATAGCCTTCACAGCCCGGACGCGGAACTGGATGAGTTCGCACCGCCCGATCCGCGTGACGCACAGCTCCTCGTACAGGTCCTCGCCGGTGTGCGGTTGGCGGCCGGGTCGGACGACCCGGAGGGCGAGGAATCCTTCGACCTCCGGGTCATCACGCCGCGAGCCGCTCAGCGCCGGCTGCGGGAGCAGGATCGTCCGTTGGTCGGTCGCCATCTCGTGATCGTCGACCAGTGGGACTACCCGACTATCGCGGCCTACCTGTTCGAGAGGTTCGAGTCAGAGGAGGGCGCCGACTGGGACGATCTCGGCACCCGGCTCAACCGCTTCGGCCGCTGGGAGTTCGAGGACTTCGACGAGAGCCGCAACAGCTGGGATATCCCACCGGGCGTCGGGGCGGCGGTGCGATCACTGACCGTGGCCGGCAGGAACCTCGCCGATTTCGCCCCGCCCGATCAGCGAGACTTCCGCGTCCCCGTCCAGGCACGGATCGCGGCGGTCAAGGGCGCGGGGGAGGGCACGTTCACGGTCGAGGTGTGCACGCCGCCGGCCCTCGAACGTCGGGTCCGGTCCGAGGGGATCATCCTCGGCGAGCACCTGCTGATCGTCGATCACTGGGACACCGCGGCGATCACGGCCGCCGTGACCCGCATGTTCCAGAGCCAGGACGGCGCGACCTGGTCCGAAGTCGCCGACCGCCTCGCCCGCTACGGCGCCCCCGAACCCGAAAGCGGGTCGATCTAACGCGGCGGTGCGGGTTCTCACACCGGGGAAGGCGCGGGCACCGGGCAGGCATTGCTCCCAGAGGAAGACAGTTCCCCCGAATCTGGAGTGATGAGCATGGCAAGCCTGTTCGAACCCATCGAGATCGGCAAGATGACGCTCGCGAACCGCGTGGTCATGGCGCCGCTGACCCGCAACCGCGCGGGCGAGGGGCAGGTGCCGCAGGACATCGCGGCGGAGTACTACGGCCAGCGCAAGGGTGTCGGCCTGATCATCAGCGAGGGCACGCAGCCCAGCGGGGTCGGGCAGGGCTACCTGAACACGCCGGGCATCCACACCGACGAGCAGCGCGCCGGCTGGGCCAAGGTCGCCGACGCCGTGCACGCTGGGCACGGGCACATCTTCGTCCAGCTCATGCACGCCGGACGCATCGCGCACGCCGACAACAAGCCGGTCAAGGAGATCGTCGCGCCGAGCGCCATCGCCGCGCCGGGCCAGATGATCACGCCGACCGGCCAGCAGGACTTCCCGACGCCCCGCGCGTTGGAGACCGACGAGATCGCCGGTGTCGTCGCCGAGTTCGTCCACGCCGCCCGCACGGCCGTCGAGGCCGGCATCGACGGCGTCGAGATCCACGCCGCCAACGGCTACCTGATCCACCAGTTCCTCGCCCCGTCGAGCAACCAGCGCACGGACAACTACGGCGGCACGCCGGCCAATCGGGCCCGCTTCGCCATCGAGGTCGTCAAGGCGGTTGTCGATGCGGTCGGCGCCGAGCGCGTCGGCATCCGCATCTCGCCGTCGCACAACATCCAGGGCGCCATCGAGGACGACGCCGCCGACACCGCCGCGACCTATCGCGCGCTCGTGGACGCGATCGCCCCGCTGGGGATCGCCTACCTGTCCTACCTCGCCGACCCGCGGGCCGAGCTGACGAAGGACCTGCGACAGCGTTTCGGCGGCCCGGTCATCGGTAACGACGGCTTCGGCTCGATCACCACCCGCGAGTCGGCGCAGGCCATCCTGGACGAGGACCTCGCCGACCTGGTGGCGGTCGGCCGGCTCGTGCTGGCCAACCCCGACCTCGTCGAGCGGTGGCGTGAGGACGCTGCGCTCAACGAGCCGAACCAGGCCACGTTCTACGGTGGCGGGGCCGAGGGTTACACCGACTACCCGAAGGTTTCCGCCTGATCGAAGCGACGAAGGGGAGGACGCCGTGCGACCGCAGCTCGGACCGATCGGCATCTGGGCCCACGCCTCCAAGCTGAGCCCGCGACTCGCGCAGGAGCTCGAGGCTCTCGGCTACAGCGCGATCTGGGTCGGCGGCTCGCCGCCCGGCGTCCTCTCCATCGTCGACGAACTGCTGGGCGCGACCGAATCGATCTCGGTCGCCACCGGCATCGTCAACATCTGGTCCGACGAAGCCCGCACGGTCGCGGCGTCGCACCACCGCATCACCGGCGCCTTCCCCGGCCGCTTCATCCTCGGCATCGGCGTCGGTCACCCCGAGGCGACCAGCGACTACACGCGCCCGTACTCCAGCCTCGTCGAGTACCTCGACGTCCTCGACGCCGAGGGCGTTCCGCAGGACGAGCTGGTGCTCGCCGCGCTCGGCCCCAAAGTCATGAAACTGGCGCGCGACCGCACCGACGGCGCGCACCCGTACCTGACGATGCCGCAGCACACCCGCGAGGCGCGCGAGCTGCTCGGCCCGGGCAAGCTGCTCGCCCCGGAGCAGAAGATCGTCGTCGAGACCGACGCCGCGAAGGCGCGGGAACTCGGCCGCTCGGTCGTGGCGAAGCCCTACCTCGGCCTGCGCAACTACCTGAACAACCTGCGCCGATTCGGCTACGAGGACGACGACTTCGCGAACCGGGGCAGCGACCGGCTGATCGACGCCCTCGTCGGGCACGGCGACGCCGATACCGCCGCGCAGCGGGTGCGCGAGCATCTCCAGGCCGGCGCCGACCACGTGCCGATCCAGCTCATCACGTCGAAGGACGACAACCCGCTGGACGGGTATCGCGCGCTCGCGCGAGCATTGCTCTCGTGACGCGTTCCGACGTCGGGCTGCGGTCCGAACGCGGACCGATCCTGCTCGCGCTGCTGCTGGCGACCGCGCTCGTCGCCCTCGACGCCACCATCATCGCCACCGCGGTGCCGTCGGTGGTCAGGGACATCGGCGGCTTCGCCCAGTTCCCGTGGCTCTTCTCGATCTACCTGCTGGCCCAGGCCGTCACCGTCCCGGTCTACGGCAAGCTCGCCGATCTCTTCGGCCGGCGGCCGGTGATCCTCTTCGGCATCGCCACCTTCTTCGTCGGCTCGGTCATGTGTGGCCTGGCCTGGAACATGGCGGTGCTCATCGGGTTCCGGGCCGTGCAGGGCCTCGGTGCCGGCGCGATCCAACCGATGGCCCTCACCATCGTCGGCGACCTGTACACGCTCGAGGAACGGGCCAAGGTGCAGGGCTACCTCGCCGGGGTGTGGGGCATCGCGTCGGTGGTCGGTCCGACCCTCGGCGGCGTCTTCTCCGAGTACGTGTCGTGGCGCTGGATCTTCTTCGTCAACATCCCGATCTGTCTGGTCGCGGCCTGCATGATCAACGCCCGCCTGCACGAGAAGGTGGAGAAGAAGAAGCCCCGCGTCGACTACCTGGGCGCGAGCCTGCTGACCACCGGTCTCACGCTGCTCATCCTCGGCGTGCTCGAGGGCGGGCAGGCCTGGGCCTGGACGTCCCCGACGAGCATCGCGGTGCTTTCGCTCGGCGCGGTGCTGACCGCCGCATTCGTCGTCGTCGAGACGAAGGCGCCCGAGCCGATGATGCCGCTGTGGGTCTTCCGGCGCCGGCTGCTGCTGACCAGCAGCCTCATCTCCTTCGGCGTCGGCGGCATCCTCATCGGCCTGAGCTCCTACATCCCGACCTTCGTGCAGGACGTGCTCGGCACCGGCCCGCTCGTCGCCGGCTTCGCCCTGGCCACGCTCACGATGGGGTGGCCGATCGCCGCGTCGCAGGCCGGGCGGCTCTACCTACGCATCGGGGTCCGCTCGTGCGCGCTGATCGGTTCGGTCTTCGTGGTCGGCGGGACGGCCCTGCTCCTGCTGCTCGGCCGGCCGTCGAGCGTCGTGCAGGTGGGCGCCACCTGCTTCGTCATCGGCCTCGGCATGGGACTCGTCGCCGCGCCGACCCTGATCGCCGCGCAGTCGAGCGTCGACTGGTCCCAACGTGGCGTCGTGACCGGGACGAACCTGTTCTGCCGCTCGCTCGGCAGCGCCCTCTGCGTCGCCATCTTCGGCGCCGTCGCCAACGGCGTCGCCGGTACCGCGGCCTCGACAACGCACACCGACCCGGCCCGGTTGGACGTGTCGGTGCACCACGTGTTCATCGCCGTCGCGACCGTCGCCGTGCTCATGGCCGTCGTGGTAGCTCTCATGCCGGGCCGCCGCCCGGTGCCGAGCGCGCCGGCGGAGTCCGTCGACGTCTCCGCGGACGAGTTCGCCGCCTGACGTGGCCCTCAGGTGGCAGATGGCCGGGTTCGCGCGATATGTGATGGCGCTTATCTGAGATTATTGTTACGGTGAGTACACGGTCGTTCACCTGGCGAACATTTCGCCGGACCTGGCTCGGTGGTCTGAACCGCGCTCGGCCGCCGGCACGATGACATCCTAACGCCGTTCGCCGACCACCGTTTCCCCTGGAACCTGCTTCCGCGGCGCGGCCGACGCCCTCCTTCAGGGGGAAGCAGTACCGCATGTCCCGTACCTCGGCTTTTCCGTCCCCGTTTCGATCCCGCCCCTCCCGGTGGCGCCGGCCGGCCGCACGGCTGTCCCTGCTGTCGATCGTGCTGCTCCTCGTGGCGTTGATCGTCCCCTCCGCCGCCCGCGCCGCCTCGTCGCCCGTCGGTCTCGGCACGGCCGCCCCGTTCTCGGTGCTCGGCGCATCGACCGTCACCAACACCGGTCCGACCACGCTGAGTGGTGATCTGGGGGTCAGTCCGGGCACCGCGATCACCGGCTTCCCACCCGGTCTGGCTGCCGGCACGACCCATGCGGCGGATGCGCCGGCGGCCCAGGCAGCGTCCGATCTCGGTATCGGCTACAACGACGCGGCCGGCCGGGCCAGCACCGCCGCCGTGGCGGGCGACCTCGTCGGACGGACGCTGATCGACGGGGTCTACACCTCGTCCGGTCCGCTCGCACTGAGCGGCACGGTCACCTTCGACGGGCAGGGCGACCGGAACTCGGTATTCATCGTCCAGATCGCCAAGACCCTCATCACCGCCAGTGCGAGCCACGTGGCCACGATCAACGGAGCCCAGGCCTGCCACATCTTCTGGCAGGTGGGCAGCTCGGCCACCCTCGGCACGGCGTCCACCTTCCAGGGCACGATCATGGCAATGGCGTCGATCTCGGTGACGACCAGCGCCCACGTCAAGGGCCGCGCTCTCGCCCGCATGGGTGCCGTCACCCTCGACAACAACGTCTTCACGTCGCCGGACTGCAGCAACGCCACGCCCCCCAGCACGCCGGCGAGCACCGCCACGACGATCACCTCGATGCCCGCCACTGCGACATCCGGCAGCTCGGTCACCGTCGTCAGCACCGTCACGAGCAGCACCGGTACCCCGACCGGCATCGTCACCGTGTTCGATCACGGCCACGCCGTCGGCACCGGCTCCCTCGACTCGTCCGGTCATGCGAGAGTGTCCTTCCCGGCCGGCGGCGCCGCGCCGTCCGGCGTGATCACGGTGCAGTACGGCGGCGCGCCCGACTTCGCGCCGTCCGTCTCCCGGCCCAGGCCGTTCACCGTGACACCGCGGACGCCGGCGACCACTGCGGGCCGCCCGGGCGCCCCGACCACTACCGGGTCGACGGTCAAGCTCACCTCGAGTACGACGGGGACGACCACGGTCGTGGCCAACACCGGCACTCCGGTCGGCGGCCTGTTGGCCCTGGCGGCAGCCCTGCTCCTCGTCGGGGGTAACGCCGTCTGGCTGGCCCGCCGCCGGCTGGGCTACCTGCCGCGCCACCGACCCGCCGGCTGACCCCGACGCGGGAAGTAGGGTTCGTGCGTGCTCCCCCTGCTCGCCCGCCAGCTCGCCGAGGCGCAGGACCGCCTGCCCCAGGCGGTGTTCGACTACTACGCCGGCGGGGCGGGCGAGGAGATCAGCCTCGACGAGGCCGAGTCCGCGTGGCAGCGGTACCGGCTGCTGCCGCACGTGCTGCGCGACGTCGCCGCGGTCGACACCGGGTGCGAGCTGCTCGGGCACCGGTACGCCACCCCGTTCGGGATCGCGCCGATGGCGACGCAGCAGCTGCTGCATCCCGACGGCGAGCTCGCCACGGCGCGGGCGAGCGCGGCCGCCGGCGGACCGTTCGTGCTGTCCACGCGGTCGAGTCACACCCTCGAGGACGTCGGTGCGGCGGTGGGTGGGCCGTGGTGGTTCCAGGTCTATGTGACCCGCGACCGGAGCATCACCGAGGGACTGGTCGGCCGGGCCCTCGCCGCCGGCGCGACCGCATTGGTGCTCACCGGCGATACCCCGTTCCTGGGACGCAGAAAGCGCGCGGGTCGCCCGGCGGCATTATCGGCCGATGCCTCGATGATCAATATCGCTCGCCATATTCGACCCGGCGCCGACCCGGATATCGCCGCGGAACAGGATCCGTCCATAACGCCTGACACCATTTCCTGGCTGGCCGGGATCAGCGGCGTGCCGGTTCTCGTCAAAGGCGTGCTGCGCGGCGACGACGCGCGGGCGTGCGTCGATGCCGGCGCGGCCGGCGTGATCGTCAGCAACCACGGTGGCCGTCAGCTCGACCGTGCCGTACCGAGCGCGGCAGCGTTGCCTCACGTGATATCGGCGCTCGCCGACCGTAACGCTGAGGTGTTGGTCGATGGCGGGATCCGCTCCGGGGTCGACGCCCTGGTGGCGCTCGCGATGGGCGCCCGGGGCGTGCTGCTCGGCCGGCCGTTCGCCTGGGGGCTGCTCGCCGGCGGTCAGGACGGCGTCGCAGCGACGTTTGCCGCGCTGGCTGATGATCTTCGACTCGCCGCGGCGCTCGTGGGAGCGCGAAGCCTGGCTGCGCTCGATCCGACGCTGGTGGCGCCATCTCGCTGAGCGGTTTGGCGGTCGGGACGATGGTCCCGAAATCGGTGGCTTTTGTCCGAAAAGTCGCCTGTACGGAAGCAGTTAGGTCTGGGTATCCTCGAGTAGTCGAATCAAGCTGGTATGGTTCGACTGGCCTTGGGGGCCGTGGCCAGCTGGACAGACGTAGCAGCGGGGCCCACCTCGAAGGAGTCGGCGCATGACACGCCCACCGTTGGTCACCTGATCGGTGTACCGCCCCGTGAATTGCACCAGCTAATGTCGCGCCGGTGACATTTCTGCAATTCGTTGTTCACCCATCGAAAACGGGCATAACCGTTTCTCGGTAATCGGTCGAGGGGTCGACCGATTTCTCGTACGTCAATCGCGGGGGAATTCCGCGAGCGCATCCATTGCGCCCGCGGGTCGTTGTCTCAATTCGCGAGGCAGTTCGTCCCCCCCGAACTACGACGCAAGGACCCCCCGATGCACGCAAAGCACGCCAATTCCTCCCGACGAATCGTGTCGTTGGCGTTGATCCCGATCTCCACGCTCGCCGTGGTCGTCTCCCTGGTGCTCGCCCTCGGTGGCGCGGCCGACGCGCGGGTGATGCGCTACACCGCGCGGATCGACTCCAAGGCCCTGACCTACTACCGCTGGCGGCACTGGCCCACGCCCACCCCGACCCCGACCAGCTCGCCGGTGCCGGTGCCGAGCACGTCCTCGACCACGACGTCGCCCGCGCCGCTCCCCTCGAGCTCGAGTGCGACCAGCAGCAGCTCGCCGGCTCCCGTTCCGTCGAGCTCGAGCGTGGCCAGCAGCAGCTCGCCCGCCCCGCTCCCCTCGAGCTCGAGTGTCACGAGCAGTAGCTCGCCCGCCCCGGTGCCGAGCACGTCGTCGACGACGACCTCACCCAGCCCGGCGCCGAGTTCCAGCTCGTCGACGCCGGCCCCGGCGCCGCTCTGGACCGGCAACTACGACAACGGCACGCTGTCGCAGTTCGACTCGACGTCATGGAACGACCTGCCGATGGCCCCGGCCGTCGTGTCGTCCGTCGCCTACAACGGCAACTACGCCGGCAAGTACGTCATCCCGGCCGGTGGCGCGCGGTGCGAGAACGTGCCGTCGATGCGCGAGATGACCGAGGGCGACGACATGTGGTTCAGCTGGTCGACGATGCTCGGCAGCGACTTCCCGGTGAACATCTCGAACTGGCAGGTCATCGATCAGTGGAAGAACGACGGCACCGGTTCGCCGCCGCTCGAGCTCACCGTCGAGAACGGTCAGTTCCGCGTCGACGGCGGGTACGGCTGGCCCGGCAACACGTCCTCGGGCACGCCGAAGATGAGCTACCAGTGGGTCGGGGCGGCGACGACCAACGTGTGGAACCACTGGACCTTCCACGTGAAGTTCTCCTCGAACCCGACCGTCGGCTACGTCGACGTCTGGCGCGACGGCAAGCAGGTCATCTCCGGGTGGCACATGCCCGGCGGCACCCTGTACCCGAGCCTGAACTCCTACCTCAAGGTCGGCTACTACCGCGACACCGCAATCTCCACGCAGGGGACGGTCTACCAGGACGCCTGGAAGGCCGGCACCACGGCGGCATCGGTCTCCTGACCGGCCCCGTCCGACGGTGGCGCGCCCCGGTTTGC
>NZ_DASYFV010000006.1:0-228844 GCF_036000465.1 Jatrophihabitans sp. | reverse complement strand
GTTCGACCGCCGCCAGCAGCAACTCGAGGTCGGCTCCGATGTCTTCGTCGATCTCCTTCTTGGCCGCGACCGGCGCGGTGACGTCCTCGCGATACGTCGGCTGCAGCTGCTTCTTGCAGTGGTCGACGATCGAGTTGATCTCGGCGTCGGTGACGTAGGCGCCCTGCATGCGGGCCGGTTTGGAGGCACCCATCGGCAGGAACAGGGCATCGCCCTTGCCCAGCAGCTTCTCGGCGCCCGGCTGGTCGAGGATGACCCGCGAGTCGGCGAGCGACGACGTCTTGAAGCCGAGCCGCGACGGCACGTTGGCCTTGATCAGACCGGTGACGACGTCGACCGACGGACGCTGCGTGGCGATGACGAGGTGGATGCCAGCGGCGCGGGCGAGCTGGGTGATGCGCACGACCGAGTCCTCGACGTCGCGCGGGGCGACCATCATCAGATCGGCGAGCTCGTCGATGATCACGAGCAGGTAGGGGTAGGCCTGGTAGACCCGCTCGGAGCCGGGCGGCGCCTTCAGCTCCCCGTTGTGCACCTTGCGGTTGAAGTCGTCGATGTGCCGCACGCCCGAGGTCTCCATGTCCTCGTAGCGCATGTCCATCTCGCGCACGACCCACTGCAGCGCGTCGGCCGCCTTCTTGGCGTTGGTGATCACCGGCGTGACTAGGTGCGGGATGCCCTGGTAGGCCGCGAACTCGACCCGCTTCGGGTCGATCAGCACCATGCGCACCTGGTCGGGCGTGGCCCGGGTGAGGATCGACAGGATCAGCGTGTTGATGCAGCTCGACTTGCCCGCGCCGGTGGCACCGGCGACCAGCAGGTGCGGCATGCGGGTCAGGTTGGCGACGACGAAACCGCCCTCGACGTCCTTGCCCAGCGCCACCAGCATCGGGTGCTGGTCGCGCTGCGCGACCTGGGACCGCAGCACGTCGCCGAGCATGACCAGTTCGGGATCGGCGTTGGGGATCTCGACCCCGACCGCACTCTTGCCCGGGATCGGGCTGAGGATGCGCACCTCGGCGCTCTTCACCGCGTAGGCGATGTTGCGGGTCAGGTTGGTGATGCGCTCGACCTTCACGCCGGGGCCGAGCGTGACCTCGTAACGGGTGACCGTCGGGCCCCGGTTGAAGCCGGTGACCGCGCAGTCGACGTCGAATTCCGAGAACACCTGCTGCAGGGCGGCGATCACCTCGTCGTTGGCCTTGGTGTGCTCGAGGTGCGGAGCGCCCTTCGCGAGATCCTTGATCGGCGGCAGGGTGTACATGCCGCCGCCACCGGAGAGCTCGAGCTGGATCGGACGGTCGATCGGCGGCAGGTCGGGCTCGACCGGCTTGGTCCGCGGCTTGCGCGGCTTGACCGTCGGGATGGCCGCGGTGGCGTCGTCGTCTGGCGCGATCTGCTCGGTGGCGCTGTCGGCGTCGGCGACCGGCGGCGGGGTGCGGCGGCGGCGCGGCTTGCGCACGGTCTCGTCGACCTCGGGGTCGACCTCGGGCAGCGCCGTCGCCTCGCCGCGGCCGAACCCGGTGAGGGTGCGGACGTAGTCGACGAGGACGCTGATCGGGGTGGCCGTGAGCACGAGGATGCCGAAGACGCCGACCACGGCGAGCAGCGGCACGGCGATGACCGCGGACAGCCCGTGGGACAGCGGGGCGCCGACGGCGGTGCCGATGAGCCCGCCCGCGTGGGCGCGCCCGGCGGCGGTGGTCGGGCTGGCGGCCCAGACGTCGAACAGGCCGAGGACGGCCAGCAGCAGTGCGGCGCCACCGACCACGACCCGGCCGCGGGCCTTCGGCTCGGGCGCCTGGCGCAGCATGTGCCCGCCACCGGCGATCAGCGCGATCGGCAGCAGCACGGCGCCGTTGCCGAGCACCGCCCGGCAGGCGGTGTCGATGAGGTGGCCGATCGGACCGGCGGCGGTGAACCAGATCGCCATCACGCTGATCAGCCCGAAGGCGAGCACGCCGAGCGCGGCGCCGTCGCGGCGGTGGGCGGGGTCCAGCTCGCGGGCGGTGGCGGCGTTGCGGCCGGCCGCACGGGCGAGGCTGCCGAGCACGGCCGCCAGGCTGCGCCACACGGCCGCGACCGCCCTGGCCGCGCCGACGAACGGCGCGGCGGCGGGCGATCGGCCCGAGCGCTTCGCCGCGGGCCGGGTCGTCCGTCCGGTCGACTTGCGCGCCGGCGGTCGGGGCTTCGTTCCGGTAGCTGCCACCGAGCAACCCTAACGCTGAACTTCAGGGTTGTCGGGAGGCGCGCGAGGCTAGAGCCCGGCGGCGGCGAGATCCTCGCGCAGGTGGCTGAGTTCGTGGTCGGTGGCGTCCATCAGCGGCAGCCGCACCCCGCCGACGTCCAGACCGCGCGACCGCAACCCGGCCTTCACCAGCACGGTGCCGGGGAGCTTGAAGATGCCGGTGTAGATGGGCAGCAACTGCCGGTGCAGCCGCAGCGCCTCGGCGGTGTCCCCCCGCTCGAAGGCCTCGACGAGGGCCTTGGTCTGCGGCCCGCAGAAGTGGGTGGAGGTGCCGACCACGCCGCACGCGCCGATCGAGAGCAACGGCAGGGTCTCGGCGTCGCTGCCGGCGTAGAAGGCGAGGTCGGTCTCGGCCATGACCAGCGACGACGCCGTGAAGTCGCCCTTCGCGTCCTTCACCCCGATGATGCGCTCGTGCTCGGCGAGCGTGATCATCGTGGCCGGCTCGATCGGGATGCCCGACCGCCCCGGGATGTCGTAGAGCAGCACGGGAAGGTCGGTGCTGTCGGCGACGGCCCGGAAGTGCGCGAGCAGCCCGGACTGTTGCGGTCGCGAGTAGTACGGCGTGACGACCAGCAGCCCGTGGGCGCCGGCCTTGGCCGCCTGCTCGGCCAGGTGGATGGTGTGGACCGTGTCGAAGGTGCCGACCCCGGCCACGATGTGGGCGCGATCGCCGACCGCATCGGCCACTGCGGCGATGAGCTCGGCCTTCTCGCCGTCGGTGGTCGTCGGCGACTCGCCACCGGTGCCGTTGATGACGAGGCCGTCGTTGGCCTGCTCGTCGACGAGATACGTCGCCAGCTCGACGGCCTTCTTCAGGTCGAGCGCCCCGGACACGTCGAACGGGCTGACCATGGCCGTGAGCACGCGCCCGAACGGGCGGCGCGACGTGTCTGTTTCCACGGGGCGAGAATACCCGCCCCGTCCGCCGATTACGGGAGTCAGCCTTCGCTGACCATCGGGCTGGAGGCGACCTCGGTGCCGTCGGGCAGCGCGGTGATCTCGAAGTCGGCGAAGGCGTTGGGCGCGATGCGCTTCAGCTCGCGCAGGCACGAGATCGCCAGGGCGCGGATCTCGACGTCGGCGTGCTCGGAGGCCCGCATGGCCACGAAGTGGCGCCAGGCCCGGTAGTTGCCGGTGACCACGATGCGGGTCTCGGTGGCGTTGGGCAGCAGGGCCCGCGCGGCCTGACGGGCCTGCTTGCGCCGCAGCGTCGCGTGCTCGACGTCGGCGAACTTCTTCTCGAGCCCTTCGAGCAGTTCGGTGTAGGCCGCGACCGCCGCCTCGGAGGCCGCCACGAACTTGGCGTGCAGCTCCGGGTCGTCGGCGATGACGTCGGGCTCGACCATCGCGGCGTCCTTCTCCGGGACGTAGCGCTGCGAGAGCTGGGAGTAGCTGAAGTGCCGGTGCCGGATCAGCTCGTGGGTGAGCGAGCGCGAGATGCCCGACAGGTAGAACGTGACCGAGCCGTGCTCGAGCACCGACAGGTGGCCGACCTCGAGGATGTGGTGCAGGTAGCCGGCATTCGTGGCGGTGGCCGGGTTCGGCTTCTTCCACGACTGGTAGCAGGCCCGGCCGGCGAACTCGGCGAGGGCCTCGCCGCCATCGGTGTCGGTCTCCCACGGCACGTCGGCCGGGGGCTCGAAGTGGGTCCAGGCGATGGCCTGCACCTTCAACGGGACGATGTCGGGCACGCGGGCTCCTGCAACGGTGACGAGCGGTTCGGTGGGTCAGAGCCTAACCGCCGGGGCCGGCACCCGAGGCCGCGGCGCGCTGCGACGGCACACCGTTGCGATGACGTCAAGGTGATGTCATAGTGATGTCATGCATCTCGACCAGCATCTCGTCCAGGTCCAGGACCAGCTCACCGCCGCCGCCGCGCTCGGTGACGACCGCACCAAGGACATCGCCGCCGCGCTGGCCACCGCGGCCACCCCGGCCGTCCGGCTCGCCGTGCTCGACGCGGTGTCCGCCGCCGCCGACGAGATCACCGCCGCCCTGCTGGACTACCCCGGCTCCCCCGCCGTCACCGTCCGTCTCGACGGCGACGAGATCCACATCGGGGTGCAGCCGATGGCTGCGACGGCCGAGGCACCGGGCGGCGAGGCGCGCCGAGACGACGACGCGAGCGCCAGAATCTCCCTGCGGCTCTCCGAAGCGCTCAAGACCGAGGTCGACGAGGCCGCCGCCCGCGACGGCGTCTCGGTCAACACCTGGTTGGTCCGGGCCGCGACGAACGCCCTGCACCCGGGTCCGTTCGGGGGGCTCGGGGCCGGCCTGTTCGGCAGTGGTGGCCCGTTCGGTCCCGGCGGCTTCGGCGGGCACAGCGGCCCCGGCAGCGGCCACAAGCGTGGCGAGCACGGCGGCCGGGTCACCGGCTGGATCAACGGCTGACCATCCCACGACCTCAGGAGAACTCATGAACGCCGGCGCCACCCACGCCTTCCCGCTCAGCGGGCCGATCAATCTCTCCGTCCGGCTCGGGCACGGCTCGGCCGTCGTCGTCGCCATGGACGATCTCGCCGAGGCCACCGTCGAGATAACGCCCCGCGAGGGCACGGCCGACCTCGCCGAGCGGATGACCGTCGAGATGTCCGGCCCCACGCTCACCGTGCACGCGCCGCGCCAGGGCGGCCTGGCCGACCTCATCGCGCCGTGGCGTCCGCAGGGCAAGGCCGGCGTCGACGTCGTCATCACCGTGCCGAGCGGCACCGCACTGAAGGCGGCGACCTTCACTGCGTCGGTGACGACCAAGGGACGGCTCGCGGGTGCCGACGTCGCCACCGGATCCGGGACCATCACGCTCGACGAGATCGACGGCGACCTGACCCTGCGCTACGGCAGCGCCGACAGCTCCACCGAGCGGGTCACCGGTTCGGTCGTCGTCCGCTCCGGCTCGGGCAACGCCCGCTTCGGCGAGGTGCTCGGCGATCTGGTGTCGGGCTGCGGCAACGGCCGCCTCGAGGTGGGCGAGGTGCGTGGCAACGTCAAGGCGCGGTCCGGGGCCGGCGAGGCCCACCTGGACGCCGTGCACGGCGACGTCGATCTCGCCAGCGGGTCGGGGCCGATGAGCATCGGCCTGCCGGCCGGCGTGCCGGTGAAGGTCGATGTCACGACCGGCTCGGGCACGGTGCGCTCGGAGCTGCCGATCGAGGAGCGGCCGTCGAGCAAGGCAGGGGCGATTACCGTCCGCGCGCGCACCGGCAGCGGCGACGTGCGCCTGTTCCGCGCCGCGACCGCCGCCTGATCACCCGACCGCCGCGGCGAGCGCCGGGGACAGGTCGCCGCGCGGCATGACCTCGATGCCCGACAACCCCTGCCACGCCGCGACGAGTTCGAGTTCCTCGGCCAGCTCGGCCGCGACACGGCCGGGATCGGCGCCCGGCTCGAGCCAGGCGCTCTGCACCCGCAGCACGCGCGCCTGCCGGTCGGACTTGAGGTCGACCCGCCCGACCAGCGATTCGTCGAGCAGGAACGGCAGCACGTAGTAGCCGAAGCGACGCTGCGCGGCCGGGGTGTAGATCTCGATGCGGTAGTGGAAGTCCCAGAGCCGCTCGGTGCGCTCGCGGAACCAGACCAGCGAGTCGAACGGCGAGAGCAGCGCGCGGGCGTGGACCCGGCGCGGGCGGCGCGCCTCGTGCCAGATGTAGGCCGGCGCGCGCCAGCCGTCGACCTCGACCGGCACGAGTTCGGCGGACTCGACGAGGTCGACGATCGCCGCCTTGGTCGCCGCGCTGGAGATGCGGAAGTAGTCGCGCAGGTCGGCCTCGGTGGCCACCCCCAATGCGCGCGCCGAGATGCGCACCAGATCGCGCTTCGCGTCGTCCTCGGACGGGGTGGGCACGGCCAGCACGCCGGTCGGTAGCACCCGCTCGGTGAGGTCGTAGTAGCGCTCGAAGTTCACCCGCTTCGAGGTCGTGACGACGCCCTTGTAGAACAGGTACTCGAGCGCGGTCTTTCCCTCGTGCCAGTTCCACATGTGGCCCGGTCGCGGCGCGGGCCGTGGGATGCCGGTGTCGCCAGCGACGATCGGGCCCTGCTGCTCGACGAGTTGCAGGACGTCGTCGAGCAGCGCCGGGTTGTCACGGGCGATGCGGCGGATGCCGTCCCAGGACTCGACGTGCACCCGATCCATCCGCCAGCGCAGCAGGGGCTGGAACTCGAGCGGCACGAGCGACGCGGCGTGGGCCCAGTACTCGAACATGATCGGACGCGTCGGGGCAGCGGTGTAGGCGGTGAGCCGGTCGAGCACCTTGTGCGGGTACGGACCGAGCCGGGCGAACACCGGTAGGTAGTGGCTGCGGGAGAAGACGTTCACCGAGTCGATCTGCAGCAGGGCCACGCGGTCGAGCACCCGCTTGATGTGCCTGGCGTCGATCCGGCCGGTAGGACGCGGCTCGGCGAAGCCCTGGGCCGCGAGCGCGATGCGGCGCGCGTGATCGGGGGTGAGCCGGGCTGGGGGCGGTCCGGGGTGCGCCATGCGCCGGACCCTAGTGAGCCGGTCCGACACCGGACCCATCACGGCATGTCATCATCGGGCGATGTTCGAGTCCATCATGCGGTCCATCGGCGAGACCGTCGGGCTCTGGCTCTACGTGATCGCGGGCGGCCTGGCCTTCGCCGAGGCGGCGATCCTGGTCGGCATGGTGCTGCCGGGCGAGACGGCCCTGCTCGTCGCCGGCGTGTTCTGCAACGCGAAGTACGGCAACCTCAACCTCGGCCTGATGATTGTGATTGCCGTGGTGTGCGCCATCGGCGGCGACTCGGTCGGCTACGAGTTCGGCAAGAAGTTCGGCCCGTCGCTGCGCCGCTCCCGGCTCGGGAACTGGGTCGGCGAGCACCGGTGGTCGGCCGTCGACGGGTTCATCCACCGCCACGGCGGCAAGGCGGTGCTGCTGGGCCGGATGACCGCTCTGATGCGCGCGTTGATGCCGTCCATGGCGGGGATGAGCGGCATGCGGTACCGCACCTTCCTGCTCTGGAACGCCGTCGGCGGCGTCGTGTGGGCGCCGGGCTGCGTGCTGCTGGGCTACGGGTTCGCCTCCGCGCTGGGCGTCGTCGGCGAGACGCTCACCTGGGCGCCGTTGGCGATCCTGGGCGTGATCATCGTCGTCGCCGTGGGGCTGCACGTGCGCAAGCGCCGGCGCGAGACGGCCGAGGGCGAGGCGTTCGCGGCCGAGGCGAACGTCGAGCCGACCATCGGCTGAACCGGGGAGTTGTCCCCGGCACGGCCGCGTCGCCGAGCGCGACAACGATCATTCTCCTAGGCTGCGCCGCATGACCGAACCCCCGCCGAACACCCCGCCGTCCGGCCCGCCCGTCGACCCGGACGAGCCGTTCCGGCCGCCGCGCCACGGCGCGGTCGAGAATCCGGAGCCTGCGGGCGAGGCGGCGCCGGGCGGGACCCCACCCGCGAGCGGTGGATTCTGGTCGCAGACCTTGCAGCCGGGTCCGCAGGGTGGGTACAGCGGGCCGCCCCAGTACGGGCAGCAACCCCAGTACGGGCAGCAGCCCGGCTACAGCCAGCAACCCCAGTACGGCCAGCAACCCCAGTACGGCCAGCAGTCGCCGTACGGCGCGGTCGCACCCGAGGGGTATCCGAACTTCTACGGCGCTCCCGGCGGCGGACGCCCGGCGCCGGCCGGATCGCTCGCCGAACGGCTCGGCTCGCGCACGCGGCGGCGTCCCGAGGCGCGCTTCGGCGTCTCGCTGGCCGGGGCCGGGGCGGTGCTCATCGTCTTCGGCGTGCTGCTGTGGTCGATCAGCTACCTCGGCGAGGGTCTGCACCTGGACCTCAACGGCCGCGGGCCGTCGACCCAGGGCGAGGGGCGGCGCTTCCTCGGCGCAGGGCTCTCGCTGGTGATGGCCGTCGGCGGCTATGCGCTCGCTGTGGCGCGGAAGCACGGCCCGCTGGCCACCGCCGGAGCCGTGCTCGGCGCGGTCGGCGTACCGCTGACGCTGGGCTTCCTCACCCTCGACATCGGCGGCACGTTCACCGGCAGCTTCCCGATCAACCTCGACGCCGTCTACCTCGTGTCGATCCTGCTCTGGCTGGCCGGCTACGTCGTCGTCCCGGGTATGCGCGGACGCGCGTTCCTGCTCGCCCTGGCCGCGGTCAACCTCTACACCTACGTCGCCTACAAGGCGGCCGGCGACTCGCTCGTGGCATCGGCGTCGGCGGCGTTCGACAACGGGACGCTGAGCCCGCGGGGCCCCAGCCCGGCGACCATCGGCGCGATCGGTCTGGTCTTCGGTCTCGTGTACTACCTGATCGCGTTCGCGCTCGACCGCAACGGCCGGGCCGGCGCCGCGATCGCGTTCGTCGTCGCCGGGTTCTTCCCGACCGTGGGAGGCATCGTCGCGCTGGCCGACAGCTTCGGCCAGGCCGGCACCGGGGTCGAACTCATCGTCCTCGGCACCCTGCTCGCGCTCTACGGCGGCGTGTACGGGCGGCGCTTCACCGCCTGGGCCTGGAGCCTGGGGTTCATCGTCGGCATCGTGCTCGTCGTCGCCAAGATCAGTCCGAACAACTTCGTCGCCGCCGGCATCGTGCTGATCGTGCTCGGCACGGTGGTGGCTGTCGCCGCCCAGCTGGTGTCGGGGTCGCTGAACGAGCGCCCGGAGATCGAGGAGACAGCAGCGGAGGCGCCTGCGCCGGCCCCGGCCGGGCGTCACTAGCCTGGCGCCATGGCCGATGTGAGTGTGCGCCCCGCCCGTCCCGACGACGCGGGCGAGATCGCCCGCATCCAGGTCGAGACCTGGCGCACGGCCTACGCCGACCTGCTGCCGCCGGTCGTCCTCGACGGCCTGTCGGCCGCCGCGGCCGAGCCGGTGTGGGCCTCGGCGATCACCGACGCGCCCTCCCCCCGTCATCACCTGCTGGTGGCGATGGAGGGCGAGTGGCTCGTCGGGTTCGTCGCCTTCGGCCCGACCGACGACCTCGAGGCCGACGATCCCGAGCCGGCCTCGACGGTCGCGGTCGCGCCGATGCTCGTCGAGCCCCGCTGGGGCCGGCGCGGGCACGGGTCCCGGCTCGCCGCCGCCACCGTCGACCACGCGCGGCAGGACGGCATGACCCGGGCGATCGCGTGGATCCCCGAGGGCGACGAGGTCACCCGCGAGTTCCTGCTCTCGACCGGCTGGGCCCCGGACGGCCTCGTCCGCGCCCTCGACACCGGCGCCGGCGAGCTGCGCGAGATCCGGCTGCACACCGAACTCGGCTGACCGGCCTTCGCTAGCGTGGGGGCGTGACGTTCGCCGGTATCCCCATCGCTGCCCTGGACTTCTACGAAGACCTCGAGGTCGACAACTCCAAGGCGTTCTGGACGGCGCACAAGGCGGTCTACGACGAGTCGGTCAAGGCGCCCCTCGAGGCGCTCGCGCTGGAGCTGGAGAAGCAGTTCGGCGCGTACAAGTTCTTCCGTCCCTACCGCGATGTGCGCTTCGCGAAGGACAAGACGCCGTACAAGACGCACCAGGGCATCTGGTTCGGCGAGTCGTCGGTGTACCTGCAGGTCTCGGCGGCCGGGCTGTTCCTCGCCGCCGGGTACTGGCACATGAGCTCGGAGCAGGTCGCGCGCTACCGCCGATCGGTCGCCGACGACGTCGCCGGGCCGCTGCTGGAGCGCGCCGTCGCCGCCCTGGCCCGCAAGAAGCTGCCGATCGGCGGCGAGCAGCTCTCCCGGGTGCCGGCCGGCTATGAGAAGGACCATCCGCGGGCCGACCTGCTGCGCCACAAGACGCTGACCACCTCGCGCGATCTCGGTGCGCCCGACTGGCTGACGACGCCCGGGGCGAAGCCGGAGATCGTCAAGGTGTGGAAGGGCATGCTCCCGCTGGCCACCTGGCTCGACGCGCACGTCGGCCGCGACTGAGATCGGCCGCGGGTGCCGCGGCTGGTCGACGAACCAGAGTGTGAAGCGTTGGACGCTGATGCAGCGTCTACCGCTCCCCGATCCGAAGGGCGCCCGCTGCGAGGAAGTCGCCGAGGTCGCGCCACAGGGCGATGCGCAGCGGCAGGGGCATGCCGTTGTTGGCGCCGGACGGGCCGGGCAGCACGAAGGCCGGAGTGCCGTCGACCGTCCAGGGCAGCTCGCCGTAGTCACGCGGGAGGCGTTGCCGCGTCGCCCGGGCGTAGGACGCCGCCGCGGTCTTGCTGACGAAGGCGACGGCCGGTGGCGCGGCGGCACGCAGGGTGCGGTGGAGGCCGGCGACGTCGAAGCGCGGTGGCTCCCCCGGCTCGGAGCGTTCGGTGCGCACGAGGTCGGTGAGGCCGATGCCGAAGTCGCGCAGCCGGTGTTCCTCGGCGGGCGTCAGACGCTCCGGGGTCAGACCGCTCTCGTGCAGCAGCAGCCAGAAGTTGTTGCCGGAGCCGGCGTAGTAGTGCTCGTGCTCGGCGCGGTGCCACGCCGCGATCGTGCCGACGATCACCACCCGCAGATCGGGGCCGAGAATGTCCTGCAGGCTCACAGGCCCAGGAGCGGTTCCAGCCCGACCGTGAGCCCGGGACGCTCGGCCACGCCCCGCACGGCGAGCAGCACACCGGGCATGAACGAGACGCGGTCGAGCGAGTCGTGCCGGATCGTCAGTGTCTCGCCCTCGGCGCCGAAGATGACCTCCTGGTGGGCGACCATCCCGGCGATCCGCAGCGCGTGCACGTGCACGCCACCGACGTCGGCGCCGCGGGCGCCGGCGCGCTCCTGGGTCGTGGCGTCGGGGCTCGCGCCGAGCCCGGCCTCGGCCCGCGCGGCCGAGATGAGCTCGGCCGTGCGCACTGCGGTGCCGCTCGGCGCATCGACCTTGTTCGGGTGGTGCAGCTCGATGACCTCGGCCGAGTCGTAGTACTTCGCGGCGAGTTGCGCGAACGTCATGGACAGCACGGCGCCGATGCCGAAGTTGGGCGCGATCAGCACGCCGACCGACGGGGCGTCGGCGAGCCAGCCGCGGATCGTGTCGAGCCGCTCGGCCGTGAAGCCGGTGGTGCCGACGACGGCGTGGATGCCCTGGTCGATGGCGAAGCGGAGGTTGTCCATGACGACGTCGGGGTGGGTGAAGTCGACGAGCACCTGCGAACCCGCGTCGGCCACGCTGAACAGCCAGTCACCGGCGTCGACCATCGCCACGAGCTCGAGGTCGTCGGCGGCGTCGACCGCCTTGCACACCTGCTCGCCCATGCGGCCGCGGGCGCCCAGCACCCCGACGCGGAGTGAGTCGGTCATCTTCAGCTCCTCACTACAGATGCGGGGTCAGACCGCGCCGTCGAAATCGTGGGCGCCGAACGGACCGACAACGGTGAGGCAGCGCGAGCGGCTCAACACGTCGGCCGCGACCGCGGCGACGTCGGCATCGGTGACGGCGTCGATGTTGGCCAGCACCTCGTCCAGGCCGATGACGTCGCCGTAGGCGATCTCGCTCTTGCCGATACGGGTCATCCGCGAGCCGGCGTCCTCGAGGCCGAGCACGATGCCGCCGCGCATCTGTCCCTTGCCCCGCTCGATCTCGGCCGGGGTCAGCGTGCCGGCGGCGACCGAGTCGAGTTCCTCGACCATCAAGGACAGCACCTCGTCGGCCTTGCCCGGCTGGCAGCCGGCGTAGACGCCGAACTGGCCCGCGTCGGCGAAGCCGCTGCTGAACGAGTAGACCGAGTAGGCCAGGCCGCGTTCCTCGCGCACCCGCTGGAACAGTCGCGAGCTCATGCCGCCACCGAGCGCCGACGACAGCACGCCCAACGCGTAACGGCGCGGGTCGTGGCGCGACATCCCGTGGCATCCCAGCACGAGGTTGGCCTGCTCGGTGTCGTCCTCGACGACGTGGACAGGCCGGTCGGGTGAGCCCGTCGTCGCTGCGCCGGTGGCCCCGGCCCGCGGCGGCAGCGTGGGCACTGCGGGGTCGAGCCGCGCCTCGAACGCGCGGCGCACCGTGCGGACGACCTCGGCGTGCTCGATGTTCCCGGCGACCGACACCACCATGGCGTCGGGGGTGTAGCGCCGCTTGTAGTAGCCGTGGATCTGACGGCGGGTCAGCGTGCGGATCGAGTCCTCGGTGCCGAGGATGGGACGACCCAGCGGCACCGAGCCGAACAGCGCGGTGGAGAACTCGTCGTGGACGAGGTCGCCCGGGTCGTCGTCGCGCATCGAGATCTCCTCGAGCACGACGCCGCGTTCGATGTCGACGTCCTGCGCGGTGATCGTGGCGTTGAGTACGACGTCGCTGATCATGTCGATGGCGAGGTCGAGATCGCGGTCGAGCACCGTGGCGTAGAAGCAGGTGTGCTCCTTCTCGGTGAAGGCGTTGAACTCGCCGCCCACGGTGTCCATGGCGCTCGCGATGTCGAGCGCCGAGCGCGTGGTCGTGCCCTTGAACAGCAGGTGCTCGAGGAAGTGGCTCGTGCCGGCGAGCGACACCGACTCGTCGCGCGAACCGACGGGCACCCAGACGCCGACACTCGCGCTACGCACGCCGGGCATCGCCTCGGTGATGATGCGCAGGCCGCCGGGCAGCACGGTACGGGTGATCACTCCCCCACCGCTCGCGCGGTCGAGGCGTCGCGTCGTGGCCCGCGAGACGGGACGGGCAGAACGCGAAGAGGTCATTCCGCGATCCTACGGACCCGCACGGGCACCCGGCGCCACCCGCAGCGGTTCAGCCGCCCACGCCGCAGAACGACCGCTCGCGCGGCGCGCGAACCACCGGGAAGTAGTGCGGCCGCAGCGTCAACAGGTAGCCGCCGGCGGCTACGACGAGGCCGCGCAGGAGGGGCAGCCGCAGCAACCACCCGGACAGCCCGAACAGCGGCGCGACCAACCAGGCCAGGAGCCCGCCGACGACGAACGCGGCGGCCAGATGACCCGCCCCGTGCGCACCGACGACGAGCCACGCGGTGACCGCGGCGACCACGGCGGTGACGACGATCCACAGATCCCAGAGCGGGTCGGTGCCGCGCAACTGCTCGACCGGTACGAGGCCGAGCGCGAGGAGCAGGACGAAGGCCAGGACGGCGACGATCCGGGACGACGGCCGCACCCGGCGCGGCCGGTCGTAGCAGCTGAGTTCGGACAACGGGTGCTCGCCGAGCATCGCGTCGGCGTCGGCGTAGAACCGCGCCGACGGGTAGCGCCCGGCGATGCGACGGCGCAACCCGGACGGCGCTCCGGGGTGCAGCCAGATCGCGTCGATGCGGGCATGCTCGGCCCGGACTCCTTGCGTGCCGGCCACGACGTCACCCCAGCACGACACGACCGCCCGGACGTAGCGCATGTGCCGGTTGCGGGCGGCGGCCTCGCGGGTGCCGTAGGCGTAGAAGCCGCACTCGCACGCGGCTTCGGGCACGCGGTGCGGGCCGCGCCGATGGTCGCCGGTCGGCGGCGAGCAGGTGGCGGTGTTCGTGCCGTCGTACCAGACGCCGCCGGAGTACAGCGGCAGCAGCAGCCCCGAGTCGTCGACCCGGAAGGTGCGCAGCCCGACGATCTCGCCGACGAGCGGCTCGGAGCCGGAGAACTCGCCCACGGCTCAACCGGCGGAGGGCGGCTGCGGGGTCGGCTCGGGCGCGGGCACGGGGCTCGGCTCGGGCACCGGTTCGGGTTGCGGAACGGGCATGGGCTCCGGCGACGGAACGGTAGCGCTCACCCCAGGCAGGACCTCGTAGCGCTGTTGGATCGGACCGATGTCACCCATGCGCGGACCCTTCCCTCGCCCTCGGGTCACCGTACGCCGAGGTACGCCGCTCCGCACACGATCACGGTGCGTCGACGGTCAGCGGGGCAGCCAGGCGTCGGGAGCCTCGTTCAGGCGCCGGACGTGGGCGGGCAACGAGCCGGACAGCACCTGAGCGAGGGTTGTCTCGTCGAGCACGCGCCGCAGGCTGGCCCGCACGGCGACCCACACGGACGGCAGGTGCTGCGCCACGCCGGCGTATTCGGTCTCGTGGGGCCGCAGCCCACGCACCTCGGCGAGCGGGCCGTCGACCGCGCGCAGCACCGAACCCAGCGTGATCTCGCGGGCCGGGCGGGCGAGCCCGTAGCCACCGTCGGCGCCGCGCTGCGAGCGCACCAGGCCGGCCCGGCGCAGCTCGCCGAGGATCGCCTCGACGAACTTGCGGGGCAGGTTCTGCTCGGTGACGATCGTGTCGATCTTGACGAGGTCGGGTTCGCGGGCGGCCAGACTCAGCAGCGCGCGCACCGCGTAGTCGGTCTTGGCCGAGATCTGCACGCCTCATCCTTGCAAACGCGGGCCCGGGCTGTTCGTCCGGCGCGCCGGTCAGACGGGAACGGCCAGGCTGGTGCTGTCGTGCACCGGCCGCAACCACACGGTGGCGCCCTCGCGCAGCGCCAGGGACTCGCTCTGCCCACGGGTGAGCTGCACCCACGTCTCACCGCCGGACAGTTCGACGCGCACCTCGAAACCGACCCGCTGCAGGCGGGTGACCTGCGCCGGCACCGCATCCGGCTCGGCCGTCCGGAGCACCTCGATGTCGTGCGGGCGCACCAGCCGGCCGCCGAGCCGGGTGACCGGGCCGAGGAACGACATCACGAAGTCGTTCGCCGGCTTGTCGTAGAGATCGTCCGGGCTGCCGACCTGCTCGATGCGCCCGTGGTTGATCACCACGATCTCGTCCGAGACCTCGAGCGCCTCTTCCTGGTCGTGGGTGACGAAGACCGTGGTCACGTGCACCTCGTCGTGCAGGCGGCGCAGCCAGTCGCGCAGCTCCTTGCGCACCTGGGCGTCGAGGGCGCCGAACGGCTCGTCGAGCAGCAGCACCTTGGGTTCGACCGCCAGCGCGCGGGCCAGCGCCATGCGCTGCCGCTGGCCGCCGGAGAGCTGGGCCGGCAGCCGGTCGGCGAACTGTTCGAGGTGGACGAGTTCGAGCAGTTCGTGCACGCGGCGCCGGATCTCCTCCTTCGGCCGCTTGCGGATCTCGAGCCCGAAGGCGACGTTGCGGAACACCGAGAGGTGCGAGAACGCGGCGTAGTGCTGGAACACGAACCCGACGTCGCGGTGCCGTGGCGGGAGGGTGGTCGCGTCCTCACCGTCGATCTCGACCGTGCCGGTGTCGGCCCTCTCCAGCCCGGCGATGATGCGCAGCAGGGTCGACTTGCCGCCGCCGCTCGGACCGAGCAGGGCGGTGAGGGCGCCGGTGCGCACGGACAGGTCGACGTCGTCGAGGGCGACGAAGTCGCCGAACCGCTTGCCGACGCCGCGGACTTCGATACTCACGAGATCTCCAGACTCACGCCGGTCGTCGCCGGCGGATGTAGGCGGACACGACGATGGCGGCCAGGGCGGCGAGCACGAGCACGAACGCGATCGCGTAGGCGGACTGCGTGTCCTGCTCCTGGTCGATGAGGTTGCCGATGCGCAGGGTGGCCGTCTCGGTCTCCCCCGCGACGTTGCCCGACACGACGAGCACGGCGCCGAACTCGCCGAGGCAGCGGGCGATGCTGAGCACGGTGCCGTAGGCGAGCGCCACCCGGATCGTGGGCAGCGTGATGCGCAAGAAGCGCTGCACCGAGTTGGCCCCGAGCGAGGACGCTGCCTGTTCCTGTTCGACCCCGGCCTGGTCGAGCACCGGGACGACCGCCCGGACGACCAGCGGCAGCGAGACGAAGACGGTCGCGAGCACCATGCCGGGCTTGGCGTTGATCACCTGCAGCGGGCTGCCGGCGAGCGAGCCACCGAACCAGCCGTTCGGGCCGTAGACGAGCACGAGTGCGAGCCCGACGACGATTGGCGACACGGCCACCGGCAGGTCGATGAAGGCGCTGAGCAGGCGCCGCCCGGGAAACCGGTAGCGGGCCAGCAGGATCGCCACGGCGACACCGAACACGACGTCGATCACCACCGCCGAGCCGGCGACCGCGGCCGTCACCTGGAACGCATGCACGGCGTCGGGTCGGGACAGCGCGCTGAGGAACTCGCCGAGCCCGGGTTGGAAGGTGCGGTAGGCGATCAGGGCCAGCGGCACCAGGACGAGGATGCCGACGTAGAGCACGGCGACGGTGCGCAGCACCGGTGCCGCCCGGGTCGAGTCCGGTCGACGGGCCGGACGCACGGCGGGCGCGGGGGCGATCGCGACGTCAGCCACGGCGGGCCACCCGGCGCTGGATGAGATCGAGCAGCCCGAGCACGAGCGCGCTCGCGAGCAGCAGCACCGTCGAGATCGCTGCGGCCTGCTGGGTCGCGATCCCGGGGTGGTCGGCGTCCTGCAGCTTGCCGTAGATCAGCACCGACGCCACCTCGGTACGGAACGGCAGGTTGCTCGAGATGAAGACCAACGAGCCGTACTCACCGAGCGCGCGGGCGAACGCAAGGGCCGCTCCGGAGGCCACGGCGGGCAGGATCTGGGGCAGCACGATACGGCGGAACACGACCGACGGCGCGGCTCCGAGCGAGGCGGCCGCCTGCTCGGCATCGCGGTCGAGATCGAGCAGCACCGGCTGCACCGTGCGCACCGTGAACGGCAGCGTGACGAACAGCAGCGTGACGAACAGCCCGACCCGGGTGCCGACCAGGTTCGGGGCCAGGGCGGTCTGGCCGCCGTAGACGGCGAGCATGACGACGCCGGCCACCACGGTCGGCAGCGCGAACGGGATGTCGATGACGAGTTCGAGCGCGCGGGATCCGGGGAACGGCTCGCGGACCAGCACCCAGGCGACGATCGTCCCCATGACCGCACCGACGATCGCGACGCCGACGGCGAGTGCGAGCGTCAGCTTCAGCGCCGCGGCGGTCTCGGGATCGGTGACGGCCGACCAGAACCCCGACCCGCCCCGTCCGAACGCCCGACCGACCACGGCGGCGAGCGGCAGCAGCACCAGCAGGCTGAGCCACAGCACGACCACGCCGAGCGCGGCGCCCGAGGCGGGGCGCAGCGGCTGGCCGGCGCGGGCGACGCCACGGCGGGCGCGGCGCGCAGATCTCGCCCCCGGCGCCGGCCCGTCATGGGTGTCGAGCGACAACGTCACCCGGACTTGCCGATCCTGGTGACGATGCCGTTGTCACCGAAGAACTTCTCGTTGACGACCTTCCACCCGCCGAGATCGGCGATGGTCACCAGCTCGGCCGGCTTCGGGAACGGGTTGCCCGGGTCGTTGGCGCCGGCGACGCTCGGGATCCTGGTGCCGCTCAGCACCGGGCGGTAGCCCTTCGCCGCGAAGATCTCCTGACCGGCCTCGCTCTCGACGAAGGACAGGAACTTCTTGGCCGCCGAGGACGCTGATTTCGTGACCGCGGCCGGATTCTCGATCAGGATCGTCTGCGCCGGGACGATGTAGTCAAGCGCCTTGCCCTTCTGGCGAGCGGCGATGGCCTCGTTCTCGTACGAGATCAGGACGTCGCCGGTACCCGACAGGAACTGGGTGGTGGCCGTGGCGCCGCTGGAGGCCCGGCTGGTGATGTTGGCGTAGAACTTCTTCAGGTACGCCGCGGCGTCGGCCTCGGAGCCGCCCTGGGCGAGCACGTGCGAGTACGCGGCCAGGATGTTCCACTTCGCCGAGCCGGACGACGCCGGATCGGGCGTCACGATCTTGATGCCGGGCTTGACCAGGTCGTCCCAACCGGTGATGTGCTTCGGATTGCCCTTGCGCACGGCGATGACGACGACCGAGTCGGACACCAGCCCCTTGGTCGGGCCGGTGTTCCAGTTCGCATCGACGATCTTGGGCACCAGCTTGGTCAGGTCGGGCTGCACCGAGAAACCGACGTAGTCGGCCTTCTGGCCGGCGAGGACGGCCTTGCTCTGCGCGCCGCTCGGTCCGTACGACCCCTTGATCGTGACGCCCTTGCCGTCCTTGGTCTCCGCGAACGCCTGGGCGAGGGCGTCGTAGGCCGGTTTGGGCACCGAGTAGGCGACGAGGCGGACCGTCTCGCTGCTCGAGTCGCCGGAGCACGCGGTGAGCCCCGCGACGGCGACTGCGGCGGTGGCCAGCAGGGCGGCGGCACGGCGAGGGCGCATGACAGACGGGGACATCGATTACCAGCTTTCCGGGGAGTGGGCTTTGCAACCCGAGTTCTCTACAGATCCGAGTATTCCTATGGAACGCATAGAGAATAGCAATCAGGCCGGCCGGGAGTCGCCCCCGCGACGACTACGTCACGTCTGAGGCGACGGGTTGCGGCAGATCGTCGGATTTGCGACGCAGGGTCTCGGGTGCGGCGGCCACGACGAGCACCGGCAGCGCGCAGACGACAGCGCAGACGGCGAAGCTGACGCCGTAGCCGGCTCCGTCGGCGATCCAGCCGGCGACGACCGGACCCAGCACCGCGCCGAGGTCACCCGACATCTGGAAGACCGCGACGACCGTGCCGCCCCGTCCCGCCACGACGTCGCCCATCACCGCGCCGGGCGCGACCGAGTCGGCCGCTCCGGCCGCGCCCAGCAGCACGGCCCCCAGCACGAGACCCGTCGCCACCGGAACGGCGGGCAGCACGACGAACCCGACCGCGCCGACCAGCAGCCCGACCACGATCACCGGCCGCCGTCCACGGGTGTCGGCGATCCTGCCCACCGGGAGCAGCAGCGCACCGCTGACGAGGCTCACGATCAGGAAGGCCGCGTACGCCCAGCCGGCACTGAGCTGCAGGCGGTCGGTGACGAATTGCGGGACGATCGACGCCCGGGCCCCGACGAGCGCGAAGTCGCCGGCGAACGAGGCCGCCAGCGCGGCGAGGTAGGCCCGGTTCCGCAGGGCGGTGGCAAGCCGGGTCGGTGCCGCTCGCACCGAACTGCGCGCGGCGAGTTCGCTGTGCCGCAGCGACCCGAGCCCGAGCGCGCCCGCCACCACGAGCGTGCCGGCGTAGAGGAAGAACGGGGCCCGCAGCGAGAACGTCGCCACCGTGCCCACCGCCGGTCCGGCGATCATGCCGATGAGGAACGCTCCGGCCCACACGCCCTGGGCCCGGCCGCGCAGGTGGTCGGGGGTCACCCGCACGAGCAGGCTGGCCGCGCTGACGCTGAACATGATCGACCCGACGCCACCGGCGCCGCGCAGCACCAGCAACTGCCAATAGCTCTGGGCCAGCCCGGCCAGCGCGCTCGAGACCGCGACGACCCCGATGCCGGTGGCGAGCAGCAGGCGCTCGCCGAAGCGGTTCACCAGACGCCCGACGAACGGGGCCATGAGCAGCCGCATCAGGGCGAAGGCGCTGACCACGGCGCCGGCCAGCGTCTTGTCGACGCCGAACTGGCGGGCGAACAGCGGCAGCGCCGGAGCCACCAGGCCGAAGCCGAGCGCGACCATGAAGGCCACCCCGACCAGTGCCCGCACCTCGGACGGCAGCCCGCGCAACATGCGCACGCGGACCTCCCTCTCGTCGTCGGCGGGCGCCGACCCGTCCAGCGTAAGCGCCGCCCCTCTGCGTGCCCTTCGGGGCATTGGCACGGCGGCCGGTTACCGATACACAACGCTCAGCACCGCTTCCTCAACCAGCCAGGAGCAACCATGCCCGCATATCTGGTCCCGTCCGGCACGCCGTGGATCGACCCGGCCGAGGTCACCACCTCGACGACCTTTGCGCTGTCGATCCCCGTCCGCAACGACGGCGACGAGGCGGCCGGCATGCACGACGTGGTGGTTCTCGACCTCACGGTGGACTACGCGCCGGACCACAAGAGCTATCACGTGACGGCCGTCGGCGCGGAACCGGGCCAGGAGTACTCGGGCACGGTGCACGTGGCCGGAGGCGAACTCGACGCGGGCACGTGGCACGTCTCGGCTCGCAACCAGCACGACTCGGGCTACAGCGAGCACCGCCTGACCTTCGAGGTCACCGAGTAGCCCTTCCGTCGTACAGGATCTCGGTGGGAGGAGCGGTTGGATGCCGAGGAGCAGCGGATGCTGGCTCGGCTCGAGGAATTACCGGGGCCCTCGTTCCTGGAGACCCACGACGAGGAGTACGTCGTGGATGAGATCGCGGCGGTGTTGCGATGGTCGCCACGCAGTGCCGGGACTCGGGTGACGACCATGGTCGATCTGGTGAAGCCGCGATCCGGCGACTCTCGACGCGATGAGCCGCGGTGAGTTGACGCTCGATCATGCGCGGGCGCTGTCCGACGCGGCGCTCCGGGGTCGACGATGCGATCGCAGCGGAGGTCGAGGCACGAGTGCTGCCCCGAGCGGGGCACGAAACGCCGGCGCAGTTCCGAGCCTGTGCCCACCGTGCCGTGGTCTCGTTGGACCGGTGGCCATCCGAACAGAAGCCCGACCGGCGCGGTGAGCGTCGTGCCTGCCCGCGCTACCGCATGGAGGGCATGGGTGAGCTCTGGACGCTGATGCCGGCCGCGGACGTCGCCCGGCTGATCAACACGGTCGGCCCGGTCCCGGCCGAGGTTGCCCGACGCTTGGCCGACGATCCGGCCAACACCTGGCGACGGCTGTTGACCGATCCGTCCGGGCAGGTGCTCGAGACCAGCCCGAACCACGAACTGCCCACCGCGATGGCCCGGTTCGTGAAGGACCGCGACACCACGTGCCGCTTCCCGGGCTGCCGGGCCGGCTGGTCGGCCCACCGCACCCCCGACGGCGTGACCCATTGGACCAGCCCGACCGGCCGACGGTTCGACAAGCCGCCTGACGAATTGCCGATCGACACCACCCTCATCGACCGCGACGTACCCGCCCCGTTCTGATTCGACCTCGGCGTCGGCCCGCATACCAGGGCGCGCCGACCCGTCAGCACCGCGGCGAACGCATCTGCCACCGACGTGATCGCACCGGCCGCGAAGGCGCTATGTCCGCTCGTTTGCGGCGAGAACGCGGGCCGCCAGATCGTGGAGCTCAAGGCGCCATGAGCGTCCAACTCTCCACGATCTGATTCGTCCACCAATTGGCCACCGGCCTAGTGCATCGTTCGAGGTCGCCATCCAGATCGGCAGCCGTATCGCTTGTTGATCAACGCGCCCGCAACAGGTCTGTGGACCTGCTCCCAGCGAGATGATCAAGGATGCACGGCATCCGCTCATCGGAGCCACTGACGTGGATGGGTCGCGCACCTAGCGCCAGTCCGTCCGGTCCGGGATGGCGGTCGCCGGTCGCCGTACGAATGTGGTTCCACCCCGCCCGCCCATCGGCATCTCCGGTTGCTGCGCGCTGTCGATCGGTGGCGCGCAGAACTTCGCGGCGTCGTCGTCGGCGGATCGGACGGGAGGGTGCTGGTCGATAGGGCGGTCGTGCGGAGCGACGACGCTTGATGATCAGCGCGGTAGGTGCGGAGGCGATGAGCACCACGGCAATGATCGCCGCCGGCTTGACGGAGAGTCCACGTGCGGACGCACGGACGTGCCGTCCGGGAGCGTCTCAGCCGGGTAGCTGCATCGGGTTCCTGCGGCCACGACTGCCACGCCGCCTCACCGTAGTTGGACGAGCCGGCTGGGTATTCGCAGCCCAGGTCGCCCGATGAGTGACCGACCAGCAGCATGACGACGTACATGCCTGCGATAACGAAGTACGAGACGGCCCCGGCGACGGTCAGCGAACGCCCGACGTCCCGGGTGGAAACCAAGTGAGCATCGGGACGACTCACCGCGCGAGTGGCGCACGACGCAGCATGCATGTGATCAGGTCGGGCAGGACGCGGGTGGCGTCCTGCCCGACCTGAGCTGTGTGGTGTGGATCAGCGGACGACGAGGCCGTCGGTGTTGCCGGCGGGGTCGAGGTAGAAGCCGACGAGCGTGCCGCGGTCGTTGAGGCCGTTGATCACGGTCATCATGGTGCTGTTCGGGGCATCGATCGTGGTCGCTTGGTGGTGTTCGCGCTTCGCGAAGCCGTGGGTGTTGCCGGCGGGATCGACGTAGGAGCCGACGATCTCGTCGTGGTCGTTGATGCCGAGGACCTGGGTGTTGGACGACTGGCGGATGACGATCGGGTAGGCGTGGTGGTGGCTGACGACGAACCCGTCGGTGGCGCCGTTGATGGTGGCGAAGCCGGTGATGTGGTTCTCGTCGTTGATGCCGGTCGCGGTCACGCTGGTCGCGCCGGGTACGCGGACGTTGTGGAACCGCCCGGTGTGGGTGTCGTAGGTGTAGCCGTGGGAGTTGCCCGCGGCGTCGACGTAGAAGCCGACGGCGATGCCGTGGGCGTTGATACCGAGCAGTTGGTTGACGGTCGGCGTCGCGCTGGTCGCCGGCGGCGTGTGCGGGTTCTGGACCGCCTGGAACTGGCCGTGGCGTTCGACGAAGCCGAAGTTGTTGCCGACGGCGTCGACCCAGAACCCGACGGTGGTGCCGTCGTCGTTGATGCCGACGACCTGCGTCTGGGTGGAGCCGGGGAAGTTCTCGGTGCGGTACTGGCCCTGTCCGTACGGGCGGCCGAGGCGGTAGCCCTTGTTCGGGTGGCCGGGCGCGCCGCTGCCGAAGTAGCCGACGATCACGCCGTGGTCGTTGATGCCGAGCAGCTGGTTGAAGGTGGGGTCGGCGGCGTCGTCGAGGGTGCGAAATGAGTGGCCGTGGGCGGTGATGGTCGCGGCGGACGGTGCGCTGCCGGTGCGGGCGGGCGCGGCGCCCGCCGGGGCGGCAAGGGCGCCGAAGGCCATTGCGGTTGTCGCGACGGCCGCGGTGAGACTGCTCAGCGCGAGGCGGCGGCGGCCCGGCCGGCCGCTTCCGGCCTCGCTGGGGCGGGTGGTCGTGGTGGTGGTGACGTCAGTCATCGGGAACTCCATCGGTGTGAGGCCGATCCGGTACCGGCCTGGACGGAGGATTAGAGAAGCAAGGATACTGGTGTGGTACCGATAACTTGCGCTTATGATGGCCGAATGTTGGACACGCTCGATCCCACCCGGCTGAGGGTCTTCCGCGAGGTCGCGAACCGCGGGTCGTTCACGGCCGCAGCGACACATCTGCGCATCAGCCAACCCGCGGTGTCGCAGCACATCGCGAAACTCGAACACGACACCGGGGTGAGCCTGATCGAGCGTTCGCCACGACGCATGCGACTCACCCCACCCGGGCGGGTCCTGCTCAGGCACGCCGACACCCTGCTGCAGCATCTGGACAGCGCGCGCCGTGAGCTGTCGGACCTCGGCGGCATCGACAGTGGTGAACTGCGGATCGCGACCTTCCCGAGTGCGGCCGCCACCATGGTGCCGCGGTTGGTCGGGCAGTTCCGGGCCGAGCTGCCGAACGTCACCGTGCAGCTGTGCGAGGCCGATCCACCGGTGTCGCTACCCCGCCTGAACAGCGGCGACTTCGACGCTGTGATCGCCTACGACTACCCGATGCTGTCCGTTGCCCGCGACCCTGGGCTGCACTGGCAGGTACTGGCCGAAGACCACATGGCCGTCGCGCTGCCCGCCGATGATCCCCTGGCTCGGGCCAGGTCCGTGTCGCTCGCCGACCTGGCCGAGCGCGACTTCGTCGCCCCGTACCAGTGCATCTGCCGCGACGCCATGACCGATGCCGCCCGGCGCGCACGCTTCTCGTTGCGGGTCGCCTCGGAGACGAACGACTATCTCGCCATGCTCGGGCTGGTCGGGTCGGGTGTGGGTGTCGCGGTCGTCCCGCGCCTGATCGCCCCCCTGACCCTGCCCGGCGTCGTGCTTCGCCCGCTGGCCGACCTGCACCTTCGGCGCACCATCGCGATCGTCACCCGGGTCGGCGCGTACGCCCCGCCGAGCCGGTCCGTGTTCCTGGACCTGGCGCCAGAGCTGATACCCGCGCTCGGCACCTCCGAACTCCCGCTGCAGACCGTCACGTGAATCGCTGAGCCGCCGAAAGCCGGCACCCTCCGAGCACCTGACAGGCGCCCGGCCACCTTGACAGGTGACTATTTAGTCACCTATCTTCAGGCCGTGGAGGACGACGACGCGATCTTCCGGGCGCTGGCCGACCCGACGCGACGCCACCTCCTCGACCAGCTCTTCCGGCGCGACGGCCGCACGCTCACCGAGCTGGAGCAGGACCTGGAGATGACCCGCTTCGGCGTCATGAAGCACCTCAAGGTGCTCGAGGACGCCGGGCTCGTCACCACACGCAAGGCCGGGCGGGAGAAGTTGCACTTCCTCAACCCGGTGCCGATCCGGCTCGTCCACGACCGCTGGATCGACAAGTTCACCGAGCGGCGGGTCTCCGCACTCGCCGATCTCAAACACAGCCTGGAAGACGAGTCCGAGGAGACGACATGAGTGCTGCACCGACGCAGGTGTACCGCGTCTGGATCAAGGCGACGCCCGAGCAGGTGTGGGTCGCGGTGACCGCTCCGGAGTGGACCGACCGCTACGGCTACGGCGGCCTGCCCGAGTACGGCGACCTGACGCCGGGCACCGAGTACGTGATCAATCCGAGCGAGTCGATGGTGGCGATGGGCGTCGAGGGCCCGATCATCGACGGCGAGATCCTCGAGGCCGATCCGCCGAAGCGCCTCGTGCAGACCTGGCGGATGCTGATGGACGACGGGCTCAGGGCCGAGGGCTTCACCCGGCTCAGCTACGACATCGAGCCGCAGGAGGGCGGGGTCACCCGCCTGACCGTCACCCACGACTGCACCCACGCGCCCGGGAACGCCGCGATGATCGCGGGCGAGGGCGAGGAGTCGGGCGCCGGCGGCGGCTGGGCCTGGGTCCTGTCCGACCTGAAGTCACTGCTCGAGACGGGGACGGCGCTCCGCGGGACCGCGTAGCGAACGTACGAGGGGGCCGGGACGCACATCGCGTCCCGGCCCCCTCGTCGTAGCTGTGGTGTTACTCGGCGGCGGCGTCCGCGGCCGGCGCGGCGTCGGCCGTCGCCGGCTCATCGACCAGCACCAGGCTGATCTTGCCGCGCGGGTCGATCTCGGCGATCTCGACCTGGATCTTGTCGCCGACGTTCACGACGTCCTCGACCTTGCCGACCCGCTTGCCGCGGCCCAGCTTCGAGATGTGCACGAGGCCGTCCTTGCCCGGGAGCAACGAGACGAACGCGCCGAAGGCGGCGGTCTTGACGACCGTGCCGAGGAAGCGCTCCCCCACCTTGGGCATCTGCGGGTTGGCGATCGCGTTGATCTGGTCGACCGCGGCCTGGGCGGACGGGCCGTCGGCGGCACCGACGTAGATCGTGCCGTCGTCCTCGATCGTGATCTGCGCGCCGGTCTCGTCCTGGATCGCGTTGATCATCGCGCCCTTGGGGCCGATGACCGCGCCGATCTTGTCGACCGGGATCTTCACGACGGTGACGCGCGGCGCGAACGGGCTCATCTCGTCGGGCTCGTCGATGGCCTCGGCCATGACGTCGAGGATGTGCAGGCGCGCGTCGCGGGCCTGCTTGAGCGCCGCGGCCAGCACCTCGGACGGGATGCCGTCGAGCTTCGTGTCGAGCTGCAGGGCCGTCACGAACTCCTTGGTGCCGGCGACCTTGAAGTCCATGTCGCCGAAGGCGTCCTCGGCCCCGAGGATGTCGGTCAGCGCCACGTACTCGGTCTTGCCGTCGACGGTGTCGGATACGAGACCCATCGCGATGCCGGCGACCGGCGCGCGCAGCGGCACACCGGCGTTGAGCAGGGCGAGGGTGGACGCGCAGACCGAACCCATCGAGGTCGAGCCGTTCGAGCTGAGCGCCTCGGACACCTGGCGGATCGCGTAGGGGAACTCGTCGCGGCCCGGGAGGACCGGGATGAGCGCCCGCTCGGCGAGCGCGCCGTGGCCGATCTCGCGGCGCTTCGGCGAGCCGACGCGACCGGTCTCACCGGTCGAGTACGGCGGGAAGTTGTAGTTGTGCATGTAGCGCTTGGTGCGGTTCGGGCTCAGCGTGTCGAGCTTCTGCTCGAGACCCAGCATGTTCAGCGTGGTGACGCCCAGGATCTGGGTCTCGCCGCGCTGGAACAGCGCCGAACCGTGCACCCGCGGGAGCACCTCGACCTCGGCCGAGAGCGTGCGGATGTCGGCCAGCCCGCGGCCGTCGATGCGCACCTTGTCGCGCAGGATGCGCTGGCGGATGAGCTTCTTGGTGACCGAGCGGTAGGCCGGGCTGATCTCGTTCTCGCGACCGCTGAAGGCATCGAGTTGGGACAGCTCTGCCTTCGCCTGCTCCTTGAGCTCGTCGAGCTTCGTCTCGCGCTCCTGCTTGTCGGCGATGGTGAGCGCCTCGGCCAGGGGGGCGGAGATGGCGGCCTCGACGGCGGCGTAGACGTCGTCCTGGTAGTCAAGGAAGACCGGGAACTCGACGGTCGGCTTGGCGGCCGACTTGGCGAGCTCGGACTGCGCGCGGCACAGCTCGGCGATGAACGGCTTCGCGGCCTCGAGGCCCTCGGCGACGACCTCCTCGGTCGGACGCGTCGCACCGCCCTCGATGAGCGCGATGACGCCCTCGGTGGCCTCGGCCTCGACCATCATGATCGCGACGTCGCCCGACTCGAGCGCACGGCCCGCGACCACCATGTCGAACGTCGCACGCTCGAGCTCGGTGTGTGTCGGGAAACCGACCCACTGGCCGTCGACGAGGGCGACGCGGGTGGCGCCGACCGGGCCGTTGAACGGCAGGCCGGAGATCTGCGTCGACGCGGACGCGGCGTTGATGGCCACGACGTCGTAGGCGTGGTCGGGGTTGAGCGCCATGACCGTGATGACGACCTGGACCTCGTTGCGCAGACCCTTGATGAAGGTCGGGCGCAGCGGGCGGTCGATCAGCCGGCAGGTGAGGATCGCGTCCTCGGACGGGCGGCCCTCGCGGCGGAAGAAGGAGCCGGGGATGCGACCCGCGGCGTACATGCGCTCCTCGACGTCGACCGTCAGCGGGAAGAAGTCGAAGCCCTCGCGGGGCTTCTTGCCGGCCGTGGTGGCCGACAGGAGCATGGTGTCCTCGTCCAGGTAGGCGGCGACGGAGCCGGCGGCCTGCTTGGCGAGACGGCCGGTCTCGAACCGGATGGTGCGCGTGCCGAAGCTGCCGTTGTCGATGACTGCTTCGGACTCGTAGACGCCACTCTCGGCGTCGGTGGTGGTCTCCGTCACGGAGTACCCCTCTCGTACATGCCGGCTATGCGCACATGCGACGTACGAGCTGTCCACCTCTTGACGGGTTGCCGGTCTTCGATCGAAGCGGACGGGTTGTCGCGATTGCGCTCCGGCCGCCACTACCGAGGACCGGCCTCTCGGCCAGGTCAGTAGTCGCAAGGACGCGCGTGTGTGCGTCCGGCTATGGATATTCGGTTGTGGCGGCGGTGTGCCGCCGAAAACAGGTCGGGGAGTGACTCGAGCGAGTCACTCCCCACGGTCGAGCTATCGGCGCAGGCCGAGACGCTCGATGATCGAGCGGTAACGGTTGATGTCCGTCTTGGCCAGGTAGTTCAGCAGGCGACGGCGCTGGCCGACCAGCAGCAGCAGCCCGCGGCGGCTGTGGTGGTCGTGCTTGTGCGCCTTCAGGTGCTCGGTGAGATCGCTGATGCGACGCGTCAGGAGCGCCACCTGCACCTCGGCCGACCCGGTGTCGCCCTCGGCGGAGCCGTACTCGGCGATGATCTGCTGCTTGACGTCCTGAGCGAGTGGCACAGACGACTCCTTCGTGTCGGTGCAGGCGCGCTCCACCGGTCTGGGTCACGGTGAAAGTTGGACGCGCGCTGCGCGTGGTGGTGCATGTGGACGCGCTCGTGAGCACGTACCTAGCTCCCAGGTTACCAGGGCCACACCGCAACCCCGACCGCACGGGCCCCGGCCTACCTAGACTTCGGCTCATGGCCCCCTTCGTCGTCACCCACGACACGTTGCTGTCACCCGAGCAGGCCTGGGCCCGCATCACCGACTGGCCCACCCACGCCCGCTTCGTCCCGCTCACCCGCATCGAGGTCACGACTCCCCCGCCGAACGGCGTCGGCACCCGCTTCACGGCCCGAACCGCCGTCGGGAAGTACGGTTTCGACGACATCATGGAGATCGTCGAGTGGACCGCCCCCGCCGACGGGCAGCCGGGGCGGTGCCGGCTGGAGAAGCGCGGCCGGGCCATCCGGGGGTGGGCCGAGCTGTCGGTCCAGGCGCACGGCGCCGGGTCGCGCGCGACCTGGCGGGAGGAGGCGAGCCCGGCCAAGCTGCCGAAGTTCGCCGAGCGCGCGTCGGCCGCCTCGGGCCGGCTGCTGTTCGGCCGGGTGCTGCGCAAACTGCTCGACGGCTAGGCCGGCACGACCGCTCGCGTCTGCTCCACGTCGAGGTCCATCTGGCGCACCAGAGCCTCGACGCTGTCGAACTTCTCCATGCCGCGCAGGCGCTGCACGAACTCGATGCCGATGTTCGCGCCGTACAGGTCGCCCGACCAGTCGAGAACGAACGCCTCGACCCGGCGCTGGCGCACCTCGAACGTCGGGTTCGTGCCGACGGAGATCGCCGCGACGCCGAGCGGCGGCCCGGCGGCGGTGCGGCCCCACTCGTCGAGCCGCACGACGCGCCCGGCGTAGACGCCGTCGGCCGGGACGGCCACCCAGTCGTCGGTGCGCAGGTTGGCCGTCGGGTAGCCGAGCTCGCGCCCGCGCTGGTCGCCGCGCTCGACGACGCCGTCGATGCGGTGGGGGCGGCCCAGCACGGCCGCCGCGGTGGTCATGTCGCCGGCCGTGACGCACGAACGGATGTAGGTGGCGCTCAGCGGGGTCTCGCCCTCGTGCACCAGCGGCACCCCGTGGGCGCTGAACCCGAACGTGCGCCCGAGGCGGCCCAGCAGAGCGACGTCGCCGGCCGCCTTGTGCCCGAAGCGGAAGTTATCGCCCACCACCACGGCCGAGGCGTGCAGGCGGTCGACGAGCGCGTGGTGGACGAACTCGTCCGGGGCCATGCGGGAGAACTCGAGCGTGAACGGCAGCGCGAGGAAGACGTCGATCCCGAGTTCTTCGGCCAGCTCGGCCCGCCGGACGATGCTGGTGAGCACGGGCGGGTGGGAGCCGGGCCGCACGACCTCGGACGGATGAGGTACGAACGTGATCAGGGCGCTCGGCACGCCCCGTTCGGACGCCATCTGCACGGCGTCGCCGATGATCGCGGCGTGACCGCGGTGGATGCCGTCGAACACGCCGATCGTGACGACGCAGTGGCCCCACCCGGTGGGGATCGCCTCGAGACCATGCCAGCGTTGCACGATCGCCGAGCCTAGTCGCGACCCTCGCCGCGCGCGGATGCGGTCAGCCGGCGGGGGTGAACACGAGCACCGGGCGGGACCGCCCGTCGCTCTCCTGCAGCAGGGCGACGGCGGTCCCGTCGGCGCCCACCGCGCCGTGCACGCCGGCGATGCCCAGCGGGGTCAGCGCGCGTCCGAAGGAGAGTTCGCGGGCCTCGTCCGGGTCGAGTTCGCGCACCGGCATCGCGGCCCGGATCGCGTCGGCGAGGGGCAGCCCGACCGGATCGTCCAGGGCGGCGAGCGCGTCGAGGGAACGGGCCTGCTCGAGCGTGAACGGACCGACCCGGCTGCGGCGCAGCGCGGTCAGGTGGCCGCCCACGCCGAGGGCGCGGCCGAGGTCGCGGGCCAGGGCGCGCACGTACGTGCCGGACGTGCACTCGACGACGACGTCGACGTCGAGCAGCTCGGGGGTCGGCCGGCGCAGCGCCAGCACCTCGAACCGGCTCACCGTGACCGGCCGGGCGGCCAGCTCTACCACCTCGCCGTCGCGGACCCGGTTGTACGAGCGCTGCCCGTCGACCTTGATCGCCGACACCGCACTCGGCACCTGCGCGATGTCACCGGTGAGCGGCACGACCGCCGCCCGGACCGCGGCCTCCACCACGTCGGCCGCCGAGGTCGTGCTGATGATCTCGCCCTCGGCGTCGTCGCTGACCGTCGCCTGCCCGAGCCGGATCGTGGCGGTGTAGGCCTTGTCGGCCAGGACGAGGTGGTGCAGCAGCCGGGTCGCGGCGCCGACGCCGAGGACGAGGACGCCGGTGGCCATCGGGTCGAGCGTGCCGGCGTGGCCGACCTTGCGGGTGCGGGCGAGACGGCGCATGCGGCCGACGACGTCGTGCGACGTCCACCCCTGCGGTTTGTCGACGATCACCAGACCGTCGCGAGCCGGGGGGCGGGGGTCGCGGACGCGCTCGGGTTTCGGCACGCGGGCCACCTTAGGTGGTGCCGGTGACGGCCCACGCGGTGCCGCGGGCGCGCAGCACCATGCCGACGAGACGCACGCCGATGAACGCGGTGAGCCCGGCCCACACTCCCCCGAGGCCCCAGTGCCAGTGCAGCGCGGCCAGGTTCAGCGGGGCGAAGGCGAACACCGCGGCGATCACGGTGATGGTGCGCAGGAAGCCGACGTCACCGGCACCGATCAGCACGCCGTCCAGCGCGAACACGACCCCGGCCGCCGGCATCATCGCGATGAACCAGGGCCACAGCACGTGGGCCTGCGCGACGACCGCGGGCGACGACGTGAACAGGCGCGGCACCGCGAACCAGCCGGCCGCGAGCAGCAGCGCGAACCCGAGGCCGGCGTAAAGGCCCCAGCGCGACACCTGCCAGGCCATCGAGCGGGCGCTGTCGGCGTCCGACGCCCCGAGCGCGGCGCCCACGAGGGACTGTGCGGCGATGGCGAACGAGTCGAGCAGCAACGCGGTGAACTCCCACAGCTGCAACCCGATCTGGTGGGCGCCGATCTGCGCCGTGCCCATCCGGGAGGCGACGCCCGCCGCGGTGATGAACGCGACCTGGAACGCGGCCGAGCGGACGATCAGATCGCGGGCCACGAGCGCCTGGGCCCGCATGATCGCGCGCTCCGGGCGCAGACCGACGCCGGTGCCGTGCAGGGCACGGACGAACAGCACGGCGCCGACTGCCTGGGCGGCGACGTTGGCGATCGCCGAGCCGTCCAGGCCGAGCCCGACGGGATAGACGAGCAGGGGCGACGCGACCGCCGAGAGCGCGTTGGCCGCCACCACGATCCGGACCGGCTCGCGGGTGCGCTGCACGCCGCGCATCCAGCCGTTGCCGGCCAGCACGAGCAGGACCCCGGGCATGCCGATGACGGCGATGCGGAACCAGCCCTCGGCTGCCCGCTGGGTGGGGCCGGCGCCGCCGGCGAGCAGGCTGGTCAGCGGGTGCGCGAACACCTCGCCCAACACCACCACCGCGAGCCCGATGCCGGCCGCCAGCCACGACGCCTGCACCCCCTCGTTGAGCGCGGCATCGGTGCGTCCGGCCCCGAACCAGCGGGCTGCCCGCGAGGTCGTGCCGTACTCGACGAAGGTGCCGACGATGGTGAGCAGTCCCATCAGCGCCGCGCCGATGCCGAGGCCGGCGAGCGGGCGCGGACCGAGGTGGCCGACGACGGCGGTGTCGACGAGCAGGTAGAGCGGCTCCGCCGCCAGCACCACGAACGCCGACGCCGCGAGGGCGAGCAGCCGCCGGGTCGGCGGTGCCGCGGTCAAGCCGAACCGACCGGGGCCACGTCGGTCGCGGTCCAGCGACCATTCGTCCGAACCACGGTGACCTCGTAGCGCCCGTCGATCACCACCAAAGGCTTCCCGCTCGAGTCGGGCTTGGATCCGGTGCCGGCGACGAGCAGCACGACGGTGTCCCCGCCGGCCCGCTCGACGGCGATGGCCGAGACCGAGGCCTGCACCCCGGGTTCGGCGGCGAGCTGGGCGAGGACCCGCTCGCGGCCGGCCTCGGCGGCGGTGAGCATCGCCTGGGTACCGGGCGGGAGGCCCGGGTTCGTGCCGACCTCGAGCTTGCTGATCAGGAACGTGCTGCCCTGCCGCTCGAGGGTGGCGGTGAGGGTGAGCGGAGACGTCGTCGTGCGGTCGTCCTCGATCACGGTCTCGGTGCCGAAGGCGAGCACCACGCCGCTGGACCCGTCGGCGGCCAGGTACCCGATGCCGGCCCTCAGCAGGTCGAAGTTCTGCACGGTGTGGTTGCGCCGGGCGGTGGCGGCGAGATCGCCGGTGAGCGCGGCCTGGTACGCGCGGCGGTAGTCGCCGGTCGTGACGCCGAGCCCGGCGCTCAGTGCGTCGTCGAGGTGGCGGTAGTCGTAGGACGTCACCGCGGTGAGGTCGGAGGTCGCCGCGGCGATGTAGGCGTTGGCCAGATCGGCGTCGCCGAGTTCGGCGTCGGTCGTGCTGCCGGCGGGTTGGGCGGTGCCCCCGGCCGGCGCGGCGCCCGTGCCGGTGCCGTCGACCAACAGCAGCACCAGGGCCGTCACCAGTCCGACGACGGTGACGCCGAACAGCGCGACCCGCACGAATCGGCGCCGGGCACGGCGTTCGGCCCGGCGCTCCGCCCGGCGGCGGGCGAGCCGGCTGTCACTCGGCTGCGGGTCGGTCACGACTCCGGGTCGTCGTCGTCCTCGACGACGCGGGGCTTGCGGTAGGGATCGGCCTCGCCGGCCGGCTTCGCCCCGCGTCGCACCGCTTCGACCT
Source organism: Jatrophihabitans sp. (assembly GCF_036000465.1). Taxonomy (GTDB): domain Bacteria; phylum Actinomycetota; class Actinomycetes; order Mycobacteriales; family Jatrophihabitantaceae; genus Jatrophihabitans. Next base: position 196,320 of record NZ_DASYFV010000006.1, on the reverse strand, counting down.
TGGCGTCCTCGGCGGCGGCCCGGGCCAGGAGGTCCTCGAGCGCCCGCGCGTTGTCGGGCAGCGCGTCGGGCACGAAGGTGAGCGACGGCGTGAACCGCACGCCGGTCTGGCGGCCGACCTCGCTGCGCAGCACGCCGCGCGCCGACTCGAGCGCGGCGGCCGAGGCGGCACGCTCCTCGTCGTCGCCGAGCACGGTGTAGAAGACCGTCGCGTCGTGCAGGTCGCCGGTGACGCGCACGTCGGTGATGGTGACCATGCCGAGTCGCGGATCCTTGATCTGCATCTCGATGGTGGTGGCCACGATCTGCTTGATGCGACCGGAGAGCCGTCGGGCCCGGGCGGCGTCAGCCATCACTGCTCCTCAGTTCGTCTAACTCAGATCCTCGTCGTCGAGCACGCGGGTGCGCGTCGACAGCACCTCGATCTCGGGTCGCCCCGCGATCAGTCGTTCACAGGCGTCGAGCCGCTCGACGACATGGGCGTGGTCGCCGGCCACGACCGACACCGCCAGCTCGGACCGCCGGTACACATCCTGGTCGCCGGTTTCGGCGGCCGACACCTCGAAGCGCCGCCGCAGCTCGGCCACGATCGGCCGGACGACGGCGCGCTTCTCCTTCAGCGAATGGACATCGCCGAGAAGCAGATCCGCGACAAGCACCCCGACAACCAACGCGGGAACCCCGTCTCATCCACGGCAGCGACGGCGGAGGCGGAGCCGTGGGGAGGTCGATTCGAGACCGTAGAAGGGCGAAGCCCAACGATGAATCGACCTCCCCGCGGCGCAGCCGGACTCAGCCGCGCGGCTTCTCCCGCATCTCGAAGGTCTCGATGACATCGTCGATCTTGATGTCGTTGAACGAGCCGAGCCCGATACCGCACTCGTACCCGTCACGGACCTCGGTCGCGTCGTCCTTGAAGCGACGCAGCGACTCGACCGTGAGGTTGTCCGCCACGACCGTGCCGTCGCGCACGAGACGCGCCTTGGTGTTGCGGCGGATGATCCCGGTGCGGACCAGCGAACCGGCGATGTTGCCGATGCGCGGCACGCGGAAGACCTCGCGAACCTCGGCGGTACCGAGCTGCACCTCTTCGTACTCGGGCTTGAGCATGCCCTTGAGTGCAGCCTCGATCTCCTCGATGGCCTGGTAGATCACCGAGTAGTACCGGACGTCGACGCCCTCGCGGTCGGCGGCCTCGCGGGCCTTGCCTTCCGGTCGGACGTTGAACCCGATGACCACGGCGTCGGACGCGACGGCCAGGTTGATGTCGTTCTCGGTGATCGCACCGACGCCGCGGCCGATGACGCGCAGCGAGACCTCGTCCTTGTCGTCGCCCATGTCGATGTTGAGCAGCGCGTCCTCGAGCGCCTCGACCGAGCCGGACACGTCGCCCTTGATGATGAGGTTGAGCTGGTCGACCTCACCGGCCGCGAGCGCCTTGTCGAGGTCGTCGAGCGAGACCCGACGCCGCGACGACGCCAGCTGCGCGTTGCGCTCGCGCGCCTCGCGCCGCTCGGCGATCTGGCGGGCGATGCGGTCCTCCTCGACGACGAGGAAGGAGTCACCGGCGCTGGGCACGGACTGCAGACCCAGCACCTGGACCGGGCGCGACGGGCCGGCGATGTCGACGGTGTCGCCGTTCTCGTCGAGCATGGCGCGGACGCGCCCGTAGGCGTCGCTGGCCACGACCGAGTCACCGACCCGCAGCGTGCCGCGCTGCACGAGCAGCGTGGCGACCGGACCGCGACCGCGGTCGAGCCGGGCCTCGATGACGATGCCCTGCGCGTCCTGCTCGGCGTTGGCCCGCAGGTCCAGCGCCGCGTCGGCGGTGAGCAGGATGCCCTCGAGCAGGTCGTCGATGTGCAGGTTCGACCGGGCCGAGACGTCGACGAAGAGCGTGTCGCCGCCGTACTCCTCGGCGACCAGCCCGTATTCGGTGAGCTGCTGGCGCACCTTGGACGGGTTGGCGTCCTCCTTGTCGATCTTGTTCACCGCGACCACGATCGGTGCACCGGCCGCCTGGGCATGGTTGAGCGCCTCGATCGTCTGCGGCATGACACCGTCGTCGGCCGCGACCACCAGCACCACGATGTCCGTGGTGGCGGCACCGCGCGCACGCATGGCGGTGAACGCCTCGTGACCCGGGGTGTCGATGAAGGTGATCGGACGGTCCTGGCCCTCGTGCTCGACGTGGACCTGGTAGGCACCGATGTGCTGGGTGATGCCGCCGGCCTCGTCCTTCATGACGTTGGTCTTGCGGATGGCGTCGAGCAGGCGCGTCTTTCCGTGGTCGACGTGACCCATGACGGTGACGACCGGCGGGCGAGCGGTCAGCTCCTCGTCCTCGCCCTCGTCCTCACCGAAGGTCAGGTCGAACGAGTCGAGCAGCTCGCGGTCCTCGTCCTCCGGGCTGACGACCTGGATCTGGTAGTTCAGCTCGGCGCCGAGGAGCTGCAGTGTCTCCTCGTTGACCGACTGCGTGGCGGTGACCATCTCGCCCAGGTGGAACAGGACGGTGACGAGCGCCGCCGGGTTGGCGTCGATCTTCTCGGCGAAGTCGGCGAGCGACGCGCCGCGGGGCAGGCGCAGCACGGAGCCGTTGCCCCGGGGAACCTGCACGCCGCCGAGCGAGGGAGCCGACATGTTGTCGAACTCTTGACGCCGCTGCTTCTTGCTCTTGCGCCCACGGGCCGGACCGCCGCCCTTGCGACCGAACGCACCCGCGGTGCTGGCACCACGACCACCACGGCCACCGCCACCCGGACGACCACCGGGGCCGCCGCGGTAGGGGCCGCCGCCGCCCGGACCACCGGGACCGCCACCGGGACCGCCGGGGCCGCCACCGGGACCGCCGCGGAAACCGCCGCCGCCACCGGGACGTCCGCCCGGACCACCGGGACGCGCACCGGGACCGCCGGGACGCGCACCCGGACCACCGGCGCCCGGACCACCACGCATGCCGCCGGGGCGCGCGGGCATCATGCCCGGGTTCGGCCGTGGCGGCATCATGCCGGGGTTGGGACGCGGGCCGCCGGGACGAGGCGGCATGCTGCCGGGCTGGCCCCGATCGGCCGGACGCGGCGCGGCCGGCCGGGCGGGCGGCGTGCCGCCGCCGACACCGAAGGGGTTGTTGCCGACGCGCGGACCCGGGCGCGGGCCGGCCGAACCGGCCGGACCGGCCGGGCGCGGAGCCGCGGGGACACCCGGCGCGGCCGGAGGTGCCGCCGAGGCGGCGGCCGCAGCCGGACGCTCGGGAGCGGCCGCAGCCGGCTCGGGAAGTGCCGCCGGAGCCGCCGGAGCGGGAGCCGCAGGCGGCTCGGTCGGCTGGGTGGGCTGGGCCGACGGCGCCGGGGTGGGCGTCTCGACGACCGGCGCCGCGGGGGCAGCCGCAGCGGGCGCCGCGGCAGCCTTCTTGGCCGGAGCCTTCTTCGCCGGGGTCGCCGGCGCGGCGTTGGGGTAGGCCTCGCGCAGCTTGCGCGCGGCCGGGGCCTCGACGGTCGAGGAGGCGGTCTTCACATACTCGCCGAGCTCGTTGAGCTTCTCGACGGCTTCCTTGCTGGGGATTCCGAGCTCTTTCGCGAGCGCGGATACGCGGATCTTGCCTGGCACGTGACTCCTTCTGAGGGGGCCGTGCGGGCAAACCGCTCGACCCGTTTAGGGGGTGGACCTACTCATCGCTGGCGCTTCATCGAGTGCCCATAGCTCTTCATCTCCTGCGGGGTTCCGCTGGTGCTGTCTTTCGGTGGAACTGCATTCTTCTCGATCTTGCCGTGATCAGCCTGTGCCCCGTGCTGCGACGTACTCGAGCACCCCGCTCGGATCGACGGGACCGGGCACCCTGAGTGCCCGCCCGAAGGCCCGACGACGCTGCGCGAGTTCGACGCACCCGGGATCGGCGTGCACCCAGGCACCCCGACCCGGGATCCGGCGACGCGGGTCGGGCACGACAGGCAAGGCAACGGGCCCGCCGCCGAGCGGTTCGCTCGAACTCCGGGCCCCAGAGGTACTGCGCGCGGGGGCTTGATGCGCTGCCTTGCCGATCGCGTCCGGCGCCACGACGACGCGGAGCAGATCGACAGCCGAAGCCCGCTGGCGACACCCGACGCACGTGCGAATCGGGCTTTGGGGCCCGGATCGTGATGTTTCGGATGCCGTCGACGCGCCGACGGCCACAGTGGACTCTACTCCCCGGGGGCCGGTGGAGCCGACTCGCCCACGGCCGGCGCGGGCGGGGCCGTCGTGGCGGAGGCGTCGCCGTCGGTCTCGGCGACGGTCTCGGCGTCGGTCTCGGCGTCACTGTGGATGTCGATGCGGTGGCCGGTCAGCCGGGCGGCGAGCCGGGCGTTCTGGCCCTCGCGCCCGATCGCGAGCGACAGCTGGAAGTCGGGGACGACCACGCGGACGGCCATGGTGGCGGGGTCGACCATCACGCTGGAGATCGCGTGGGCCGGCGACAGGGCGTTGCCGACAAAGGTCGCGGGATCCTCGGCCCAGTCGATGATGTCGATCTTCTCGCCGTGCAGCTCGGACACGACGTTGCGCACGCGCTGGCCCATCGGGCCGATGCAGGCGCCCTTGGCGTTGAGGCCGTCGACGGCGGTGCGCACCGCGATCTTGCTGCGGTGTCCGGCCTCGCGGGCGACCGCGACGATCTCGACGCTGCCGTCGGCGATCTCGGGCACCTCGAGCGCGAAGAGCTTCTTGACCAGGCTCGGGTGGGTGCGGCTGAGGGTGACCTGCGGGCCGCGCTGGCCACGGGCCACGCCGACGACGTAGGCCTTGATGCGGGTGCCGTGGGTGTACTGCTCGCCCGGGACCTGCTCGGACTGCGGCAGGATCGCCTCGATCTTGCCGATGTCGACGAGGACGAGGCCGCGCTGCGAGGCCTGGGCGTCGGCCTGGATGACGCCGGTGACGATGTCGCCCTCACGGCCGGAGTACTCACCGAAGGTCTGGTCGTGCTCGGCGTCGCGCAGGCGCTGCAGGATGACCTGCCGGGCGGTCATGGCCGCGACCCGGCCGAAGTCGGTGGGGGTGTCGTCGTACTCCTCGACGACGTCACCGTCGGGCCCGAGATCCTGGGCCCACACGACGATCTCGCCGCTCTTGCGGTCGACGACCACGCGGGCGTGCGGCATCGAATGCGGCGTGTGCTTGTAGGCGGTGAGCAGAGCCGTCTCGAGCGCCCCGATCAGGGTCTCGAAGGAGATCTCCTTCTCCCGCTCGATGCTGCGCAGCGCGGCGAGGTCGACCTGGAACATCGTCACTCCTCCCCTGAACGGTTGAACTCGATCTGCACCTTGCCGCGGCCGAGGTCGGACCAGGCCACGTGCTCCGGGCGTCCCTTGATCTCCAGGGTCACGCCCGCGTCGTCGGTTGTCACGACCCGTCCGGTTATCGTCCTGCCCTTCGACTGGACGGTGACGAGTCGACCGGCGGCCCGGCGCCAGTGGCGCGGCTCGCTCAGCGGGCGGTCGACCCCGGGTGAGGTGACCTCGAGGACGAACGATCCGGCCAGCAGGCCGGTGGCCTTCTCGTCGGTGTCGAGCGTCTCGGACACCAGGTGGCTGACGACGGCGACGGCGTCGAGATCGATGCCACCGTCGGCGTCGACGATCACGCGCACCAGACTGCGCCGGCCCGCCGCGGACACGGTGACGTCCTCGAGGTCGAGACCCGCCTCGGTGACGAGCGGGGCGAGGAGGTCGTGGAGGTAGTCACGGGCCTGCGCCGCTGACGCTCCGGCTGTCGCGGGCGGCATGGCTGCTCCTGTCTGGTTCCTTGCGTGCAGTTGTGACGGCGAGCGTATCGGCTCTGCCAAACTGGCAGCGACATGGCCGCCGACGAGGGAGACCCCGATGACAGGCCGGACCCTGCCGCGGCCGGGCCGGACACCCCGGGTGATAACGCCGAGGCGGCCGACGCCGCCGGCCCGGCGCATGCCGCTCCGGGCGGGCGGCACGCGGCCCCCGAGCCGGCGGACGAACCCGTCCCGGAACCGGCGGTCGAGCCGGCCCCGGAGCTCCCCGCGGCGGCTGCAGGCGGGACGTCGCGCCGCGGCGTGCTGCTCGGCGCCGCGGCGGTCGTGCTCGCCGGCGGCGGCGGGGTGGGGGCCGGCTTCCTGGAAAAGCGGCGGCGGGCCCCGATCCGTCCGCTGCCCCCGGCCGCGCTCACCGCCGCCGCTGACGACGAGCGGCAGTTGATCGCCGACCTGGACGCCACCACCGGCGGCTCGGCCGGGGTGCGGGTCGTCATCGCGCAGGCCCGGGCCGATCACGCCGCTCACCTGCGGGCGCTCGAGGCGCTGCTCGGTTCCTATCGGCAGCCGGTCACGCCGACGTCGTCGCCGTCCGGGCTCGGCACCGCCCGCACCGCGGCCCAGCTGCGGTCGGCCGAGACCCAGGCTGCGGTCGCGTCCGGTCGCCGGGCCGCGGCCGCCACCGGCTCGCTCGCGACCCTGTTCGCCAGCATCGCGGCCTGCGAATCGACCCACGCGGCGTTGCTGACGTGACCGGGCCGAGCGCCGCGGTCGTCGCGGCCTGGCAGGCGGCCCTGTCCGCCGAGCAGCAGGCCGTCTTCGGCTACGCCCTGCTCGGCCCGATCCTCGCCGCGAAGGACCGTGGCCGGGCGGAGACCGCGACCGGCGACCACGAGGCCACCCGCGACGCCACCTCGGCCGCCCTGCTCGCCGCCGGCCACTCCCCCGTGCCGCCCGCCGCCGACTACCCGGCGCTCTACCCGGTGCCCGACGCGGCGGCGGCCCGGCGCCTGGCCGTGCGTCTCGAGGACTCCTGCGCCGCGGCCTGGCGCTACCTGTACGAGCGGGCGGCGGCCGCGCCGGCTGGGAACGCGCTGCGCGGCGTCGCCCAGGACGCGCTGACCGCCAGCGCGGTGCGGGCCGCGCAGTGGCGCGCGCTCATCGACCCGTCGCGCGCGACGACGCCGTTTCCCGGCATCTGACCCGTGCGGACCCGCGGCGGCTAACGGGTCGGCAGGCCCCACTGGGTGAATTCGGTCCTGAGCCGGGAGGCGGCCCGGTTCCCGAGGGTCATCCGCACGAGGAACACGAAGTTGGCCCGCCACGCGTGGTGATGACCGCGGCTGGTGCCCGGACCGCTCACCACCTCTCGATCGGCACCGTCGACGTCGACGTCCGCGGTCACGATGTGGGCCAGCTCATGCAGGCACGACGTCTCGCACCGGCGGGCGTCGCGGCGGTCGTTCACGCCGATCTTCACCCGCCGCCGGTCCGAGTCGGCGGCACTGCCACCCGCCCCTCCGATCACCGCGACCGGTACGGCGTGCACCGCGAACGCGGCGGCGAACCAGTCCGCCTGCTGGACGGCGTGCAGGTAGGCCGCGCACTGCCGGATCGGGATCACGGCCTGATCGGTGCCGAGCAGGGCCCGACCGGTATCGCTCTGCGGCAGCGCGGCGGCGAACTCGGCGCCGTAGGCGGCCTCCTGGAGATTCAGGCCGGCCCCCCGTCAGCGTCCGGCCGGCACGGCCGACTCGTCGGCCGCCTGCTCGAACTGGGCCCGGTACAGGCGGGCGTAGGCGCCGTCGGCCGCGAGCAGCTCGGCGTGGTTGCCCTGCTCGACGATCCGGCCGGCCTCCATGACGAGGATCAGATCTGCGTCCCGGATCGTCGAGAGCCGGTGCGCGATGACGAAGCTCGTGCGGTTGGCCCGCAGCGCCGCCATGGCGTGCTGCACCAGCAGCTCGGTGCGGGTGTCCACGGCGCTCGTGGCCTCGTCCAGGATCAGCAACGACGGCTGGGCGATGAAGGCCCGGGCGATGGTGATGAGCTGCTTCTGGCCGGCGCTGAGGTTGCTGCTCTCCTCGTCGATGACGGTGTCGTAGCCGTGCGGCAGGCTCGGCACGAACCGGTCGACGTAGCTGGCCCGGGCGGCGTCGAGGATCTCCTCCTCCGACGCCCCGGGACGTCCGTAGGCGATGTTGTCGCGGATGGTCCCCCCGAACAGCCAGGTGTCCTGCAGCACCATGCCGATCTCCCCCCGGAGCTCGGCGCGGGCCATCGTCGCGATGTCGACGCCGTCGAGCGTGATGCGCCCGCCGTCGAGCTCGTAGAAGCGCATGATCAGGTTCACGAGGGTCGTCTTGCCCGCGCCGGTGGGCCCGACGATGGCGATCGTGTGGCCCGGGTCGGCGATCAGGGAGAGGTCCTCGATCAGCGGGGTGTCGGGCGCGTAGCGGAAGGAGATGTGTTCGAACTCGACCCGCCCGCGCAGGTGCGCCGGGCGTTGCGCGCCGACCGGGTCGGCCGACTGTTCCGGGGTGTCGAGCAGGTCGAACACCCGCTCGGCCGAGGCTACGCCCGACTGCAGCAGGTTGGCCATCGACGCCACCTGGGTCAGCGGCTGGGTGAACTGGCGCGAGTACTGGATGAACGCCTGGACGTCGCCCAGGCTCATCGTGCCCGACGCGACCCGCAGGCCGCCGACGACCGCCACCAGCACGTAGTTGATGTTGCCGAGGAACATCATCATCGGCATGATCAGGCCGGAGACGAACTGCGCCCGGAAGCTGGCCTGGAACAGCTTGTCGTTGTGCTCGGCGAACGCCGCCTCGACCTCGTGCTGCCGGCCGAAGACCTTCACCAGCTCGTGCCCGGTGAACGACTCCTCGATGTGCCCGTTGAGCGCGCCGGTGTGCCTCCACTGCGCGACGAACTGACCCTGCGAGCGCTTCGCGATCGCGCGCGTGACGAGGAAGGTCAGTGGGACGGTCACCAGCGCGATGATCGCGAGCACGGGCGAGATCAGCAGCATCATGGCGAGGACGGCGACCACGGTGAGCAGCGACGACAGCAGCTGGCTCATCGTCTGCTGCATCGTCTGCGCGATGTTGTCGATGTCGTTGGTGACGCGGCTCAGCACTTCGCCGCGCGGTTGGGCGTCGAAGTAGGGCAGCGGCAGCCGGTTCAGCTTGTCCTCGACCTCGGTGCGCATGCGCAGGATCGTCCGCTGCACGACGCCGTTGAGGACGTAGCCCTGCAGCCAGCCGAACACGCTGCCGATCACGTACACGACCACGGCGAACATCAGCACGGAGCCGAGCCGGGTGAAGTCGACGCCGTGGCCGGGCACCACGTGCATGCTCTGCAGCAGCCCGGCGTAGGTGTCCTCGCCGCGCGCCCGGGCCGCGTCGATCGCCTGCTGCCGGGTGATCCCCACAGGGATGCGGCGGCCGATGACCCCGGAGAAGATGATGTCGGTGGCCCGGCCGATGATGCGGGGGCCGAGCACGAACAGCGTCACGCTCGCGACGGCGAGCAGCCCGACGAGCGCGGTCGCCCAGCGCTCCGGCGCCAGCCGGTGCAGCAGGCGCTTCGCCGACGGGGCGAAGTTCAGCGACTTCTCCGCCGGCATGCCGGCCGTCATCCAGGGTGGTCCGCCACCCCGGCGCGCGGCTGTGCCGGCCGGGGGCAGCCGCTGCGGCACCGGCCCCTTGGTGAGATTCGGCTTCGACCCGTTCACCTCGCTCACGCCACCGACTCCTCGGCGCGGAGCTGGCTCTGCACGATCTCGGCGTAGGCCGGGCAGGTGTCGACGAGCTGGTCGTGGGTGCCCTCGCCGACGATCTCGCCGGCCTCCAGCACCACGATGCGGTCGGCGTCGATGATCGTCGAGACGCGCTGGGCCACGACGATCACCGCGGCGTCGCGGGTGATCGGCCGCAGCGCCGCGCGCAACCGGTAGTCGGTGCCGGAGTCGAGGGCGGAGAAGGCGTCGTCGAACAGGTAGATCTCGGGGCGGCGGACGAGCGCCCGGGCGATCGCGATGCGCTGGCGCTGGCCGCCGGAGAGGTTGGTGCCGCCCTGGGCCACCGGCGCAGCGAGCCCCTCGGGCATCGCCTCGACGAAGTCCCGGGCCTGCGCGACCTCGAGGGCGGTCCAGAGCTGTTCGTCGGTGGCGTCCGGGTCGCCGTGGCGCAGCGTGCTCGCGATGGTGCCGGAGAAGAGGTAGGCCCGCTGCGGGACGTAGCCGATTCGGCTCCACAGCAGGTCGGGGTCGAGCCGCCGCACGTCGACGCCGTCGACCAGCACGGACCCGGCGGTGACGTCGACCAGGCGCGGGATCAGGGTGAGCAGGGTCGTCTTGCCCGCGCCCGTGCTGCCGATGATCGCGGTCGTCTCGCCCCGGCGGGCGTGCAGCGTGATGCCCGACAGCACCGGCGCCGCCGCGCCCGGATACGTGAACCCGACCCCGCGCAGCTCGACGTCGCCGCGCAGACCGACCTCGGTGACCGGATCGAGCGGCGGCACCACCGACGACTCGGTGTCGAGCACCTCCTCGATCCGCTCGGCACAGACCGCCGCACGCGGGATCATCATGATCATGAAGGTGGCCATCATGACCGCCATCAGGATCTGGGCCAGGTAGTTGATGAACGCGGTCAGCGATCCGATCTGGGTCTGCCCGCCGTCGACCCGGGCCGCACCGAACCAGAGCACCGCGACGGTGGACAGGCTGAGCACCAGCTGGACCGTCGGGAACATGAGCGCCATCAGCCGCCCGGCCCGCAGCGAGGTGTCGGTGAGCGAGCGGTTCGCGGTGTCGAACCGCGCGCGCTCGACCGGCTCGCGGACGAACGCGCGCACCACCCGCACGCCGGTGATCTGCTCGCGCAGCACCCGGTTCACCTGGTCGATGCGGGTCTGCATCAGCCGGAACTGCGGCACCATGCGGCGCACGATGAGGGTGATGAGCACGGCCAGCAGCGGCACGCTGACGGCGAGCAGCCAGGACAGCCCGGCGTCCTCACGCAGGGCCATGATCACGCCGCCGACGGCCATGATGGGCGCGGCGACCATCATCGTGCTGGTCATGACGACGAGCATCTGCACCTGCTGCACGTCGTTCGTCGTGCGGGTGATCAGCGAAGGCGCGCCGAACTGATTGACCTCGCGGGCCGAGAAGCGCCCCACCCGACCGAAGAGCTCGGCCCGCAGGTCGCGACCGAAGCTCATGGCCGTGCGCGCCCCGAAGTACACGGCGACGACCGAGCAGAAGATCTGGACGAGGCTCACCGCCAGCATCCAGCCGCCGATGCGCAGGATGTAGCCGGAATCGCCCTGTGCCACACCGTTGTCGATGATGTCGGCGTTCAGGCTGGGCAGGTACAGCGACGCCATGGTGCCGACCAGCTGCAGCCCGACGACGGCGGACAGCCACCGCCGGTACGGGCGCAGATGATCACGCAGCAGACGCACGAGCATGCTGACACCGTAGCCATCCGGTGCGACGATTTTGGCGGCTCGTTGCTCGGCGATTCCTCAGCGCCAGGCGTCGACCACCGCGAGCAGATCGGCCAGCCGGTGGATGACCGCGTCGGGATCGCCCTGCACCGGCCCGCGCTGCTCGGCCGGGATGTCGCTGTGCGGGATGAGCACCGCCCGCATGCCGACCGACTTGGCCCCGTGGATGTCGTCGAACGGCCGATCGCCCACGAACACCGCCTCGGCCGGGTCGTCGACCTCGACGGCGGCGAGCGCGGCCCGGAACGCCTCGGGATGCGGCTTGGTCCACGGGATCTCGGAGCTGTACACCGCGCCGTCGATGTGGCCCAGCACGCCGTCCCGCTCGAAGATTCGCTCGTGCTGCTCGCGCGACCACAGCGTGTTCGACAGGACGCCGATGCGGATCTCGCGCTCGCGCAATGCCTCGAACAGCCCCGGCGCGTCGGGGTCGAGGTAGGTGTGCGGCTCCCACCAGTCGTGGAACGCGTCGAGCATCTGCGGGGTGTGCTGCACCCCGACCGTCGCGAACACCTCGGCGAGCGAGCCGCTGCGATGGCCGTCGTGCGTCCGCTTCCAGATCTCGTTCTCGGCGGCGGCCAGCCGGGCCGCGAGCTCGGCGTCGGCGACGGCGTGGATCCAGGCCTGCCGGGGTTCGATGGTGTGCCAGGGGGTGAGCGTGCCACCCCAGTCGAAGATGACGGTGCGGACGGGCATCAGAGCACGGTAGCCGAGCTCAGCCCGAGTGTCCGGTGATTTCCTGCAGCGGCTCGAGGCGATCGGCTCTGGGTGACATCCAGGGACGCGCCGGCCCGGCGATCGTCCGGCCCTCGCATCAGGTGATCGAGACCGTCGGCTCGCCCGAGGCCACGCCGGCGTCGCCCATCTTCTCGGCGAGACGCATGGCCTCCTCGATGAGGGTCTCGACGATCTGCGACTCGGGCACGGTCTTGATGACCTCGCCCTTGACGAAGATCTGGCCCTTGCCGTTGCCCGAGGCGACCCCGAGATCGGCCTCGCGGGCCTCCCCCGGGACGTTGACGACGCAGCCCATGACCGCGACGCGCAGTGGCACCTCGATGCCCTCGAGGCCGGCGGTCACCTTGTCGGCGAGGGTGTAGACGTCGACCTGGGCCCGCCCGCACGACGGGCAGGACACGATCTCGAGGCGGCGCTGGCGCAGGTTGAGCGACTCGAGGATCGACAGCCCGACCTTGACCTCCTCGACCGGCGGCGCCGAGAGCGAGACGCGGATGGTGTCGCCGATGCCGCGGCTGAGCAGCGCCCCGAACGCGACTGAGGACTTGATGGTGCCCTGGAAGGTCGGACCGGCCTCGGTGACGCCGAGGTGCAGGGGGTAGTCGCACTGCTCGGCGAGCTGCTCGTAGGCGCGCACCATGATCACCGGATCGTTGTGCTTGACCGAGATCTTGAAGTCGCGGAAGTCGTGCTCCTCGAACAGCGCCGCCTCGTTCAGCGCCGATTCGACGAGCGCCTCGGGGGTGGCCTTGCCGTACTTCGCGAGCAGCCGCTTGTCGAGCGAGCCGGCGTTGACGCCGATGCGCAGCGAGACGCCGGCGTCCTTCGCCGCCCGGGCGATCTCGCCGACCTTGTCGTCGAACGCCTTGATGTTGCCGGGGTTGACCCGCACCGCCGCGCACCCGGCGTCGATGGCGGCGAAGACGTACTTCGGCTGGAAGTGGATGTCGGCGATGACCGGGATCTGCGACTTGGCCGCGATGGCCGGCAGCGCGTCGGCGTCGTCCTGCGACGGCACGGCCACGCGCACGATGTCGCAGCCGGTGGCGGTCAGCTCGGCGATCTGCTGCAGCGTGGCGTTCACGTCGGAGGTCAGCGTCGTCGTCATCGACTGCACCGACACCGGCGCGTCGCCGCCGACGGCCACCGAGCCGACGTTGATGCGGCGCGACTTGCGGCGGGGGGCGAGAACGGGGGGCGGCGGGGCGGGCATGCCGAGGGAGACGCTCATACCTCGATTATCCGCCCAGGGGGTTAATCGGGTTCACGACGTCGGCGTAGAGGGTGAGCAACGTCAACACGATCAGCACCGAGGCCACCGCGTACATGACCGGCAGCATCTGCGCGGTGTCCACGAAGATCTGCTTGGTGGCGGGCGGCGCGGGCCTGCCGTCGGGGCCGACCCGGGCCGGTCCGCGCCGGACCCGCAGCCGGACGCGTCCCCGCTTGACCGCCTCGACGATCGCACCGGCGACGTGCCCGCCGTCGAGCGGCAGCAGGGGCAGCAGGTTGAACAGGAACAGCAGCAGGTTCACGCTCGCGAGCAACCCGACCAGAGTGGCCAGCTTGTCCTGCGCGGTGAGGCGCGGGCTGCGGGCGTAGTCGCCGGAGATGCGACCGATGCCGACGATGCCGACGGCGCCGTTGACGTCGCGCTTCTCGCTGCCGAACACCGTGCCGAACAGGTTCGAGATCTTGGCCGGGTAGCTGGCGAGCGCGTGCAGGCCCAGGCTGAGTTGATGGCCGATCTGGCCCGGCACGGCCGTGATCGGGAGCGGCTGCCAGTAGTGGTGGTTCACCGGCGACAGGCCGAGGAAGCCGGCGACCTTCGTCCTGGTGCCGTCACCGGTGTACTTGACGTTCTTCACCGGCGTGATCAGCACGGTCTTCTGCACGCCGCTGCGGTCGATCACCAGGGTGAGCTGCTTGCCGGCGGACGGCTCGATGACGGCGACCAGCTGCTGCCACGAGGTGACGGCGTTGCCGTTGACCGACAGGATGCGATCGCCCGGCAGCAGCTTGTTGTGCGCCGGCGCCTCGATCGGGTTGGCCGGGCAGAGGTCGGTGCTCGAGCGAGTCGGGTCGGCGCAGACGACCTTGGTCTCGACCGCGCTGATGCGGGTCGTCGGGTCGTCATGGACGGCACCGATGGTGGTGAGCAGCAGCACGGTGAGGACGAGGTAGATGAGCAGGTTCATCGACGGGCCGCCGAGCATGACGATCATCTTCTTGCCCGGGGTGAGCCGGTAGAACTCGCGCTCGCTGTCGGCCGGGTCGACCTCGGCGCGGCTGACGTTGCGGAAGTCCTCGACGGCGGTGGCGACGCGGCGGGGCCAGCGGGAGCGCTTGCCGTCGGCGCGCGGCGGCACCATGCCGATCATGCGGATGTAGCCGCCGAGCGGGATCGCCTTGAGGCCGTACTCGGTATCGCCGCGCTTGCGGGACCACACGGTCGGGCCGAAGCCGACCATGTACTGGGTGACCTTCACCCCGAACTTCTTGGCCGGCACCATGTGCCCGATCTCGTGCAGGGCGATCGAGAGCAGCAGGCCGAGGGCGAAGATGGCGACGCCGAGGGTGTACAGCAACCAGGGCGGCACGGAGGTCTCCTACTCGTCAGTGCGGCCGGCGGCCGCCACTCGCGCCCGGGCCCGCTCGCGGGCCCAGCCGTCCGCTTGTTCGACGTCTTCGACGGTACCCGGGTTCCCGACCCGGCCGTGGCGATCGCTCAGCCATTCGGAGAGCACATCGGCCACGGTGTCGACGATCTGAAGGAAATCGACCGTTCCGGCATGGAACGCCGCCACCAGCTCCTCGTTCGCGGCGTTGTAGACCGCGGGGGCGCAGCCGCCGGCGACACCAGCGGTCCGGGCCAGCGCGACGGCCCGGAACGCCTCGTCGTCGAGGGGTTCGAACGTCCAGGACCGGGCCGTCGTCCAGTCGATCGGGGCCGCGGCCGCGGGGACGCGATCGGGCCAGCCCAGCGCCAGCCCGATGGTGAGCCGCATGTCCGGCGGCGACGCCTGGGCGATGGTCGAGCCGTCGGTGAACTCGACCATCGAGTGGATCATCGACTGCGGGTGGACGACCACCCCGATCCGGTCGTAGGGCACGTCGAAGAGCAGGTGCGCCTCGATGACCTCGAGACCCTTGTTCACCAGGGTGGCCGAGTTGGTCGTGATGAGCTTGCCCATGTCCCAGGTGGGGTGGGCGAGCGCCTCGCGCGGTGTGACGTCGCGCAGCTCGTCGCGGGTGCGGCCGCGGAACGGGCCGCCGCTGGCGGTGAGCAGCAGCCGGCCGACCTCGGCCCGGGTGCCCGAGCGCAGGCACTGGGCGATGGCCGAGTGCTCGGAGTCGACGGGGTGCAGCTGGTCCGGCGCGGCGAGCTTCGTGACGAGCGGGCCGCCGGCGACGAGGGACTCCTTGTTGGCCAGCGCGACCACCCGGCCGGCCCCGAGCGCGGCGAGCGTGGCTCGCAATCCCTGGGCCCCGGCGACGGCGTTGAGCACCGTGTCGCAGCCCAGCGCGGCGAGCTCGCCGGCGGCGCCGGGTCCGACGTGCAGCGCGGGCGATGCGACGTCGGCGGGCCAGCGCTTCGCGAGCTCGGCCCGCAGCTCGTCGGCGGAGTCCTCGCGGCTGACGCCGACCGCCCGCACCCGCAGCCGGGCCGCCTGCTCGGCCAGCGCGGCGACATCGCTGCCACCCGCCGCCACCGCGACGATCCGGAAGCGGTCGGGCGCCTGCTCGGCGACGTCGATGGCCTGGGTGCCGATGGATCCGGTCGAGCCGAGCAGTACGACGTCCTTGCGCTCGGTCATACCCCGATCCTCCCAGCTCCGGTTGAGTGGCGAGTTACGCAGGTGAGTGGCGAGCAGGTATTCGCCACTCAGGCCGAGATATCGCCACTCAACCGGGGAGGGGGCGGCGGCGGCGGAGGGCGACGACCACCACGAACGGCCAGAACGCCTGGTCGAAGGTGAGCAGGCGCTCCGCGAGGCCGAGCGGTCCGCCGCTCTGGGTCAGCCCGACCCAGGCGAGCAGGGCCAGGGACACCCCGGCCGCGGCGAACGCCACGGCGGGGCGGCGCGGGCCGCCGGCGCCCCGCCGTGCCGCCGTGGCCGGCCAGATCGCGAGGACGACGAAGCCGAGCGTGGCGAACCCGATGTGCACCGCCGACGAGCCGGTGTGCGGCTGGGCGAAGGCCGCCACGGCCAGCGTGGCCAGCCCGCCGGTCGCGAGCACGGCCCGGCTCGCCGACGGCAGCGCCGCGAGCCCGGCCGCCGTGACGACGTGCGCGGCGCCGAGGCCGGCCAGGCCGGTGGTCATGATCCAGCGGTGCGCGAGTCCGGACCGGGCCAGCGCGCTGATGGTCTGCCGGATCGGGTCGTAGCCGGGCGGCTGGACCGCCTGCGCGACGACCCAGCCGCCGACGAGGAACACCATCGCCGAGGCGGATGAGATCAGGGCCCAGACCGGCGGGCGCCTCACCGCAGCCGCAGCGAGTCGCGGGTGAGGTCGGCCAGGGAGCGGTGCCCGGACAGTGCCAGGTTGAGATCGAGGTCGGCCAGCAGCGAGCGCAGCACGTGGGTGACGCCGTCCTGGCCGCCGAGGGCCAGGCCGTAGACCCAGGGCCGCCCGACGAGCACCGACTTCGCGCCGAGCGCGATCGCCTTGAGCACGTCGGCGCCGGTACGGATGCCCGAGTCGAACAGCACCTCGACCTGGTCGCCGACGGCGTCGACGATGCCGGGCAGCGCGTCGAGCGAGGCGATCGCACCGTCGACCTGGCGCCCGCCGTGGTTCGACACCACGATGCCGTCCATGCCGGCGTCGACGGCGTGCCGGGCGTCGTCGGGGTGCTGGATGCCCTTGAGCACGATCGGGCCGTCCCAGTGCGCGCGGAGGAACGCGAGGTTCTCCCAGGTGTGGTCGCCGCCGGTGAACTTCGGCAGCCACGCGCCGACGGCGGCCATCAGGTCCTCCTCCGGCGGCTTCGCGAGCTGCGCGCGGAACACCGGGTCGGTGAAGTAGGTGGCGAGTCCCTGGCCGCTGAGGAAGGGCAGGTAGGCGGCGTCGAGGTCGTGCGGGCGCCAGCCGAGCAGCCAGGTGTCGAGCGTGACGACGAGCGCGGAGAAGCCCGCGTTCTTCGCGCGCTCGAGGAAGCTGGCGCAGATCTCGTCGTCGTTCGGCCAATAGAGCTGGAACCAGCGGGTGCCGTCGCCGTTGGCCGCGGCGACGTCCTCCAGCGGGTGGCTGGAGACGGTGGACAGGATCATCGGCAGCCCGAGCGCGGCGGTGGCGCGGGCGACCGCCAGTTCGCCGTCCGGATGCATGATCCCCTGCACCCCGACCGGAGCGGTGAGCACCGGGGCGGGCAGCGCTGCGCCGAACAGCGAGGTCGACGCGTCCCGGTGGGTCGCGCCGGTGAGCATGCGCGGCACGATGCGCCACCGGTCGAACGCGTCCCGGTTGGCGCGGGCGGTGGCCCCGGAGCCGGCCGCCCCTGCGGTGTACCAGAACGGGCCGGGCTCGATCGATTCCTTCGCCAGCGCCTCGAGCGCAGTGGCGTCGGTGGTGAATGCGGGACGGCCGCCGCCCAGGCCCTGCAGGTAGATCTCGCTGGCGTATCCGGAGAGCGGCGTCGTCATGCCTGCATCCTGCCGCGTGCCGGTCCGGATATGGGGCCGGGCTGCAGGTCAGCCGAGGGTTCGGCGCACGATCAGGTGGTGGGCGAGCAGGACGGCGAGCCCGGGGATGAAGAAATACACGAGAAGGTCGTTCTGGACGATCGTGCCGATGATGCCGAGGACGACGACCACGGCCCCGATCACGGCGATGGCCGCCAGCCACGGGCGCCCCGTCCAGGCGGTGCGGTAGTCGTACCAGGTCTCGTGCACGCCGTCACGGTAGCCGGATCGGTCAGCCGAACAGGTCCCGCCCCCACCAGTCGCCCGGACCGGACAGCCCGGGCGGCACGGCGAACAGCGCGCTGCCGGTGTGCCGGATGTACTCGTTGAGCGCGTCGTGTCGAGCGAGCCGCCGCTGGATGGCGACGAACTGGCTCACCGGGTCGTTCTGGTAGGCGAGGAAGAACAGGCCGGCGTCGAGCAGCCCGGTCGAGGCGTCGATGCCGTCGGTGTAGGAGTAGCCGCGGCGCAACAGCTTGCGCCCGGCGTTCGTCGCCGGTGCGGCGAGCCGGATGTGCGCGGTCCGGTCGATCAGGGGCATGCCTGCCTTCGTCGCGGTGAGGTCGAGGGGGTCGAACTCGCGCCGTTCGCCGAGGGGGGCGCCGGTGCCCTTGGCCCGGCCGAGGACCCGCTCCTGCTCGGCGAGGGCGGCGGTGTCCCACGACTCGATCAGCATGCGGATGCGGCGGGCCACGAGGTAACTGCCGCCCCTGAGCCACGCTTGGTCGGTCTCGTCGCCGACCCACACGTGGCGGGCGAGGTCGTGCGGTTCCTCCGCCTTGATGTTGTTGGTGCCGTCCTTGAAGCCCATCAGGTTGCGTGGGGTGTCCTGCGCGGTGGACGTCGACGCGGTGCGGCCGAAACCGAGCTGCGACCAGCGCAGCACGGCGGTCCCGCGGGCGAGCCGGGCGAAGTTGCGCATCGTGTGGAACGCGACCTGCGGATCGTCGGCACAGGCCTGGACGCAGAGGTCGCCACCGCTGCGGGCCGGGTCGAGGGTGTCCCCGGGCAGGGCCGGGATCTCGGCGAGCGCGGCCGGGCGCCGAGACGCCAGACCGAAGCGGTCGTCGAACAGGGTGGGCCCGAAGCCGACGGTGATGGTCAGTTGGGCCGCGCCGAGCCCCTCGACCTCGCCGGTGTCGATCGGCGGCGCATCCGGCGCGGTCTCGACCGCGCCGACCGGACGCCCCTTGGTGAGTTGGGCCGCCGCGGCGGCCCAGGTGCCGAGCAGCCGGGCCAGCTCGTCGGCGCTGCCGGTCGTCACGTCGAACGCGGCGAAGGCGAGGTGCTCCTGCGCCGACGTCGCGATGCCGGCCTGGTGCGCGCCGTAGAACCCGACGACCGCGCCGGCCGGGGCCGGCCCTGGTTCGGTCGCCCGCGCCACCCCGAACCCGGCCCCGCCGGTCGCGACCGCGCCGGCCGTGCCGAGCGCCGCGGTGAGGAAGGTGCGTCGGCTGCTGCCGCTAGGCATCGGCGACCTTGCTCGCGACCCGGGAGAGGGGCTCCTGGACCGCCTTCACCGCGGCGGCGAGGGCCCGCTTGACGCCGGCATCGAGCTGGCCGTAGAGCAGGTAGCCCGAAGGGTTCGCGTCGGTGCGCAGCCGGGCGATCTCGCGGTCGAGCGCGTCGAACCCGGTGGTGATGGTCGTGGCGAGCGCCGGGTCGATGCGCTGCAGGGCCGGCCGAAGCCGGCTGAAGGCCTGCTGCGCGCCCTGCACGTTGTCGGCGACGTCCAGCATGTCGATGCGCGAGTAGCGCTCCTCCTCGCCGGTGATCTTGCTGGCCGCGACCTCGTCGAGCAGTTCCTGCGCGCCGTTGGCCAGCTCGGTCGGGGCGTAGGTCAGCGTCGCGGTCAACGCAGCGAGTCGCTGCGCGTCGGCGACCAGCCGGGTGCCGTACGCCCTCGTCCCGGCCAGGGTCTGCCGGGCGAACAGCGCCTTCTCGATGCGGTGGAAACCGCGCCACGACGCGGGCGGGACGTCGCCGTCGCGGGCGTCCAGATCGACGTCGATGCTGTCGGTGCCCACGACGAACGACTCGGCCACCGGCTCGATCCGCTCGTAGTACGGGCGAGCGGCGATGTAGGCGCGCTGGGCCGCGGCGAGGTCGGTGCCGCGCAGCGTCGCCGCGAGCCGCTCGGCGGCGGTGACGAGCGCCGCGGTCTGGGTGCGGACGTAGTCGGCGTAGCCGGTACCGGCCTGCGCGAGCAGCGCCGCGACGCCCGCGTCGGCCACCACGGTCGTCGTGCCGGTGACGCTCAGCGCGCGCCGCTCCGGGGTCGCTCCCGGGCAGTAGAGCGTGTAGGTGCCGGCGTCGAGCCGCATCGCGAACCGGCCGCTGAAGCCGGGCGGCAGGTTCTCCTTCTCGCCCAGGATCCGCTCGCCGTCCATCACCTCGACCTCGGTGACGGCGGTGGCATCGACGTTGCGGATCTTCACGGTGACCCCGCCGGCCCGCAGGCTCGTGGTGTCGGGCACGCACCCGTGGGCCGCGGTGACGGTCACGGTGACGACCCGACCGGCGATCGTCGTGCCGGTGACGGGAGCGGCGGCAGCGTCCGGCTCCGTGCGCCGGGTGATGCCGAGGGTGAGCAGTCCGGCGGCCAGGGCGATCGCGACACCGGCGGCGAGGGCGGCCCGGAGCTGCACCCGCGGCGACGTGCGCGCCGCCGGCGGCCAGGCCACGAAGAGCCCGACCGGCACGAGGTAGACCAGCCAGCCGACGAGCTCGACGAGCACCGGCCGCGGCTGCAGTCCGAGCATCCCGGTGAGCAGCGAGGACTGGACGCTGCCGGGCCGGACCAGCCAGGTGAGGTCGAAGGTGCCGGCCTGCCCCGCGTCGAGCCAGCCGGCCTCGTGCGCGGTGTGCAGGCAGTTGACGACCAGCCCGGACGCCACGACGACGAGCACCAGACCGGTCGCCCGGAAGAATTTGGACAGGTTCAGCCGCACGCCGCCGCGGTAGACGCCGTAGCCGAGACCGACCGCCACGGCGAGCCCGGCCACCGCACCGAGGCCGGCGGCCGAGCCGCTGCCCGGCTTCTGGAACGCGGCGAGCAGGAACACGACCGTCTCGAAGCCCTCCCGGATCACGGCGAGGAAGGCCATGAGCACGAGCGCGGCACCCGCCCGCGATCCCGCACCGGCGGCGAGCGCGCCGGCCGCCTGCCCCTCGAGCGATCCCTTGAGCTCGCGCGAATGGCGCCGCATCCAGATCACCATGTAGGTGACCATCACGACCGCGAGCGCCCCGACGACCGTCTCGAGCCCCTCCTGCTGCTTCTGCGGCAGCGAGCGTGAGTAGGCCTGCAGCGCGAGGCCGAGGCCGAGGCAGAGCAGCACCGCGGCGCCCACCCCGGCGAGCACCGCGCGGAGGAGGTCGCGGCGGCCCTGCTCGCGCAGGAACGCGGCGATAATGCCGACGATGAGCGCGGCCTCCAGGCCTTCGCGGAGGCCGATCACCAACGTGGGCACCATGCGGCGAGCTCCTGTCCCGGGGACGTCAGACAAGTTAGGTTAGGCAACCCTAACCCATGCTCTCAGCCGACTCAGCCCTCTCCCGCGGCGGCGCTACGGTGGCGGCGTGCAGATCGACCTGAACGCCGATCTCGGCGAGGGCTTCGGTGTCTGGCGCCTCGGCGACGACGAGGCCCTGCTCGACGTCGTCACCAGCGCCAACGTGGCCTGCGGATTCCACGCCGGCGACCCGCTCACCATGCGGCGGGTCTGCGCCGCCGCGGCCGAGCGGGGTGTCGCTGTCGGCGCCCAGGTGGGCTACCGCGACCTCGCCGGGTTCGGCCGGCGGCGCATCGACATCGCGCCGGACGAGCTGGCCGCGGAGGTCGTGTACCAGCTCGGCGCGCTGGAGGCGTGCGCCCGCGCCGCCGGGACGGCCGTCCGCTACGTCAAGCCGCACGGCGCTCTCTACAACACCGCGGCCGAAGACCCGGGCCAGGCCGAGGCGGTGGCCACGGCGGTCGCGGCGGTCGACCGGTCGCTACCGCTGCTCGGCCTACCCGAGTCGGCCCTGGCCGGGGCCGCCCACGCCGCCGGGCTGCCCTTCGTGCCCGAGGCCTTCGCCGACCGCGCCTACCTGCCCGACGGCCGCCTCGTCCCCCGCAGCGAGCCGGGCGCGGTGATCGAGGACCCGTACGAGGTCGTGGCCCGGGCCGCCGCGTTCGCGCTGCACCATCGGGTCACGGCGATCGACGGGTCGGTCATCACCGTCGGCGCGCGATCGCTGTGCGTGCACGGTGACACGACGGGGGCGGTGTACCTGGCGACCGAGATCCGGCGCACCCTGATCGACGCCGGCGCCACGCTCGCACCGTTCGCGAGATGAGCGGCGCTTGCGGGGCGAGCCGTCGGGGCGAGGATCGATGAGGGTGCTGCGCTACGGCGAGCGGGCGTGGCTGCTCGAGCCGGACGACCCGGCGACGGTGCTGTCGCTGGCCGCCGCTGCCGCCGAGCTCGGTTCGGTGGCCGAGGTCGTGCCGGCCGCGCGCACGGTACTCGCGGTGCTGGTCGACGAAGCCCGGCCCGACACGGTGGCGGCCGAGCTGCGGTCGTTGACACCGACGGCCTCGGCGAGGCGCAGCGGCGGCGATGTCGTCCTCGACGTGCACTACGACGGCGCCGACCTAACCGACACGGCGGCCGAGCTCGGCGTCGGCGTCGACGAACTCGTGCGGCTCCACTCGACGGCCGACTACGTCGTGGCCTTCTGCGGCTTCGCCCCCGGGTTCGCCTACCTGCGCGGCCTGGACGAACGCCTGCACGCGCCCCGCCTTCCCAGCCCGCGCACCCGCGTGCCGGCCGGCTCGGTCGGCATCGCCGGCGAATTCACCGGCGTCTACCCGCGCGAGTCTCCCGGCGGCTGGCGGCTGCTCGGCCGCACCGACGCCGCACTGTGGGACCTCGACCGCACGCCGCCGGCCCTGCTCACGCCCGGCACCCGGGTGCGGTTCCGGCCGGCGTGATCGAGGTCGTCGCCCCCGGACCGCTGGCCACGGTCCAGGATCTCGGCCGCCCCGGCCGGCTCGCGCTCGGCGTTCCCCGGTCGGGCGCCTTCGACCGGGCCGCGCTGCGCCTGGCCAACCGGCTCGTGGGCAACGACGACGGCGCCGCGGCCGTCGAGACGACGCTCGGCGGGCTCGCCGTCCGCTTCGTCGACGCCGCCACGATCGCACTCACCGGCGCGTTGTGTCCCGGCGCCCCGGGCTGGGGCACCGCGATCACGGTCGGGGCCGGGACGACGCTGCGGCTTGGCGCTCCCCGCCACGGACTGCGGAGCTACCTGGCCGTGCGCGGCGGCATCGCGCTCGACCCGGTGCTCGGCTCCCGCAGCACCGACACGCTGAGCGGTCTCGGGCCGGCCGCCCTGCGAGCCGGCGACATGGTGCCCGTCGGTTCGTCGGCCCCGGGCGAGGTCAGCGGGGCCCACGTCGGGGCCGCGCCGCCCGACCGGCGGCCGCTGGCGATCCGGTTCGGGCCGCGGGAGGACTGGTTCAGCGCCGCGGCGCGGCGGCACCTGCTCACGACGGTCTGGGCGGTGCGCAGCGACTGCGACCGCGTGGGCGTGCGTCTCGACGGGCCACCGCTGGTGCGGGACCGCGGCGGCGAGTTGCCGAGCGAGCCGGTGCTGCCCGGGGCCGTGCAGGTGCCGGCCGACGGGCGTCCGATCGTCTTCGGCCCGGACGCACCGGTGACCGGCGGCTATCCGGTGATCGCGGTGGTGCTCGACCTCGACCGGGTGGCGCAGCTGCGCCCCGGCGAGGCCGTCCGGTTCAGACCAGGATCGGGTTGAGGATCGCCCACATCAGGGCGGCCACCGCGGCGGCGGCCGGAATGGTCAGCACCCAGGCGAAGACGATGTTGCCGGCGACCCCCCAGCGGACCGCGGACAGCCGGCGGGTGGCGCCGACGCCCATGACCGAGGACGAGATGACGTGGGTCGTCGACACCGGCAGGCCGTACTGGGCGGTCGCGAGCATGACGCCGCTGGCGACGGTCTGCGCCGCGAACCCGCTCGCCGGGGTGAGCTGGAAGATGCGCCGGCCGAGGGTGCGCATGATGCGCCAACCACCGGAGTACGTGCCGGCCGCGATGGCACCGGCGGCGGCGAGGATGACCCACAGCGGGATGCCGTCCTTCGCGCCGAGGTGGCCCGACACGACGAGCGTGAGGGCGATGACGCCCATCGTCTTCTGGGCGTCCTGCGTGCCGTGGCCGAAGGACATCGTCGCGGCCGAGGCGATCTGGGCCCAGCGGAAACCGCGGTTGGCCCGGACGGCGTTGACCTTCCGGAAGATCCACAGCACGAGGAGCATGAAGAGGTAGCTCAGGGCGAAGCCGATGAGCGGCGACACGACCATCGGGATGACGACCTTGTCGACCACCCCGCTCCACTGCACGGCCTCGGACGGCGCGACGATCGCGGCCCCGACCAGCCCGCCGATGAGCGCGTGCGACGAGGACGACGGCAACCCGAAGTACCAGGTGCCGAGGTTCCAGACGATGGCGCCGACGAGCGCGGCGAGCACGACGACGAGCCCGGCCGGACCCCCCTCGGGCTTGTTGATGATGCCGCCGCCGATGGTCTTCGCGACCTTGGTCGAGATGAGCGCGCCGACGACGTTGAACACCGCCGCCATCGCCAGGGCGACGCGCGGGGTCAGGGCCTTGGTCGAGATCGACGTGGCGATGGCGTTGGCCGAGTCGTGGAAACCGTTGGTGAAATCGAAGCCGAGGGCGACGACGATGATCACCACCACGAGGGCAGTGGTACTCACGCCCTAGGACTCCTTGACCGCGATGGTCTCGACGGCGTGCGCGACGTGCTCGAGCGCGTCGGCGGCCTCCTCGAAGCCGTCGGCGACCTCGCGCAGCTTCACCATGGTCAGCGCGTCGTAGTCGCCGCTGAACAGCTTCGAGAGCAGCTTGCGATAGACGCGGTCGGCCTCGTTCTCGAGCCGGTTCACCTCGATCCAGTACGGCTCGAGGTCGCGCAGCGTCTTCAACCGCGACATCGCCTCGGCCGTCTCGTTGGCCGAGCGCTGCAGCAGCTGGATCTGCTCGATCATCAGCGCCGGGATCTTGCCGATGTCGGCCAGGACGATGAAGTCGGCCGCGGCCTCGACCGCGTCGATCACGTCGTCGAGGGCCGAGGCCAGCCGGTAGATGTCCTCGCGGTCGAACGGCGTCACGAAGCTCGTGTTGAGCTGGCGCATGATGCGGTGCGTCACCGCGTCACCCGCGTGTTCCCGCTCCCGGAGCTCCTTGGCGATCGCCTCCCGGTTCGCGTTGGGGTCGATCAGGCCCTCGAGTACGTCGACGGCGTCGGCGACATTTCGCCCCGCCTCGGTGAACATCGCGTAGAAGGCGTTGTCACGGGGGGTCAGTCGGAAAGCCACGGTGCTCCTCGCTGAGGTTTCTGCGGTCGCCCGAGCCTAGCCACACCCCGTTCGCCTTCCGGCAACGGACCGTTCACCCGAACACAATCGTCTTGTTGCCGAAGACCAGGGTGCGGTGCTCGACGTGTGCCCGCACGGCTCGCGCGAGCACGACCTTCTCCAGGTCGCGACCCTTGCGCACCAGGTCGTCGACCGAGTCGCGGTGGCTGACCGGGGTGACGTCCTGGGCGATGATCGGCCCCTCGTCGAGCTCGGCCGTGGCGTAGTGCGCCGTTGCGCCGACCAGCTTCACGCCCCGCTTCTGGGCCTGGTGATACGGCCGCGCGCCGACGAATGCGGGCAGGAACGAGTGGTGGATGTTGATGATGCGTGACGGGTAGGCGGCGAGGATGGCCGGCCCCAGGATCTGCATGTACCGGGCCATGACCACCAGCTCCGTGTCGTATCCGGCGAGCACCCGCATCACCTCGGCCTCCTGCGCGTCGCGCGCCCCCGGCGTCACGGGCAGGTGGTGGTAGGGCACCCGGTGGAAGGCGGCGAGGTCGGCGTGGTCGGCGTGATTGCTCAGCACGGCGACGATCTCGGCCGGCAGCTCCCCGGAGCGCCAGCGCGCGAGCAGGTCGGCCAGGCAGTGCGGCTGGGTCGAGGCCAGCACCGCCACCCGCGGCCGGTCGTCGGAGAGCCGGGCCGAGAACGTCATGCCGAAGCGGTCCGCCGTCGGGGCGAATGCCGAGGTCAGGCGCGCGACGTCCGGCTCGCCCACGACCTGGAACTCGACCCGCTGGAAGAAGATGCCCGACTCGGGGTCGATGTGCTGCTCGGCGTGCACGATGTTGCCCGACTGCGACAGGACGAAGTCGGCGACGGCGTGCACCAGACCGGGTTGGTCGGCGCACGAGATCAGCAGGACGGCGGTCGGCACGCAGGGCCCGCCCGCGGTCAGTGCTTGCGGATGCGGCGGATGATCAGCAACACGACCAGCCCGCCGGCGACGCCGAGGACGGCCTTGCCCTGGGGCGACCGGGCCTTCTCCTTCAGCGACTGCTTGCCCTGCTCGACGAGCCGCTTCGGGTTGCCGCGATACGCGAGCTGGTCGACCGCGCTCGCCAGCGCCGCACGCGACTTCTCGATGTCGCGCTGGATGTCGTCCGCACTGCGCTCGCCCGCCAACGCCGTCCCCTTCACCGCTCACCGAAGTCCGTTCGCCCGAGCCTAGGGCATCGTCGGTAGCCTCGGTCCTCGTGACCCGACTCTCGCCCGGCGACGCCGCACCCGACTTCACCCTCCCCGATGCCGACGGCAGGGACGTCGCGCTCGCCGACCTGCGCGGCAAGAAGGTGATCGTCTACTTCTACCCCGCCGCGATGACCCCCGGCTGCACCAAGCAGGCCTGCGACTTCCGCGACAGCCTCGACTCGCTGGCCGCCGCCGGCTACGCCGTGCTCGGCATCTCTCCCGACAAGCCGGAGAAGCTGGCCAAGTTCCGCGAGCGCGACGCGGTGACCTTCCCCCTGCTGTCCGACACCTCGCGCGAGACGCTGCAGGCCTACGGCGCGTTCGGCGAGAAGACGATGTACGGCAAGACCGTCACCGGCGTGATCCGCTCCACGTTCGTGATCGACGAGGAGGGCAGGATCGAGCTGGCGCAGTACAACGTCAAGGCCACCGGCCACGTCGCCAAGCTGCGCCGGGATCTCGGTCTCGATGCCTGACCCCGCCGACCGGCTCACCGCCCTGCGCGACGAGGAGCAGCAGCGCGCGGCCGCCCTGCGTGCCGAACTGGCCGACGTGCTCGAGTCGGCATCGTCGACGACCGGCGACGACGAGCACGACCCCGAGGGCGCGACGATCGGGCTCGAGCGGGCCCAGGCCCAAGCGCTGCTCGACTCGGCGACAGCCCAGCTCGAGGAGATCGACGGCGCGCTGGCCCGCGTCGCGGACGGCACCTACGGCACCTGCATCCGGTGCGGCCGCCCGATCGGGGCCGAGCGCCTCGACGCCCGCCCGGCCGCTCCGCTCTGCATCACCTGCGCCGCCACCCCACCCCGTTGAGTGGCGAGTCCGCTCGTTGAGTGGCGAGTAGGGCCGCGCCACTCAGCGCGCGAACTCGCCACTCAACGGAGGGGGGCGACGGGTCGTTAGGCTGGCGACTTCTGGGGCCGTAGCCCAACTGGCAGGAGGCACACGGTTTAGGTCCGTGACAGTGGGGGTTCGAATCCCCCCGGCCCTACATGATCGATCCGAACGGCGACGCCGACCTCGTCGTGCACGGCGACTGCGCGCGCGTGCTGCCGACGCTGCCCGACGCGTCGTTCCAGCTGATCTACATCGACCCGCCGTTCAACACCGGCCGGGTGCAGCAGCGCCGCACGATCCGCACCTTCCGCGACGCCGAGGGCGACCGCACCGGCTTCCAGGGGCAGCGGTACACGACGACCGAGGTGTCGCGGCACGGCTATCTCGACGTGCACGACGACTACCTCGGCATGCTCGAGCCGCTGCTGCTCGAGACCCGCCGCCTGCTGACGCCGAGCGGCACGTTCTACCTGCACATCGACTACCGGCAGGCCCACTCGGTGAAGCTGCTGCTCGACGACGTCTTCGGGCCGGACGCGTTTCTCAACGAGCTGATCTGGGCCTACGACTTCGGCGGGCGCGCCCGCGATCGGTGGCCGGCCAAGCACGACACGATCTTCGTCTACGTCCGGACGCCGGGCGCGCACTTCTTCGACCAGGACGCCGTCGAGCGGATCCCCTACCTCGCCCCCGGCCTCGTCGGCCCGGAGAAGGCGGCGCGGGGCAAGCTGCCGACCGACGTCTGGTGGCACACCATCGTCCCGACCAACGGCGCCGAGAAGACCGGCTATCCGAACCAGAAGCCCGAGGGCATCCTGCGCCGCGTGGTGCAGGCGTCGTCACGGCCCGGCGACCGGGTGCTCGACTTCTTCGCCGGCAGCGGCACCACCGGCGCGGTGGCGCGCGCCCTCGACCGTCGCTTCGTGCTGATCGACCGAAACCCCGACGCCGTCGAGGTCATGCGCCGGCGACTGCCCGGCGCGCAGTTCTCAGTTGCCGACTGATTCCTCGTCGTGGTGGTCCGAGTGCGGATCGTGCGCGACCGGCCCCATGCCCGGCACCGGCTGACCCTGCGGCGCGCAGCGCAGGTCGTGCCCGACCGACGACAGGCACTTGCCGTCGGACAGCCGCCACTTCCAGCCGTGCATCTGGCACGTCATCACGCCGTCGTCGATCGTGCCGAAGCGCGACAGGTCGGCCTTGAGGTGTGGGCAACGGCGCTGCATGTCCCAACCGTCGAGCGTGATCGTCTCCGACGCCTCGGCCGCGTTCTGCTCGGCGAACCAGCCCTCGGCGTAGTTCAGCCGCTCCTCGGACAGGCACTTGAAGAACACGTAGACGAACTCGTTGTACGGGCCGATGCGCTGCGCCGAGAACCGGCAGGACAGGAACAGCGAGTTGACCCAGTCGATCTCGTGCTCGGCGATCAGCTGCTCGAGGTAGGCCCGCCGGGTACGGAAGCGGTAGCGCACCTTCTCGTCGGCGTAGGCCCGCACCTCGCGGGCGACGAAGTCGATGAGGATGTCGACGTCGCCGCGCTCGGCGTCCTCGCAGGTGAAGCGCACGCCGCCGTCGATGCCGCCGGCGATGTGGTCGGCCTCGGCCAGCAGCGGCGCGAACCACTCGGTGATCTCGGCCAGGATGTCGATCTCGGGATGGGCCCACCCGGCCTTCGCCGCCTCGACCTCGGGCATCCGCCGCGTCTGCATCTCCCGCAGGTAGGCGGTCTTGGCCTCGTTCGAGGCGTAGATCGTCGCCGGGTCGTAAGGGTGCTCGACCGGGCAGCCCTCGGCGTCCAGGGTCGCCACCGAGCCGGGCAGCAGCAACCGGCCCTCGTCGTGCCCCTTCGATTCCAGGTAGTCGAGGTAGACGAGCTGGTCGGGGAAGATGTTCGACTCGTCGCCGAAGATGTCGTTGAAGCCCCACAGCTCCTCGTCGAGGAAGCAGGGCGGCCCGGCGGTCGGGAACACGAACTTGGCGCCCAGCTCGTCGATGTAGCGCAGCGTGCGGTCGAACTGGCGCTCGCGCTTCGTCAGCCCCAGCGCCTGCTTCGCCCGCGCCGGCAGCTCGTAGACCATCGGGAACCAGATCGCGCCGGAGAATTGGATGAGGTAACCGTCGACCGGGCCGAGCTCGCGGAACGCGTCGAGCTCGGACGGGCGCGCGTCGTTCTGGTTGAGCACCCGGTAGCGGCCGTCGGACAGCCACAGCGCCGAGTCGCCGATCGGGCCGTCCGTCGGCGAGGTGAGCGCCTGGATCATGATGTCGAGCCCGTCGAGTGACACGACGTCGCCCGAGCGGGGCGTGACGAACGAGGTGAACCCGCAGTCGCGCAGCGCGTCCTCGAGCTCGGACGTCGGGAACTCGGGCAGCAGCACGGTGGCCTTCTTCGACACGTGCTTCTTCAGGTGCTCGGGGTCGAAGTGGTCGCGGTGCAGGTGCGACACGAACAGGTAGTCGGCCTTGCCGAAGGTGTCCCAGTCGAGCTGGGAGTTGTCGGGGAACGGGAACCAGGATCCGAAGTACGCGGGGTTGACCCACGGGTCCGTCAGGACGGATCCGGCCGCCGTTTCGAGGTACACACTGGCGTGGCCGAGACCGGTGATGCGCATGCCCTCACGGTATCGGGAGGACGGGATGCCAGAATGAGGCAACCCCATCGCCGGTGACGACGGTGATCGCCAGACAGGAGCAAGTGGTGGCCCTCAACCGCAACAGCGAGCAGCCCGACCTCAGCCTGCCCGACGACTACAAGCACGACCACCCGGAGGAGCACCCGACCGACTGGGGCTGGCACGGCGAGTGGGGCCGCGCCGCGCGCGTGGCCGGCTGGGTCGTCGCGATCATCCTGGTGCTCATGATGCTGCCGTCGCACTACAACGGGCAGGGCACGCTCTTCCTCGGCCTCGTCGCCGGCGGCCTCGTCGTCGCGCTGCTGTGGGACCGCACCCGGCGCAAGAACGCCTGGCGGCAGTAGGTCAGCCGGCCGCCCTCGCGGCGGCCCGTTCCCGCTGCTTCTCGCGCTTCTCGACGAAGCGCGTCGCCTGCTCGTCCAGATCGGACAGGAAAGCGGAGAGCTCCTCGCGGGCCTGCTCCCCCACCGGACCGAAGTCCTCGCGGCTGAAGATCTTCCAGAAGCGCAACACCGGCGCGATGACGTCGTCGTGGTGCAGCCGCAGGTCGTAGATGCCGGCCTTGGCGATGGTCGCCGAGTTGCGCAGGAAGTTGGGCATGCCCTGGCCCGGCATCTGGAAGCCGACGACCTCGTCGCGGATCGCCTTCATAGTCGCGTCCGGCTCGATCTCGAGCGCCGCGGCCACGATGTTGCGGTAGAAGACCATGTGCAGGTTCTCGTCGGCGGCGACGCGGGTGAGCAGCTGCTCGGCCAGCGGGCAGCCGGTGGCGGCGCCGGTGTTGCGGTGCGAGACCCGGGTCGCGAGCTCCTGGAACGAGACGTAGGTGACGGCCTCGAGCGCGGTCTTGTCGCCGGAGTCGTAGCCGGCCGACATGTGCAGCATGCGCAGGTTCTCCAGCTCCACCGGGTCGACGCCGCGGGTGACCACGAGGTAGTCACGCAGGGCGATGCCGTGGCGGCCCTCCTCGGCGGTCCAGCGTCCGACCCACTCGCCCCAGGCGCCGTCGCGACCGAACCGGGTCGCGATCTCGCGGTGGTACGAGGGCAGGTTGTCCTCGGTGAGCAGGTTGGTGGTCATCGCCACCTGCGCCGCCGGGTCCAGCGGTGAATCCTCCGGCCGCCAGTCCTCGCCGCCGAGGAACGCGAAGTCGCGGCCCCGGCTCCACGGCACGTAGTCGTGCGGGTGCCACGTCTTGGCCACCTTCAGGTGACGTTCGAGGTTCTCGGCGACCACCGGTTCGAGCTCGTGCAGCAGTCGGGCGTTGACGCCCTCGGCGGTGTCGCGTGCTTCCAGTGCGGTCATGTCGTCCTCGCTTCCGGCCCCGGCGAACCTACGCCTACGTTAGCGTAGGTTCGCGCCCTGCGGTCGTCCCGTGGTCAAGCCTGCCCGGCGCGAGCCGGATCCTGACGTTCATCTCCCGTTCCCCGGCCAACCTGCAGAATTGGCGCATTCGACACCGGTCGTTCGCCGGGGCCGGCCTCTTGTGGTCCTAGCGTCGATCGCTGTGACGACACTACGTACTCGCTCTCGCGGCGCGAAGATCCTGGCCGGCCTCGCCGGCATTGCGACGGCGGCCTCGCTCGCCTCGACCCTGCCGGCCTCGGCCTCCCCCTCGGACCACCCGAGCCGGCCCGGCCACATCACCCTCACCGCCAGCGGCACGCCGGTCGGGGCGGTGAAACACGTCTGGTTGATCATTCTCGAGAACAAGTCCTACGACGCGACCTTCACCGGTCTCAACCAGAACAGCTACCTCTGGAAGACGCTGCCCTCGCAGGGCGCCCTGCTGACGAAGTACTACGGCACCGGCCACTTCTCGCTGGACAACTACACGTCGATGGTCAGCGGCCAGGGACCGGCGCCGGCCGACCAGAACGACTGCCCGGTGTACGCCGACCAGCAGGGTTCGGTCATCTCCGACACGGCCCGCCAGGACGGCCCCACCACCGACCGCGGCCAGTTCGCCGAGACCGGCGCCCCGTACGCCAACCCGGTGCCCGGCGGCGCCAACGAGGGGGCGCACGGCGGCACCGGCTGCGTCTACCCGGCGGCCGTGCCGACCCTGTTCAACCAGTTCGACGCCGCCGGCGTGAGCTGGAAGGGCTACGCGCAGGACCTCGGCAACCCGGACGCCACCGGCCCCGCGCACGCGGTGAACAAGTGCGGCGGCCCGGGCGACCCGAGCGGTGCCGGCGTGACTAATCCCGGCGGCGCCAACGCCACCGACCAGTACGTGCCCAAGCACTTCCCGTTCCCCTGGTTCGAGTCGCTGCTGAGCAACCCGGCCGACTGCTCCTCGTCCCAGATCGCCAACCTGGACAGCAACACGGGCGGGCTGGTGCACGACCTGCAGAGCGAGGCCACCACGCCGGCCTTCAGCTGGATCACCCCGAACAACTGCTCCGACGCCCACGACGCGGTCTGCGCCGGCAACAACCTCTCCGGCGCCTTCGACAACACGGGCAAGCCGGTCTACGCGCCGACCGGCAAGGCGGCCTACCAGCCCGAGGCCACCACGCCGACCAACTACACCGGCGGCCTGTACGCCTCGGATCTGTTCCTGAAGTACTACATCCCGCTGATCGAGCAGTCGGCCGCGTTCCGCGACGGCGGCCTGATCGACGTCACCTTCGACGAGGCCAACCCGCCCTTCGCGAACTCGAGTTTCAACGACGCGAACAACCCCGGCAGCACCGCCGGCGTGTCGACCCCGGCGACCGCCGCCGGCTACGCGCGGTCCGACGCCGCGGGCGAGAGCTTCGACACCCGCCACGGCCCGGTCAGCCGGGCGTTCGAGCCGACCGGCCCGAACACGCCGCTGCTGCAGGACGCGAACGGCAACCAGGTGTACCCCGGCCCCGGTGACAGTGCCTTCATCGATCGACCGGCCGCGCTGACGGGCGACCCGGTCAACGACCCGATGTATCTCCGGGGCGGCGGGAACCTGACGCCGGGTGCGCGCACCGACTCGGTCGGAGTCGGCGGCATCACCGGCACCAACACGATCATCGACCCGAACGTCACCGCCCCCGACGCCGGCCGATCGATCACCGGCACCGGCATCCCGGCCAACGCCTGCGTCGGCCCGGTGACCGACGCCGGCCCCCGCTTCGACACGGGGAGCACCTCCGCCCCGGTCAAGCCCGCGAGCAACCCGGCCGACAAGGCGTACGTCGGGTCCTTCCAGGTCGTCGACTGCACCACGAACAGCGCCGCCGCGTTGACCGGTGACGTGCCGAGCGTGACGCTCGCGGCCGAGACGTCCGCGACCGACCCGCTGTTCTCCTCGACGATCGAGACCCCGGGCGGCGGTGACACCGGCAGCGTCCTGATCAGCCCGCTGATCAAGCCCGGCACGGTGTCGTCGGTCAGCTACAACCACTACAGCTGGCTGCGCACGATGGAGGACCTGTTCCAGGTCGCGAAGGGCGACCAGCACGACGAGATCCCGGCCGGTGCCGGGTCGGTCTCCCGGGGCCTGGACGGGCGCGGGCACCTGGGCTTCGCCGCCCAGCCCGATCTGCGGACCTTCGGTCTGGACGTGTTCACCAACGTGCGCGGGCGCGGCCGCGGCGGGTTCGACGACGGCCGGTAGGCCGGAACAGCTCTGTGACATCTCGTTGTCGCGCTGGACAGCGCCCCGGCATCAGCTGCCTGGGCGCCGTCCTGCTCGCCTGCTTGCTGACCGCCTGCGGCACGTCACGCGGGGCGTCCCGCCCGTCCGAGCCGCCGCTGGGTTTCCGCAGCCCGCCGGCGTTCCTGCCCGGTTCCGCCGCGCCGGTCGACCGGGTCGTCACCGCCTCGGCCGCACATCCGCAGCTGGCCGTGCAGGGCGTCGGCGTCCGGGTCGCGCTGCCCGCCGGCGGCGTCCTGGCCACCGTCACGGGCCCGCACGTGCCCCCGTTCGTCGCACCGCCGCCGCCACAGGTGACCGCGACCTTCGACATCTCGCTCGCCCGGGCGACGGGTGACGTCCCCGTCCGCCTGGCCGACTTCACGATCCGCGACCAACTCGGCCGCCGCTTCCACCCGGGCCCGGTCGCGCACGAGCCGGCACCGCCCGGGGCGGTGCCGTCCGGCCGGACCGTCACGTTCCAGCTCACCGCCGCGATGCCCACCGGCGAGGGACGGCTCTACTGGTCGCCGAGCGGAGGCGCACCGATCGTCAGCTGGGACTTCGTCGTCGAGAACGACTGAGGGCCGCCACCCCTACGCGTCGAGCTCCTGCTGACCCCACGGCGACGCGTACTCGCCGGCCAGCAGATCGAGGAACGGCACCGCATCGAGCGCTTCCGGGCCGAGCACGCCGGCGCCGGTCCAGACGCCGGTGGCGATGAGCTCGAGGGCGACGACCGGGTTCACCGCGGTCTGCCAGACGACGGCCTGGGCGCCGTACTCGCGCATGGACCACTCGTTGTCCACCACGTGATAGAGGTAGGTCGAGCGCGGCCGGCCGTCCTTGCCGAGGCCGCGCACCCACAGCCCGGCACAGGTCTTCCCGGTCATCTTGTCGCCCAGCGTCGCGGGGTCGGGCAGGCAGGCCGCGACCACGTCGCGAGGGGCGACCTCGACGCCCCCGACCTTCACCTTCTCGGTCGAGTCGAGCCCGAGCAGGTGCAGCGTCATGAGCACGCCGATGAACTCGTCGCCGAGGCCGTACTTGAAGGTGACCCGCTTGGCGTCGACCCAGCGCGGCATCAGCAGCACTTCCTCGTGCTCGACGTTCACGCACTCGACCGGGCCGATGCCCTCGGGGAAGTCGAAGACCTCGGGCTCGCTGAACGGCGGGGTGGTGTACCAGCCGCGGTCCTTCTCGAAGATCACCGGCGGGTTCAGGCACTCCTCGATGGTCGTCCAGATGGAGAACGACGGCGCGAAGTCGTAGCCCGCGACCTCCAGGTTCGCCCCGTCACGAACGCCCAGCTCGTCGATCTCGCTGAACAGATGATCGGCCGCGTAGCGCGCGAACACGTCCGAGAGCCCGGGCTCGACCCCGATGCCGACGAGGGCCAGCTTGCCGCTCGCCTCCCACTCGGCCGCGAGTTCGAACTGCTCGTCCCCGAGTTTGAGCCCGGTCAACGCATGCGGCTCGGACGGATGCGGCTTGGACAGCGACATCGCCATGTCGAGGTAGTGGATGTTCGCCGCTAGCGCGGCCCGGAAGATCGGCATCGTGAAGCGCGGGTCGGTGGCCCCGAGCACGGCGTCGATCTGCTCGGCCTTGAGCAGCGCCTCGATGGCGGCCTGGTCCGATGCGTCGAGGCCGGCCGCGACGAAGCGCGGGTCGTCGACCGCGGCCACCGCGGCCTCGGCCCGCGCCGGGTCGTAGTCGGCCATCACGACATGGCTGGGGAAAGGGCGGCGGGCGAGGATGCGGGCAGCGGCGGAACCGACCCCGCCGGCTCCGAGAACGAGGATTCGCATCCGACGACTATACGAACTTGCGGAACGAATTCCATGGCCAACATCTGTTCACGCTGCGGAAACACTTGCATTGGCAGGGTGATGCTGCGATAAACGCACCAGACCCCACGGTTTCCCAGAGTCAGGGAGAGTTGATGACCGCCACGATCGACCCACCGCAGTCCCGCTCGGCCGATGACGGAGGGAAGGGCCTGAAGACCGGTGCACTCGGACTCGCGTCCAGCGTCGTCATCGGCGTGGCCTCCACGGCACCGGCCTACAGCCTCGCCGCCACGCTCGGCTACATCGTGGCCCTCGTCGGGCTGCAATCACCATCGATCGTGATCCTCGCGTTCGTCCCGATCCTGTTCGTCTCGATCGGCTACCAGCAGCTGAACAAGCGCGAACCCGACTGCGGGACGACCTTCACCTGGGCGACCAAGGCCTTCGGCCCCAAGTCGGGCTGGATGGGTGGCTGGGGCATCATCGCCGCCGACATCCTGGTCATGGCCTCGCTCGCTCAGGTGGCCGGCCAGTACGTCTTCCTGCTGTTCGGCAACCACACCATCGGTGACAACGCGGCGAGCGGCTGGGTGCTGCTCGTCGGGTTGATCTGGATGGCCCTGATGACCTACATCTGCTACCGCGGCATCGAGATCTCGGCCAACATCCAGAAGGCTCTGCTCTCACTCGAGGTGATCGTCCTGGTCATCTTCGCCGTCACCGCCCTGGTCAAGGTCTACGGCTCGAACGCACCGAGTACGGCGATCAAGCCGGCGCTCTCGTGGTTCAACCCGTTCCACATCGTCGACCTCAACACCTTCGCGCAGGGCATCATCCTGATGCTGTTCATCTACTGGGGGTGGGACAGCGCGGTGTCGGTGAACGAGGAGACCAAGGAGCGGGAGAAGACCCCCGGCCACGCGGCTGTCATCTCCACCGTCCTGCTGCTGGTCACGTACGTCATCGTCACCCTCGCCGCCCAGTCCTTCGCGGGTGTCGGCGTCAAGGGCATCGGACTCGGCAACCCCGACAACGCCACCGACATCCTCAGCGTCGTCGGCAACTCCGTCTTCGGCACGACCGGCTTCGGTGCGGTCATGGCCAAGCTGCTCATCCTTCTCGTACTCACCTCGGCAGCCGCGTCGACGCAGACCACGATCCTGCCGACGGCCCGCACCACCCTGTCGATGGCCGTCTACAAGTCGATCCCGAACACCTTCTCCAAGATCCACCCCAGGTACCTCACGCCGACCAGTTCGACAATCTGGATGGGCGCCATTTCGGCCCTGCTCTACCTGGCCATGAATTTCTACTCCGGCGGCGGCCTCATCGCCGACGCCGTGACCGCGATCGGCATGCTCATCGCGTTCTACTACGGGCTCACGGGCTTCGCCTGCGCCTGGTACTACCGGCGGGAACTGCAGGGCTTCAAGAACTTCATGCTGCGGGGCCTGATCCCGTTCCTGGGCGGCGTGATGCTCTTCGGCGGCCTGATCCTGACGATCGTGCAGGACTGGAAGCCGGTGAACAGCAACGTCATCTGGCGCTTCCCGTTCCCGCCGCACTGGACGATCGGCTGGGCCTTCATCCTCGGCATCGGATCGACGCTGCTCGGCGTGATCCTTATGTACGCCACGAAGCACCGGTACCGCGACTTCTTCGAGGGCCGCACGCTCAATCGCGACACCCCGGTGCTCGTCGTCGAGGACGAGGCGCTGCGCGTCGGGCTCAGCCTGCCCGATTCCGAGGAGGACCTCGTCGTCCCGGACGAGGAGACCCGACAGCGGCTCATCCGGGTCGAGGAGGAGCGCGGCAAGTTCATCAAGTAGCGTTTTCTGCGTGATATCAAGTTGATCGCGACGGATATCGTCGGTATCTTCGCCATCAACAACGAAATCAGTCAGTCGGTCGAGCGGAGGTTCCACTGTGCGCAGTCCCGGACCTCACCCGCTCGACGACGTCTCGCGCGCCATCATCGAGCAGCTGCAGGAGGACGGTCGCCGTCCGTACGCCACGATCGGCAAGGCCGTCGGGCTGTCGGAGGCGGCCGTCCGCCAGCGGGTGCAGAAGCTGGTCGACGGCGGCGTCATGCAGATCGTCGCCGTCACCGATCCCATGCAGATCGGCTTCGCCCGCCAGGCCATGATCTCGATCCAGGCCACGGGCGACGTCGAGGCGATCGCCGACAAGCTGGCCCAGATCGACGAGGTCGACTACATCGTCGTCACGGCCGGCTCGTTCGACCTGCTGGCCGAGGTCGTCGTCCGGGACGACGCCCACCTGCTGCGGCTCGTCAACGAGCGCATCCGCTCCATCGACGGCGTCGTGCGCACCGAGTCGTTCCTCTACCTCAAGCTCGTCAAGCAGACCTACAACTGGGGCGCCCGCTGAGGGCTCCCTGCCTGGAGAAGACACGATGACCACCACGCCAGTCCAGCCGTTCACGCACCGCCACGACACCGAGCAGCTGTCCGCCGACGCGCGCGAGCACCTGTGGATGCACTTCACCCGGATGTCGAGCTACAACGAGGCGCCGGTGCCGACCATCGTGCGCGGCGAGGGCGCCCGCATCTGGGATTCCAACGGGCGCGACTACATCGACGGCCTGGCCGGGCTGTTCGTGGTGCAGGCCGGGCACGGCCGCAAGGACCTCGCCGAGGCCGCCTACACGCAGGCCAGCGAGCTCGCGTTCTTCCCGCTGTGGTCCTACGCCCACCCGCCGGCGATCGCGCTGGCCGACCGCCTCGCCTCGCTCGCCCCCGGCGACCTCAACAAGGTCTTCTTCACCACCGGTGGCGGTGAGGCCGTCGAGACCGCGTGGAAGCTGGCCAAGCAGTACTACAAGCTCGTCGGCAAGCCGATGAAGCACAAGGTCATCAGCCGCTACGTCGCCTACCACGGCACCCCGCAGGGCGCGCTGTCGATCACCGGCATCCCGGACGCGAAGAAGTGGTTCGAGCCGCTCGTGCCCGGCGCGCACAAGGCGCCCAACACGAACTTCTATCGCGCCCCGGAGCACGGCGACGACCTCGAGGCGTTCGGCCGCTGGGCCGCCGACGAGATCGAGCGCGCGATCGAGATGGAGGGCCCGGACACCGTGGCCGCCGTCTTCGTCGAGCCGGTGCAGAACTCCGGCGGCTGCTTCCCGCCGCCGCCCGGTTACTTCCAGCGGCTGCGCGAGATCTGCGACAGGCACGACGTGCTCATGGTGTCCGACGAGGTCATCTGCGCGTTCGGTCGGCTCGGCACGATGTTCGGCTGCGAGAAGTACGGCTACGTCCCCGACATCATCACCTGCGCCAAGGGCCTGACCAGCGGCTACTCCCCCATCGGCGCCGCCATCATCAGCGACCGCATCGCCGAGCCGTTCTACCGCGGCGACGACTACTTCCCGCACGGCTACACCTTCGGCGGCCACCCGGTCTCGGCCGCGGTCGCGATGAAGAATCTCGACGTCTTCGAGGACGAGGGCATCCTGCAGAACGTCCTGGCCAACGAGGGTCTGTTCCGCTCGACGCTGGAGAAGCTGACCGACCTGCCGATCGTCGGTGACGTGCGCGGCGACGGGTACTTCTACGGGATCGAGCTGGTCAAGGACAAGGCCACCAAGGAGACGTTCGACGAGCACGAGTCCGAGCGGCTGCTGCGCGGCTTCCTGTCCCGCGCACTCTTCGACGCCGGCCTGTACTGCCGGGCCGACGACCGCGGCGACCCGGTGGTGCAGCTCGCGCCGCCGCTCATCATCGGGCCGTCGGAGTTCATCGAGATCGAGCAGATCCTGCGCGAGGTCCTGACCGAGGCCTGGACCCGCCTGTAGGCCGATCCGGGCGCCACTACGGTGGCGCCATGGGATCTGCGCGAGTGGCGGTGATCGGCGCCGGGATGTCCGGCGCGGCGTGCGCGGGCGTGTTGCGCGCGGCCGGTGTCGGCGTCGACCTCTACGAGCGCGGTCGCGCGCCCGGAGGTCGCCTCGCCGCGCCCACCCTGCACGGCCGCCGGGTCGACCTCGGGGCCGCCTACTTCACCGTGTCCGACGACGGCTTCGCCGACGTCGTGTCGCAGTGGTCGGCCGCCGGGCTCGCCCGCGAATGGACCGACACGCTCGGCGTGCTCAACGATGCCGCGCGCAGCTCGAGCAGCGGACCGATGCGCTGGGCCGCACCCGACGGGCTCCGCTCCCTCGTCCGGACGATGCTCGACGAGGTCACGGTCGGTCGTGAGGTCGTCTCGCTGGACGAACTCGACCACGACGTCGTGGTGCTCGCGATGCCCGACCCCCAGGCGCAGCGGCTGGCCGGCGACGCCGTCGACTGGGTCGGCTACGACCCCGTCGTCGCCGTCGCGGCCGGCTGGTCGCGGCGTGAGTGGGACTTCGACGCCGCCTTCGTCAACGACGACGACGACCTCGCCTTCGTCGCCGACGACGGATCGCGCCGGGGCGACGGCGCCCACGTGCTCGTCCTGCACACCACTCCGCAGCGCGCCCGGCAACACCTCGACAACCCCGACACCGCCGTCGTACCCGCCCTCGCCGCGCTGGCGCGGGTGGCCGGCGTCGACACGGCGCCGCAGTGGACCCACGCCCATCGCTGGACGTTCGCCAAGCCGGCCGCGACCCACGACGCGCCGTTCGAACTCACCGAGATCGGTGGGCGGCGCGTGGCCGTCTGCGGCGACTCGTGGTGCCCCGAGGGCTCGCCCCGGGTCGAGGCGGCCTGGCTGTCCGGGCACCGGCTCGGCCTGGCCCTGACCTCGGCGAACGGGACGGCCCACCTGGGGTGATGTCCGGGCCGCCTGACGACCCACGGCGGGACGGATCCGGCCGCCTGGGCCGGGCGGAGCAACCCGCACCCGGTCGAAGGCCCTCCCCCAGGTCCGGGCCCCGGCTCGGGCCGAACGACCGCGACCGGCCTCGGGAAGCCGTCAGGCCCCGAACGGGCTGTTCGGCTCTGGGGCCACCCGATCGCCGGGCCTAGCGTCGGCGGTGAGGGGGTGTGTCCGATGCGCGAGTATTCGGTACCGATTGCCTATGACGTGAAGCCGGGCGACAACATCACCCAGGACGTGTTCGACCACGCGCGAACCTGGCCGGACGGCGTCGGGCTGAGGCGGCTGGTCGACGGCCAGTGGGTCCCCGTCACCTGGCGTGAGTTCACCCACCAGGTGAGCGCGCTGGCTGCGGGACTGATCGGGGCCGGTGTCTCGCCGGGTGACCGCGTGGCCCTCATGTCCCGGACGCGCTTCGAGTGGACGCTCGTCGACTACGCGATCCTGTCCGCCGGCGGTATCACCGTCCCGATCTACCCGACGTCTTCGCTGGAACAGGTCGAGTGGATCCTCGGCGACTCCGGCGCCACCGCCGTCGTCGTCGAGACGGGCGCGCACGCCCGGATGGTGGCCCAGGCGCGGGTGAACCTGCCTGCGCTCGGACCCGCCTGGGTGATGGCGGACGGTGGACTCGCCGAGCTCGAACGTCTCGGCGCGGACGTCAGCCCCGACGAGGTCTCCCAGCGGCGGACGACCCGTGGTGCAGCTGACCTCGCCGAGATCGTGTACACGTCCGGCACGACCGGGCGCCCCAAGGGCTGCATGCTCACGCACGGCAACGTCGTCGCCAACGCCTACAACTGCATGCAGAACGACGGCTTCGAGAAGGTCTTCAACGAGAACCACTCGACCCTGCTGTTCCTCCCCCTGGCGCACAGCTACGCGCAGGTCATCCAGTACGGCGCGCTGCACTCCCGCACGGTGCTCGGGTTGG
Source organism: Jatrophihabitans sp. (assembly GCF_036000465.1). GTDB lineage: Bacteria > Actinomycetota > Actinomycetes > Mycobacteriales > Jatrophihabitantaceae > Jatrophihabitans. The sequence goes on along the minus strand of NZ_DASYFV010000006.1, from coordinate 155,325 downwards.
TCGACATGCAGGACGCGATCGCCCAGCTGCCCGCGTTCCAGCCCACGGCGGTGCTGTCGGTGCCCCGGCTGTGGGAGAAGGCCTACAACAGCGCCGAGCACAAGGCTGCCGCCGAGGGCCACGCCAAGATCTTCGCCGCGGCTGCGAGGACCGCCATCGACTACAGCCAGGCGCTGGACTCCGGTGGCCCCGGCATCCTCCTGCGCCTCAAGCACGCCCTCTTCGACCGTCTCGTCTACGCGAAGGTCCGGGCCGCGCTCGGCGGCCACGTGCAGTACGCGTGGAGCGCCGCCGCGCCGCTGGGGCCCCGCCTGGGTCACTTCTTCCGCGGCGCCGGCATCAACGTCCTCGAGGCCTACGGCCTGACCGAGACCAGCCCGGCGACGAACTCGAACACCCCGGACGCGCAGAAGATCGGCACAGTGGGACGACCCATCCCCGGTTGCACGATCCGCATCGCCCCCGACGGTGAGGTGCTCGTCAAAGGACACGTCGTGTTCCAGGGGTACTGGAACAACAAGTCCGCCACCGACGAGATGATCGACGAGGGCGGTTGGCTGCACACCGGAGACATCGGAGCCCTCGACGAGGACGGGTTCCTCGCGATCACCGGGCGCAAGAAGGATCTGATCATCACCTCCGCGGGCAAGAACGTGGCACCGGCGGTGCTCGAGGACCGACTCCGCAGCGACTGGCTGATCAGCCAGAGCCTGGTCGTCGGCGACAACCAGCCCTACATCGCCGCCCTCGTCACCCTCGACCCCGAGGCGTTCGACCAGTGGAAGACCGACCACCACAAGCCCGCTGAGCGCAGCGTGGCTGACCTGAGCGGCGACCCCGAGCTGATCAGCGACGTCCAGAAGGCCGTGGACGAGGCGAACAAGGCCGTCTCGCGACCGGAGTCGATCCGCAAGTTCCGCATTCTCGGCGACGACTTCACCGAGGACGGCGGCCAGCTGACGCCCACCCTCAAGGTGCGTCGCTACGCAGTGCTGCAGGAGTTCGCGGAGGAGATCGAATCCATCTACAGCAGCTGACGCGCCAGGCCGGGCTTGTCAAGGGCCATTGAGTTCTCCCCGGGCGGTCGTGGGGCCTGCTCGGTGTGCCGGTGAAATCGCTAGCGTCGAGCGTGTGCCCGGAGCGCCGGCCGCACGCCCGGGGGGAGGCGTCATGGGTGCGACGACCAGTGGGTCCACCGACACCACCGGCTACCCGACGCCGAAGCTCTCGGTCGCCCGGATGTTCTACGACCGGGTGGCCGCCACCCCGCACGCCGAGGCGTACCGGTATCCCACCGGCGACGGGTGGACCTCGATCACCTGGGCCCGCACCGCGGAGACCGTCAGGACGACGGCCGCTGGCCTGCTGGCGCTGGGCATCCAACCGGAGCAGCGCGTCGCCATCGCCTCGGCCACCCGCATCGAGTGGCTCTACGCCGACCTCGCGATCATGTGCGCCGGGGCCGCGACGACCGCCGTGTACCCCTCGACGGCGGCGGACGACGTCGCCTACATCCTCGCCGACAGCGACACCCGGGTCGTCTTCGCCGAGGACGACGTGCAGGTCGCCAAGCTGCGAGCCGAGCGCGACCGCCTGCCCGACCTGATCCGTGTGATCACCTTCGACGGTCAGCCCGACGGGGAGTGGGTGCTGAGTCTGGCCGACCTGCAGGCGCTCGGCGCCCGACACCTCGTCGAGAACCCGACCTCCGTCGACGAGGCCGTGGCGGCGATCCAGCCCGAGCAGCTGGCCACGCTGATCTACACGTCGGGGACGACCGGCCGGCCGAAGGGCGTCGAACTGCCGCACCGGTGCTGGACCTACCTCGGCGCCGGGGCCGAGGCAATCGGGATCCTGCGCCCGGACGACTTCCATTACCTGTGGCTGCCGCTGTCGCACTCGTTCGGCAAGATGCTCGCGGCGGTGCAGCTGCAGATCGGATTCGCCACGGCGGTCGACGGGCGGATCGACCGGATCGTCGACAACCTCGCGGTGCTCCGGCCGACCTTCATGGCGGGCCCGCCCCGGATCTTCGAGAAGGTGCACGCGAAGGTCGTGCAGACCGTCCAGGAAGAGGGTGGGGTCAAGCTGCAGCTGTTCACGTGGGCCTTCGGCGTCGGCGGTCAGGTGTCCCGGGCCCGGGTCGAGGGCAGGCGCCCGAGCCCGCTCAAGCGGGTCCAGTTCGCGCTGGCCGATCGGTTGGTGCTGTCGAAGGTGCGGGCCCGGCTGGGCGGCCGGATCCGGTTCCTGGTCTCGGGCAGCGCTCCGCTGTCGCCGGACATCGCTGCGTGGTTCCATGCCGCCGGGATGGTGGTGATCGAGGGCTACGCGCTGACCGAGACCGGCGGTGGGGCGTGCATCGGCAGCCCGGAGGCGCCGGTGTTCGGGGTCGTCGGTCCGCCGCTGGTCGGTTCGGAGATCAGGCTGGCGGCCGACGGAGAGATCCTGATCCGGGGCCCTCTCGTGATGCGCGGGTACCACAACCTGCCCGGCGTGACGGGCGAGGTGCTGGCCGCCGACGGCTGGCTGGCCACCGGTGACATCGGTGAGATCGACGATGCGGGCCGGCTCCGGGTCACCGACCGCAAGAAGGACCTGATCAAGACCTCCGGCGGGAAGTACATCTCGCCGCAGGCGATCGAGGTCATGTTCAAGGCGGTCTGCCCGCTCGCGAGCCAGATGCTGGTGCACGCCGACCGGCGCAACTACGCGACCGCGCTGATCACCCTGGACCCCGAGGCGCTGGCCCAATGGGGGCGGGCGCAGGGGCTGACGGCGGTCGACTACCCGTCACTCGCCGCGGACCCGGCCGTGCACGCCTACGTGCAGTCCAGCATCGACGAGCTCAACGCCCGGTTGAACCGCTGGGAGACGATCAAGGATTTCCGAATCCTCGACCACGACCTGTCCGTCGAGGACGGCGAGTTGACGCCGAGCATGAAGGTCAAGCGCAAGGCGATGGAGACGAAGTACGCATCGCTGCTCGACTCGATGTACGACGCTCGGTCGCGAGGCTGACCACGTGACCCGGAGCGAGGACCTGCGGCAGCGGATCGTGGACGTGGCCGCGGAGCTGTTCGCCGAGAACGGCTACGGCGGCACCAAGTTGACGATGGTGGCCGAGCGAGCCGGCGTGTCGGCGCGAACGGTACGTCGACTCACCGGCGCGCGCGAGCAGCTGTTCGCGTTGGTGATCGCCACCAAGCTGACGTCCGAAGCCGCCGATCGCGTCGCGTCCGCAGCGGCCGACCCCGAAGCGACCCCGCCCTTGGCCGTGCTCGTCGACGCGGCGGCCCAGATCTTCGCCGCGCCGGAGTTCGGCTACGGCGTCCTCGAGCTCGAGGCGCTGATCCGCGCCCACCGGGACGACGCCGTCCGCGCCCTGGAGTCGGCGCGGCTGGACAAGCGCTGCACAAACATGGCGACGGTCGTCGAACAGGCCCGCCGGTCCGGCGGCCTCGACGACGCGGTCGACGACGCCGCCCTCGTCCACCTCATGCTGGCCCTGTCCGTCGGCCTCGCAGTGGTGGCCCCGGTGTCCCGGCGGCCGCGGCGCACGGACTGGAATGCGTTGATGGCCCGGATCGGTGTGGCCGTCGCGCCGGCGAAGCTGCTCCTGGCGGCCCAGGACGAACCCCGCAAGCCGTGGCGGTTGCGCATCGACATATCGGACCGCCCGGGCGGCCAGGCCCTGCTCGTCCGGGCGCTGAGCACCGTGCACGCGTACGTGGTGGCGAGCGCTGTGCTCGCCGCCGGCGACGGCATCCGCACGATCGATCTGGCCGTGACCGTGCCGGAGAGGGTCACCGCGGAGACGGTGCTGGCGGCGGCCATGGCGGCGGGCGGCAACGGTCACATCACGGAGGGCTCCGTGGACGACGGCCTCGACATGCCGACGCGGGTGCTCGACGGCGCCGCCGAGCTGGTCACCAACCCGGGGTCGGCGCCACTGGCCGCGGCTGCCCTGGTGGAGGCGGACCGTTTCGAGGTGACGGACGCGATCGAGGGCGAGGACGACGCGGCCGGCGTCCTGCGGCTGCAGTGGACCCCGGACCGCCACGTGGTGCTCCACCGCGACTGGGCCCCGTTCGCCCGGGCGGAGCAGACCCGGGCATCGGCGCTGCTGCGCCTTGCCACGGCGATCGCCAGCAGCAATGGTGACGCCGACGCGCTCGGCTGGGTCGAGCCGATGACGGGCGACGGCACGGTGTGGATCCGGTTGGGCCGTCCCGAGGACGCCGACGCGGTCGCGGCCATGCACGAACGCTGCTCCGAACGGACCCGCTACCGGCGCTACCTCACCGGGGTCGGCGAGTGGCGCGACCTCAGCCTGCGCCGGCTCGCGGGCGGCCACCGGGGCGCCACCCTCGTCGTCATGAACGAGGACGGCTCGATCGTGGCACTGGGCAATGTCTTCCCCGACGGCCCCGGCGACGCGCACGCGGCCGAGCTCGCGGAGATCGTCGAGGACGCCTACCAAGGCCGCGGCATCGGTACCCGGTTGCTCCGCCACATGCTGGAGCTCGCCCAGCGGCTCGGCTTCCAGAAGGTGGTCGCAACCGTGCTGGCCGAGAACACGCAGATGCTGACGATGCTGGAGGAGACGGGGTTGAACTGGACCCGCGAGCTCGGCGACAGAGTGCTCACCCTGCAGGCGCCGTTGCCCGTGCCGGAGGCCGGGTTGCAGGCCCCGGGCCGCTCGCCGCGGCGCCGCTCGTGAGGTGGTGAGGCCCCGCGTCCCGTCCGTCGGCGCCGGCCTCTTCGCCCGATAGCGTGACCGCATGCCCACATACCTCACTGCCGCCGACGCCGCGCGGGCCCACCGCGCCCTCGACTCGCTCCACTCGCTGATCTACTTCGCACCCGAGGCCGAGGAGGAGCTGACCGGGGTCGGGCTGCGGCCGGGGCGGATGTGTTACTTCGCCAGCCGGTCGGCGCCGATGGGCCCGGTCTCGCCGGGGGTCGTGGCCGCGACCTTCTACAACTTCAACCCGGCGCTGATCCGGCGACACATCCCGCGGGCCTGGACGCTCGCCTCGGCCGAGGACGTCGTGGCCGCACGGTTCCGGGCCGTCGATCGCGCCTACCAGCGCCTGCTCGGCGACGAGACGGCGAACGGGGCCGCGGTCTTCGAGGCGGCCGAACTCACCCGCGTCGCGACCGAGGGCCTGCCGGTCGGGGGGCGCCCGCTGTTCGCGGCGCATGCCGACCTCGACTGGCCCGAGGCACCGCACCTGGCCCTGTGGCACGCGATCTCGCTGCTGCGCGAGTTCCGCGGCGACGGCCACGTCGTGGCCCTGCTGGCCGGCGGTCTGACCGGCCTCGAGGCCCTGGTGACCCATACCGCCACGGGGCGCGGCTTCACCGTCGAGGCGGCCAAGGCGACCCGCGGCTGGTCCGACGAGGAGTGGGCCGCGGCCGAGCAGGGCCTGCGCGCGCGCGGCCTGGTCAACTCCGAAGGCCTCACGCCCGCCGGCGTCGCCGTGCGCGACGCGATCGAGGCCGAGACCGACCGGCTGGCCCTGGAGCCGTGGCTGCGTCTCGGCGCCGACCGGCTCGCCCGCCTGATCGAGCTCGGCAAGGAACTCAGCCGGGCCGCCCTCGGCGCCGGGGCGTTCCCGACCGGGGTGTTCGCGACGAAGAAGTAGGTCAGTGCGCCACCCCGGCGCGCACGTGCTCGAAGATCAGGTTGGTCTCGGTCAGCGCGACGTCGGGGTCGCCGCTGAGGTTGACGACGACGAAGTCACGCAGGTTGTCGGTGCTGGTCGCCGCGATGTGCACGTGGAAGTCGTCGGCGCCGCCGAGGAAGAAGACGTTCAGCACCTCGGGCAGGTCGGCGATCTTGGCCATGAAGTCCGGGATGTGACCGCGCGCGTGCGACTGCAGCCGCACCGCGATCATGGCCTGGATGGGCCGCCCGAGCGCGGCCGGATCGATGTCGGCGTGGTAGCCGCGGATCACCCCCCGCTCGCGCAGCGCGCGGACCCGGCCGAGGCAGGTCGACGGGGCGATGCCGACCCGCTCGGCGAGGGCGTTGTTCGCGATCCGGGCGTCGTCGGCGAGGATGCGCAGCAGGCGCAGATCGGTGCCGTCCAGCTCGTCCCGAACATTGTTCGACGCCGGCGCGAACCGGGCCGGTTCCGGAGAATTTCTGCGGGCCACGCGCCGAGCCTACAGAATCTTGTGCGACCGGGTAGGCAGCGCGGCGCCGATCCTTCATTCTGAGGGTCGTATTCACGTCAGCGATTCGAGGAGATCAGCGATGAAGGTCGGCATCCCGCGCGAGGTCAAGAACAACGAGTTCCGGGTCGCGATCACCCCGGCCGGGGTCCACGAGCTCACCCGTCACGGCCACGAGGTCGTCATCGAGCGCGAGGCCGGCGTGGGTTCGGCGATCCAGGACGCCGACTTCGTCGCCGCCGGCGCGAAGATCCTCGACACGGCCGACGACGTATGGGGCAGCGCGGACATGGTGCTCAAGGTCAAGGAGCCCATCGCGGAGGAGTACCACCGCATGCGCAAGGACCAGGTGCTGTTCACCTACCTGCACCTCGCCGCCGACAAGGCCTGCACCGACGCGCTGCTCTCGGCCGGCACGACCGGCATCGCCTACGAGACCGTGCAGCTCGCGGACAACTCGCTGCCGCTGCTGGCCCCGATGTCCGAGGTCGCCGGCCGCCTCGCCCCGCAGGTCGGCTCCTACCACCTCATGCGCCAGGGCGGCGGCCGCGGCACCCTCATGGGCGGTGTGCCCGGTGTCTACGCCGCGAAGGTCGTCGTCATCGGCGCCGGCGTCTCGGGCCAGAACGCCGCGGCCATCGCGCTCGGCATGCAGGCCGAGGTGCTGCTGCTCGACAAGAATGTCGCCCGCCTGCGCCAGATGGACGCGATCTACCAGGGCCACTGCCAGACCGTCGCCTCCAACGCCTACGAGGTCGAGCGGGCCGTGCTCGACGCCGACCTGGTCATCGGTGCCGTGCTGATCCCGGGCGCGAAGGCGCCGACTCTGATCAGCAACGAGCTCGTCTCGCGGATGAAGCCGGGCTCGGTGCTCGTCGACATCTCGATCGACCAGGGCGGCTGCTTCGAGGACTCGCGCCCGACCACCCACGCCGAGCCGACCTACCAGGTGCACAACTCGGTCTTCTACTGCGTGGCCAACATGCCCGGCGCGGTGCCGCACACCTCGACCTACGCGCTGACCAACGTGACGCTCCCCTACGCCGTCGAGCTGGCCGACCGCGGCTGGCGCGACGCGTCGCGGCGTGACCCCGCGCTCGCGCTCGGCCTCAACACCCACGAGGGCCGGCTGACCAACGCCCCGGTCGCCGAGGCGCACGGCTACGAGTCCGTCGACCTCGCGGACGTCCTCGCCTGACCCAGCCCGTCACGTCTCGAAGGGTTGAGTGGCGAGTAACTCGAGTGGGTGGCGAGTAACTACTCGCCACCCGACCATGGACTCGCCACTCAACCGGAACGAGGAGCGGCGGACGTCGTCTGGGCCGAGCGTCCCGCAACCGCACGTTCGGAGGGATCGATGACCGACTACCGGCAGCTGTCGCTCTGGTTCGACCAGCTGCCCGGCTCGATCACGCCCCGCGCGGCCCTGACCGGGGATCTCGACGTCGACGTCGCGATCGTCGGGGCGGGGTACACCGGGCTCTGGACGGCGTACTACCTCCAGGCCCACGACCCGTCCCTGCGTATCGCCCTGGTCGAGAGCGAGATCGCCGGCTTCGGCGCGTCGGGCCGTAACGGCGGCTGGTGTTCCGCGTTGTTCCCGGTGAGCATCGCGACGCTCGCCGCCGAGGCGGGTCACGCTGCGGCGACCGCGCAGTACCTCGCGATGCGAGCATCCATCGACGAGGTCCTGCGGGTCGCTACCGCCGAGGGCATCGACGCCGACATCGCCCGCGGCGGCACGGTGGTGCTCGCCCGCTCTCCCGCCCAGTTGGCGCGCGCCCGGGCCGAGGCGGTCGAGTCCGACGAGTTCGGCCTGGACGTCACCCTGCTCGGCGCGGACGAGGCCCGGAAGCGGGTGAACGCCACCGACGTGCTCGGCGCGAGTTTCACGCCGCACTGCGCGGCGCTGCAGCCGGCCAAGCTGGTGCGCGGCCTGGCCGAGGTGGTCGAGGCCCGCGGCGCGTGGATCTTCGAACGCACCCCGGCGCTCCGCCTCGAACCGCACGCCGTGCGCACCGCGCACGGCACCGTCCGGGCCGCGACCGTCGTGCGGGCGACCGAGGGCTACACCGCCCGGCTGCGCGGCGCCCGGCGCGCGCTGGCGCCGGTGTACTCGCTGATCGTCGCCACCGAGCCACTGCCCGATTCGGTGTGGGACGAGATCGGGCTGCGCGAGCGCGAGACGTTCAGCGACCATCGCCACCTCATCGTCTACGGCCAGCGCAGTGCCGACGGCCGCTTGGTGTTCGGCGGGCGAGGGGCGCCGTACCACCTCGGCTCGCGCATCCGATCCGAGTACGACCGGGTACCGGCGGTCTTCGCCGCGCTCGAGGCAACCGTGCGCGAGCTGTTCCCCGTGCTCGCGACGACGCGGTTCACGCACCGCTGGGGCGGTCCGCTCGGCATCGCCCGCGACTGGCACGCGTCGGTCGGGCTCGACCGCGCGACCGGTCTCGCCCGGGCCGGCGGGTACGTCGGCGACGGCGTCTCGACGACCAACCTCGCCGGCCGCACCCTCGCCGACCTGATCACGGAAAGGTCAAGCGACTTGACCACCCTGCCCTGGGTCGGACACCGCTCGCGCAACTGGGAACCCGAGCCGCTGCGCTGGATCGGGGCCAACCTCGGCCTGCAGGCGATGACGTGGGCCGACCACGCCGAGAACCGTGGTGGCCGGCCCTCGCGCATGGCCGCGCTCGTGAACGCGATGATGGGTCGATGAGCGACCGAACTCGACTGAGCCGGCTGCGTGAGAAGGCGCGCACGGATCGCGCGTCGTTGGACGCGTTGCTCGACTCGACGCTGGTCGGTCACTTCGGACTCGTCGACGACGACGGGCGTCCCGTCGTCGTCCCGACCGCGATCGTGCGCGACGGCGACCGCGTGCTGCTGCACGGCTCGACCGGGTCGCGCTGGATGCGCCGGCTGGCCGACGGCGCCCCGACCTGCCTGACCGTCACCGCCCTGGACGGCTACGTCGTCGCGCGCTCGGCCTTCGAGTCGTCGCTGCACTACCGCAGCGCGGTGCTGTTCGGCTCGTGCACCCGCCTGCCCGACACCGAGGTCGAGGTCGCGCTCGACCGGGTCACCGAGCGGATGCTGCCCGGCCGCACCGCCGAGGTGCGGCGGCCGCAGCGCAAGGAACTCGAGGCGACGCTCGTGCTGGCGCTGCCGATCGCGGAGTGGTCGCTGAAGGTGTCGGACGGTTGGCCCGACGACGGCCCGGACGACGTCGCGGGTCCGGCCTGGGCCGGCGTCGTGCCGCTGGCGCACGTCGCCCGCGGGCCGATCGCGGCGCCCGATCTGCGCGCCGGCATCGCCTGCCCACCGTCGGTCACCGGGCTGACGTCGTCCGGCTGACGGCCGGGCCGGACTGCCTCCGGCGTCGGGACGAATGCCATCTGGTCGAGCGCCCGGTGCGGCCTCAGCGTGGACCGCATGAGCCGGACACTGAGCAAGCCGCGACGGGCGACACCGACGCCGACACCGACACCGAGCGGCGACCTGCACGAGGACTACCCGTGGGGCATCCGCCTCGTGGATCACCCGCCTCGCTTCACCTCACCGGAGTTCCGGGCGGCGAAGAACGCGGCCCAACACATCCTCGCCGAGGTGAGTGCGGACGACCTGCCGTACGGCCCCGGCCCGTGGGAGATGCACCACGGCGGCAGCCTGCACGTGAAGACCCCCGACGGATGGCGGCTGTTCCGGGCCCGGGTCGGCATCGAGTGGAGCCTGCAGTTCTGCGCCGAGCCGGGCAAGGTCGACCGGCTGCGCCGGGACGCGCAGGACCTCATGGCCGCGTTCCCGCTGACCGTGCCCGCGCTCGAGGCGTTCGGGTACGGCCGCGCCCGCACGCTGCTGGGCACGCCCATCACCGATGCCGCCGGCGTCGCCCGATGGACGGACAGCATCTTCAACGCGTGCGTGCCCCTCAGCCGGGACAACCACCAGGGGATCCTGCCGGGCGTACCCGGCGAGCACCACTACCCGTGGCCGGTGAAGGGGGCCGACTTCATCCGCTACGCGGACTTCCCACTGTGGATCACCCTGCCCGACGGCACGCACGGTGCGGTGACGCCGCTCCACCATCGGGGATCGGGTGACGGCCACCTGCGGCTGGTCTACGCGCGGCACGGCACGGTCGCCGGTCGCGCGCTCGCCGCGGCGCAGGCCGCCGACCGGATGGCGGTGATCGCCCCCAACAGCCGCCTGGCCCTGACCGCGTTCGCCGCTCAGATCGCGCCCGGCAGCCGCACCGCGTCGCAGCCGCTGCACGCCCGGACACCGGCGGGTCAGCGGGGGGCGGGCGCTCCGTAACGCAGGCCGTCCATCAGCAGGTCGACGAGACGCCCCGTGCGATCGGCCCAGCCGGGGGTGTCGGCGGCCATGCAGATGCCACCCATGGCCCGCAGCAGATCGGACGGGTCGACGTCGGATCGGATGGTCCCGGCGTCGACGGCGGCCGCGACGAGCGTGCCGATGGCGCCCTGGATGCGTTGGTGGCTCTGGGTGAACAGGTCGGAATCGGCGCCCAGGAAGGACTTGAGCGCCATCGCCATGCCCCGCTTGCGGGCGACATAGAGCGCGAACGCACGCATCCAGGCGGCGAGCGCGGCGTCGGGCGGGTTGTGGGCCAGCAGGTCGTCGACGCCGTCGCAGAGCATCTCGACCTCGTGGCGGTAAACGGCCTCGATCAGGACGTCGCGAGTGGGGAAGTGCCGGTAGAGCGTGCCGATGCCGACCTGGGCCCGGCGGGCGATCTCCTCGAGCGGGGCCTCGATGCCTCGCTCGTCGAACAGCTCGGCCGCGGCGGTGACGAGCAGCTCGCGGTTGCGCTTGGCGTCGGCGCGCTGGGCCCGCGGGGCAGCCGCAACCGCCTCGTCGTCCACCTGCTGCGCCGATCGCGACACGCCGTACCTCCAGGAACTCACTTGCAAACCGGAGGGTGCCTCCGTATCGTTGTTCCGGAGGGCCCTTCCGCTTACCGATGCTACTACGCGTTTCGAGGTCTAGCTCGTGACTGTCTCCACTCCACAACGTTCGCAAACAGGCCGGGTCTCGCGACGCACGGCCGCCCCCCGAGCCCGCCGGCAGAACCACGCGGGTCTCGTCCTCACCCTGATCCTCACCTGCCAGCTCATGGTCGTGCTCGACGCGACCATCGTGAACATCGCGCTGCAGGACATCAAGACCGCCCTGCACTTCTCCCCCGCCGGCCTGTCGTGGGTGGTCAACGCCTACACGCTCACCTTCGGCGGCCTGCTGCTGCTCGGTGCCCGCGCGGGTGACCTGCTCGGGCGCCGCCAGGTGTTCCTGGCCGGTATCGCGCTGTTCACCGTCGCCTCGTTCGCCGGCGGGTTCGCCCAGAACCCGGGCGAGCTGCTCGCGGCCCGCGCGGTTCAGGGCATCGGTGGCGCGCTCGCGTCGCCGTCGGCCCTGGCCCTGCTCATGACGATGTTCCCGTCGCCGCGTGAGCGCACCCGGGCCATCGGCCTCTACACCGCCGTCTCCATCGGCGGCAGCGCGCTCGGCCTCATCGCCGGCGGCATGCTGTCGGAGTGGGCGTCATGGCGCTGGGTGCTGTTCGTCAACGTCCCGATCGGCGCGGTCCTGCTGCTGCTCGCCCGCAGGGTGCTGCCCGAGACCGAGCGCCAGCACGGTCACTTCGACATCGCCGGCGCGATCACCTCGACGCTCGGCATGACCGCGCTCGTCTACGGCTTCGTCCACGCCGCCACCAGCGGCTGGTCCGACGCCGAGACGATCGGCTCGTTCGCCGTCGGCCTCGTGCTGCTCGCCGCGTTCGTCCGCACCGAACTGCACGCCGAGGCGCCGATCACGCCGCTACGGCTGTTCGCCGACCGCAACCGCTCGAGCTCGTACGTGGCCCGGCTGCTGCTCGTCGCCGGGATGATGGGGATGTTCTTCTTCCTCACCCAGTTCCTGCGCGGGGTGCTCGGCTACAGCGACCTCAAGACCGGGTTCGCGTTCGTCCCGCTGACGATGATGGTGTTCACCGCCTCGCAGCTGTCGGCCCGCTACCTCGTCGAGCTCGTCGGGGCGCACCGGCTGATGATCATCGGCATCTCGTTCTCGACGCTCGGCATGCTGTGGCTGACCCAGCTGGCCGAGGGCAGCGGCTACCTGTCGCTGGTCGGTCCGCTGCTGGTGTTCGGCCTGGGCAACGGGCTCGCGTTCGTGCCGCTGACCACCGCGGCCCTCGACGGCGTCGAGCCGCGGGACGCCGGGGCGGCGTCCGGACTCGTGAACGTCATGCAGCAGCTCGGCGGATCGCTCGGGCTCGCCGTCCTGGTCACCGTGTTCGGCACCGCGAGCAAGTCGGCCGCGGCGCACACCCCGGTCGGGCTCTCGCCCGCCGAAGCAGCGCGGCACGTTTACGTCGTCGCCGCCGACCGCTCCTTCTGGGCGGCGACGATCTTCCTGGCCGGGACGCTCCTGCTGGTGTCGTTCGCGATCCGCACCCGTCCGCGCCCGCCGGTCGTCGAGGTGGCGCCGGAGCCGGCGTTCGCCGAGTAGTCCCGTCAGGCCGGGACGTGCTGGCGCCGCAGCTCGACGGCCAGAGTGTCCAGGCTGTTGGTGATGCGGTCGGTCGCCTGGACCAGCGTGGTCGCCGTCGCGCGGCCGCCGACCCGGTCGGGGTCGGCGGTCAGTGCGGCGGCGAGCGCGTCCTGCCGCGGCCGCAGCTTCGGGGTCGGCTCGGGGGTCGCGCCATCGCGCACCGCGACCCGGATCGCCTCGAGCGCCTCACCGGCGGCGGCGAGGAACGCCTCGAGCTCGGGAACGCCGCCGCCCTCGCGCACCGGACGCCGGACGGCGTCGAGGGTCAGCGTGGCGTGCACGAAGCGGTGCGTGTGGGCCAGCACGGTCTGCCCGAGCTCCACCTGGGCCTGACCCCGCACCGGCTCGGCCCGGGCCCGGTCGATCGAGGCCTGGGCGTTGCTGCGGGCGAGCCGCGACGCCGCCCGGGCGCGGTCCAGCGACTCGCGGTCGGTAGCCGGATCGGCCACCGCGCGCAGGTAGTCGTGGTACGCGGCGAGCAGCGCGGCCAGCCGGGCCGGCACGAACTGCCGCTCCCAGGCCGGCAGGGCCAGCGCGGCGAGCACGGCCAGCCCGCCGCCGACGAGGGTCGCCAGCGCCCGGCTCGCGAACGTCTCCCCCGGCGGCACGCCCTGGATCGCCAGCAGGATCACGACGAGCCCCGACAGCCCGACCGCCGACAGCCCGACGTTGCCCGGCCCGGCGAAGCGCATCCCGAACGCGAACACGGCCACCAGGGCCACGTGCCACCAGTCGCCGCCGGGCACCCGATGCACGAGTTCGGTGGCGACGAGCAGCCCGACGATCGTGCCGACCGAGCGCAGGACCGAGCGCTGCAGGGTGGCCCCGAAGTCCGGCCGCAGGACGACCAGGATCGTCAGCGACACCCAGTAGCCGCGATCGAGACCCATCAGGCGGACGACGAGATCGGACGCGGCGACCAGCAGCGCGATCCGCACCCCGTGACGCAGCACGGCCGAGTCCGGTGTCAGGTTGGCCCGCAGGATCGCCACCGGGTCGCGCAGCAGCCGCGCGGTCGCGGTGCCCCGCTCCTCACCGCGGCGGCCCTCACTGGCGCCGGTGCGGGTGCTCTCGACCGCCGCCCGCAGCTGGCCCGAGAGCGCCCGCAGCCGGGCCGCCGTCGCCAGCCGGGTCGGCTCGCCCGGCGCCTCGGCGCTGTTCTCGAGCCGGGCTATCGCGTGCTTCACCGCGGCCCGGGCCTGCTCCAGCACCGCGTCGGCGACCGGTCGCGGGACGTCGAGGGCGGCCGCGATCTCGTCGAGCACGTCACCGGCCGAGCCGAGGGCCGCCCGCACGAGCCCGGCCAGGATCGGGTTGCGGTCGCGGGAGAGGCGCTCGGTCGCCGCGGTGACGACGACGATCTCGCGGCGGATCCGCTCGGCCTCGTCGAGCAGCACCCGGTAGGCCTCGACGCTCGGGCCGTGGTCGTGGCCCAGGCCGTACAGGGTCTGCCGCACGGCCGTGAGCGTGTCGGCGGCGGGCGGCCCGGCCACGGCGCCGCGCGGGCTCCGCGCCGCGCCGGCCAGCTCGCGGTACAGCTTGGCCAGCGCGGCCCGCTCGGGCTGGTGGCGGCGCAGCGGCCAGCCGGCCAGGGCCAGCACGGTCTGGATCGCGCCGCCGGCGAACACGAGCAGGGCCACGTGCAGCGCCACGGACGGCGGCTGCGGGGTGTGGCCGAGGATCAGCGCGGCGGCGACGCCGGCGATGCCGACCTGGGTGGCACTCGGACCAGCGGTGACGAGCAGCCCGGCGCCCAGGGCGAGGACGAGGAGCAGGAGCACCGACGCGGCGTCGCTGCGCGAGGCGACGACGGCCACGCCGCTGGTGATCGCGGCGGCGAGACCGGTGCCGAGCATGCGCAGCATCCGCAGCCGGTAGGGGCCGGGCCGGTCGGCGAAGCCGGTCTGCAGCGCGCCGATGGTCGTCGCGAGGCCGAGCGCGGCGCCGCCGGCGATCGTCCCCACGGCGAGGGGAATGGCAGTGCCGAGCGCGTTGCGGAAGGCGACGACCGGGTCGGACTGCGTGCGGTCGAGCTTGGTGGCGTCGCGCAGCAGGCGGGTGAGCGAGGCCGCCGGCCCGGTCAGGGTGCCGCCGCCAGCTGACCGCAGGCGCCGTCGATGTCCTGACCGCGGGTGTCGCGCACCGTGACCGAGACGCCGCGCACCTCGAGCCGCTCGACGAAGGCCCGCTCGACGTTCTTGGGCGAGGCGTCCCACTCGGAACCCGGCGTCGGGTTGAGCGGGATCAGGTTCACGTGGGCCAGGCGCGGCGCGAGCAGGTCGCCGAGCAGCTCGGCGCGCCACGCCTGGTCGTTGACGTCGCGGATCATGGCGTACTCGATCGAGTAGCGGCGTCCGGTCTTCGCGGCGTAGATGTCGGCCGCCTCGAGCACCTCGGCGACCTTCCAGCGGGTGTTCACCGGGACGAGGGTGTCGCGCAGCTCGTCGTCGGGTGCGTGCAGCGAGACGGCGAGGGTGACGCCGAGGTCGGCGTCGGCCAGCCGGGTGATCGCCGGGACGAGCCCCACCGAGGAGACGGTGATCGAGCGGCGCGACAGGCCGAAGCCGGCCGGCGCGGGCTCGATGAGCCGGTGCAGCGTGGCCAGCACCCGGTTGTAGTTGGCCAGCGGCTCGCCCATGCCCATGAAGACCACGTTGGAGAGCCGGCCGGGCCCGCCGCCGAGGTCACCGCGCGCCGCCGCCCGGGCCGCCGCGCGCACCTGCTCGACGATCTCGGCGGTGGACAGGTTGCGGGTGAGGCCTCCCTGGCCGGTGGCGCAGAACGGGCAGGCCATACCGCAGCCGGCCTGGCTGGAGATGCACACGGTCACGCGCTCGCGCGAGTCGCCGCGAGCCGGGTAGCGCATGAGCACGCTCTCGACGAGCGCGCCGTCGTGCAGCCGCCACAGGGTCTTGCGGGTCATGCCGTCGTCGGTGGTGGTGGAGCGCACCTCGGTGAGCAGTGTCGGCAGCAGTGCGGCCAGCTTTTCCCGCGCGGCGGCGGGCAGGTCGGTCATCGCGGCCGGGTCGTTCTCGAAGCGTGTGTAGTACTGCCGCGACAGCTGGTCGGCCCGGAACCCGGGCAGGCCCAGTTCGGTGACCGCGGCCCGGCGCGCGCCCGGATCGAGGTCGGCGAAGTGGGTCGGCGGCAGGCCGCGGCGGGGGGCGTCGAAGACGAGGGGTAGGGAGGACATCGCGCCCTCGATTGTCCCAGATCCGCGGCGCCGGGGTCGCCACGCTCAGGAGACGCCGGCGAGGAACCCTTCGATGAGCGCGGTCAGGGCCTCGGGCTGCTCGACTGTGCTGCTGTGCCCGGCGTCGGGGACGATCTCGAGCCGGGCGCCCGGGATCCGCTCGGCGATCCGCTTCGCCTTCGCGATCGGCGTCGGCACGTCGTCGGCCCCGACCACGACGAGGGTCGGCACGCTGATCCGGTCGATCTCGGCGTAGATCGGCAAGCGATCGGCCACGCCCAGCACTGCCTTGCGCATGCCGGCGCGGTCGCAGTTGGCGAGCCGCGAGTAGAACTCGGCGATCGTCGCCTGCCCGGCCGGATCCTGGCGGAACGTCGCGCCGAACATGAGCGGCGACACCTGGCTGCGCAGCACCGCCGGCATGCCCATCAGCCGGTACGCGGCTGCCAGCACCTTGTCCTCGATGCGCGACTTCGTCGGTTCGGGGTCGGCGCTGGTGTCGAGCAGGGTCAGCGACCGCAGCAGCCCGCCGTGCCGGGCGCCGAGCCGCTGCCCGACGAAGCCGCCCATCGACAGCCCGACGTAGTGCACCGGCGCTCCGCCGAGCGACTCGATCAGGGCGCGGGCGTCGTCGGCCAGGGTGTCCATGTCGTACCCGCTCGCGGCGGCCGGGGTCTGCCCCTGCCCCCGCCAGTCGAGCGTCACACAGCGGTACCGGTCGCGCAGGGCGGCCACCTGGTGGTGGAACATCCAGCCGCTGAACAGCAGGCCGTGCCCGAAGACGACAGTGGCGGCGTCGGGCCGGCCTTCGGGGACACCGGTGTCGTCGTAGTGGTAGGTGGCGCCGTTCAGCTGCGTGGTGGGCACGCGCACTCCTTCATCGGTCGGGCGGCGCCATGCCCGGGGGCAGCGCGCCGTGGTGCACGACGTGCAACCGCTGGGTCGGCCGGGTGAGGGCAACGTAGAGGTCGTTGAGGCCGCGGGGCGACTCGGCGACGATGCGAGCCGGTTCCACCAGGACCACGGTGTCGAACTCCAGCCCCTTGGCCGCGCCGACCGTCAGCACCGACACCGCCGACCCCAGCGCATCGGAGTTCACGCTGACGAGGCCGTCGGGCAGCGCGCCGCGCACCGTGGCGGCGACGTCCTCGTGCTCGGCCGCCGACGTGATGACGGCGACGGTGCCCTCGCCGGCCGCCTTCCACTCGTCGACGACGATGCCGGCCAGCTCGGCCGAGACGGCGGCGGGGCCGGCCGTGCGGGTCAACTGCGGTTCGTGGCGCCCGACCCGGGCCGACGCCGGCGCGCGCACCGACGAGCCGGCCGCGGCGAGCACGGCGGCGGCGAGGTCCATGACCTGCTCGGGCGTGCGGTAGTTGACCGTCAATTCGGCCTGGCGCCAGCGCTGCTCGACGTGCGGCGCGAGGACGTCGCCCCAGGCCCGCGCCCCGGCGGCCGAGCTGGTCTGGGCGACGTCGCCGACGACGGTGAACGACTTGCTCGGGCAGCGCCGCATCAGCAGCCGCCACGCCATCGGCGAGAGCTCCTGGGCCTCGTCGACCACGACGTGCCCGAACGACCAGCTACGGTCGGCGTTGGCCCGCTCGGCCACGCTGCCCAGCGATCCCTCGCCGAGGTAGCGCCCGGCGAGATCCTCGGCGGTGGCGAAGTCGGCGCCGCCGAATGTGTCCTGCACCTGCTTGGCGTACTCGACCTCGGCCCGCCGGTCGGCAGCCTCGCGTGCGGCGGCGACGTGGGTGGCACTGTCGTCCTCCCCCAGCAGTTCGGCCGCCTCGTCGAGCAGCGGCACGTCGGCCGGCGACCACGGGGCGGTGCGCTCGCGGCGCAGCAGGTCACGCTCGTTGCGGCGCAGGCGTCCGGCCGCCTCGGCGAGCCGCTGCGGGTTCGCGTAGAGGTCGCGCAGCAGTCGTTCGGGGCTGATCGGCGGCCAGCACAGGTTCAGCTCGCGGCGCACGTCCACCGACGCGTACAGCTCGGTCATCAGACCCGGACGGCTGTCGTCGTCGACGTCGACGCCCCGCACCTCGGCCAGCGCGCGGACCAGGTGGCGCAGCACGATCGAGACGAACGTCTGCCGCGCCTGGTTGTGCGGCTGGCGGCTGCGCCGGGCCTGCTCGCGGGCCTCGCGGACGAAGCGCGGCTGGAGCTGGATCGTCGTGCCCTCGACGTCGAGCGGGCGGCCGTGCGGCAGCAGCCGCTGGCGCCGCCTCACCGCCTCGGCGATGACGTCGGCCATCCGCAGATCGCCCTTGAGGGCCACGACCTCGGCCGCCTCGGTCGCGGTCGCGACGACCCCCGGGTAGAGCTCGCCCGGGGTCGACATCACCACCGCATCGGCCTCGCCCAGCGCCGGCAGGACCTGGTCGATGTAGCGCAGGAACACCCGGTTCGGGCCGACCAGCAGCACGCCGGAGCGGGCGATCCGCTCGCGGTTGGCGTAGAGCAGGAAGGCGGTGCGGTGCAGCGCGACCGCCGTCTTGCCGGTGCCCGGTCCGCCCTGCACGACGAGCACACCGGCGAGCGGGGCGCGGATCACCTCGTCCTGGTCGGCCTGGATCGTGGCCACGATGTCGCGCATGCGCGGGCTGCGGGCGGCGTCCAGGCTCGCGAACAGCGCACCCTCGCCGACGACCACGTGACCGCCGTCGACGCCGGCCGCCTCGAACCCGTCGAGGTCGAGGACCTCGTCCTGCACGCTCGTCACCCGGCGCGACTCGGTGGCGATCTGGCGCCGCCGCAGCACGCCGCCCGGTCGGGCCGCCGTCGCCTGGTAGAACGGTTCGGCCGCCGGCGCCCGCCAGTCGACGAGCAGTTCCTGGCGCGCCTCGTCCGACATCCCGATGCGCCCGACGTAGCGCCGGTGGCCGTCGGCGAGGTCGAGCCGGCCGAAGCAGAGCCGCTGCTCGACGTTCTGCAGGGTGCGCACCCGCTGGCCGTACAGGCGCATGAACGCGTCCCGCTCGGCCCGCGCGCCGGGCGTGCCGACGGTGCCGGCCCGCGCGGTGCTGTCGAGGGCCTGCTTGGCCCGGATCAGCAACTCGTCCAGCAACACATAGAGGCGTCCGACGTGCGCCTGCTCGACACCGATCTCGTGGGCGGCGATGCTCTCGGCGGACGGGTCGGGTACGGCGTCGGTGATGATCTGCTCCTCGTAGACGCTGCTCAGGTTAGCGGGACGCTGCCGTAGCTCGCCCGCAGCTCGTGTTTGCGCACCTTGCCCGAGGCGTTTCGGGGCAGCTCGGCCAGCACCACGATCGCGGTCGGCTTCTTGTACGAGGCGAGCCGATCCTTCGTCCAGGCCGTGAGGTCGTCGATCGTCGGCGGCGCCGCCGGGTCGGCCGGCACCACGAACGCGACCGGCGTCTCGCCCCACCGCTCGTGCTTGGCGCCGATCACCGCGACGTCGGCCACCGCCGGGCAGCCGGCGATCGCGTTCTCGACCTCGGCGCAGTAGATGTTCTCTCCGCCGGAGATGATCATGTCCTTCTTGCGGTCGACGACGTAGAGGAAGCCCTCCTCGTCGGCCCGCACCAGATCGCCCGAGTGGAACCACCCGCCGTCGAAGGCGTCGGCCGTTGCCTGCGGGTTGTTCCAGTAGCCGGCCATGAGCGACGGCCCGCGGTACACGATCTCGCCGACCTGCCCCGGCGCGACGTCGTTCATCTCGTCGTCGACGATGCGGGCGGCGATGGTCGGAACGGCCTTGCCGACCGAACCGATCTTGCGCACGGCGTCCTCGGCGGGCAGCGACGTCGTCACCGGCGACATCTCGGTCTGGCCGAACACCGAGATGATCTCGGCGTAGGGGAACACGCGCCCCATCGTCTCGAGCAGGCTGACCGTGGCCGGCGCCGCGCCCCAGGAGATGGTGCGCAGCGAGCGGCCGCGATCGGTGGCGGCGGGGTCGGCGCAGAGCACCTGCCACTGCGCCGGGACGAGGAACAGCGACGTGATGCCCTCGTGCTCGACGACGTCGAGCGTCGACAGCGCGTCGAACGGCGCCGTCGGCATGATGACCGAGGTCGCCCCGATCAGCAGCGCCGACAGCATGGACCCGATGCCCGCGATGTGGAACATCGGCACGTTGAGCAGGACGACCGCGTCGTCGCTGTGCACCGTGGAGGTGCGGATGCCCGTGATCGACTGCATGAGCAGGTTGAGGTGGGTGAGCATCGCGCCCTTGGGCAGCCCGGTGGTGCCCGAGGTGTACATGATCAGCGCGACGTCGTGCTCGCCGATCGCGACCTCGACGCGCTCGGCACCGGCCGCGGCGACGACCGCGTCGTAGGACTCGGCCTCGGCACCCCCGGCCGACGGGTCCGGTCCGGCCACGATGATGCGCGGACGGCCGGCGCCGGCCCGAACGGCCGCGGCACTCGCGGCCGCGGCGAGCGGCGCGAGCACTGTGTCGGTGACGATGACCGACGCGCCGCTGTCGGACAGGATGTAGCCCGCTTCCTCGGGCGCGAGCCGGAAGTTGACCGGCACCGCGATCGCCCCGGCCGCGTTCGCGGCGAGCACCGCCTCGATGAACTCGGGGCGGTTGGTCATGAGCACGACGACGCGGTCGCCCGGCGTGACGCCGCGTTCGTGCAGGCCGCGGGCGAAGCGACGCACGCGCTCGTCGAACCCGGCCCAGGTGGTGGTCGCACCCTCGAAGCGCAGGGCGACGCCGTCGGGGTCGGCGTGCGCGTGCCGGGCCACGTGGTCGACCCAGTGGGCGCCGCCGCAGGGCAGGTGGTGCGGTGACGTCGCGGTCGACATCGCGGTCCTCCCTGGCGGCCGGAATCGGGGGCCTGACCATCAAACACGACCCGCGCCGCCCGAGAGCCTGCGGCCCGTCGACGGTCGTCCACCCAACTTTTCTCGTCAGATCCGTCCGGGAAGATGGTTTTCCGCGGCATTTGTCGGTGTTAGCGCGCGGAGTTCCGGCGGGTACCCAGGCGGTGCGCAACTACCCACCCCGGATGCGCGTAACCGACCCAGGAGAACCCAATGCGTATCGGTGGCAGCCTGTTCCTCATCGCCCTCGGGCGATCCTGAAGTTCGCGGTCGCGACGGACAAGTCGCACGGCTTCGACATCGGCATGATCGGCGTGATCCTGATGATCGTCGGCGCCGTCGGCCTCGTGATCTCGATGTTCTTCGTGGCCAACGCGCGTCACACCACCACGCACGTCGTCGACCACCAGGCGGGCGCCCCGGTCGACCGGGTGTACTGACCTCCACCCGGCGCCACCCGGCGGAACCCCTGCCGCCCGTGACGCCGATGCACCACGGAGCGCGGCACCGTATCCCCTTGACGGTGCCGCGCTCCGCTGTTCGAACGAGGCTGTGCGGGACGGCGCGGTCCTGGCGACGGAATACCGTGGTCGGCGCCGGCGCTGCTCCTGACAGATCCTTGTCCGTCGCCCGGCCGAGAGGACGCACCGCCCGATGACCGCCACCCCCGACCTCGGCCCGCACATCGACTACGTGCCCGAGCGGGCCGCCCGCCAGGCCGAACTCCGCTCGTACGGACGGATGCTCAACCTGCTGCGGCGTCCGGTGGCCCAGCCCGCTGCGGGTCCGGCCACGCCGGCCGTCCTCGTCCCTGGCTTCATCTCCGGCGACATCTCCCTGACGATCCTGGCCCGGCACCTGCGCCGGCAGGGCCACCGCACCTTCAAGAGCGAGATCGGGGCCAACCTCGGCTGCACCGACGCGATGGTCGAGCGCCTGGTGACCCGGCTCGAGTTCGTGACCGCGGCCGAGGGCAGGCCGGTCGCGGTCGTCGGCCACAGCCGGGGCGGCATGATCGTCAAGCTGGCTGCGAGCCGGCGGCCCGACCTCGTGGCCGGTGTCGTGGTCATGAGCGCGCCGCTCACCGGCACCCTCAGCGTCGCCGCCCACGTGCGCAAGCAACTCGAACTGCTCTTCCGGCTCAACCGCCGCGGCCTGACCGGCGTGATCTCCGAGGACTGCGTCACCGGAGAGTGCGCGTCACGCATCGCCGCCGAGCTCGACGGCCCGTTTCCCGACCTCCCGTACACCTCGGTCTACACCCGCGGCGACGCGATCATCGACTGGCGCACCTGTCTCGACCCGGCGGCCGAGACGGTCGAGGTCGGCACTACGCACACCGGTATGGGCACAGATCCGGCCGTCCTGGTCATCGTCGCCGACCGGCTCGCGGCGCTGACCCCCGCGCGCTGACCCCGGCCGCCCCTCCCCCTCTCCGTTGAGTGGCGAGTTGAGCACGTCAGTGGGGCGTCGTTAAGCGCCACTCAGGGCCGGAACTCGCCACTCACCGTGAAGGGGCGGCGGACGTCAACCGACCGGGGCGAACGCCGACAGCACCAGGTACGCGACCGCCGCGCAGGGCAGCAGCGAGTCGAGGCGGTCCATGAGGCCGCCGTGCCCGGGCAGCAGCTTGCCCATGTCCTTGATCTTCAGGTCGCGCTTGATCATCGACTCGCCGAGGTCGCCGAGGGTGGCGGTGACGACAACGGCCAGGCCGAACAGCAGGCCCTTCCACCACGCCTCGTGGAACGTGAGGGTCAGGAAGGCGATGCCGGCCGCCGAGCAGGCGGCGACCGAGCCGGCGAATCCCTCCCACGTCTTGGCCTTCGACACGATCGGGGCCAGCGGGTGCCGGCCGAACAGCACGCCGGCCGCGTACCCGCCGGTGTCGCTGCACACGACGGTCGCCACGAACGCGACGACCCGGGCCGCGCCGTCGTCGGGGTGGGCCAGCAGGACCGCGAACCCGGCCAGGGTCGGCACGTACAGCACGGTGAACATCGAGGCGGCGACGTCACGGGTGTAGCCGTGCGCGCCGTCGGCAACCCGCCAGACGAGCAACCCGAGCACGGTGACGAGGACGGCCAGCACCAGCCCGCCGGGGCCGCGGGTCCACGCCGCGACCAGCACCGCGGCACCGCCGACCAGGATCGGGGTCAGCGAGGCCCGGATGCCCCCGGCCCGCAGGGCGTGGGTGAGCTCGTAGCAGGCGTACAGCACCGCGACGCCGACGAGGACGGCGAAGCTGGGCCGGTAGATGAACAGGCTGGCCAGCACGACCGCGCCCAAGCCGGCGCCCACCGCGATGGCGACCGGCAGGTTCCGGCCCGCCTTCGACGCCGGCACCGGTTCGGGGATGTCGTCGGGCCCGCCGGTCGGCTGCTCGGCCACCCAGGTGACCCCGGGCTGCGCGCCCGCGTGACGTTTCGGCCGGGTCGTCGAGATGGGTGCCTGGCCGGCCACGCGACGCGCCCGCGCCACGGCCGAGGGGGGCGACTCGGGCTCGGCCGGTCGCGGATCGTCGGAGGTCATCGAGCGGGTCTCAGACCTCGAGCAGTTCGGTTTCCTTGGCCTTGACGGCCTCGTCGATCGTCGCGGTGTAGCGCGCGGTGAGCTTGTCCAGCTCGACCTCGGCGCGATGGACGTCGTCCTCGCCCGACTCGCCGTCCTTCACGAGCTTGTCGAGCGCGTCCTTGGTGTGGCGGCGGACGGAGCGGACGGAGACCTTGGCGTCCTCGCCCTTGCCCTTCGCGACCTTCACGAGCTCGCGGCGACGCTCCTCGGTCAGCTGCGGGAACACGACGCGGATGATCTGGCCGTCATCGGTCGGGTTGACCCCGAGGTCGCTGTCGCGGATCGCCTTCTCGATGGCGCCGAGCTGGCTGCTGTCGTAGGGCTTGATGATCGCCATGCGGGCCTCGGGCACGTTGACCGTCGCCATCTGCGGGATCGGGGTCGGGGCCCCGTAGTAGTCGACGACGAGGCGGGCGAAGGCGCTCGCGTTGGCGCGCCCGGTGCGCAGGCCGCTGAGGTCGTCCCGAGCCACGTGGACGGCCTTCTCCATCTTCTCCTCGGCCTCGAAGAGGATCTCGTCGATCACCGGTCGTCCCTTTCCCTGTCGTTGCTGGCTGGCGTGGAGGCGGTCATGACGGCGCGACGCCGACGCCGACGCGGGTGCCGATGCGCTCGCCGCGCACCACCCGGGCGATGTTGCCCTCCGCCAGCTCGAACACCACGATCGGCATGTCGTTGTCGCGGCAGAGGCTGAACGCGGTGGCGTCGGCGACCTTCAGGCCGCGCTGCAGCACGTCGTCGTAGGTGATCTCGTCGAACCGGGTGGCGGTGGGCACCTCGCGCGGGTCGGCGTCGTAGACGCCGTCGACACCGCTCTTGCCCATCAGCAACGCGTCGCAGCCGATCTCCAGCGCGCGCTGGGCGCCGGCGGTGTCGGTGGAGAAGTACGGCATGCCGACGCCGGCGCCGAAGATGACGACGCGCCCCTTCTCGAGGTGCCGCTCGGCGCGCCGCGGGATGTAGGGCTCGGCCACCTGGCCCATGGTGATGGCGGTCTGCACCCGGGTCGGGACCCCCTCCTTCTCGAGGAAGTCCTGCAGCGCCAGGCAGTTCATGACCGTGCCGAGCATCGCCATGTAGTCGGCCCGGTCGCGGTCCATGCCGTGCTGCGAGAGTTCGGCGCCGCGGAAGAAGTTGCCGCCGCCGATGACGACCGCGATCTGCGTGCCGCTCGCGACGACCTCGGCGATCTGGGTGGCGATGGAGCGGACCACCTTCGGGTCGACGCCGATGCTGCCGCCACCGAAGATCTCGCCGGATAGCTTCAGCATCACCCGGCGAAAGGCGAGAGGGGCCACCTCGGAGTTGGTCATCGGCCTACCCTCGCTTCGCTCGGTACGGCCACCGAAGGACTTCTGTCTTCAGGGCTCGCTCCGCAAGCGTCGCTCATCGGCAGCCCCTCTCGTCGTCACGCTTCGAACGTCGACCCTAGCCGGACGGTCTCGGCCCGGTGTGGATCAGGTCGTGCATTCCTACCCGGAACGGGTCAGCCGACCTCGAAGTGCGCGAACTTCGTGATCGTGACGCCGGCCTCGTCGAGCAGCGCCTTGACCGACTTCTTGTTGTCGACCACGGACGACTGCTCGAGCAGGACGTTGTTCTTGTAGTACCCGGTGACACTGCCCTCGATGATCTTGGGCAGGGCCTGCTCGGGCTTGCCGTCCTCGCGGGCCTTGGCCTCGGCGACGCGCTTCTCGGTCTCGACGACCTCGGCCGGGACCTCCTCGCGGGTCAGGTAGGCCGGGCGCATGGCCGCGACCTGCATGGCCGCGGTGCGGGCGGCGGTCTCGTCGTCACCGTCGAACTGGACGAGGACGCCGACCTGCGGCGGGAGGTCCTTGGCCTTGCGGTGCAGGTAGGTCGCGACCTTCCCGTCGAGCTTGACCGCGCGGCGCAGCTCGAGCTTCTCGCCGATGACCACGCCGAGGGACTGGACGCTGTCGGCGACGGTCTTGCCGTCCTTCAGCGTCTCGCCCAGCAGCGACTCGACGTCGGTGGCCGAGGAGTTCGAGAAGTGGGCGACGATGTCGCCCGCGAGCGTCTGGAACTGCTCGTTCTTCGCGACGAAGTCGGTCTCGCTGGCGAGCTCGATCATCGCGCCCTCGGCCGCGGCGACGAGGCCGTTGGAGGCCTCGCGCTCGGCACCGCGCTTCTGCGCCTTCGCCTCGCCCTTGACCCGCAGGACCTCGAGCGCCTTGTCGAAGTCGCCGTCGGCCTCGTCGAGGGCCTTCTTGCACTCCATCATTCCGGCGCCGGTGGCGTCGCGGAGCCGCTTCACGTCAGCGGCGGTGAACTGTGCCATTTCATTGCTCCACAGAGTCGCTCGGTGGCCGGGTGGCCACCGGGTCGGGGATTCGGTTCGGGTGCGAGCGTCAGGCCGAGGGCGCGGCCGGGGCCTCGCCAGACGGCTTGAGCAGCTCGGCCTCCCACTCGGGCATCGGCTCGTCGGTGGCGACCTGACCGGTGGGGGCCGCGGCCGGCTCCGGCTTCTCGTCACGACCGGCGTTGGCGGCGGCGGCCGAACGGGCCATGAGGCCCTCGGCGACGGCGTCGGCCACGACCCGGGTCAGCAGGGCGGCGCTACGGATGGCGTCGTCGTTGCCGGGGATCTTGTAGTCGACCTCGTCGGGGTCGCAGTTGGTGTCGAGGATCGCGACGACCGGGATGTTGAGCTTGCGCGCCTCGCCGACGGCGATGTGCTCCTTCTTGGTGTCGACGACCCACACCGCGCTGGGCACCTTCGTCATCTCGCGGATGCCGCCGAGGGAGCGGTTGAGCTTCGTCATCTCACGGGTGAGGAGAAGCTGCTCCTTCTTGGTGGCGACGCCCTCCCAGCCGGCCTGCTCGCGGGCCTCGAGTTCCTTCATCCGCTGCAGCCGCTTGAACACGGTCTGGAAGTTGGTGAGCATGCCGCCGAGCCAACGCTGGTTGACGTAGGGCATGCCGACGCGGGTCGCCTGCTCGGCGATCGACTCCTGGGCCTGCTTCTTGGTGCCGACGAAGAGGACCGTGCCGCCGTGGGCGACGGTCTCCTTGATGAACTCGTACGCCTTGTCGACGTAGGTCAGCGTCTGGTGCAGGTCGATGATGTAGAGCCCGTTGCGCTCGGTGAGGATGAAGCGCTTCATCTTCGGGTTCCAGCGGCGGGTCTGATGGCCGAAGTGGACGCCCGACTCGAGCATCTCCTTCATGGTGACGACGGGCATGCCGACGTCCTCCTTGCAGTGTCGTGCGCGCGGATGTTGCACCGCACGCGGCCTCGGTTGTTGCGAACGGGTCAGGTGACCCGTCTGCCCTGGTGCCCGGTGTCGCGGTCAGGGGGCCGGACCGGGGTGAGCCGGGTCGGACCGAGGCTGGCCGCCTACCTTCTTCTTGCGTTCAGAAGGCGGGCACGCGAAGTCAGCCCGATTGCTCAGGCTGCGGGTCCGAGTCTAGCCCCTGCGGTGAGCTGCTCCGACCACCGGCAGCCGCCCTCAGGCCCCGGCGGCCGCGGGGTCGCGACGGGCCAGGGCGGCCGCCTCGGCCCGGCTGCGGACGCCGAGCTTGGCCAGGATGTTGCTGACGTGCACGCTGACCGTCTTCTCGCTGATGAACAGCTTGGCCGCGATCTGGCGGTTGGTGCGGCCGTCGACCAGCTCGGCCAGCACGTCCCGCTCGCGGTCGGTGAGCGCGGTGAGGCCCTTCCCGGCGCTGCTCGCCGCCCCGGGCTCGGCCTTGCGGCGCGGCCCGGCGGGCACCTGCAGGGCGGCGAGTTCGGCGAGCACCGGGCGCGCGCCCATCTGCTCGGCCGCGGCGCGGGCCAGGGCAGCGACCTCGGCGGCCTCGGCGGTGCGGCCCGAGGCCCGCAGCGCGGCGGCGTGCCGGGCCCGGGACCGGGTGGTCTGCACCTGCTCCCCGTAGTCGAACTCGGTGACGGCGTGCTCCCACGCGGCGACCAACTCGTCGGCGGGCGGGGCGTCGACCCCGGTGAGCCAACGCAGCCGGGCCCACTCGGCCTCGAGTCGGGCCACCCAGGCGCGCCCTTCGCGGCCCATCCGTCGCCCGGGCGGGAGCCCGCGCTCGGCGCTCGTCCGGCCGTCGTCGACGAGCCGGGCCCCGGCGGCGGCGAGCTCGGCGTGCTGCGCCTGCGGGGCGCTCGCCGCCGCGGCGGACAGCACGCCCAGGCCGAGGGCGGCGAGCTGGATGCGGGCGAGGAACCAGGGGTTGAGCCAGAGGGTCGTGAAGATCTCGACGAGCTCGTCGATCAGCGCCAGGGCGGCCTCGTGGTCGCCGCGCTGCTCGTGGATCTCGAGGGCGGCGAGCCCGGCGTACAGCGGGATGCGCCCCTCGCGGCGGAAGTGCGGGCGCAGGGCCGCGACCTGGTCGAGGACCGAGGTGTCGCCCCGGCCGGCCCGGACGAGCATGGCGGTCGAGCCGAGCACGCCGGCACCGATCGGGGTCGGCTGGTCGGCCGAGACGTCGAGGGTGGCGAGCGAGGCCGACCAGTCGCCGCGCAGGTACTGGGTCGTCGCGAGCATCGCCCGGGCCATCAGGCCGAAGTTCTCCCAGGTGCGGCCGGTCTCGACGGCCCGCCGCTGCGTGTCGCGGTAGGCCGCCTCGGCCTGCTCGAGGTCGCACTGCTCGTACCAGAGGGTGGCCAGGTTGTACATCGTGCGCAGCTCGGACGAGACGTCGCCCGAGGCCCGCGACTGCTCGGTGACCTCGCGCAGCAGGCGGGCCGCCTCGTCGGGGTCGCCGCTCCGGCGCTCGATCATGGCCAGGCTGGAGCGGGCATCGGTGTCGGCGGCCCGACTGCCGGTGCGGCCGGCGGCCTCGAGCGCCTCGCGGGCCGAGCGCAGGGCCTCGACGTCGCGGCCGAGGTACATCGCCACCCGGGCGTGCAGCGCCAGGGCCCGCGCCCGGAACGGGGTCGGCGGCTCGGCCGGGATGAGTGACACGGCCTCGGCGATCTGGCTGAACGCCTCGACCCCGATCTCGTTGCTGATGCTGGCCGTGACCAGGGCGACGAGCAGGGTGGCGCGGTCGAGGTCGGGCGCGTCGGCCGGCAGCTCGGCCAGGGCGGCGCTCGCCAGCTTGACCCCACGCAGCCCGTGCCCCGCGGCGTCGGCCGCCTCGACCGTGGCCAGCGTGAGGTGCGGGCGGTCGAGGCCGGGATCGGCGATGCGCGGCTGCAGCTCGAGCGCGGTCTCGAAGTGCTGCAGCGCCTCCTGCGGTGCGGCCAGGGCCATCGCCTCCTCCCCCGCCTCGATGCTGGCCGAGAACGCGGTGGCGAGGTCGTGCGAGGCCCGGGCGTGGCGGGCGAGCTCGGCCGGGCGCCGGGTCGGTGTGGCCGCGAGCGTGTCGGCGTACGCCGCGTGCAGGCGCACCCGCTCGCCCGGCAGCAGGTCGTCGTAGACCGCCTCGGCCAGCAGCGCGTGCCGGAAGGTGTAGCCGCGCCCACTGTCGGTGAGGTTCAGGACATGGCTGTCGATGGCCTCGCGCAGCGCGTCGTCGAGCCGACGGCCGGGCAGCTGGGCGACCGCCTCGAGCGTGGTGTGCGAGACGCGCCGCCCGGCCACCGCGGCGATGCGGACGACCTCGCGCGCCTCCTCGCCGAGCCGGTCGAGGCGCACGAGCAACAGGTCGGCCAGCTGCCAGGGCAGTTGCCGGGCATCGGTGCACTGCACGGTGGCGGCCAGCAGTTCCTCGGCGAAGAACGCGTTGCCGTCGGCCCGGGTGACGATGCCGTCGACATCGGCGGCGTCGAGCGGCTCCGGGTGGATGCCGCGGACCAGGCTGCGGATCGATTCCGGCTCGAGGCGGTCGAGGTAGAGGCGGCTCACCGACGGCAGCCGGGACCACTCGGCGAGCGTGCGCCGCAGCGGATGGCGCCGGTGGAGGTCGTCGCTGCGGTAGCTCGCGATGATGGCCAACCGTTCGCCGTCGAGGCGGGTGAAGAGGTAGCCGACGAGGTCGCGGGTGGCCTGGTCGGCCCAGTGCACGTCCTCGAGGAACAGCGCGACGGGCCGGTCGGCGGCGAGCGCCGCCAGGGCCCCGTGGACGGAGTCGAACAGCTCGCCGCGCTCGACCCGGTCATCGACGGCGGGCCCCTCGCCCGCCCCGCGCCGCGGCAGCAGCCGGGCCAGCGCCGGGAACGTGGTGAGCAGGCGGTCGACATCGTCGGGACGCTCGGCCGCGAGGCGGGTGAACGCCTCGCTGAACGGCAGGTATGGAGGTGGGGTGTCGCCGAGGTCGACGCAGTGGCCGACGAGGCAGAGCAGCCCGGAGTCGACGGCCCGGCCCATCAGTTCGGACAGCAGGCGGGTCTTCCCGACCCCGGCGTCGCCCCCGAGCACCAGGGCGGCGGCGGTGCCGGCGCGCGCCGCCGCGACGACCTCGACGAGGTCGGCGAGTTCATCGGATCGACCGACGAGCGGGGCGGAGGTGCGGGCCACGGACCTATCTTCGCCTGGACCGCCGACAACGTTTCGGGCGGCGGGTCCGGCGCACTCGATCAGGTCGAGACACCAGGCCGCCGCGGTGTCGTCGACGGCGCCGGTCGGTGCAGCCACGGGCGGTCTCCTCGATCGGGTGAGCGGTCTGCTCCTGGGCACGATGCGCGTCTGAGGTGGGGGCCGGCATCGGGAGAATGTCGTATTCGGCGGCTCCGCGCCGGCGGCCCTGTGGACGGCGCGTCGTCATCCACAGGCGCGCACTCGACCGCCCGGCCCGCCGGCCGCCGCGCGACGCTGGCGCGATGAGCCGAACGGTCCTCGCCCTGCTGCTGGCGGCCGGGGTGCTGGCGCCGGTCGCCCACGCGCCGGCCCGCGCGCCGCGGGTGGGGGCGCCCGCGCTCGTTCCGGCGAGCTCCGCCGTCCTGACGTACGTCGCTCCGCTCACCGGTCCGCTGCGGGTGCTCCGACCGTTCGATCCGCCGGCCACGCCCTACGGGCCGGGTCACCGGGGGGTCGATCTGGCCGCGGCCGTCGGGGCGGCGGTGCGCAGCGCCGGGCCGGGTGTCGTGACCTTCGCCGGCTCGGTCGCGGGGCGCGGCGTGCTCGTGGTCGTCCACCCCGACGGCATCCGCACCGAGTACGAGCCGGTCGATGCACTCGTCCCGGTCGGCGCGAGTGTGCGCGGCGGCCAGGTCGTCGGCCGCATCTCCGGCGGGCACCGCGGCTGCGCGCCGCAGTCGTGCCTGCACTGGGGCGCACGCCGCGGGCCGGTCTACCTGGACCCGCTCACCCTGCTGCGGCCGCTCGCCCCGGTGCGCCTGCTCCCTTGGCCGCGTCCGGGCTGAGCCGGGTGTCAGGCGCGGGGGTGGGCCTGCTGGTAGGTGCGGCGCAGCCGCTCGACCGACACGTGGGTGTAGATCTGCGTGGTCGCCAGGTTGGCATGCCCCAGCACCTCCTGCACCGTGCGCAGGTCGGCGCCGCCCTCGAGCAGGTGCGTCGCCGCGCTGTGCCGCAGCCCGTGCGGGCCGAGATCGGGCGCGCCGGGAACCGCGGCCGCCCGCCGGTGCACGATGCGCCGCACGGCTCGCGGATCGAGGCGCGCGCCGCGGGCGCCGAGCAGCAGGGCCGGACCGCTGCCCTCGACGGCGAGCGCCGGCCGCCCCCGCTCGAGCCAGTCGCCGAGCGCGTCGTCGGCCGGTCGGCCGTACGGCACGGTGCGCTCCTTGTTCCCTTTGCCGAGCACCCGGAGCACACGCCGCCGGCGGTCGACGTCGTCGACATCGAGCCCGACGAGTTCGGACACGCGGATGCCGGCGGCGTACAGCAATTCCACGACGAGGCGGTCGCGCAGCATCACCGGCTCGGCCGACTCGGAGTCGTCGGCCGCCATGAGCGCCTCGGCCTCGTCGGCCCGCAGCACCGACGGCAGCGTGCGGTGCGCCTTGGGGCTGGCCAGCAGCTGACCCGGGTCGTCGGGCACCAGGCCGGAGATGTGCGCCCAGGCCGAGAACGTGCGCAGCGCGGCCGACCGTCGAGCCATGGTGGCCCGCGACGCCCCGCGGCTGCGCTGCACCCCGAGCCAGCTCCGCAACGTGGCGAGATCCATGTCGGCCACGGTGCGACCGCCGAGACGGGCCAGGTGGTCGAGGAAGCCGACGAGATCGCCCAGGTAGGCCCGCACGGTGTGCGCCGAGCGGTTGCGTTCGAGGGTCAGGTGCCGCTCGAAGGCGGTGGCGGCGGCGGCCAGTTGTTCGGGCAGGCCGGCCCGCAGCGCGACGTGGTCGACGCGCTCGGCGGATCCGGCCCTGGCTGCCATCCGATGACCGTCCGCGATGGCCGACCTCGGGTCAAGGCGACGCGCGGGACGCGGGTCGGCCGGAGCCGATCCACGGCGGACCGCGGCCAGGCCTGGTCGGGGTGGGGTTCGACCGGACCCGGCCACGGCGACCGGGACGTCGGCACGCAGGCCGACGAATCACCCCTCCTCCTGGGAACGCCACCGACCGGCTGGGGTGTCTTCTCAGTGTCATCAAAGGTCTCGGACGCAGCCAGGGACTCAGGTCCCGGGGCGTGATCATTTCGACCCCACTCCCGCGCGCCGCGACCCGCGCGGCACCGCCCGGGCGATCCGGAACCGGCCGTCGTCGCCCTCGACCAGGCCGGCGAGTTGCAGCGCCGGCAGCGACCGGATCACGTCGAGGGTGCTCACCCCGCTCGACACGGCGAGCTCGTCGCAGCTGACCGCTCGGCCGGCGCGGAAGCCGTCGAACACGCTGCGACTCACGTCGTCGAGCAGGTCGAGGCGGGCGCGGAGGTCGTCGGCCGACACCTCGTGGGCGGGGTCGCCGATCGGGACATCGCTCGACGAGCCGATCAGCGCCAGCACGTCGGCGACGCCGGTGATCAGGCGCGCCGGCTGCACGTCGGCGTTGATCAGGGCGTGACACCCGGCCGACACCGGCGAGGTCACCGGGCCCGGCACCGCCATCAGCGGCCGCTGGATCCGGCGGCAGTGCCCGGCGGTGTTCGACGCCCCCGAGCGCAGCGACGCCTCGACGACGACCGTGCCGGTGGCGAGCGTGGCGATCAGGCGGTTTCGGGTCAGGAAGCGGCGGCGCTGCGGGGTCGAGCCCGGCGGGCTCTCGGACACGACCAGCCCGGTCGCGGCCGCCCGCTCGTACAGCCCCGCGTGCGACGGCGGGTAGGGCGAGTCGAGGCCACCGGCCGAGATCAGCACGGTCGTCCCCCCGGCCGCCAGGGCACCGCGGTGGGCTGCGGCGTCGATGCCGTAGGCCCCGCCGGACACCACGGCGAATCCGCGGCGGGTCAGCCCGTGCGCGAGGTCCATCGCGACCTGTTCGCCGTAACGGGTGGCCGAGCGGGCGCCGACGATGCCCACCGACCGGACCCCGAGTGAGGCGAGGTCGGCCGGCCCGGTGACCCACAGCGCGAGCGGCGGGATGGGCTCGCCCGACGGGGACTGCGTCTTCTGGCCGTGCTCCCACTCGTGGAGCCGTTCGAGCGCAGCCTGCTCGAGGGCGGACATCGCGAAATGCGGCCACTCGTCGGACTCGGGCACCACGAGGCGCAGACCGTGCCGGGCGGCGGCCTCCAGATCGGCCTCCGGGTCGGCGGTGAGTCGCCGACCCGCGGTGGCCTGCGCGACCTCGTCGACGACCCGCTCGGCCCGGATCATCCGCACCGCCTCGACCGGCCCGACGTCGCGGACCAGCTTCCAGAGCGGCACGCACGCCGGCTCGGCCACCCGGTTCAGGAACGCCCGCGCGAGCAGGATGTCGTCGCTCACGCCGCCCACGACTGCACCCGCCCCGTCCGGAAGAAGATGGCCTCGGAGACGTCGGCCGGGCTGGGCGAGAGCCGGTCGCCGAGGTCGGCGATGGTCCAGGCCAACCGCAGTACGCGGTCGAAGCCGCGGGCGCTGAGCACGCCGCGCTCCAGGCAGGTCTCGGCCTCGGCGAGCACCCGGTGCGGCGGCAGCCACTCCGAGGAGCGCAGCACCGACCCCGGCACCGCCGCGTTCACCGACCACCGGGTACCCCGCAGCCGCTCGGCCGAGCGGGCCCGCGCGGCGGCGACCCGCTCGGCGACCTCGCGCGAGCTCTCGCGAGGACCGAAGCCGTCGAACAGCTCGGCGTGCGCGACCGGCTCGACCTGTACCCGCAGATCGATGCGGTCGAGCAGCGGGCCGGACAGTCGCTGCTCGTGTCGCCTCTTCGCCTGCGGCGCGCACGTGCAGTCGGCCGAGCGCCGACCGCAGCCGCACGGATTGGCGGCGAGGACCAGCTGGAACCGGCTCGGGTAGCGGACCGCCCCGCCGCCGCGGAGCAGCACGATGTGCCCGCCCTCGAGCGGCTGCCGCAGCGCGTCGAGGGCCTGCGAGCTGAACAGCGGCGCCTCGTCCAGGAACAGCACGCCGTGGTGGGCCAGGCTGATCGCGCCCGGGCTGGCCAGCCCGGAGCCGCCGCCGACGAGCGCCGCCATGGACGCGGTGTGGTGCGGGGCCTGGAACGGCGGGCGGGTCACCAGCCCGGCGCGGCCCGCCAGCTGACCGGCGATCGAGTGCACCGCGGTGACCTCGAGGGAGGCGTCGTCGTCGAGCGGCGGCAGCAGGCCGGGCAGTCTCTCCGCGAGCATCGTCTTGCCGGCGCCGGGCGTGCCGACGAGGTACAGGTGGTGGCCGCCGGCGGCCGCGATCTCGAGGGCGCGCTTCGCGATCGCCTGCCCGGCCACATCGGACAGATCGGCGCCGGCGGAGGGCGGCTCGTCGACGGGTGGCTCGGCCGCGACCGGCTCGAGGGCCGGCCCCTCGCCGGTCAGCCAGGCCACGACCTCGGCGAGGTGATCGGCCGTGCGCACGTCGACCTCGCGGACCAGGGCCGCCTCTTCGGCATTCGGCCGCGCGACCACCACCCGGCGGGCACCGGCGCGCACCGCGGCGACCACGGACGGCAGGACCCCGCGAACCGGACGCAACCGCCCGTCGAGGCCGAGCTCGGCGATCCACACCGCGTCGGCGACCGCCGCCGCCCGCACGTGCCCCGCGGCCGCCAGCACGGCAATGCTGATCGCGAGATCGAACCGCGACCCGACCTTGCGCACGTCCGCCGGCAGCAACGCGACGGTGATCTTGCGATTCGGCCACTCGAGTCCGGAGTTGGTCATCGCGGCCCGCATCCGGTCGCGCGACTCGACGACCGACGAATCCGCCCGGCCGGTGAACGAGAGCCCGGGCAGGCCGGCCGAGATGTCGCACTCGACCTCGACGACCTGGCCGTCGATGCCGGTGAGCGCGACCGCCCGGGTCTTCGCCAACCCCATCAGAACGCCCCGCGCAGGTGCGCGACATCCGGCGCGCCGGACGGACGTCGCACCACCGTCACGACGTCGAAGCGGATCGAGTCCCAGAACCAGTCCGGCGTGCGGTTCTCCTCGATCCAGCGCAGCGCCAAGCGACGGATGCGGGCGGCCTTGGCCGCCCCGATCGCCTCGGCGGGGTCACCGTAGGCCCGCGACGACCGGGTCTTGACCTCGACGAACACGAGGGACCCGCCGTCGCGCGCGACGATGTCCAACTCGCCGTCACGACAGCGCCAGTTCCGGGCCACGAGCGTCAGACCGGCCGCCCTCAACCGGTCGGCCGCGACCTGTTCCCCGAACCGTCCGACCGCATCCTTGACTCGCATGAGGCCACCGTGCCGGACCGTCCCGGCCCGGCGCCGGGGTCGACGAGGTCCTGTGGACAACGTCGGCGGCGGGGATTGGCGCACCCTCGACGAGTGCGGCGTCAGTCCGGCCCGTCGCCGTACTCGGCGCTCGGCCCGACCTGACGCAGCGGCCGGCGCCGGGCGGGCGTGCCGTGCCGCACCGCCCGCGCCTTCCCGCCGGGCAGCGCCAGCAGCGCCCGGACCCGTTCGGCGACGTCGTCCGCGACGGTCAGCGACACCCGCCCGGCAACCGGTTGCGCCTCGACCGCGCCCGGGCACCGCTCGCCCGCCACCGACCGAGCCGCCGGCGGCGCCAACCCGGCGGCCCGCTCCGCCACCGCGAGGCGTGCGAGGAGGTGCCGGACGGTCGCCGGGGTCAGACCGGACCGGTCGGCGATGATCGCGTCAGCGGTTCCGGCGGCCCGATCGGTCACCACCGCGAGCCAGGTCAGCAGGTCGGTCCGGGTGCCCTGCAGGAACGTCGCGTTCAGGACGGAGAACTGCCGCCGGCAGCCTCGGCACCGCCAGATCCGCCGGGCCGACCGGGCGCCGGTGGAGGTGGTCCGACCGACACCGTCGACCGGGGTGAGCAACCAGGCGCCGTCGCGGGCGGCGCAGTGCGGGCAGTCCGCGGGAACGCCGCCCGGCCAGCGCAGGCGTTCGAGGAATCGGTAGGCGTCGGCCTCGTCGGCCAGGGTGGTCGGCACCCGGCGGTCAGCTGCCGAAGCCGCCCTTGTCCGGCAGGGACAGGTCGGGCTTGTCGAGCTCCTCGATGTTGACGTCCTTGAACGTCACCACCCGCACCGTCTTCACGAATCGGGCCGGGCGGTACATGTCCCACACCCAGGCGTCGCGCATCGTCAGCTCGAAGTACACCTCGCCGTCGGTGTTCTGCGGGCGCAGGTCGACGTCGTTGGTGAGGTAGAACCGGCGCTCGGTCTCCACGACGTAGCTGAACTGGGCCGCGATGTCCTTGTACTCGCGGTAGAGCTGGAGCTCCATGTCGGTCTCGTAGTTCTCGAGATCCTCGGCACTCACGACCTGCCCCCTCCGCGCCCGTCCCGGGCGATCATGCGATCTCGGCGTCGCTGTCGGCATATGAGCCGGGCCCGCCGGCCGCCCAGCCATTCTCCCCCACCGCCGCCAGTCCCCGCGCGCGCAGGGCCCGCCGGACGTTGACGTAGCGGCGCCGGTGCTGCGGGCACGGCCCCCATTCGGCAAGGGCGGCCGAGTGGCTCGCGGTGATGTAGCCCTTGTGCCGGTCGAACTCGTACTGCGGCCAGTCGTCGTGCATGCGGGCCATGATCGAATCCCGGGTCACCTTGGCCAGGATGGACGCGGCCGCGATGCAGGCCACCGTGGCGTCGCCCTTCCACACCGCGGTCGACGGGATGCCGAGGCCGGGCACCGGGAAGCCGTCGGTGAGCGCGTAGTCCGGCGCCGGGCGCAGGGTGCCCAGAGCGCGGCGCATGCCGGCCAGGTTGGCCACGTGCAGCCCGTAGGCGTCGATCTCGCTCGCCGGGATGATGATCACCGAGTGGGCCAGTGCCCGCGCGAGGACCTCGCCGTAGAGGCGCTCCCGCGTGGCCGCGGTGAGCACCTTCGAGTCGTCGAGCCCGTCGATCCGCCCGCGGCGACCCGGCGGCAGGATGCAGGCCGCGACGACGAGCGGTCCGGCGCAGGCGCCCCGCCCGGCCTCGTCCGCCCCGGCCACGGCCTCGAAGCCGGCCCGGGCCAGCGCGGACTCGTAACCGCCGAGCGGACCGTCGCGGCGCACGACCAGTCGCGGGGGTCGGAACGTCAACCCGCTGGGACGTTGGGTGGTGGCCATGGCCGGGCCGACGTTACTCGCGGCTAGCGCCGTCGGCGGCGCCGCCGCACCAGGAACAGGGGCACGACGGTGGCCAGCGAGAGCGCGCCGGGCACGGCGGCCGCGCCGGCCCCCATGGCACTGCTGTCGAAGGTCGTCGGCGTGCCGAGCGTGCTCCAGCGCGACGGCGGCCAGGCGATCACGAACGCCTTGCCGATGACGTCGCCGACCGGGACGGTGCTCGCCGTCGGGTCGCAATTGGCGTCGTTGACGGTGCCCTCGGGACCGCCGGGCGTGCAGTGGAAGCGCGAGTCGGCCGAGTCGGTGCGGTGATCGCCCATGACCCAGAGCCGCCCCTTCGGGACGGTCACCGGGCCGAACGCCACCTGGTTGGCCGACTCGGTGGCGGGGGCGTAGACGTAGGGCTCGGTCAGAGTGCGGTACGGCCCGCTCGGACCGTGGGTGCTGATCATGACGTGGCCCGCGGCGTCACCCTTGACCGTCTGGCCGCCGACGGCGATGACCCGCTTGACGAGAACCTGGCCGTCGGGCGGGACGAAGCCGACGAGCTGGCCGAAGCCGCGGATCGTCCGGGTGATGGGGTTGCTCGGCGGGGTGCTGGCCGGTTCGGAGTCCCAGCCGGTCGGCGCGTGGAACACCACGATGTCGCCCGGGTTGGGATCGCCGATGTCGTAGGCCGGCTTGTTCACCAGGATGCGGTCGCCGTGGCAGCCGGTGCAGCCGTGCAGCGTCTTCTCCATCGAGTCCGACGGGATGTAGAACGGCTGGACGACGAAGGTCTTGACGATGATCGCGATGCCGATGGCCAGCGCGACGAGGGCCGGGAGTTCCCACCAGGGCGCCTTGCGGTGCTTCTTCTCGTGCTTGAGGCGGCGGCGCCGAGCCAGACGGGTCTCGCGCTCACCCTCGACGGGTGCAGCGGGCGCTCCCGGCGCAGCGTCCGCCGGCGTGGGGGCCGGCGGCATCGGCGCAGCGGCCTCCGGCTGGGCCGGGCCGGACACGGGCTCGCCGTGTCCCGCCCCTTCTTCGCTCATATACCTGGGTCAGCCCCGGGTCAGCGCGCGACGGTCTCGCGCTTCTCCTTGATCTTGGCCTTCTTGCCGCGCAGGTCACGCAGGTAGTACAGCTTCGCGCGCCGGACGTCGCCGCGGGTCATGACCTCGATCTTCTCGATGACCGGGGTGTGCACCGGGAAGGTGCGCTCGACGCCGACGCCGAAGCTCACCTTGCGGACGGTGAAGGTCTCGCGGACGCCGCCGCCCTGGCGGCGGATGACCGCGCCCTGGAAGACCTGGATGCGGGACCGGCTGCCCTCGATGACCCGCACGTGAACCTTCAGCGTGTCGCCGGGGCGGAAGTCGGGGACGTCAGTGCGCAGCGAGGCGGCATCGATCGTGTCGAGGGTGTTCATGTCGCAGCTTCGCTCTCGATCTGTGTCTAGTCGGTCGTGTGGTTCCGGCGGCGTCGTGCTCACGTG
Organism: Jatrophihabitans sp.; assembly: GCF_036000465.1. Taxonomy (GTDB): domain Bacteria; phylum Actinomycetota; class Actinomycetes; order Mycobacteriales; family Jatrophihabitantaceae; genus Jatrophihabitans. The sequence goes on along the minus strand of NZ_DASYFV010000006.1, from coordinate 117,023 downwards.
TCCGCCCGGTGGCTGCCGCGCGCGCAAACCTGACGCGCAGCGGGCAACCCCACGATGATGCCACAGGCGGGGGGCCGATCCGAAACCGGAGGCCGACTGCTCAGCCGATCCGTGGGGTCGTCACGCCGGTGGAGGGGCGTCGAGCAGGTCGGGGCGGCGGGCCGCGGTGCGCTCGCGACTGCGCTCGGAACGCCAGGCGGCGATGGCCGCGTGGTGCCCGGAGAGCAGGACGTCCGGGACGTCCAGGCCGCGCCAGGACGCCGGCTTCGTGTACGACGGCGCTTCGAGCAGTCCGTCGGGCCCGGCGGCGAAGGAGTCGTCGACCGCCGACAGCGTGTTGCCCAGCACCCCGGGCAGCAGGCGCGACACCGCCTCGGCGATGACGAGCACGGCCACTTCCCCCCCGGACAGCACGTAGTCGCCGAGCGAGATCTCCTCGACCTCCATGCGGGTGGAGGCGTACTCGACGACCCGGGCGTCGATGCCCTCGTAACGGCCGCAGGCGAACAGCAGCCAGGGCTCGGCGGCGAGGCGGGCCGCCGTCGCCTGGGTGAAGGGGCGCCCGGCCGGAGTGGGGACGATCAGCCGTGGCTGCGGCACCGACTCCGGCGGCGCGATCTCGTCCAGCGCCCGGCCCCACGGCTCGGGCAGCATCACCATGCCCGGGCCGCCGCCGTACGGGGTGTCGTCGACGGTGCGGTGGACGTCGTCGGTCCACCGGCGCAGGTCGTGGATGCCGACCTCGACCTGACCGCGGGCGATGGCGCGTCCGAGCAACGCCTGGTGCAGCGGGGCCAGGTAGTCGGGGAAGATCGTGACGACGTCGAGCCGGAGGTCCCGACTCATATTTCGAAGAGCCCCTCGGGCGGATCGATCACGACCACGCCGCCGGGCACGTCGACGGTCAGCACGATGGCCTCGACGAACGGCACCAGTCGCTCGGCGCCGTCGATGTCGAGGACGAGGTAGTCGGCCCCGGCGATGTCGATGACGTCGCGGACCGGGCCGAGCGTGGCGCCGTCGACGCCGCGAGCGGTGAGCCCGACGAGGTCGGAGATGTAGAACTCGTCCGGATCGTCGATCTCCGGACGTTCCGAGGCGGCGATGACCAGCCGCACACCGCGCAGGGCCTCGGCGGCAGCCCGGTCGTCGACACCGGCGAAGTGCAGCACCATCTTGGGGCCGCTCAGGTTGAGGGCCTCGACGGTGAGCGGGCCGCGCTCGGCGGGCTCGGTGTCGAGCACCGAACCCACCGCGAAGCGCTCGTCGGGCTCGTCGGTGAACGGCTGCACGAAGACGTCACCGCGGACCCCGCGGGCCGGGCCGATTCGCCCGACCGTCACGGAGTCCGACGGTGCGCTTCCCACGATGCTGCGTTCGGTGCCGGCTCGCGCGGTCAGTGGCGGTCGACGTCGACGACGTCGACGCGGATGCCCTTGCCCCCGACGCCGTTCATGACCTGGCGCAGCGCCTTGGCGGTGCGCCCGTTGCGGCCGATGACGCGCCCGAGGTCCTCCGGGTGGACCCGGATCTCCAGACGCTGACCGCGACGGTTGTCGATCATGTCGACCCGGACGTCGTCCGGGTGGTCGACGATGCCGCGGACCAGGTGCTCGAGGGCCTCCTCGAGCATGTCAGCTGCCCGCCGACTCATCCGCCGCGGCCGGCTCGGCGGCCTTCGCGTCGTCGGCCGGGGCCTCGGCCTTCTCGGCCTTCGGCTCGGCCTTGGCGGTCTTCTTCTTCGGCGTGGTCGCCTCGGCGCTCGAATCGCCCGAGACCTCGGCCAGCGCGGCGTTGAACAGCGCCTGCTTGTCGGGCTTCTCGGCCGCGACCTTCATCGGCTCCGGGGCCGGCAGGCCCTTGAACTTCTGCCAGTCGCCGGTGACCTTGAGGATCGCGGCGACGGCCTCGGTCGGCTGGGCGCCGACGCCGAGCCAGTAGGCGGCACGCTCGCCGTCGACGCGGATGACCGACGGGTCGTTCTTGGGGTGGTACTCGCCGATCGTCTCGATCGAGCGGCCGTCGCGACGGGTGCGCGAGTCGGCGACGACGATTCGGTAGTGCGGCTCACGCATCTTTCCCAGACGCATCAGCTTGATCTTGGTGGCCACGGTGGTGGGTGCTCCAGACTTGGGACAGGGGTTGGGCGTACGGCTCCGGGTGGGGTACACCGGTTCCGGACGCCCGGATGGACTGGCCGACGCGCGGTGAGAGGGTCCGCACCCCAGCCGGTACTCAACGGGCCATTCTGCCAGATGTCCGCGCATGCCCCGTCCGCCGAGGGTGCTGGCCCTACACTGCGACCCGTGCCAGCAGCCCGACCCCGCGGATGACCGTGTCGCCGCCCGAACCGCGGCCGACCCTCGAGGTGGTCGCCGCGCGCGCCGGCGTATCCCGCGCGACCGCGAGCCGGGTGCTGCGCGGGGCGGCCAACGTCAGCCCCCGGGCCCGTGACGCCGTGCTCGCCGCAGCCGCCGAGCTCTCCTACTCGGTCAATCACGCCGCCCGCTCGCTGGTCACGCGACGCAGCGACTCGATCGCCTTCCTGGTGGCCGAGAACGAGGACCGCATGTTCCACGACCCGTACTTCCTCGGCGTACTGCGCGGGGCGCAGGGCGAGGCGGCCCGCTGCGGCGTGCAGCTGGTGTTCGCCATCGCGGCGACGGCGGCCGAGCGTCGCCAGTTCGTGCAGTTCGTCGGCAGCGGGCACGTCGACGGTGTGCTGCTGGTGTCGCTGCACGGCGACGACTCGCTGGCCCGCGACCTCGAGGGGCTCGGCGTGCCGACGGTGCTCAACGGGCGCCCCTTCGCGGCCGAGACCGATCTGTTCAGCGTCGACTCGGACAACGTCGGCGGCGCCCGCATCGCCACCGCACGCCTCATCGACCGCGGCTGCCGCGCGATCGCCACGATCACCGGCCCGCTCGACATGTCGGCCGGCCGGGACCGCCTCGCCGGCTTCCGCGCCGCCCTCGGGTCGGCCGGGCTCGATCCGGACGGGCCACCCCTCGCCGAGGGCGACTTCACCCTGGACGGCGGGGCCGCGGCGATGGAGATGCTGCTGCGCGAGCACCCCGAACTCGACGCGGTCTTCGTGGCCTCGGACCTGATGGCGCTCGGCGCTCTGCGCACGCTCGCCGAGCACGGCCGCCGGGTGCCCGAGGACGTCGCGGTCATCGGCTTCGACGACGTGCGCGAGGCCCAGTTGGCCGCGCCCGCACTGAGCACCGTGCGCCAGCCGCTCGACGAGCTCGGGCGCACGATGACCCGGGTCCTGCTGGCCCGCACCGGCGCCGTCGACGCGGGGCCCGGACCCCGCCAGCGCACCGTGCTCGCCACCGAACTGGTGCTGCGCCAGACCGCCTGAGCGAACATAACGATCCGGTCACACCGGCGTCGCCACGCCGCCACCTCTTGACTTTCGCCGGATCGCGAACAAAATCTGTGCCAGCACGTGAGAGCGCTCTCACGACCGCACCGTCCACGTTACCTGTCCCACGTCGCCGTCCACTCACTCCGCCTTTGGGGGAACTCATGCGCACCACCGTCACCCGGACCATCCGGGCCGCCGCCGCCGGGGCGATCGCCGCCTCGGTGCTGGCCGCCTGCTCGTCCAGCGGCTCGACCGGCAACTCCTCACCGGCGGCCGACAGCAAGGCCGGCCCGTGCGGCACGACCGCGAAGACCACGCTCACCGTCGGCCTGTTCGGCACCTTCGGCTACAAGGAGAACGGGCTCTACACCGCGTTCCAGAAGGCCTGCCCGAACATCACCATCAAGGAGGACGACGTCGAGCAGTCGGCCGACTACTGGACCAAGCTCAAGACCCACCTCGCGTCGGGCACCGGCCTCGACGACGTCCAGGGCATCGAGATCGGGTTCGTCGCCGACGTCGTTGCGAACCACAGCAAGCAGTTCGTGAACTTCGCGAAGCTGTCCGACTCCGCCACCCTGAAGTCGTCGTTCTACGACTGGAAGTGGCAGCAGGCCTCCAGCGCCGACGGCACCGACACGGTCGGCCTCGGCACCGACGCCGGCCCCGAGGCGATCTGCTACCGCCCCGACCTGCTGGCGAAGGCCGGCCTGCCCGCCGACCCGGCGACGCTCGCGACGAAATGGAAGACCTGGGAGGACTTCATCGCGTTCGGCAAGCAGTACCAGGCGGCCGCCGGCAAGCAGGCCGGTTCGCACTTCGTCGACAGCGCGGCCAGCATCTTCTCCACCGCGGTCTACCAGGGCACCGAGGCCTACGCCGACGCCCAGGGCAAGGCCGACGTCGCCAACAGCGACGGCGTGAAGACGGCCTGGAAGTACGCCACCGACGCCGCGACCGCCGGCATCACCGCCAAGCTGCAGCAGTTCAGCGACCCGTGGAACAAGGCGTTCTCCTCCGGTTCGTTCGCCGCCCTCGCCTGCCCGACCTGGATGATGGGCTACATCCAGGGCCAGGCCGGCCCGGCCGGTTCGGGCCACTGGAACATCGCGCCGGTGCTGCCCGGTGGCGCCACCAACTGGGGCGGGTCGTGGCTCGGCGTGCCGACCGCGAGCAAGCACCAGGCCGCGGCCGTGGCCTTCGTGAAGTGGGCGACCAACGCCACCCAGCAGGTCACCATGTGGACGGCGAAGGCGCAGGGCGGGCACTGGCCGTCGAACAAGCTGGCCGCCGAGCAGCCCGGCGTGCGCAGCGCGACGAGCGCCTACTTCAGCAACGCGCCCGTCGGCACGCTGTTCGGCTCGATCGCCGCGTCGATGAAGATCCCGCCGATCGGGCTGTACGACACCCCGATCCAGAACGCCTTCACCACCGAGCTCACCAACGTGGAGACGAAGGGCACCAAGGCCGACAGCGCGTTCAGCAGCGCTCTCGACCAGATCAAGCAGATCACCGGCTGATCAGGGACTGCGTCCGGGCCGGACCCGCCCATCCCCCGGCCCGGACGCTCCCCGCCCCTCACCCCGGCCCCACGGAGGATCCGCATGGCGATCACCGCAGCGCGACCGGCTCCGGTCCGGCGCCGCCGCCTGCCCGGCCAGCGCGCGGCCTACGCCTACATCGCCCCGTTCTTCCTCGTCTTCGGCGCGTTCAGCGTCTACCCGTGGCTCGACACCGCGTGGGTGTCGCTGCACGACGTCAGCCTGAGCACCTACGACCAGCAGACCTGGGTCGGGCTCGGCAACTACCGCAACCTGTTCACCAACGAGTTCTTCTACAACGCGCTGCGCAACACGATCACGATCGGGATCATCTCGACGGTGCCGCAGCTGTGCCTGGCGCTCGGCATCGCGCACCTGCTCAACCACTCGCTGCGCGGGCGCACGTTCTTCCGCGTCGCGCTGCTCATGCCCTACGCCACCAGCCTGGCCGCGGCGACCGTCATCTTCGTCGAGCTGTTCGGCTACGACTACGGGTTGATCAACTGGCTCGTGCACGACCTGGCGCACCTGCCGCGCATCGACTGGCAGGGCAACAAGTGGGCCAGCCAGATCGCGGTGTCGACGATCGTCACCTGGCGCTGGACCGGCTACAACGCGCTCATCTACCTGGCCGCGATGCAGACCATCGACACCTCGCTCTACGAGGCGGCGGTGCTCGACGGGTCCTCGCGCTGGCAGCAGTTCCGCTACGTGACGCTGCCCGGGCTGCGGCCGACGATCCTGTTCACCATCGTGGTGTCGACCATCGGCGCCTCGCAGCTGTTCGGCGAGCCGCTGCTGTTCGACCCGACGCATCAGCCCAACGGCGGGTCGTCGCACCAGTACCAGACCCTGGGCCTGCTGATGTACCAGCAGGGCTGGGCCTACGACCACCTCGGCCTCGCGTCGGCGACGGCCTGGACGATGTTCGTCCTGATCCTGCTCGCCGTCGGGATCAACAGCTGGCTGGCCCGGCGCCGCGAACGCCGCGACGGACGGACCTCGCCGCTGGCCGTCACGCCCGGAGCGAGCGCATGACCGCGACCGTCCGCGAGACCGCGAGCGCCGTGGTGGTCGCCCCGGCGACGAACCCGGCGACGCGTTCGAACCGCCGGCGGTCGAGCGTCGGAGCGCTGCGACCGAGCTGGGTCACCTACCTGCTCGTCTCGATCGTCACCCTCGTCTCGGTGCTGCCGCTGTACTACACGATCGTCATGGCCTCGCACACGAACGCCGAGATGGCGGCCAAGGTGCCGCCACTGCTGCCGAATGGCAGCCTGTTCACCAACCTCAAGGCCGCGCTCAAGCTCGCGCCGCTGAACCAGGGCCTGGTCAACTCGGTGCTGGTGTCGAGCGCGGTGACCGTCGCGACGGTGGCGTTCTGCACGCTCGGCGGCTTCGCCTTCGCCAAGCTCCGCTTCCGCGGTTCCCGCGCGCTGCTCGCGTTCTGCATCGCCACGATGATGGTGCCGACGCAGATGGGGATCATCCCGCTGTACATGCTGATGGCCCGCCTCGGCCTGGCCGGTCACCTGCAGTCGGTGATCCTGCCGACGCTCGTCACCGCGTTCGGCATCTTCTTCATGCGGCAGTACCTCACCGGGGCGATCCCGGACGAGCTGATCGAGGCCGCGTACGTCGACGGCGCCGGGTCGTTCCGAGTGTTCCGCTCGATCGTGCTGCCGGCGGCGCGACCGGCGATGGCCGTGCTGGCCATGCTCACGTTCCTGACGACCTGGAACGACTTCTTCTGGCCGATCATCGCGCTCAGCTCGCAGAACCCCACCGTCCAGGTGTCGTTCCAGAGCCTCGCGACCGGCTACGCCCCGCAACAGTCCGTGATCATGGCCGGAACGCTCTACGGCGTGCTCCCCGTCCTGATCGTCTTCACCCTGCTCGGCAAGCACATCGTCGGCGGCATCATGCAAGGAGCGGTCAAAGGATGACATCGACCCAGACGCGCGCGAGCGCCACACCGCAGCTCGCGTTCCCCCCGGGATTCGTCTGGGGCAGTGCCACCGCGGCCTACCAGATCGAGGGAGCCGCGACCGAGGACGGCCGCGGACCGTCGATCTGGGACACCTTCAGCCACACCCCCGGCCGCATCGTCGACGGCACGACCGGCGACCACGCCTGCGACCACTACCACCGCCTCGACGAGGACCTCGATCTCATCGCCGACCTCGGCCTGGGCGCATACCGCTTCTCGATCGCGTGGCCGCGCATCGTGCCGTCCGGGTCGGGTGCGGCGAATCCGGCCGGGCTCGACTTCTACCGCCGCCTCGTCGACGGCCTGCTCGAACGGGGCGTCACGCCGGTCGCGACGCTCTACCACTGGGACCTGCCGCAACCGCTGCAGGACGCCGGCGGCTGGACCAACCGCGAGACCGCCCACCACTTCGCCGAGTACGCGCACATCGTCGGCACCGCCTTGGGCGACCGGGTGCCGATGTGGACGACGCTGAACGAGCCGTGGTGCTCGGCGTTCCTCGGCCACGCCTCCGGGGTGCACGCGCCGGGCGTCACCGACAACGAGGCGGCCCTGACCGCGGCGCATCACCTGCTGCTCGCTCACGGGCTCGGCACCGCCGCCCTGCGCTCGGCGCTGCCGGGCGAGGCGAGCGTGGCGATCACGCTGAACCTGGCCGTGGTGCGGGCGGCGTCCGACTCGGCCGCCGACCGCGACGCGGCCCGGCACGTCGACGGGCTGGCCAACCGGCTCTTCCTCGATCCGGTGCTCAGCGGGCGCTATCCGGCCGACCTGCTCGACGACCTGCGCCACATCACCGACTGGTCGTTCGTCCGGACCGGTGACGAGTCGATCATCAACGCGCCGATCGACCAGCTCGGCGTGAACTACTACTCCCCCACGCTCGTGGCCGCGCCGACCGACGAGCTGCGCGCGCGCGTGGCCGGCGGCTGGGTCAACGACCCGCAGGCGGCCGAGGGCCCGACGCCCTACCCCGGCACCGACCTCGCCCTGTCGATCCCGCAGGCCGGGCCGTACACCGCGATGAACTGGCGGGTCGAGGCGCCGAGCCTGACCGAGCTGCTGCTGCGGGTGCACCGCGACCATCCCGACCTGCCGTTGATGATCACCGAGAACGGCGCGGCGTTCGACGACGTCGTGGCCGCCGACGGAGCCGTCGACGACCTCGACCGGCTCGACTACCTGCGCGACCACGTGGCCGCCGTGCACGCCGCGATCGAGCAGGGCGTCGACGTGCGGGGCTACTTCGTCTGGTCGCTGCTCGACAACTTCGAGTGGGCCTGGGGGTTGTCGAAGCGGTTCGGCATCGTGCACGTCGACTTCGCGACGGGCCGGCGGACGCTCAAGCGCTCGGCCCACTGGTACCGCGAGGTCGTCGCCGACAACGGGTGGTGAGCCTCAGACCGGCAGATCCCACCGATGCCGGATCACGGTGACCGGCACGTCGCGGCCGTGGCGCTGCTCGGTGAGCGCGAAGTGGCGCACCCGGCGCCACCAGACCGCGAGCCGGATCGCGCCGAGGAGCTGGACCGCGACGGCGACGAGCACGGCCCACCGCAGGTTGTGCGGGGTCGTGCCGCCCATCGCATCGAGCACCCAGCCGATACCGAGCGCGATGATCACGGTGGCGACGAAACCGCCGACGTTGACCACGCCCGACGCGGTGCCGAGCGTGCGGGCGTTGTTGTAGTCGCGGGCCAGCGCGAAGGCGGCCATCGACACCGGGCCGCCCACGGTCATGACCACGAACAGGGTGACGACGTACGCGCGTGGGGGGTGATCGCCGAAGGCGGTGGCGAGCACGACGAAGCCGGTGATGGTCAGGCCGCACATGGCGAGGCAGATCGGCACCCGCGCGATCGGGCGCACCCCGATGAGCCACCCGAACACCGGCGAGACGACCGCGGCCAGGATCACGCCGCACATCAGCACCGCCCCGGCCCCGGACGGGCTGAACCCGGCCGATCGGATCAGGTACGGGCTGCCCCAGAGCACACCGAACGCGGTGGCCGTGGACATGCTGGCGAAGTGCACCCAGAAGCCGAGGCGGGTGCCGGGCAGCGACCACGCCGACCGCACCCGGGTGCCGACGGCCCGCACCCCGATACGCAGCTCGGCGAACCCGTGCACCGCCCGCGGCGGCGGCGTCGAATCGGGCAGCAGGGCGAACACGGCCGCGGCCGCGACGAGCGACAGCACGGCGGCCGACCCGAACCCGTAGGTCCACCCGGCGCTGTGCAGCAGCAGTGCGAGCGGCAGGGTGGCGACGATGTTGCCGAGCGTGCCGAGCATGCCGGTACCGGCGACGATCAACGGGAAGCGGCGCGGATCGAAGTGCGTCGCGGCGAAGCGGACGACGCTGATGAAGGTCAGGGCGTCGCCCGCCCCGAGCAGGGCCCGGGCCACGAGGGCCGCCGGGTAGCTCGGCACGGTGGCGAAGATCAGCTGGGCCGAGCCCATGATCAGCGAGGCGGTGACGAGCAGCCGTCGCGGGCCGTAGCGGTCGACCATGATGCCGGTCGGCACCTGCATGGCCGCGTAGACGCCGAGTTGCACGAAGATGAAGACAGACAGCTGGGCCGGGGTGATGCCGAAGCGCTGCTGCGCGAGCAGCCCGGCCACGCCGAGCGACGTGCGATGCAGCAGGGCCAGGAAGTAGACCGACGACGCGAGCAGCCAGCCCGGGAGGGCGGAGCGCGGCTCGGCTGTCATGGCGGGTCGAGCTTAAGCCACCGCCTCCCCTCGGCCCGACCCCGGAAACGGGGCTGACGGGAGGGAAGGCGGGATCAGGCGACGACGGCGCCGCGCAGCACGGTGCGCTGCGGGCTGTACAGGGTGCCGAGGTCGCGCCGCGGGTCCGCGGCGTAGACGACGAGATCGGCCGGGGCGCCCTCGACGAGCCCGGGCAGCCCGAGCCACTCGCGCCCGCGCCACGAGGCCTGGGCGACGACGTCGGCCTGGGGGATGCCGGCTCCGACGAGGGCCCGGATCTCGTCGCGGATCAGCCCGTGCGGCAGGGAGCCGCCGGCGTCGGTACCGGTGTAGAAGGGCACGCCGGCCTCGTACGCGGTGCGGATCCGCTCGCGCGAGCTCGCGAACAGCGCCCGCATGTGCGCGGCGTAGGCCGGGAACTTGGCCTCGCCGCCGAGCGCGATCTGCGGGAAGTTGTCGATGTTGATCAGCGTGGGGACGACGGCCGCCCCGGCCGCCGCGGCGGCCGCGATGTTGTCGTCGTCCAGGCCGGTGCCGTGCTCGATGGAGTCGATGCCGGCGGCGATGAGGCCGGGGAGGGCGTCCTCGCCGAAGACGTGGGCGGCGACGCGCGCGCCCAGCTCGTGGGCCCGCCCGATGGCCGCGGCGAGCACGTCGTCGGGCCAGAGCGGCGCGAGGTCGCCGAGGCCGCGGTCGACCCAGTCGCCGACGAGCTTGATCCAGCCGTCGCCCTGAGCGACCTGCTTCTCGACCTCGGCTACGAGGTTCTCCGGCTCGACCTCGATGCCGAGCTCGCGGATGTAGCGCCGGGGCGCGGCGATGTGGCGGCCGGCGCGGATCAGGCGGGGCAGGTCGTCGCGCTGCTGGACGCCTCGGTTGTCGACCGGCGAGCCGGCGTCGCGCAGCAGCAGCGCGCCGGCGCCGAGGTTGAGCCGGGCCATCGCGGCCTGGTCCTCGTGCTCGGGGAAGAACCCGTTCGGGCTCATGCCGATGTGGCAGTGCGCATCGACGAGGCCGGGGATGATCCAGCCGCCGGAGGCGATCGTGTCGGCGTCCCCGCCCGGCCGGTCGAAGGTCAGCCGCCCGTCGACCACCCAGGCGTCGCGCTCGGTCTCGTCGGGCAGGAACACGCCGCGCAGGTGCAGGGCCACGTCGTCAGTCCTTCGCCCACTCGGCGCAGAGCTCGTCGCGGGCGTCGGCCAGCAACTGCGGTAGCACGCGGGTCTGCCCGATGACCGGCATGAAGTTGGTGTCGCCGCCCCACCGCGGCACCACGTGTTGGTGAAGGTGGGCCGCGATGCCGGCGCCGGCGACCGGACCCTGGTTGATGCCGAGGTTGAAGCCGTGCGGCGCCATCACCGCCCGGATCACCCGCATCGCCTTCTGGGTGAACTGCGCGAGTTCGAGGGTCTCGTCGTCGTCGAGTTCCGGATAGCCGGCGACGTGCCGGTACGGGACGGTCATCAGGTGCCCGGAGTTGTACGGGTACAGGTTCAACACGGCGTAGACGTGCGCGCCCCGCGCGACGATCAGGCCGTCCTCGTCGCTGCGCGCAGGTGCGGCGCAGAACGGGCAGTCGTCGCCGGCGTCGTCGTGCGAGGGCTTGCCCTCACCCTTGATGTAGACCATCCGGTGAGGGGTCCACAGGCGACCGAAGCTGTCCGGCTCGCCTGCGAACTGCCCGGCGTCCTCGGTCACGACTCCTCGGACGTCGCGGGCTCGACCGCCGGGGCGTAGTGCTCGGCGCTCGGCGACTCGTTGACCCGGCGGGCGACGATGTCGGCGACCTCGTCGATCGCCTGTGCGATCGGGATGCCGTTGCGCTGGCTCCCGTCGCGGTAGCGGAACGACACCGCGCCGGCCTCGACGTCGGTGGCGCCGGCGATGAGCATGAACGGCACCTTGGACTTCTGCGCCGTGCGGATCTTCTTCTGCATCCGCTCGTCGGAGGTGTCGACCTCGACCCGCAGGCCGCGGGCGCGCAGCTGGGCCGCGACGTCGGCGAGGTAGTCGTTCTGCTCCGAGCTGATCGGGATGCCGATGACCTGGACCGGTGACAGCCAGGCCGGGAAGGCGCCCGCGTAGTGCTCGGTGAGCACGCCGATGAAGCGCTCGATCGAGCCGAACTTGGCCGAGTGGATCATCACCGGCTGCTGGCGCGAGCCGTCGGCCGCCTGGTACTCCAGCTCGAAGCGGGCCGGCTGGTTGAAGTCCAGCTGCACGGTCGACATCTGCCAGGTGCGACCGATCGCGTCCCGCGCCTGGACCGAGATCTTCGGGCCGTAGTAGGCGGCGCCGCCCGGGTCGGGCACGAGTTCGAGGCCAGACGCGACGGCGGTGTCCTCGAGCACCTTGGTCGCGCTCGCCCAGTCCTCGTCCGAGCCGATGAACTTGTCCGACGCCGGGTCACGGGTCGACAGCTCGAGATAGAAGTCGTCCAGGCCGAAGTCGCGCAGCAGGCCGAGGATGAAGTTCAGCAGCTTGCGGATCTCGTCGGGCGCCTGCTCGGGGGTGCAGTAGCTGTGCGAGTCGTCCATGGTCAGACCGCGCACGCGGGTGAGGCCGTGCACGACGCCCGACATCTCGTAGCGGTACACCGAGCCGAACTCGAACAGCCGCAGCGGCAGCTCGCGGTAGGAGCGTCCGCGGGAGGCGTAGATCAGGTTGTGCATCGGGCAGTTCATCGCCTTGAGCCGGTACTCCGACCCCTCCAGCTGCATCGGCGGGAACATGGTGTCGGAGTAGTAAGGCAGGTGGCCCGAGGTGTGGAACAGGCCGTCCTTGCTGATGTGCGGGGTGTTGACGAACTCGAAGCCCTCGTCGATGTGGCGCTGCCGCACGTAGCCCTCGAGCTCGCGCCGCAGGATGCCGCCCTTGGGGTGGAAGATCGCCAGCCCCGACCCGAGCTCGTCGGGGAAGCTGAACAGGTCGAGTTCGACGCCGAGCTTGCGGTGGTCGCGCTTGGCGGCCTCCTCGAGCCGGGTGAGGTAGGCCTTGAGGTCGTCGCGACTGGCCCACGCGGTGCCGTAGATGCGCTGCAGCTGCGGGTTCTTCTCGCTGCCGCGCCAGTAGGCCGCGGCGCTGCGCATGAGCTTGACCGCCGGGATGCGCCGGGTGCTGGGCAGGTGCGGCCCGCGGCAGAGGTCGGTCCATACCCGCTCGCCGGTCTTGGCGTCGAGGTTGTCGTACATGGTGAGCCCACCCGCACCGACCTCGGTGGCCTCCTCGCCGGATGCGGTGGACTTCAGCCCGATCAGTTCCAGCTTGAACTTCTCGTGCGCGAGCTCCATGCGGGCCTGGTCGTCGTCGATCGGCCGCCGGTGGAAGCGCTGGCCCGCCTTGATGATCTCGCCCATCTTCTTCTCGATGGCGGCGAGATCCTCGGGGGTGAACGGACGGTCGGGCAGGAAGTCGTAGTAGAAGCCGTCCTCGATCGGCGGGCCGATGCCGAGCAGGGTGCCCGGGAAGAGTTCCTGGACGGCCTGGGCCATCGCGTGCGCGGCCGAGTGGCGCAGCACGGCCAGACCGTCGGGCGACTCGGCCGCGACCGCCTCGACGTCGGTGGCGGTGTCGGGCGCCCACTCGAGGTCCCGCAGCACGCCGTCGGGGTCGCGCACGACCACGGCGCCCTGCGCTCCGGTGAGCTCGACCCCGGCCTCGCGCAGCGCGTCGAGCGCCGTCTCGCCGGCCGCCACCGGGACGACTCGGGCGGATTCGGCTGGACTGACGCTGGCGGTCAACGGGGCTCCTTCGCGACGACAGCCGGTGGGCTGCGTGGTGGACTGATCTGTCCCCAGGGATGCTAGTGCGGGCGCCCGGGGCGCCCGACCGCTTATCCCCCGAAACCCCCGCAGCCGGAAGGATCCGATGAACCTCTTCGAGTACGAGGGCAAGCGTCCGAGCATCGCCGAGGACGCGTGGATCGCGCCCACCGCCACCATCATCGGCGACGTGACGATCGAGTCCGGCGCGTCGATCTGGTACGGCGCGACGCTGCGGGGCGACGACGGCCCGATCATCGTGCGCGGGGGCGCGAACGTCCAGGACGGCACGGTCATCCACACGACCCCGGACGTCACCACCGAGATCGGCCCGCGGGCGACGATCGCGCACCAGTGCATGGTGCACGGCGCGTTCGTCGAGGAGGAGGCGCTGGTCGGCAACGGCTGCGTCGTGCTCGACGGGGCGCGGATCGGCGCGCGGTCGATGATCGCGGCGATGTCGCTGGTGCCGCCGGGCAAGCAGATCCCGCCCGGCGTGCTGGCCATGGGCGTCCCGGTCGCCGTCAAGGGCCCGATCGACGGCACACCCGCCGAGTTCTGGGTGAAGATGAACCCGGTCTACTACCCCGAGCTGGCCAAGCGGCACGCCGTCGGCACGCACCGGATCGAGAACTGACCCGGCAACCGACCCAGTGCACGGCTATCAGCGGGCCCTAAGGTGTGCGCATGACGCAGCCGACGCCCGCCGGGTGGTACGCCGACCCGTCCGGAAGACACGAGAAGCGCTACTTCGACGGGCAGCAGTGGACCGAACACGTCAACTCGCACGGTCGCCCGGGCATCGACCCGCCGGGCGCCCCGAGCCACGTGCCGACGGTGCAGCGCGCGCCGGAGAAGATCCAGCGCGACGTCCAGCGCGCCGGCACCGCAGGAGTGGCCGCCTTCGCGGGCGGCGGTTCGCTGTTCACCGAGCCGGTGCTCGTCGTCAACCAGAAGGCGAAGCTGCTCGAGATCAACAACGAGTACGCCGTCTACGACCAGCACTCGAACCAGATCGGGGCGGTGCGCGAGGTCGGGCAGAGCAATCTGAAGAAGGCCGCCCGCTTCCTCACCTCGCTCGACCAGTACATGACCCACAAGCTGCAGATCGTCGACATGCAGGGCACGCCGGTGCTCGCACTGACCCGGCCGGCCAAGTTCGTGAAGTCGCGGATCATCGTCGAGGACCCGGCCGGGCGCGAGATCGGGCAGATCGTGCAGCAGAACGCGATCGGCAAGATCCGCTTCGGCCTCGAATCGGGCGGCCACACCTACGGGATGATCCAGGGCGAGAACTGGCGCGCCTGGAACTTCTCGATCAAGGACCACACCGACACCGAGGTCGCTCGCATCACCAAGACGTGGGAGGGCCTGGCCAAGACGATGTTCACCACGGCCGACAACTACGTCGTGCAGATCCACCGCCCGCTCGAGGAGCCGCTGCGCTCGCTCGTCCTCGCCGCCGCGGTGTCGGTCGACACGGCCCTCAAGCAGGACTCGCGCGGCTTCGGCTGAGTCACTCCCCCGCGTCCGCCTCCCCTCTCGTCGACCGCGTATCCGGGGCAGACGAGAGGAAGTGGGCGAGGTCGTCGGGGGTGTCGAGGTCGGACGGGTCGCCCGGCACCGCGATCTCGTCGACCAGGTGATGCTTGATCCGCATCAGCAGCCGGGCCCCGGAATCGTCGACGGCGTGCCCCAGCCCCTCGCGCCAGAGGGCCCGGTCCATGACGATGGGATGGCCCCGGCCGCCGCGGTACCTCGCCCGAGCGATCCGCCCGGGGCGCCAGCCGGCCAGCACGGTCCGCACGGCTTCGGTACCGATGCCGGGCGTGTCGACGAGCAGCACGGCGAGGGCGTCGCAGCCGGCCGAGGCGTCGACCGCGAGTTGCAGTGACGAGCGCTGCCCCCGGTCGGGGTCCGGGTTGACGACGGCGTTCGCGCCCGCTACCGAGACGCCTTCGCGGACGACCGCGATCACCGGGTCGCAGCCGGCCTCGACGAGCGTCCGGACCGCCCGGTCGAGCAACCGCTCGCCGGCGACCACGAGCTCGCCCTTCGGCCGGCCCATGCGGGTGCCCGAACCGGCGGCGAGAACGGCTCCGGCCACGCGTATCACGCTCGGAGTGTAGGTAGGCCACCCGTCAGTACGCTCGAAGGATGCAGGCCGCCGCGTTCGCCGATCCCACCGCCGTCTCCGAGGCGCTCGACGCCGCGGGCTACCTGCCCGACAGGGGTCTGGCCACGGCGGCGTTCCTGGCGATGCGGATGAAGCGGCCGCTGTTCCTCGAGGGCGACCCGGGCGTCGGCAAGACCGCGCTGGCCCAGGCGCTGGCGAAGATCACCGGAGCGACCCTCCTGCGGCTGCAGTGCTACGAGGGCATCGACGCCAGCCAGGCCCTCTACGACTGGGACTTCCCGCGGCAGATCCTGCACCTGCGAGCTGCCGGCGACGCCGCCGACCGCGCCCAGCTCGAGGCGTCCCTCTACGACCGCAGGTTCCTCGTCGCCCGGCCGATCCTGCAGGCCCTCGAGCAGCACCCGGCCACCCTGCTCATCGACGAGATCGACCGCGCCGACGACGAGTTCGAGGCGTTCCTGCTCGAGGTGCTGGCCGAGAACTCGGTGACGATCCCCGAGCTGGGCACCATCACCGCCGAGGTGCCGCCGCTGGTGATCATCACCTCGAACCGCACCCGCGAGGTGCACGACGCCCTGAAGCGCCGCTGCCTCTACCACTGGGTCGCGCACCCGGACTTCGCCCGCGAGGTCGCGATCGTGCGCCGCCGCCTCCCCGAGGTCACCGAGCAGCTGGCCCGCCAGGTCGCCACCGCGGTCGGCCGCCTGCGCGAGTCCAACCTGCTCAAGCCGCCGGGCATCGCCGAGACGATCGACTGGGCCCAGGCGCTGCACGTGCTCGGCGCCGCGCAGCTCACCGCCGAGAACGCCGAGGAGACGCTCGGCGCCGTGCTGAAGTACCACGAGGACATGGCCCGGGTGCAGCGCGAGCTGGCCTCGCTGCTGGGCGGCTGAGGTCCGCCCGGTGACGCAGGTCGAGGTGCCGGATCCGGTCATCACCATGACCGGCTTCGCCCGCGCGCTTCGGGCCAACGGCATCGCCGCCGACGCGACCCGGCTCACGACCGCACTCGACGCGCTGACGCACGTCGACCCGATGGACGCCGAGCAGGTCTACTGGGCCGGCCGGGTGACCCTGTGCGCCGAGCCCGACGACCTGCCCCGCTACGACGCCGTCTTCGACGCCTGGTTCCGCGGGCGCGTGCCGCCGCTGCCCGGACCGTCGTCTCAGGGGCCGCCGGCCCAGGTGCTGCAGCTGCGCCCGATCGGCGGCAACGATGGGCAGGGCGACGACGCCGAGCCCGACGACGAGCAGCTGCGCACGGCCGCGAGCGACACCGAGATCCTGCGCCACCGCGACGTCACCGGCCTCACCGAGCTCGAACGCGACGAGATCAACCAGCTCATCGCCCTGCTCGCCCCGAAGGTCGGCTCGCGCCGCACCCGGCGGCGCCGCCCGCGCGGCCGCGACCACGTCGACATCTCGCGCACCGTGCGGACGATGCTCCGCGACGGCGGGGAGCCGGCCACGCTCGCTCGCTTCCGTCCCCGCGTCAAGCCGCGCCGCCTCGTCCTGCTGCTCGACGTCAGCGGATCGATGTCGCCCTACGCCGACGTGCTGCTGCGCTTCGCCCACGCCGCCGTGCGGGTCGCCCCGAACAGCACCGAGGTCTTCACGGTCAGCACCCGCCTCACCCGCATCACCCGGCAGCTGCGGCTGCGCGATCCCGAGCAGGCCCTGGCCGCCGCCGGCAGCGCGGTGCCCGACTGGAGCGGCGGCACCCGGCTCGGCGAGTCGCTGCGGGCGTTCCTCGACCTCTGGGGGCAGCGCGGCACGGCCCGGCGTGCGGTCGTGGTGCTCGCCTCGGACGGGTGGGAACGCGGCGACGCGGAGCTGCTCGGCGAGCAGATGGCCCGCCTGGCCCGGCTGGCTTACAAGCTGATCTGGGTCAACCCGCACCGCGGCAAGGAGGGCTTCGCGCCGGCCACCGCGGGCATGACGGCCGCCCTCCCGCACCTGGACGAGCTGCTGGCCGGCCACACCCTGGACGCGCTACATACCCTGGCGGATGTGATTGCTGATGCGTGACGTGCTGAGCGACCTCGAGACCTGGTGGCAGTCCGGCGACACGGTCGGGCTGGGCACCGTGGTGGGCACCTGGAAGTCGGCGCCGCGCCAGCCCGGCGCCTCGATGCTCGTCGGCCCCGACGGCACGGCCGTCGGCAGCGTGTCCGGCGGCTGCGTCGAGGGCGCGGTGTACGAGCTCGCCGAGAGCACCCGCGAATCGGGCGAGGCGGTCCTGCAGCGCTACGGCGTCAGCGACGACGACGCGTTCTCGGTCGGCCTCACCTGCGGCGGCATTATCGACATCTTCGTCGAGCGCGTCAACCGCGAGACCTTCCCGGAGCTGGGCGCGATCGCCGAGGACATCCGCGAGGGGCGCCCGGTGGCGGTGGCCACCGTGATCAGCGGCCCTGCTGCCGACCGCGTCGGCCGGCGGCTCGTCGTGCGCCCCGACGCCGTCACCGGCACGCTCGGCAGCGACCGGCTCGACGCCGCCGTCGGCGACGACGCCCAGGGCCTGCTGCGGCAGGGCAACACCGGGGTGCTGCACTACGGCCCCGACGGCGAGCGGCGCGGCGACGACATCGCGGTCTTCGTCGCCAGCTACGCCCCGCGCCCCCGCATGATCGTGTTCGGGGCGATCGACTTCGCTGCCGCCGTCGCCCGCATCGGCTCGTTCCTGGGCTACCGGGTGACGGTCTGCGACGCCCGCCCGACCTTCGCCACCAAGAAGCGGTTCCCGGAGGCCGACGAGGTCATCGTCGCCTGGCCGCACCGCTACCTGGAGAAGACCGAGGTCGACGAGCGCACCGTCGTGTGCGTGCTCACCCACGACCCCAAGTTCGACGTGCCGCTGCTCGAGATCGCGCTGAAGATGCCGCTGGCCTACCTCGGCGCCATGGGCTCGCGCCGCACGAACGACGACCGCGCCGCCCGGCTGCGCGAGCTCGGCTTCACCGACGACGACCTCTCCCGCCTGCACGCCCCGATCGGCCTCGACGTCGGCGGGCGCACCCCGGAGGAGACCGCGGTGTCCATCGCGGCCGAAATCATCGGTTCCCGGTGGGGCGGCACGGGCACGCAGTTGCGGTTCATCGAGGGCCCGATCCACCGCAACGTCGGAACAGCAGATCTGGCCCTGGAACGTAACTAGCCGTTTGGCCAGGAAAGTCAGACTCCCGCGTGACGGGCCGTCACGGTAGCGTCGAATTTCGTCGTTGATCCTTTGCGTGGAGGCAGCATGACCAAGATCGATGTCACGGTTGACGGAGTCAAGTACACCGACGACGTGGAGCCGCGAACCCTGCTCGTGCACTACCTGCGAGAACAGATCGGCAAGGTCGGCACGGTGGTCGGCTGCGACACGAGCAACTGCGGTGCCTGCACCGTCGATCTCGACGGGCAGAGCGTGAAGAGCTGCACCGTGCTGGCCGTGCAGGCCGACGGCAGCGAGGTCACCACGATCGAGGGCCTGGCCGACGAGGACGGCAACCTGCACCCGATGCAGACCGCGTTCCACGAGCAGCACGCCCTGCAGTGCGGGTTCTGCACGCCGGGGATGATCATGGCCTGTCGGGACCTGTTGAAGAACAACCCCAACCCGTCCGAGGAAGAGATCCGGGCGGGCATCGAGGGCAACCTGTGCCGCTGCACGGGCTACCAGAACATCGTCAGGGCCGTGCAGGCGGCGGCCGGCAATGTCACCACAGGAAGCGGAGTGTCGGCATGACCGCAGTCGAAGAGAAGCCGGCCACCCTCCAGATCGGCCAGC
Source organism: Jatrophihabitans sp. (assembly GCF_036000465.1). Taxonomy (GTDB): domain Bacteria; phylum Actinomycetota; class Actinomycetes; order Mycobacteriales; family Jatrophihabitantaceae; genus Jatrophihabitans. The sequence continues at coordinate 97,734 of NZ_DASYFV010000006.1, read as the reverse complement.
CGCGCAAGCGCAAGGAGGACCGTCACCTCATCACCGGGCGGACCACCTGGTGCGACAACATGGTGCTGCCGGGCATGCTGCACCTCGCCATCCTGCGCAGCCCGATGGCCCACGCCACCATCACCTCGATCGACACCACTGAGGCCAAGACCCGTCCGGGCGTCGTCGCGGTCTACACCGGCCAGGACTTCAAGGACACCCAGGGCAACCTGCCCTGCGCGTGGCCCGTCACCCCCGACATGGTCAACCCGGGCGCGCCGTCGCTGGCCGTCACCCAGGTGAACCACGTCGGTGAGTGCGTCGCCGTCGTCGTCGCCCGCACCAAGGCGGCGGCGCAGGACGCCCTCGAGGGTATCGACGTCGAGTACGAGCCGCTGCCCGCGATCCTCGACATGGAGGACGCGATCAAGGAGGGCTCGCCGCTCGTCCACCCGAACACCGCGTCGAACAAGTCCTACACGTGGGCCTTCGAGGCCGGCGCCGCGGGCACCGGCGCCCCGATCGACGACGCGCTGGCCAACGCCGAGGTCACCGTGAAGCGCCGCTTCATCCAGCAGCGCCTCATCCCGGCGTTCATGGAGCCCCGCTCCACCGTCGTCCAGCCGATCGGCGAGGGCGTGCTCGTGCACTCGGCCACGCAGATCCCGCACATCCTGCGCACGATGCTCGCGCTGACCCTCGGCATCGAGGAGCAGAAGGTGCGCGTCGTCGCGCCCGACGTCGGCGGCGGCTTCGGCGGCAAGATCCCGGTGACACCCGAGGAGGTCATCACCACCCTCGTCGCCCGCAAGCTGAACAAGCCGGTCAAGTACACCGAGTCCCGCTCCGAGTCGCTGATGTCGGCCCACCACGGCCGCGACCAGATCCAGGACATCACGATCACGGCCAAGCGCGACGGCACGGTCACCGGCCTCGACGTCCACCTGCTCGCCGACATGGGCGCCTACCTGCGCCTCGTCGGCCCGGGCGTGCCGATCCTCGGCGCGTTCATGTTTCCGGCCATCTACAAGATCCCGGCCTACCGTTTCGTCTGCGACGGCATCTTCACCACGAAGACGGCAACCGACGCCTATCGCGGCGCCGGCCGGCCCGAGGCCACCTACGCGATCGAGCGGATCATGGACGAGCTCGCCGCCGAGCTCGGCATGGACCCGATGGAGCTGCGCCGCAAGAACTGGATCACGCACGAGGAGTTCCCGTACACGATGGTGGCGGGCCTGACCTACGACAGCGGCAACTACGAGGCCGCCACCGACAAGGCCCTCGAACTCATCGGCTGGGACGAGTTGCGCGCCGAGCAGAAGCAGCGCCGCGAGAGCAACGATCCGGTGCAGATCGGGCTCGGCATCTCCACGTTCACCGAGATGTGCGGCCTCGCGCCGTCGCGGGTCCTCGGCTCGCTGGCCTACGGCGCCGGCGGCTGGGAGAGCGCGTCGGTGCGCATGCTGGCCACCGGCAAGGTCGAGGTCGTCACCGGCGCGAGCGCGCACGGGCAGGGTCACGAGACGGCGTTCAGCCAGATCGTCGCCGACCAGCTCGGCGTCGCCTTCGAGGACGTCGAGATCATCCACGGCGACACGCAGTCCTCCCCCAAGGGTCTCGACACCTACGGCTCCCGCTCGCTGGCCGTCGGCGGCATCGCCATCGTCAAGGCCACCGAGAAGGTCATCGAGAAGGCCAGGAAGATCGCGGCCCACCTGCTCGAGGCCAACGAGGACGACCTCGACTTCGCCGCCGGCTCCTTCTCGGTGAAGGGCTCCCCCGGCTCGGCGGTGTCCATCGGCGAGGTCGCGTTCGCGACGTTCATGGCCCACAACCTGCCCGACGGCGTCGAGCCCTCGCTCGACTCCGACGCGGTGTACGACCCGGAGAACTTCTCCTTCCCGCACGGCACGCACCTGTGCGCCGTCGAGATCGACACCGAAACGGGCTTCACCAAGATCCGCAAGTACGTCTGCGTCGACGACATCGGCAACCCGATCAACCCGATGATCATCGAGGGTCAGGTGCACGGCGGCCTGGCGCAGGGCATCGCGCAGGCGCTGTTCGAGGAGGCCGTCTACGACGACGACGGCAACCTCACCACCGGCACCTTCGTCGACTACACGCTGCCGTCGGCGGCCGACCTGCCCTCGTTCGTCACCGATCGCACGGTCACGCCGTCGACATCGAACCCGCTCGGGGTGAAGGGCGTCGGCGAGGCCGGCACCATCGCGTCCACGCCGGCGGTCATCAACGCCGTGGTCGACGCGCTGCGCCAGTACGGCGTGAACGACATCCAGATGCCGGCCACCCCCGAACGGGTCTGGCGGGCGATCCACGGCGGCGACACCGCCAGCGGTGGCGGCGGCGCGCACCGGGCCGAGGGCGGCACGAACGCCTACGGCGGAGCCAGTACTTCCACCTCGGACGGAGCCAACTCATGATTCCCGCGGCCTTCGACTACGCCCGGCCGACCACGGTCGCCGAGGCCGTCTCGGCCCTGGCCGAGGCCGGCGAGGACGGCAAGATCCTCGGCGGCGGCCAGTCCCTGATCCCGGTGCTGCGGCTCCGACTGGCCTACCCGTCGACCATCGTCGACGTCAGCCGGGTCGAGGAGATGCGCGGCGTGAGCGACGACGGCGACGCCATCGTCATCGGCGCGATGACCACGCACCACGAGGTCATGCACGACGCGCTCGTGGCCGAGCACGCACCGCTCATCGCGCAGGCCACCGGCACGGTGGCCGATCCGCAGGTGCGGCACCGCGGCACCTTCGGCGGCGCGCTCGCGCACGCCGATCCGGCGGGCGACCTCGGGGCCGTCGCGCTCGCGCTCGGCGTCGAGTTCGTGGCCACCGGCTCGGGGGGCGAGCGCCGCATCCCGGCGAGCGAGTTCTTCCTCGACTACCTCACCACCGCGCTCAGCCCGGACGAGGTGCTGACCGCCGTCCGGGTGCCCAAGCTCGGGGCGGGCTGGTCGTCGCACTACGAGAAGTTCAACCGGGTCGCGCAGGCGTGGTCGATCGTCGCGGTGGCCGCGCTGGTCAAGCGGGAGAACGGCTCCATCTCCGAGGCCCGCATCGGGCTGACGAACATGGGCTCGACCCCGCTGCGGGCGGCCGCGGTCGAATCGGCGCTCGCCGGCGCCGACGCGAGCGCCGCGGCCATCGGCGCCGCGGCCGAGCACGCCGCCGAGGGAACGTCGGCACCCTCGGACCTGTCCGGCAAGTCGGACTACCGTGAACACCTGGCGAGGGTATTGACCAAGCGGGCCGTTCTGGCCGCATCTGGAAGTTAGGGGAACACGTGAAACTCGAGCACTCCTTCACCGTCCCGGTCGGCATCGACGAGGCGTGGAAGATCCTGCTCGACATCGAGCGCATCGGCCCGTGCATGCCCGGCGCGGCCATCGACTCGGTCGACGGCGACGACTTCACCGGCACGGTCAAGGTGAAGCTGGGGCCGATCGGTCTCACCTACAAGGGCAAGGCCAGCTTCATCGAGAAGGACGAGGCGGCCCACCGCGCGGTGATCGACGCGCGCGGTCGCGACGCCCGGGGCAACGGCACGGCGGCGGCCAAGGTCACCGCCGTGCTCACCGAGCAGGGCGGCGGCGAGACGAAGGTGCTGGTCAACACCGACCTCGACATCACCGGCAAGCCGGCCCAGTTCGGCCGGGGCGTCATGGTCGACGTCGGCAACAAGCTGATCGGGCAGTTCGCCGACCAGCTGGCCGCCACCATCACCGAGGGCGACGGTGCGGCCGAACCCGCGGCCCCGGTGAAGGCTCCTGCCCGCAAGCGGGCGGCCAAGGCCCCGGCGGCAGCGGCCGAGGACGCCGGGTCGTCGACGGTCGGGGCGGCCCCGGCCGGCGCCGACCAGCCGATGGTCGAGGAGGCCGCGCTCGAGGCGGTCGCCGAGGCGCCGGCGGCGTTCTCGGCCCCCTCGGAGCCGGCGGTCGACGGCCAGCCGAAGCGGGCGTACACCCCGCCGCGGGAGGTCGAGCCGATCAACCTGATCGAGCACGCCGGCCCGGCGGTGGCCAAGCGCCTGGCCCCGGTGGTCGCGGTCCTGGTGCTGATCCTGATCGTCATCCGGCTGCGCAAGCGCTCGTAGGTCCGCACGTCCCCGACTGCCCCCGCTCGCTCGAGCGGGGGCCGTCGGCGTCTCAGCGCCCGGGCAGCGCCCCGATCGTCGCGGTGAACCGGGCATCGATGACGGCCCGGAGCACCTGCGGCACCGGGTCGAGCGTGAGGTCGTCCGGGCTCCTCGAGCCGCTCGTCAGGCTGAAGGCGGCGGCGCGCTCCGGCCGGAACCCGCCGGTCTGGTCGCCACCGAGCAGCCCGGCGTCGGCCACGTGCTCCACCGAGATCACCGACCCGCCCAGCGCGGCCGCGTAGTCGTCCCCCTTGCGCAGGGCGGCCTCGATGGCGTCGGCCCGCACCAGGGCCCACGTGGCGTTGTCGTCGTCGACGCTCCAGTGCACCGAGTTGACCCGGGTGAACTCGGAGCCGGTCAAACGCTCCGTCACGGCGGCGAGGACGTCGAAGTCGCGGGCGAGCACCTGCAGGGTCAGCTCGCAGACGTGCCGCCCGGTCGGTCCCGGCCCGGACTTGTCCCAGTCCTCGTGCGTGTTCATCGACGGCACCGACCAGGCCAGCGGAGCGCGCAGCGTTTCCAGCGTGAGGGCGACGCCACCGAGGTCGGCCAGCGCCCGCAGCAGTTCGGCCGCCGCCTGCCGGGCCGCGGCGGTGGCCTCGGTCCTGGATCCGCCGATGCGGACGACCGTCGTGTAGATCTGCGCCTGGTCGGGCGCGACCGTGCGCTGGGCGTCGCCGCGCACCGAGATCGTGGTGGTCGTGGGTGCCGTCATCGGGACACTGTAGGCGCGCTGTCGGTGCCGCCGCCTAGCCTTTTCGCCATGGGCGAGAGGCAGCGCGATGGCTGACGCCGACGACATCCGCGGCGTGGCCCTTGCGCTGCCCGAGGTCGAGGAGGTCGAGAGCGACGGCTTCGACTTCCGCGTCGCCGGCAAGGGATTCGTCTGGTCGTATCCCGAGCGCGCCCCCGGGCGGCGGCGGGTGATCCGCACCGATGTCGCGGTGCTCTACGTCGGTGACGAGGCCGAGAAGCAGGCCCTGCTGCTCGGCGAACCCGACCTGTTCTTCACGACGCCCGGCTACGACGGTTGGCCGCTGGTCATGCTGCGACTGCCCGCCGTCACCGTCGACCGGCTGGCCGAACTCGTCACCGACGCCTGGCGCATGCGGGCGCCGCAGGAGATCGTTCCGTGAGGCGTCACCGGCGGGCCACGAACACGAACTCCTCACCCGGGCGGTCGGGGGCGTCGCGGACGTCCTCGACGACGAACCCGGCGGCCTGGAGATCGGCCTCGACCTCGTCCCGCTCCCGGAAGCGCAGCGTGGAGTCCGACGTGAGCACAGCGCCGTCGGCGACGAAGGCGAAGGTCCAGCGGAAGGTGACGAGGGGCAGCGCGACGTCGATCAGTTCGACCCAGCTGCGCACCGGGCCGACCCCGGCGATCTCGGTGCGGGCCTCCGACGCCGCCCGGTTCCAGCGCTCCCACGCCCGCGCCGCCGGCACCCGGGTCTCGAACACCAGGTGACCCACGGGGCGCAGCGCGTCATGCACCCCGGCGAGCGTGCCGGCCCAGTCGCCGGGTTCGACGATTGCCTGGGCGACGTTGGCCGTCATCGTCGCGAGATCGACCGCCGGCGGCGGCAGGTCGGTGGCGTCGCCGTCGATCCAGCGGACGTGCTCGGACCCCGGTTTCGCCCGCGCGACGTCGAGCGAGGCGGCGGCCGGGTCGACGCCGATGACGTCGAGCCCCCGCGCGGCGAGCAGCAGCGCGAGGGTGCCGGTGCCGCAGCCGACGTCGAGCACCCGCCGGGCCCCGAGCTCCGCAGCCAGGGCCAGGTAAGGCTCCAGATCGCTGCGATCGGGGTCGAGCGCGTCGTAGATCGCGGCGAGACGGGCGTCGGCGAAGATCGGGTCGGGCACCACCGAGACGGTAGGCGGCGCCGCATCGCCGGTCGACCGCATTCGTCGCGACTTCGCGGCCGCGCCCGCGGGGCGACGTCGCGGTCGGGCGCGCCGTGAGCGACGATGGGCGGATGACCGCCGCACCGGGCAAGCGCGCCCTCGCCAAGGACAACACCCGGCGGCGGCTGCGCCGGGCCGCGATGGGGCTGTTCCTCGAGCGCGGCTTCGACGCGGTGACGACCGTCGAGATCGCCGAGGCGGCCGAGGTCTCCGCCGCCACCCTGTTCAACTACTACGCGACCAAGGAGGACCTGTTCTTCGGGCAGGTCGAGGAGCTCGAGCACGCCCTGGTCGAGGTCGTGCGCGCGTGCCCGCCGAACGAGTCGATCCTGCGCGCCCTGCAGAAGCACGTCCTGTTCGAGCTCACCGCCGGGCGCGACCGCACCGATCCCGCCTCGGTCGCCCCGTTCCACCGGCAGGTCATGCTGAGCCCGCGGTTGCAGGCCCGCGAGCACGAGATCTACGACCGCCGCGAGCTCGTCCTGGCCGATGCCATCACCCAGGCCCAGCACCTCGAGCCCGGCACCCTGCGGCCGAGGGTGGCCGCGCGGCTCTACGTCGCGGCCGAGAAGCTGATCGCCGACGAACTCCGCCGACAGCTGACCGAGGTCGACACCGCCACCGCCCTGCGCGATGCCCGCAGGTTCATCGACGACGTCTTCGCGATCCTCATCTCCGGGCTCGGCCACCTGCCCGCGGCGGCCCCGCCGACCTGACCCTGATCGGCGTCAGCCGGCCAACCGCTCGCGGGCCGTCTCGCTGAACCACGCCACGATCTCGGCACCGGCGCGCACCCCGCTCTCGGTCGTCACCTCGACGTGCGACGCGCTCCACCCGCTGCTGACCAGCTCCCCGTGCCGCGCGGCGATGCCGGCGTCGGCCGCGAGCAGCAGGTCGGCGTCGAGCAGCGAATCCCCGGCGGCGAGGACGGTGCCGGCGCCGGTGCGCCGCGCGATCTCGGCCACTGCGGCGCCCTTGGTGAGCGAGCGCGGCACCCAGTAGAGCTTGCGGCCCTGCATCGACAGCTGCCAGCCGCGGGCGTCGGCCCAGGCCGCCGCCTCGGCCAGGAAGCCCTCAGGGATGCGGCGCCGATGCAGCACCGCGTAGCAGAACAGGCCGCGGGCGTTGCGCAGCTTGACCGTCCACTCGGGGCGGCACACCTGGCCCATGTGCTCCCACACGTCGTCGAGCGGCGCCGACCAGGCGAGCTCGGCGGTGACGGCGCGCTGCCAGTCGCGGTCGATAACGCCGTCGACGAGCAGGATGCCGCCGTTGGCCGTGATCGCGTAGCGCGGCGCCGGGCCGGGCAGCGTGATGCGGTGCCACTGCTCGGGCGTGCGGGTCGTCGTCGGCACCACCAGGGCGTCGCGGTGCAGGGCGGCGAACTCGGCCGCGGCCGCGGCCGTCATCCACGACGCGTCCTTGTTCTCGTGCCGCTCGACCGGCACCAGCGTGCGGCGCTCGTCGCCGTGGGCCTCGATGGCCCCGCGGGAGTAGATGAGGGTGCGGTCGAGGTCGGTCGCCACGATCACCGCGGTCACGAGACGGCCTGCCCGTCGGCCCCGGTGGCGCCGCGGGTGAAGCGCGGGTGGATCAGCCCGACGCAGCTGAACGCGAGGCCCTCGACCTCGTGCACCGCCACGCCGCGCCGCCGCGCCAGCAGCCGCACGTGGTCGAGGTCAGCGCCCGCGTCGGGCGCCACCAGCACCGCCCACGGCACGCGGCGCAGCAGCACCCGGGTCGTCTCCCCCACCCCCGGCTTGACGAGCGTGACGTCGCCGATGCCGTAACGCTCGCTGATCCGCTCGACCTCGGCCCAGCCGCTCCAGGTCGGGGTGCGCTCGCCCTGCTGCACGAGCGGCCGGTCGCGGGCGACGCCGTCGGCCACCTCGGCGAAGCGCCCGGTGACGGCGTCGAGGAAGGCGTTCGAGACGTCGGCCGCGGCGAGCTCGCGGTAGAACTTCGCGCCGTGGAACTGCCCCGGCGCGAGGATGCGCGGGTTGAGCACGGTGCGCGAGACGAGGCCCGAGACGGTCGAGTTCAGGCAGGCCGAGGGCACGAGGAAGTCGTCGCGGGTGCCGAACGTGCGCACGCACGAGCCGGGGTCGGCCAGCACCGCGAGGGCGGGGTCGAAGGCGACGCCGAGCTCGGCATTGACCGCCGCGACGGCCGCGGCCAGCTCGCGGGCGATCGCGCCCTTGCCCGTCCAGCCGTCGACGAACACGACCGTGCGCGGATCGTGCCGGGCGGCCAGGTGGCGCAGGGCGACGGTGTCGATGCCCCGGCCCCGGACGATGCTGACGGCGTAGTGCGGCAGGTCGAGGCCGTGCACGCGCTGGGCCCAGCGGCGCATGAGGATGCCGACCGGGGTGCCGGCCCGGGCCAGTGAGGCGAGCACGACGTCGGTGCCGCGCTCGGCCAGCACGATCTCGGTGACCACACCGACGGCGTGCGCGATGCGGGCCGCCGACGCGTCCAGGGCCTGCTCGAACAGGCGCTGGTAGTCGGCATCGGGCTGGTACTCGACCGGCAGCGACTCGGCGTAATGCGCCCCGCCCGACTGGATCGCCTCCTCGCGCTCCTCGGTCGGTGCCTCGAGGGCGACGTCGGAGAGATCGGTCAGCAGCCAGCTCACCTCGTCGGCGGCGTAGGAGCCGAACGCCGGACCGTGCAGCGCCGGCGGCAACGGGCGATGGGTGGGCAGCACGACGACGTGCACGCGGCGGCAGACGCCACGCAGCTGCCCGACCAGACCCTCGCGCAGCGGCCGGGTGTCACCGTCGGCGTCGACGACCAGCACGATGTCGCTGAAGCCGGCGTCGACGTTGTAGACGTAGCGCGGGCCGGGGCCGTCCTGCGCCGGGTCGTGGGCGGCGAAGGTCAACGCCGTGCGGATCGGATAGCCCGGGTCGTCGACGGCCGGCACGGGCGAGCGGGTCGTCGAGGACACCCGCACCTCGGCCACGCCGTCGGCCAGGCCGAGCGCGATCAGCAGCGGCGCGTACATGAGTTCCTCGGTGCCGAGCACGAGCACCCGCTCACCCACCACGCCGTCGGCAACCACCTTGGCCGTGAGGGCGGCGGCCTCGCGGGCCGCGGCGGTGTCGGCCGGGCCGAAGCCGTGGCGCCCGCTCTCGCGCACGCCGGCCGGCCAGACGTCCCGGAGAACGACGAGCTCGGCCGACGGGTCGCCGGCCGGTGCGGCCGGGTCGCCGATCGTCGCCACGGTGCGCGCCGCGTGCTCGGGGAAGCCGGCCGGCCAGGTGACCGTGCCGGCGGCGAGCGCGACGGCCTCGATCGTCGCCCCGAGCCGCTCGCCGAACGTGTGCATCGCGGCCTGGTCGGCGTCGCTGCGCAGGTCGACGAGCGCGGCGATCAGGTAGCGCCGGTGCGGCGCCACCGCGTGCAATGCCGCGATGGTGTTGAGCGCGGTCCGCCCGGTCGAGAGCTCGTCGTCGACCAGCACCAGGACGTCACCGGCGGTGAGGAGCGCTGGGTCGTCGGGCAGCAGCTGGTGGCCGGTGGCATGGCTGTGCTCCTCCTCGAAGCCGGCGTAGGCCACCGCGGTCGGCACGAGCCGTCGCGTCGAGTGCAGGTACGGCGCGGCCAGCGCCTCGGCGACGCAGTGGCCCAGACCGGTGGCCGTCTCGGCGAAGCCGAGCACCACCGCCGGCGCACCACCGAGCCGTTCGCGCACCCGCTCCCCGAGCCGCAGCCCGGCGCCGTGCACCTCGCGCGGATCGGCCGGCACGTGCTTGCCCAGCACGCTCGACACGAGCAGGTGGGCCCGCCGCGGGTTGCGCCGCAGCGCCAGCCCGACCAGGTCTTCCAGGGGTGCGCCCGGATCGGCCGGACGCAGCTCGACCCCGAACCGGTCGCCCACCCAGCTCACGATTGCAGCCCGGCCGCCAGCAGGTCGACGAAGGACACCTTCTCGTGCGACACCCCGAAGACTCGCGCCCGCTGCACCGTGCGGTGCGCCCAGGCCGTGTGCGGCTTGCTCTCGTTCATCTTGTTGCCGAGCCGCGAGGCCGAGGCGCCACCGGCACCGTTCGTGGCGAGCACGTCGCACGCGTCCTCCCACTCCTCCTCGGCGACGACCGACAGGGCGTGCACGGCGGCGACGTGAGTGGGGTGGATGACGGTCTTGCCGGTGAGGCCGTTGGCGCGGTCGAGGACGACCTCGCGGATCAGGCCGTCGAGGTCCCTGGCCAGCAGCTCGGCGCGCATCGTCGGCTCGGCGTGCCGGACGAACGGCGACTCGCGCAGCTGTGGTTTGAAGATGCGCTCGGTGGCCGAGTAGTACTCCCAGACCGGACCGGCGACCACGTAACCACCCGGCCCGACGCGTCCGAAGACGTTGACGACGGCGCTGATCACGTCCGACACCACTCGGACGTCCCAGACGGTGAACTCGCGGGCGCGGCGCAGGCCGTAGGCGCCGGACAGGTCGGTGGCCCCGAGCCGCACGGCGACGACGTGGGCGCGGTACTCGTCGAGCAGGCGGCGCGCGCCCACGAGGCTGTCGACCCGGGTCTCGATGTAGCCGATGTCGGCCGATTCGAGTACCGGCATCACCAGCATGCGGCGCCCGATCGCGTGACCGGCGGCGACGACCTCGTCGAGGTAGGCCCGGCCGGTGTCCGCGGTGAACTTCGGGACGACGAAGCCGGTGATGACCCCGGCGTGCTCGGCGAGGGCGTCGATGAGCATCGGGATCTGGCCGACCGCCCGCACCCGCACGAAGACCATCGGCCGGGCGTACTCCGACACGGCCAGCTTGCGCAGCTGCAGGATCGCGTTGACCTCGGCCGCGCCCAGCTCGTCGTCGGCGACGGAGTCCTCCAGGCACACGACGACGCTCATGACGCCGTGGGCGGCCCGCTTGATGATGTCCTGGGCGAGGGCCGGCCGGGTGGCCGGGCAGTACAGCGTGGCGCCCAGCGCGACCCCGAGCAGATCGGGGTCGTCGTCGACGGTGAAGGCCTCGGGAGCGCGGTGGAACAGCCGCTCCTGGTCGTCCGCGTCGAGGTAGTCGAAGTGCCGCATTCGCGCATGGTGCCACGGCCACGTGACATCTGAGATTTTCTGGCACGATCCCCGGCATGAGTTTGATGAGTATGGGCGGCAACAGCGAACTGACGGCGCACGCGGTGCGCCCCTCCCTGCGCTGGAGCGGGGGTCCCGGCGTCCCTGACGTCGATGCCTCCGCCCTGCTGCTGGGCGCCGACGGCGAGGTCTCCTCCGACGCCGACTTCGTGTTCTACAACCAGCAGCCCAGCACCGCCGTGCTCATAGCCGAGCTGCGCCGCACCCCGACCGGCTCCTGGACGGTGCGGGCGATCGGCGAGTTCCACGACTGCCGGACGGTGAAGAAGCTCGTGCCGTCGGCCTCGCGCCAGGTGCTGCTCGGCCGCTGACCCCGGCATGGGCCACGATGGACGCATGACGACGATCTCCAAGGGTGCCAACCTGCCGATCGACGCCGCCGCCGTGCGGGCCGAACTCTCCTGGACGGGAGGGCCCGGCGTGCCGGATGTCGACGCCTCGGCCCTGCTGCTGCAGGAATCGGGCCGGGTGCGCAACGACGACGACTTCGTGTTCTACAACCAGCCACGGCACCCCAGCGGCGCGGTGCGGCACGCCGGCAAGAGCGGCACCCGCGACACCCTCGAGGTCGACCTCGCCGCGCTGGGCGCCGACATCGACAAGGTCGTGCTCGCCGCGTCGGCCGACGGCGGTCCGTTCGGCCAGGTGCCGGGGCTGCGACTCGTCATCACCGACGCCGGCAGCGGGGTCCCCCTCGCCGACTTCGCCATGACGGCCGGGCCCGAGACCGCGATCGTCGGCGGTGAGCTGTACCGGCGCAACGGGCAGTGGAAGTTCCGCGCCGTCGGGCAGGGCTACGCGAGCGGTCTGGCCGGCATCGCCGGTGACTACGGCATCTCGGTGGCCGCCGAGCCTCCCGCCGCGGCCCCGCCGACCCCGCCTCCCGCCGCGGCCCCGCCGACCACCAGCCTCGATCTCGGTGGTGGCACGCCACTGCCGCCCCCTCCGCCGCCCGGCGCGGCCCCGCCGCCACCGCCGGGGGCGCCGGCGTTCCCGGGCGCGCCCGCCGCGGCACCGGCCGGGCCGGCGACGCTCGACGCCGGCCGGGTCAGCCTGGTAAAGGGCGCGCGGGTCAGCCTGGTGAAGCGCGGCGCGCCCGCTCTGCGCCAGGTCACCATGGGCCTCGGCTGGGACCCCGCCCCGGGCCGGCGCAGCGTCGACCTCGATGCCTCGGCCATCGCCTTCGACGCCTCGGGCTCGCGCGTCGGGATGGTCTGGTTCACCAAGCTCAACGACCTCAAGGGCGCGCTGCGCCACGGGGGCGACAACCTCACGGGTCAGGGCGAGGGCGACGACGAGCAGATCCACGTCGACCTCGATGCCCTGCCGCCGCAGGTGAGTGCCCTCGTCTTCACGATCACCTCGTTCCGCGGGCAGAAGTTCACCGAGGTCGTCAACGCGTTCTGCCGCCTGGTCGAGGCCGGCAGCGGGCAGGAGCTCGTGCGCTACAACCTCTCGGACTCCCAGCCGACCAGCGGCGTCATCATCACGATGCTCAAGCGCATGCCCGACGGCACCTGGGAGATGCGGGCCATCGGCGACTTCCAGAACGCGAAGACGGTCAAGGGGCTTGTCGATCCCGCGGCGCGCTACGCGATGATGCCCTGACGTCTCTCACCTAGAACAGCAGGCCGCGGGCCAGCTTGGCGGTGAGCACCCTTCTGGTGGCGGCGTAGACGAGCGCGCGGAAAGCCGGGTCGGTCCGCATGTGGGCCAGCAGGGCGGTGCTCATCGCGGCGGCCCGCGTCGCGTCGACCGTGAGGACGATGTCGCCGCCCGCGCGGATGAAGCGGACCGCGCGGTCGCCGACCGGGTAGGCCGCGACCTGCCGGGCAACGCCGAGGTCGTCGCTGATCACGACGCCGCGGAACCCCAACGTTGTGCGCAGCAGGCCGGTCACGATCCGGGTCGAGAACGCCGCCGGGCTCGTCGCGTCGATGCGTGAATAGACGGCGGTCGAGACCATCACGAACGGCGCACCGACCCGGATCGCGGCCGTGAACGGCGCCAGGTAGGCATCCGTCACCGTCGTCGTCCGATCGGTCACGCCCGCGCTGGTGTCGGTGTTCGCGGTCACCCGTCCGAGGCCGGGGAAGTGCTTGACGGTCGCGACGATCCCGGCCGCGGCGAGGCCACGCAGCACGGCCACCCCGTGCGCGGTCACCGTGGCCGGGGTGTGCCCGAACTCGCGATCCAGCTGACCGATCGGCGGGTTGCCCGCGTCGCCCGCCGGCACCGTGTCCAGCACCGGCGCCAGGTCGACGTCGATGCCGGCCGCGCTCAGCTGCCGCCCCCACGCCGTGGCCTGCGTCTGCAGCCACCACGGCGACCAGGTGCCCTGCACGACCGCGGACGGGATGGCCGAGAAGCCGGCTCCCCTCATCCGCCGGACGAGACCGCCCTCCTGATCGGTCGCGATGAGCAACTGCGTCCGGGGCGGCGCCGCGGCCCGGAGCGCGTCGGTCACCGCACGCTGCGCCCCGACGCCGAGGAAGCTGTCGCCGTCGAGGATCACCGACCCCACGTGGTACCGGCGGATGGCCGCCAGCGTGGCCGCGCCGGCGCCGGTGCTCGGGCAGTCGACCATCAGCAGCTGGCCCACGCGCTGGGCATCGGACAGCGAGTCGAAGACCTGATCGACCCACGACACGGCCGGGCCGTGACCGGCGGATGCGCCGCCGCCCGGCGCCGGATCCGCCGCGCTCGGAGCCGCCGCCGTCGTCGTCAGCACGGCCAGCGCGGCGATCACCGAACGAAGCGCCCTGCGCGTCATCACGTCTCCTCGAGTTGTAGGGCTCCACGGTAGCTTCGGATCATGCGATCGACCGCCATCCCGCCGCCGACCGCGCCGCTCACCGACGGCGTGATCCGGGTGCGCACCCGGCGCGCCGACGACATCGCCGCGGTAGCCGAGGCGAGTGCCGACCCGATGACGCAACGCTGGCTCGGCGACGGGCCGATGGACGTGATCGAACGGCGGACGAGCCTGGCGCGGGCCGAGGAGGCGCTGCGGTCGGGGCGATCCGCCCCGTTGCTGATCGCCGACGCGGTGACCGATGCGCCGCTCGGTGTGGTCAACCTGCAGTTCCGCAGCGACGAGTTGGCCACCATCGCCTATTCGGTGTTCCCCGTCGCCCGCGGCCGTGGGCTCGCCGCCCGAGCCGTGGCCCTGGTCTGCGAGTGGGCGCGCGGACTCGACGTGCACGAGGTACGGCTCGAGATCGATCCGACGAACACGGCATCGCTGCGGGTCGCCGGGAAGTGCGCCTTCGACCCGCTCGACGAGATCACCGACGACGGCAAGGCGGTGTTCGCCCGCCGGCTCGCACGAGCCGTCAGTCGACGCAGTGCGCCGTGACCGGCACGCTCGTCGACGGGTGCGGGATCGGTGCGGTGGGCGTGGTCGTCCGCACCGGGCCGGAGGTGGACGGGGCCGCCGTCCGCGACGGCGCCGGCGAGCCGTAGAACGCGCGGTGCACGGCCAGCTGCACCTTGGCCGGATCGACCATGAGCACCGAGCCGACGCCGGAGACGTCCTGCGCGCCTCCGGTGGGAACGGTCGCGCCGGTGATGCCGCCCGCGCTCAGGCTGGCCATCTGCTGGGCGAAGGAGACCAGACTGAACCCGTCGTCCTTGACGAACGCGCCGGCGATCGCCTGCACGGTGTCGTTGAGCTTCAGCGGGTCGAGCAGGATGCGCGCGGACAGCACCTGCTGGAACGCGGCGCTGAGGAAGTAGCGCTGGCGCTTCTCGCGGCCGAGGTCGTCCCCGATGCCGGGCAGGTTGTGCCGCTGCCGCACGAACTGCAGCGCCCGCACCGGGTCCAGGTGGTGCAACCCGGCCGGGCTGACGAATCCGGACCCACCGTTGCCGCCGTGCTCGCGGTTGTAGGCGACGGTGTCGTCGACGGCGTGGCAGAGGTTGACGTCGATGCCACCGATGGCGGTGACGACCTTCTCGAAGCCGGCGAAGCCGATCTGCACGTAATGGTCGATGGGCACGCCGGTGAGCTTCTTGACCGTGGCCACGAGGAGGTCGACGCCGGCGGCCTGCCGCTGGGCCGGTGTCGTGGCGCCGTCGGTGTAGTAGTAGCCGTCGGCGTAGGCCGCGTTGATCTTCGCCCTCGGGTGGCCCGGGATGTCGACGTAGGAGTCACGCGGGATCGAGATGAGGGTCGAGCGGCTGCCGTCGGCGGGCACGTGCACCAGCAGCAGCGTGTCGGTGCTCGTCGTGCCCTGCGCGGTGCCGGTGCTCAGCTTGCGTCCCTCGGCCGCGGTCAGGCCGGCGCGCGAGTCGTCGCCGACGATGAGGATGTTCTGGTCCTTGCCGGCGGGACGGGCCGGACCGGAGCCGCCGTCACCCGGTGTCACGGGGCCGCCGAGGCCGTCGATGTGGATCGACTTGATGCCGCTGTCCAGGGCGCGGTAGTTGTACCAGGCGATCGCGCTGCCGACGAACAGGACGAGCGACACGACCGCCGCCACCGCTTCGACGCCGCGGCGCGCGGCCCGCGCCCGCGACGTGGCGCGCCGGGGGTGGCGATGCCGGGCACGGGTGTCTGACACGATCAACTCCAGCAAGGACGGGGGCCGGGCCAGGATAGAGGGGCTCCAGCGCTGCCCCGGCCCCGTACTCAGCGGGCGGTCACCGGAGGTGGACGCTCACCACGGCGATCAGTCGACCGGGGCGCGGTCGTCGCGCCAGGTGATCCGGTCGTAGCCGTAGGCGCGGGCGGCCTCGCGGACGTCACCCGCGACGGTCTCCATCTCGGCCCGGATGACGAGCTCGCCGTCCAGGTTGTAGAGCGACATCAGCATCGCGATCCGGCCGGCGTCCAGCGTCTCGAGCGGCAGCTCGACGCGGGCGCCGCCGAAGGTCGAGAGCACCAGCGTGCCGCCCCACGTCAGCTCGGCGCGTGACTCGGAGTAGGCGTAGATGCCGACCCGCTCGATGTCGCGCACCTGGCGCAGGTCGACGCTGATCCGCTCGTACTCCTCGCGGGTGGCGACGAGCACCGGTCGCCGGGACGACGGCGGCGCGAAGCGGTGGCCGTCGGCGTGCTGCACGGTCGACGAGCCGCCGGAGCGGAACTGGTACGCCGCGCCGAGCCGCAGGTCGCCGACCTCGGGCGAGCACACCGCCTCGATCGACAGCTGCCCGATGCCGGACTGCGCCCGGGTGAGCGTGACCGTCGGCTTGGCGATGCTCAGCAGGTACTGCTGGCGGGCCCCGACCCGCACGTCGCGCCGCACCCGCAGCGCCGGACCGTGCGGCGCGGACGGTGCCGGCGCCGGCGCCGCAGCGGTGGGCGCGGCGGACAGGTCGAGCGAGCCGGCCGACGCGGGTGGTCGGGATCGAGGTGCCGTCGGTCGGGCCGGCGCGGACAGGTCGAGCGAGCTCGACGACGGAGCCGGCGACGGCGGCACAGCGGGCGGGGCCGGGGCGCGATCGGGCCGGCGGTAGTCGACGTGCGTCGCCGGCGACGAGAGATCGAGCGAGCCGGTCGCGGGTGGCGGACTCGCCGGAGTGCGCGCGCGATCGGGGCGGGAGTAGTCGATCGGTCGGGCCGGCGCGGGCGGGGGCGCCGTCGCGCGCGGCGGCGGCGCCGCCGCCGGACGGGACCGCCGGCGCAGGAAGGTCAGATCGGCCCGCGGCGCCGCCGCCGCCGGCTCCGGCAACGGACTCACCGCGCCACCGTCACAGCGCCACCGTCGTCATAGCGGGATCCCGTAGTCGGACGCTATGCCGGCGATGCCCTTCGAGTAGCCCTGCCCGAGCACCTTGAACTTCCAGTCGGCGCCGTGCCGGTACACCTCGCCGAGCGCCACCGCGGTCTCGGTGTTGAAGGCCGAGGCGAGCTCCTCGGAACGGACCAGCTCGGAGTTGCCGTCGGCGTTCAGCACCCGCACGACGCACGAGCGCAGTTGGCCGAGCGTGCGGCGCTGCGCCGGGCCGTCGTTGACGTAGAGGACGAGCACGAGGCGGTCGATCTCCGCCGGCACGGCAGCCAGGTCGACCTCGATCTGCTCGTTGTCCGGGCCGAGCGCCTGCTCGAGTTGCTGCACCGATTCGTCGGCCGAGCTGATCTGGTTGAAGAACACGAAGTCCTGGTCGGAGCGGGCCCGGCCGTCGGCGCCGCACAGGATCGTCGCGAAGACCAGGTTGTCGTCGAGAGCGCGCTCGGAACCGGCGTTCCAGGTCACGCCCAGCACGAGTGCGCGCAGCCCGGGGATCTCACGGGTGAGGGCGACGTTGGCGCCCCGCTTCATCTCAGCCATCTCGCTGTCGAGATTAGTCGGGCTCAGAGATCGAGGTCGGAGCGGCTGAACTTCGTCGACAGGAAGTTGCCCTGCGAGAACAGCGCGTCGACGTCGTGCGAGCGGGTCGCCTGCAACAGGTCGTCGGCCGCGATGGCCAGCGAGTCGAGCTGCTCCCGCAGCGCCGCCCGCGGGGTGCGCCCGCGCGGCCCGGGTCGCTCGGTCAGCGCCGGGTCGAGGTTCAGGTACGCCTTCATCGTCGTCGGCAGGTAGTCCTTGACGATGCCGTTGATCGACACGACCGCGTATATGTCGAGCTCGCGGTCGTCGGAGGTGTCGATCACCTCACGGATCTTGTCGGTGATGCCGCGGGCGACGACCACCGCCTCGACCGGCAGCTTGCCGGCATTGCGGTTGATGAACTGCACGAGCTCCCGCTGCCGGGCCACCAGCGCCGCCGGCGAGTCGTCGTCGGTCGGCGCCGGGGGCGGCGGCGCGTCGTCGCGCTGGGCGCCGCGCCGGAACCAGGTCATGAGCGGGGGGTCACGAGCCGGGGGGTCACGAGCCGATCTGGCGCGGGTCGGCCGTGCCGCCGAACTGCGCGCCGCCGACCTCGCCCCTGCGGGTGCGTTCGAGGTAGGGCTTGGCCCGCTCGATCTGGCCCTCGAGCGCGGTGACGGTCTGGGCCATGCTGTCGACGGCCTGGGTGCGGAAGCTGTCGATCGCGTCCATCGTCGCGAAGACGTTGTCGAACGCGGCCTGCAGCTTCTGGACGTCGATGGTGCTGCTGGCGGCCTGCTCGTTGATCGCCGCACCCTGCACCTTGAGCTGCTGCGAGGTGGATTCGATCAGGTTCGACGTCGTCGTGTTCAGCGCGCTGATCTGGTCGAGGACCAGCTTCTGCCGGGCAAGCGCCTGCGAGACGATGACCGCGGTGCGCAGCGCCGAGATGGTCGTGGTCTGCGCGCGGTCGACGCCCTTGATCAGCTCGAGGTTGTTCTTGCGCACGAGGTCGAGGGCCATGTACCCCTGCACCGACACGGCCATCTGGGTCATGATGTCCTGCCGCCGCTGGCGGATCGCGAACAGTGCGTCGGACTTGAGCGTGTTGGCCGCCTCGGTGTTGCCGGCCGCCTCGAGCTCGGCGACCTTCTGGGCCACGGCGTCGTCGAGCGCGCCGGCGAGCTGGTTGTACTCGCTCAGCTTGCCCATCGTGGTCCACATGTTCTGCTTCTCGGTCTCGATCGCCGCGTTGTCCTTGCGGAGATCGTCCTGACCGGATTCCAGGGACTTGATGATCGCGTTGAGCTGGGTCTGCGCCGACTCGTACTTCTGGAAGTACTTCTGGATCTTGTCGCCACCCGGCAGCCACTTCAGCACCTTCTTGACCCCGGCGAGGTCGGCGCGGTTCGGGTCGAGGTCGGTGACGGTGTTGCGCAGCTCGTTGAGGGTGCTGGCGACGCGGGTCTGGGCGTCGCCGCCACCCCCGCCCTTGCTGGCCCGGATCACCGCGGCCGGGCGGTCGAGCATGCGGTTCGAGACGTTGGCCGACGCCCGCAAATCCTTGTCGCCCATCGAGGCGATGGTGTCGACCTTCTGCGAGAACTCCGGGGTGCGCGGGTCCATGGCGGCCAGCTCGGCGGCGAAGGCCTCGGCCCGCTGCGCAAGCTCGGACTTCTTGGCGTCGTCGACCGGGATCGCGCCGGCGGCCTCCTCCTCCTTCACCACCGACACGGGCGCGGGCGGGGTCAGCACCAGGCCGCCGGCAGCGGGTGCCGGCGCGGCGGCGGCAGCGGGGGTCGAGGTGGCCCCCAGGTCAAGCTCGGACATGGCGTCAGACTCCTCGCGGACGGATCGGATGCGTCGTGGGTGTGCAGGGTATTCGGCGCGGGATGAAAATCGGCGCTACTTGCGCCCGGCCGTCCAGTTCATGCCCCAGCCGTAGGTCTCGTCGAGCTTGCGCTGCGCGCCGTTGAGGTAGTTGACCTCGCGGCGCACGGTCAGCTCGCCGCGCTCGTTGGTGAGCAGCGCGATCGCGCAGATGCGGGCACCGTCGCGCGGGTCGTCGAGGTGGATCTCGATCGGCGGCGCACCGAGCGGCAGGATCGTGGTGATCCCGTTGGCCGCGGCCCAGTTGGCCGCCCCCTCGTAGATCAGCGCGAACACGAGGATGCGCTTGATCTGGGCCAGCCCCTCCAGATTGACGAACAGGTTCTCGCCACCGGTGTTGGTGCCGGAGCGGTCGTCGCCGTCGAGCCAGATGAGGTCCTGGCTGCTGCCCCGCGGCCGGGCCCGGAACGAGTTGCCGAGCGCCTGGACGACCCCCTTGCTGCCGTCGGCGAACTCGTAGAGGCAGCCCAGGTCGAGGTCCAGCTGGGTGTTCTTCTTGAACAACCCCCTGGCCGGCGCCTTGGCGTCCCAGTTGAGGTTGACCCGCATCAGACCCTGGTTGCCGCCGTGCTTGCTCAGCGAGACGGTGGGCGCGGACTTGGTGAGCGTCACCTTGCTCAGGGACACGCCGCCGGCGGGCGGCGCGGGCGCCGGCGCCGGTTCGGGGGCACCCGGTCGCTTCGTGTAGTCGATTCCCATGGCGCTACCTCTCTCAGACTGCGGCCGGAGCCGGCGCCGGTTCGGCGGCGTCACTCGGCTCGTTGCGCCGGTTGCGCACGATCGACGACGCGAGCGCGGCGCCGATGAAGGCGACCCCGATGAGGCCGGTGACGACCTCGGGGACGTCGTACTCGATGGTGACGAGCAGCAGCACCGCCAGCGCGCCGATGGCCCACAGGGCGCCGTGCTCGAGGTACACGTACTCGGCCAGCGTGCCCTTGCGGACCAGGTACACGGTGAGCGAGCGGATGAACATCGCGCCGATGCCCAGGCCGATCGCGATGATGATCGGGTCGGAGGTGATCGCGAACGCGCCGACCACGCCGTCGAAGCTGAACGACGCGTCGAGCACCTCGAGGTAGAGGAAGAGGAAGAACGCGGCCTTGCCGACGACGTGCATCGTCTTCTTCTTGTTCACCAGCTCGGCCTCGACCTCGTCGGCGTCGTCGTCGTCGGAGGCCTCGTCGAAGAACTCACCCAGACCGTTGACCAGCAGGTAGGTGGCGATGCCCAGCACGCCGGACACCAGCACGGTCGAGATCTTGTGCGCGGGCGCCAGCGTGTAGGCCGACACCGCCAGCGCGGCGAGGGCGATGACGACCGAGAGCTGGTCGAGCTTGCCGATGCGGGCCAGCGGCCGCTCGATCCAGCCCAGCCAGGTGATCTCGCGCTCCTCGAACATGAAGTCCAGGAACAGCATCAGCAGGAACAGCCCGCCGAACGCCGCGATCGCCGGGTGCGCCTGGTGCAGCAGGTAGCCGTAGGTGCCGGGCTTGTTCGGGTCACCCTTGTCCAGCGCGAGCCGGATCGCCTCGACCGGGCTGAGCTTCGCGGTGATGCCGACGATGAGCAGCGGGAACACCAGCCGCATGCCGAACACGGCGATGGCCACGCCCACGGTCAGGAAGATCCGCTGCCAGAACGGGCTCATCCGCACCAGCACCGTCGCGTTGACGACGGCGTTGTCGAACGACAGCGACACCTCGAGGACGGCCAGGATCGCGGCCAGCGCGAGCCCGGTGCTGCCGCCGTAGAGGAAGCCGGCCGTCAGGCCGACGACAGCGACAACGAGGGAACCGCCGAATGTCCGAAGGAACACGTGGTGTCCGGCCCGCTCAGCCGACGTTGACGCCGTAGTCGCGGGCGATGCCCGCGAGCCCCGTGCTGTAGCCCTGGCCGACGGCCCGGAACTTCCACTCCGCGTTGCTGCGGTACAGCTCGCCGAAGATCATCGCCGTCTCGGTCGACGCGTCCTCGGAGAGGTCGTAGCGGGTCAACTCCTTGTTGTCGGCCTGGTTCACGACGCGGATGAAGGCGTTGCGCACCTGGCCGAACGATTGGCCGCGCGCCTCGGCGTCGTAGATCGACACGGTGATGACGATCTTGTCGACCTCGGCCGGGACGCCGGCGAGGTTGACCTTGATCGCCTCGTCGTCGCCCTCGCCCTCACCGGTGAGGTTGTCGCCGGTGTGCTCGACCGAGCCGTCGGGGCTGGTCAGGTTGTTGAAGAAGATGAAGTGCGCGTCGGACAGGATCTTGCCCGACGTGCCCACCATCAACGCCGACGCGTCGAGGTCGAAGTCGGCGCCGGTCGTCGTCCGGACGTCCCAGCCGAGGCCGACCAGGACGGCGGTGAGACCCGGTGCCTCCTTGCTCAGGGAGACGTTTCCGCCCTTGCTCAGGCTGACACTCATCGGTGGTTCCTCTCGTGCCGAATGATCGAGAAAATCTTGTGAATCGACTGTAGTGCCAACGTGCGACAGCCCGGAGTTGGTTCCGCAGCCGGCGCAGAACTACCCGTGAACCGGCTCAGACGTTGACGCCGAAGTCCCGGGCGATACCGGCGAGGCCCGCGCTGTAGCCCTGGCCCACGGCGCGGAATTTCCACTCGTCGCCGTTGCGGTAGAGCTCGCCGAAGACCATCGCGGTCTCGGTCGAGGCGTCCTCGGACAGGTCGTAGCGGGCGAGCTCGGCGTTGTCGGCCTGGTTCACCACCCGGATGAAGGCGTTGCGCACCTGGCCGAACGTCTGGCCCGCGGTGTCCCCCTCGTAGATGGAGACGGGAAAGACGACGCGGGCCGCCTCGGCCGGCAGGCTCGACAGGCTGACCTTGACCTGCTCGTCGTCGCCGCCGCCCTCGCCGGTGAGGTTGTCGCCGGAGTGCTGCACGGCACCCTCGGGCGAGGTCAGGTTGTTGAAGAAGATGAAGTGCTTGTCCGAGATGACCTTGCCGTCGGCGTTGCACACGATCGCGCTCGCGTCGAGGTCGAACGCCTTGCCGTCGGTCGTGCGGGCGTCCCAGCCGAGGCCGACCACGACGGCGTTGAGCCCGGGGGCCTGCTTGGTCAGCGACACGTTGCCGCCCTTGGTGAGACTGACAGTCATCGTTCCCTCGCTCCGATCGGTGGCCTGACTGATCGAGCTTAGGGGGTCAGCCGTTGCGCACCACCGCGAAGTAGTAGCTCTTGCTGCCCGGGTCGTAGGCCCAACCGACCCCGAAGGACTTCATCGCCGGATCGAGCAACTTGGCCAGCGACTCGATCTTGGCCACGGCCGTGGTGCCGTCCGGACCGGGCACCTGCGACTCGGCGAAGGCGGCGGGGCAGTTGTTGCCGTCCGTCAGCGCGCACTGGGCGGCGACGGCGGCGACGGTGCCGGGCAGGGCCGGCTTGCCGTGCTGCGTGCGGTAGGCGTTCACGGCGGCGACCGCGCCGCCGATGTCGCCCGTCAGCGCGCACTTGGCCGAGGTCGGGCAGGTGGCCGAGCCGCGCGGAACGGCGGGCGTCGAGGGCGCGGACGACGAGCTCGTGGCCGGGGTGTTCGGGGCGCCGGCGGCGGTCTTCGTCGAGGGGGGCGCCGAGGTCGAGGGGGGCGAGGACGTCGTCGGGCCGACCGGCCCGGCGTTGTGGTTCCCACCGCCGCCCGAGGTGGAGACGAAGGTGATCATGATGCCCACGAACAGGGCAGCGACCAGAGCCAACATCCCCAGCAGCCAGGCGGCGCGTTTGCGGATCTCGGAGTCGCCCTCGTCCGGCAACTCATAGCTCACGGTGGCGTCTCCTCAATGTCGTGCGTTCGTCTCGTCCATGATCGCGACCGGTCAACTGCGCGACGGGTCCGGACGTGTTCCAGGCTAGTGCAGAGCCGTGAACCGATTCGCCCACCGCGATCGCGCGATTAGCACGGATCAGCGATTCCACCGCTCCGACACGCCCGACGATGGCGAATCAACCGGGACTTCGGGTTGTGATTTTGGTGTTGTCTGTGTGACGGTTGGTGCAGTTGGGACGAAGTTCGGCCCTCGGAAGGACGCCTGCCATGAGATGGAGCCGGTCGCGCTCTGCCCCCGGATCCGCCTCGTCGTTCTTCGATGAGTGGACCCTGCGCAACGCCACGGCCGCACCCGGTCAGGACCCCCGCCCGCACCGCCGGCCCGCCGTCGCCGGCGCGATCCTGCTCGTCGCTGCGGCGGTGACCAGCGCAGTGCTGCCGGGATCGCTCGCCTCGGCCGACCCGTCGGCGTCCACCTGGTACCGGCTGCGGATGTGCGAGTCGAGCAACGACTACTCGACCAACACCGGTAACGAGCACTTCGGCGCCTACCAGTTCGACCTGTCGACCTGGCGCAGTGTCGGCGGATCCGGCTACCCCAACCTCGCGTCCAAGGCCGAGCAGGACGCCCGGGCGCTGATCCTCTACCGCGAGCGCGGCTGGCAGCCCTGGCAGTGCGCCGGCATCCTCGGCCTGCGCGAGGACGCCGACGCGCGCTCGGGGCGCATCAGCGACATCAAGGTCGACCGCGGCGGCTCGACCGGTACGTCGGCCGTCCCGGGCTTCCCGGGCGGCTCGCGCTGGTACCGCTACGGCGACGTGAGCAGCCGGATCAAGGTCTGGCAGGACCAGATGCACACACGCGGCTACTTCCCGGTCGGCACCGGCCAGTACGGCCCGCACACCCTGGAAGTGGTCCAGCAGCTCCAGCGGCTCAACGGCCTGGTGCCGAACGGCTACATCGGCCCGAACACCTGGCGCCTGGCCTGGACCGGCCGCTACAGCACCCCGACCACCCCGACGCCGGCCCCGCCGGTCAAGGTCACGCCGAAGCCGCCGGTGCGGACGACGATCCCGGCGTTCCCCGGCGGCTCGCGCTGGTACCGCTACGGCGACGTGAGCAATCGGATCAAGGTCTGGCAGGACCAGATGCACAAGCGCGGCTACTTCCCGGTCGGCACCGGCCAGTACGGCCCGCACACCCTGCAGGTGGTCGAGCAACTCCAGCGGCTCAACGGCCTGGTGCCCAACGGCTACATCGGCCCGAACACCTGGCGGCTGGCCTGGACGGGCAAGTACCGAAACCCGTAGGCCGTCAGTCCGCCTCGGCGCGGCGCTCCGCGCCCGTCTCCCCGGCGTAGCCGACGTCGTCACCGGCGATGCGCCCGACGTACTCGCCGTCCGGCGTCGTGCTCGTCGTGCTGCCCTGGTTCGGATCGGCGTCGTTCTCGACACCACCGGTGTCCCGGCTGTCGGCGCGGTTCGGGTCGGTCTCGACGTCGGGCTCGGACTTCTCGGATGCCATGCAGGGTGGGTTCCCCGACCCGGCCCGCGACTATCCCGATCGGGACGCACCCGGCCGATGTGTGTCGAAAGTCCCGTCGCGGTCGGCGCCCTACGCCCCTCCCCTCGGGACCGGTCCTGGACGACGCTGGGTCCAGGGACCGACGGAGCCCCCGGCGGCACCGCGACCGATACGGAGGACCCCATGAGCGCACCGAGCATCGCGTCGATCGAGCTCACCGACGAGGAACTGCAGGTCGTCAAGAACGCCCTGCACGCCTACATCTCCGGCTTCGGCCACGACGAGGCCGAGATCCTGCACGCCGCCCAGAAGGTGCTGGGCAAGATCGAGCGCGTCGACCCGACCCGCACGTGAATGCGACGAAGCCCGGACGGTGTCACCGTCCGGGCTTCCGTGCTGCGCAAATTACTGCTGCTCGAGGGCTTCCTGCTCCTTCTCGAGCGCGTCGGCCTTCTTCTCGTGGGCCTGCGCCTCGGCGCGGGCCTTGTTGGCGTCGCTCTCGGCCTCGCCCTTCGTCTGCTGGGCCTCGCCCTCGGCCTGCAGCGACTCGTCGTCGGTCAGGTCGCCGGCCTTCTCCTTGAACGTGCCCTTGATCGTCTCGCCGATACCCATCAGCTGTTCACCGCTTCCTTCGTCTTCTGCGCGCTCTTCTGGGCGCGACCGGCGGCCGCCGCCTTCGACTCGTGGGCGTCGGCCTCGAACTGGGCCTGGACGGCCTTCAGGCGCTCGGTGCCCTTGTCCTGCTGGATCTGGCCCGCCTTCTTGAGCCGGTCCTGGTCGGTGATCGTGCCGATGATCTCCTTGCCCAGGCCGACGATCTTGTCGACGAGACCCAGCGCGTTCTTGGGATCGATGCGGGGAATCTGCACTGAACTCTCCTTCGGTGCTAGGTGACTGTGGTGCGCTGTCCAGTGGGTACCCGTCCCGCCGTCGATCTTCCCCGCGTGTGAGCGGGCGCACCCGGCGTCGGCGCGCTGCCTACGATCGTCGGATGGGCACCCGGGCCGGAGTCGTCGTCACTGGCACCGAGGTGCTGACCGGGCGGGTGTCGGACCGCAACGGTCCGTGGCTCGCCGAGGAGCTGCGCCGCCTCGGCGTCGACATCGGCCAGATCGTCGTCGTCGGCGACCGGCCGGGGGACCTCGCCGGCGCGCTCGAGCACCTCGCCGCCTCCGGCGTCGATCTCATCCTCACCTCCGGCGGCCTCGGCCCCACCGCCGACGACCTGACCGCCGCCGTCGTCGCCGAGTTCCAGGGCCGGCCGAGCGAGCTGGACGAGGCCCTCGAGCAGCGGATCGGCGAGATCGTCGCCCGGCTCAGCGCCGGGCGGGGCTGGCAGACCGACCCGGCCGCCACGGCCGCCGCCACGCGCAAGCAGGCGCTGGTGCCGGTCGGCGCCGACGTCCTCGCCCCCGTGGGCACTGCACCGGGGCTCGTCGTCCCGGTCGCCGACGGCCGCACCGGTCCCCCGATCGTCGTCCTGCCCGGCCCGCCGTTCGAGCTGCAGGGCATGTGGCCGGCGGTCACGACGAACGCCGTCGTGCTGGCCGCGATCGAGGGTCGTCGCGAGCTGCGCCAGCGCACCGTCCGGCTGTGGCGCACCCCGGAATCGGAGCTCGCTGCCACCCTGCGGGCCCACCACGACCGCCTCGACGGGCTCGAGATCACCACCTGCCTGCGCAGCGGCGAACTGGAGATCGTCACCCGCTTCGCCCCCGAGGCCCAGCCCGCCTACGACGCGCTGCACGCGGCGCTCACCGAGGCGCACGGCGAGGTGATGTTCTCCCCCGACGGCCGCACCATCGACGAGATCGTCACCGACGCGCTGCTGGAGCAGGGCGCCACGATCGCGACGGCCGAGTCGTGCACGGCCGGTCTGCTCGCCGCCCGGCTCACCGACCGGCCCGGATCGTCGGCCTACGTCCTCGGCGGCCTCGTCGTCTACTCCAACGAGGCGAAGCACGAGCTGGCCGGCGTCGACCCGGCGCTCATCGAGCGCGTGGGCGCCGTCAGTCCGGAGGTCGCCGAGGCGCTCGCCCGAGGCGCCCGCGCGCGGCTGGGCGCCGACATCGGCGTCGGCATCACCGGGGTCGCCGGGCCGGACGGTGGCACCGACGACAAGCCGGTCGGGCTCGTGCACCTGTGCGTGTCGCGCGACGGCCGCACGATCCCGCGCCGCGCGATGATCCCGGGCGGGCGGGCCGATGTCCGGGCCCGCTCGGTGCTCGTCGCGATGCACATGCTGCGCGAGCTGCTGCTCGGCTGACGCCCGGCCGTCGCAACACGATTCGGACACGCCCGGCGGGGTACCGCCGAGCCGGCTCGAACTGATGTCACCATCGGCCTCGTTGCACGATTCGTGCAGAGGACGGTGCGCGACTATCCTGCGCACACCGATGCTTCGCGATGCGGGACGGTCATGGTCGAAAAGGTGCGTCCGGGACCGGCCGAGATGGACGTTTCGACGCTCCTCGACGGCCTGGACATCGTGCTGCAACCGGTCGTGGAGATCGCGACCGGTTCGGTGGTCGCCGTCGAGGCCCTGGCCCGCTTCGCGCACGCGGGCGACCTCCCGGTCGAGGAGATCATCGCCCGGGCCCACAACGCCGGTTTCGGGTACGCCCTCGAGGCCGCCTGCCTGCGCGCCGCGCTGGCCCGGCGGGGCGACGTGCCCGACGGCGTGCGGCTTGCCATCAACCTCAGCCCCGACGTGCTTCACCACCCGGCGATCGCGCGCAGCTGGGACGCAGACCTCGACGGCGTGATCGTCGAGGTGACCGAGAGCGAGGCCAGCAGCCCCGGCGCCCTGCACGACCACTTCTCGCACCTGCGGGTGCGGGGTGCGCAGATCGCCGTCGACGACGTCGGCACCGGCTACGCCGGGCTGCTGCGGCTCGCGTCCGTGCGACCCGACTACGTGAAGATCGACCGCACCGTGGTGACCGGCGTGCGCGACAGCGCGGCGCAGCGGTCGGTACTCGAAGCCCTCGTCACCTTCGCGCACCGGATGGACGCGGTGGTGATCGGCGAGGGCGTCGAGACGCTCGACGACCTGATCGCGCTCGCCGAGTTCGACGTCGACCAGGGGCAGGGCTGGGCGATCGGCCGGCCGTCGCAGGTGCTGCAGCCGATCGGCCGCCTCGTCGTGGCCACCTGCCAGCAGACCCGCTCGTACCTGCTGCAGCGCCGCGCCGGCACGAGCGTCGCCACGGCGTACACGCACGGCATGCACGCCGCGACCTCCGCGCTCACCGCCGCCACCGGGCTGGCCGAACTGCGCGCCGCGGCCGCCCAGGCCACGGCCGAGATCGGCATCGACGCGATCGGCGTCTCGGTGCTCGGCCGGGACGGCTACCTGCGCGAGATCCTCTCCACCGACACCCTGCTGGACAGCGCCGAGTACGCCCTCAGCGAGTACCCGGCGACCCAGATGGTGCTGCAGACCGTCAACACGGTCGAGGTGCACCTGAGCGACCCGGACGCCGACGCCGCGGAAGCCGAGATCATGCGGCGCAACGGGCATGCGAGCCTGCTGATGATCCCGATCACGATCGCCGACCAGCCGATCGGCGTTCTCGAGTTCACCCACCGGACCCACCGCCGGTGGACCACGCACGACATCGCCAACGGCCGGGGCCTGGCCGCCCACCTCGCCCAGGCGCTGCGCCGCATCTCCATGTGACGGGGCCTTGCGTGGGGCGCCCGCGACCGATCTGATCGACGGCACCGTTACCCGTCGTCGGAGGTCGCCATGTCGAACCACACGTACCGAGTCACCGAGATCGTCGGCAGCTCGCCCGAGAGCGTGCACCAGGCGATCCGCAACGGGGTGTCGCGGGCCGGGCAGACCCTGCGCAACCTCGAGTGGTTCGAGGTCACCGAGATCCGCGGCCAGATCGAGGACGGCGAGGTCGCGCACTTCCAGGTCGGGCTGAAGGTCGGCTTCCGGCTCGAGGACGCGGACTGAGCGCCCGGCTCAGACCGGCCGGTACTCCATCAGCACCACCCCGCAGCCGAACCCGCGGGCCTCGGTGAGCTCGAAACGCTGGGCCAGGCCGTCGGGCAGCAGCCGCCGGCCGTAGCCCTGGACCGCGGGGAACACCCACATGCGGATCAGGTCGATGAGGCCGGTGGGCCACAGCGCGTGGACGAGCGAGATGCTGCCGGTGATCTCGATGTCGAGACCGGGCGCCGCCTTGAGCGCGGCGACCTCCTCGTCGACTGGTCCTCTCAGGATCGTCGAGTTCTGCCAGTCGGTGCTCTCGAGCGTCGTGGAGAAGACGTACTTCTGCACGTTGTTCAGGTACTCGGTGAAGCCGGTCGGGTCGTCGACCTGGTTGGGCCAGAAGCTCTCGAAGTCCTGGAAGGTCGTGCGGCCGAACAGCATCGCGTCGGACTCGCCGTCGTAGGCGTTGATGGCGGCCACGACCTCCTCGTCCTGGGCGGACGGGTCGAACCAGCCGTCCATGGGGGCCACGACCCCGTCGAAGGACATGTTCTCGGTGACGATCAATCGGCGCATGATCGCAAGCATGCACGTAGGGTCCGACAGCGCGGTGTCGGATCGGCGCCCGGTCGTTCGTGGACATGATGGGAGCAGCCGTCCGGGCTGCCGAATAGTGAGGAGTTACCCATGGCGCCGTACCTGATCGCCTTCAACGACGAGTGGACCCCCGAGCTGACGACGGACGAGATGCGCGAGCGGGGTGCCGCCGCCCGCGCCGTTATCGCCGAGATGACCGAGCAGGGCGTCTTCGTCTTCAGCGACGGCGGCCTGGACGCATCGACCGCAATCTGCAATGTCGTCCCGACCGACGGCGCGCCGGTGTTCAGCGACGGCCCCTACGTCGAGACCAAGGAGCACCTCGGCGGCTTCGCGGTCGTCGACGTCGCCGACGACGAGGCGGCCCGCTACTGGGCCGGCCGCATCGCCGTCGCGGTCGGCTGGCCGCAGGAGGTGCACCGCTTCCCGCATCGCGTGTCCCGCGGCTGACCGGCACACCCGGCCCCGGGTCAGAGCACCACGCGGAGTCCGTGCAGCCGCTCGTAGTGCGGGCGGCTGCGCTCGGCGGCCACGAGGGCGTCGCCGCTCAGGTGCACGTCACGCGGGCGGTACGGCTCGAAGCCGGTCGAGGCGAGGACGGCGTCGTACCAGTGGGGCGCCCACACGCCGTCCGAGTCGCGTGGGCCGGGCGGCCAGTGCAGCATCGCGTCGGTGAACTCGATGCCGACGAAGGCGCACAACCACCGCAGGTAGCCCTCGGGGTCGCGGAGGAAGTCGGCGGCGTCGATGACCGGCGTCGCCGGGCCGAGCTGGTCGAAAAGCTCGGCCTGCTGCACCAGGCCGATGTCCTCGGCCACGATGTCGGTGCGCGAGCGCACGTAGGACGCCGCCACCTCGTGCGGGTCGCGGATCAGCAGCACGTTCGTCAGCTGCGGGATCCACTCGCGCGGCAGCTGCGGGATCAGGTGGTGGGTCATGTGCTTCTGGTAGTAGACGCCGTCCTGCGGCGCGGTCAGCTCGGCGACCACCGCCTGCCAGTCGGGCTCCCCCGCCGCGACGACCTCCTCGCGCGCCGGATGGTTCAGGCCGGTCTGCTGCAGGTAGTAGGCGTAGAGCGGCTCGTCGACGACCCGGGTGTCGGGCCGGTTCTCCCACGAGCGCATCAGCGCGGTGGAGATGTTGCGCGGCCCCGACCACATCGCCAGGCGGACGTCAGTCATCGCGCACCTCGCGCCGCGACGTCGGCCCGGACGAGCTGCTGGTAGAGCCCCTGCAGCCGCTCCACCATCGGGCCGCGTCGCCCCGTCCCGATGCGGCGGCCGTCGACGGTGTGCACCGGGACCAGCCCGGCGAAGGTGCCGGTCACGAACGCCTCGTCGGCGCTGTAGACCTCGGTGAGGCTGAAGCTGTGCTGACGGGCGGTGATGCCCGCGTCGCCGCACACGCGCAGGACGTTGCTGCGGGTGATGCCACCGAGGCAGTACATGCCGCTCGAGGTCCACACCTCGTCCCCGCGCACGATGAAGAAGTGGGTCGAGTTGCAGGTGGCGACGAATCCGTGCGGGTCGAGCATCAGCGCCTCGTCGGCGCCGGCCGTGTAGGCCTGGATGCACGCGGTGATGTCGTTGAGCTTGCTGTGCGCGTTGAGCTTCGGGTCGAGCGTATCCGGCGCGGCGCGGCGCACGTGCACCGTGAACAGCGAGAGCCCGCGCTCCACCGTCGCCGGCAGCGGGTCCTTGTGCTCGGCGATGATCACGACGGTCGCCGGGCCGGCCGACATGCGCGGGTCCTGGTACGGCGTCGACTTCGGGCCGCGGGTGACCATGAGCCGGATGTGCACGCCGTCGCCGGTCATGTCGTTGGCCGCGAGGGTGGCGTAGAGCCGCGCGGTCAACTCGTCACGGGTCAGCCCGATGTCGAGCATGATCGCCGCCGCACCCTCCCACAGCCGGTCGAGATGCTGGTCGAGGAAGGCGGGGTGGCCGTCGGCGACGCGCAACCCCTCCCACACCCCGTCGCCGAGGACGAAGCCCGCGTCGAACACGCTGACGACGGCCCGGGCTCGCGGCACCAGCTCCCCGTTGACGCTGATCAGGATCTCGGCGTTGCGGGGATCGTCCAGGTAATCGTGCGTCCCGTGCGTGTCGGCCATGGCGCGATCATCGCGCATGGCACCGGACGGCGGGCACCGGGAGGTTCAGCGCACGGCGCGGACGGCCGCCTCGGCCAGCAGGCTCGTGCCGACCATGCCGGTGAGCAGCAGCGCGTGCGGGTTGCGGGCCCACGAGCGCCACGACCAGGCCTCAACCGCCGCGCGGTGCGGCCTTGACGGCGTCGGCACGGGACGCGCCCACGCCGCTGGATCGGTCGGCTCCGACCAGCGCGCGCACAGCCGGGTGGCGTCGAGTGCGCCGAGCACGGACATCGGATCCCCCGGGGTCCAGGATGGGTGTGCGAGGTAAGGAACGCGACGGGCCGGCGGTGATACGTCCGGCGGCGATGTCCTTCGTGGAGGCAGATGTGGTGAGCGCGCTCAGCGCCGAGGAGCAGCAGATCGTCGACGTCGTCGCCGACTTCGTCGACGAGCAGGTGCGGCCGGTCGCGGCCGGGCTCGAGCACGCGAACACCTACCCCGGGGCGCTCGTCGAGCAGATGAAGCAGCTCGGCGTGTTCGGCCTGGCCATCCCGGCGCCGTACGGCGAGTTCGGGGTCTCGACCTCGTGTTTCGCGTTGGTCACCGAGGAGCTCGCCCGCGGCTGGATGAGCCTGGCCGGCGCGTTCGGCGGCCATGCCGTGGTCAGCCGGCTGCTGCTGCGCTTCGGGACCGACGAGCAGCGCGAGCGCTACCTGCCGCGGATGGCCACCGGCGAGCTGCGCGCGACGATGGCGCTCACCGAGCCGGGCGGCGGCTCGGACCTGCAGGCGCTACGCACGCTCGCCCGGCGCGACGGCGCCGGCTGGGTGGTCGACGGCGCGAAGACCTGGATCAGCAACGCGCGGCACGCCGACCTGTTCGCCCTGCTGGTCAAGACCGACCCGGCGGCCGAGCCGGCGCACCGCGGCATCAGCATCCTGCTGGCCGAGCCGGGCGACGGCTTCACCGTCTCGAAGGACCTGCCCAAGCTCGGGTACAAGGGCGTCGAGAGCTGCGAGCTGCACTTCGACGGCTTCCGGGTGCCGGCGGCCGCGGTGCTCGGGGCCGAGCCCGGGCACGGCTTCGGGCAGATGATGAACGGCCTCGAGATCGGACGCATCCAGGTGGCCATGCGCGCGGTCGGTGTCGCCCGGGCCGCCTTCGACGACGCGCTGCGCTACGCCCAGGAGCGGGAGACGTTCGGTCGGCCGATCTGGCAGCACCAGTCGATCGGCAACTACCTGGCCGACATGGCCACCCGCATCGACGCCGCCCGGCTGCTGACCCTGCGCGCGGCCGAGGTGTACGACACCGGCGCGCGCAGCGATCTCGAGACCGCCATGGCCAAGCTGTTCGCCTCCGAGATGGCCGCGACGGTCACCCTCGACGCGGTGCGCATCCACGGCGGGTACGGCTACTCGACCGAGTACGACGTCGAGCGCTACTTCCGCGACGCGCCGCTCATGATCGTCGGCGAGGGGACGAACGAGATCCTGCGCACCGTCATCGCGCGCCGGCTCGTGCAGCGCTCGCGGGCCCGCTGATCAGACGGTGCCGGCGTCGCGCCAGGCGGTGATCGTCGCGGCGTCGAAGCCGAGCTCGGCGAGCACCGCCTCGGAGTGCTCGCCGACGTCCGGGACGGCGCCCAGCACCGGCTCCATCCCGGCGATGCGCACCGGCGGGGGCAGCGCCCGCACCGGACCGGACGGGGTGTCGACCGACGTCCACTGCAGCTGCGGGTGCTCGAGCAGGTCGGTGACGGTGTTGTACGCGCCGTTGGCGATGCGGGCGCCGTCGAGGCGGCGCAGCACCTCGGCGGTGTCGAGCGTCGCGAACGCGGCCTGGATCGCGGCGGTCAGGTCGTCGCGGTGGCGGGCCCGCAGGTCGTTGGAGGCGAAGCGCGGATCGGCCGCCAGCGCCGGACGGTCGAGCACCTGCGTGCACAGCCGCGCCCACTCGCGTTCGTTCTGCACGCCGAGCTGCACCGCTCCGTCCGCGGTGCGAAAGGTGCCGTAGGGGGCGATGGTGGCGTGGTTGGTGCCGGTGCGCGGCGGCGCCGAGCCGGTGTACATCGCGTAGTACATCGGCTGGCCCATCCACTCGGCCAGCGAGTCGAACAGCGACACCTCGAGCGCCGCGCCGACCCCGGTGCGTTCGCGGGCGTAGAGGGCGCCGAGGATCGCGGAGTAGGCGTACATGCCGGCCGAGATGTCGGCCACCGAGATGCCCACCTTGGCCGGCTGCTGCGGGGTGCCCGTCACCGACAGGACACCCGTCTCGCACTGCACCAGCAGGTCGTAGGCCCGCCGCCCGGCGAAGGGTCCTGAGGTGCCGTAGCCCGACACGTCGCACACGATCAGCCGCGGGTCGCGCTCGCGCAGGCGTTCGGCGCTCAGCCCGAGCCCGGCCGCCGCACCGGGAGCGAGGTTCTGCACGAACACGTCCGCCGTCGCGAGCAGCCGGTCGAGCACCCCGGCCGCGGCGGGGTCCTTCAGGTCGAGGGTCAGCGACTCCTTGCCGCGGTTGAGCCAGACGAAGTGACTAGCCAGCCCCTTGACCGTGCGGTCGTAGCGGCGGGCGAAGTCGCCGGCGCCGGGCCGCTCGATCTTGACGACCCGGGCGCCGAGGTCGGCGAGCTGGCGGGTGGCGAACGGGGCCGCCACCGCTTGCTCGACCGACACCACGGTCACGCCGGCGAGGGGCAGGGGGCTCGGCTCAGGGTTCACCCGT
This sequence comes from Jatrophihabitans sp., assembly GCF_036000465.1. Taxonomy (GTDB): domain Bacteria; phylum Actinomycetota; class Actinomycetes; order Mycobacteriales; family Jatrophihabitantaceae; genus Jatrophihabitans. Next base: position 63,769 of record NZ_DASYFV010000006.1, on the reverse strand, counting down.
CGGATTGTCCAGAACCGGTGGCCCCTTCGCGACGGCCCTCGAAGGCCGGTCCGAAGAACGACGCCTGGCCGTCCTTGATGAAATAGACCGACCAGCCGGGCAACCGCGCGAACCACGCGGCCGCCGCCGGGCCGGTGACGAGCGCGGCGGTGGCCAGCGCGTCGGCGAGTCCGGCGTCCGGACCGACGATCGTGGCCGAGTCGTACCAGACGGTATGGTCGCCTGTCGCCGGGTCGACGATGTGCGCTCCGCGCTCGTACAGGCCGCTGGTCGCGACGGCGCCGTCCCCGATGTGCACGACCTCGACGATCTGTTGGGTGTCGTAGGGGTTGAGGACGCCGATGGTCCACGGCTCGCCGGGCGCCTGCGCGCCGCGGCACGCGATGTCGCCCGCCGCGTCGACCGCGACGTTCGGGATCCCGGCGCGGACGAGCCGGTCGGCGACCTGGCCGGCGGCCCACCCCTTCACGTAGCCCGACGGGTCGACGCCACCGGCCACGGCCCACGGGTCGAACGCGCCACCGGTCAGCTCGCGCGCGAACGCGCAGGCGTCGAGCACCTCGCGGACCACGCGCGGCGCGACCTCCAGGGGCATCAACCCGTTGCGCAGCAGGGCGATCGGGGTGTCGAGGCGGTAGGTCGAGAACCAGGCGTCCACCTGGTGCAGGTAGGCGACCGCCGCGGCCAGCACGTCGTCGTAGTCGTCGGCGAACGACGCGGCCCGCAGGTCGAAGGTGACGACGGTGCCCCACACGTGCTCGACGTGCACCCGCCGCTCCCACGGCCCCGGCCCGGCCAGCGTGACGGTCGGCGCGGCGGCGGGCGTCGATGTCGTCAACGCAGGCCCGCGGCGGTCAGGGCCGCCGTCAACGAGGTGATCCAGGATGCTGAGGTCAGGCTGGCGCCGGTGGCGCCGGAGATGTGCGCCGACTGCGCGGCGATCGTCTGCGACCGCAGGATCGGGATCGCCATCTCCGAGTAGGGCTGCGACGAACCCTGCGGGTAGGTCACCGCCCAGGCATCGGTGATCCGGCCGCCGACGACGCGGATCGCCATCTGCAGCGTGCCGTACTTGTAGGTGACGGCCGAGCCGGTGTAGTCGTGCGGGCCGGCGGGGGTGGGCGGCGGCGTCGGTGTGTGGGTCGTCGGCCGCGGCGCCGGAGGCCGGCTGCTGGTCTTCCGGACGGGGGGCGGCGTCGGCCGCGCGACGACCCGGCTCGGTGCGGCCGACGTCGTCGGGGTCGCCGGTGCCGGGAGCGAAGTCCGGGCCGCGGTGCCGGTGCTGCTGGACGCGGCGGCCGGGTGCGACGTCGCCGGACGGCTCGCCGGCGGTTCGGGACGCGCCGACGGACCACTCGCGGGCCCGGCCGGTCGGCCGGAGCCCGATGTCGCCGGCGGCCCCTGCTGCGACGCCGAGGCGGCATCGGGAGCGGCGGCCCCGGCGCCGGCCGGCGCGGCCGGTGGGGCGCCGAGGCCGGCGGCGTTGGCGGACCCCTCCGACAGCACGGCGGTGGCCTGGTCGAGGGGCGAGTACGCCAGCACGGAGACGAGTCCGGCAACGGTGCCGGCGGTGACCAGCAGAGCGCGTTTCATAGCGGGGTCCTTACTCGGTCGGCCATCAGAACGAGAACGCTTCGTGGTGCACCCGTCGCGCGTCGACGCCGGCGTCCACGACGGCTCGCCGGACGGCGCCGGTGAACGCGTCGGGGCCGCAGACGTAGACGTCGGAGCGGGCGAGGTCGGGGGCGAGCGAGGTGAGGTGTTCGGCTGTGATCGGGTGCCGCTCCCGCGCGCCGTCCAGGTAGTGCAACGTCCAGCCCCGATCGCCGACGAGCCGCTCGAGCTCGTCGCGCAGCGGGGCGGCGGCGGTCTTGGCGACGCGGTAGAGCACCGTGACCGCGGTGTCGTGCGGCAGGTCGTCGAGCACGGCCCGGATCGGCGTGATCCCGACGCCGGCCGCGATCGCGGTGACCGTCTCACCGTGCCGGGCCGACGCGGTGAACACGCCGTACGGGCCCTCGGCCCAGACGCGCGTGCCGGGGTGCAGCCGGTGCAGCAGCGACGACTGGTCGCCGAGGTCCTTCACCGTGATCCGCAGCCAGGCCGGGTTCGGGCTGGCCGAGAGCGAGTACGGGTGGGCCTGCCACCACCACTCGCGGGTGAGGAAGCGCCACTGGAAGAACTGGCCGCCGCGGGCCTTGAGCAGGTCGAGATCGGTGCCGCTGAGATAGACCGACAGAACGCCGTCCGACTCGGGCACGATCGCCGCCACCCGCAGCCGGTGCCGCAGCGAGGTCGTCAGCGGCCGCAGGACGCGCGAGTACGCGATGGTCGCCGCGACCACGACGTACAGGCCGGCCCAGAAGTTCCGCACGCTCGCGTGGCCGACGAACATCGGGCCCAGCACGACCTGGTGCCCGAACGACAGCGCGACCGCGATGTAGAAGTAAAGGTGCGCGACCCACCAGGTCTCGTACCTCATCCGGCGCCGGATCGCCCGGACCGACATGACGCCGAGCGCCGCCATCAACCCGAACGCGGCGGTCGCGGGCAGCATCCACCGCGAGTGGGTGACGAGGTGCCAGGCCTCCGCGACGACTCCCCTGGACGCCGCCTGGGCGTAGCTCAGGGTTGTGAACACCACGTGGCCGAGGATGAGCACCAGCGAGTACGGCGCGACCTTGCGGTGCAGCAGCACCATGCGGTCGTGGCCGATCTCGCGCTCGAGCCACGGCACCCGCGAGATGAGCAGCAGCAGCACCAGGCACAGGTAGGTGCCGGCGAGGGCCGACAGCGTGCCGGCGGCGAGCAGCTTCCCGCCGGGCGCGGCGATGCCCGCCTTCACGCTGAGGACGCCGAGGCCGACGCCGGCGCCGAGACCGAGCCCGCCGATCAGCAGGACGCCGTCGCCGCGGCGGGTGCTGCGACCGCGCGCGGCCAGGCCGGTCCGCGCGGGTGGGCTCTGGGTGATCATCACAGGCCTGCCTGGGTGAGGGCGGATTGCAGCGACGTCTTGTACGCCGCCCACGTGAGCGTCGCGCCGGTGACCTTGGAGATCGCGGCCGAGTTCGCGGCCACGGTCTTGGTGTTGTACTGCGGCAGCGCGTTGCGGTTGATCGACACGGTGTCCGAGCTGTCGTAGGTGAGCAGCGTGCCGGTCGCCGAGGTGATGGCGTTGCTCGTCACGACGATCACGACCCGCAGCGTGCCGTGGCCGTTCGCGATGGACGCGACGGCTCCGGTGAAGGTGCCCGACACCGGCGGCTTGACCGGCGTCGCGGTCACCGGGGCGGACGCCGCCGACGGCGTCGTCGTGTTCATCGCCACGACCGAGTAGGAGTAGGTCGTCCCGTTGACCAGGCCCGTGTCGGCGTAGCTGCTCGCGCTCGGCGAGCCGACCAGCGTGCCCCCGCGGTAGACGCGGTAGGACGTCGCACCCGACACCGCGGTCCAGTTCAACGTCACGGCGCCGTTGCCGGCGGTGGCGACCAGGCCGGTCGGGGCGGCCGGTGCCGGCGCCATGGGAGTGGCCGTCGCCGGGGCCGAGGCCGCCGAGACGGCGGTGCCGTTCACGGCCACGACGGTGTAGGCGTAGGCCGTGCCGTTGGTCAGGCCGGTGTCGGTGAGGGTCAGGCCGGTCGGCGACGCGACGAGCAGGCCGTCGCGGTACACGCGGTAGGACGCGGCGTTCGCGGACGCGTTCCAGGTCAGCGTCACCTGCGCGTCACCGGGCGCGGCGACCACGCCGGCGGGGGTTCCGGGTACGACGGCCACCGGGGTCACGCTGACGGCCGACGACGCGGCCGACTCCACGCCCGACTTGATCGCGGTCACGGTGTAGGCGTAGGCCGTGCCGTTCGTCAGGCCGGTGTCGGTGTACGAGGTCGGGCCGACCGTCGTGCGCAGCACGCCGCCGCGGTAGACCCGGTAGGACGTCGCCCCGGTCACCGGCGCCCAGGTCAACGCCGCGGTGGTGTCGCCCGCCTGTCCGGTGAGACCCGTCGGGGCCCCGGGGGCCGCCGCGGCGGGCGTGGCGCTGACCGGGGCCGACGCCGCCGAGCTCGAAGCTGCCGACACCGCCACGACGGTGAACGAGTAGGTCGTCCCGTTGATCAGGCCGGTGTTCGTCAGCGTGGTCGCGGTCGGGCTGCCGACCAGCGTCGCCCCCCGGTAGACGCGGTACGAGGTCGCGCCGCCGACCGGGTCCCAGGACACGCTCACCTGACCGTCCCCCGGGGTCGCCCGCACGCCGGTCGGGGTCGACAGCGGCGGGGCCACGGGGGTCGCGGTGACCGTCGCCGACGGCGTCGACGCCACCGAGTTCGCCCGGTAGGCGACCACGGTGTACGCGTAGCGCGTGCCGTTGCTCAGGCCGGTGTCGGCGAACGTGGTCGCGACCGTGCTCGCCAGCCCGACGCCGTCGCGGAACACCCGGTAGGACGTCGCGCCGGGCACGGGGCTCCAGGACAGCCCGACCTGCCCGTCGCCGGGCGCGGCGATCAGCCCGGTCGGTGCCGCGGGGGCCACGGCCACGGGCACGGCCACGACGGCGGCCGAGGGGGCCGACGACACGTCGGAGTTCAGGGCGGCCACGGTGTAGGCGTAGGACGTCCCGTCGGTGAGCCCGGTGTCGGTGAACGCCGGGGCGCTCGGGGACGACACGAGCACGCCGTCGCGGTAGAGCGCGTAGCCGCTCGCACCGCTCACCGCGGTCCACGCGATCGAGACCTGGCCGTCGCCCGGGGTGGCGGCCAGGCCGGTCGGCACCGCGGGTGCATCGGGGGTCGGCACGGCGGTGACCTCGACCGAGCGCGGGGACCAACCGGCCACGTTGACCGCCCGGACCTGGTAGGCGTACGCCGTCCCGTCGACGAGACCGGTGTCGAGGAACGACGCGACGAGCGTCGTCGCGATCTGGGCGCCGTCGCGGAAGATGCGGTACTCGGACGCGCCGGGTACCGCCGCCCAGGACAGCGAGACCTGGCCCGAGCGACCCACGGCGGTGACCCCGCTCGGCTGCGCGGGTACCGCCACGTACGGCGCCTTGATGTAGCGGTGCGAGCGCACGATCGCCTCGACGGCGGCGCGCGTCCTGACCAGGGCGAGCTGCGAGGCGACGACCTCCGACGCGGCCGGGTAGACGCGGGCCTGATCCGCGGTCAGCGCGTGCTGCGCCGCCGCGTCGTCGGACGCGGTGGCCGTCGTGCGCGCCCGCGCGAGCGCGGCCTGGTCGTCCCGCACGTGCTGCTTCACCGTCGCGTACGCGACGAGCGCGCGTTGATAGCGCAGCTGGGCCGCGACGACGCGCGGGTCGGCCGCGACCTGGGCGGCGATGTCGGCGGCGATGTCGGCCGCCGTCCGGCCCCAGTCGTTGTCGAGCTCCTGGCCCGGCGCCGCCGCGGCACCGGCTGCCTCCGCGCCGAGCAGCTGGCCCACGGGCGAGGCGAGCGCGCCCAGCCCGGCGGCAGCGGCGGTGAACCGTCTCAGGGTGGACATGTCAGAACTTGAAGCCGCCCTTGACCAGGGCCGACTTGAGCGACTGCGCGAACGCGCCGCTCGTCTCGGATGCCCCGGTCACGCCGGCCACGCTCGCCGTGTCGTGGGCGGTCATGGCCTCCTCCAGCAGCGTCGGGATCGCGGAGCTGTTGTAGCCGCCCGAGTCGCCGGTCTGGACGTACACCGGCGCCGTCACGTCGCTGACGTGACCGCCGTAGACGGTGATCCGTACCTGCACCGGCTCCAGCCCCGTATCCGGGATGAAGTACTGCGCGACGTCACCGGTCCACGTGCCGTCGACCGGGCGGTAGTGCCTCGCCCGGATCGCGGCGGTGACGACCGCGACGGTGTTGGCCAGGGCGGCGCGGGCCGCCTTCTCGACCGCGGCCGCGTGCCCGGTGCGGGCGCGAGCGGCGTAGTAGGCGGTGCGGGTCTGCGAGATGCGGGTCGCGTTCTTCGAGGCCACGGCCAGCAGGTGCGCGCGCCGGGCGATGGCCTCGGCCCGCGCGTAGTACAGCGTCACCGCGTGGTCGTGGGCCAGCAGCTGACGGGCCCGGATCACCGAGGCGTTCGCGTTCACCGCCGTGGTGATCTCGACCGTCACCTCGGCCGCGGACTGCCCGTAGTCGTTGTAGACCGACTGGCCCGGGTTCGCCGCGGCGTGCGCCGGTTGGGCGGCGACGGCCGGCGCCAACGTGGCCGCCGTTCCGGCGAGCAGGGCGGTGCCGGCACGGACACGACGGCGCATGGGAACTCCTCGTCAGGGGCAGCAACCAGTCGCCTGCCCCCACACCGCACAGCCGACGTTCTCCCCTGCATCGGCTGGCCGGCGGCCGACTTGAGCCGTCGGCGTCGAATTCCTCGCGGACGCCTCAGCGCAGCGCGACCGCTTTCGGGTGGATCGGCGCCGGCAGCGCGGTGCTGCCGAGCAGGAACGCGTCGACCGCGGCAGCCGCGGCGCGTCCCTCGGCGATGGCCCACACGATGAGCGACTGCCCGCGGCCCATGTCACCAGCGACGAACACGCCGTCGACGTTGGTGGCGAAGTTCGTGTCCCGCCGCACGTTGCCGCGCTCGTCGAACTCGACGCCGAGCTCGGTGAGCAGGCCCGGCTTCTCCGGCCCGACGAAACCCATGGCCAGCAGCACGAGATCGGCGTCGAGCTCGAAGTCGGTGCCCTCGACCTTCTGGAACCGGCCGTCCTTCATCTCGACCTCGTGGGCCGACAGGCCGGTCACTCGGCCGTCGGCTCCGAGGAAGTGCGCGGTGTTGACCGCGAAGACGCGCTCGCCGCCCTCTTCGTGGGCCGAGCTGACGCGATACATGAGCGGGTAGGTCGGCCACGGCGTCGAGGCGGCCCGCGTCTCCGGCGGGCGCGGCATGATCTCGAACTGGTGGGTGCTCGCCGCCCCCTGGCGCAGGGCGGTGCCGAGGCAGTCGGCGCCGGTGTCGCCGCCGCCGATGATGACGACCTTCTTGCCCTCGGCCGTGATCGGCGGGGCTTCGAGGTCGCCCTCCTGCACGCGGTTCGACCACGGCAGGTACTCCATGGCCTGGTGGATGCCGGCCAGTTCGCGGCCGGGGATCGGCAGGTCGCGGGCCGCGGTGGCGCCGCCGGCGAGCACGATCGCGTCGAACCCGGCCCTCAGCTCCTCGACGGTGACATCGACACCGACGTTCACGCCCGGACGGAACAGCGTGCCCTCGGCCTCCATCTGCTCGAGGCGGCGGGCGATGTGGCGCTTCTCCATCTTGAACTCGGGGATGCCGTAGCGGAGCAGTCCGCCGATGCGGTCCTCGCGCTCGAAGACGGTGACGGCGTGGCCGGCCCGGGTCAGCTGCTGGGCGGCGGCGAGGCCGGCCGGGCCCGAGCCGACGACGGCGACCTTGTAGCCGGTCTGCATCTCCGGACGCTGGGCGTCGACCCAGCCCTCGTCGAACGCGCGGTCGATGATCTCGACCTCGACCTGCTTGATGGTGACCGGGTCCTGGCTGATGCCGAGGACGCACGCCGCCTCGCACGGCGCCGGGCAGAGGCGCCCGGTGAACTCGGGGAAGTTGTTGGTGGCGTGCAGCCGCTCGATGGCCTTGCGCCAGTCGTCGGCGTAGACCAGGTGGTTCCACTCCGGGATCAGGTTGCCGAGCGGGCAACCCCCGTGACAGAACGCGATTCCGCAGTCCATGCAGCGGCTGGCCTGCTCGGCCAGGGTCTCCCTCGGCAGGTCCTCGTAGACCTCGTGCCAGTCCTGGATGCGGACCTCGACCGGTCGGCGCTGCGGCGTCACACGCTGCCGGTGCTTGAGGAATCCGTTCGGGTCACCCACGAGTTGCCGCTCCATTCGCTGTACACGCATTTCCGTACGGGCGAACGGCACCGGTCGCCACGGAGCATGGTAACCGGGCGGCCGGCGTGGGACGATTCACGCGCCATGAGCACCGACATCTGGCCGACCGTCCACGCTGAGCGCAAGGCCCTCGCCGACGACCTCGCCGACCTGACCGGCGAGCAGTGGGCGACGCCGACCGCGTGTCCGGAGTGGAACGTGCACGGTGTCCTGGCCCACCTGCTGTCGGCGGCGAAGATGACACCGCCCAAGTTCTTCGGGAAGTTCGTGGCCGCCGGCTTCGATTTCGACCGGTACGTCGGCAAGGAGGTCGAGCGGGAGAGTGCCGGCGGACCGGCCGCCACCCTCACCGCCTTCCGGGCTGCGGCCGACCGCACCTCGGCGCCGCCGGGTCCGAAGGACACCTGGCTCGGCGAGGTGCTGGTCCACTCCGAGGACATCCGGCGGGCGTTGGGAATCTCACACGCCTACCCGCTCGACCAGGTCGCCCGCACGATCGCTTTCTACGCCGGCAGCCAGCCCGTCATCGGCGGCCGCGACCGCGTCGCCGGGCTGACCCTCGAGGCCACCGACACCGACTTCGCGGTGGGCTCCGGCCCCCGGGTCGAAGGCCCGGCGGTCGCACTCATGCTCGCCGCGACGGGACGCAAGGGCGCCCTCGACGAGCTCGCCGGGCCCGGCGTCGAGATCCTGCGGCGTCGCTGAGCCACCAAGGTCGATTTCACCCGGCGGTAACCCCGGTCGGGCAACCTGCCGTTCATGCTCGTCCTCCCGCTGCCGAATTCATTGGCGTGAGCCCCCGCCGACCCGCTGCGCTCCGATCGTGGCGCCGCTACCTCAACGCGCTGACCGCGCTGGGCGTCTCGCTGCTCGCCGGCGCCGGTCTGCTGTTCGTGCTGTCCGCCTCCATGACCTCGTCCGCGCCGGCGAAGGCCCCCGGCGCGCACCCGGCCGCCCCCGTGAGCACCACCCTCACCGCGCTGAACAACGCCCTGCACGGCGGCGCGATCCGCGCGGCCACCCTCGACGAGGCGGCGCAGACCATCTCCTTCACGACGGCGAGCGGCGCGCGCATCGTGCAGGTACCGGCCGTGTACCTGCACGACGCCGTCACCCAGTTCCTCACCGCCGACGTGCCACTGACCGTCGTCCACTCCGTCACCAGCCCGGCCGCGACGTCGTCCGCGCGCCCCGGAGTGCTGAACCCCGGCGGCGCGCAGGCGGCCGGCCAGGGCGGCGGCAACGCCACCGCCGGCCTGCAGGCGCTGGCCTTCCTGCTGGCCCTGGCCGGCGCCCCGGTGCTCGTCGCCGGGGTGCGCCGGGGCCGGCGCGACGCCCGCCCGGCCCTGGCGACCCCGAACGCCGAGCCGGCCGGCGAGCCGGGCGAAACGGTCACGGGCGGCCCGCGGCGCAAGAAGGCCGCGGCCGGGCCCGGAGCCGGCGACAACGCGCACCTGACCGTCGAGGTCGAGCGGCCGGACACCCGCTTCAGCGATGTCGCGGGCTGCGCCGAGGCGGTCTTCGACCTCACCGAACTCGTGCTGTTCCTGCAGGATCCCGACCGCTTCACCCGGCTCGGCGCGACCCAGCCGAAGGGGGCCCTGCTGTGCGGGCCGCCCGGCACCGGCAAGACGCTGCTCGCCCGCGCGGTGGCCGGCGAGTCCGGCGTGCCGTTCTACGCGGTCGCCGGCAGCGACTTCGTCGAGAAGTACGTGGGCGTCGGCCCGCAGCGCGTGCGCGCGCTGTTCGAGGCCGCCCGCAAGCAGGAGAAGGCGATCATCTTCATCGACGAGATCGACGCCATCGGCGTGCGCCGCTCGGGCGGCGACAACCGCGACCCGGAGACCGAGAAGACCCTGCTCGCGCTGCTCAAGGAGATGGACGGCTTCGACCGGTCCAGCTCGGTCATCATCATCGCGGCGACGAACCGGCCCGACATCCTCGACCCCGCGCTGGTGCGGCCCGGTCGCCTCGACCGCCGCGTCGAGGTGCCGAACCCCGACGCCCGCGGCCGACGCGAGATCCTCGACGTGCACGTGGCCGGCAAGCCGATGGCCGGTGACGTCGACCTCGACGCCCTCGCCCTGCGTACCCCCGGCTTCTCCGGCGCGCAGCTCGCGGCGCTCGTGAACGAGGCCTGCCTCGACGCCGTGCGCCGGGACGAGGACGAGATCAGCCAGGACGCTCTCGACCACGCCGTCGCCACCATCGCGATGGGCCGGGCGCGCACGTCGGCCGTCGTGACCGACCACGACGCCCGCGTCACCGCCTGGCACGAGGCGGGCCACGCGCTGTCGGCCTACCTGCAGCCCGAGGCCGACGACCCGGTGCAGGTGACGATCGTGCCGCGCGGCCCGGCCGGCGGCGTCACCTGGATGTCCGGCTCGGACGACATCTTCCTGACCCGGCTCAAGGCCCATGCCCAGCTGGTCACCGCGCTGTCCGGCCGCGTCGGCGAGGAGTTGCTGCTCGACGGCGAGTACACGCAGGGCGCCTCGGGCGATCTGCAGTCGGCCACCGAGCTCGCGACGCGGATGGCCACCCAGTACGGCATGACCCGCCTCGGCTACCAGGTGCGCGACAGCCGCGGAGACGACATCAACGGCGTCGTCGAGGAACTGTTGGCCGAGGCCTACGAGACCGCCACCGGCCTGCTCACCCGGCACCGCCGGCTGCTCGAGGCGATGGCCCGCGAGCTGCTGGCGCGCAAGACGATCACGCTCGCCGACATCGACGCGCTGGCGATCGAGCACGGCGTACCGCGGCGGGCCACGCTCCCCCGCCCGTCGCTGCCGCTGCGGCCGAGGTCGCTCGTCGCCGCGGCCATCACCGCCGAGCCGCGGCCGACCGCGGCCCCGCGTCGCGGTGTGCTCGGCCGGCGCCGGCCCGAGCTCGTGGCCGCCGCCGCGCTGCTGCTCAGCCGGCGTCCGCGCCGCGACACTCCCGAGCGTCCGGCCGCGACCGCCTGACGGTCAGGCCTGGATGCGGGGGAACGGCGCCTCGGCCTCGATGAGGAACGCGGTCTCGAGCAGCGTCCGCTCGTCGCCGTACGCGGCCGACAGCTGGACCCCGATCGGCAGGCCGTCGTCGGTGAGCCCCATCGGCAGCGAGATGCCCGGCGTCCCGGCGATGTTGTTGAACGGCGTGAACGCGACGTAGCGCTGCAGCCGGTCGATGAGCTGGTCGAACGGCACCCGCGGGCTGAGGTGGCCCAGCGGCGGCGTGGTGTGCGCGAGCACGGGCGAGAGCACCAGCTCGTGGCGCCCGAACATCCGCGCGTAGCGGGAACGGATCCCGCGCAGGCGGTGGATCGCGCCCGGGGTGCGCAGCAGGTTACGCCGGTGGTGGCGGCGCAGGCCTGCACTCAGGCCGTCGAGCTTCGCGGTGTCGAACGACCGGTCGAGCATGAGCTTGCCGGTGTCGGCGGCGAGCTCGGCCAGCAGCGCCCAGTACTGCAGGAAGTCGGTGGCGAACTGCTCGCCGACCGGCAGCTCGATCGGCTCCACGACGTGCCCGGCCTTCTCGAGCAGGGCCGCGGTCCGCTCGACGGCGGTGCGGGTGGCCGCGTCGATCTCGGTGGCGTTGACCGACTCGAGCACGAGCCCGATCCGCAGCCGGCGCGCGGCCGGGCCCTCGATGACGCCGACCGGCGGCAGCGCCGGGTTGCGCCAGTGGTCCTCGGCCGCGGCGAGGAAGGCCGCGGTGTCGCGGACGCTCCGGGTGACGACCCCCTCGGAGATCATGTTCACCGGCAGGTGGGCGGCCTGCTCGCCGTCGATGTGGCGCCCCCGGCTGGGCTTGAGGCCGACGAGCCCGGCGCAGGCGGCCGGGATGCGGATCGACCCGCCACCGTCGTTCGCATGCGCGATCGGCACCACGCCGGCCGCCACGAGCGCGGCCGAACCGCCCGACGAGGCCCCGACCGAGTAGCCCGGGTTCCACGGGTTGCGGGTCGGCTCGCCGGTCATGAACTCGGTGCTGGCGTTGAAGCCGAACTCGGGCAGCCGGCTCTTGCCGAGCACGGTGAGCCCGGTACTGAGGTACTGCGTGGCGTAGGCGCCGTCGGTTCTGCGGGGCGACGCGGTGAACGCCTCGCTGCCGTGCGTCGTCGGCATTCCGGCGAGGTCGGTGTTGTCCTTCACGAACGTGGGGACGCCGGCGAGGGCACCGCCCGGGTTGAAGCGGGGCGCGTCGTAGGCCTCGAAGGCGACGGCGTTGAGCTCGCGGACGGCACCGGCCCGGGCGATCGCGGCGTCGGCGAGCTCCTGGGCGCTCACCTCCCCCGAGCGAACCAGGGCGGCGAGCGCGACGGCGTCGTGCTCGCCCAGGGCGTCGTCGGTGAAGGCGTGGATCCGAGAGGTCATGCCGACATCCTTACCGACGGGTAAGTTCCCGTCGAGCCGGAGGCGTCACACGAACGAGCGGGCCTCGGCGAGCACCTGGTCGAACCGCCCGAGCGGGATCGAGAGGTGGCCCTCCCCCGGCAGCAGGTGGGCGCGCACGTCGGGCAGCCGCTCGACCTGGTACGAGCCGTGGCTGTAGGGAACCATGCGGTCCTGGTCGCCCTGCCAGACGCCGACCGGCACCCTCACCGCGGCCAGGTCGAAGCCCCAGGGCCGCGCGAACGCGAGGTCGTCGTCGATCCAGCCGTCGGCACCGACCCGCAACCCGTCGCGGAACGACTCGGCCAGCGCCTCGGCGAACTCGCCGGTCAGCACCCGGCGGTCGGCCTCGTCGATCAGGCCGCCGAGCGAGGCGGCGACGTCGGGCCCGGTGATCGCCACCAGGCCCTCGCGCTCGGGTTCGAGGTAGGCCCGAACCGCAGCCTCCCCCTCGACCGCCGCGCCGAACTCCGCGTGGTTCTCCGGCCCCATGCCGTCGAACCAGTCGAACCCGGCCGCGTCGGCGCCGTCGAAGGGGGCCACCCCGGCCAGCGTGATCACGCCGGCGCAGCGCGGGGCCAGCAGCGCGCCGCAGGCGAGGGCGTGCGGGCCGCCCCCGGACCACCCCACCGCGACGAAGCGCTCCACGCCGAGCTGGTCGAGGACGGCCGCGACGTAGTCGCAGTTGTCGGCGACCGAGCGTCCGGGCCGCCGGGTCGAGCCGCCGTAGCCGGCGCGGCTCGTCGCGATCCAGCGGAAACCGGCGTCGACCGCCGCGGCGACCATCGGTTCGTAGCGCCAGTACGCGCCGGGCGTGCCGTGGTGGAAGACGATCGCGACGTCGCCGTCGCCCCGGTCGAGCAGGTCGAGGGTGCGGCCGTCGGGCAGCGTAATTGACATGATCCGGACGCTACCGCGCTCTACCCTCTCGGCCATGGGTGATGAGGGGTCGAGCGCGCTGGTCGTCGAGGTTCCCGAGGCCGAGGCGGTGGTGTCCGAGCACCGCGCCGGCCTCGATGCGAGTGCCTCGCTCGGCGTGCCCGCACACGTCACCGTGCTGTACCCGTTCGTGGCGGTGACGCGGCTCGACGACGACCTCCTCGCCACGCTGCGCGGGCTGTTCGCCCGGTGCGCGTCCTTCGACTACCGCTTCTCGGCCACCGCGTGGTTCGACGAGGCGGTGCTGTTCCTGGCGCCGGACGATCCGGCCCCGTTCAGTGCGCTCATCGACGTCGCCGCCACGGCCTTCCCGGAGCACCCGCCGTACGGTGGCGAGTTCGACGAGGTCGTGCCCCACCTGACCATCGGCGACCGTGCCGACCTCGCCCGGCTGCGCGCCGCCGAGGCCGCGGTGCGGCCGCGGCTGCCCGTCACCGGGGTCGCGACCGCGGTGACCCTGCTGCACCAGGAGGCGGCGGGGCGGCGGTGGGAACGGCATACCCGATTCGCGCTCGCCGACGGTCAAACTACTTGACCGATGTGGTCGTCTGGGCGGGTGATCGAATCGGCCCGAGGCCTCAATGACGCTGCCCTGACCGCCATCGCCGACCTGGAGCGGCGCGTCGTCGCCGCCGACGGCGGGCGGCTGAAACTCGAGTGGGGCACGCTGCGCTCGCGGCGTCCCGACGAGGTGAACGACCTGCTCTGGTGGGACGGCGACCGCCTGCTCGGCTTCCTCGGCCTCTACGCCTTCGGCGGGCCGCCCAACGTCGAGTTCGGCGGCATGGTCGATCCGGATTCGCGCAGACAGGGCATCGGTACCGCGCTGCTCGACGAGGCGATGTCGCTCGTCCGGTCCCGCGGGTTCACCAACCGGCTGCTCGTCGCGCCGGCGACGACGCCGGCCAGCGCCGCCTTCGCCCGTGCGCGGGGCGGCGTGCTCGACCACTCGGAGCACGCGATGGTGCAGCGTGAACCGGTCGACGGCGACGACGACCCGCGCGTCACCAGCCGTCTGCTCGAGGTCGACGACCTCGACTTCCTGCGCCACGCGCTCAAGGCTGGTTTCGGCTTCGACGTCCCCGACCTCGGCAACCGCATCAGCTCCGACGACGCGAACACGGTGATCATCGAGTTCGAGGGCGAGCGGGTCGGCACCGTCCGGGTCAGCCTCGAGGGCGATGTCGGCGGCGTGTACGGCTTCGTCGTCGTCCCCGAGTGGCAGGGGCAGGGCATCGGCCGTACGGTGCTGCGCCGCATGTGCCGGCAACTGCGGGCCGACGGTGCGCGCGAGGTTCGGCTCGAGGTCGCGGTCGACAACCCGAACGCGCTGCGCCTCTACACGTCACAGGGCTTCGCTCAGGACGCCGCCGAGGACTACTACCGGCTCTGAGGGGGGCGGAAGGTCCCGTCCGATCCGGGACGTCCCACACCTGTCGACGGGCCGATCACCGGGCCATGATCGATCGGTGACCTTCGACCCGCCCCTGACCGAGGACCAGCTCACCGCCATCGACGCCTACTGGCGCGCGGCCAACTACCTCTCCGTCGGCCAGATCTACCTGCTCGACAACCCGCTGCTGACCGAGCCGTTACGCGCCGAGCACGTCAAGCCGCGACTGCTCGGCCACTGGGGCACCACCCCCGGGCTGAACCTGCTGTACGTGCACCTGAACCGGCTGATCCGCGAGCGCGACCTCGACACGATCTTCGTCACCGGCCCGGGCCACGGCGGCCCTGGGCTCGTGGCCAACGCCTACCTCGAGGGCACCTACAGCGAGGTATACTCCTCGGTCGGCGAGGGCACCGAGGGCCTGCGCGCCCTGTTCCGCCAGTTCTCCTTCCCCGGCGGCATCCCGAGCCACGTCGCGCCCGAGACGCCGGGCTCGATCCACGAGGGCGGCGAGCTGGGCTACGCGCTCGTGCACGCGTTCGGCGCCGCCTTCGACAACCCCGACCTGCTCGTCGCCTGCGTCGTCGGCGACGGCGAGGCCGAGACCGGCCCGCTCGCCGCGAGCTGGCACTCGAACAAGTTCCTGAACCCGGTGACCGACGGTGCGGTGCTGCCGATCCTGCACCTCAACGGCTACAAGATCGCGAACCCGACCGTGCTCGCCCGCATCGGCGAGGACGAGCTCGCCGAGCTGATGCGCGGCTACGGCTACCACCCGTACTTCGTGGCCGGCGACGACCCGGCCGACGTCCACCAGCAGCTCGCGTCGACACTCGACACGGTGGCCGACGAGATCGCCGCGATCCAGCGGGCCGCCCGCGACGAGGGTGTCACCGACCGGCCGCGGTGGCCGATGATCGTGCTGCGCACGCCCAAGGGCTGGACCGGCCCGGCGCAGGTCGACGGGGTGCAGGTCGAAGGCACGTTCCGGGCCCACCAGGTGCCGCTCGCCGCCACCCGCACCGACGAATCGCACCGGGCGATGCTCGAGCAGTGGCTGCGCTCCTACCGGCCCGCGGAGCTCTTCACCGCCGACGGCCGGTTGCGGCCCGAGCTGCGCGCGCTGGCGCCCGCGGGGCCCAAGCGCATGAGCGCGAGCCCGCACGCGAACGGCGGCACGCTGCTGCAGGATCTCGTGCTCCCCGACTTCCGCAGCTACGCCGTCGACGTCCCGACCCCGGGGAAGGGGTTGAGCGAGGCGACCCGCGTGCTCGGCGAGTTCACCCGTGACGTCATCGCGGCCAACCCGACCAACTTCCGCCTCATGGGCCCGGACGAGACCGCCTCCAACCGGCTCGGCGCGGTCTTCGAGACGACCGACCGGGCGTGGGACGCCGAGACGGTGCCGGGCGACGACCACCTCGCGCCCGACGGCCGGGTGATGGAGGTGCTGTCCGAGCACCTGTGCCAGGGCTGGCTCGAGGGGTACCTGCTGACCGGCCGGCACGGGATGTTCACCTGCTACGAGGCGTTCATCCACATCGTCGACTCGATGTTCAACCAGCACGCGAAATGGCTGAAGGTCACCCGCGGCATCCCGTGGCGGCGTCCGATCGCGTCGCTGAACTACCTGCTGTCGTCGCACGTGTGGCGCCAGGACCACAACGGCTTCTCCCACCAGGACCCGGGCTTCATCGACCATGTCGTCAACAAGAAGGCCGAGATCGTGCGGGTCTACCTGCCGCCGGACACGAACACGTTGCTGTCGGTGGCCGACCACTGCCTGCGCAGCCGGCACTACGTGAACGTGATCGTGGCCGGCAAGCAGCCCGCCCTCACCTACCTGACGATGGACGAGGCGATCGCGCACTGCACCCGTGGCCTGGGCATCTGGGACTGGGCCGGCAACACCGAGGGTGAGCCGGACGTCGTGCTGGGCTGCGCCGGGGACATCCCGACGCTCGAGGCCCTGGCGGCGGCGCAGATCCTGCGCGAGCGGCTGCCCGACCTGAAGGTCAGAATGGTCAACGTGGTTGACATCATGCGGCTGCAGCCCGACACCGAGCACCCCCACGGCCTGCCCGACCGCGATTTCGACACGCTGTTCACCGCCGACAAGCCGGTGATCTTCGCCTATCACGGCTACCCCTGGCTGATCCACCGGCTGACCTACCGGCGCGCCAACCACCACAACATCCACGTCCGCGGTTACAAGGAGGAGGGCACCACCACGACCCCGTTCGACATGGTGATGCTCAACGACCTCGACCGCTTCCACCTGGTGATGGACGTGATCGACCGCGTTCCCGGGTTGGGCAGCCGCGCCGCGTCGCTGCGGCAGGAGATGGCCGACGCCCGGTTGGCCGCGCGGGCCTACACGCGCGAGCACGGTGAGGACGACCCGGCCATCGCCGACTGGACCTGGTCGGCCGGGCCGGCCTGACCGATGCTGATCCTGATCGTGAACGCCGGGTCGTCCAGCCTGAAACTGCGGCTGCTGGACGACGCCGACGAGGTCGTCCATCGCACCGACCTGCCCGCGAACGCGGGCGGCTTCGACGTGTCGGCGCTGCACGACGCCATCGCCGACTGGCCCCGGCCCGACGTCGTCAGTCACCGGGTCGTGCACGGCGGGGAGCGGTTCCGCTCGGCCGTGCGCATCGACGCCGAGGTGGAACAGGCGCTGCGCGACCTCACCGACCTCGCGCCACTGCACCAGCCGAAGTCGCTCGCCGGGTTCGACGTGGTCTCGGCCGCGCTGCCCGACATCGCGGCGGTGGCCTGCTTCGACACCGCTTTCCACGCAACGCTGTCCCCCGCCGCGTACACCTACGCCGTGCCGGCGGAGTGGCGCGAGAAGCACGGCGTGCGCCGGTACGGGTTCCACGGGCTGTCGCACGGCTACGCCGCCCGGCACGGCGCCGGGCTGGCCGGGCTGGACGTCTCGACCGCCCGCATCGTCACCGCCCACCTCGGCGCCGGGGCGTCACTGACCGCGGTCGTCGGGGGGCAGAGCGTCGACACCACGATGGGGTTCACCCCGCTCGAGGGGCTGGTCATGGCCACGCGTTCCGGCAGCGTCGATCCCGGTCTGGTGCTGTGGCTCGAGGAGCACGAGAACCTGTCGCCGCACGAGGTCGCGGTCGGTCTCGAGGAGAAGTCCGGCGTGCTCGGGCTGACCGGCACGGCCGATCTGCGCGAGGTCGAGGAGCGGGCCGCCGCCGGTGACGCCGACGCGCAGCTGGCGGTGGAGATCTACGTGCACCACCTGATCGCCGGCATCGCGGCGATGGCGGCGTCGGCCGACGGCATCGACCTGCTCGTCTTCACCGGTGGCGTCGGGGAGCACTCCGTCGGCATCCGGCGCGCGGTCGCCGAGCGGCTGGCCTGGTTGGGCCTGGCCGTGGACGACGCGGCGAACGCGGGCGTCGACGGCGACGCCGACATCAGCGCAGCCGGCGCGAGCGTCCGCTGCGTGGTCGTCGAGGCGCGCGAGGACATCGCGATGGCCGACCAGACGCGCCGCCTTGTCCGAGGCGGGCCGGAGTAGCAGGCTGTCGCACTGTGACGGGCATCCACTGCGGGACGGTCGAGCGGACCTACGACGAGGTCCGGGGCCGCGCGGCCCGGATCGCGAGCGGGCTGGCCGGGTTCGGCGTCGAGGCGGGCGACCGCGTGGCGATCTACCTGCACAACGACATCGCCTTCGTCGAGGCGAGTCTCGGCGCGGGCATCCTCGGCGGCGTCCCGGTGCCGGTGAACTGGCACTGGAAGGGCGCCGAGCTCGCCCACCTGCTCGACGACAGCGGGTCGAAGGCGGTCTTCGCGCACACCGATCTCGTGCCGGTGGCCGAGGCGGTGATCGGCGACCGTCCGCTCATCGAGGTGGAGCAGGACGGTGTCGCGCCCACCGGCCGGCACCCGCTGTTCGAGGACTGGCTGGCCGGGCACGGGCCGTGGGCCGAGCCGCCCACCCAGGCGCCCCAGAGCATGATCTACACGTCGGGGACGACCGGCCGACCGAAGGGCATCATCCGCAACCGGACGACGCCGGAGCAGAGCCAGGCCATCGCGCAGCTGGTGTTCTCGATGTTCGGGCTCGACCCGGCGATGCGCACGCTGGTGCCGGCGCCGATCTATCACACCGCGCCGAACGTGCACTGCCTCGTCAGCGCGGCGGCCGGGGTCGACCTGACCATCATGCCGACGTTCGAACCCGAGGAGATGCTGCGCCTGATCGAGAGCCAGCGCATCGAGCACTTCCAGGCCGTCCCGACGATGTTCGTGCGGCTGCTCGCCCTGCCGACGGAGGTGCGGGAACGCTACGACCTGTCGTCGCTCAAGGCGATCGTGCACGCGGCCGCCCCCTGCCCGGTCGAGGTCAAGAAGCGGATCATCGCGTGGCTCGGGCCGATCGTCCTCGAGTACTACGGCGGGTCCGAGACCGGCGGCGTCGTCACCTGCACGAGCGAGGAGTGGCTGGCCCACCCCGGCACCGTCGGGCGCGCCTTCGGCGGTTCCGCCATCCGCATCTACGACGAGTTCGGCGACGAGCTGCCCGTCGGCGAGTCGGGCCAGGTCTACGTCAAACCCCCTGCGTCGTGGCCCAACTTCACCTATCACAACGACGCCGCGAAGAGGGCCGGCATCGAGCGCGACGGTTTCCTGCACATCGGCGACGTCGGCTACCTCGACCACGACGGCTTCCTCTACCTCAACGACCGCAGCATCGACATGATCATCTCGGGCGGCGTGAACATCTACCCGGCCGAGATCGAGGCCTGCCTGCTCGAGCTCGACGGCGTCACCGACGTCGCGGTCTTCGGCATACCGGACGACGACTTCGGCGAGGCGGTGGCCGCGCACGTCGAGGCCACCGGCATCACCGAGGACGACGTGCGCGAGCACGTGCGCGCGAACCTGGCCGGGTACAAGGTGCCGAAGCTGGTCGTGTTCGACGACCACCTGCCGCGCGAGGACACCGGCAAGCTGTTCAAGCGCAGGATCCGCGCCCGTTACTGGCCGGCCTGACTCACCGCAGCCCGGCGAACAGGTCGTCCTCGGGCAGCGCGGCGCCGGTGGTGTCGTGCACCCGCAGGAACGTCTCGACCCCCATGACCTGGGTGAACAGTTCCTTGCCCATGCGCAGGAAGAAGATGTTCTCCTCCTGGCTGGAGTGCGCGGCCAGCGCATCGAACTTCTGGCTGCCGAAGGCCGAGGTGTCGACCCAGGTGGTGATCTCGTCGTCGGGCAGTCCGATCTCCGGGCCGGGCTCGGCGCCTTCCGGCTCGTCCCAGTCGCCGCCGAGATCGCGGATGATCTGCCCGAACTCCTCCATCTTCGAGCGCGGCGCCGTCGTCCAGTAGACCTTCGCGGCGGTGCCGGTGGCCTGCAGCGCCGCCATGGTGATGCGGTGGGTCTGGATGTGGTCGGGGTGGCCGTAGAAGCCGTATTCGTCGTAGGTGACGACGACGTCGGGCCGGTAGTGCCGGATCAGCTCGGCCAGCCGGGCCGCGCCCTGGTCCACCGGGGTCGACCAGAAGGAGCCGGGGGCCTCGTTCTGGGGCCAGCCCATCATCCCGGAGTCGCCGTACCCGAGCAGTTCGAGGTGGTCGACGCCGAGCACGGCGCAACTCTTCTCGAGCTCCTCCTTGCGCATCGCCACGACGGCGTCGACGTCGTGCCCGGGCTCGCCCGGCTTCACCCCGCCCGGCGCGTCGCCGCAGCCGCCGTCGGTGCAGGTGACGAGAACGGTGCGGATGCCCTCGGCCGCGGCACGCGCGAGCACACCCCCGGTGCCGGTGGCCTCGTCGTCCGGGTGGGCGTGCACGGCCATCAACGTCAGGGGGCGCTCGGTCATGGGATCCACCCTACGGAGCGGGAACGACAACGTCGGGTACAGACTGGGGGCACCGATCGAGAGGAGATCAATCGTGACGACGACTCAGGACTCGACCGCCCAGGACGAGGCCCCCGCGCGGGCCGCCGTGACCGACCGCGCCGGGCGAGAGCTGAAGATGGCCCGTCCGCCGGTCTTCGACTCGGTCGAGGACGAGCGTGCCCACCGCAAGGCCAAGCTCGCGGCCGCGTTCCGGATGTTCAGCAAGGCCGGGCTGGACGAGGGTGTCGCCGGGCACATCACCGTCCGCGACCCCGAGCACCCGGAGACGTTCTGGGTGAACCCGTTCGGACGGCACTTCAGCATGATCCGCAGCAGCGATCTCGTGCGGGTCGACGAGGACGGCCAGGTCGTCGAGGGCGATCACGCGGTCAACGGGGCGGCGGTGGCGATCCACTGTGCCGTGCACGCCGCCCGGCCCGACGTCCTCGCCGCCGCGCACGCCCACGGCCCGTACGGCAAGACGCTGTCCTCGCTCGACGTCACCATCGAGCCGCTGACGCAGGACTCGTGCGCCTTCTACGACGACGTCGCCGTCTTCGACTCGTTCACCGGGGTCGTCCTCGACAAGGAGGAGGGGCGTCGGATCGGCGCCGCGCTCGGCAGCAAGAAGGCGATCATCCTGCGCAACCACGGCATGCTCACCGTCGGCACGTCCGTCGACAGCGCGGCCTGGTGGTTCCTCACGCTCGAGCGCACCGCCCAGTCGCAGCTGATGGCCTACTCGGCCGCGGCCGGCTACGGCATCAAGCCGCGGCAGATCGGGCCCGGGGAGGCCGAGCTGACCCGCTCGCAGGTCGGCTACGAGTTCGCCGGCTGGTTCCAGTTCCAGCCGATCTGGGAGCGCATCAGCAGCGACTTCCCCGACATCTTCGAGTAGACGGTCAGGCGGCGACGAGATCGGCCTGGGCCAGCAGTCGCTGCAGCGCCGCGCTGCCGCCGTTGAACGCGACCCGGCCGCTCATCGCCGAGCGGGCCCGGGTCAGCGCGCCGACTCCGGCCGCGTCGATGTGGGTGACGTTCGCGAGGTCGATGGTGAGCTCGCTGATCGCCGAGCGGGCGAACTTCGAGACGGCCGTCGTCAGGCAGCGGGCCGTCGCCACGTCGAACTCGCCCAGGACGGCGATCTGGCGGCCCGGGAAGTCGATCCGCAGGTCGAAGTACAGGCCGTCAACCGAGTTGCCCACCATCGCCGCCACCCTCTCGCCCGACCGTCCCCTGACCCGGACGATCCTGCCGAGGTCGGGCCTGCGCCACATCAGGCAGCAGGCCCCTTCGCCCGCGTCGTTTGTCATGGTGATCATTGGTGCAGTTGCACTGCCGAGGTCGCCGTGGACACCCACGATCAGGGCAACCGGGCTAGCGACGGTGTGTGAGCAGCCGTCGCATTGGTGAGGGTTTGGCAGCCGCCGCGAAGTCGCGCTGCCGCTGCTCGCCGGTATCCGGACAGGTGCAGGCCCGGGGCATCTCGGCCAGGGCGACCGACGCCGACGGGCAACTCCAGTGGCAGGGGCACGAACAGATCGTCACGAACGCCCTGATCCCGAGCAGCCCGACGCTGCGGCTCGAACCCAGGTGCCGGCACTGGCGGTGGCGGAGGACCCGGCAGTCCTCCGTCCACTCGTGCAACGGGCGCGCTGCGCGCTGCTTCGCCATGGCCAGATCGTAGAACGAGCCGGGTGGAATTTCGGTCGGCTCCCGCGACGCCGTGATGGACCGTGATTGCGCTCGGGGCAGGTCTGGCGTGCTGCCCCGAGCGAGTTGATCATCGCGGAGTCAGCCGTTCCGACCCTCGGAGCACGATCCTGTGCGGATGCGGCGCAGCCATGGTTCCTGGCGCGTGCCGCGCCCGACGAATACCAACCGAATCATGCCGTCGGCATCGAGCATCCAGATCGCGACGCCGCCGACTGCGTAGCTGAGCACGAGAGCGCCGCCCAGAATCGCGAACGCAACCGTTCCCTGATCCACGCGCAGATGATGACAGAGGTACCGTGCACGCGCTCCGGTTGCGCAACCGCAACGTCTTCACATGCCGCTGATTCAGCCGATGCAATCACGCCCCCGCTGCCGAGAAGTGATATTCAGAAGGGCGGGGGTTCGAAGACCGCCATCGTGGCGTCGACGGGTTGTTCGTCGGGAGGCTTGTCGTGGACGCGCCCGGTGGGGGCGGTCCAGCGGGTGACACCGTCGGCGAGCCGTCGCACGCTCCAGCCGGCCTCGTGTTTCAGATGATGATGACGCAGGCACAGGCCCTGCAGATTCGACGCCGTCGTCGGTCCCTTAGGCCAGGGCACGATGTGATCGATCTCGGCGATCTTCGCCCGGCAGGAAGGGAAGCGGCAGGTGCGATCACGGGCCTTCACCAACCTGGCCAGGGATGTCGGGGGCCGGTACTTCTTGCTCACGCGGAGCACCCGACCGTGGTCGTCGGTGAGAATGCGTCGCCACGTGCCGGTCGGGTCGTGGGCGATGCGGCGGGCCACCTCGGCCGGCACGTAGCCGTGCTCGCCGAGCTCGGCGGCCTGGTCGTCGAGCCCGAGCAGCGTCGAGAGCGCCACCACGACGTGCGTTGCCGGTGCCTTGCGGCGCGCGATGTCGCCGCGCATCAGATCGACGAACGCGTCGGCGCGACGCTGGTCGGCCGTCCGGTCGTCCAGGCCCTTGGTGGTCGCGGCGGCCGCGTTGATGTCGGCCATGATCGCCGCGCCGTCCTCGGGCGAGATCAGCGCGCGGAACTCGACCAGGCCGTCGTTGCGCGGCGCGACTCCGCAGCACCGCTTGAGCAGCGGGTCGGGCGGCGGCTCCAACGGGCGCGGTGCCAGTGCACGGACCGCCCGTAGCGCGCAGGCCCGGAACTGGGCGGGCGTCCTGCCGATCGCCCGCTCGAGAACGCGCCGCTCGACTCGGGCGGCCGTCGCGTCGTCGACGCCCAGCGTCACGTCGGACAGCGCCCGCGCGTGCGCCAGGGTCAGCTCGCCCCGCTCCAGCGCCGCGACCGTGTCGGGGAAGCGACCGACCAGGTCGACCGCCGTGATCAGCCGGTTGCTCATCGTGCG
Organism: Jatrophihabitans sp.; assembly: GCF_036000465.1. Lineage (GTDB taxonomy): Bacteria > Actinomycetota > Actinomycetes > Mycobacteriales > Jatrophihabitantaceae > Jatrophihabitans. The sequence goes on along the minus strand of NZ_DASYFV010000006.1, from coordinate 40,256 downwards.
CGAAGCCTGATGGAGGGCGCACGCGATCTCGTCGATCACGTACTGCTTGTCGGCCGAGTCGAGACACGTCGGCAGAGGCTCGGCCGCGAGCCGGGCGAGGATGCGCTGCTCCTCCGCATCAGCCACCGCTCGCACCCTTTGCAGCTCGACAAGACGGTCGAACATCACGCCGCGATCGAGCGTCGCGATGCTGCTGGCCCCGTCGTTCACAGATCAGATTCTAGAGCCGGGGTCTGACACAAATCGGGCCGAGAACCCCTGCTACGTAAAGGATTCCGGTCAGGGTGACGACAAGCTCAACCGTATGGACGGGCGCGATGAGTGCGACGAGGATCGCTCGTCCCGCGGGCGCACTCGTTCGTGAGGCGGCCCAGATGCCGCTGGACCGGGCATCGGCCCGGACCACATGCGATGTCGATGCCGCCGACCTGTCGATTCCCCTCTCCCCTGTCCGTCGAAGTGAATGTCAACCGCGGGAGACACCCGCCGAAGCGAGGGAGCGATCATGACCAAGTTCGTCTACGCCTACACCGGCGGCCAGGTGGCCGAGACACCCGAGGCACGGGAGCAGTCGATGCAGCAGTGGGGCGCGTGGTTCGCGACCCTCGGCAGCGCCGTCACCGACATGGGCGCGCCGTTCGGCGCCTCGGCGACGGTGAAGTCCGGCGGCGGGTCGGGCGGCGGGCAGTCGGGTCTGACCGGCTACACCGTGCTCGAGTTCCGGACGCTCGACGACGCCGTGGCCCGGGCCGACGGCTGCCCGATCCTGGCGACCGGCGGCCAGGTCGAGGTCTACGAGGCGCTGGAGATGTGACGACGCGCGTCGATCAGCTGGTGACGTCCTTGGTGGTCATCCGCGACCACGCCAGGCTCAGGAACACTGCGGCGTAGGCAAGGTGCAGCAGGGTCCACCGGGCGAGGTCGACCCAGCTGATCGACGAGCGCAACAGCTCACCGAAGCTCAACCAGTGGTCGGTGAGCAGACCCGGGTGGATCGCCGACAGCTGCGGCACGGCGTCGAGCAGGGCCGAGAACACCGCGATGCTGACGGTCGTGGCCATGGCGGCGATCGCGTTCTCGGTCAGCGTCGAGATGAAGACACCGCCGGCCGCGAGACCGAACAGTGCGATCGTCACGTAGACGACGACCCCCAGGCTGCGCAGCAGACCGCTGCCGAGACCGACCGTGTCGCCGGAGAGCAGCACCAGCGAGTGCAGCCCGAACAGGATCGAGCCGGTCAGCAGGCCGACGAGCGCCACCACGAGCACGGCGATGAAGGTGAACGACGCGACCGCCAGCGTCTTCATCGCCAGCAGCCGGCCCCGCGACACGGGGACGGTGAGCAGGTAGCGCAACGTGCCGAGGCCGGCCTCGCCCGCGATCGAGTCGCCGGCGATCACCCCGATGACCAGCGGCAGGAAGAACGGCATGGACACCGTGATCGCCGTGAACACCAGGAACAGCCCGTTGCCGGTGATGCGGCCGAGGAACTGCGGTCCGTCGCCGGCACCGGGGTCGCTGACCTTCACCGCGACCCCGATGAGGACGGGGACGAGGGCCAGCACGCCGAGCAGGATCAGGTTGCGGCGCCGCCGCAGCACCAGGCGCATCTCGGCGAGGTAGAGGCGACGGAACGCGCCGCGGTACCGCGTCGGCGGGGCCAGTTCAACGGAGGACATCGAAGCCCTCCCCGGTGATCGACACGAACAGTTCCTCGAGGTCCGGACGCTCGACCGCGAGCCCCTGCAGCCGCACGCCGGCCCGGACGAGGGCGGCGGCGACGTCCTCGACCGCGACGGACGTGAGCCGGGCGGTGATCGCGTCGTCATGCGTGACCGGGTCGAGGCCGAGCCCGCGCATCGTCACCGCCGCCGGTTCGACGTCGGGCGTGTGGACCCGGATGCTCGGCAGGCCGTCGGCCAGCACCTCGGCCAGCGTGCCCTGCCGCACGAGCCGGCCGCCCGACATCATGCCGACGTGCGTGGCCACCTGCTCGATCTCGCTGAGCAGGTGGCTCGAGACGAGCACGGTCGTGCCGTCCGTGGCGAGCTCCCGGATGAGCTTGCGGACCTCGCGGGTGCCCTGCGGGTCGAGCCCGTTCGTCGGCTCGTCCAGGATCAGCAGCTCGCGCGGCTGCAGCAGCGCGGCGGCCAGACCGAGACGCTGCTTCATGCCGAGTGAGTAGTTGCGGTACTTCTTGCCGGCGGCGGCGGTGAGCCCGACGCGGGCCAGCGCGGCGGTGATGCGCTCGGGCGATGTCGCCGGGTCGGCCGTCGCGTCACTGCGATCGAGGCGGCGCAGGTTCTGCTCGCCGGTGATGTAGGGGTGGAACGCCGGGCCCTCGATGAGCGCGCCGACCCGCGGCAGCACCTGCGCCGCCGCCCGTGGCATCGCGTGGCCGAGCATCTCGACCTCGCCGGAATCGGCCGCGATCAGCCCGAGCAGCACCCGGATCGTCGTCGTCTTGCCCGAACCGTTCGGCCCCAGGAAGCCGTACACCGCGCCGCGCGGAACGACGAGGTCGACCGCGTCGACGGCGACCTGGGTCCCGAACGAGCGCGTCAGGGCGGCTGTCCGCAGCGCAACCGGCGCGGTCGGTACCGCGGGATCGGCCGCGGGCTCGGCCGTCACGAAGGCGGACATCGCGTCAGCGGGGAGCGCTCGCGGCAACGCCCTCGAGGTACTTGGGGCTCACCGCGCCGACGAACGTGCGACCGTCGGAACGGACAAGCACGTTGACCAGTGCCGTGTGCAGCAGGCGGTCGCCGGACGAGCCGACCGACGTCGTCGCGTCGCGCAACATTCCGCCGCCGACCGCCGGGAGGCCGCCGGACAGCTCGACCACCGACGTCCAGCCCGAGCCGATGACCGAGGTCGTGCCGGTAGGCCGCGTCGACGGCGCGGGCGACGGTGCATACCGGGCGTGGCGCCGCTCACCGAAGTGCCGCGTCGTCCCGAACGGGTCGTTCGAGACGTTGGCGCCGGACGGATTCACGAAGCGGAAGGTCGAGGCCGCCGGTCGCCCGAAGGAGATGTCGGTGAACCCGATGGAGAACGCGGGCGAGGACCCGGCCCCGTAGATCTGAAGCGCGAGCGGGATGTGGTGCTTCGCGTCGATCGCGATCGTCACCTTCTGCACGGTGGAGCGCGGGTCGTGCGGGCTGACGACCAGCGTGTAGGCATCCTCGCCGTCGACGGTCTGGGTCGGGTCGACCGTCACCGCCGTGGTCCTGTCGATGGCCTTCAGCACCCGGTCGGCGATCGCCGACGGGGTCAGGTCGCGGGCGTCGGGCCGCGCGGGATCGGTGCTCGTCCGCGTGCCGTGCCGGCCCTGCGGCAGGGCCGCGTGCGTGACGGTATTGGTGTCGGACGTGTAGGTCCAGACGTCGGCGCCGTCGTGCACGGCATCGGCCTCGGAGAGCTCACCGAGCAGCGCAACCCGCTGCCGCTCCGGCCCGTCGACCCAGACGCGGGCCGAGTGGGTGCCGGTGACGAAGGTCTGCCACGACAGCGATGCCCTCGCGCTGTCGCCGGGCAGGCTGGGCAGCCCGAGACTCGCCGACTCCGAGACGGTGCCGGAGAAGTGGGCGGTGTTACTGCCCAGGACCTCGGCGATCAGCTGGGCCGGCGTGCGCGTCGGCAGGGACGGGCTGGCGTCCGAGGACGACGCGCCGGTGACCATCACCCCTGCGACGACCGCTCCGGCGACGACCAGCGGCGCGGCCCAGGCCAGCCGCCGCCGGGTGCGATCGGATGCGTTCCCGAGCGGATTCGACATGGCCATGTGTCGATAGTGCGCCTCCCGCACTGAGAACGCACTCATCGACCCCATGCATCGCCTACCGATGTATCGCTGGGCGTAGTACTCTCGCGGCATGGACGAGAACTCCCGCCGGGCCGACGCGCCGGTCCTGGTCCTGGCCAGCCTGGCCGCCGGCGCGAAGCACGGCTACGCGATCACGCAGGACATCGCCGAGCAGGTCGGCGTCACGCTCGGCCCCGGCACGCTGTACGGGATCATCGCCCGTCTCGAGGAACGCGGCCTGATCCGGGCCCTGCCGAGCGACGACCGGCGCCGGCCCTACGAGCTGACCGCCGCCGGTGCCGACGCGCTGGCCGAGCGATCACGCCAGCTCCGCAAGGTTGCCGACCTCGGGCTCAAGCGGTTGCGCACGGCGGGGACAGCGTGATGCGCGGCCTCGCCCGCCTCTACCCGCCGAGCTGGCGCGAGCGCTACGGCGCGGAGCTCGACGCGCTGCTCGACGACACGCCACCCTCGACCCGGCAGACGCTCGACGTGATCGCCGGCGCGGCGCGCGCGTGGCTGCACCCGGCCCGCCAGCTGCACTCCCCCGGCGCTCGGATGCGCACGACGATCGGCGTCGCCCTGTACGCCTGGGTGACGCTCGCCGCCGGCGTGGCGGTGTTCGTCCAGTTCACCGAGGATCCCGGCTTCGGCGCCGTCGACGCCGCGCACGCCGGGGCCGGGGCGGCGCACGGCGTGTTCCGCGTCGCGGCGGCCGCGTCGCTGGGCCTGGTCACGCTCGGGTTGCTGCCCCTCGCCGGCTCGCTGCTGCTCACCGCCCGGCGGCAACACCGCAGCGACGTGCTCCGGCGGCTGCTCTCCCCCGTCGTCGCGATCGCGGCCTTCGGCCTCGTGCTCGTGCTCGTCGTCACGCTCGCGCCGCGCAGTCGGGTGCCGGGCGAGGGCATCGGCAACTGGTTCCTCCTGCTGCTGGCCGCCGGCCTCGTCGCCGGCTTCGGCTGCGCTCACGGTCCCGCTGTTGCGGTGCGCCGGCTCGCGGTCGGCGCGGCACCGACACGCGTGGCCGTCGTCGCCCTCGCCGGCGCGATCGTCGCCCTGGCGGTGGCGACGGTCGGCGCCGCCCTGTACTCCGCCGAGCTGCACACCTGGATGCCGGGCGCGGGCGTATCGCGGCCGGCGTTCGCGGTGCCCTTCGTGGCGCTCATGGCTCTCCCGGCGGCGATCGCGGCGATCAGCCTGTCCCGCGGGCTGCGCGCCGCCCGCTCTGCCACGCTCGAGGGATGACCGCGCAGGCCTTCGAATCGGTGTCGACCTGGCGCCGGCCGCGGCCGGAGACCCCGTCGCCTGCCCGGACCGGACTCGTCGACTCCCTCGCGCGTTCGATCGCCGCGCGCTCGCCCGGGCGACTCCGTGTGGCCGTCGACGGCTTCACCGCGTCGGGGAAGACGACGTTCGGTCACGAGCTGGCGGCCGCGCTGCGCGACCTGCCGGCCGACCCTGCGGGCGAGTTTCGACGATTTCAAGCGGCCGTGGGCCGAGGCGCGCGAGCTCGGCTACGACCGGCGCAGCGGGGCGGGGTACTACCGCAACGCCTACGACTTCGCCGCCGCGCGCGAACTGCTGCTCGCCCCCGCCGGCCCGGACGGCGACGGCGTGGTGGTGCTCTGCGCCCGCGATCCGCTGACCGGCGTCGACCACCGCGGGGTCACCGTGACCGCGCCGCCGGACGCCGTGCTGGTCGTCGACTCCGTGTTCGCGTTCCGGCCCGAGTACGACGAGTTCTGGGACGTCCGCATCTGGCTCGAGGTCGACGCCGGACTCGCGCTGCGCCGGGGCATCGCCCGCGACGCCGAGCGCGAGGGACTGGCCGGGGCCACTCACCTGCACCGCGACCGGTACGGCGCCGCCGAGGCGATCTACCTCGACGAGGTCGACCCCCGCTCGCGCGCCGACGTGATCGTCGACAATGCCGACTTCAGCCGGCCCGGGCTGCTCCGGTCGCTCTGATCAGAACGCGACCGGCTGGAAGGTCGCGCCGGCGTCCTGGCTGAGGTAGAGCCCGTGGTCGAGCGAGACGACGACGGCCTGCGTCGGGGTGGTGAACCCCAGGTCGGCCCACGGGACGCCGCCGCCGGGCGCGATCACGCTCGCGCGCTGGAAGCTGACCCCGTCGTCGGTGGTGCGGAACACCGCGCTCGCGCCGCTCGCCGCGGCGACGAGCAGGACGCCCCGGGTGCTGTCGGCGATGCCGGTGACCGAGCTGTACCCGAGGTAGGGACCGCCGGCCCGGACCCATGTCCGGGCGCCGTCGACCGTGCCGTAGAGCTGCCAGCGCGCGCTCCCCGCGGCGCCCGGGCCGACGCACAACGCGTCGAGGTGCGACGCGTCGGCGACAGCCAGCACCGGACGCGGCCGCACCGGCCGGCCGTCGGCCGCGCACGGACTCGAGACCCGTCGCGGGGCGGTGAATCCGGTGCCGATGGAGATGCCGGTCGGGGTCGGCAGGTACCAGGTCGCACCGTGCACGACGAGGCCCGCGGCGCCACTGCCGCCGCCGAACGCGGGCGAGACCGCTCGCCACTGGTCGAGCCCGGTCCGCGACGCGTAGACCTGCACCGAGGCGGCGCAGCTGTTGCCGCCCTGCGACGGGCAGCCGTCGACGGTGGCGAAGACGTAGCCGCCGCCGGTCTCGATGTTGCTCACGACGCTCGACGCGGGACCGAGCTGCCGGAGCTGCCACGTCGATCCGCCGTCATGGGTCGAGTACAGCCGGCCGACGCCGGCCCACCCGTCCCGGGCGGTGGCGAAACGCACCACCGACACGTCGCCGTTGCGGCCGCTGTCGGGCTGGCCGAGGGTCGCGGACGGCGCCGGGATGCCCTGCCAGCTGTGCCCGCCGTCCCGCGTGCGCAGCACCGACGTGCAGACGACGCCGGTGCACGGCGCCGTCCCGAGCACCCACCCCTGGGTGGCGCTGACGAACGTGGCCGAGACCGGAGTGAAGCCCGACGGCACCGGGCCGCCGCCGGGCAGGCCGGCCCCGGCCGGGGGCGTCGCGGACGGCGTCGTGGAGGGCGGCGTGGTCGATCCGGCCGGCGTCGCCCCCGACGTCGACGCCGAGGAGGAGGCCGGGGCCGCCGGGCTCGACGGCGCGGCGGCGGAACCGCGGCCGGTGGTCGCCGACGACGTGCAGCCCGCGACGGTCAGGGTCGCGGCCAGGGCGACGAGCACGGTTCGCATGATCCCAATCCTCCCTTGCCGGCTCGTGACACGACGAGAGCCTGTCCCCGCCGCCGGAGCGACGGGGACAGGCTCTCGCCTTCGAGCGGTCGTTGCTTACCGGGTGTGCGCCCCGCTGCCGGCCGACCCCACCGTGTAGCTGTACGGGATCTTCGCGATCACGTCACCGGTGGTGTTGAACGTCGGGTAGGCGAACGACGGCGGGGTGTAGACGTAGAGCTGCCCCGTGACCGTCTTACCGGGCCGCGCGCTCGGCGTGATGGTCACGGTGATGGTGGCCGTCTGACCCGGCTGGATCGTGACCGGCGAACCCAGGTCGGCGTTCGGGTCGGTCGCGACCGCCCAGAAGTCGCCGGTCGACGACGTCACCGCCGGATCGAAGTCCGGGGTGACCGCACTCAGGCTGACCGACGAGTTCGCCGTCGGCGCGCCCTCCGGGCCCACCGCACCGATCTCGTTCACGTCGGTGAACCAGATACCCGTGGATACCGTGCTCGGCGCATCGTTCACCGTCGCCACCGAGATCGTGCTGCCGCTCTGCCCGCTCTTCAGGTCACCGACGACGTCGATGCCCTGCGCGCTCGGGGTGAGCTCGACGAGCGCCGGGACGTCGGAGACGGCCGCCGCGGTCAGCGTCTGCGTGCCCGGCGGGACCAGGAACGTCGGCGCGGCGTGCGCGGGCAGCTTGAACTCCTGCGGCCCGAACGGCGAGGTGAGCTGCAGCGTCTTCGGTTGAGCCGTCCGCGGGTCGACCTGCACGTTGATCGGCGCGACGCCGGTGTTCTTCACGACCACCTGCGCCGTCGTCGGGGTGCCCTGCGGCAGCACGGTCTTCGTCGAGTTCGGCAGCCCGGTGGCGGTGACCTGGTTCGTGTTCAACCCGATCGTGCCGCTGAACTGCTGCTCGAACGCCGTACCCGGGACCGGGTTCACGACGAGGATCACGACGCGCCAGAGCCCGGCCTTCGGTGCGGCCGTCGTCATCTGCAGCGTGAGCCCCTGCGCGCCGGTGGTGCTGATCCCGGTCGGGTACAGGTTGCTGTCGATCGCCTGCGTCTCGTCGTTCGGGTCGACCAGAACGCCTTCGAGCAGGTACTTCGGGTCGCTCGCGAGCGACACCCCGACGCTGAGATCACGGCGCCCGGCCGGGACCTTGAAGGCGTAGGTGAACGTCTCGGCCGCGGAACCGCCCCGGGCGTTGCCGCCGGTGATCGATCCACTGAACGCGCCGCTACCCGCCACGATCGGGACGACCGCGCGCACCACCACCGGGATGGCCGTCTTGTGCCCGTCGGAGCTCGCCACGGTGATCGCGTACGAGGTGTCGCCGCCCGACTTGGGGACGGTGAAGTCGACCTTGACCGACCTCGACTGCCCCGGCGCGAGGGTGAGCACCGGCGAGGCGATCCGGCCCACCGGCGTCGACTGCTGGTCGGTGATGCGCAGGCTCACGTTGCCCGTGTAGCCCGCCGCCCCGGCCGGCGTGTAGAGCACGGCCGTCCACGTGCCGGCCGCGGGGTCACGGACGTCGAAGTTCGCGTAGTTCGCCGACACCGCCCCACCCTGCGGACGGCTGTTCGCGACGTAGGCACCCGACGGGTCGAACACCGAGATACGGACGACCGGGGTGACGGTCGACGAGCCGACCTGCTTGCGCGCCCCCTGCCAGATCATCTGCGCGGCGTAGCGCTGCGTGCCGGCCGGGACCGAGAACGTGACCTTCTTGTAGACCCACGGCGCCCCGGTTGTCGGGTACGGGAAGGTCTGCGTCGACGTCGAGTCGAGCGCCGTGTTGACGGTCGAGACCCGCGTGGCGGCGAAGTCACGGCCGCTCGACGCGACGGTCAGCGTCTTGGTACCGACGTTGCGCACCGTGAACGACGTGTGCTGGCTGCTGCCGGGAGCGCCGGACAGGTTGAGTTGGCCGGTCGGCACGGCGATGTTGGACTTCACGCCGGCCGGGGCCGGGGTCTTGGCGCCCGGGTAGGTCAGCGCGGCCTCGACGGCGGAGCGGGCGTTCAGCCGGCCCGCGCCCTGCTCGAAGGTCGGCAGCCCGAGGTCGTCGGCGGTGCTGGTGAGCAGCGTCTTGACGACGGCCGGGGACGGCGACGTGCCGCCGTGGGTCGAGCGGTAGGCCGAGATCACGAGCGCGGCAGCACCCGCGGTCAGCGGGGCCGACTGGCTGGTACCGCCGAACAGTTGGAAGTCCGACCCGCCGCCGCGGTAGTTGGCGCATTCCGGCGCGCGCGCGTCACACGCCGCCCAGCCCGACTCACCCGGAGCCGAGAGGTCGACCGTTCCGCCCCGCTGGGTGAAGCCGCCCGAGGACAGCGACGAGACCTCGTCGTTGACCCACTTGCCGTTGCCGAACGCGCGCGCGCCGGCGTAGCCGGTCTGCTGGTAGCCGCGCGAATTGGTCGTGGCCGCGACGGAGATGACGTTCGGGTCGGTCGACGGGTTGCCGATCGTGCTGGTCGTGCCGGCGTCGCCCGACGACACGGTGACCGTGGTCCCGGCGGCGACGGCGGCGTCGTCGAACTCGGAGATCGCGCTGCGCGCGGCGGAGTCCGGAACCGGGTTCCCGCCGAACGACTCGTTGATGACGTCGACGTGATCGGTGCTGACCGCGTAGTCGATGGCCTGGACGATCGACGTCGTGTAGAAGTCGATCTTGAGGGCCACGATGCTCGCCCCGGGCGCCATGCCCAGGATGCGGATGTTGCAGCCGGCCGGCAGCGGGTAGGCCGGGTTCACGAACGTGGACAGGTCGTGCGGGACGAGGCCCTGGGCCGCGATCGACGAGGCGTCGCCGTAGGCCTCGGCGCCGCCCTCGGCCGGCGTCGGGCCGTCGGCCGAGAAAGCCTTGTAGTCGGTGATCACGTGGTCACCGTTGGCGCGGATGAAGTCCGGGTTGTTCGGGTCGATGGCGTCGGCGATGTAGGCGACCTTGACGCCCGAGCCGTCGGTGAGCTGCTGGGCCGTCTTGGCGGCCGGGTCGTCGGAGGCAGTGCTGGTGTCCTGCAGCGCCTCGGGCTCGAGCAGCGGCTTGCTCGGATCGGTCGGGCAGATCGACGGGCTCGGTGTGACGAGCGCGGCCCGCGGGCCGTTCGAGGCCGTCGACGTCGCGGCCGCCTTCGGCACGAACGCCACCTTGGTGTCCGGGATGACCGCGGCCACCGACGGGTCGGACGAGAGCAGCGCGGCCTGAGCCGGCGTGACCGTCATCGAGACCGCATTGGCCGCCGTGTAGTGGTGCACCTTCGCGGCCGCCCGGCCGCTGCGGCGGTCGAGCCGCGCCAGCACGGCGTTCTGGTCGGAGGTGTTGTCGGCACGCCGCTGCGCGACGTGCGCGCGGGTGGCGGGGGTGTTCGGGTGCTGGTCACGCAGCAGGACGATGACCGACTTCGCCGGCCCGCTCGTCGACGGGGCGGGCGCGGCCCCGGCGGGGCTCACCCCACCCTGGGTCAGCACGAGGGTCGTCACCGCAACGACGACACCGCCTGCAACTGGGTACTTCCGCCAGGCCAGATTCATGCAGATCCCCACGTTCACACCGTGATCAGAGCCTGATGCTCGTGATCATCTGCACATACCTCTCACACAGTGACCATCTGCGCAAGACGGCGGGACCGGTCACTTCTGCGGAGCACGAACCTGCCACACAGCCAGGGCACGGCGGTCTCTCAGAACGGGTCGCGGACCACCGGGCAGGTCATGCACCGAGCGCCGCCCCGCCCGCGGCCGAGCTCGCCGCCGGACACCTCGAGCACCTCGATGCCGTGCGCGGTGAGCAGCGCGTTCGTGACGACGTTGCGGTCGTAGCCCACGACCACGCCCGGTTCGAGCGTGAGGTAGTTGTTGCCGTCGCTCCACTGCTCCCGCTCGGCCGCCCGGGCGTCGTCGCCGGCGCGCAGGATCGTCACGGCGTCGAGCTGCAGCGCCTCGGCCAGGGCGACGGGCAGCGTGCCCGCGGCCGACACGTGCACCGGCTCGCTCTCGTCGGCGCCCGGGGTGATGCGCCACGCCCGCACGCCGTCCAGGTCGAGGTTCGGATAGGCCACGAAGGTCGCGACGTCGACCATCGTCAGGACGGTGTCGAGATGCATCATCGCCCGGGTGCGGGGGATGTCGACCGCGAGCACGATGTGCGCGCTGCCCGACCCGAACAGCCGCCGGGCAAGGAGTTCGACCGCACTCGCGGTCGTGCGCTCCCCCATGCCGATCAGCACGACGCCGGGGGCGAGCACGAGCAGGTCGCCGCCCTCGAGCGTGGCCGGGCGGTGGTCGCGGTCGTCGTCGCCGTAGTAGAAGTCGAACGTCGCGTCGCGGAACAGCGGGTGGTAGCGGTAGACCGCGCGGGTGTGCACGGACTCGCGTTGGCGGGCCAGCTTGGCCATCGGGTTGACCGTGACGCCGGCCCCGATCCAGGCCGAGTTGTCGCGCTGGAACAGCGTGTTGGGCAACGGCGTCAACACCAGGTCGTCCGGGTCGAGCCGGGCCCAGCGCAGGCCGCCCCGCGACACCCGGCCGAGGTCGGACTTCAGCAGCCCGCCGATCAGCATGCGGGCCAGCCCCGGCGCGTCGACGTCGTCGAGGAAGACCCGCATCGAGCGCGCGAGCTGCTCGCCGAACCGCTCGGGCGTGCAGGTGCGCTCGAGCACGAACTGGCGGCCGTCGGTCGTGTCGAGCGCGCCGGCCAGCAGGTCGGCGAAGCGGTGCACGACGGCGCCGCGGCTGCCCAGCACCTCGACGAAGTGGTCGTGCTCCTCCCGCGCCCGCGAGGCCCAGGGCACGTCGTCGAAGAGCAGGTCGTGGATGTTGCTCGGCGTCAGTCGGTCGAGCTCGAGGCCGGGCCGGTGGGTGATGACGTGGCGCAGCGGCCCGATCTCCGACTCGATGCACGGTCGGACGACGGCGGGTTGGCTCACGGGCCGCCCTTCCAATGGTCGATACGGTGGTGGTCGGGCTGGAAGCCGTGCTTGACGCCCCAGAGCACGGCCTGGGTCCGGCTCTCCACCCCTATCTTGCGGTACAGCGTGCGGATGTAGGACTTCACCGTGTTCGGACTGAGGTAGGTCAGCCGGGCGACGTCGGCGTTGTTCATGCCCTGCGTGATCAGCGCGAGGATCTCGGCCTCGCGATCGGTCAGCCCCTCGGCGCGGCCCGGCCAGTCGAGAGGGTCGGCCCGCTTGCCCCGGCTCGGCGGATCGCTGACGACCACCTCGCCGCCGTGCACCCGCTCGAGGGACGTCACCAGCTCCTCGGGCGAGAGCGTCTTGGACAGGTAGCCGCTCGCGCCGCGCTCCAGGGCGTCCTCGACGAGGTGGGGGTCGAAGTTCCAGGTGTAGACCACGACGCGGCGCGCCCGCGGGCTGTCGACCAGCACGCCGATCTGCTCGTGGTCGGACTCGGGCTGGGCGAACGAGTCGTAGAGCGCAATGTCGACCTGGTCGACGAGCGGCTCGTTGGCGTCGATCTCGGCGACGAGCACCCGGTGCCGGTGGTCGTCGAACATGTGGGCCAGTCCGATCAGCACGACGTCGTAGTCGTCGACCAGACCGACCAGGATCGGACTCTGCGGGCCGGAGGTCATGACCGCCAACGTAAACCCACCTAGGGGTGTGTTGGCACCGCCCTAGGGGTGTTTCCGTGGAGGGACGACGCCGCGAAACCAGCCGGCCTCGCAACCAGGACGGCCGGGCGACCCCCGCGCTGTCCGGAAAGGTTCGACCATGCTCGGACTCATCGTCACCCTGATCGTCGTCGGCCTGATCGCCGGCGCCCTCGCCCGCCTGCTCGTGCCCGGTAAGCAGCACATGTCGATCCTCGCGACCATCGTGCTGGGCATCGTCGGTTCGTTCGTCGGCGGCTTCCTCGGCTACGTCCTGTTCCATAAGGACGGCCAGGACGGCTTCCTGCAGCCGGCCGGGCTCGTCGGCTCGGTCATCGGCGCGATCATCGTGCTGCTGATCTGGACGCGGGTCGGCTCCGGTCGCCGGCACGCTGGTGCGCGCTACTGATCTTTCCCGTCCCCGCACACCGCGGTGCCGGTCGACAACGACGTCGGCCGGCACCGCGGCCTCCCACCGTCACACGGCGCACAGCTCCCTCTGGTCGTCCGGGACACGGCGAGAAGTCCCGGCCGAGCGGTACCGGGTCCGGATGCTCACCAGCTGAGCCGAGGTGTCACCGGTTTGACCTCGGCCGGAGCACCCGGGCCGCCCCCGGGTCGGGACGCGTACTCCCCGACCCCGACACAGGTGAACAGCAGCGCCACGATGTCGTCGGGCTCCCGGAGGAGTTCGGGGATCTCCGAGTCGTAGAACGTCATCCCGGTGGCCGCCGCGCCGAGGGCGTAGGCGGCCAGGTGCAGCCGCCCCTCGACGATGCCGGCGGCGAGTTGGGCCGCCCGGTAGCTGCGGTCGTCCAGGCGCGCCGGGTCGATCGCCGAGATGGCGACGAACGCGGCGTCGGCGCCGAGGGTCTGGCCGAGGCAGACGAAGTCGAGCCGCTCGCGGTGGTCGCCGGCGACCACCGGTCGGTCGAGGTCGGGCCAGCGATACACGCCGGGCGCGACGTCGTCGACCCCGTGCGCGACCACCCAGTGCGGGACGTCGATGCCGCGCATCGCCACGGCGGTCATCCACTCGACGTCGCGGCGGGGCAGCGTGGCCGACCGGTCCATCAACCGCTTCGACCCGCGGCGCAGGATCACCTCGTCCAGCGGGGCCGATTCCGGGCTGCTGGTCACGGCCGGGCCGTCCGGCCACGGCGCCCCCAACTCGTCCCGGTCGCCGGCGCGCTGGGCCGCGGTGTCGAGCGGGAACTCCACGGGCGGCAGACCCCCGCCGGGGGCGGCCGGGCCGGTGGCGTCGATCGCGGGGGGGCCGTCGCCGAACGTCACGAGCGCGACCGGGAACTCGTGGACTCCGTCGGCCCCGACCAGATGGCGCACCGCGGCGTCGGGGAACTCGCTGCGCAGGCGCGGCTGCCGGCCGGCACTCGCCGCCGCGGCCAGCACCTGCGACAGCATCGTGCCGGCGTCCCAGTAAATGTGCCGCCAGCCGCGCTCGGCGTAGCGCCAGCCGGTGCGCCACGGGATGCCGGTCACTACGAGGGTCGTGGCCTCGCCCTCGGCGGCCGGCCCGACCTGGACGAGCGCGTGCTCGACCGGGTCGTACCAGTGCACCCCGTCAGGGACTCCGGCGACGCCGCGGGTGCTGGCGTACACCTCGAGCGGGAAGCGGGCGCCGGCGCTGCCGGCGGCCCGGAACAGCATGGTCACGCCGTTGCGTTCGGCGCGGCGCACTACCCCGGCCCCGAGGAACAGGATGCGGCCGAGCTGGGCGGCGTCGAGCGGTTCGGGATCGACCGGCTGCCCGGCCAGCACGGCCGTCGCCTCCGTCGCCACCGGCACCAGCTCGCGCGGCAGCGCGATCCGCGACAACCCGGCGTCGGCGTACTCCTTGACGGCCGGCGGCCGCGTCGTGACGTCGTTCGCCGTCAGGTCGTGGCGCACGCGCGGATCGTCGATCGGGACGTCCCACTCGCGTTCCGGGGTGTATGACGTGAGCCGGTGCAGCAGCCCGGCGCCGCTCTCGAAATCCATGCCGATCATCTTGCTGCACGTGCGGCCGGCGACGAGCGGATAATTGCCGGGTGGGTCGACGACTTCGGCGTCCGCGATGCTGAGCATCGTGTGTGCCGTGCTGGCGGCGGGCGGCAACGCCACCGCCAACGTCATGTTGCGCAAGGCCAGCCTGACGCAACCCGCGGGTGCGCGCTTCGACGCCGGCATGCTGGCCAACCTGATCCGCCGCCGGGTCTGGCTGTACGGCTTCGGCGGCATGGTGGCCTCGTTCCTGCTGCAGGCGGTGGCGCTGTCCCGGGGCCAGCTCTCGGCCGTCGAGCCGATCATCACGCTCGAGGTGCCGTTGACCCTGCTCGTCGCGTCGCGCGTCTTCCGCACCCGCCTCGGACGCGCCGAGTGGCTCGGCATCCTCGCCATGACGGCCGGGATGATCGTGCTCGTCGGCTCGCTCGACCCGAAGGTCGGGCACGACTTCGACGTCAGCCACCAGACGTACGTGCTGGCCGGCGGCGCCACCGCGGCCACGATCGGCCTGCTCGTCGCGGCCTCCCTCCGCGGCCCGACCGGTTGGCGCACGGCCTGCCTCGGCGCGGCCACCGGCACGAGCTTCGGGCTCACCGCGACGCTGATCAAGGAGACGATGTCGCAGCTCACCGACCGCGGCTGGTTCGGCGTCGTCAGCACCTGGCAGACCTACGCGGCGATCGGCTTCGGCATCCTCGGCGTGCTCGTCATGCAATGGGCTCTGCACACCGGCCCGCTGCTCGCCTCGCAGCCCGGCTTCACCCTCATGGACCCGATCGTGTCGATCCTCTGGGGCGTGCTGGTGTTCGACGAGACCACCAACACCGGCCTCTGGCTGGGGGCGGCCACGCTCGGCGCGATGGGCATCGGCGCGGGCGTGGTGGTGCTGGCGCGCTCACCGCTGCTGGGCGACGAGAGCGCGAACGACGGCCCGGGCCCGGTCAGCCCTGCTCGCGCAGCGCCCGCAAACCTTCCCTGAGCGAGCCCATCGTCGCGAGCACGGCGGTCGGTTCGTAGCCGCAGTGCGCCATGCAGTTGTTGCACCGGGCGTCCTTGCCGCGGCCGTAGGCCGCCCAGTCGGTCGTGTCGATCAGCTCGCGGTACGTCTTCGTGTAGCCATCGGCCATCAGGTAGCACGGCCGTTGCCAGCCGAGCAGCGAGTACGAGGGGATGCCCCAGGCGGTGCACTGGTAGTCGACCTTGCCCTCGAGGAAGTCGAGGAACAGCGGCGAGTGGTTGAGCCGCCACCGCTTGCGGTTGCCACCCGAGAACGCCTTGGCGAAGAGCTCCCGGGTCTCGGTGACCCCGAGGAAGTGATCCTGGTCGGGAGCCTTCTCGTAGGCGTAGGCGGGCGAGATCATCATGCTGTCGACCTGCACCTCGTCGTTGAGGAAGTTCAGCACGTCGACGATGGTCTGCGGGGTATCGGTGTTGAAGAACGTCGAGTTGGTGGTGACCCGGAAACCCTTGTCCTTCAGGAACCTGATCGCCGCGACGGCCTCGTCGAACACGCCCTCCTTCGCCACCGACTCGTCGTGCCGCTCGCGCAGGCCGTCGACGTGGATCGCGAAGGAGAAGTACGGCGACGGCGCGAACTCGAACTTGTCCCACCGCTTGCGCACGAGCTCGGCGTTGGTGCACAGGTAGACGTACTTCTTGCGCTTGACGAGCTCGTTGACCATGACGTCGATCTGCGGGTGCATCAGCGGCTCGCCGCCGGCGATGGAGACCATCGGGGCGCCGCACTCCTCGATCGCCCCGACCGCCTGCTCGACCGGCATCCGCTGCCGCAGGATCTCGTGCGGGTGCTGGATCTTGCCGCAACCGTTGCACTTGAGATTGCACGCGAACAGGGGTTCGAGCTCGACGATGAGCGGGAACTTCTCGCGGCGGCGCACCTTCTGCGAGAACAGGTACCACCCGATACGAGCGCCTTGACGAAGTGGAATGGGCATCAGCCGACAACTCCTCGGGGAAGGGTGAAGGTCAGGGTTTCCGTGGCGACGACGCGCTCGGCGACGTCGACCGGGCCGAGCGCGCGCAGCGTGGCCACGAACTCGTCGACGAGCCGCGGCGGCGCGGACGCGCCGGCGGTGACGGCGATCGACCGCGCTCCGGCGATCCACTCGGGCAGCACTCCCGTCGCGTCGTCGACGAGGTGCGCCGGTGTGCCCAGCCGCTCGGCGACCTCGACCAGCCGCAGCGAGTTCGACGAGTTCGACGATCCGAGCACGATCATCACGTCGGCGTCCCGGGCGATGGCGCCGACCGCCCGCTGCCGGTTGGTCGTGGCGTAGCAGATGTCGTCGGTCGGTGACATCTCGATGGCCGGGAACCGGCGGCGCAGGACGTCGATGGTGTCTTGCGCGTCGTCGATCGCGAGCGTCGTCTGCAGCACGTACGCGACGTGGTCGGGATCGGCCACCACGACCGCTTCGGCCTCGCCCGGGTTCTGGACGAGCTGGATGCGCCCCGGCTCCTCGCCGAGCGTGCCCTCGGTCTCGTCGTGGCCGGCGTGCCCGACGAGGAACACGGTGTCACCCCGGCCGACGAACCGCTTGGCCTCGCTGTGCACCTTGGTCACCAGCGGGCAGGTGGCGTCGATGATGTTCAGCCCGCGCCGCTGGGCCTCGAGGCGCACCGCCGGCGCGACCCCGTGGGCGGAGAAGACGACGGTGGTGCCGTCGGGCACCTCGTCGAGCTCGTCGACGAACACCGCACCCTGCCGCTGCAGGTCGGCCACCACGTGGGCGTTGTGCACGATCTGGCGCCGGACGTACACCGGCCGCGGATAGCGCTGCAGGGCGAGCTCGACGATCTCGATGGCCCGCTCGACGCCCGCGCAGAAGGATCGGGGACTGGCGAGCAGCACCTGCCGGGGGCCGGCGAGCCCGGCCCAGTGCGGCAGGGCCGGCCCGACCCGGCGCAGCACCTGCAGCGCCTTCGCGCCCGCCCGCAGCGTGGCCAGCCGGGCGATCGGCGTGTAGGCGGTGTCGACGATGACGCGGACGACGGCGGTCGGCGGGGCGGCGTCGGAACCGAGCGCCCGGACGACGGCCGCGGACTCCATGTCCACCGCCAGCGCGCCGGTGGCGGCGAGCTTCTCGCGCTCCGCGGCGCTCGTGACGATGTGATCGGTGCTGACGACCGGACCGTGGTGCACCTGCAGCCCGAGACGACGCAGTTCGGCGACCAGCGGGCCGGCGCCGCGCAGCACGCGGCGGCCCTCGGCGTCGCGCACCTCGCTGGCGACCACCACGTCCCCGGCCCGCACCTTCGGGTCGAGGCCGCCGCCGACCCCGGCGACGGCCACCGCCCCGGGCGCGAACCGGGCCAGCTGCGGAAGCCAGTTCTGCACCCGCGCCGGACCCATGCCGCAGCGGGTGACGGTGGCGGAGCCGACCTGGCCGCGCAACGCGGCGTACTCGCTGCGCAGGGCGGTCACGATCAGCAGCTCGCCGCTCATGTCGCCCCCCGGGCCGTGATCGACAGGTAGCGCCCGAGCGCGCTCAGCGGGAAGACCAACCGGTACATCTCGTAGTTGATGTAGAAGTCGCCCGGGAAGCCGGTACCGGTGAACTCGTCCTCGTCCCAGCCCCCGTCGGCGCGCTGCGCCCCGACGAGCCACCGCACCCCCTGCTCGACGGCGGCCCGGTCGGGATCGACGGACAGCAGGGCGAGCAGCGCCCAGGCCGTCTGCGACGGCGTCGAGGTGCCCCGCCCGCGCCACGAGTCGTCGGTGTAGGAGCGCAGGTCCTCGCCCCATCCGCCGTCGCCGTTCTGGTGCCCGACCAGCCAGTCGACGGCGCGGGTGATCGCATCGTGCGACGGGGGCAGGCCGGCGGCCACCAGGGCCGGGACGACCGCGCCCGTGCCGTAGACGTAGTTGGCGCCCCACCGCCCGAACCACGAACCGTCGCTCTCCTGGTTGTGCAGCAGCCACGCGATGCCGCGGCGCGTTGCCGGGTGATCGGCCAGGCCCCGATGGGCCAGCATCTCCACGGCGTGGGCGGTGACGTCGGCCGAGGGCGGATCGATGACGGCACCGAAGTCGCAGAAGGGCAGCTTCTCGACCAGGCGTCGGGTGTTGTCCGCGTCGAACGCGGCCCAGCCGCCGTCGGCCGACTGCAGCGCCAGCACCCACTCCGTCCCACGACGCGCCGCATCGGCGGCGCCGGGCACCGCGTTCTCGTCGAGCCGGTCGAGCGCGAGCACGACCTCGGCCGTGTCGTCGATGTCGGGGTAGCCGTCATTTGCGAACTCGAAGGCCCAGCCGCCGGCAGCGACCCCGGGCCGCTTGACCGCCCAGTCGCCCGGCACCCGGATCTCCTCGTCGAGCAGCCACGTCCCGGCGCGGACGACGGCGTCGTCCCGATCGTTGCCGTCGGCGTCGAGCAACGCGGTGACGGCGAGGCAGGTGTCCCAGACGGGCGACTGGCAGGCCTCGAGGCGGCGCACCTCGCCGCCGTCGCCCGGCTCGCGGACGAGGAAGCCCTCCAGCCCCTCGATCGCCGCCACCATCGCCGGGTCGTCGAGCGGGCGACCGAGCAGGTGCAGCGCGAGGATCGAGTAGACCCAGGGCGGCTGGATGCCGCCCCAGCCACCGTCGGCCTCCTGACGGTCCAGGATCCACTCACCGGCCCGGCGCAGCGCCCGCGCCCGCGCCGGCTTGACGGGCGAGCGCTCGTAGAGCTTGAGCCCGCGATCGAGCAGGCCGAACGCGGAAGCGACGAGGCCATGACCGTTGCGCGGACGCGGTGCGCCGGTGCGCAGCTCGTCCAGGGTGAAGGGCAGCGGGCGCACCGGCCGCAACGTGGCCACGACCGTGATCGGCACGACCGTCTGCCGGGCCCAGCAGGCCCAGTCGTAGACGTTGAGGGGCACCCACGCCGGCAGCAGTACGAGCTCGGGCGGCATGGCCGGCAGGTCGTCCCACGACCACTCCCCGAACAGTGCCAGCCAGATGCGCGTGAAGACGCGGCTCTTCTCGATGCCACCGGCCGACACGATGTACTCGCGGGCGCGCGCCAGGTGCTCGTCGTCCGGACGGTCACCGGCCAGCCGCAGGGCGGCGTACGCCTCGATCGTGGTGGAGAGGTCGGCCGGACCGCCGTGGAAGTTGGCCCAGGTGCCGTCGTCACGCTGCTGACTGCGGATCCACCGCGCCGCCGCGGCCAGGTCGTCCGGGTTCAGGATGTCGAGGAACTGGCGCAGCAGGAGGTCCTCGGCGTCCATGGTCACGTTCGTGCGGAGCTCGCCCTTCCACCAGCCGGCCGGCGACTGCCGCTCGATCAGGTGCTCCCGCGCGCGTTTCACCGCTCCGGCGACATCGGCGAGGTCGGATCGGTGCTGGGTGGTCACGTCGGCTCCTTCCAGGACGGCATCGACATCACCGGTCCCGCCCCACGATGTAGCGGGCGACGGCGGCGAGTTCGTCGGCAGCGGGACGAGCGAGCGGCAGCGCCTCGAGGTGGCGCAGGGCCGCCGCGAGATGGTCGTCGGCCGCGCGGACGGTCCACTCCAGCCCACCGGCGTCGATGACGAGTCCGGTGGCGCGTTCGACGTCGCTCTCGGTCCCGGGCGGCCCGGCCGCGAGCATCCGGGCCAGCTCCGCCGACGCGGCCGAATCTCCGGCGAGGGCGGCGACGACGGGTGCGCTGCGCTTGCCGGCCCGCACATCGGACGACGATGACTTGCCGGTCACGGCCGGATCGCCCACGACACCGAGGACGTCGTCGACCAGCTGGAAGGCCACGCCCAGCTCGTAGCCGAAATCGGTGAGCCCGGTCAGGACCGGCACGGGTGCGCCGGCGGCGAGCGCGCCGATCGCCGCCGAGCAGGAGAGCAGGGCGGCCGTCTTGCCCGCCTCCATGGTGAGGACCTCCGCGAGCGTCGCGTCGTCACGACCCTCGAGCAGGAGGTCGCGGGACTGCCCACTGATCAGCTGCTGCACGGTGGCCAGCAGCAACGGCAAGCAGCGCCGCGAATCGGGGCTGTCCTCCATGAGCACCTGGACGGCCTGGGTGAGCAGCGCGCTGCCGGCAAGGATCGCCTGCCCCTCGCCGAAAGCGACCCATCCGGTCGGGCGGTGCCGGCGCTCGAGATCGCGATCCATCACGTCGTCGTGCAGCAGCGAGAAGTTGTGCACGAGTTCGACGGCCACCGCCGCGGGAACCCCGGCCGCGGAACCGCCGCGCACCGCCTCGGCCGACAGGACCGCCAGGGCCGGGCGGATCGCCTTCCCTCCGGTGCCCCCGGTCGGCGCCCCGTCGACGTCGCACCAGCCGAGCTGATAGCGCGCGATGAGGCGCATCTGCGGGTCGTCGAGACGATCGACCGCCGCGACGAGCGCGGGCTGCACGAGGTCGCGGATACGAGCGAGCGCGGCCGGGGCGCGGGTGATCTGCTGGGTCATGACGCGGCCTCCGCAAGCGATCGGGTCGAGGCGCCGAGCACGGCCTCGGCGGCGCTGACGCCGCTGCGTACGGCGCCCTCCATGGTGTCCGGCCAGCCGGTGTCGGTCCACGCCCCCGCCAGCCGGATCCCGGGCGGCCCGTCGACCGCCCGCGGGCGCAGGGCCCAGGTGCCGGGCGACTGGCGGAACGTGGCGTGTCGCTCGCGGGTCACGAACGCGTCGAGCACCTCGGCGCGAGCGGCGGCGGGAACCAGGCGGCCCAGCTCGGCCACGAACCGAGCGGTGATCTCGCCCGCGGGCCGGTCGACAAGTTGGCCGGCCGCCGACACCGTGACCGCGAGGTACTGCCCGCGCGGCACCCGGTCGGCGAGTCCCGAGCTGAGCGTGCGGTCGAAGAACCATTGCACCGGCGACTCGACGGCGGCCGCGAACGGCAGGTCGGTGACCCGGCGGTCGTAGACGACGTGGACGTTCACGATCGGTGACGTGGCCAGGCCGGCCGCCGGGGCCGCGGGGGCGGCGGCCAGAGCGGGGCAGGCCCCGAACGCGGCGCGGGGCGGCACGGCGAGCACGATGTCCTCGACCGTCCACTCGTGCGGGCCGGAGGCGGTGTGCCCGAGCACCCGGCCGGCCTCGACCAGGTCGACGGCGCAGCCGGTGCGGACGTCGACGCCGGCAGCCGCGAGAGCGGTCCGCGGTGCGCTGGAGTGCAGACGACCGAGCGGGACGGCCGCGTACCCGACGTCGGAGGCGTCGGCGCGGTCGAGCAGCCCGGTGCGGAAGACCTTGGCGGCGAGCGCCAGCGACGCCTCGTCGGGGGGGAGGTTCAGCGTGGCGGTGGCGATGATGCCCCAGAGCGCGCCGATGGTGGCGTCGTTCTGCCCGTGCCGCCGGAGGAACGCCCCCAACGCCTGCCGGTCCAGGCTGCGGTCGGTCGGGTCGAGGCGCCGCAGGGCGGCGGCGCCACGAGCCACCCGCAGCCGGTCGCGGGCGGAGAGCAGGCCGTAGCCCGCGAGCGACGCACCGAGGTGGGCGGGGGCGGGCACCGCGGGCAACCGGCTCAGGCGGGCCTGTCGACCGTCGGGCCGCAGCACCGGGATGTCGAGATGCGGCTGCAGGACGACGTGGTCGGTGACGCCGAGCCGCGTGAGCAGCGTGCGGTACGCCGTGCAGCACCGCAGGAAGACGTGCTGGCCGTTGTCGACGGTCAGCCGGTTGCGGGAGAAGGAGAACGCCATGCCGCCGAGGCGGGGACGCCGTTCGAGCAGGACGACCTCGCGCCCGGCGTCGGCCAGGCGCAGGGCGGCCGCGATGCCGGCGAGGCCACCCCCCACGACGGCGACGCGCTCAGCCATGACGCCGCCCCCCGGCCAGCGCCCGGATCGCGACGCGCACCTTGTCGCGGCCGGGCAGTGACATGCGAGCGGTCATGACCCCGCTCGGGTCGGCGGCGATGCGCTCGAGCAGCTCGCGGTAGATGCCGGCCATCGCCGCGCAGCACGCGGCGCTGCGGCGATCGAGGAGGTCGAGCAGCGCGAGCCCGCGGTCGTACCAGCCCCACGCCCGCACCGCCTCGAAGCGGATGACCTCGGCGAGCGCGCCGTCGTACGGGTCGAGGGCGCCGTCGGGACGCAGCCCGATCTCGCAACCGAACAGCTGCAGGTCGCGCGCGGGCAGGTAGACCCGCCCGGTGATGAAGTCCTCGCGGATGTCGCGCAGGATGTTGGTCAGCTGCAGGGCCACGCCCAGGGCGTCCGCCAGCTCGGCGGCACGGACGCGGTCGGCCTCGGCCAACCGCGGGTCGAAGACCCCGAGCGACAGGCGTCCGATCGATCCGGCGACGCAGCGGCAGTAGGTGACGAGCTCGTCGATCGTGTCGTAGCGGCGCCCGCGCACGTCCATCTCGCAGCCGTCGACCAGCTCGCCGAACGCGGCCACCGGTACCGGCAGCCGCCGCGCGGCGTCGGCCAGCGCGACGAGGACCGGGTCGTCCGGGTGAGCCGCCGGGTCGGTCGCCGACGCCCGCTCCCCCGCGAGCCGGGCCAGCTTCTCCTCGGGCGGCAGCGTGCCGTCGCCGATGTCGTCGATGCGGCGAGCCACGGCGTACACCGCCGACAGCGCCGTGCGCTTGGGTTCCGGGAGCAGGCGGATGCCCCACGAGAAGTTGCGGGCCTGCTCACGCACGATCTGCTCGCAGGTCCGGTAGGCCGCACTCAGCTCGGGCGTCGCCCCGCTCACGGGCGCACCGCCAACCGCATTGCCTGCCCCACGGTTGCGATCTTCCCCGGTCGCACCGCCGCGGGGACGACGTCGAAATCGGCTCGCCGCAGCGCGCGCACCGTGGCGAGCCCGCCGGCGACGTAGCCCGTGACGGCAACGCGGCTCCACCCCGACAGGCGGCGCAGCAGCGGACGGCCCCGGTGCAACAGCTCCTCGGCCCGCCCGACCTGCCGGCCGACCACCGCGGCGAGCGCCGGGGACGTGCGATCGGCGATGAGTTCGTCCTGGTCGACGCCCGCTTCCGTCAGGTCGTCGAGCGGAAGGTAGATGCGCCCGGCGCGGGCGTCCTCGGCGACGTCCTGGCAGTGCTCGAGCACCTGCAGGGCGGCACAGACGGCGTCGGACTCGGCGCCGGCCACCTCGTCGTGGACCCCCGCGAGGTGGAGCACCAGGCGCCCGACCGGCGCCGCGGACAGCGAGCAGTAGTCCAGGAGGTCGTCGAAGGAGGCGTAACGCGTCACGGTCTGGTCGCGCCGGTTGGCCTCGATGAGGTCCAGCAGCGGCTGTTGCGGCAGTAGGTCGGGCCCGAGCGCGGCGACAGGTGCCAGTGTCGCCTGTCCCGGCAGGCGCCGGACGTCCCGCTCGACGAGGTCGAGCAGGGCCGGCCGATCACCCGGGGCGGTATCGCCGATGTCGTCGACGAACCGGGCGTACGCGTACAGCCGGGCGAGCTTCTCGCGAGGGGTGCGGGGCAGGATGCGCAGCGCGACGGGGAAGTTCTCGGTCGCGTGCTGCTCCATCGCGGTCGCCGCGATCGCGGCGAGCGTCCCGGTCGCGGCAGTGTCCGTCCGCGTCTCGAAGTCATCGACCATCTCGAGCTCTCGTCCCCGCACACAACCGGTCCTGGGTACCGGCCATACGTTTTGGTTAGCCTGACTAACAACTCTTGCTACCGGTATATCAGATCTTGGTTCTCGCCGGTAACGTCGTGTATATCGCGAGTCTCCGCACCATCGGAAGCAGATAACCGGGAGCCGCCGTGTCCGGAGCCACCGACGAGCCCTTCGAGCTCAAGCGGCTGGTCGAGACGCGCGGTGCCGAGCGTTACGCGCTGGCCGCGAAGCACGGCAACCCGCAGCTCGCCCGCACGTTGCACGCGATCGGGTTCGACAAGATCTACACCGCCGCGGCCGGCCCCTACCTCTACGACGGGGACGGACACGACTACCTCGACATGCTCGCCGGCTTCGGCGTGTTCGCGCTCGGTCGCCACGACCCCACGGTCCGGCAGGCCCTGCACGACGTCCTGGACGCCGGGCTCGCCGACCTCACCCAGTTCGACGCTCCCCCACTGGCCGGCCTGCTCGCCGAGCGCCTGCTGGCCGAGGCCCCGCACCTCGACCGCGTCTACTTCGGGAACAGCGGCACCGAAGCGGTCGAGGCCGCGCTGAAGTTCGCCCGCCGCGCGACCGGGCGCGGGCGGGTCCTGTACTGCGACCACGCGTTCCACGGCCTCACGGTCGGTTCGCTCTCGGTCAACGGCGCCAAGGAGTTCCGCTCGGGCTTCGATCCGCTGCTGCCCGACACCGCGATCCCGTTCGGCGATCTCGCCGCGCTGGCCCGGGAGCTGCGCCGCGGCGACGTCGCGGCGCTGATCGTCGAACCGATCCAGGGCAAGGGCGTCGCGGTCGCTCCCGCGGGTTACCTCCCCGCCGCCCACGACCTGCTGAAACAGCACAAGGCCCTGCTGATAGTGGATGAGGTGCAGACCGGCATCGGACGCACCGGAGACTTCTTCGCCTACCAGCACGACGGCGTCGAGCCCGACATCGTGACGGCGGCCAAAGCGCTGTCCGGCGGCTACGTCCCCGTGGGCGCGACCCTCGCCAAGGACTGGATCTTCCGCAAGGTCTACTCGTCGATGGATCGCGTCCTCGTCCACGACTCGACCTTCGGCTCGAACGCCCAGGCGATGGCGGCGGGCCTGGCCACGCTGCACGTGCTGGAGCGTGACGCGCTCGTGGTCAACGCCCGGATCGTGGGCGAGCGCCTGCAGCGACGCCTCTGCGAGGCGGCCGAGCGCTACGAGATGATCAGCGACGTACGTGGGCGCGGGCTGATGATCGGCATCGAGTTCGGCCGCCCGGAGTCGTGGCGGCTGCGCGCCCCGTGGTTCGCGCTGCAACTGGCCCGCAAGGGCCTGTTCGCGCAGACCGTCGTGCACGGCCTGTTCCAGCGGCATCGCATCCTCACGCAGGTCTCGGGCGATCACCTGGAGGTCATCAAGCTCATCCCGCCGCTGACGCTCACCGAGGCCGAGGCCGACCGCTTCCTCGCCGCCTTCACCGACGTGATGGACGAGGCCCAGCGCGGGTCCGGCCTGCTGCGCGACTTCACGCGCACGCTCGCCACCCGGTCCCGGCACGGCTGAGCGTCCGCGGCAGGGCGCAGGCCCGTTCAGATCGCGCAGGCGTCGCCCTCGCAGCTGTCGGCATCGCCGGTCGCGACGACGGTGATCGGCGCGCGGTCGGACCACGCCTTCTCGAGCGTCTGCGTCACGACCTCGGCGGGCTGCGCGCCGGAGATGCCGTAGCGCTGGTCGATCACGAAGAACGGGACGCCGTTGATGCCGTACTCGCGGGCCTGCTCCTCGTCGGCGCGCACGGCGTCGGCGTAGCGGTCCGAGGCCAGCACGGCGTCGACCTCCTCACCCGGGATGCCGACCTCGCGGGCCAGCACGCGCAGCGCGTCGTGATCCGACGGCGGCGAGCCCTCGGTGAAGGTCGCGTGGTCAAGGCGCTCCTTGAGCGCGTCCTGCACGTCGTGGGCGCGGGCGAGATGGAGCAGCCGGTGGGCGTCGAAGGTGTTGCCCGGGCGGGCGAGGTCGAAGCGGAAGTCGAGGCCCTCGCCCGCGGCCGTCGCCGTGATCTGGTCGATCATGCCCTGGGCCTGCTCGACCGTGCGGCCGTACTTGCTGGCCAGCCGCGCCGCGTACTCCCCCTGCCCGGCGCCGCTCGGCGCGGCGTTCGGGTCGAGCTCGAAGCTGCGCCACACGACCTCGACGTCGTCGTGGTGGGCGAACTGCGCCAGCCCCGCCTCGAAGCGTCGTTTCCCGATGTAGCACCAGGGACACACCACGTCGGACCAGATCTCCACTGTCATCGTCACGTAGGCCCCAACCATGCCCCGGCCCCGTGGATTCCGGCCTCAGGTTTCCCGGCTCGCGGCCGATCTTGACCTCGACCGCACTTCGACGGACGGGCAGCGGCAGGGGCAGCGCATGAACGACGCACCAGGGGTGGACCTTCCCGCGCGTTCGCGCGCGCTGTGGGTGACGGCGTCCCTCGCCTGCCTGCTGACCGCGGCCTTCGCCGTCCTGCTGGTGCTGCGCGCCGGTGGCGCGGAGCGCGTGCGCCAACTCGACGACCTCACCCAGCTCGGCGCGGCCGTCGCCGCGGCGGCCGGCTCGACGTGGGCCGCGTGGCGCACCGGCGGGCGGGTCCGCCGCGCCTGGAGCGCGGTCGGCGGCGGCGCCGCCATGTGGGCCGCCGGCCAGGTCGTCTGGTGCTACTACGAACTCGTCACCGGCTCGGGCACCCCGTTCCCGTCCGTCGCCGACGCGGGCTACCTGCTGTTCCCGATCGGGGCGGCGATCGGCCTGTGGCTGCTGCCCTCGACCGACGGGACGCAGGGCCGGGCCCGCTGGCTGCTCGACGGCGGGATCGTCGTGTCGTCGCTCATCACCATCTCGTGGGCGACCACGCTCGGCGCCGTCGCCCGCAGCGGCGGCGACACCCCGTTCGCGTTCGCGGTCTCGCTCGCCTACCCCATCGGCGACATCCTCATCCTCAGCCTGGCGATCATGGCGCTGTGCCGGCCGCAGGCCGATCGCCGCCAGCTCGTCCTGCTCAGCGTCGCCATGACCGCGATGGCCGTGGCCGACTCGAGCTTCGCCTACCTCAACGCCGTGGGCCGTTACTCGACCGGCAGCCTCACCGACATCGGGTGGGTCGCGGCCTTCCTGCTGCTCGCGCTCGCCGGCGTCGACGCGGGTGCGCGCCGCGTGGCCGCACCGACCACGCTGACCGGCCGGGCCGCGACGGCGACGATGCTGCCCTACCTGCCGCTGCTGGCCGCGGCCGCGACGCTGGGGGTGCGGCACGCGCAGGGCCACCGCCTCGACGGACCGGAACTCGCCGGCATCTCGGTCGGGCTCGTGCTGGTGCTGACCCGCCAGTACCTCACCGTGCGCGAGAACCGGGCGCTGCTGCTCGTCGTCGCCGCCCGCGAGGCGCAGCTGCACGACCAGGCCTTCCACGACCCCCTGACCGGACTCGCCAACCGGGCCCTGTTCATCAACCGGGCCGACCACGCGCTCGAGCTGCACGGGCGCGACCTGCGTCCGGTCTCGGTGCTGTTCGTCGACCTGGACGACTTCAAGACCATCAACGACACGATGGGGCACGCGGCCGGTGACGAGGTGCTGATCCGGGTCGCCGACCGGCTGCGCGGCGCGCTGCGCAACGGCGACACCCTGGCCCGTCTCGGCGGCGACGAGTTCGCGGTGCTGCTCGAGGACGGCGGCGAGCCGGCCAACGTCGGCGACCGCCTCGTCGAGTCGCTGCAGGCCCCGTTCCGGCTCGAGGGCGGGCTGGTCACCATCCGGGCGAGCGTGGGCCTGACCCAGCTGCTGCCCGAGGAGAACACCCCTACCCTCGACGTCCTGCTGGCCCACGCCGACATCGCCATGTACTCGGCCAAGCGCGCCGGCAAGGGACGGCTCGCCTGCTACGAGCCGACCATGACCTCGCTGCACGCTGACGACGTCGCGCTGCGGGCCCCGCTCGTGGGAGCGATCGAGTCCGGCGCCATCGACATCGCCTACCAGCCCATCGCCGACATCACGACCGGCGAGATCGTCTGCGTCGAGGCCCTCGCGCGCTGGGAGCACGACGGGCGGGCGGTGCCGCCGGTCGAGTTCATCCCGATGGCCGCCCGTGCCGGCGCCCTCGGCGACCTGACGGTGCACATGCTCGACCGGTCGACCGCGCAGGTCGCCCGCTGGACCCGCCAGTTCGGCCGTCCGCTCCAGGTCTCGGTGAACGTGCCGCCGAGCGCCATCGTCGACCGCGCCTTCCCCGACGTCGTCGCCGACGTCCTCGCCCGCAACGAGCTCGACCCGACCCAGCTCGTCCTCGAGATCACCGAGGAGGCCCTGCTCGACGACCTCGCGACGGCGACCGACGTGACGCAGCGGCTGCGGGCGCTGGGTGTGCAGCTCTCGCTCGACGACTTCGGCACCGGCTACTCGTCGCTGCTGCACCTGCAGAACATCGAGCTCGACAGCCTGAAGATCGACCGCGGCTTCATCAGCAACCTCGACACCGAGCCCGCGGCCGAGCGGCTCGTCGACGGCATCCTCTTCCTCGCCACCCGTCTCGGGCTCGAGGTCGTCGCCGAGGGCGTCGAGCGCAAGAGCCAGGCGGACGTGCTGCAGCGGCTCGGCTGCACGCTCGTGCAGGGCTACCTGTACACGCCGCCCGGCACCGTCCGCGACATCACCCGCACGCTGCTGAGCCGCACCGGCCACCCGTCGCTCGGGTCGAGCGTGTCGCCCGCCCGGGCGGTCGAGCGGCGCGATCACGCCCACCGGCCGCACCGCACGGCCCGGCTCGGCGCTCCGGCCGAGCTCCGCCCGCTCCGCGGTAGCTGATCGAGGCCGAACGACCCGCGGGGCGGCGCTCGTTCGCCCCTGCCCCGGGCGTCGGGCGGACGGTCTGCTGGAGGCATGGCCCCGCTCCTGCCCGCCCGCGCCTCCCGCTCGCGCACGTTCCTGCGCCGCGCCGTCATCGCCCTCGCGATCGGGCACGGTGCGCTCCACCTGATCGGCGTGGTCAAGGCGATCGCGCCGGCGGCCGTACCGCAACTGCGCGAGCCGGTCGGCCCGCCGGCCGCCGCCGCCTGGTCGACGGCCGCGCTGCTGTGCGTCGCCGGCGGCGTGCTCCTGGCCCGGCGTGATCCCCGCTGGTGGGCCGCCGCCGCAGCGGGAGCACTGCTCTCGCAGGGCCTCGTCGTCGTGCGCTGGTCCGACACGTGGGCGGCGACGGCACCGAACGCCGTGCTGCTGCTGGCGGCCGGTTGCGGCTGGGCCCGCGACGGTCGGCTCGGGTTGCGGGCCCGCTTCGCGCGGCGCGTGGAGCAGGTCGCCCCGCCCGCCGACGGTCGCGCCGTGGTCGACCGCGATCTCGCGCACCTGCCGCTTCCGGTCCAGCGCTACCTGCGTCGCGTCGGCGTCGTCGGTGCGGCGCACGTGCATACCATGGACGCGCGGCTGCGCGGCCAGATCCGCGCCGACGCGGCCAAGCCGTGGATGCCGTTCACCGCCCGCCAGGTGAACACGTTCACCGCCGCCCCGAGCCGGTTCTTCCTCCTGGACGCGACGATGGCGGGGGTGCCCGTCGACGTGCTGCACGAGTACACCGGTCACGCCGCGCGGATGCGCGGGCGGTTGGCCTCGGTCGTCCCCCTGTTCGACGCCCGCGGACGCGAGCTCACCCGCTCGGAGACGGTGACGCTGTTCAACGACATGTGCGTGCTCGCCCCGGCCACGCTCGTCGACGCCGCGGTCTCCTGGCACACCCTCGACGACCGCCACGTGCGCGCGACGTGGAGCACGGGCGGCGAGGCGATCACCGCCGAGCTGGTCTTCGACGCCGACGGCGATCTCGTCGACTTCGCCTCGGACGACCGGATGCGCGCGTCGGCCGACGGCCGGACGTTCACCCGGCTGCCCTGGTCGACGCCGCTCTCCCGGTTCCGCGGCATCCGCGGCCTTCGGCTGCCGACCTACGGCGAGGCCCGCTGGCGTACCCCCGACGGCGACCTGGTCTACCTGGAGATCGAGATCGTCGACGTCCGCTACAACGTCGACCATCGCGCGGTCGTCGGCGCGGGCGGCGAGATCACCCTGAAGCAACCAACGGTTGCGCATTGACCGAACGGCGCCTATCGTGATGTGCAACCAAACGTTGCGATCACGGGAGACCCCATGGACTACGCCAGCATCGAGCGCGAGCTCTACATCGACGCCTCCCCCGAGGTCGTCTTCGAGGTGGTCAGCCGGCCCGAGCACATCCGCGATTGGTGGAGCGCCGAGACCGACGTCGAGCCGTCGCCCGGCTCGTCGGGCACGCTCGTCTGGCGCGACGAGGCCACCGGCCGCGAGGACACCGTCCCCATCACGGTCGTGCACTCCGACCCACCCCGCGTGTTCTCCTTCCGCTGGGCCTACGCCGAGCGTGGGCTCGAGGACGCGCTGCTCGTTACCTTCGAGCTCACGCCCTCGGGCACCGGCACGCGCCTGCACCTGACCGAGACCGGCTTCCGCGAGCAGGGCTGGGACGCCGCCGTACTCGAGGCGCAGTACAACGATCACGCGCAGGGCTGGGACTTCTACGTCCCGCGCATCGCCACCCGCGCCGCCCACCTGGTGGCGTCGCGATGAAGGAGCCGCTCGACGACGAGCTGTGGTCGGCGATCGGCGACCCGACCCGACGCCGGATGCTCGACCTGCTGCTCGCCGGCGGCGAGGAGACCGCCACGCGGCTCAGCGAGCAGTTGCCGGTCACCCGGCAGGCCGTCGCGAAGCATCTCGGCGTGCTCGACCGTGTCGGGCTCGTGCACGTGCGGCCGGCCGGCCGCGAGATGCGCTACCGCATCGACGACGCGCAGTTCGCCCGCGCCGTGGCCCAACTGGCCGCCGTCGGCGCCACCTGGGACGCCCGCCTGCGGCGCATCAAGCAGCTCGCCGAGGCCATCGAGACCGAGAAGCAGAAGTGACACCATCCGAGAAAGAGGTACGAACGATGAACGACATCCTGCACCGCATCGGCATCGAGGCCGGGCAGTCGGAGGTCTGGTCCGCGCTGACCACGATCGACGGCCTGTCCGGCTGGTGGACCGAGGACACCGA
Source organism: Jatrophihabitans sp. (assembly GCF_036000465.1). GTDB lineage: Bacteria > Actinomycetota > Actinomycetes > Mycobacteriales > Jatrophihabitantaceae > Jatrophihabitans. The sequence goes on along the minus strand of NZ_DASYFV010000006.1, from coordinate 9,028 downwards.
GGGCGAGAGCGATTCGGTCGGCGGCACCGTCGCCTTCCGGTTCCCCGTCGGTGGCTTCGACATGCGCGTCACCGAACTCGACCCCGGCACCCGCGTCGTCTGGCAGGTGACCGACGGTCCGGACGAGTGGGTCGGCACGACCGTCGAGTGGGAGCTGCATCGCGAGGACGAGTACACGGTCGTCACGTTCGCCCACCGCGGCTGGCGCGAGGCCGTCCCGTTCATGCACCACTGCTCGACCAAGTGGGCGATCTTCCTGATGAGCCTGAAGGCGTTCGTCGAGACCGGGAAGGGCGAGCCGGCGCCGCACGACGTGCGCATCAGCAACTGGCACTGAGTGTCCCGAATCCCGCGACATCTCCAAAATGTCGCACCCGAGTGGCAGTCTGGGGGTGTCTTGGGAGGGACGCTATGACGGATGTGATGTGGATCAGGTCGCACGTGGAGCTGTTGCTCCAACGCGAATGGGAACTCGGCCAGGTGCCGACGGACCCCGACGGCGATTTCGCCTTCCGGCGCGGGACGGCCATGTGCTGGGTGTCCGTGCTCGACTGCGAGCCGCCGATGGTGCGGGTCTTCGCCCACGCCGCCTTCGGCCTCAAACCGTCGATGAAGCTCTACCGCGAGCTCAACGACATCCAGGGCCACTCGCTCACGGCGCGGGTGCAACTGGTGAACGATCTCGTGCTGGTGTCGCAGACGCTGAGCCCGATCGGCCTGACCCAGGGCGCCCTGGCCCAGGCCATGGAGGCGGTCGGGTCGGTCGCCGACGAGTGCGGGTTGATGCTCGCGATCGCCTACGGCGGCAACGTCCCGTTCTCCTGTGACGAGGAGGACCAGGACGAGGACGTCTCTACCGAGGACACCCGGGAGTAGACGGGCCCGGGCCCGGTGAGTCGTTGGCCTCTGGGCCGGTGAGGACGACCGCGCGACGCTGGCCGGCATGAGGTCGGTCGAGGGCAAGGTCGTGCTGGTGACCGGCGCGGCGATGGGGCTGGGCAGGCTGTTCGCGCAGACCGCGGTGGCCGAGAACGCCGCCGAGGTCGTGCTGTGGGACGTCAACGAGAGCGCGCTGAAGGACACCGCGGCCGAACTCGAGGCCGAGGGCGGTTCGGTGCACGTCGATGTCGTCGACGTCGCGTCCCACGCCGCCGTGGCCCGGGCCGCCCGCACCGTCCGGCAGGAGGTCGGCGACGTTCACGTGCTGGTGAACAACGCCGGCATCGTGCGGGGCAACGGGTACTTCTGGGAAGACCCGATCGGTGACGCCACCCGCACGATGTCGATCAACTCGCTCGGCCCGATGTACGTGGCCCACGAGTTCCTGCCCGCGATGATCAGCGGCGAGGCGGAGTGCCGCGTCCTCAACATCGCGTCGTCGGCCGGGCTGAACGCCGTCCCGCGGATGGCCGTCTACGCCTCGTCGAAGTGGGCCGTGGTCGGCTGGTCGGATTCGCTGCGCCTCGAACTCGAGCAGGCCGGCCACGAGCACGTCCGCGTCACGACGGTCTGCCCGACCTACATCGACACCGGCATGTTCGAGGGCGCGAAGGGCATCCTGCTGACGCCCATGCTCGAGCCGCACGAGGTCGTCGCGAGCGCCTGGCAGGAGATGAAGCGCGGCCGCCCGTTCGTGATCGTCCCGTGGACCTCGCGGCTGAACAAGGTGCTCAGCGGCGTGCTGCCGGTGCGCCTGCGCGACGAGTGGATGCGCCGGGCCGGGGTCTACGACTCGATGGCCGGCTTCACCGGCCACGACGCCTGACCCGGGTTGGGCGCCCGGGTAGCCGTCATCCCCCCGATCCACGGCCGTCCGGGCGTCCCGTCGGAACCCGACGGCTCCGGCGTGCCCGCCGAAACGGTGGCTGCCTTCGCGTTCCCGACGTTATTGAATACGCAACGATTCGCAACTCGAGCTTGCTTACGAATCGCGGAACGCGGCGTTCCGACCGCACCGAGCGTGCTCGTCTTCGGCCATCGATGCCTGGTCGTGCACGCCGTTCGTAACGAGTCCGCGGAGCTGCCCGTGGGGGCTATCGTTCGCGCTGAGGGTCATGACGCCTTGGGCGGGTGCACCCGAGCTGGCGAGGACCTCCGCGTGCACCTTCCCCTTGACTCGATCGTCGGCCGTGACCCGGAGTTGGGGATCGCTCGACAGTTCATCCTGGACGCTGCCGCTGCCGGACCGGGTTCCCTCGTGCTGGAGGGCGTGGCCGGCATCGGCAAGTCGGCCATCTGGTCGCGGGTGGTGCACGATGCGCGCGCCGAGGGCGTGGCAGTCCGGGTGTGTCGTTGCAGCGAATCCGACCGGGCCTTCGCCTTCGCCGGTCTGGGGGATCTCCTGGACGGACTGGATGGTGACGTGTTGTCCGGGCTGCCGCGCGTGCAGGGTCAGGCGCTGTCGGCAGCGTTGTTGCGCTCCGGCGATTCCTTCGAACCGGTCGGGACCCGGGTCGTGGGCGTAGCTGTGTTGAGCGTCCTGCGAGGGTTGGCGCGTTCTGGGCCGCTGGTCCTGGCCGTCGATGATGTGCAGTGGCTGGATGCGAGTTCGCGGAGCGCGCTGTCGTTCGCGCTGCGGCGGTTGGCGGACGAGCCGGTGCGCCTGATCGTTTCGTGCCGGACCGAGCCTGGCGGCACCGGAGCCGCGGAGGCGGACCTGGGCATTCGGGGGCAGCGGCTGACCGTCGGTCCCGTGAGCGTCGGGGTTCTCCAGCGCATCGTGTCCGCCCAGCTGGGCCGCACCTTCTCCCGACCGACGTTGACTCGGCTGCACGAGGCCACGGGCGGCAACCCGATGATCTGCCTGGAGATGGCGCGAGCCCTGCACCGACGCGGACGAGATCCAGACGTCGGCGAACCCCTTCCCGTGCCGGCCGACCTCAGGCTGCTCGTCACCGAACGACTGGAGGGATTGAGCGAAGCGGCTCGCCAGTTGCTGCTCGTCACGGCCGCGTTGGCCCATCCGACGGTGGCTTCGGTCCTCGCGGCGTTCGATGATTCCGAGGCATCCTCGCGGGCGCTGACCGAGGCATCGGCGGCGGGCCTGGTGGAGTTCGAGGGCGAGCGGATCCACTTCCTCCACCCGCTCCTCGCGTCCATCCCGTACGCCGCACTCGCCCCTGATGACCGCCGGCGACTGCACCGGCAACTCGCAGCTTCGGTAACCCAACCCGAAGAGCGTGCCCGGCATGCGGCGCTCGGTTCCCTTGAGCGATCCGCCGTGATAGCCGATGCCCTTGACGCCGCGAGCCGGCACGCCCGGGCACGCGGGAGCTTCGACGCCGCCGCTGAACTCGCTCACCTCGCCGTCAGTCGTACGCCGGTGAGCGAGCCCGACGCACTCGTGCGGCGGAGCCTTGACGCAGCCGAGTACCAGTTCCTGCTCGGCGACACCGCCAAGGCACACAGCGTCATCGAGGCCTGCCTCGACGAGGCGCCTCGAGGGCCGCTGCGTGTTCGGGGTTTGCTCATGGCGGCGACGATCGCGTCCTGGGAGTCCGGAGACGCGACCGTCGCCGCCTTGTGCGCGCGGGCCATGACCGAGGCCGGTGACGATCCGCTCCTGCGGGCACGCTGCTACGTCACCCTCGCCGACACGAGCCCGTCCGGGGCAACCACAGACCTCTCTCACGCCGAACGCGCGGTGGAGCTGCTGGAGTCCATCGACGCTCCGCCGACCGAGCTGCTTGCCGCCGCCCTCACGAACGTTGCGCTGCACGCGTGCCGGCTCGGCCGCGGCCTCGACGTGACGGGGCTCGAGCGTGCCGTCGCCATGCAGGTCGCCGGGCCCCTCGTCCCGGTCAGTGACCGGGCTGCGCCGGTGCTCGGGATGTACCTGAAGGTGGTGGACCGTTTCGACGAATCGCGGACGTGGCTCCAGCAGGTGCAGACCTCAGCCGTCGATGAGGGAGATGACAGCGCGCTCCCGAACACGCTGGGACACCTCGCCACGCTGGAATGCTGGGCCGGCCGGTTCGAGCCGGCGCTGGAGTATGCGGTCGAGGGGCGCGAGCGAGCGGTCCGGACCGGGATACGTGCCCCGATGGCCGCGTCGGCCCACGTCCTGATCCTGGCCCACCTCGGCCGCCTGGATGAGGCCCGCGCGCTGGGCGAAGCCGACCTCGCCGCCGACGACGCCCTGGACTTCGCCTCCGCCGTCGCACTGCACAGCCGCAGTCTCGGCGTGACCGAGCAGATGGCCGGCAACACCGAATCGGCGGCCGCTCATCTCCTCCGCGCGGTGCGCATCTCCACCGAGGAGGTGGGCATCCGCGAGCCGGCCATCCTGCGGGCGCACCCGGACGCCGTCGCCGTGCTCCTGACCCTCGGCCGGCTCGCCGAGGCAGAGACGTTGATCGAACAGCTCGATGTGAGCACCCGGACCAATCAACTGCCGTGGTCGACCGCACTGGCCGGGCGCTGTCACGGACTCCTGAGCGCCGCGACCGGTGCGAGAGCCCCGGCGCTCGCGCTGCTCGAGTCCGCCGTCGCAGATCACCAGCACCTTCCGATGCCCTTCGAGCGGGCGCAGACGCGCCTGATCTTCGCGGACCTCCTGCGCCGCTGCGGGCATCGTCGAGATGCCCGACGGCAACTCGTCGCCGCCCGAGCCACCTTCGTCGAGCTGGGCACTCCGGGGCCGGCAGCGAGGGCGGACGTCGAGCTCGCCAGCCTCGGTGGCCGCACCGCGACGACTGCCCTGACGCGCGTCGAGCAGCGCGTCGCCGACCTGGCCGGTCAAGGACAGACCAACCGGGAAGTCGCCGCCACCCTCGTCATGAGCGTTCGCACCGTCGAGAGCCATCTGGGCCGGATCTACCGCAAGCTCGGTGTGCGCTCACGCACCGAACTCGCGAGTCGTCTTCACGCCCAGTGAGCAAGGTTGCGTAGTTCCACCGACGCGCTCCGGTAACACTCGCTCCTAGCGTCTCGGGCATGATCTCGCCCCCTCCCGACTGCCGAGATGAGCCTCAGCGGACGTACTTCGTGGAGCGGTACGTCACGCCGGCTGCGGCGGGCGAACTCGCCGCATTCACTGCGCGGACCTCGGGTCTTTGCGCCGAGCGGGGGCAGATCGACACCGGTACGCGCTACCTGTACTCGGCGTACCTGCCCGACGAGGACACCTGCTTCTGCCTCTTCCAGGCACCATCCTCCGACGCCGTCCGCGCACTGAACAACCTCGCCGGATTCCCCTTCGACCGGATCACCGACGCGAAGCTACTCATCCTCCACGGCGCCGACGCCTTGCTGTCGCGCCGGCCAGACACCCCGTGACAGTCGATCAATGGAGAGCCCGATGATGATGACGACCCGCACCCAGCACCGGGTGGTTGCCCTGGCGAGCGGCCTGACCGCGTGCACGCTGCTCGCCGCCTGCGGTAGCGGCAGCTCACCCGGCCGAACCGTCACGCCCCCGCTGTCGTCGACCGCCGGCTCGCCCAGCTCCGCGCTGTCCGCCATGCCCACGACGGCTACAGCTGACCTCGCATCGACATCGGCCGCCGGCACCGCCTCAGCAGGAAGTGGCAGCGCCTGCGCGCTGGTGACCGAACACGACGCCGCGACCGCGCTGGGCAGCGACCCCGGCCGCGGAAGCGCCTTCTCCAGCTACGGGTCGACCCAATGCCAGTACGGCACGTATCAGACCCAGTTCCTCCTCGTGAACCTCACACCCTCGCGCGGGCGGGCCGGGTACGACATCGTGCACAGCCACCAGAGGGCCGGCCAGAACGTCCGCGCCGTCGACATCGCTGGAGTGGGTGATCGGGCCTTCGAAGTCACCGCACCGCACACCGCTGGGATCTACGCCAACAAGGGCGACGCCCTCCTCGTCGTGACGATCACGAAGCAAGCCGCACTCGACCCGCCCACGGTGCCGGTACTCGCCCTCGCCCGGCTCGCCGCCGGCCGTCTCTGATTCCCACTCGCCGGTCCGACCCGGATGCCCGACCCACCACCACAGGAGAGACCATGAACATCAACTCGCCGCATCTCTCAAGACGGCTCACTCGACTCGCCGCGCTACTCGCCACGGCGACTCTGATGGGAGGTGGAGCGCTGGCCTGGGCGAGTACCAGCAGCGGAATCCCCGGCTCCGACGGAGTGATCCACGGCTGCTACAACACCACGTCGCCGTTGAAGATCCTGCACCTGCTCGATCCCGCCGCCGGAACCGGATGTCCCACCGGCACCACGGCCATCGCGTTCAACCAGACAGGGCCCGTCGGCCCGGCCGGCCCCGTCGGCCCGCAAGGGGCCCAGGGAACCCCGGGCGTCCAGGGACCGCAGGGTATCCAAGGTGACACCGGCTCGCAGGGGCTCACCGGCGCAACCGGCCCGGCCGGCCCTACCGGAACCTCCGGCGTCACCGGCTACGAAATCGTCACCACGACGACCAGCGGCATGAACACCGGCGACACCGCGACCGCTACCTGCCCCGCACACAAGCACGCCCTCAGCGGCAGTGGCGAGATCCTCAGCGACGGACTCAATGGCGGCAGCGTCAAGATCAGCGGCGGAGCGCCGACGATCGGCGGAGTCGGCTGGGAGATCACCACGACCGTCGACATGACCCCCGCCTGGGTCGACGCCATCAGCCGCGGCAACGACTTCTTCACCGACGCCAACCAGTTGACACTCCAGGTCTGGGTCGTCTGCGCCACGACCACCCCGTAAGCACCGACGTGGGTGCCGCTGAACCATCAGCGGCACCCACTCATCGCGACACCCCCAATGTCTGTCACGCGTTCGCGGCGACCCTGCGATCGCGATCTACGAGGTCACCAGCCTCTTGCGCGCGAGCACCGTCGCGGCCACAAAGCCGGTGACGGCGGCTCGGCGTGACGCCGCGCGCAAAATAGGAGGAGTCTCGGCGCGATCGGGACGGACCTCGATGCGCTGCGTCACCGCTCGAAGGTGAACAGCCGCCGACCCGGGACCAGCGCGACGGGTGGCCCGTCGTAGCGGACGACGCCGATTGCCGGCCGGCTGCCCCGGTCGAGCGTCACGTAACCGATCTCGGTGAAGCCGGCAGCGCCGAACCAGGATCGGACCTCCTCGTTTCGATCAACCAGGCCGCCACCCCGTCCGCGGCTCCAGATCAACGTCGCGCCGGCCGTGCACAGTTGCGGGCCGGCGGCGACGGTGGCCCTCATGTCCTGGTCACTGATGTTGCCGAAGATCCCAACCAAGAGAACCAGATCGGCAGGTGCGATGTCGGCGTAGGCGTCACTGGATCCCGCGTCTACGCAACGGACCTCGACGCTGTCCGCCAGGTTGCTGATGACAGCCGCCGCACGCGCCCGTTCGGCGACAACAGGGTGGAGCTCGAGCAACGTCGCGCGTACCCGGGCGGCGTCGTCGCGTTGGGACAGCACACCCACGATGTCGCGCCCGTCGCCAGCGCAGGCACTGACCATCCGAATCGGACCGTCCGTAGTGTCCAACACCCTGCCGATCACCGTCTGCACTCGCTGCAATCGCCACGACAGCGTCGAATTGGGATCGTCGTAACCTGCATGCCAGACGTCGTAGTCCCGGAGATCACCCGCCACCTGCGTCACGCTATCTGCGCGCTCGGGAGCCGTCGATCGGTGCGGGCTGCCCGGGCGAGCACGGCTGCGCAGATGGTTCGTTCCGGCCCGGTCCAGGCCCTCGGATGAAGGGACGCCGAACTGGACAGTTCACGCTGGCGGAGGACTACCCGGTGTGGGAGGGGCGAGTGATCGTGGCGCCGCGCGGTGACGGCATGTCGCGCCGCTAGTTCGCGGTGGCGATCCGGGTATGGACGCGCACCAGCGGCGGGTCGGCCAGGTGGGGCTGGGGGATGGCGTCGAGGCTGAAGTCGGCGATCACACCGGGGCGGAAGACCAGGCAGTGGGTCGAGCCGCCGAACTGGAAGTAGCCGAGTTCGCCGCCCTTGGCCACGTGTGTGCCCGGCGCGATGGCGGGGTCGATCACGCAGGACGAGACGTCGGACATGCCGACGGCCACGAAGGCCATCAGACCGATCACCGGGTCGTCGGCCTGGATGATCACGATGGCGCGGGCCGCGACGTGGGCGAGGTAGGCCTGAGAGTTCGGGGATTCGTGCGCCTCGGCGCCCTCGGAGTCGGCCTCGGAGTAGTAGGTGCCCTCCTGCACCCAGGCGCGCACGATCGTCCCGGCGACCGGGCTGTGCCAGCGGTGGTAGTCCGTCGCGCTCAGGAACGCCTGGTAGACAGTGCCACCCACGAACTGGTCGACCGACTCGTCGTCGGCCAGCATGTCCTGCAGGGAGTAGGGCTGGCTCTTGATCCAGAAGCGGTCCTTGCGCTGCACGTCGGTGCTGATGCCATACGGCGTGGACTCGCAGGCGCTGACGATGACCTTGTCGTCGTCCGGCGAGGCCACCGGACGCGCGCCCGGGGCCAGGCGGCGGGTGAAGAAGTCGTTCCATGAGGTGAAGCCCCAGTACGGGTCGTCCGTGTCGTGTTGGTAGTCCTCGATGCCGATCGCCTGTCGTGCCCCGTCACTCTTCCACCCGGTCGGTGAGTCGTTGAGGACGTAGCGAGAGTCGGCGCTGTCGAGGAACCCGCACCACACTGTGAGAATCTTCTTCAGCATCGCGTTGATCCGCGGATCGCGGTACGCGGCGAAGCCGGCCGGGGTACCCATCGTCCAGTCCAGGATCGCACCCAGCGGCAGCGTCACCGCCTGGTCACCGAACTCGGGCGCGACCGTCAGCACCTCGTTGATGAGCCGCAGCATCTGCTCGACACCGGTCAGGTGCCGCTGGCTGTAGTTCCGGTTGCGCGGAACCTGCTCGATCATGCGCTCGAGGTACATGCGCACGACCGGGTCGCTGTCGACGAGCTCCTGGAACTCGACGATCACCGGGTGCAGGCCCGCGTCCTCGCCCCGGGCCTCGGCCCGATCCCGGTGCCCCTTGAGCCAGGCCTCCAGATCGTCCTGGGAGTCCGGGAACCAGCCGGCCCGCCGCCGGACATCATCAGCACCCATAGCGTTTCCCATGGCCGCCAATCTG
>NZ_DASYFV010000005.1:0-68291 GCF_036000465.1 Jatrophihabitans sp. | reverse complement strand
CCTGCACCGCGACCTGCCCGCCGAACACGCGCTGGATCGGCGTCTGATGACACTGCCCGCGGAAGATATCGGTCTCGATCTGCTCGAGATCGAGCAGGTGCACCAACGCGTCGAGTTCCGGTTGGCCGTCCTGCTCAGCTGTCATGACGGACGATGTCGCCGATGTGGTGCACCCGGATCGTGTTCGTCGCACCGGGTGTCGTCGGCGGCGTCCCGGCCACGATGACCACGAGATCACCCGGGCGGCACACGCTGCGGTTGAGCAGCGCCGTGTCGACCTGACGCACCATGTCGTCGGTCGTCTTCACCGTCCACACCAGCTGCGCCTCGGCGCCCCAGATCAGCGCCATCTGGCGTTGCACCTGCTCGACGGGTGTGAACACGAGCAGGCGTTGCGCAGGTTGCAGCCGCGACAGCCGTTTCGCGGTGTCGCCGGTCTGGGTGAACGCCACCAGCGCGACTGCTCCGAGTGCGTCGCCGATGTCGCGCGCTGCCTTGACGAGCGCTCCGCTGGAGGTACGCGGATTGTGCATCAGCCCGCGCACGTCGGTGCCGGAGGCTTCGACCGACGTGATGATGCGGCTCATCGTCGCGACGGCCTGCACGGGATACTTGCCGACGCTGGTCTCGCCAGACAGCATCACCGCGTCGGCGCCGTCGATCACCGCGTTCGCGACGTCGGACGCCTCGGCACGCGTCGGCCGCGAGTGGGTGATCATCGATTCGAGCATCTGCGTCGCGACGATGACCGGCTTCGCGTTGTCGCGGCTCACCTGGACGGCGCGCTTCTGCACGACCGGCACCGCCTCGAGCGGCATCTCGACGCCGAGGTCACCGCGCGCGACCATGACGCCGTCGAAGGCGAGCACGATCTCTTCGAGGCGGTCGACCGCCTCCGGCTTCTCGATCTTCGCGATCACGGGTCGCCGGACGCCGACGTCGTCCATGACCCGGTGGACGAGTTTGACGTCCTCGGGCGCGCGCACGAACGACAGCGCGATGAAGTCGACGCCGAGGCGCAGCGCGAACTCGAGATCGTCGGCATCCTTGTCCGACAACGCCGGCACGCTCACTGCGACACCCGGCAGCGACAGGCCCTTGTTGTCGCTCACGACGCCGCCCTCGAGCACGTCGCAGACGACGTCGGTGCCGTTCTCGATCTCGACGGCGACGAGCGCGACGTTGCCGTCGTCGACCAGCAGTCGGTCGCCCGGACGAACATCGTCGGCCAGTTCCTTGTACGTGGTCGACACCCGGTCGTGCGTTCCGGCGACGTCCTCGACGGTGATGCGCACCCGCTCGCCGGTCGCCCAGGTGACCGGGCCCTCGGCGAAGCGGCCGATGCGGATCTTGGGGCCCTGGAGGTCGGCGAGCACAGCAACGTTGCGTCCGGCCGCGGCGGCCGCCTGCCGAACCTCGTGGTACCGGCGCCCGTGGTCGGCGTGGGCACCGTGGCTGAAGTTCAGCCGCGCGACGTCCATGCCCGCCTCGACGAGCGCACGGCAGCGCTCGACGGTGTCGGTCGCCGGACCGAGCGTGCAGACGATCTTCGCGCGACGCATGAGTCAAGCGTAGGACCTACTGCCCCAGTCCCGATGACAGTGGTCAGTTCGGGCCACAGTGGTCAGTTACAACTAACCACTGTGTCCAAAACTAACCACTGTCGGGGACGGGAGGGGGTTATGTCCGCGCGGCGGCCATCACGGCCTTGTCGACGTCCTCGCCGTTGGCCTCGGCCCGGGCGGTAGCTTCGACGACACGCTGGAAGTCACGGGGAACGATCACGCTGAACCGCTGCGACGCGGTCGCCCAGTCGGCCAGTAGCGCTGCCGCGACCGGTGAATCGGTGTGGGTCCGGTGCTGCTCGACGATCCCGCGCAGCACAGCGGCGTGCTCACGATCGACCGGGGTGATGTCGACCAGTTCGGTGTTCACCTGGCCCTCGTCGAGATCGAGCACGTAGGCATAGCCGCCGGACATGCCCGCGCCGAGGTTGCGGCCCACCTCGCCGAGGATCACCGCCACTCCCCCGGTCATGTACTCGAGCGCGTGATCACCGGTGCCCTCGGCGACCACCGTCGCGCCGGAGTTGCGCACGCAGAAGCGCTCGCCCACGACGCCGCGCAGGAAGATCGACCCGGACGTGGCTCCGTAGGCGATCACGTTGCCGGCGATCACATTGTCTTCCGCGACGAACCCGGCGGCGGGGTGCGGACGGACGGCGAGCACGCCGCCCGACAGGCCCTTGCCGACGTAGTCGTTCGCGTCGCCGATCAACCGCAAGGTCAGTCCCCGCGGCACGAACGCCCCGAACGACTGCCCCGCCGAACCACTGAAGGTGATGTCGATCGTGCCGTCGGGCAGCCCGTCGGCACCGTAGCGGCGCGTGACCAGCGAGCCGAGCATCGTGCCGACCGTGCGGTTCACGTTGCGTACGGGCAGGTCGAGGCGCACCGGCGAGCCGTCGAGCAGCGCGCCCTCGCAGAGCTGGATGAGGGTGTTGTCGAGTGCCGCGTCGAGCCCGTGTTCCTGCTCGCGCACCTTGCGCATTGCAGGGCCGTACGGGGTGGCCGGCGTCCCCAGCATCGGCGTCAGGTCGAGCCCGGCCGCCTTCCAGTGGTCGATCGCCTTCGCCGTGTCGAGCACGCCGACCTGACCGATCGCCTCGTCCAGGGACCGGAACCCGAGTGAGGCGAGGATCGTGCGGACCTGCTCGGCGACATACTCGAAGAACGTGATCACGAACTCGGGCTTGCCGGTGAATCGCTTGCGCAGCTCCGGGTTCTGCGTCGCGACGCCGACCGGGCACGTGTCGAGGTGACACACCCGCATCATCACGCAACCGCTCACGATCAGCGGCGCGGTCGAGAAGCCGTACTCCTCGGCTCCCAGCAGCGCGGCGATGACAACGTCACGGCCGGTCTTCATCGCGCCGTCGACCTGCACGGTGATGCGGTCGCGCAGGCCGTTGAGCAGCAGGGTCTGCTGCGTGTCCGCCAGCCCGAGTTCCCACGGCAGGCCGGCGTGCTTCAACGAGGTGAGCGGTGCAGCGCCCGTCCCGCCGTCGTGACCCGAGATCAGCACGACGTCGGCGTGTGCCTTCGACACCCCGGCGGCAACCGTGCCGACACCGGCCTCGCTCACCAGCTTCACGTGCACGCGCGCCTGCGCGTTGGCGTTCTTCAGATCGTGGATCAACTGGGCGAGATCCTCGATCGAGTAGATGTCGTGGTGCGGCGGCGGCGAGATGAGCCCGACGCCGGGCGTCGAGTGCCGCGTGCGCGCGATCCACGGATAGATCTTGTAGCCGGGCAGCTGGCCACCTTCGCCGGGCTTCGCGCCCTGGGCCACCTTGATCTGAAGGTCGTCGGCGTTCACCAGGTAGTGCGACGTGACGCCGAACCGGCCGGACGCCACCTGCTTCACGGCCGAGCGACGCAGATCGCCGTTGTCGTCGGCGACGAACCGGTCGGCGTCCTCGCCGCCCTCGCCGCTGTTCGACTTGGCGCCGATGCGGTTCATCGCGATCGCCAACGTCTCGTGCGCCTCGGCAGAGATGGACCCGTACGACATCGCCCCGGTCGCGAACCGCTTCACGATGTCGGCGACCGACTCGACCTCGTCGATCGGGACGGGCGGACGGTCGGGCGCGAACTCGAAGAGCCCGCGCAGCGTGCCGCCCTCGCGGTTGAGCCGCTCGACCTTGTCGGTGTACTCCTCGAACAGCTCGAAACGCCGTTGCCGCGTCGCGTGTTGCAGCAAGAACACCGTCTCGGGGTTGAACAGGTGGATCTCACCCTCGCGGCGCCACTGGTACTCACCGCCGACATCGAGCCGGCGATGTGCCTTCGCGGTCGGGACGAGCGGATACGCCGTCGCGTGTCGCGCGGCGGCCTCCTCTGCGATCACGTCCAGCCCCACACCGCCCAGCCGCGACGGCGTGCTGCCGAAGTACTCGTCGACCAGCGGCTGGGCAAGCCCGAACGCTTCGAACACCTGCGCGCCGGTGTAGGACGCGATCGTCGAGATGCCCATCTTCGACATCACCTTCAAGACGCCCTTCGACAGCGCCTTGACGTAGTTCGCGATCGCCTGCTCGGCGCTCACCCCGCGGATCGCGCCCGACGACACCAGGTCGTCGATCGACTCGAACGCGAGGTAGGGGTTGACCGCCGCTGCGCCGTATCCGATGAGCAGCGCGATGTGGTGCACCTCGCGCGCCTCACCGGTCTCGATGACGAGCCCGACCTTGGTGCGCTGACCCGTCCGCACGAGGTGCTGGTGGACTGCGGAGGTGAGCAGCAGCGCCGGAATCGGCGCGTGGTCGGCGTCGCAGTCACGGTCGGACAGAATCAAGATCCGCGCGCCTGCGGCGATCGCCTGCGAGCACTCGCGGCGCACCCGCTCGATCGCGGCCGTCAGCGCCTCGGCGCCGCCGAACACACGGAACCGGCCGTCGATGAGCGCGCACTGGAACCCGGGCAGGTCACCGTCCGCGTTGACGTGCCAGATCTTGGCCAGCTCGTCGTTGTCGAGCACCGGGCGCGGAATGACGATCTGCCGGCACGATGCCGGACCGGGCGTGAGCAGGTTGAGCTCCGGTCCGATCGCGCCCGCCAGCGACGTCACCATCTCTTCGCGGATGGCATCGAGCGGCGGGTTGGTCACCTGCGCGAACAGCTCGGTGAAGTAGTCGAACAGCATGCGCGGACGCTTCGACATGACCGCGACGGGCGTGTCGGTGCCCATCGAGCCGATCGGCTCGGCGCCGGCGGCGGCGGTCGGGCCGATGATGACGCGCAACTCCTCCTCGGTGTAGCCGAAGATCTGCTGGCGCCGCGTGACCGACTCGTGCGTGAAGACGACGTGCTCGCGCTCGGGCAGCTCGTCGAGGTTCATCAGCCCGGCGTGCAGCCACTCGGCGTACGGGTGCTCGGCGGCCAGCTCGGCCTTGAACTCCTCGTCGGAGCGGATGACGCCCTGGGCGGTGTCGACCAGGAACATGCGGCCGGGCTGCAGGCGGCCCTTGGCCACGATCGAGGCCGGGTCGAGGTCGAGCACGCCCGACTCGCTGCCGAGCACGACGAGGCCGTCGGTGGTCTGCCACCAGCGTCCGGGGCGCAGGCCGTTCCGGTCGAGGACGGCGCCGATGACCGTGCCGTCGGTGAAGTTGACGCAGGCCGGGCCGTCCCACGCCTCCATGACGCAGGAGTGGAACTCGTAGAACGCCCGCCGGGTGGCGTCCATGTCGGGGTTGTTCTCCCACGCCTCCGGGATCATCATCAGCACCGCGTGCGGCAGGCTGCGCCCACCGAGGTGCAGCAGTTCGAGCACCTCGTCGAAGGTCGCCGAGTCGCTCGCGTCGGGCGTGCAGATCGGGAACAGCCGCTTCAGGTCACCCGGGATGAGGTCGGACTCCAGCAGCGCCTCGCGGGTGCGCATCCAGTTGCGGTTTCCGCGGATCGTGTTGATCTCACCGTTGTGCGCGATGTAGCGGTACGGGTGCGCCAGCGGCCAGGACGGGAAGGTGTTCGTCGAGAAGCGGCTGTGCACCAGCCCGATCGCACTCTGAAAGCGCGGGTCGGTGAGGTCGGGGAAGAACACGCCGAGCTGGTCGGTCGTGAACATGCCCTTGTAGACGAGGGTGCGACACGACAGCGACGGGAAGTACAGCTCGTGCTGGGCCTCGCGGGCCCGCCGCTCGCTGACCTTGCGCAGCGCGTAGACCATGCGTTCGAGCGCGAGCCCGCTCTCGCCCGCGCCACCGGCCACGAAGAGCTGGCGGAAGCGCGGCATGACGCTGCGGGCGGTCGGGCCCAGGTCGTCGGGGACGATCGGCAGCTCGCGCCAGCCGAGCACGGTGAGGTTCTCCCCGGCCGCGGTGGCCTCGATGATCGCGACGACCTCGGCCAGCGCTTCGTCGTCGACCGGCAGGAAGGCGTTGCCGACGGCGTACGAGCCGACCGGCGGCAGCTCGACGTCGGCGACGGCGCGCAGGAACGCGTCGGGGATCTGCACGGTGATGCCGGCGCCGTCGCCCGACGACGGTTCGGCGCCCGCGGCGCCGCGGTGGTCGAGGTTGTGCAGGGCGGTGAGCGCGTGCGCGACGATCTGGTGGCTGGCCCGGCCGTGCAGGTCGGCGACGAAGGAGACGCCGCACGCGTCGTGCTCGTTCGCCGGGTCGTAGAGGCCCTGCGCGGGCGGGAAGGCGGAGAACGGCATTCCGAAGGCAGCCTGATCGACGTCGCGCACGCAAGCTCCAGGGGTTCGAGTCGATGAATCGGGTCCTCTCGGACCGCAACGGGCCCGACCGGGACGACATCGGCCCGCACAGCGGCTCCAGATTACCTTCAGGTTTCGCGGTCACCGCAACGCAGTGCCTGTGACGAACTTCGCGACACCCCTCAGGCGGGCCAGGCGGTGCGCAGCTCGGTCTCGACGCCCGAGCGGTCCTCGGGCGGGATGAGGCTGCCGTCCGCGCGGGTGATGTAGAAGGTGCCGACCACGATGCCCGCGGTCGAGGACACGTGGGCCGACCGGACGTCCAGGCCGGTGCGCTCGAGGGCCGCGGTCGTGCGGTAGAGCAGCCCGATCTCGTCCTCGCCGCGGAACTCGACGACGGTGGCGTCGGCCGAATCGTCGAACCAGAGCACGGTCGGGCGCCGGTGCGGCGCCCCGGCCGGGCGGCGCGAGTACGTGCGCTCCTTCTCGGCCAGCTTCTCGGCCAGGCCGAGCTCGCCCTTCATGGCCCGGGCCAGATCGCTGCGCACCAGCATCGGGTCGGGCATCTGCCCGAACCGCGGGTGGACCACGAACCGGTTCACCGCCATGTCGCCGTGCGTGCGGATCGAGGCCTCGCGGATGTCGAGCGCGTGCAGCGCGAGCACCCCCGCCGTGCGGTAGAGGATGCCGGCGGCGTCGGGCGCCGCGACGACGACCTCGGAGTCGTGGATGACGACGGCCAGCTCCCCGGCCCCGGCCAGCGCCCGCCGCTCGTCGTCCAGGGCGCTGACACCGGCCGGCCGGGTGCCGCCGATGGCCGCCCGGGCCCGCCCGGCCAGATCGGCGATGAGGCGGGCCTTCCAGTCGCTCCACGCCGCCGGGCCGCTCGCCCGGGCGTCGGCCTTGGCCAGCGGCACCAGCAGTTCGAGCAGCTCGGCGGAGTCGCCCACGCACTCGCGGACGATCTCGATGGTCATCGGGTCGTCGAGGTCGCGGCGGGTGGCGGTATTGGGCAGCAGCAGGTGGTGCCGGGTGAGCCCGACGATGAGGGCGAGGTCGTCGCCGTCGTAGCCCATCCGCTTCGCGATGATCTCGGTGTGCTCGGCCCCGATGATCGAGTGGTCCGGGCTGGGGAACCCCTTGCCGATGTCGTGCAGCAGCGCGCCCAGGATCAGCAGGTCACGCCGGCTCACGTCGCCGTCGTGGTCGGCCGCGGCCGCCGCGGTCTCGAGCAGGTGCCGGTCGACGGTGAAGCGGTGCACCGGGTTGTGCTGGGCCCGGCAGCGGACGGCGTCCCACTCCGGGATCAGCGCGACGAGCAGCCCGGCCTGGTCGAGCGCCTCGAGCACGGCGATGGCCGGCTGCCCGGTGCCTAGGACGGCCAGCAGGTCGTCCTGGGCCGAGGCGGGCCACGGCGTCGGCAGCGGCGCCGATTCCGCGGCCAGCCGCTCGAGCGCGAACGGGGCGATGGGCAGGTCGTTCTCGGCCGCGGCCCGGGCGACGCGCAGCACGAGACCGGGGTCGGCCCACGGGTCGGCGTCGCGGGCGAGCACGACCTCGCCGTCCTGCGACACGACGTCCTTGGCCAGGCCGACCCGCTCGCCCGGCGTGCGGGAGGCCCCGAACAGGCGCCGCTTCGGCGCGCGCGACTCGGTCGACCCGATGCGCCGCCACGCGACGTCGAGGGCGTGGGCGATGGAGCGGGCGGCCTCGTTGACGCGGCGCAGCAGCACGTCGCGGGCCTGCTGCTCGTAGCCGCCGGGGTTGTCGTCGGCCGCCCCGTCCTCGTAGCCGAGCGCCGCCGCCACGCCGTCGTGCTCCTGCTGGCGCAGGACGTCCTCGGACCGGCCGGTGAGCCGGTGCAGCTCGCCCCGGACGTCGAGCAGCACCGGGTAGGCCTCCCGGACCCAGACCGGGTAGTCGACGAGCTGGGCCGCGGCCAGCGCGTGCAGCGCCTGCGCGTCGCGCAGCCCGCCCCGCGACTCCTTCAGGTTCGGTTCGAGCAGGAAGGCCGCCTCGCCGGCGATGGCCCACCGCTCCCTCGACAGCGAGCGCATCTCCGGCAGCCGCTTGGCCGCCGTGGCCCGCCACGTGTCGAGGACGCTGCCGCGCACCCGGGCGGTCAGCCCGGCGTCGCCGGCGATGTGGCGGATGTCGAGCAGCCCGAGCAGCGCCTTGAGGTCGTCCTTGGCTACGGCCAGCGCCTGGTCGGGAGTGCGCACCGAGTGGTCGAGGCTGATCCCGCTGTCCCAGATCGGGTACCAGACCGCGTCGGCCAGGTCGGACAGCCCGGCGACCTTGCCCTCGTACAGCAGGACGAGGTCGAGGTCGGAGTACGGCGCCGGTTCGCGCCGGCCCAGGCCGCCCACCGCGACGAGCGCGACGTTGTCACGGGGTTCGAGCAGCGTCTGCAGCCACCCGTCGTAGGCCTCGGCGAGCGCCTGCCGCAGCGGCGCACCCACGAGTCCGGGCCGGCGTTCGAGAACGCCGGCCCGGACCGCACTGGACGACATCTAGATGGCGTCGGCGTCGCGTTCCCCCGTGCGCACGCGCACCAGGGCCTCGACGGGCGTGACCCACACCTTGCCGTCACCGATCTTCCCGGTCCGCGCCGCCTCGACGATCGCCGAGAGCAGCTTGTCGACGTCGCCGTCGGACACCACGACGTCGATGCGCACCTTCGGCACGAAGTCGACGGTGTACTCCGCGCCGCGGTAGACCTCGGTGTGACCGCGCTGCCGGCCGAAGCCCTGCACCTCGCTCACCGTGAGGCCCTGCACCCCGAGCACCTCGAGGGCCGCCTTGACGTCGTCGAGCTTGAACGGCTTGACGACTGCCGTGATCTGCTTCATGCCGCTCCTCGCTTGGAACCCGACCGGACAGACACTGCGCCTGCCCGCACCCTACGGAAGGTTGTCATAGCTAGGCGTCCACTCTCTCCTTCGGCGAACCCGTCAGCGCGCCCAGGCCACCCGTGCCCCCCAGCGTCCCGCCCAGGGGGCCGAACTCGTAGGCCGACTCGCCGTGGATCGACGTGTCGAGACCCTCGAGCTCCTCTTCCTCGGTCACGCGGTTCTTGATGAACAGGTTCACCACGAGGGCGATGACGACCGTCGCGACGAAGGAGAAGACCGACACGACACCGGCGGCGAAGGCCTGGTGACCCAACAGGTTCCAGCCACCGTAGTGCCCGCCGCCGCCGTAGAGGATGCCGTTGTTGCCCAGCGAGTTGGCGCCCGTCGTGCTGAAGAACCCGATGCACAGGGTGCCGACCCAACCGCCGACGAAGTGGACGCCGACGACGTCGAGCGAGTCGTCGAAGCCGAGCTTGTTCTTGATGCCGATCGCGAGGGCGCAGATCGCACCGGCGATGAGGCCGATGAAGATCGAGCCGATCGGGCTGACCCAGCCGGCACACGGGGTGATCGCGACCAGACCGGCGACCGCACCGGACGCGGCGCCGAGGGCGGTGCACTTCCCGTACTTGATCTTCTCCACGATGATCCAGCCGAGCAGCGCGGTGGCCGTGGCGGTGTTCGTGTTGACCCAGGCGAAGCCGGCGAGGTTGCTCGCGGTCAGCGCCGATCCGGCGTTGAACCCGAACCAGCCGAACCACAGCAGGCCGGCGCCGAGCATCACGAACGGGATGTTGTGGCCGCGCATGTTCGTCTTCGGCCAGCCGCGGCGCTTGCCGAGCACGAGGGCCATCGCCAGCCCGGCCGCGCCGGCGTTGATGTGCACCACCGTTCCACCGGCGAAGTCCTCGGCGAAGAAGTGGCCGTGCTCCGACGGCAGGAGCGAGCGGTTCAGCCAGCCGTAGCCGTCGAACACCCAATGCGCGACCGGCGCGTACACGACCACGGACCAGATCGTGACGAAGGCAGCGAACGCGCCGAACTTCCACCGGTCGGCCGTCGAGCCGGTGATGAGGGCCGGCGTGATGATCGCGAACGTCAGCTGGAAGGCGACGAAGACCATCGTCGGCGTCGTCTGGGCGCTGCCCAGGGTCGGCACGACGTCGTTGATGTTCTGCATCCCGAAGAAGTGCAGGTCACCCAGGTACTTGCCGTCGCCGCCGAAGGCCCACGTGAAGCCGATGACGATCCAGGTCACGCTGACGATGGCGATCGCCGCGAAGTTCTGCATCAGCATCGCCAGCACGTGCTTGGCCCGGACCATGCCGCCGTAGAAGAAAGCCAGCGCCGGGGTCATGAGCAGCACGAGCGCGGCGGAGGCGAGCACCCAGGCGGTGTCACCGCCGTTCAGGTTCTTGCTGTCGAAAGGCGCATACGTCGCGGCCAGTAACAGGTGAGACACGAAGGGCTCCCCCAAGTCGGTTGAGGCGCGCAGGGGCGCGCGCTTGGCCTGAAGGTTGTCGGTCCGAGGTTTCGCCGGACCGACACCCGTGTTTCACGCGTGTAACCGACGCACCCGACCCGGTGTGAGCTTGACCCTGACGCAGCGTGAGGTTGCACAGTGGTCTCCGTGACCGGACAGCACGAGTACCCGATCGGCGAGGTGGCCCGCTTGGCCCACGTGTCGGTCCGCACCCTGCACCACTACGAGAGCGTCGGCCTGCTGCGGCCGAGCGGGCGCACCGCGGCCGGCCATCGCCGCTACGCCGCGGCCGATCTGGCCCGGCTGCGGGAGATCCTGTTCTACCGCGAGCTGGACTTCGGGCTGGACGAGATCGCCGCGATGCTCGCCGATCCGGCCGCGGGCACCGACGACCGGTTACGCGCGCAGCACCGGCTGCTGCGCGCGCGCATGGCGCGTCACGAGCACCTGCTCGAGGCGCTGGAGAAGGAGATGGAGGCGCGCACGATGGGAATCTCGCTGACGCCCGAGGAGCAGTTCGAGATCTTCGGCACGAACGAGCTCGGCGGCGAATGGGCCGAGGAGGCCGAGCAGCGGTGGGGTGAGACGGAGGCGTGGACGCAGTCGCAGCGGCGCACCGCGGCCTACACGAAGGACGACTGGATCCAGATCAAGCGGGAGGAGGAGGCGAACCGCACCGCCTTCGCCGACGCGATGCGGGCCGGCCTACCGGTCACCGATCCCGGCGTCGTCGCGCTGGCGGCCGCGCACCGGACCCACATCACCAAGTGGTTCTACGACTGCACGCCCGAGATCCATCGCGGGCTGGCCGAGCTGTACCTCGCCGACGAGCGCTTCCGCCGCACCTACGACGACGTGGCCCCCGGCCTCGCGCAGTACGTCCACGACGCGATCCTCGCCTCGTAGCCGTCCCCCCGCCCGTTGAGTGGCGAGACGTTCGTTGAATGGCGCGTACTTGCGCGCCACTCGACGCCGGGAGTCGCCACTCAACCGTTCGAGGAGCCGAGCACCTCGGCCCGGGCGGCGACGAACGCACGCACGCAGGTCTCGACGTCCTCGGTCGAGTGCGCCGCCGAGAGCTGCACGCGGATGCGGGCCCGCCCCTGCGGCACGACGGGGTAGCTGAACGCGATCACGTACACGCCGTGCGCGAGCATCGCGTCGGCCACCTTGCCGGCCACGACGGCGTCCCCGAACATCACCGGGACGATCGGGTGCCCGCCCGGCAGCAGGTCGAATCCCTCCTCGCCCATCCGGCGCCGGAACCTCTCGGCGTTGGCCTTCAGCGTGTCGCGTTCGCCGCCGCCCCGGGTGACGAGGTCGAGGGCGGCCAGCGATCCGGCCACGACCGACGGCGCGACGGCGTTGCTGAACAGGTAGGGCCGCGCGCGCTGCCGCAGCAGTTCGACGATCTCGGCCCGGGCGCTGACGTAGCCGCCGGAGGCGCCGCCGAGCGCCTTGCCCAGGGTGCCGGTGTTGATGTCGACGCGGTCCGGCACGCCGAACAGATCCGGCGTGCCGGCCCCGTTCGGGCCGACGAAGCCCACGGCGTGCGAGTCGTCGACCATGACCAGCGCGTCGTAGCGCTCGGCGAGGTCGCAGATCTCGTCGAGCGGAGCCAGGTAGCCGTCCATCGAGAAGACGCCGTCGGTGACGACCAGCCGGCGCCGCGCATCGACGGTGTCCTTCAACTGCTGCTCGAGATCGGCCATGTCGCGGTTCTTGTAGCGCTTGCGGGTGGCCTTGCACAGCCGGATGCCGTCGATGATCGACGCGTGGTTCAGCTCGTCGCTGATCACCGCGTCGCGCTCGTCCAACAGCACCTCGAACACGCCGCCGTTGGCGTCGAAGCACGACGAGAACAGGATCGTGTCGTCGGTGCCGAGGAACTGCGAGAGCCGCCGCTCCAGTTCGGTGTGCTGGGTCTGGGTGCCGCAGATGAAGCGCACACTGGCCATGCCGAAGCCCCACGTGTCCAGCGCCTGCTTCGCCGCGGCGACGACCGCCGGGTGGTCGGCCAGACCGAGGTAGTTGTTGGCGCAGAAGTTCAGCACGTCGCGGCCGCCGCTCGTCACGTGCGCCGACTGCGGCGAGGCCAGCTGCCGCTCGTGCTTGTAGAGGCCCGCCTCGCGGATCTCGGCGAGCGTCGCCTCCAGCTCGCGGCCCACGGTTCCGTACATCAGCCGACCTCCGTCCAGTCGAGAACAACCTTGCCGCACCGGCCGCCGCGCGCGGTGGCGAAGCCCTCGGCCCACTCGGTGGCCGGGAAGCGGTGCGTGATGACGCCGGAGATGTCGAGCCCCGACCGCAGCATCGCGCTCATCGCATACCAGGTCTCGTACATCTCGCGGCCGTAGATGCCCTTGATGGTGATCATGTGGGTGACGACCCGGGCCCAGTCGATCTCGATCGGCGTGCTCGGCAGGCCGAGCATGGCGATGCGGCCACCGTGGTTGAGGTTGTCGATCACGTCGGGCAGCGCCGAGGGGTGGCCGCTCATCTCGAGCGCCACGTCGAAGCCCTCGACCATGCCGAGGCGGTGCTGCGCGTCGGCCACCGTCTCGCTCGACACGTCGAGCGCGAGGTCGACCCCCATCGAGCGGGCGAGTTCGAGCCGGTACGGCGAGACGTCGGTGATGACGACGAAGCGGGCCCCGACGTGCCGGCACACCTGGGCCGCCATCAGCCCGATCGGCCCGGCCCCGGTGATGAGCACGTCCTCGCCGACGAGCGGGAACGACAGCGCGGTGTGCACCGCGTTGCCGAACGGGTCGAAGATCGCGCCGAGGTCGGGGTCGACGGGAGTGTGGTGCACCCAGACGTTCGACTCGGGCAGCACGACGTACTCGGCGAATGCGCCGTCGCGGTTGACGCCGATCGAGGACGTGCGGATGCACAGGTGCCGCCGCCCGGCCCGGCAGTTGCGGCACGTGCCGCAGACGACGTGCCCCTCCCCCGACACGAGGTCGCCCTCGGTGACGTCGCGGACGCCGGGGCCGACGGCCACCACCTCGCCGCAGAACTCGTGCCCGGGCACCAGCGGCACGTCGATGGCGCCGGCCGCCCAGTCGTCCCAGGCCTCGATGTGCAGGTCGGTGCCGCAGATGCCGGTGCGCAGGACGCGGATCTTCACCTCACCGGGGCCGGCCTCGGGCTCGGGACGGTCGGTGAGCTCGAACCCCGGCGACGCTGCCGGCTTGTAGAGCGCCTTCATCGCGGTATCAGACCTCACCCAGGAGTGCGTCGACGAAGGTCTCCGGCTCGAACGGCGCGAGGTCGTCGGCCCCCTCGCCCAGCCCGATCAGCTTCACCGGCACGCCGAGCTCGCGCTGCACGCTGATGACGATGCCGCCCTTCGCAGTGCCGTCGAGCTTGGTCAGCACGATCCCGGTGACATCGACGACCTCGGTGAAGACGCGCGCCTGGATCAGGCCGTTCTGGCCGGTGGTCGCGTCGAGCACCAGCAGCGTCTCGTCGACCGGCCCCTGCCGCTCGACGACCCGCTTCACCTTGCCGAGTTCGTCCATCAGCCCGACCTTGGTGTGCAGCCGGCCCGCGGTGTCGATGAGGACGGTGTCGACCTTGCGCTCGATGCCCTGCTTCACGGTGTCGAACGCGACGCTCGCCGGGTCGCCGCCCTCGGGGCCGCGGATCGTGTCGGCCCCCACCCGCGATCCCCAGGTCTGCAGCTGGTCGGCGGCGGCAGCGCGGAACGTGTCGGCGGCGCCGAGCAGCACGGTGCGGCCGTCGGCGACGAGCACCCGGGCGAGCTTGCCGCAGGTGGTGGTCTTGCCGGTGCCGTTGACGCCCACGACCATCACGACGGCCGGACGGTCCTCGGTGGGGATCGAGTGCAGGGTGCGGTCGAGATCGGGCTGCAGGGCGGTCACGAGCTCCTCGGCGAGCAGGGCCCGCAGCTCGCCCTCGGAGCGGGTGCCCAGCACCTTGGTGCGGGTGCGCAACCGGTCGACGATCTCGGTGGTGGCGCCGATGCCGACGTCGGCGGTCAGCAGCGCCTCCTCGATCTCCTCCCAGGCGTCCTCGTCGAGCTTCTCGCGGGAGAGGACGGACAGCAGGCCGTGGCCCAGGCTGCTCTGCGAGCGGGCCAGCCGGGCCCGCAGCCGCAGCAGCCGCCCGGCCGTCGGCTCGGGGACCTCCAGCGCCGGCGGGGCTTCCTCGACCGGCAGTTCGAGCGTGTCGGTCGGTGCGGGCGGCCCGCGCTCGTCCACCGCGGTCGCCGTCGTCCCGGGCGGGCGAGGGACGTCGCGCACGGGCGGCGGTGCCGACACGATCCGGTCGCGCCGACGGCGTGGGACGACCAGGGCGGCGACCAGCAGGATCGCCACCACGACGATGGCGAGGGAGATGACGAGAATGAC
Source organism: Jatrophihabitans sp. (assembly GCF_036000465.1). Taxonomy (GTDB): domain Bacteria; phylum Actinomycetota; class Actinomycetes; order Mycobacteriales; family Jatrophihabitantaceae; genus Jatrophihabitans. The sequence continues at coordinate 53,352 of NZ_DASYFV010000005.1, read as the reverse complement.
CACCCGCCCATCCTGTCAGGCGCGGGTCAGCCTCGATCGGGTGGCAGTTCGACCCCGCCTCGGCGCCCGGACGACAGGGCGCTCGGCGCGGGACCTGCGGGCTACTTGGTCGGGACGAGCCCGCCGGTCGCCCACACGGCCGCGTCGACGTTCCAGTCGCCGTACCCGTCGCCCAGCTGCATCTGCGGGCCGGTGGCGTTCGGGTACATCACGACATCGCCGATGCGCAGGAAGTTGTACAGCTTGATCGCGACGCTGTCGTAGAGGTTGGTGCACCCGTTCGAGGAGTCGATGCCGTGGCCGATGTTGTAGGTGTTCCACGGCGCGGCGTGCAGGTACTCGCCGCCGTAGGTGAGGCGCTGGGTGTACTTCACGTGCGGGTCGTCGTAGCCCGGGCCGGTCATGCGGATGTCGCGGCCCTTCTCCATGATGACCTTGGTGCCCCGCTTGGTCGGGGTCTTGTCCGAGCCCAGCGATACCGGGAACCGGCCGAACTGCTTGCCGTCGCTGGACACCGTGATGGTGTGCGACGCGTCGTCGACGGTGGAGATGTTGCGCGCGCCGGTCGAGAAGTCGAGCGTCAGGCTGTCGTCGTAGGTCAGGCCCGGGCCGGCCGACAATCCCTTGGCCGGGATGTCGATGTGGATCTGCGAGTGAGCCGGCCAGAAGTCGGCCAGCCGGAAGTGCGCCTCGATCGGGTAGCCCGTCTGGGCCGAGGAGTACTCGAAGTACCAGCCTGCGGCCTGCACCGGTTTGCCGTTGACGGTGGCCTTCGTGGCGGCCTGCAGCGCCTTGCCGTCGGTGATCTTCTTTGAGAAGTACGCGATCACCGGCATGCCCACGCCGTAGACGGAGCCGTCGGAGTTCAGCAGGCGGATGTGCACCGGCTTGGTCGCCACGGCCGGCTTGCTGGCCGAGGCCGACGACGACAGCGACGACGCCGCGGCGGGGTCGGTGGTGGCGGTGGACACCGCTCCGTTGGGCTTGGTGACAGTGACCGTGGCCTGCGGCGAACCGGAGGACGTGCACGCGGCGAGCGCGAGCGTGGAGACGGCCAGCAGGGTCACGACGGCAGCGGACGGGCGCATGCGGAAGGGCTTCGACACCCCACCACGGTAGGTGAAACTGCTGTCACATCCCTAACCGGCCGATTGATTTCACAGACTCGCAACCTCGACAGGTGCCCGCGCGACCGTAATTCCGAGCTGATCTCCGGTGTGCGAACTCAGCCGGTGTCACGCAGGCGCTGGCTGATCACCTGGGTGACGCCGTCACCCCGCATGGTGACGCCGTACAGGGCGTCGGCGATCTCCATCGTCCGCTTCTGGTGGGTGATCAGGATGATCTGGCTGCTCTCGCGCAGCTGCTCGACGAGGGACAGCAGGCGGCCGAGGTTGGTGTCGTCGAGGGCCGCCTCGATCTCGTCCATGATGTAGAACGGGCTGGGCCGGGCCCGGAAGATCGCGACGAGCAGCGCCACCGCGACGAGGGAACGCTCACCGCCCGACAGCAGCGAGAGCCGCTTCACCTTCTTGCCCGGCGGACGGGCCTCCACCTCGATGCCGGTGAGCAGCATGTCGCCGGGTTCGGTCAGGACGAGGCGGCCGTCGCCGCCCGGGAACAGTGCGGCGAACACGATCTCGAACTCGCGGGCGACGTCGAAGTAGGCCTTGGTGAACACCTCGAGGATGCGGTCGTCAACTTCCTTGACCACCGTGAGGAGATCACGACGGGTGGCCTTGAGGTCCTCGAGTTGGGTCGAGAGGAACTGGTGCCGCTCCTCGAGAGCGGCGAACTCCTCCAGCGCCAGCGGGTTGACCTTGCCCAGCAGGGCGAGGTCGCGCTCGGCCCGGGCGGCTCGCTTCTCCTGCACGGCGCGCTCGAACGGGCCGGGTTGGGGGGCCACGACCTGGTCGCCGCGCTCGCGGGCCTGCTCGTACTCGGCGACCTCGATCGCGCTCGGCGGGCAGGGCTGGTCGGGTCCGTACTCGGCCGTGAGCGCCTCGGGTTCGACGCCGTACTCCTCGACGGCGCGGGCCTCGAGCTGCTCGATGCGCAAGCGCTGCTCGGCCCGCACGACCTCGTCGCGGTGCACGGCGTCGGTGAGGCGGGCCAGCTCGTCGGCCTGCTCGCGGACCCGGGTGCGCACGCCGGCCTGCTCGGACTCGCGGGCGGCGCGGGTCTGCTGCACGGCGTCCCGCTCGGTGGCGGCCGCGGCGACCGATTCGGCGATGCGGGTGAGCACGCCGCGGGCCGCGTCGCGCACCTCGGCGGCGACGACGGCGCCGCGGGCGCGGGCCTCACGGGCCTCCTGCCGCTTGCGCCGGGCGGTGCGCTCGATCTCGGCCGCGCGGAGCAGCTGGTCGGCCCGGCCGTGGACCGCGCGGACCCGCTCCTCGCCGGTGCGCACGCTCAGCCGCGCCTCCATCTCGCCCTGACGCGCCTCGCCGACCTGCACCTGCAGGGCGTCCCGCTCGGCGGTGTCGGGCTCGGTCGGCTCGTCGGAGCTGGCCTCGGCGAGCCGCAGCCGCTCCTCCATCTCGGCCAGGCCGGCGAGGTCGCGGTCGCGCGCCTCGTCGATGCGGACCCGGGCCTCGTCCATGCGGGCCGCCTCGGCGCCGGCCGAGCGGGCGACCTGGCCGAGTTCGGCGAGACGCTCGGCGACGGCCGAGAGCTTGGCGTCGGACTCGTTGAGCGCCTCGAGGGCGGTGTCGACCTCGGCCCGGGCCGCCTCGGCCTGCGCGCGGGCCTCGGCGAGTTCGGTGTGGGCCCGGTCGTGCCGGGCAGCGGCCTCGTCGGCCTTCTGCCGGGCCTCGTCGACGGCCGCGCTGATCTCGATGGCGCTGGGCGTGGACGACGACCCGCCGGTCGACCAGTACGAGCCGAGTACGTCGCCGTCGCGGGTGACCGCGCGCAGGTCGGGGTGGGCCCGGACGAGGTCGGCCGCCGCGGCGAGGTCGTCGACGACGGCGACCCTGTCGAGCGCCGCCTCGATGCTGGCCCGCAGCGTGGCCGGGGCGGTCACCGTGTCGACGGCCCAGCGGCTGCCCGCAGGCAGCGCCGGCCACGACGAGCGGTCGAGGGATTCGGGGGCGGTGCCGACCAGCAGCCCGGCCCGCCCGGCGTCGTCGAGCTTGAGCCGCTCGAGGGCGGCCACGGCGTCGGACGGCGACCCGACGGCCACGGCGTCGGCGACCGCGCCGAGGGCGGCGGCCACAGCGGTCTCGTGACCGGACTCGACGGTCACCAGCGCGGCCACCGAACCGAGCACGCCGGGCAGCCCGACGTCGGCGGCGAGCAGCGTGGCCGTGCCGTCCTTGCGGGTGAGGCCGACGACCAGGGCGTCGGCGCGAGCGGTCCAGGTCGAGCGCTCCCGCTCGGCGTCCCGCTCGGTCTCGGCCAGCTCACGCACCCGGGTCTCGAGCGCCTCGAAGGCGGCGACGGCGGACTCGTGCCGGGTGTCGAGCCCGAGCTCGCCGTCGTCGAGCAGCCCGACCTCGGCCTGGACGCGGCCCAGCTCGGTCTCGGCCTGCTCGGCGCGGGTGCGGGCGTCGGCCGCGGCGGCGGAGAGCCGCTCGCTCTCGTCTCGGCCCGCGGCCGCCCGGGCCCGCAGCGCGTTGACCTGCCCGTTCAGCTTGGCGAGGCCCTCGCGCCGGTCGGCCACGGCCCGCACGGCGGCGACGACGGCCCGCTCGGCCTCGGTCAACCGCCGCTCGAGGGCCTGGCGCTGCCCGACCACCTCGGTGAGTTCGGCGTGCGCGCGGTCGAGGTCGGCCTGCAGCCGGGCCTCCTTCTCGCGCACCTCGGCCGCCTCGGCCTCCATCGCCTCCGGGTCGCGCCCGCTGCGGACGTCCTCGGGCTCGGCGGCGAGGTGCCGGGCTCGCTCGGCGGCGAGTGAGGCGGTGCCCCGGAAACGCTCCTCGAGCGCGGACAGGCGGTACCAGGTCTCCTGGGTGCGGGCGACGAGCGGCGCGTCGGCGGCGATCTGGGCGTCGAGGGCGGCCTCGCGGGCCCGGGCCTCCTCGAGCGCGGTCTCGACCTGGGTCCGCCGGGCCCGGATCGCCTCCTCGTCGGCGACCTCGCGTTCGAGCTCGGTGCGCAGGTGCAGCAGGTCGTCGGCCAGGAGGCGCAGCCGGGCGTCGCGCAGTTCGGCCTGCACGCCCTGGGCGCGGCGGGCGATCTCGGCCTGGCGCCCGAGCGGCTTGAGCTGGCGGCGCAGCTCGGCGGTGAGGTCGGTGACGCGGGTGAGGTTGGCCTGCATCGCGTCGAGCTTGCGGAGCGCTTTCTCCTTGCGCTTGCGGTGCTTCAGGACGCCGGCAGCCTCTTCGATGAACCCGCGACGCTCCTCGGGCCGGGCCTGGAGCACGGCGTCGAGCTGGCCCTGGCCGACGATCACGTGCATCTCGCGGCCGATGCCGGAGTCGGAGAGCAGTTCCTGGATGTCGAGCAGCCGGGCGCCCTCGCCGTTGATCTCGTACTCGCTGCTGCCCTCGCGGAACATCCGCCGGGTGATCGACACCTCGGTGAAGTCGATCGGCAGGGCGTTGTCGGAGTTGTCGATGGTGAGCGTGACCTCGGCCCGGCCCAGCGGCGGGCGGCCGGAGGTGCCGGCGAAGATGACGTCCTCCATCTTGCCGCCGCGCAGCGCCTTGGCGCCCTGCTCGCCGAGGACCCAGGCGATGGCGTCGACGACGTTGCTCTTGCCCGAGCCGTTGGGGCCGACGACGGCGGTGATGCCGGGTTCGAAGCGCAGCGTCGTCGCCGATGCGAAGGACTTGAAGCCCCGCAGCGTCAACGACTTGAGGTGCACGAGACTCCCGGATCAGCGCTGGTCGGCCGGTGTGGCCCGCTGCCGCGACCCGGTGACCGGGCGCGCAGCAACGACGGCGACGAACCTACACGGTTCGCCGGCGCGGGTTGACCGGCGGCGCGGCGAGCGCGGCCGAACGACGGGCCCGACGGTTCAGGCGAGCGCGGGTTCGGCTTCCTCGGCGATGCGGTGCAGTTCGAGGTCGAGAACCCGGGTGTTCTGCTCCCGAAGGTGCTCGACCTCGGTCTCGAGCTCGGCGACCCTCCGACGGAGGCGTGCGACCTCGTACGCGAGCGCTTGCTCGTTGGGCAAACCGATGTGTCCCAGCAGGGCGCGTGCCATGTGGCGACCCTTCACTTCCCCTGATTGTCCGGTACCGCGCCGGATCGGTGGATCCGGACGGCGAGCGCGGACAGCTGTCTTGTTGTGTCTTCGAATCGACCAGTTGGACCTGAAACGCAGACGCAGCGGGAGCGGTGTTCATCGCCTGGCGCCCGGGGACCGGCATCCCCTGTGTTCGCTGTGGTAGCCGAGCCGGCGGGCACCTTAGGGCAGAACTCCCGTGTTGTCACATCATGGTCTCACTGCTGTAACGACCGGTCAACATGAGCGCGCTGGGCCCGGGTTCAGGGGTTCCGGGGCACCCGCGGCGGACGCTGGCACGAGGGGCAGAAGTAGCTCGATCGGTTCATGAAGGCGCTGCGCCGGATTGCCGTTCCGCAGCGGCGACAGGGCTTGCCCTCGCGGCCGTACACGTTGAGCGAGCGCTCGAAGTAGCCGCTCTGCCCGTTCACGTTCACGTAGAGCGCGTCGAAGGAGGTGCCGCCGGCGCCGAGGGACTCGGTCAGCACGTCGCGGACCTCGGCCAGCAGGCCGGTGACGGCCGAGCGGGTGAGCGTCAGGCCGCGCCGCTCGCCGTGCAGGCCGGCCCGCCACAGCGCCTCGTCGGCGTAGATGTTGCCGATGCCCGAGACCAGCGACTGGTCGAGCAGGGCCCGCTTGACCGCGGAGTCCCGGCGCCGCAGCCGGACGTTCCACAGCGCGTCGTCGAAGACCGGGTCGAGGGGGTCGCGGGCGATGTGCGCGATCGAGCGAGGGACGAGTTCGATCGGGCGGTCGGGCGCCGGGACGAGCTCGTCGAGCATCATGCCGCCGAAGGTGCGCTGGTCGACGAAGCGCAGTTCCCGGCCGCCGTCGGCGAAGGTGATCCGGACGTGCAGATGCTTCTCGTCCGAGGAGTCGGGGGGCTGGACGAGCAGCTGACCGCTCATGCCGAGGTGGGCGACGACGCACTCCCGTCGGGATCCGTCGGGGTCGGCCAGAGGCAGCCACAGGTACTTCCCGCGGCGCGACGCCGCTTCGATCCGCAGGCCGGCGAGACGGGCGGCGAAGTCGTCGGCGCCGGCGAGATGGCGGCGCACGGAACGGGGATGGGTGACCTTGACGCGGGCGACGGTACGGCCTGCGACCCAGCGGGCCAGACCGTCGCGGACCGTCTCGACCTCGGGGAGCTCCGGCACGGTCAGTGCGGGGAGGCGTCGGGCAGCGCCGCACTCTCGACGGCGTCGGCCTTGCGCTCGGCGATGCGTCCCGAGATCGCGCGCCACGCGGTCTCCGCGGCGAGCTGCTCGGCCTCCTTCTTGCTCCGCCCGGTGGAGGCGGCGAAGAGCTCGCCGGCGATGTGCGCCTGGGCGGTGAAGGTCTTCTCGTGGTCGGGGCCGGTCGATGACATGACGTACTCGGGCACGCCCAGGCCGAACTCGGCGGTGAGCTCCTGCAGGCTGGTCTTCCAGTCGAGCCCGACCCCGGCCGTCGCGACGTCGTAGAGCAGATCGTCGAACAGGCCGTGGATCACCCGGGCCGCGGCCTCGAGCCCGTGCTGGATGTACACGGCGCCGAACATGGCTTCGAGGGTGTCGGCCAGGATGCTCGCTTTGTCCCGACCGCCGGTGCCCTCTTCGCCGCGGCCGAGCAGCACGTAGGCGCCGAGCCCGCCGGGCCCGATGCCGCGCGCGACCGACGCCAGCGCGCGCATGTTCACCACGCTCGCCCGCAGCTTGGCCAGCTTGCCCTCGGAGAGATCCGGGTGCGCGCGGTAGAGCGTGTCGGTGATGACGATGCCGAGCACGGCGTCGCCGAGGAACTCGAGCCGCTCGTTGTGCGGCAGCCCGCCGTGCTCGTAGGCGAACGAGCGGTGGGTCAGGGCGCGACGAAGCAGCTCGTCGTCCATCTCCAGACCCAGCGCCCGGGCCAACTCACGTTGCTCGGCCGGCGGCTTCACTGCGGGCATGCGTTAGCCGTGCTCGCGGCAGGTCAGACCGACAGAACTTGCTTGCCGTCGTACTGACCGCAGTTGTTGCACGCGGTGTGCGGGAGCTTGAGCTCGCCACAGGCGCGGTTTGGGCACAGCACGAGCGTCGGGGCGGAGGTCTTCCACTGCGACCGACGGGCCCGGGTGTTGCTGCGCGACATCTTCCGCTTCGGAACGGCCACGGCGGTTACTCCTGTTTCTCGGGACTGGCTTCGGGTACTTCAACCGCGTCGTCACCGGCACCGTCGGTGTCGGTGTCGGCGAAGGCGGCCAGGGCCGCCCAACGCGGGTCGATCGTCTCGTGCGAGTGACCCGCCGGCAGGTCGTCGAGCCGTTGCCCACAGGTGGGACACAGACCCGCGCAGTCCGGCCGGCACAGCGGTGTCCACGGGAGGGCGAGCACCACTGAGTCACGCACGACCGGCTCGACGTCGAGGAGATCGCCGTCGACCCGGTAGACCTCGTCCTGCTCGGTCGTCTCCGCCGTGGTGCTGGCGCCGTAGGCGAACAGCTCACAGACGTCCACGTCGAGATCCTCGGAGATCGGGTCGAGGCACCGCGCGCACTGACCGTCGATCTGGGCCGAGATCGTGCCCGTCACGAGCACACCTTCGGTGACCGACTCGAGCCGAAGCTCCAGTTCGAGCGGCGCACCTTCCGGCACGCCGATGACATCCAGACCGAGCCCCGCAGGCGCGGGAACACGACGCTGATACTCGCGCAACGTGCCCGGCCGGCGGCCGAGCTCGCGCAGGTCGAAGACGAACGGGCCGCGCGGGTTGGCTCGGCTCGGCGTCTGCTGCATCGGTGTGGTGTTCTCGGGCATACGAAGACGGCCTGATTGGGTTGAGGCCGTTGTTCAGCCTAGCCGAGGCGTCGACGCGCGTCCTAATCCGGTGCGGATCAGGCCGACATCTGTGCGTCGGTGGCGTCATCGGCGCCCGTGTCCTGCACCCAGTTGCCGGCGCGGCGCTGGGCCAGGGCGGTGCGGCCCTGCTCGGCGGTCTGGGCCGCCTTGTGCAGGACGGCGGCCAGCTCGTCGAGGGTGCGCTCGGCGTAGTCCTCGGCGTCGGCGGTGAGCTTCGTCGCGTAGCGCTCGGCCTCGATGCGGGCCGCACGGGCGTAGCGGTCGGCCTCGCCCCGCACGTGCCCGGCGTACTCGTCGGCGTCGGCGGTCACCTGCTGCTGGTACTGCTCGGCGTCGCGACGCAGGGCGGCCGCGGCCTGGGCGGCGGCCTGGTGCACGGTCGTGTTGGCCAGCAGCCGGCCGTGCTCCTCGCGGCCGGACTGCACCAGCTCGGCCGCGCGTTCCTCGGCCGCGGCGACCAGCCGCTCGGCCCGGTGGCCGGCGTCGGCCAGCACGACCTCGGCCTCGGCGGCGGCGCGCTCGCGGTGGGCGGCGGCGGCCTCGTAGCCGTCCTGCACGACCTTGTCACGACGGGCGATGAGGGTGCGGGCCTCGTCCATCTCCGGCGGCAGCACCTCGCGCAGCTCGTCCAGGAGATCGAGCATGCGCTCGCGGGGCAGCACGCACGACGCCGACATCGGCAGGGCGCGGGCGGTCTCGACAGTCTCGATCAGCTCGCTGAGCAGCCCATCGACGAGCCGCAGCGATTCGTCGGTACTCATGCTGGTGCGCCCATCGGTCGTCTCCCCCACAGTCACTCGGAGGAGCCGGTGCGCTCCTTGAGCCGTTTGAGGACGGTCGGCGGGACGAGCGACGAGACGTCGCCGCCCCACTTCGCGATCTCCTTGACCAGGCTAGAGGCAAGGAAGCTGTATTCCGGGTTGGTCGGCATGAACAGCGTGTCGACGCCGGCGAGGCCGCGGTTCATCTGCGCCATCTGCAGCTCGTAGTCGAAGTCGCTGACCGCGCGAAGGCCCTTGACGATGACCGGGATGTCGTGGACCCGGCAGTAGTCGACGACCAGCCCCTCGAACACGTCGATGGTGACGTTCGGGTAGTCGGTGGTGACCTCGGTGAGCATGTCGCGGCGCTCGTCCACGGTGAACAGGCCGGACTTCGACTGGTTCACGAAGACGGCCACCACGACCTCGTCGTACAGGTTTGCGGCCCGTCCGATGATGTCGATGTGGCCGTTCGTGACCGGGTCGAACGAGCCCGGGCACAGGGCGCGGCGGACCTGGGCGGAGCCGTCTACGGCAGGCGGTTTCATCGACGGCGACCGTACCAAAGCACGCCCTCGCCGTAGCGCCGGTCCTGCAGGGCCTCGATCACATCCGGCCACGCCGGCGCCGCACCGCGCGCGCTGCGCTCGACGACCACGAGCGCGTCGTCGGCGAGCCAGCCGTCGGTGCCCAGATCGGCGAGCAGGCCGCCCAGCGCCGCGGCGTCGAGGGCGTAGGGCGGGTCGGCGAAGACGAGGTCGAACGGGCCGTCGTCCGGCGGGCCGGCGAGGTACGCGGCGGCGGGGCGGCGGCGCACGACCGCCCCGGCGAGGCCGACGGTCTCGATGTTGCGGCGCAGCACCTGGATCGCCCCGTGGTCGGACTCGACGAAGACCGCCCGCCCCGCGCCGCGGGACAGCGCCTCGAGCCCGACCGCGCCCGTACCGGCGAAGAGGTCCAGCACGGCGGCGTCGACGAGGTCGAGCCGGGCGGCGAGGGAGTTGAACAGCGCCTCACGGGCCCGGTCCGAGGTCGGCCGGGTGCCCGACGCCGGCGTCGCCAACCGCCGCCCCTTCGCCCGCCCCGCGACTATCCGCGGCACGTGGCGGCCCGCCCGGCGACTCGCCTTGTCCGCCGGTGTGGTCGTGAATCGGGCCCGGAACGCAGCCACCCGGGCGGACAAGACGTGTTCGGGGCGGCGGTCACGTCTTCTCCAGGAACTCGGCCTGCTCGTCGTCGACGAGGGCGGCGACCTGGGCGGCGAGCAGGGGGTGGGACGCGAGGGTCGGGTCGGCGGCCACGATGTCGACGGCCTCGGCCCGCGCGGACGCGATGAGGTCCTCGTCGCGCAGCAGCGAGAGCAGCCGCAGCCGGCGGCGCCGGCCCGACTGCGCCGCGCCCAGCACGTCGCCCTCGCGACGCTGCTCGACGTCGAGGCGGGCCAGTTCGAAGCCGTCGGTGGTCGCGGCGACGGCGTCGAGGCGCTCGCGGGCCGGGGCGTCGGCCCGGGCGTCGGTGACCAGCAGGCACAGGCCGGCATGCCCGCCGCGGCCGATGCGCCCGCGCAGCTGGTGCAGCTGCGAGACACCGAACCGGTCGGCGTCGAGGACGGCCATGACGGTCGCGTTGGGCACGTCGACGCCGACCTCGATGACGGTCGTGGCGACGAGGACGTCGATGCGCCCGGCCGCGAACTCGGTCATCGTGCGGTCCTTCTCCTCCGGCGTGAGCCGGCCGTGCAGCGGGGCGAGGCGCAGGCCGTGCAGCGGGCCGTCGGCCAGCATCGGCAGGATGTCGACGACGGCCAGCGGCGGGCGGCGCTCGGTCTCACCGTCGTCGACGACATCGATCATGTCGGCTTCGCAGTCACTGACGTCGACCCCGATGCGCGGGCACACGATGTAGGCCTGCCGCCCCGCGGCGACCTCCTCGCGGATGCGCGACCACGCCCGCTCGAGCCAGGCCGGCTTCTCACGGGCCGGCACCACGCTGGTCGTGATCGGCGCGCGGCCGGCCGGGAGCTCGGAGAGCGTCGAGGTCTCGAGGTCACCGAAGACGGTCATCGCAACCGTGCGCGGGATCGGCGTCGCGGTCATGACGAGCACGTGCGGCGGCTGCTCGGCCTTGCTGCGCAGGGCATCGCGCTGCTCGACGCCGAAGCGGTGCTGCTCGTCGACCACGACGAGGCCGAGCTCGGCGAACTGCACGTGCTCCTGGATCAGCGCGTGCGTGCCGACGACGATGCCGGCCTCCCCCGACGCTGCCTCGAGCAGCGCGGCCCGGCGCGCGGCCGTGGGCAGCGAGCCGGTGAGCAGGGTGACCCGGGTGGCGGCGTCAGAACCACCGAGCCGGCCGCGCTGGGCCAGCGGCCCGAGCAGCGACTCGATGGTGCGCGCGTGCTGGGCGGCGAGCACCTCGGTCGGCGCGAGCAGGGCGGCCTGGGCGCCGGAGTCGACGGCCTGCAGCATCGCCCGCAGCGCGACGATGGTCTTGCCCGAGCCGACCTCGCCCTGCAGCAGGCGGTGCATCGGGTGCGGCGCCGCGAGCTCGCGGCCGAGCAGGTCGCCGATCTCGCGCTGCCCGGTGGTGAGGGTGAAGGGCAGCTGGGCGTCGAAGGCGTCGAGCAGGCCGCCCGATCGCGCCGGGCGGGGCGTGGCCGGGTTGGCGCTCGAGGCGAAGCGGCGCTGGGCCAGGGCGAGCTGCACGCCGAGCGCCTCGTCCCACGCGAGGCGTTTGCGGGCGGCCTGCCAGTGGCCGTAGTCGTCGGGCTGGTGCATCGCCCGCAGGGCGGTGTCGCTGCTGAGCAGCTTGTGCCGGCCCCGGAGCTCCGCGGTGAGCGGGTCGGGGACGAGGTCGAGCATGGCCAGCGCCTGCTGCACCGCCCGCGAGATCGTCCAGGTACGCACGGCCTGGGTGGCCGGGTAGACCGGGATCAGCCGGCCGGCGTAGACGTCGGCCTCGAGCTCGTCGGGGATGTCGCCGCGCAGGAGCAGGTAGTCGGGGTGAACGAGCTGGCGCTTGGTGTTGAACAGCCCGACCTTGCCGGAGAAGAGCCCCCGGCTGCCCGGCTGGAGCTGGTTCTTGTTGGCGTAGACGCCCTTCTTGCCGAAGAAGACGAGGTGCAGGCGGGCCCGGCCGTCGCCGACCACGACCTCGAGCCGGGGCTGGCCGCCGGGCCGGTTGTGCACGGTGGCGCTGAGGACGTCGGCCACCACGGTGACTTCCTCGTCGACCTGCAGCGAGGAGAGCTCGGTCAGCTCGCCGCGCTCGGCCATCCGGCGCGGGTAGTGCGCGAGCAGGTCGCGCACGGTGCGCATCTCGAACGCCTTGTCGAGCGCGGTGGCGGTGCGACCGCCGACGACGTCGACGAGCGGGGTGGAAAGGGTCGCCACGGTCACTCGACCCCGATGATCACCGGGTGGTCGGGCTGACCTCCCTGGTAGACCGAGACATCGGTGAGTGGCGCGCGTCCCCGGACGTGCGCCTCGACGAGTTCGCCGATTCGCGGGGGCGCGTCGGCCCCGACGAGCACCGTCATCAGCTCGGCGCCCACTGCGAGCAGGCGGTCGACGAGGGTGAACGCGACCGCGAGCATGCCGCGACCGACCGCGACGACCTCGCCGTCGATCAGGCCGAGGACGTCGCCTGGCTGGCAGATGCCGACCGCGGTCAGGGCCTCGTCGCGGGCGATGGTGACCTGCGCGAAGCGGGTGGCGGCCGCGGCCTCGGCCATGGCCACGACATCGTCGTCGAAGCGGCGGGTCGGGTCGTGGACGGCGATCGCGGCCAGCCCCTGCACCGGCGAGCGGGTCGGCACGACCGAGACCCGGAGCCCCCGGGCCCGAACCTGGCGGGCCGCGGCCTCGGCGACCCCGGTGACCCGCGAGGCGTTGGGCAGCAGCACGAGGTCACGCGCCCCGCTCGCGATGATCGCCTCGACGACGTCGTCGACCTCGTCGCCGTCGACGACGTGCACACCCTCGGCCTCGAACAGGTGGGCGAGGCCGGTGCCCGGAGCGACCGCGACGACCGCGCTGGCCGCGGCGTCCCGCTCGTCGCCGTGGTCGTGGTCGTGCCCCGCCCCGCGGGACTCGTCGGCGAACCGCACGACGGCGATCCGGTGCGGCCGGCCGGCCTCGACGCCGACCTCGATGGCCGCACCGACGTCGTCGACGTGGACGTGGACCTTCCAGACGTCCAGCCCGGCCGGGACGATCGCGACCGAATCACCCAGGTCGGCCAGGCGATGGCTCAACCGGCGGACCTGGGGTTCGGTGCTCTCGAGCAGGTACTGCACCTCGAAGCCGAAGCCGAAGCCGGAGCGGTCCTCGTGCTCGTGCGGGTCGACGAGCGCCGGGCGGTGCGCGGGGCGGTGCACCGGTGTGGTCGGCACCGAGGCGCCCGTGACCGTGCGGGCGAGCGCGTTGAGCAGCACGACGAGGCCCCGCCCGCCGGCGTCGACGACCCCGGCGTCGTGCAGCTCGGCGAGCTGGTCGGGCGTGCGCTGCAGCGCCGCGTCGGCGGCGCGCACGGCGGTGGTGACGACGTCGCCGAGCGAGGCGCGTTCGCTGCCCGCAACGGCGTCGGCCGCGGCCTGGGCCACGCTCAGGATCGTGCCCTCGACCGGCGTCACCACGGCCGCGCGGGCCAGGACCGCGCCCGACCCGAGACCGGCGGCGACGGTGCGGCCGCCGCACTCGCCCGGCTCGGCCGCGGCCGACTCGGCCAGGCCGCGCAGCAGCTGCGAGACGATGAACCCCGAGTTGCCGACGGCCCCGAGGGCGGCGCCCGCGGCCAGCTCGGCGAGCGCGCCGGCGACGTCGTCGCACGGCGATACGGCCAGCGAGTCGGCCGCGGCCAGCATCGTGACCAGCAGGTTGCTGCCGGTGTCGCTGTCGGGGACGGGGAACACGTTCAGGGCGTCGATCTCGCCGCGGTGGGCCCGCAGGACCTCGACCGCGGCCCGGCTCCAGTGGCGTACCGCGGCGGAGTCCAGGACGTCGAGCACGTCACCCCCAGCCGGTGCAGTCTCCGAGTCCAGCCGCTCGGCTCCCGGTCTGCCGCACACTACTGGCCGGGCCCGCCGGATCCGCCGCAACCGGTGGCGCGCGTCGGGCGGTTTGGTTGCCGCGCAAGGCAACGGTTAGACTGCCAAGGTTGCCCGAAGACAGGTGGGCGACCCCCGAATCTGATCAGTCTTCCTGAGGAGTTCCACGTGGCCAGCGTCTGCGATGTGTGCGGCAAGGGTCCGGGCTTCGGCATGGCCGTCTCCCACTCTCACCGCCGCACCCACCGTCGGTGGAACCCGAACGTGCAGACCGTGCGCGCGATGGTTTCCCCCGGCACCCGCCGCAAGCTCAATGTCTGCACCTCCTGCCTGAAGGCAGGCAAGGTCACTCGCGGCTGACGCCGCTCCGCTTCGTCGAAGGCCCGGTTCGCATCGCGAACCGGGCCTTCGTGCGTCCGCTCCCAGCAGGTCAGCGGGCGGTCGGCTTGCCGTAGAACAGCGCGTGCGGGTGGTCGGCGTAGTGCCCGAACCCCGGGATCACCGTGTAGCCGGATTGCTCGTACAGCGCGACGGCCTCGGGCTGCTCCGGTCCGGTGTTGAGGATCAGCTCGGCGATGCCGGCCGCGGCCGCGCGGCGCTCGATCTCGGCCAGCATCCGGCGCGAGTACCCCCGCCGGCGGGCCGGCTTGGACACGTACATGCGCTTGATCTCGGCGACGGTGTCCGACATCCGCCGCCAGCCGCCCATCGCCACCGGCTCGCCGTCGACCAGCCCGACCAGGAGCAGGCCGTTGGGCGGGACGAACTCGTCGGGGTCGACGACCGCCTCGTCCGGGCCGCCGTAGAGCACGACGTACTCGGCCTGCACGTCGGCGACCATCCGGACGACATCGGGGTCCCCGTACGGACGCGCCTCGATCACGAACTCCACGCCGCGACGATACGGGCGGGGTTCAGCGGAAGTGCTCGTGCCCACCGTGGGGCCAGCGCCGGCCGTCGACCCGCACGCCCTCACCCTCGGCCACCACGCCGATCGTGCGCCACGGTTCGGGCAGGTCGGTGCCGCGCGGGAACGTCGCCGCGAGCGAGTAGTCGTCGCCGCCGGTGAGCACCCAGATCATCGGGTCGACGTTCAGGGCCGCGCCGACCTCGCGCAGCTTGGCCGGGACGTCCACGGCGTCGCCGCGGAGATCGATGCGGACCCCGCTGGCCTCGGCGATGTGGCCGAGGTCGGCCACCAGGCCGTCGCTGATGTCGGTCATCGAGGTGGCGCCGAAGGCGACGGCGCGCGGGCCCTCGAAGTACGGCGGCTCGGGCCGGCGGTGGGCCGACACGACCTGCACCGGCGAGCGGAAGCCGCGGCCGAGCACGGCGAAGCCGGCGGCGGCCCAGCCCAGCCGGCCGCAGACGGCGACGATGTCGCCGACCTTCGCGCCGGACTGCGTGACCGGGTCGGCCCCCTGCAGGTCGCCGAGCGCGGTGAGGCTCACCACGACCACGTCGGACGCCGTGACGTCGCCGCCGACGATGGCCGCGTCGACCGCGGCGCACTCGGCCCGCAGGCCGCTCATCAGGCCGTCGACCCACGACAGCTCGAGATCGCCCGGCGCGGCGAAGCCGACGAGCAGCGCGGTCGGCACCGCGCCCATCGCGGCGATGTCGGAGAACGCGCGGGCGGCCGCCTTGTGCCCAACGTCCTCGGCCGTCGACCAGTCGCGCCGGAAGTGCCGGTTCTCCACCAGCATGTCGGTCGAGACGACCACCCGGCCGTCCGGTGCGGCCACGACCGCGGCGTCGTCGCCGGGGCCGAGCAGTGTCGTCGGAGCCGTCGCGAGCCCGGCGACCACCCGCGCGATCAAGCCGAACTCCCCCACGTCGGAAACGGTGATGGCCCTCGCCCCTCACGGATCGGTTGCGGTGCGCTCGTTCGGCCCGGCTGCACGCTCGACGTCGGCTTCGCACCCCTGCGCTACGTTCTACCCGTCCGCAAGTCTCGACGAGGAGAGGACGCGCCGCGATCGGCCGACGTGCTGCAGAGCACGGGCCGAACCTGGATCGGCGCGCAGCGAAACGAGGGTGTTGAGAGAATGTCTGTCAGTGCGTACATCCTGATCCAGACCGAGGTGAACAAGGCGGCGGCCGTCGCCGAGGCGGTCGGCGCGCTGCCGGGTGTCGCGACCGCCGAGGACGTGACCGGTCCCTACGACGTGATCGTGCGGGCCGAGGCCGAGACGGTCGACGAGCTCGGCAAGCTGGTCGTCGCCAACATCCAAGCGGTCGACGGGATCACCCGCACGCTGACCTGCCCGATCGTCCACCTCTAGGACTGACCGATCGACCCCGTCACCCGCCGGGCGGCGCTCATCGCGACCGCGGCCGCCGTCCCGTTCCTCGTGATCGCGGCGGTGGCCTTCGCCTCGCTCAGCGGCACCGACCCGACGCCCTCGGCCTCGGCGAGCGACCCCGGAGCGCCGCTGTCGTTCGCGGCGCCGGGGGACGTCGCGGCCCAGACCGGTCCGTGCGCGAAGGTGCTCGCCCAGCTGCCGGTCACGCTGGACAAGCTCGCCCCGCGGGTCGTGCACACCAGGCCCGAGACGCCCTACGTGGTGGCGTGGGGCGACCCGGCCGTCGTGCTGCGGTGCGGCGTCGACCGTCCGAAGAGCCTCGTGGCGAACTCGGCGGCGCAGTTCTTCTCCGGCACCGGCGAGTCCGGGCCGTTCTACGACGTCACCGACGACGGGACGCAGGCGAAGGTGTACACGAGCGTCGATCGCGCGGCCTACATCTCGATCACGATCCCGCGCACCTACGCCGCGGCTCCCCTGCCGGCGTTGTCGACCGCGATCGCCAAGGCGTTGCCCGCCGTGTGCAGCACCGACCCGACCTCGCCCCGCGACCAGCTCTGCACCCGCCGTCCCTGAGCGCTACTCCGCAGGATTCGGTTCGGGCGCGTCGACCCGGCGGCGGGCGGCGTGGTCGGCGGCCCGCCCGAACGAACTGATCAGGCCCTGGATCGCCAGCGGGCGCATGCGTTCGAGCAGCGCCACCACCTGTTCGTGGTCGATCTCGCCGCGCTGGTAGGGCCCCCAGATGGCCCGGACGAAGACGTCGGTCAGGCCGTTGGCGACGGCGGTGGCGTGCTCGTCGATGATCGCGGCCGACTCGGCCAGCACCTCGGGCGCGACCGGTAGCTGCATCAGCTCCAAGGCGTGGCCGAGCTGGACCGGCGCGGTGCGGTAGCGGCCGTCCTCCACCGGCACCAGCGCGCCGATCGAGGTCAGGTAGGAGAGCTGCTCGTCGTCGAGCCGGCGGCCGACCCGCCGTTCGAGCCCGGCCCGGTCGAGTTCCTCCGACTGGTCGGGCAGCCACGGCGCGAGGACCGCCGCCTGCACGGCGTACTCGGCCGGCGCGGCGTCGTGCGGCATGCGGGCGAGCACCCGCTCGATGGCTGCGAGCGTGTAGCCGTGCTCCTGCAGCGTGCGGATGAGTTCGAGGCGCATCCGGTGCCGCGCGTCGTAGTACGCGATCCGGCCCCGCCGCTCGGGCGGCGGCAGCAGGCCTTCGCTTGCATAGAAGCGAACCGTGCGTACCGTCATGCCGGTACGCGCCGCCAGCTCGTCGACGGTGAGTTCACCGTCGACCGCGGTCGACCCCGCTCCCGTCATGGCGCGAGCGTAGACGCTGGGAGTACAACGCGACACAATCACTGGCGCCTGAGCACTGTGACAGTAAAACTGGAAGAATCAGCCGGCACTTGACCCATGGGACGGGACGGGCTGCACCCATGGGCCCGAGTGCCACTCGCGACAGGACGGTAGGAAATTGACCGAAGCATTCGTCTACGACGCCGTGCGGACCCCGCGCGGTCGCGGCAAGGACACCGGATCGCTGCACGGCACCAAGCCGGTGTCGCTGGTGGTCGGCCTGCTCGAAGAGCTGCGCAAGCGCAACCCGAACCTCGACCCGGCCAACGTCGAGGACGTCATCCTCGGCTGTGTCTCCCCCGTAGGGGAGCAGGGGGCCGACGTCGCCCGCACGGCGGCCCTCGCGGCCGGCTACGAGCTGTCCGGCCCGGGCTTCCAGCTCAACCGCTTCTGCGCCTCGGGCCTCGAGGCCGTGAACATCGCCGCGCAGAAGGTGCGCTCCGGCTGGGAGGACCTCGTCTTCGCCGGGGGCGTCGAGTCGATGTCGCGCATCCCGATGGGCTCCGACGGCGGCGCGTGGGCGCAGGACCCGGAGACCGCGTACGAGACCGGCTTCGTGCCGCAGGGCATCGGCGCCGACCTCATCGCCACCACCGAGGGCTTCAGCCGCACCGACGTCGACACCTACGCCGCCGAGTCGCAGGACCGCGCGGCCAAGGCGATCGCGAACGGCAACTTCAACCGCTCGATCGTCCCGGTCATCGACATCAACGGCCAGGTCGTCCTCGACCACGACGAGTTCCCGCGCGCGGGCACCACCGTCGAGAGCCTCGCCGGCCTCAAGCCGTCGTTCGCCGCGCTCGCCGAGATGGGCGGCTTCGGCGCCGTCGCGCTGCAGAAGTACCACTGGGTCGAGAAGATCAATCACGTCCACACCCCGGGCAACTCGTCCGGCATCGTCGACGGCGCCTCGCTCATGGCCATCGGCAGCGAGAAGGCCGGCACCGACAACGGCCTCACCCCGCGGGCCCGCATCGTGTCCGTCGGCGTCGTCGGCTCCGAGCCGACCATCATGCTGACCGGCCCGGCGCCGTCGGCGCTGAAGGCGCTGGCCAAGGCCGGCCTGTCCGTCGACGACATCGACCTGTTCGAGGTCAACGAGGCCTTCGCCGCGGTCGTCATGAAGTTCATGAAGGACCTCAAGGTGCCGCACGAGAAGGTCAACGTGAACGGCGGCGCGATCGCCCTGGGTCACCCGCTCGGGGCCACCGGCGCGATGATCCTCGGCACCCTCGTCGACGAGCTCGAGGCGCGCGACCTGCGCTACGGCCTCGCCACCCTCTGCGTCGGCGGCGGCATGGGTGTCGCCACCATCGTCGAACGCATCTGAGACCAACGGAGAACTGAGAATCGATGACTGAGAACACCATCCGCTGGGACCAGGACGCCGACGGGATCGTCACCCTGACGCTCGACGCCCCCGGCCAGCGCGCCAACACGATGAACGACGACTTTCGCGCGTCGCTCTCGACGACCGTCGACCGGCTCGAGGCCGAGAAGGACTCGATCACCGGCGTCATCGTCACCTCGGCGAAGGACACCTTCTTCGCCGGCGGCGACCTGAACCAGCTCATCGGAGTCACCGAGGAGAACGCGGCCGAGTTCGCCCAGGGCGTCGCCCGCATCAAGGCCGACTTCCGCCGCCTCGAGAAGCTGGGCAAGCCGACCGTCGCCGCGCTGAACGGTGCCGCGCTCGGTGGCGGCCTCGAGATCGCGCTCGCCTGCAACCGGCGCATCGCGCTCGACAACCCGAAGGCCCAGTTCGGCCTGCCCGAGGTCACCCTCGGCCTGCTGCCGGGCGCCGGCGGCGTCACCCGCATCATCCGGCTGCTCGGCATCGCCGACGGCCTGATGAAGGTGCTGCTGCAGGGCAACCGGTACAAGCCGGCCGAGGCCGTGCAGGTCGGCATCGTCCACGAGCTCGCGGCCACGCCCGAGGAGCTGCTGGCGAAGGCCCGCGAGTGGATCAAGGCCAACCAGGAGACCACCCAGCCGTGGGACGACAAGGGCTACAAGATGCCCGGCGGCAAGCCCACGAGTCCAGCCGTCGCCGGCATGCTGCCCGCCTTCCCGGGCAACCTGAAGAAGCAGCTCAAGGGCGCCCCGATGCCCGCGCCGCACCACATCATGTGCGCCGCGGTCGAGGGTGCGGGTCTCGACTTCGACACCGCGCTCGCGGTCGAGGGTCGCTACTTCGTCAACCTGGCCAAGGGCCAGACGGCGAAGAACATGATCCAGGCCTTCTGGTTCGACCTGAACTCCATCAACGGCGGCGGATCGCGGCCGGCCGGCTTCGAGAAGCGGCTGCCCAAGAAGGTCGCCGTGCTCGGCGCCGGCATGATGGGCGCGGGCATCGCCTACGTCACCGCCCGCGCCGGCATCGAGGTCGTGCTCAAGGATGTCTCGATCGAGGCGGCCGAGAAGGGCAAGTCCTACTCGCAGAAGATCCTGGACAAGGCCGTGTCCCGCGGCAAGCTGGACGAGGCCAAGCGCGACTCGGTGCTGGCGCTCATCACCCCGACCGCCGACTACAACGACCTCAAGGGCTGCGACTTCGTGGTCGAGGCCGTTTTCGAGAAGGTGTCGCTGAAGCACTCGGTGTTCCAGGACGTCGAGAAGGTCGTCGACAGCGACGCGCTGCTCGGCTCGAACACGTCGACGCTGCCGATCACCGGCCTCGCCGAAGGCGTGGAGCGCAAGTCCGACTTCATCGGCCTGCACTTCTTCTCCCCCGTCGACAAGATGCCGCTGCTGGAGATCATCCGCGGCGACGAGACGTCGGACGAGGCGCTGGCCCGCGCGCTCGACTACGCGGCCGCGATCAAGAAGACGCCGATCGTCGTCAACGACAGCCGGGGTTTCTTCACCTCGCGGGTCATCGGCACGTTCGTCAACGAGGCCGTCGCCATGCTGGGCGAGGGCATCAGCCCGTCGACCATCGAGCAGGCCACCACGCAGGCCGGGTACCCGGTCGGCGCGCTGCAGCTGGCCGACGAACTCAACCTCGAGCTGTTCCTCAAGATCCGCAACGAGACGCGCGACGCCATGGGTGACAGCTACGTCGCCCACCCGGCCGAGGCGATCGTCGAGAAGATGGTCGAGCTCGGACGTCCGGGCCGGCTCAAGGGCGCGGGCTTCTTCGACTACGACGAGTCGGGCAAGCGCCTGGGTCTCTGGTCGGGCCTGGCCGAGCACTTCCCGGTGCAGGGCGACCCGTCGCAGGTCGACCTCAAGGAGCTCGAGGAGCGCATGCTCGTCCGCGAGGCCGTCGAGTCGGCGCGCTGCGTCGAGGAGAACGTCCTCATCACCACGGCCGACGCCAACATCGGCTCGATCATGGGCATCGGCTTCCCGCCGTGGACCGGTGGCGTGTTGCAGTACATCAACGGCTTCCCCGGAGGCGTGAGCGCGTTCGTCGCCCGCGCCGACGAGTTCGCCGCGAAGTTCGGTGAGCGCTTCGAGCCGAACGCCCTGCTGCGCAAGAAGGCCGCGAACGGCGAGACGTTCTAGTTCGCTGCTTGCATTTCCCGTCCGCGCGAGTGGTCGCCTGATCCGCAGGTGGCCACTCGCGCGGTCGTTTCCCCGCCCTGACCGCTGCTCGTCCAACTCGGAGGTCTCGTCCATGCCCGGACCGCTCGACGGTGTCCGTGTCCTCGAACTGCCCGCGATCGGGCCGGTGCCGTTCCTCGGCATGCTGCTCGCCGACCTCGGCGCCGAGGTGATCCGGGTCGACAAGCTGCCGGGCGCGCGTCCCGGCTTCGGTGACGCCTTCGGGGCGGGGCCGCTCGGGCGCGGACGGCGCTCGATCGGGCTCGACCTGCGCAGCCCGGCCGGGGCCGAGGTGCTGCTGCGCCTGGCCGAGAACGCGGACGCGCTCATCGAGGGGTTCCGCCCCGGCGTGGCCGAGCGGCTGGGCGTCGGTCCCGAGGCGGTGCTCGCCCGCAACCCGAAGCTGGTCTACGGGCGGATGACCGGCTGGGGCCAGGACGGCCCGCTCGCCCCCACCGCCGGGCACGACATCACCTACCTCGCGCTCACCGGGCTGCTGCACGGCATCGGCTACGCCGACCGGCCGCCGGTCGTGCCGATCAACTACGTCGCCGACTTCGGCGGCGGCGCGATGTTCCTCGCCACCGGCCTGCTCGCCGCGCTGCTGCATGCCCGGGCCACCGGCGAGGGCCAGGTGATCGACGCCGCGATGATCGAGGGCGCCTCCTACCTCGGTTCGATGACCCGCACGTTCCGCTCCATGGGTGGCTGGCGCGACGAGCGCGAGGCCAACCTGCTCGATGGCGGGACGCCGAACTACCGCTGCTACACCTGCGCGGACGGCCGCTACGTCGCCGTCGGCGCGATCGAGCCGCAGTTCTGGGCCGCGCTGTGCACCGCGATCGGCCAGGACCCCGCGACCGCGCCGTCGCCCTACGACCCGGCGCAGCACGAGGCCTGCACCGCGATGCTCGAATCGACGTTCGTGAGGAAGTCGCGCGACGAGTGGGCCGACCTCTTCGCCCCGCTCGACGCCTGCGTCGCGCCGGTGCTCACCCTCGACGAGGCGCCGTCGCACCCGCACAACGTCGCCCGCGGCGCGTACGCCACGGTCGGTGGCGCCACGACGGGTGCCCCCGCCCCGCGCTTCTCGGCCACCCCGGCGGCACCCGGCCCGCTCACCGAGATCGGCGCCGCCACGGCCGGCCTGCTCGACGAGGCCGGCTACGCGGCCGCCGAGGTCGACGAGCTCCGCGCCGCCGGCGTCATCTCGTAGCGCCCGCATTTCGTTGAGTGGCGAGTTACCTCTATGAGTGGCGCGCAGTTACGCGCCACTGACCGCGTCAACTCGCCACTCAACGAGATGGGACGGGGACGCCGAGCGGTCCCCGTAGGGTGAGGGATCGTGCTGCCTGCCGTGACCGCGACGCGATACGTGACGCCGCTGCGCGAGGGCGGGTCGCTGCCGGGGCTGATGGAGGCCGACGACCTCGGCATGTACGTCGTCAAGTTCCACGGCGCCGGGCAGGGCCGCAAGGCGCTGATCGCGGAGATCATCGGCACCGAGCTGGCCCGCGCGCTCGGCCTGCCGGTGGCCGACCTCGTCACCGTCGCGGTCGATCCGGTGCTCGCCGCCAACGAGCCGGACGAGGAGGTGCAGGATCTCCTGCGCGCCAGCCCCGGGCTCAATCTGGGCGTCGACTTTCTGCCCGGCGCGCTCGACCTCGACACGGCCGCCTTCAGCATCGGCGCCGGGCCGGCCGGGCGCGTCCTCTGGTTCGACGCCCTCATCGGCAACGTCGACCGTTCGTGGCGCAACCCGAACATGCTGTTCTGGCACGGCGCGCCGTACCTGATCGACCACGGCGCGGCGCTGACGTTCCACCACAACTGGCCCGCCCGCAGCTTCCTGCGGCCCTACGACGCCGGCGAGCACGCGCTGCTCGGCTGCGACCCGGCGCTCGACGCCGCCGACGCCGCCCTCGCGCCCCTGGTCACCGCGGCGACGCTGCACGCCGTCGCCGCCCTCGTACCGGACGAGTGGCTCACCGGCGAGCCCGGCTTCGACACCCCGGACGACGTGCGCACCGCGTACGTCGAGGCCCTGCTCGCCCGCCTCGACGCCCGGGACGCCTGGCTGGCCGACCTGCGCGACACCGTCGCCTCGGGCGGGCGCACCCGCGAGCGAGGCGAGCGACCGGACAACCGGCCGCGGTGGCTGGGCGGCAGCGCATGACCGCCCTCCGCTGCGCTCCGGGCGGCGAAGGCCATACCCGTTGGGTCACTCGCTCGCAGGCTCGCTCATGACCTTCCCGTTCGAGTACGCCGTGCTGCGCGTCGTGCCCCGCATCGAGCGGGGCGAGTCGATCAACGGCGGGGTCGTCGTCTACTGCCGCGACCTCGACTACCTCGGCGCCCGGGTGCAGCTCGACGCCGACCGCCTGCGCGCGCTCGATCCGGGCGCGGACGTCGAGGCGGTGGCGGCCGCGCTGCGGTCGGTGGCCGGCACCTGCGACGGCACCGGCCGCGCATCGGTAGAGGACATCGGGCGTCGCTTCCGCTGGCTGGTCGCCCCCCGCAGCACGGTGGTGCAGGCCGGGCCGGTGCACACCGGTCTCACCGACGATCCGGCGGCCGAGACCGAGCGCTTGCTGCGCTTGCTGGTCCTCGCGATCGACCGGTGACTCAGCGCCCGGCGCGGCGCAGCGCGGCCGAGATCAGCTTGTCGACCAGCGTCGGGTAGTCGACGCCGGTCGCGGCCCACATCTTCGGGAACATCGAGATCGGGGTGAAGCCCGGCATCGTGTTGATCTCGTTGACCACGACCTCGCCGTTCGGCCGGACGAAGAAGTCGACCCGGGCCAGGCCGGCGCAGTCGATCGCGGTGAAGGCGCGGCAGGCGAGGTCACGGACCCGGGCGATCACGTCGCCGGGCAGGTTCGGCGGGATGTCGTACTCGCTGGCGTCGTCGAGGTACTTGGCCTCGAAGTCGTACCAGTCGTGGTCGCCGACGAGGCGGATCTCCGCCGGCAGGCTCGCGATCGGTAGCCCGTCCTCGTCCTCGAGCACGCCGCACTCGACCTCGTGCCCGTCGACCCCGGCCTCGAGCAACACCTTGTCGTCGTGCGCGAACGCCTCGGCGAGCGCGTCGTCGAGGTCGGCCCAATCGGTCAACTTCGTGATCCCGACGCTCGACCCGGCCCGGGCCGGCTTCACGAACACCGGCAGCGGCAGGTGCGCCAGATCGACCGCCGAGTACGGACGCCCGCGGCGCAGCACCTCGAACTGCCCGACCTCGAGCCCGGCGTCGCGCAGCAGCCGCTTCGTGAATTCCTTGTCCATGCCGGCCGCGCTGGCGAAGACGCCCGGGCCGACGTAGGGGATGCCGGCCATCTCGAACAGCCCCTGGATCGTGCCGTCCTCACCGAACTTCCCGTGCAGCAGCGGGAAGACGACGTCGACGGTCTCGAGCAGCTGCGCCGCCGCGCCCGGGTCGATCGACACCAGACCGGCCGACTCGGGATCGGTGTTCAGCACCACCGCGGTGCCCTTCTCGACCTCGGGCAGGGTGCGGCCGACGATCTGCAGCGCCGTGGGGTCGGCCTCGGTGAGCACCCACCGCCCGGACGGCGTGATACCGACCGGCACGATGTCGTACCGATCGGGGTCGAGAGCCTTGAGCACGCTGCCGGCCGAGACCACGGAGATGCCGTGTTCACTGCTTCGGCCGCCGTAGACGACTGCGACGCGGATGCGATCTGCCACGGTTCGACCCTACCGGGACGCTCGCGCTCAGCTCTCCGATTTCATCGAGCGTGACATCAGCAACTGCGCCATCTGGGCCGAGGTCAGCCGGCCCGAGCACACGGCGTCGACCGCGGCGGTGATCGGGACGTCGACGTCGAGGCCCTGGGCGAGCTCGAGCACCGAGCGGCACGACTTCACGCCCTCGGCGACCTGCCCGTGGGTCGCGGCCTGGGCCTGCTCGATCGACTCGCCCCGGCCGAGCCGCTCGCCGAAGGTCCGGTTGCGGGACAGCGGCGAGTTGCAGGTGGCGACGAGGTCTCCGAGGCCGGCCAGACCGGCGAAGGTGAGCGGATCGGCCCCGAGGCGCTCCCCCAGCCGGGCCGTCTCGGCCAGGCCGCGGGTGATGATCGAGGCGAGCGAGTTGTCGCCGAAGCCCATGCCCTGCGCGATGCCGCAGGCCAGCGCGATGACGTTCTTCACCGCGCCGCCGAGCTCGCAGCCGACGACGTCGGTGTTCGAGTACGGCCGGAAGTAGCCGGTGCTGCACGACTTCTGCACCGCGGTGGCGCGGGCCTCGTCGACGCAGGCCACGACGGTGGCGGTCGGCTGCTCCTGCGCGATCTCGAGGGCGAGGTTCGGCCCGCTGACCACGACGATGCGATCGGCCGGCGCGTCGGCCACCTCGGCGATGACCTCGCTCATGCGCTTGAGCGTGCCGAGTTCGACACCCTTCATCAGGCTCACCAGCGAGGAGTCCGGCGGCAGGTCGGCGGCCCAGCCGCGCAGGTTGTCGCGCAGCGACTGCGACGGGATCGCGATCGCGACCATCTCGACGCCGCGCAGGGCCGCGGTGGCATCGTGCGTGGCCACCAGGCCCGCGGGCAGCTCGATACCGGGCAGGTACTCGGGGTTGCGGTGCTCGCGGTTGATGACCTCGGCGAGTTCCGGCCGGCGCGACCACAGCGTCACCTCGTTGCCGGCGTCGACCAGCACCTTCGCGAACGTCGTGCCCCACGAACCCGCGCCCAGGACGGCCGCTCTGCTCACGAGTCGACCTCCGGGCCGCTTGCGTCGCTCATGCGACGTCGCTCGGCGTCTCGCCGGAACGGCGCCACTGGAACAGGTCGCCGTCCGGCTCGGGGAGCTCGCGCAGTTCGGCGACGTCGGCCCGCAGGCGCCGCATGATGACGTCGGTCATCTCCTTCAGCACGCGCGCACCGCTGCCGCGGCCGTGGAAGGCACTGAGGTCGATCGGCTCGCCGACGGCCAGCACGTGCTTCGGCCGCGGGTAGAGCTTGACCTTCTTGGTGTAGAGGTCGATCGATTCCTGCACGCCCCACTGGGCGATCGGGATCACCGGGACGTCGGGCACGAGGGTCACGAGCCGGGCCGCGCCGGTCTTGCCGACCATCGGCCAGCCGTCCGGGTCCCGCGTGACGGTGCCCTCGGGGTGCAGCACCAGGATCTCGCCCCGCTCGAGCGCGGCCACCGCCGCGGCGAGCGACTGCCGGGCGTCGGTCGTCCCTCTCTTGACCGGGATGTGCCCCATGATCCGCATGCCCCACCCGACGGCCGGGACCTCGAACAGGGAGTCCTTGGCCAGGAAGCGCGGGACCCTTGCTGCGTCGAGGACGTACTTCGCGACGAGGAAGGGGTCGATGTGCGAGACGTGGTTCACCACGATGATCGCCGGCCCGCCCTGCGGGATGCGCTCCATGCCGATGTAGCGCACCTTCACCAGGAACGACACCGGCCAGTAGAGGACGAGCCAGACGAAGCGCCATCCGACGCCCATCTGCTCCCCGTGTCCCGGCTTGCGTAGCTTGGCGACCCTCGCCACCCGCATCTCCCTCAACCTCGAGTCCGCGGCGTAGTTACGCCCACGTCGCGATCCGCCCCGCAGTCTGCCGTATCGCCCGGACGTCCGTGCATCCGCTTCGTAGACTCGAAGCGTGAACTGGACCGTCGTCATCCCGGCCAAGGCCCTGCCCGAGGCGAAATCACGCCTCGCGTCGGTGAGTGACGGGCCCGAGGCGCACCGCCGCCTCGTCGAGGCCATCCGGGCCGACACCATCGCCGCAGCCCGCTCGGCCGAGGGCGTGGCCCGGGTCGTCGTGGTGGTCGACCGGCCGGGTCCGGACACCGACGCCCTCGTGCAGACGAGTCCCGGGCTCGACGCCGCGGTGAGCGAGGGCGCGGCTCACGCGTCGCGGCACTGGCCCGCCGACGGCGTCGCCGCGCTCGTGGGCGACCTGCCCGCCCTGCAGCCGGCCGAGCTGGCCGCCGCCCTGCGGGCCGCCGCCGAACACGCCCGCGCGTTCGTCCCCGACGCCTCCGGCACCGGCACGACCCTGCTCGCCGCCACCCCCGGGCACAGCCTGCGCCCGCAGTTCGGGCTCGGCTCGGCCGAACGCCACCAGGTGCACGCGATGCCGATCGACGCCGGTCCCGGCCTGCGCAACGACGTCGACGACGCCGCCGACCTGCACGCCGCCGCGGCCCTCGGCCTGGGCGATGCCACCGCCGCCGAGCTCGGCAACACCGGCGTCATCGTGCGTTCAGCTTGCAGCGGCATCATGGGCGCATGAGCGCGGAACCCGTCACGATGCCCGGTGCGGCCGAGACCATCGATCCCAGCGACGCCGTTCCCGGCGGTGACCTCGGCACCGCGGTCGCGCATCTCGACGACCTGCCCGACGACCGGTTCAGCAACCGCGAGCTCTCCTGGCTCGCGTTCAACTCGCGCGTCCTGACCCTGGCCGAGGACGAGTCGCAGCCGCTGCTCGAGCGGGTCAAGTTCCTCGCGATCTTCGCCGGCAACCTCGACGAGTTCTACATGGTCCGGGTGGCCGGGCTGAAGCGTCGCGCCGACATGGGCCTGCAGATCACCTCGGCCGACGGCCTCTCGCCCCGGGTCGTGCTGGCCACGCTCGCCGAGCGCACCCGCGAACTCGTCGACCGGCACGCCCGCTGCTTCCGCGACGTCATCCTGCCCTTGCTCGACGCGCAGGGCATCCACATCCGGCGCTGGAACGAGCTCGACGACGAGGAGCGCGGCCGCCTCGCCGACTACTTCGACTCCAAGGTCTTCCCGGTGCTGACGCCGCTCGCGGTCGACCCCTCGCACCCGTTCCCCTACATCTCCGGCCTGTCGCTGAACCTGGCCGTCCTCGTCCGCGACCCCGACGGTCAGGTGCAGCGCTTCGCCCGGGTCAAGGTGCCCAACAACGTCCCCCGCTTCGTGGTGGTGTCGACGAGCCCGGTCGAGACGGAGTACCTGCCGCTCGAGGACCTCATCGCCGCGCACCTGCCCGCGCTCTTCCCGGGCATGGAGGTCGTCGAGCACCACCTCTTCCGGGTCACCCGCAACGCCGACTTCGAGGTCGAGGAGGACCGCGACGAGGACCTGCTGCAGGCCCTCGAGCGCGAGCTGATGCGCCGCCGGTTCGGCCCGGCCGTCCGCCTCGAGGTCACCGACGACATCGACGAGGAGGTCGTCGAGCTGCTGGCCGGCGAGATCGAGGTCGAGCCCGACGACATCCTGCGCGTGCCCGGCCTGCTCGACCTCAGCTCGCTGCACCAGGTCTACGACATCGACCGGCCGACGCTGAAGGAGCGCCCGTTCGTGCCGGCGACCCACCCGCGCTTCGCCGAGGGCGAGACCCCGAAGTCGGTGTTCGCGACGCTCCGCGACGGGGACGTGCTCGTGCACCACCCCTACGAGTCGTTCGCGACGAGCACGCAACGCTTCATCGAGCAGGCCGCAGCCGACCCGCGGGTGCTGGCGATCAAGCAGACCCTGTACCGGACGTCGGGTGATTCGCCGATCATCGACGCGCTCATCGACGCCGCCGAGGCAGGCAAGCAGGTCGTGGCGCTGGTCGAGATCAAGGCCCGCTTCGACGAGCAGGCCAACATCAAGTGGGCCCGGGCGCTGGAGCGCGCGGGCTGCCACGTCGTCTACGGGTTCGTCGGGCTGAAGACGCACTGCAAGACCGCGCTGGTGGTGCGCCAGGAGGGCAACCAGATCCGGCGCTACGCCCACATCGGCACCGGCAACTACAACCCGAAGACGGCCCGCATGTACGAGGACCTCGGGCTGTTCACCGCCGACGAGAAGATCTGCGCCGACCTCACCGACCTGTTCAACGTGCTGACCGGGTACTCGCGCCAGACCGACTACCGCTCGCTGCTGGTGGCGCCCAACGGCATCCGCTCCGGACTCATCGAGCGCATCGAGCGCGAGATCGAGCACGCCCGCAATGGGCGGCCGGCGCACATCCGGTTCAAGACCAACCACCTGGTCGACGAACACACCATCGAGGCGCTCTACCGCGCGTCGCGGGCCGGGGTGCGCGTCGAGCTGCTGGTGCGCACGTTCTGCACGATCCGGGCCGGCGTGCCCGGGCTGTCGGAGAACATCCGGACCCGCTCGATCCTCGGCCGCTTCCTCGAGCACTCACGCATCTACCACTTCGGCAACGACGGCGACCCCGAGTTCTGGATCGGCTCGGCCGACCTCATGCACCGCAACCTCGATCGCCGGGTCGAGGTGCTGTGCCAGGTCACCGAGCGCCACGCCCGCAACCACCTGACGATCAACCTCGACGCCGCGTTCGACGAGGACACGGCCGCATGGGATCTGCAGCCCGACGGGGAGTGGGTACGCTCCGGCGGTGCCCGCAACGACCTCCAGGAGCTGCTCATGAAGCGGCTGGCGGACCGCGGCGAGTAGGGCGCGGTGGCCGACCGACGATCGGTGCCCGACATCCGTGCGGCCGGCGGCGTCGTGTGGCGCGTACGCAGGGGCAAGGTCGAGGTCGCCCTCGTGCACCGGCCGCGTTACGACGACTGGTCGCTGCCGAAGGGCAAGCTCGACGACGGCGAGTCCGAGCTGGCCGCCGCCGTCCGTGAGGTGCGCGAGGAGCTCGGCTCCGAGGTCGCGGTGTCGCGCCGCATCACCACGGTCGTCTACCCCGTCGGCGCCGCCCGCAAGAGCGTCACGTACTGGGTGATGCAGCACGTGGACGGTCGCTTCGTGCCGAACGGCGAGGTCGACGCGGTCGAGTGGCTCTCCCCCAAGCAGGCGCGCAACCGCCTCACCTATGACGTCGAGCGCCGGGTGCTCGTCGACTTCTCCTCGGTGCCGCTGCCCGAGTCGGTGATCATCCTGGTGCGGCACGCGAAGGCGGGCAAGCGCAGCGACTGGCCGGGCGAGGACCGGCTGCGTCCGCTCGAACCGTCCGGGCACGCGCAGGCCATCACGCTCAGCGCATTCCTGCAGGCGTTCGCGCCGGACCGGGTGATCAGCGCCGAGCCGACCCGCTGTGTCCAGACCGTCGAGCCGATCGCCGACGTGCTCGGGCTCGACCTCGTCGTCGACCCGGCGTTCTCCGACGCGAACTACGAGGTGGCGCCGACGGCGACCGAGACCGCGTTGCTGTCGCTGGCCAAGCCGGGACACGTGACCGTCGTGTGCAGCCAGGGCGTGACGATCCCCGGGCTGATCGATCGCGTGGTGCGCGGCTTCGGGCCGCCCGACACCCGTAAGGGCGCGGCGTGGGTGCTGTCGATCGTCGACGGCACCGTCGTGTCGGCCGACTACTACGAGGACGCCGCGCGCGAGTAGAGCGCGGCACGCGAAAGGGCGCCGACCATCGCGGGTCGGCGCCCTTTCGTGTCGGCGCTGCTACTTCTTCTTGGCCGGAGCCTTCTTGGCGGCCTTCTTGGCCGGCGCCTTGGCCGCCGTCTTCTTCGCGGCCTTCTTGGCCGGGGCCTTGGCCGCCGTCTTCTTCGCGGCCGCCTTCTTCGCGGCCTTCTTGACCGGGGCCGACTTGGCGGCGGCCTTCTTCGCCGGCGCGGCCTTCTTCGCGGTCTTCTTGGCGGCAGTCTTCTTCGCCACCGCCTTCTTGGCCGGCGCGCTCTTCTTGGCCGCCGCGGCCTGCTTGACCGGAGCCGACTGCTTGGCCGCCTTCTTCGCGGCGGCCGCCTTCTTGGCCGCCTTCTTCGCGGCCGGCGCCTTCTTGACCGCGGCCGCGGCCTTGGCCGGCGCCTCGAGCACGGCCTCGGCCGCCTCGCGCACGGCGGCCGACGCGCGGTCCTGCGCGTCCTTCACCACGGCGGCCGCCTTGCCCGGTGCCTCGCGGACGGTCTCGGCGGCACGGGCCACGGCCGACTGCGTGCGGACCGACCGCTCGTGCATGACCTCGCGGGCACCGCTGGCGATGGCCTTGAACTCCGCACCGGGGCGGAACGCCGGCACGCGCGACGCGGCCACCTGCACCGAGGCGCCGGTCGCGGGGTTGCGCGCGGTGCGAGCCGCGCGCTCGCGACGCTCGAAGACGCCGAAGCCGGTGATGGCGACGCGCTCGCCACGAGCGACAGCCGCGTACACGCTGTCGATGACCGCATCGAGAGCGGCGGCGGCACGTTTCCTGTCTCCGTCGAGACGCTCAGCGAGCATGTCGACGAACTGGGCCTTGTTTGGCACGAGTCCTCCCGGGACGTGTTGCTCGACCACGATGGTCGTTTCCGCACGTCACGCTAGGCGCTTGCGCACCGCACAACAACGTAGAAGCCCTGTGTCGCAGCAGATTTCTGCGTGGAAGTGCTCAGACCGACACGGTCGGAAGCCACGGTTTGCGCGTCGCCTCGTACGCGGCGACCGCGTCGACGTGCTTCAACGTGAGGCCGATGTCGTCGAGCCCCTCGAGCAGGCGCCACCGCGAGTAGTCGTCGAGCGCGAAGTCGTGCACGTCGCCCTCCCACCGCACCTGACGCTCGACGAGGTCGATCGTCACCTCGGTCTTCGGGTCCTGCTCGATGTCGTCCCAGAGCCGCTGGACGATCTTCTCGGGCAGCTCGACGGTCAGCAACCCGGCCTTGAGCGAGTTGCCGCGGAAGATGTCGGCGAAGCGCGGCGAGATGACCGCCTTGAAGCCGTAGTCGTGCAACGCCCACACCGCATGCTCGCGCGAGCTGCCGGTGCCGAAGTCCGGGCCGGCCACGAGGATCGACGCGCCGTCGTACTGCGGCTGGTTGAGCACGAAGTCCGGCTCGTTGGTGCGCCAGGCGTTGAACAGGCCGTCCTCGAAGCCGGTGCGCGTGACGCGCTTGAGGTAGACGGCCGGGATGATCTGGTCGGTGTCGACATTACTGCGCCGCAGCGGCACAGCGGTGCCGGTGTGGACGGTGAACTTGTCCATCGGATGCTCCTAGAGGTCCGCAGGGCTGGCGAGGTGGCCGGTGATCGCGGTCGCGGCGGCGACGAGCGGCGACACCAAGTGCGTGCGCCCGCCCTTGCCCTGACGTCCTTCGAAGTTGCGGTTGGACGTCGACGCGCTGCGCTCGCCGGGGGCGAGCTGGTCGGGATTCATACCGAGGCACATCGAGCAGCCGGCCTGGCGCCAGTCGGCACCGGCCGCGGTGAAGATCGCGTCGAGGCCCTCGTCCTCGGCCTGCTTCTTCACCCGCATCGAGCCGGGCACGACGAGCACGCGCACCCCGTCGGCCACCTTGCGTCCCTCGAGGACCTTCGCGGCGGCGCGCAGGTCCTCGATGCGGCCGTTGGTGCACGAGCCGACGAAGACGGTGTCGACCGTGATGTCCTTCAGCGGGGTGCCGGCGGTCAGACCCATGTACTGCAGGGCCTTGGTGGCGGCGAGGCGATCGGACTCGTCCTCGAAGTCCTCGGGGTTCGGCACGCTGCTCGCGAGCGGTGCGCCCTGGCCCGGGTTGGTACCCCAGGTGACGAACGGCGAGAGCTCGCTCGCATCGAGGACGACCTCGGCGTCGAACTCGGCGTCGTCGTCGGTGCGCAGCGTCTTCCAGTACTCGACCGCGGCGTCCCACTCGGCGCCCTTCGGCGCGTGGTCGCGGCCCTGCACGTAATCGAAGGTCGTGTGGTCGGGGGCGATCATGCCGGCCCGCGCGCCCCACTCGATGCTCATGTTGCAGACCGTCATGCGGCCCTCCATGGTCATCTGCTCGAACACCGAGCCGCGGTACTCGACCATGTAGCCCTGGCCGCCACCGGTGCCGGTCTTGGCGATGACCGCGAGGATGACGTCCTTGGGCGTGACCCCCGGGGGGAGCTCGCCGTTGACGGTGACGGCCATGGTCTTCGGACGGTCCATCGGCAGCGTCTGGGTGGCGAGCACGTGCTCGACCTGGCTGGTGCCGATGCCGAACGCGATCGAGCCGAACGCGCCGTGCGTGCTGGTGTGGCTGTCGCCGCAGACGATCGTCATGCCGGGCTGGGTGATGCCGAGCTGCGGGCCGATGACGTGCACGATGCCCTGCTCGGCGTCACCCATCGGGTAGAGGCGCACGCCGAACTCGGCGCAGTTCTTGCGCAGCGTCTCGACCTGGGTGCGGCTCACCGGATCGGCGATCGGGGAGAAGATGTCCTGCGTCGGGACGTTGTGGTCCTCGGTGGCGAGGGTGAGATCGGGACGGTGCACCGGTCGTCCGGCGAGACGCAGGCCGTCGAAGGCCTGCGGGCTGGTGACCTCGTGCACGAGGTGCATGTCGATGAAGAGCAGATCCGGTTCGCCGACCGCCGAGCGCACGACGTGGCTGTCCCAGAGCTTCTCCGCGAGTGTCTTGCCCATGCGGCTGTCTCCCGTCCTCGGCGGCCCGTGTCGGGCTCGGCTTGCGTCCCAATATATGGGACTCTAGTATCGCCTTATGGGACAGGGTAGCAGCGAAGGAACGCAGAGCGGTATCGGTGTCGTGGACAAGTCGGTGGCTATCCTCGCATCGGTGGCGGCCGCCCCGCGCGCGCTGGCCGACCTCGTCGAGGCGACGTCGTTGCCGCGGGCGACGGCCCACCGGCTGGCGGTGGCGCTCGAGGTGCACCGGCTGCTCGCGCGTGACCCGGAAGGGCGGTTCGTGCTCGGCCCGCGGGTCGGCGAGTTCGCCGCGGCGCTGCCCGATCCGATCGTGACCGCGGCCGGGCCGGTGCTCGCCTGGGTCCGCGACGAGTGCGGCGAGAGCGCGCAGCTCTACCGCCGCGACGGCGCCGAGCGGATCTGCGTCGCGGCCGCCGAGCGCTCGCACGGCCTGCGCACGACCGTCCCGGTGGGTAGCCGGTTGCCGCTCACCGCGGGGTCGGGCGCCCAGGTGCTGTGCGCGTGGTCGGATCCGGACGGGCTCGGCGGCATCCTGGCCTCGGC
The DNA here is from genome assembly GCF_036000465.1 of Jatrophihabitans sp. Taxonomy (GTDB): domain Bacteria; phylum Actinomycetota; class Actinomycetes; order Mycobacteriales; family Jatrophihabitantaceae; genus Jatrophihabitans. The sequence continues at coordinate 19,478 of NZ_DASYFV010000005.1, read as the reverse complement.
CGAGTTCACCCTGCGCACCCTGGCCGAGATCCGCAAGCGGGGCTGGGCGCAGTCGATCGGCCAGCGCGAGGCCGGCGTCGCGTCGGTCTCGGCGCCGGTGCTCTCGCGCGACGGCGAGCTGCTCGGCGCGATCTCGGTGTCGGGCCCGATCGAGCGGCTCGGCCGCACCCCGGGCCAGCGGCTGGCGCCGGTGCTCATCGCCGGCGCGCGCCGCATCACCGCCGCGCTGGGCTGAGCCCGCTACCGCACTGGGGAGGGCCGGCCGAAGCGGGTGCGCACGCCGGGCGACCACAGAGCAGGCATAGCGGGGCCGGCGGGCTCGACCCCGCTGGCGCCGAGCAGGTCGTCGCGCAGGTGCAGCACCTCGGCGCGGTGCAGCGGCCACGGGCCGTGCTCGTTCGGGGTCCAGATCGTCTGCCCGGCCACTCGGCTGTGGGCGCCCCACCGGGCGGTCAGCCACGACTCGAGCGGCGTCGGCTCGATCGGCTCGCCGACGCGGAGCGCGACGTGACTGCGCAGCCCTCGCCGCGGCCAGCGTCGCCGCGAGTCGTACCGCACGACGTCGTCGACGTGCGAGTACCGCATGCGCGACCACGCGTACGGGATGCCGAACACGACGAGCGCGAGCGGCACGATGGCCAGCCGGGTGGCATCGAGGGAGCGGAAGAAGACGCCGTGGCGGCCCGCGTCGTCGACCGAGTAGAGCCGGATGTTGGTCTCGAGGAACGTGCCGAAGTACCGCACCGGCCGTCGCCCGAAACCGGCGTCCTCCATGCGGAACGGGACCAGACCGACATAGGTGAACCCATCGGCGAAGACGTCGGGACGCGTGCCTTTCGGGAACAGCGGCGCCACCGTCGCCGGCTCGACCGGCCAGTGCACGAACCCGACGCTGCGCCAGTGCTGGTCGAAGACGACCGGTCGGGGCAGCGGATCCGGCGTGAGCGCGAAACCGGCGAGCGGGTCACTCACCAGTTGGTCGCGACGTACGTGGTCTCGAGGTACTCGTCGATGCCCTCGAAGCCGCCTTCACGGCCGAGGCCGGACTGCTTCACGCCACCGAAGGGCGCGGCGGGGTCGGAGACGAGGCCGCGGTTGAGGCCGACCATGCCGACCTCGAGCTGCTCGCAGACGCGCAGCCCGCGGGCGAGGTCGCGGGTGTACACGTAGCCCGACAGCCCGAACTCCGAGGCGTTGGCGAACGCGATCGCGTCGTCGTCGTCCTTCACCGAGATGATCGGCGCGACCGGGCCGAAGATCTCGTCGAGGGCGACCGGCGAGTCGCGCGGGACGTCGGAGAGCACGGTCGGCGGGTAGAAGAAGCCCGGGCCGTCGGACGGCGCCCCGCCGATGACCGCTTTCGCGCCGGCGTCGATCGAGCGCGACACCTTGTCGTCGATGCCGTCGACGGCCTTGCGGTTGACCATCGGCCCGAGCTGGGTGTCCTCGGCCGTGCCGGGGCCGACCCGCAGCGCGCCCATCTTCGCGGCGAGACGGTGGGCGAAGTCGTCGGCGACCGACTCGGCGACGAGGAAGCGGTTCGCGGCGGTGCAGGCCTGCCCGCCGTTGCGCATCTTGGCCAGCATCGCGCCCTCGACCGCGGCGTCGAGGTCGGCGTCGTCGAGGACGATGAACGGCGCGTTGCCGCCGAGCTCCATCGACGAGTTGATGACACGATCGGCCGTCTGCTTCAGCAACATGCGACCCACGCCGGTCGAGCCGGTGAACGACAGCTTGCGCACCCGCGAGTCCGCGAGCGCGGTCTCGACGAGCGTGCCGGGCTTGTCGGTCGTGACGACGTTGACCGTGCCGGCCGGCGCGCCCGCGTCGGCGAGGATCTGGGCGAGCAGCAGGGCGGTGAGCGGGGTGTCCTCGGCCGGCTTGAGCACGAACGTGCAGCCCGCCGCCAGCGCGGGACCGATCTTGCGCGTGGCCATCGCGGCCGGGAAGTTCCAGGGCGTCAGCAGCAACGCGACGCCCACCGGCTTGCGGAAGGTGACGATGCGGTTGGCCCCGGACGGCGCCATGCGCACCTCGCCGCCGATGCGCACCGCCTCCTCGGAGAACCAGCGGAAGAACTCGGCGGCATAGACGACCTCGCCGCGCGCGTCGGTGAGCGACTTGCCCATCTCGAGCGCCATGAGGAACGCAAGCTCCTCCTTGCGCTCGAGCATCAGCTCGAACGCCCGGCGCAGCACCACGCTGCGCTCGCGTGGCGGCGTCGCGGCCCACCCGGGCTGCGCGGTCGCGGCGGCGGCGACGGCACGCTGCACGTCGCCCGCGCCGGCGCGGGCCACCGCGACGAGCACATCACCGGTCGCGGGGTCGAGCACGTCGAAGGTGCCCTCGGAACCGTCGCTCCACTCGCCGCCGACGAACAGCTGGGTGGGGGTACCCGCGGGAACAGTCATCGTCATCGCCTCCGGCCGCGGCGGACGAGGTGACGCCCGCTCGATCCCAGCTTGCCATCGCGGCTCGCCGCGCCGTCACGCTGCCATCTCTTGCCAGTTCAGTGAACAGTCGTGCACTATCTGGCCATGCGATCGGACGAGCTGCGCGACGCGGGAGCACTGACCGGCACGGCGCTCGGCGAGCTGGCCCAGCTGGCCCGCGGCGTGCACACTGCCCTGGCCGACCGCCTGTTCACCCTCGCCGGCAAGCCGGCCGAGCCGATCCGGATGCTGCACGACGGCATCGCCGCGATCGCCTACGCCTCGACCGAGGTCGGGGTCAAGGTGCTGCCCGCGGCCGTCGGGCTCGTGGCCGGCGCCGTGCAGGACCCGACCGCCGAGTCGGTGCACGACACCGCGCGCGGCCGCTTCGCTCTCGGTGCGCTGAACGGCTTCTGGGGCGACCGGGTCGCCGAGCGGCAGCCCGCGCTCGCGCCGCAGCTGCGCATGCGCCTCAACAACGGCCCGATGCGGGGCGTGCCGGCCAACCTCGCCCACGACGCCGACGAGTCGGTGACCGGGAGGCTGGTGTTCTTCGCGCACGGCCTGTGCGAGACCGACCTGTGCTGGTCGTTCGCCGCCGAGAAGCGCTGGGGCGACCGCAGCGTCACGTACGGCTCGAAGCTGCGCGACGACGACGGGTGGACGCCGTTCTACCTGAACTACAACACCGGCGTGCACATCTCGGCCAACGCCCGCGAGCTCGCCGACCAGCTCGAAGAGCTCGTCGCGCTCTGGCCGGTGCCCGTCACCGAGATCGCGCTCGTCGGTCACTCGCTCGGCGGTCTGGTCGCGCGCAGCGCCGCACACCAGGCGGACGAGCTCGGCCACCGCTGGGTGAAGCAGCTGCGCCACATCGTCGGCCTCGGCACGCCCCACCTCGGCGCGCCGCTCGAGCGCTTCGCCAACTGGGGCACGCACCGGCTGGCCCGGCTGCCCGAGACGCGCCCGATCGCCGTCTGGCTCAACCGGCGCAGCGTCGGCATCAAGGACCTGCGCTACGGCGCGCTGCTCGAGGCCGACTGGTTCGACATCGACCCGGACGAGCTGCTGCAGGACCGCGTCACGCCCGCCACGCTCATCCCCGGCGTCGCGTACTCGATGGCGTCGGCGACGCTCTCGCGCGAACCCGAGGGTCTGTTCGCGCACGACCTGCTCGTGCAGCACAGCAGCGCGCACGGCATCGGCAAGGTGCGCTCGATCCCCTTCGACGTCGCCCGCACGCACCACCTCGGCGGCCGCAAGCACCACTTCGACCTGCTGGCCGATGCCACCGTCTACGCCAAGCTGCGCGAGTGGCTCGCCGGGGCCGACGGCGCCGGGCGCAGCAGCGAGGACACCGACGCCACCCGGCGGCGCAACCGTCGTACGCGACGCACTCGCAGGGCGGGCTGAGCGCGCTACGTTCACAGCATGAGCGACGCGTTCCACCAGAAGCTGCACCACATCGCCGGCGGCAGCCTGGGCGGCGACACCGCGCAGAGCCCGGGCATGCAGCGCGTCGAGGCGATCAGCGGCAAGACGGTTAGCTCGAAAGACCTTTGGATGGGCCAGACCCACGTCCACCCTGAGACGGCGTCGGCGAACCACCACCACGGCGAGTCCGAGACCGCGATCTACGTCGTGTCGGGTCACCCCGCGTTCGTGTTCCTCGAGGACGGCGTCGAGCGTCGCCTCGAGACGCAGCCGGGCGACTACGTCTACGTGCCGCCGTTCGTGCCGCACCGCGAGGAGAACCCGTCGGCCTCGGACGAAGCCGTCGTCGTGATCGCCCGCACGACGCAGGAGGCGATCGTCGTCAACCTCGAGTCGTTGGACGGCTGAACCACGCTGCCCGTTTGACCGGATTAGAGTGCGGACAGACTCGCCATGAGGGCCGGCCACCGTGCCGGCCCGCCCCACGCACCGCGCAGATCCTGCGCCGAAGAAGGAGGCCCATCGTGAGCCGGAACCCCTACGACGAACTCCCCGACGTCGCGACCTTCCAGGTCACCAGCGACGACGTGACCGACGGCGCGAAGCTCTCGTCGCCGCAGGTCTCGGGCGTGATGGGCGCGGGGGGCGAGGACCGCTCGCCGCACCTGTCGTGGTCGGGCGCGCCCGAGGGCACGCAGAGCTACGCCGTGACGATCTACGACCCGGACGCCCCGACGGCCAGCGGCTTCTGGCACTGGGCCGTCTTCAACATCCCGGCCGACGTCACCGAGCTCGCGAGCAACGCCAGCCAGGACGGCCTGCCCGCCGGCGCGGTGCAGCTGAAGAACGACGCCCGCATGGACGGCTACGTCGGCGCCGCCCCGCCTGAGGGTCACGGCACCCACCACTACTGGATCGTCGTGCACGCCGTCGACGTGCCGAGCCTCGACATCCCGGCCGAGGCGACGCCGGCCTACCTCGGCTTCAACCTGTTCAGTCACTCGCTGGGCCGCGCCACGATCGTCGGGACCTACGAGCAGTGAGCCATCAGGTCAAGGGTGTCATCGCCCGCAGTCTCAAGGCGCCGGTCGAGGTCGTCACCATCAACGTCCCCGACCCGGGGCCGGGCGAGGCGCTCGTGCAGGTGCAGGCCTGCGGGGTCTGCCACACCGACCTGCACTACCGCGAGGGCGGCATCAACGACGAGTTCCCGTTCCTGCTGGGGCACGAGGCGGCGGGCATCGTCGAGGCGGTCGGGCCGGACGTCACCGAGGTCGCCCCGGGCGACTTCGTCGTCCTCAACTGGCGCGCGGTCTGCGGCCAGTGCCGGGCCTGCAAGCGGGGCGAGCCGCAGTACTGCTTCGACACGCACAACGCCACCCAGAAGATGACCCTCGAGGACGGCACCGAGCTCTCCCCCGCCCTCGGCATCGGTGCCTTCGCCGAGAAGACGCTCGTGGCGGCCGGGCAGTGCACCAAGGTCGACCCGTCGGCTCCGCCGACCGTGGCCGGGCTGCTCGGCTGCGGCGTGATGGCGGGCCTCGGCGCCGCGGTGAACACCGGCGGCGTGAAGCGCGGCCAGAGCATCGCCGTCATCGGCTGCGGCGGGGTCGGGGCGGCCGCGATCGCGGGTGCCCGGCTGCAGAACGCGGCGAAGATCATCGCGATCGACATCGACGATCGGAAGCTGGCCACGGCGAAGGAGTTCGGCGCCACCCACACAATCAACTCCAAGGACCTCGACACCGACGGCGTGGTCGAGGCGATCCAGGGGCTGACCGGCGGCTTCGGCGCCGACATCGTGGTCGACGCGGTCGGCCGGCCCGAGACGTACAAACAGGCGTTCTACGGACGCGACCTGGCGGGCACGGTCGTGCTCGTCGGCGTGCCCAACCCGCAGATGATGCTCGAGCTGCCGCTGATCGACTTCTTCGGCCGAGGCGGCGCGCTCAAGTCGTCCTGGTACGGCGACTGCCTGCCGTCGCGCGACTTCCCGATGCTCATCGACCTGTTCCAGCAGGGCCGGCTGCCGCTCGACAAGTTCGTCAGCGAGGAGATCGGCATCGACGACGTCGAGGTGGCCTTCGAGAAGATGCATCACGGCGACGTGCTCCGCTCGGTGGTCGTTCTCTGATGGTGGCGCGGGTCGACCACACCGTCACGAGCGGCACGTTCAGCCTCGACGGCGGCACCTGGGACGTCGACAACAACGTGTGGGTGATCGGTGACGACGACGAGTGCGTCGTCATCGACGCCCCGCACGCGGTCGAGCCGATCGCCGAGCTGATCGGATCGCGGCGTCTCCTCGCCGTCCTGTGCACCCACGCGCACGACGACCACGTGACCGTCGCCAACGACCTGGCCGACCGCTTCGACGCCCCGGTGCGCCTGCACCCCGACGACGACGTGCTCTGGCGGATGACCTACCGGCACGCGGCGTTCGAGCCGCTGGCCGACGGCGACACGATCCGCGTCGGCGGCACCGAGCTGCAGGTGCGGCACACGCCGGGCCATGCGCCCGGCGCGGTCTGCTTCTACGCCCCGGAACTCGGCGCGGTCTTCACCGGCGACACCCTGTTCCGGGGCGGGCCGGGCGCGACCGGCCGCTCGCACTCGGACTTCGACACGATCGTCGCGTCCATCCGGTCCCAGCTGTTGACCCTGCCGCCGGAGACCGTGGTGCACACCGGCCACGGCGACGACACGACGATCGGGGCCGAGGCCGCCGGCGCGGACGACTGGACGAAACCCTGATCGGCGCCGAGGCGCTCATCGGCAGCCTGGTCGGGGCCGGGGTCGACGTCTGCTTCATGAACCCGGGCACGTCGGAGATGCACTTCGTCGCCTCGCTCGACGCGGTTCCCGAGATGCGCGGTGTGCTCACCCTGTTCGAGGGCGTGGCGACCGGCGCCGCCGACGGCTGGGCCCGGATGACGGGGCGCCCGGCCGCGGTGCTGCTGCACCTCGGGCCCGGTCTGGGCAACGGGCTGGCCAACCTGCACAACGCCCGCCGGGCGCACACGCCGATGGTGGTCGTGGTCGGCGCGCACGCGACCCACCACGAGCGCTACGACGCGCCGCTGCAGTCCGACATCGAGTCGCTCGCCGGCACGGTGTCGGGCTGGGTCCACACGAGCGGGCACCCGCGCGATGTCGCGCACGACGCGATGGGCGCGGTGCGGTCGGCGCGCCGCGACCGCCACATCGCCACCCTCGTCCTGCCGGCCGACGTGTCGTGGAGCGACGGCGGGGTACCGGCGCCGCCCCCGACGATCACGTCGCCGACCGAGATGTCGCCCGAGCGCCTCCAAGCGCTCGTCCCGCTGCTCGACGGCGACGCCACCACGCTGTTCCTCGGCGGCGGCGCGCTCACCGAGCGCGGCCTGCGGGCCGCGAGCCGCATCGTCGCCGCGACCGGGGTCCGGCTGCTGGCCGAGACCTTCCCGGCCCGGCTGGAGCGCGGCGCGGGCCGCCCGGCGGTCGACCGGCTCGCCTACCTGGCCGAGGCCGCCGAGGCCCAGCTCGCCGGCACCACCACCCTCCTGCTGGCCGGCGCGGCGGCGCCGGTGTCCTTCTTCGCCTACCCCGGCCGGGCGAGCGATCTCGTCCCGGACGGCTGCACCGTGGAGCGCCTGACCGGTCCGGGCGACGATGTCGAGGCCGCCCTCGTGTTGCTGGCCGATCGTCTCGCCGCGGGCGTCGAGCCGGTCCTGGCCCCGGCGGCGGTGCCGGCCGCGCCCGAGGGCGCGATCACCGCCCGCACGCTCGCCGCCGCCGTCGCGCTGACCCTGCCGGCCGACGCCGTCCTCGTCGACGAGGCGATCACCGCCGGGGGCGGGCTCCCGGCCGCGACGGCCGGCGCGGCGCCGCACACCCTGCTGACCCTCACCGGTGGCGCCATCGGCCAGGGCCTGCCCGTGGCGACCGGCGCCGCGGTCGCCGCGCCGGGCCGCCGGGTCGTGGCGATCGTCGGCGACGGCAGCGCGATGTACACGATCCAGTCGCTGTGGACCCAGGCCCGCGAGAACCTCGACGTCACGACCGTCATCGTCAACAACGCCTCCTACGCGATCCTGCGGGCCGAGCTGCACCGGGTCGGCGGCGAGGGCACCGGCCCCCGCGCCGAGCAGATGCTCGACATCGGTGGACCGCGGCTCGACTTCACCGAGCTCGCGGCCGGGCTGGGGGTCGACGGCGTGCGGGTGCACGACGCGGCCGAGCTCACCGCCGAGCTGCGCCGCGCCAATGCCGCGCCCGGTCCGCACCTGATCGAGGCGATGTTCGGGCCGTGAGCGCACCGCAGCGCTGCCCGTGCGGGTCGGGGGACGACTACGACTCGTGCTGCGGCCGCTTCCACGGCGGGGAGCCGGCGCCGACGGCCGAGGCGTTGATGCGCTCCCGGTTCACCGCCTTCGCGATGGGCGACGCCGCCTACCTGACCCGCACCTGGCACTCCGCGCAGCGCCCACGACGTCTCGACCTCGACCCGAGCCTGCGTTGGCTCCGGCTCGACATCGTCGACATCGTGGCCGGCGGACCGTTCGACACGACCGGCATCGTCGAGTTCCGGGCCCACCACCGCTCGGCCGACCGCCGCGGCGTGCTGCACGAACGCAGCCGCTTCGTCCGGGAGAACGGGGCCTGGTTCTACGTCGACGGCACGACGCCGCGCACCTGACCCGAGCTCAGTTCGCCCCGGTTGCGGCCGATCAAAGAGGGGTGAGGACGGGACCCGGCAGCGGCCCCGCGCCGGCGCGGCCGTCGCGGGCGACGCCGCCACGCGTCCCCAACTCCCCCGACTCGCCGCGCACCGTCGTCCCGCGCCGCGCCACGCCCGAGGCCTGGGCGGCCTACCTGGCCGAGACGGCGCCGGTCGAGGTCGTGGTGCCGGAGCCGGCCGCCCGGCGCTCGCGGGTGGGTGCCGTCGTCACCGGCGGCGCCGTCGTCACCGCCCTTGCCCTGACGCTCGTCGCCCTCACTCTCGCCCCGCGCACCAGCGCGGCATCCGCGCCGGGGGAGCGCCCGGTCGCGCGGCCCGCGGGGCGTGGGGTCGCCCCGGCACCAGCGCCGCAGCCGTTCCCGGGCCGGGTCGCCGCCTCGGTGCGCCAGGTCGTCTCGGTCGTCGCCGCGAGCAGCGTCAGCCGCACGGCCGTCCTGCGGCGATGGCAGCGCGACGCGACCGGCACGTGGCACGCCGTCGGCGCCCCGGCGCGGGTCGAACTGGGCGCGGGCGGACTCACCCGCTCCCCGTCCGACCAGCGGCCGCAGACCCCGATCGGCACCTGGGCGATGGACACCGTGCTGACCCGTGACGCGGGGGTCACCCGCCTGCCCGAGCACGTGCTGCGCCCGGGCGACGGCTGGTCGTCGTGCCTGAGTTGCGCGAACTACGACCGGCTCGCCCAGAGCGGCGAGCTGTGGGCCGGCCGCAACACGTGGTCGCGCATCGCGATCCACATCGTGACGAATCCGCGCCACCTGCGCGGCCGGTCGTCGGGGATCTTCCTGCACGTCGGCGCGGGCGGACCGACCGCCGGTTGCATCGGCACCTCGCTGCCCGTCGCCGTCTCCGTCGCGGGCTGGCTCGACCCCGCGGCCCGGCCCCGGATCGTCGTCGCGGTGCGCGGCTGAGCCGTCCGGGGCGGGCTCGTCAGGCGGCGTCGGTCAACGCGGCCATCTGCTCCTTGGTCAGCCGCAGCCGGGCCGCGCCCATGTTGTCCTCCAGGTGCGCCACCGACGACGTGCCCGGGATCGGCAAGATGATCTGCGCGCGCTGCAGCAGCCAGGCCAGCGCGACCTGGGCCGGCGAGGTGCCGGTGGCGTCCACGATCTCGGCCACCGGACCGCCGGGCTGGGCGAGCTTGCCGGCGTCGATCGGGAACCAGGGGATGAAGCCGATGCCCTCGCGGGTGCAGTAGTCGACGACGTCCTCGGCCTTGCGGTTGGTCAGGTTGTACAGGTTCTGCACGGTCGCGATCTCGGCGACCTTGCGGGCGGCGTCGATCTCGTCGGTCGTCACCTCGGAGAGCCCGATCGAGCCGATCTTGCCCTCTTCCTGCAGGGTGGCGAGTTCGCCGACCTGGTCCTCGGCCGGCACCTTCGGGTCGATGCGGTGCAGCTGGAACAGGTCGATGCGGTCGAGGCCCAGACGGCGCAGGCTCATCTCGACCTGCTGGCGCAGGTACTCCGGACGCCCGACCGGCAGCCACACGTCGGGGCCGTGGCGCACGAGGCCGGCCTTGGTGGCGACCAGCACCTGGTCGGGGTACGGGTGCAGCGCCTCGCGGATGATCTCCTCGCTGACGTACGGGCCGTAGGAGTCGGCGGTGTCGATGAGGTCGACTCCGAGCTCGACGGCGCGGCGCACGACGCGGACGCACTCGGCCCGGTCGGTCGGCTCGCCCCAGATCCCCTTGCCGGTCAGGCGCATCGCGCCGAAACCGAGGCGGTGGACGGTCTTGTCGCCGATGGTGAACGTGCCGGAGGCGTGGTTGGGCGATTCGGTGTCGACGGGGTTGCTGTCAGCCATGGTTCGGGGTGCTCCTCAGAACGGGGGTCGGTGGACGTAACCGCAGGTGCCGCCCACGACTTCCCTACCCGGCCGGGCCGGGAAGATAGCCGCCGCCGGCCCGGTTGGCCCCGGTGTGAGCCGACTCCTCTCCCCCCTCTCCCTGCGCGGCACGACGTTCCGCAACCGCATCTGGGTGTCGCCGATGTGTCAGTACTCCTCGGTCGACGGGCACCCGACCGACTGGCACCTCGTGCACCTCGGCGCCCTGGCCCGGGGCGGGTCCGGGCTCGTGTTCACCGAGGCCACGGCCGTCACCGCCGAGGGACGCATCTCGCCGCGTGACGCCGGTATCTGGACCGACGCCCAGGCGGCCGACTACGAGCGCATCACCGCGTTCGTGCGGGGGCAGGGTGCGGTGCCCGGCATCCAGCTCGGGCACGCCGGGCGCAAGGCGTCGACCGACGTGCCGTGGCGCGGGCGCGGGTACGTCGAGCCGAGCGACGGCGGCTGGAGCTCCGTCGGGGCGTCGCCCGTGGGCTACGCCGACTGGCCGCCCCCGCACGAGCTGGACCAGACCGCCCTGGCCGACCTGGTGCGGGCCTGGGCTGCCGCGACCCGCCGGGCGCTGTCCGCCGGCTTCGAGGTGATCGAGATCCACGCCGCGCACGGCTACCTGCTGCACCAGTTCCTGTCGCCGCTGTCGAACGCCCGGACCGACGGGTACGGCGGCAGCCTGGACAGCCGGGCCCGCCTGCTGCGCGAGATCGTCGACGCGGTTCGGGCCGAGCTGCCCGACTCGGCGCCGCTCTTCGTGCGGGTCAGCGCGAGCGACTGGGTCGAGGGCGGCCTCGACGTCGAGCAGGTGGCCGAGGTGACGCGGGACCTCGCCGGCCGCGGGGTCGACCTGATCGACGTGTCGAGCGGCGGCAACTCGCCCGACCAGCAGATCGCGGTCGGGCCGGGCTACCAGGTGCCGTTCGCCGAGCGCATCCGCCGCGAGAGCGGGCTGCCCGTCGCCGCCGTCGGCCTCATCACCGAACCGGCCCAGGCCGAGGAGATCGTGGCCGCGGACCGGGCCGACGCGGTCCTGCTCGCGCGCGCCCTGCTGCGCGATCCGTCGTGGCCGCAGCGGGCCGCGCAGGAACTCGGCGACGACGTCTACTGGCCCGATCAGTATCTTCGGGCCCGGCCCCGGTGAGCCCCGACGGCCTAGGGTGGAGGGCATGGCGCGGACGACGACTGCCCCGACGGCGGACCCACTGACGCTCGACGACCAGCTCTGCTTCGCGCTCTACGCCGCGTCGCGGGCGATGACCGCGCGCTACCGCCCCTACCTCGACGCGCTGGGGCTGACCTACCCGCAGTACCTCGTGCTGATCGTGCTGTGGGACGAGGGGCCGGCCACCGTCAGCACGCTCGGCGAGCGCCTGCGCCTCGACTCCGGCACGCTGTCGCCGCTGCTCAAGCGGCTCGAGACGAACGGCCTCATCACCCGGGCCCGGCGCCCCGAGGACGAGCGTTCGGTCGAGATCCGGACGACGCCCAAGGGCAAGCGACTGCAGGGTCGCGCGGCCCGGATCCCGCCGCAGATCCGCGCCTCCCTCGACGGCGTCGACCAGCACCGGTTGATGGACGCGCTGCACGACCTCGAGGCCGCGCTGCGTGACGCCTGAGTCACCAATCTGGTTGTGCACAACTGAATCGGCTACGGTCGGATCGACCGTCACTCATCGCAGCTAAGGAGCACGCAATGCCCACTCGTACCGCACGCACGGCCTGGAACGGCACCCTGCAGGAGGGCTCGGGCCAGGTAGAGCTGTCCAGCTCGAAGGTCGGCACCTACGACGTCTCGTTCCCGAAGCGCGCGGCGGACGACGCCGACGGCACCACCAGCCCCGAGGAGCTCATCGCGGCGGCGCACTCGTCCTGCTACGCGATGCAGCTGTCCGCCCTGATCGCCCAGGCCGGCGGCACGCCGCGGTCCCTCGAGGTGCAGGCCGACGTCTCGCTCGGCCCGGACCCGGCCGGCGGCTTCCGCCTCACCGGCATCAAGATCACCGTCCGGGGTGAGGTCGAGGGTCTCGACAACGACGGCTTCGTCAAGGCCGCCGAGGACGCCAAGGCCGGCTGCCCGGTGAGCAAGGCGCTGACCGGCGTCGACATCACCCTCGACGCCGCGCTCGAGAGCTGAGCCCGCGGCGCCGGCCCTCCGCATCGTCGGGCCGGGCCGGCGTCAGCCCAGCGCCGTGCACTGCGCTCTGCTGCCGCGCACCGCCCGGGACACCTGGCCGCGCGAGCAGGACGGTCGTGTTTGATCGGCGGGTGCCCACCGCAGCTGACACCACCCCCGAGGTCGTCGCGTTCTCCGCCGCCACGGCCGTCACCCCCGGCGATCCCGGGACCTTCACCGCCGACGTCCACCCCGAATGGACGATCGGCGGGCGCCCGAACGGCGGCTACCTGCTGGCCGCGCTCGCCCGGGCGGCCGTGGCCGTCGCGCCGCACGCCGACGTGATCGCGGCGAGCGCGCACTACCTGCACTCCCCCGGCCCCGGCGCCGTCCAGCTCGAGGCCGAGGTGCTGCGCGCCGGTCGCAGCGCCAGCCAGGTCCGCGCCAGGATGTCGCAGGACGGCACGCCGTGCGTCGAGACGCTGTTCCTCGTCGGCGCGCTCGACCCGGCGGCCGAGCCCTACTGGGACGCCGGACTGCCCGCGGCCCCCACCACCGACTTCGCCGACGCGATCCGGCTGCCGGCCACCAACCCGGCCGGCCTGGCCGTCCCGATCATGGGCCAGGCCGACGTCCGCATCGACCGCGACTCGCTCGGCTGGGGTCGGGGGCGACCGTCAGGCCGCGGCGAGCTGCGCGGGTGGATCGAGCTGCCGCACGGCGAGGCGTTCGACCCGATCTCGCTGCTCTACGCCGTCGACGCCTTCCCGCCCGCCACCTTCGACATCGAGATGACGGGCTGGGTGCCGACGCTCGAGCTGACCTCCTACATCCGGGCAATCCCGGCACCCGGCCCACTTCGCATGGTGCAGCGGGCCCATCTTGTCGACCAACAGCGTGTGGACGAGGTTTGTTGGGTATGGGATAGCCGCGGCCGTGTGGTCGCGCAGGCCACGCAGCTCGCCGGGATCCGGCTGGGCTGACCGGGAGAGAATCGAGGGGTGGTCATGGCTTCTGCCAGCCGCCGCGTCACCGCCGGCCGCCGGTGGTGGGCCCAGAGCATCGGCGGGCGGGGGCTGCGCCGCATCCGCGAGATCGACCTCGACACCCACGCGCTCGCGCTCTGCGCCCAGCAGGTGCTGTGCACCGCGCCGCTGATCGTCGCGATGTCGGCCGTGCTGCAGCGCACCACGCACCGCAACGTCAGTTACGTGATCTCCCGCTTCTTCGGCCTGCACGACGACTCGGCCGCGGCCGTCCAGCACCTCTTCGGCCGCGTCTCCGAGTCCATCAGCACGCTGGCGCTGGTGCTGAGCCTCGTCACCTCGATCATCTTCACCACCAGCGTCGCCGCCGTGCAGCAGCGCGGGTTCGAGATGATCTGGACGCTGCCGCGGTTCAGCGGTGTCCGCTCCTACCTGCGCCAGCTGGTCTGGACCCCGATGCTGGCCGTCTTCTCGGTCCTGGTGCTGCTCGCCGGCCGGTTCGGGCGCGAGGTCGACCCGAGCGGGCACGGCCCGGGCACGTGGGTCATCATCGGCGTGCAGGGCTTCCTGACGTTCCTGTTCTACTGGTGGACCCAGCACTGGCTGCTGCGCGGCCGGGTCGAGTGGAAGGCGCTGTTCCTCGGCTCGTTCACGGTGGGAGTGCTGACCACGATCCTGGTCCGGCTCTCGCGCGTGATCATGCCGCCGCAGATCTCGTGGCAGGTGCACGCCTACGGCCTCATCGGGGCGGTGTTCGTGCTCTCGATCTGGCTGATGGTGTCGAGCGTCCTCGTCTTCGGCGGCGTGCTGTTCGGCGCCCTCGTGGCCGAGAAGAAGGCCGGTCGGCCGCGCTACCGCCGCGACGAGCTCCGCGAGAGCCCGCTGACCCGAAAGGGCCACAACTCGGCCGCGGCCGCGCAGGACCACACCGACGAGCTGCGGACGGCGGAGTTCGCCGAGGTCGAGAATCCCGCCCCGGCCGACGTCGATCAGGTGCGCGAGGACCACGCCGCCGGGGTGGCGCAGATGGCGGCCTTCCGGCGCTGAGGGCAGCGGGTCAGGAGTTCTCGTCGAGGTAGGTGTCCGGATCCTTGTCGGACGTGTCGACGCCCCGGCCGTCGCTGTGCTGGTAGTAGAACCGCAGCCACTTCATCGCGAGCTCGTGCCGCATCTCGGCCGACGCGCTCTTGATGAAGTCGGGCAGCGCCTCGCGCTCCTCCTCGTCGAGGTGCTCGCCGTTCTCCGTCCGGGCCCGGCCGACCGCCTCGAACCACTCGTCGCTGCCGACGTCCGCGGCCGCCGCGTCCCGGATCGCGTCGCGGATCGCGTTGTGGTCGGTGATCGCGTCCTCGGTCTCGTCCTCGGGGTCGCCGCTGTCGCCCCGCTTCAGCAGCGCCGGGTAGAACACCGTCTCCTCGGCGTCGGCGTGGGTGTCGAGACGCGTGGCCAGCGGCGCCCAGATCGCGATCAACTCCTCGGGTGTGCGCGCCGAGTCCAGGTAGAAGAACTGCCGCCGGAACCAGTCGTGGTCGGCGTAGATGAGCTCGATGATGTCAGCCATGCCAGTCGGAATACCCATAGCCGACCGGGTCGAAGCCGAGACGGTTCCGCGCGTCACCCCGCGGTGATTCGGCGTCCGGCGGCGGGTATCTGCGCAACGATGACCGCAGTGGTCCAGCACCGGGCGACGTGCGGCGGAACCGGAGGCTTTCCCATGATCACCGTTGAGCGCACCTTCGAGGTCGACAAGCCGGCTGACGTCGTCGTGGCGTACCTGAAGGACTTCGCCCACGCCGAGGAGTGGGATCCGGGCACGAGGAGCTGCACCCAGGTGAGCGGCGGCCCGGTCGGCGTCGGCACCACGTGGCACAACGTTTCCGAGATCAAGGGACGCGAGACCGAGCTGACCTACGAGTTGGTCACCCTCGAGCCCGACCACCTCGTCTTCGTCGGCAAGAACAAGACCGCGACGTCGACCGACGACATCCGGGTCGTCGGGTCCGTCACGGGGGCGACCATCACCTATCGCGCCGAGATCGAGTTCCACGGCATCGCCAAGGTGGCCGGGCCGTTCCTGCAGGGCGAGTTCGACTCGCTCGGCGACAAGACCCGCGACAGCATCACCTCCGTGATCGCCCGCCTGCCGTGAGCCGACTCCCGTCACCCGCCGCGCGGCCGGTCCTCGTGGCCGGCGCCACCGGCTTCATCGGGCGGCGGCTCGTCCCGGCGCTGATCGACGCCGGCCACGACGTGCAGGCGATGACGCGCCGGCCCGACCGGTACGACGGCCCGGGCACGGCGGTCGGGGCCGACATCGACGACCCCGACGCGCTGTTCGCCGCCCTGGACGGGTGCGCGGCGGCCTACTACCTCGTCCACTCGCTCGATCGCGGCGACTTCGTGGCCCGCGACGCGGCGGCAGCGGAGGCGTTCGGGCTCGCGGCAGCATCGGCCGGGGTGCAGCGCATCGTCTACCTCGGCGGCCTCGGCGACGAGCAGGACGACCTCTCCCCCCACCTGCGCAGCCGGCAGGAGGTCGAGGGCCTGCTCGCGACCGGCGGCGTGCCGGTGACGACGCTGCGGGCCGGCATCGTCATCGGCCACGGCGGCGCGTCGTGGGAGATGATCCGCTCGGTGGTCGAGCGGATCCCGGCGCTGGCCGTGCCGCGGTGGGCGCTGACCCGCACCCAGCCGATCGCGCTCGCCGACGTCGTCCGCTACCTCGTCGGCGTACTCGACCTGGACGACCAGCAGTCGCACACCTTCGACATCGGCGGCGCCGAGGTGCTGCGCTACGTCGACGTGCTGTCGCGGGTCAGTGCCCTCGAGGGCCGTCCCTCGATCGTGGTGCCGGTACCGGTGCCGAGCACGCGCCTCGCCGCCCTGCTCGCGGGGCAGGCACTGCCGCTCATCACCGGGGTCGACGGGCGCACGATCCGTTCGCTGATCGCGTCGATGAAGAACGAGGTGGTCGTGCGCGACGACAGCATCCGTCGTGTCGTCCCGTTCGAACCGATGGGCTACGACGAGGCGGTACTGGCCGCCCTGGGCGAGCGGGCTCGCGCGAGACGGGCTTCCTGACGCAGGCCGGCTGTGGAAACCGCCGTCGAGATGGGAAAGCCAACCAAGCCGACTCGATCGGCCGGACGTCTCGCGGCGAAACAGCTCGCCGACTCGATGTACGACTGTTCCAGCGAGGATGTGTGTGAAAACGTCCGAAGATCTGCCCGACTGGTCGACCGAGTTCTGCTCGGCAGTCGATGCCGCGCGTGACGACGTCGCGGCCGGGCTGGAACTCGCCCGCACCTTCGGCCGGTCCTTCCCGGCGCCCGGCTCGGGCGCCACCGCCGTCCGGTGGCGGCTGCTCGCTCTCGCCGGCTCGATCGATCTCACCGCCGCGCGCATCCTCGAGGCCCACACCGATGCGCTCGCCATCCTCGCCGAGGCCGGGGAACCCCCGCCCGACGGCACCTGGGGCGTGTTCGCGGCCGAGATGCCGAACGTCCACCTGGACGCGACCGGCGCCGACGACGCGACCACGCTCACCGGCACGAAGCCGTGGTGCTCCCTCGGCGGCGTGCTCGACCACGCGCTGGTCACCGCGCACACCCCCGACGGGCGGCGGCTCTTCGCGGTCGACCTGCACCAGCCGTCCGTGACTGCCGACGATCCCGCCCGCTGGGTCGCGCGGGGGCTGGCCCACGTGACCAGCGCGCCGGTGACCTTCGACGCGACGCCGGCCCGTCCCGTCGGCGCCGCCGGCTGGTACCTCGAGCGCGACGGCTTCGCCTGGGGTGGGCTCGGCGTCGCCGCGTGCTGGTACGGCGGGGCGCTGGGCCTCTACCGCACGCTCGCGGCGGCGCTGGACCGGAAGGACGGCGATCTGGCCCGGCTGCACGTCGGCACCGTCGACGCCGCCCTGCACGGTGCGGCCGCCACGCTGGCCCAGGCCGCCGCGGCGGTCGATCGGGGCGAGGCGCGCGGGCCGGCCGGTGAGCTGCTCGCGCTGCGTGTGCGGGCAGTCGTCGCCGACGCCGTCGAGCGCACCCTGCGCCAGGTCGGGCACGCTCTCGGCCCGGCGCCGCTGGCCTTCGACGACGAGCACGCGCGCCGCGTCGCCGACCTCGAGCTGTACGTGCGCCAGCACCACGCCGAGCGCGATCTCGCCGCGCTCGGCACGGCGCGCCGCGGGGCGGAGGTGACGGCGCGATGAGCGTCGGGTTCGACCACCTTCAGTCCGGGACGGACGAGTCGGTCTGGGCCGCGAGCGCGCTGGACCAGCTGCCGCCCCTGGAGCTGCCCGAGCCGTCGGATCGCGTGCTGCTCCTCGTCGCCCATCCCGATGACGAGACGCTCGGGGCCGGCGGCCTCGTCGCGGCGGCCGCCGACCGCGGCGTCGCCGTCCACGTCGTCGTCGCCACCGACGGCGACGCCTCGCACCCGAACTCGCCGACCCACACGCCGGCGCAGCTCGCGGCGATCCGGCGCGAGGAGCTGCGCGCCGCCGTCGCGGCCCTCGACCCGCGGGCGCGGACGACCTTCCTCGGCCTGCCCGACGGGCAGCTCTCCGCGCACCTCGGGTCGTTGACGTCGTGGCTGACCGCGCACCTCGACGACTACACGCTGCTGGTCACGCCCTGGGCGCACGACGCGCACCCCGACCACGAGGCGTGTGCCCGGGCCGGTGCCGCGGCGCTGGCCGCCGGCCCGCACCGCGTGCGCCACTGGCAGTTCCCCATCTGGGCCTGGCACTGGGGCACGCCGGACGATCTGCCCTGGCCGCGGCTGCGCCGCCTCGACCTCGACCCGGCGACGCGGGCCCGGAAGGACGCGGCGCTCGCGTGCCACGTGTCGCAGCACTCGGCGCTGTCGGCTGCTCCGGGCGACGAAGCGATCCTGCCGCCGAGCATCGTGGCCCACTTCCGGCGCGGCTTCGAAACGTTCGTCGTGCTGCCGGACAACCCGACGAGCGACGCCGGCTACTTCGACGACCTGTATGCCGCGGCCGACGATCCGTGGAGCCTGGCCGACTCGTTCTACGAGCGCCGCAAGCGGGCGATCCTGCTCGCCGCCTTGCCGCGGGAGCGGTTCGGCCGGGCGTTCGAGCCCGGCTGCGCCACCGGCCTGCTGACCGCCGCCCTGGCCGAACGCTGCGACCACGTCGTGGCGTGGGACGTCGCTGCCGCGGCCGTGCGGCAGACCGCCGACCGCATGGCCGGCTCGCCCCACGTCACCGTCGAGCAGCGCAGCCTGGCCGAGGACTGGCCGGAGGGTTCGCTGGACCTCGTCGTGCTGAGCGAGGTCGGGTACTACGTCGACGATCTCGTCGCGCTGGCCGGGCGGGTGCGGGCCTCCCTCGCCGACGGCGGCGTGGTGGTCGCCTGCCACTGGCGGCATCCGGCCCCCGACCACGCGCACCCGGCCGAGCTCGTCCACGATGCCCTCGGCACCGCGCTGCACCGGCTCGTCGCGCACGAGGAGGCTGACTTCCGGCTCGACGTCTGGTCGACCTCGCCCGAGTCGGTGGCCCGCGCGGCCGGGATCCTCGGATGAGCGGGCCCATCCGCCACGTCGGCATCGTCGTGCCGGTCGCCAACGAGGAGGACCTGCTCGGGCGCTGCCTGCAGGCCTTGCAGGTCACCCGCACGGTGGCCGCGACGCGCCATCCGGACGTGGGCCCGATCCGGATCGTGCTCGCCCTCGACGCCTGCACCGACGCGAGCGCCGCGATCGCCGCCCGCCACGCCGGCGTCGAGACCGTGGCTGTCGACGTCCGAGCCGTCGGCCCGGCTCGCGCTCTCGGAGTTGCCCACCTGCTGGGCACCGGACCCCGCGGTTCGGCGCAGCACACCTGGATCGCGAACACCGACGCCGACTCCGAGGTGTCACCCGGCTGGCTCGCCGGCATGCTCGACGAAGCCGCCCGCGGCGCCCAGGTCGTGCTC
>NZ_DASYFV010000004.1:0-152267 GCF_036000465.1 Jatrophihabitans sp. | reverse complement strand
AACCTGTAGCGGCAGCAGTTCACCTAGTCGAGGTTTCCCGGTTCGGCTGAAGCAACTTTCCGCCTCGCTCAGTCCAAATAGTCGCGCAGTACCTGGGAGCGGGACGGGTGGCGCAGCTTGGACATGGTCTTGGACTCGATCTGCCGGATCCGCTCCCGGGTCACCCCGTAGACCTGGCCGATCTCGTCCAGCGTGCGCGGTTGCCCGTCGGTCAGGCCGAACCGCAGCTTGACCACGCCGGCCTCCCGTTCGGACAGGGTGTGCAGCACCGACTGCAGCTGGTCCTGCAGCAGCGTGAACGACACCGCGTCCACCGCCACCACGGCTTCGGAGTCCTCGATGAAGTCACCGAGCTGGCTGTCGCCCTCGTCGCCGATGGTCTGGTCCAGGCTGATCGGCTCCCGGGCGTACTGCTGGATCTCCAGCACCTTGTCCGGGGTGATGTCCATTTCCTTCGCCAGCTCTTCGGGCGTCGGCTCGCGGCCGAGGTCCTGCAGCAGCTCGCGCTGGATCCGGCCGAGCTTGTTGATGACCTCGACCATGTGCACCGGGATCCGGATGGTGCGCGCCTGGTCGGCCATTGCCCGGGTGATCGCCTGCCGGATCCACCAGGTGGCGTACGTGGAGAACTTGTAGCCCTTGGTGTAGTCGAACTTCTCGACGGCTCGGATCAGACCGAGGTTGCCCTCCTGGATGAGATCCAGGAAGGCCATGCCGCGACCGGTGTAGCGCTTGGCCAGCGACACGACGAGGCGCAGGTTGGCCTCGAGCAGGTGGTTCTTGGCCCGCTCACCGTCACGCACGATCCAGCGAAGGTCACGCCGCACCTGGGTGGTGAGCTTCTCCGAGACCTCCTCGGCCTGGCGCAGCCGCTCGGCCGCGTAAAGACCGGCCTCGATGCGCTTGGCGAGGTCGACCTCCTCCTCGGCGTTCAGCAGCGCGACCTTGCCGATCTGCTTGAGGTAGGCGCGGACGGAGTCGGCCGAGGCCGTCATCTCCGCGTCCTTGCGCGCCTGGCGCAGCGCCTCGGACTCCTCTTCCTCGTCCCAGACGATCTCGTCGCCCTCGGCGGCGGCCTCGGTGGCCTCGCCCTCGACGGCGGCGTCACCCTCGACGGCGTCGTCGGCGACGACACCCTCGACCGAGCCGGTGGTGGCCTTGGCCGCCTTCTTCGCCGGGGCCTTCGCGGCCTTCGTCGCGGCGCGGGTCGAGGCCGCTGCCTTGGCGGGGGCCGCCTTCGCCGGAGCGGCGGCCTTCGCGGCCGGACGCACGGTCGCCGTGGCGGTGCGCTTGGTCGCGCTCGCTGCCTCTACCCGGGAAGTGACAGGACGGACGGTTTCGTCTTCGGCCGAGGGCCGCTTGCTGGATACCACTGATGACCTTTCACCACGGAGCACGCACCGAACCTGTGGTCCGAGCGCGGGAACGAAGCCGCGGGACGCGGGTTTACGTGTTGGGGTCTCAGGCCGTCTGTTTGTTGGCTCAGGATCGAGTCCAGTACGTGCGCAGTGCCCTGGTTGACGATTGTACTGCCGCCGCGCCAGGTTGCGAGCCGGGTGCGGATCTTGGCGGGTCGCCCGCCGTTCCGCGACCGGAATCGAGCTATTCGCCGAGACGGTCGACAGCCGCCAGAGCGGCCCCGACGATGCCCGCGTCGTTGAGCAGCTGGGCCGGCTTCACGGGGGTCTTGAGTTCGAGCAGAGGGACCCACTTGTCGGCGTTCTTGCTCACACCGCCACCGACGACGAACAGGTCGGGCGTGAACAGCCGCTCGACGTGCGTCATGTAGTCGTTCACGCGCTTGGCCCACTTCTTGTAGGACATGCCGTGCTCGTCGCGCACCGACGCCGCGGCGCGCGACTCGGCGTCGTAGCCGTCGAGTTCGAGGTGGCCGAGCTCGGTGTTGGGCACGAGCACGCCGTCCATCAGCAGGGCCGAGCCGATGCCGGTGCCGAACGTCAGCATGATCACGACGCCGTCGACGCCCTTGGCCGCGCCGAAGCGGGCCTCGGCGATACCGGCCGCGTCGGCGTCGTTGAGCACGATGACCTCGCTGCCCGGGCCGACCGCCTCGGAGAAGACCTTGTCGGCGTCGGTGCCGACCCACGACTCGTCGACGTTGGCCGCCGACTGCGCGACGCCGTGCTTGATCACGGCCGGGAAGGTGGCCCCGATGAGACCCGTCCAGCCGGCCTCGCTGACCATCTCGGCGACGACCTTCGCCACCGCCTCGGGAGTGGCGGGCTGGGGGGTGAGGATGCGCTTGCGCTCGGTCACGAGCTCGCCCGTCGCCGTGTCGACCGGCGCGCCCTTGATGCCCGTGCCGCCGATGTCGATCCCGAAGGCCTGACCGGACGATGCTCCGGACCCGCTCATGAACACTCCTCGCTCGCGTCGATCTGGACCCTATTACGGATTGCGGGTCACGACGTGATGCTATGGACCGGTGATCGTCGCCGAGCAGGACCCGCCCGAGCCGGCGGCGCTCGAACGGATCGCGGTCGATCTGGCCGAGGGCGCCGCGGACGTCGTGCGGCAGAGCCGGGACCGCGACGTGATCGCGGCGAAGAGCAGCGCCACCGACCTCGTGACCGAGGTCGACCGCCGCACCGAGGCCTGGCTGGTCGCCGAGATCGGGCGGCGCCGCCCGGGCGACGCCGTGCTGGGCGAGGAGGACGGCAGCCACCGGGGGAGCACGGCGGTGCGCTGGGTCATCGACCCCATCGACGGGACCGTCAACTTCGTCCTCGGCCTGCCCCAGTACGCCGTGTCGGTGGCCGCCGAGATCGACGGAGTGGTCGTCGCCGGTGCGGTGAGCAACCCGGCGACCGGCGAGACCTTCCACGCCCACCGGGGCGGCGGCGCCTGGCTCGACGGGCAGCGGCTGACCGGCCCGCGCGACGTTCCGCTCTCGCGCGCCGTCATCGCCACCGGTTTCTCCTACGACGCGACCGAGCGGGCCCGCCAGGTGGCGATTGCCGGCCCCCTGCTGCCGCGCATCGCCGACCTGCGCCGGCTCGGCTCGGCCGCGCTCGATCTCTGCTTCGTCGCCGCCGGGCGGCTCGACGGTTACTTCGAGGCCGGCCTCAACCGGTGGGACTACGCGGCCGGCGCGCTCATCGCACAGGAGGCCGGGGCGATTGTGGCCGGACCGCCCGACGAGGCGCCGTCGAGCCGCCTGGTCGTGGCCGCCGGAGCGTCACTGGCCGGCGATCTCCTCGCCGCGCTCGGCGCGGCCGGCGCCGCGCGTCCCTGACCGGCGAGCGTTCTCAGCAGCTGGGCGACGACGACGGGGTGGCCGAGGCCGAGCCTGACGCCGGGGCGTCGCTCGGGGACGGGCTCGGCGCGGCGACGGTGACGTGGTCGCCGGCCATCGCCCGGCCGACCGCGGCGGGGAGAGCCACCTGGGTGAACTTGGCGCCCAGGGACACGACGACGGTGCTGCTGGTGAACGGCTGACCGACCAGCGTGGCCCCGGGGAAGTAGTAGCGCAGCAGGGTGGCCGCCTGGCGGCCGCGCGGGCCGAAGCGGATCTCGGCCGTGCTCAGGATCTTGTCGCGCTTGGCCGCGCTGTCGTTCTTGGCCAGGGCCGGCACGTTGAAGCCGTCCTGGGACAGGATCGTGCGGGCGCGGGCGGCGATGCCGGCCCGGCTCGTCGAGTTCAGCACGACGACCGTGACGTCGGCCGGCGCGGGCAGGGTGACCGTGGCCGCGGTGCTCGAGCTCGGACACGGGTTCGGCGACGCCGCGCCGCCGCTGTCGCGGTGCAACACCCGCCACCACACCAACCCGGTCAGCAGCAGCAGCGCGACGAGCGAGACCAGGGCCGGGAGCGGGCGCCGCGTCACGGTGCTGGGCACGACCGGACGACCCCCTCGGGCGGAAAACGCGGTCACGGGTGATCACCCCATGAGACCGGACTGATGAAGGGCGAGCTTAGCCGCGCCACCGCGGGGAATGCGTTCGACGGCCCGGCCGTTTGCCTGAAACCCGGGCGCGGTACCGTTCCGCGGCCGGGCGGAAAAAGGCCCTCGGAGACCCGTTCCGTCCATCGGGCACAAAACCGGGTTCCCGGACGTTGCAGCGCCGGACGGCACGGGACCCCGACACAGGACGAACAACGACCTACGACCCGAGACCGATCCACCGAACCGGACAACCTGATTCACCCCGCACGACCAGCACCCCCGCTGGCCCACCACGACCGTGGAGATCCCACGCAAGGAGTTGACGACCGGATGGCGACCGACTACGACGCGCCGCGTCGGGGAGATGTCGACGAGATCAACGAGGACTCGATCGAGGAACTGAAGGCCCGGCGTGCCGAGGCGCAGTCCGGCTCGATCGATGTGGACGAGACCGAACTCGCGGAGTCACTCGAGCTCCCCGGTGCCGATCTGTCCAGCATGTCCGGCGAAGAGCTGACCGTGCGCGTACTGCCGAAGCAGAGCGACGAGTTCACCTGTTCGTCGTGTTTCCTCGTGCATCACCGCAGCCGCCTGGCCCGCGAGAAGAACGGCCAGTTGATCTGCCGCGACTGCGCCTGATGCGCTGAACGACACACCCCACACAGCACCGAACACCCAGTGAGCCGCCGGGACACCCGGCGGCTCACGTCTGTTCGGCGGACCCTCTACAGGCTGGCCCGCAGGCCACCGCCGCCGTCGACGACCAGCACCTGACCGGTGATCCAGCCCGAGTCGGAGGACGCGAGGAACGCCGCCGCCGCACCGATGTCCTCGGGCACGCCAAGCCGCTGCAGCGGGTACTGCGCCGCTGCGGCCGCCTCGTCGTCGGAGTAGAGCGCCTCGGCGAACTTGGTCTTGACCACCGCCGGCGCGATCGCGTTGACCCGGATGTTCGGCGCGAGCTCGGCGGCCAGCTGGTAGGTGAGCCCGATGAGGGCGGCCTTGCTCACGCCGTAGTAGGCGATGCCCGGCGCGGGGGCCAGCCCGGCGACCGAGGCCATGTTCACGACCGTGCCGGGTCGCTCCCGGCCGAGGCCGGCGGCGACGGCCTGGCGGGTCCACAGCAGCGCGGCCAGCACGTTGACATCCATGATCTTGCGGGCGGCCGCCTCGTCGATGTCGGCGAGCTTGCCGTAGGCCGGGTTGATGCCGGTGTTGTTGACCAGGACGTCGAGCGAGCCGTACTCGCGGATCGCGGTGGCGATCGCCTCGGCCCGGTGCTCCGCGTCATCGGCCCGGCCGGCCACGGCGATGGCGTTCTCGGCGCCGAGCTGCGCGACGGCGTCGGCCAGGCCGTCGGGCTTGCGGGCGGTGACGACCACGCGGGCGCCCTCGTCGACGAGTCGCTGGGCCACCGCCAGACCGATCCCGCGGCTGGCGCCGGTGATCAGCGCGACCTGTCCCTCGAAACGGCGTCCGTGATCTGCAGTCATGCCGGCGAACCTATCGCCTGGTCAGTGGGCGCTCCGCATGGCCGTGACGAGCGCCTCAGGCCGGCGGCTGCTCAGCACCCAGTACGGGGTCGGGTCGTCCTCGTCGTCGATCCAGACCTGGACACCCGGACCGATCCAGGGACGGATCGACACGAACGCGGCCGGGTCGCCCTCACGGCCGACGACCAGGCGCAGCGTGCGGGCGTCGAGCGCCACCGCGCCGTTGACGTAGCGCAGCGGCAGATGCGCGCCGCCGCGCACGAACAGCTCGCCGTCGCGGATCTCGATGCGTCCGCGGCCGAGGGACCACACGATCACCGCGGACAGCGGGAGCAGGGTGCCGAAGGGGATCCAGTCGGTGAGCCGCAGACCGGCGATGTGGAACTCGGCGGCCAGTAGCCCGGCGACCCCCAGGCCGACGACGTACCACCACCACGGCGTGCGCAGCGACTCCCGGTACACGAGGTGATTGCTCGCGTTCGCGCGACTGTCGCTGCCGGAGGTCATGCGCCCGAGGGTAGCCTCAGGCCCCGTGACCATCGCTGCCGACGCTGCCGCTGTGCGGGGTGACGACGCGCACCCCACGGTGCTCGTGCAGCGCCTCGACCGGAACCTGCCGTTGCCGGTCTACGCCCTGCCCGGCGACGCCGGCGCCGACATCGTGACCGCCGTCGACGTCGAGCTTGCCCCGGGGGAGCGGGCGGTGCTGCCGACGGGTCTGGCGCTCGCGCTGCCGCCCGGCTTCGCGGCGTTCGTGCACCCCCGTTCGGGGCTGGCGGCGAAGGCGGGGCTCGGCCTCGTCAACGCCCCTGGCACGATCGATTCGGGCTATCGGGGCGAGGTCAAGGTGATCGTCATCAACCACGACCCGCGTCAGGCGCTGCGGCTCGGTCGCGGCGAACGCATCGCCCAGCTGGTGATCCAACGGGTCGAGCACGCCCGCTTCGTCGAGGTCGACGAGCTGCCGGACTCCGAACGGGGCGCCGGCGGTCACGGTTCGACGGGTGGCGCGGCCGCGCTGGCCGAGCAGGGTTCGCGAGGAGGACGGTAGAAGTGCCGGGACGACGCAGGCAGAGGCGCACCGACGCTTCCAAGATCGACGCCACGCCCCCGTGGGAGACGCGGGTGCGCGAGACCCCGGAGGCGACGACCGGCCCCTTCGACGAGCGGGACGCCCCGGAGGACGACGTCGCGCGGGTCGATCTCGGCGCGCTGCAGATCCCGGTCGGTGAGGGCTACGACATCCGGGTCGACGTGAACGAGGAGCAGCAGGTCATCGCGGCCACTCTCGCCGGGCCCGACGGCACCATGCAGCTCGGCGTCTTCGCCGCGCCGCGCAACGAGGGCATCTGGGACGAGGTCCGGGACGAGATCGCGCAGTCGCTCAACACCGGTCGCAAGTCGGCCGCCGCCGAGCAGGACGGCCCCTTCGGGACGGAGCTGCACGGCAACCTCCCCGACGAAACCGGCCGAGGCCTCGTGCCGGTGCGGTTCATCGGCGTCGACGGCCCGCGCTGGTTCCTGCGGGCCATGCTCGCCGGTCCGGTCGCGGCCGACCAGGCCCTGGCCGAGCGCTTCGAGGACGCGCTGCGCGGGGTCGTCGTGGTGCGGGGCAACGACCCGCTGCCGGTGCGCGAGCCGGTGCCGCTGCAGCTGCCCAGCGGGATCGAGATTCCCGACGGCGCACCGGGCAGCGCCAACGGTGCCGACTGACCTACCCTGGCACCGTGGGACGACGACACACGTTGCTGCACCGTCTGACGGCGAGTGCCGAGCGGCTCGACGCCTTCGACCTGCAGGAGAAGGTCGAGCAGCGTTGCTGCGTCCCGGTCAGCGAGTTGCAGCGCGGCAAGTCGGTCGAGGTGATGGGCCGGCTGCGCGCGGTCGTCTACACGCCGAGCGAGACCGTCCCCACCCTCGAGGCCGAGCTGTTCGACGGCTCCGACTCCCTCGACCTCGTCTGGCTCGGCCGGCGCCGGATCGCCGGTGTGGAGCCCGGCCGCCGCGTCGTCGCGCGCGGGCGCGTCGGCGTCCACAACGGTCGGCTGGCCATCTACAACCCGTGGTACGAGCTGCTGACCCCCGGGGCCTGACATGAGCGAGGACCGGCCGGTGAAGGCGGACCTGCGCGAGACGTACCGCCAGCAGCTCGTCAACAGCATCGGCGGCTGGCAGGGCGCGCTGATCACGGCGATCCCGACCACCGTGTTCGTCATCGTCAACGTGACGGCCGGACTGAAGCCGGCGATCATCGCCGCCGTCGCCACCGCCCTGGTGCTCACCGGCTACCGACTGGTGCGCAAGCAGCCGGTCCAGCAGGCGCTGTCCGGCCTGTTCGGTGTCGTCATCGCCGCGATCATCGCCGCCCGCACCGGCCAGGCCCGCGGCTACTTCCTGCTCGGCATCTGGACGAGCTTCGTCTACGCCGTGCCGTTCGCGATCTCCATGCTGGTGAAGCGGCCCCTCGTGGGGCTGCTCTGGGAATTCCTCGACCCGACGCCCTCGGACGACGACACACCGTGGCACCGGCGCCGTCCGCTGCTCATGGCCTACACCTGGTCGACCCTCGCGGCGACGCTCGTCTTCCTGGCCCGCGGGATCGTCCAGTTGCGCCTCTACGGCGACAAGGCGACCGGCTGGCTCGCCTTCGCCCGCATCGCGATGGGCTACCCGTTGTTCGCGATCGCCGCCGGCTTCGCCGTGCTGATCGTCACCCGCGCCCGGCGCCGCGTCACCGCCGCCTGAGCTGCGCCGGCTACGGCAGGACCGCGTTTCGGAGGTCGTCCTCGGAATTGGGGAGCGCGATGAACAGCAGCTCGTCACCGGCCTCCAGGGGCTCCTCCGGGGACGGGGTGATGACCCGCTTGCCCCGGACGATGCCGACGAGGGTGGTGTCCTTCGGCAGACGCAGGTCGCGCACCGGCTTGCCGGAGCAGGGGGCGTCCTCGGGCAGGGTGAGCTCGACCAGGTTGGCCTGGCCCTCGCGGATGCCGAACAGGCGCACGATGTCGCCGACCTCGACGGCCTCCTCGACGAGCGAGGCGAGCACGCGCGGGGTGGACACGGCGGTGTCGACGCCCCACGCCTCGGTGAACAGCCACTCGTTGGCGGGGTGGTTGATGCGGGCGACGACGCGGCGCACCGCGAACTCGGTCTTGGCCAGCAGCGACAGGACGAGGTTCGCCTTGTCGTCACCGGTCGCCCCGACGACGACGTCGCACTCCTCGAGGCGGGCCTCCTCGAGGTTGGCCACCTCGCAGGCGTCGCCCAGCCGCCACTCGGCGCCCTTGATGCGGTCGGGGATGACCTTGGCCGGGTCCTTGTCGATCAGCAGCACCTGATGGTGCTTGCCCAGCAGTTCGCGGGCGATGGATCGTCCGACGGCGCCGGCACCGGCGATGGCGACCCTCATGACTTGCCTCTCTCGGGGGCGCACGACGCGATGTCCTTCAGCGCCGGGACGTGATCGTCGGGCACCGCGACGTGCAGCTTGTCGCCGGACTGGATGAGCGTGCCGGGCACCGGCAGCTGGCCGGTGCCGAAGCGGGTGAACAGTGCCGCCCGGCTTCCGGTGGCCGCCTCGAAATCGGCGAGGGTGTGACCGATCCAGCCCTCGTGCGGCGCGACGGCCACCAGGGCGATCGTCCCGGACGGGTCGCGCCAGGCCTCGGACGTCGTCTCGCCGAGCACCGACTTGAGCAGCCGCGAGGACGTCCAGGGCACGGTGGCGACCGTCGGGATGCCGAGGCGCTCGTAGACCTCGGCCCGCTTCGGGTCGTAGATGCGGGCGACCACGCGCTGCACGCCGAACGTCTCCCGCGCCACGCGGGCGGCGATGATGTTGGAGTTGTCACCGCTGCTGACCGCGGCGAACGCGCCGGCCTGCTCGATGCCGGCCTCGATCAGCGTCTCGCGGTCGAAGCCGACGCCCTTGACGGTGCGGCCGGCGAAGCTGTCGCCCAGACGGCGGAACGCGAGCGGATCCTGGTCGATGATGGCGACCGTGTGCTCGAGCGGGGCGAGCTGCAGGGTCAGGGCCGCCCCGACGCGGCCGCATCCCATGATGACGATGTGCACGGCAGGACGCTATCCCAACCGCTCCTGGGAGCCGACATGCAGCCGCGCGCGCGCTCGGGCGCCACCGCCGTATCGTTCCTCGCGTGGCGGTACTCCCTCGCGTCCTCAAACGACTCATCATCGGCAGCCCGATGTCGTCCGAGCAGGCCGGGCACACGCTGCTGGCCAAGCGGCTGGCGCTGCCCATCTTCGCCAGCGACGCCCTGTCCAGCGTGGCGTACGCGACGCAGGAGATCCTGCTCGTCCTGACCGTGGGCGGCACCGCCTTCCTGTACCTCGCGCCCGGCGTCGCGGTCGCCGTCGTCGTGCTCATGGGCGCGGTCGTCATGTCGTACCGGCAGCTGGTGAAGGCGTACCCCACCGGCGGTGGCGACTACGAGGTCGCGACCAAGAACCACGGCCGGGCGGCCGGTGTGGTGGTCGCCAGCGCGCTGCTGGTCGACTACGTGATGACCGTCGCCGTATCGGTCTCGTCCGGTGTCGACAACATCATCTCGGCGGCACCGTCGCTGCATCAGTACCGCGTGACGATGGCCGTCGGCTTCGTCATCGTGCTGGCCGCGGTGAACCTGCGCGGGCTGCGGGAGGCGGGGCTGGCCTTCGCCGCGCCCACCTACCTGTTCGCGGCCGGCGTCTTCCTCATGATCGCGACCGGCCTGTTCCGGGCGTTCTTCGGCAGCACCCCGGTCTCGGAGAGCGCGCAGTACGGCATCATCGCCCACCAGAGTTCGTCGATCGGCTTCTTCGCCCTGCTGTTCTTCACGCTCCGCGCGTTCAGCTCCGGCTGCACCGCGCTCACCGGCGTCGAGGCGATCGCCAACGGCGTGCCCGCGTTCAAGGAGCCGAAGGCGAAGAACGCGCAGCTGACGCTCGTCGCCATGGGCACCATCGCCGTCTCGATGTTCATCGGCATCACCGCGCTCGCGCTGATCTCGAAGGTGCACATCACCGACCCGACCCAGAACAGCTGCCTGCTCCAGGGCGTCGTCGACTGCCAGCACCGCCCGCAGCGCACCGTGATCGCGCAGGTCGCCGGCGCGGTGTTCGGCGGGCCGCACTCGGTCGGCTTCTTCTACATCCAGGCCACGACGGCGCTCATCCTGGTGCTCGCGGCCAACACGGCGTTCAACGGCTTCCCGCTGCTCGGCGCGATCCTGGCCCGCGACAAGAACCTGCCGGGCCAGCTCAACAACCGCGGCGACCGCCTCGCCTACAGCAACGGCATCGTCGCGCTCGCCGTCGTCGCCGGCGCCCTCATCGCGATCTACCACGCCGACGTCACCAAGTTGATCCAGCTCTACATCATCGGGGTGTTCACGTCGTTCACGCTCGGCCAGAGCGGCATGGTGCGGCACTGGAACCGGGTGCTGCGCACCGAGCGCGACGCCAACGAGCGACGGCGCATCATGCGCTCGCGCATCATCAACGGCTTCGGAGCGTCGCTGTCGGGCATCGTGCTGGTGATCGTCGTCATCACCAAGTTCACGAAGGGCGCGTACCTCGTGCTCATCGCGATGCCGATCCTGTACGCGATCATGCGGGCGATCAACAAGCACTACAGCCGGGTCTCGGCCGAGCTGGTGAGTGAGGACATCGGCCTCGTGCTGCCGGCGCGCAACCACGTCGTGGTCCTGGTGTCGAAGGTGCACAAGCCGACGCTGCGCGCGCTCGCGTTCGCCCGCGCCACCCGCCCCGACACGCTGACCGCCCTGACCGTCAACGTCGACGACGAGGCCACCCGCGCGCTGCAGGCCGAGTGGGAGCGCCGCGACCTGCCGGTGTCGCTGACCGTGCTCGAATCGCCCTACCGCGAGGTCACCCGGCCGCTGCTGGGCTACATCAAGAAGCTGCGGGTCGACCGGCCGCGCGACGTCGTCAGCGTCTTCATCCCCGAGTACGTCGTCGGCCACTGGTGGGAGCAGTTGCTGCACAACCAGTCGGCGCTGCGGCTGAAGAGCCGGCTGCTGTTCCAGCCCGGGGTCATGGTCACCAGCGTGCCGTGGCAGCTCGATTCGAGCGCCAGCGCCGCCCGGCGGCCGCTGCGTCCCGACGGCCCGACCGTGCCGCCGAACGTCGCCGCCGCGACCGTCCCGACCCCGGTGTCGGCGACCGCAGGCTCGGGCACCGTGTCGGCCACGTCGTCGTCGGCCGCCGCGGCCACCCCGGACGACGGGGTGTCGGTCGGCAGTGGCTGAGTCCGGCCCGCTGCTCGGCCACACGCTCGACCTGACGATCGGCCCGCCCGCCCACGGCGGTTCGTGCGTCGCGCGGCACGAGGGGCGCGCCGTGTTCGTCCGCCACACACTGCCGGGCGAGCGGGTGCGCGCGCTGGTCACCGAGGACCGCGGGGGCGCCTTCTGCTTCGCCGACGCCGTCGAGATCCTCGCGGCCTCGCTCGACCGGGTCGTCGCACCGTGCCGCTTCGCCGGCCCGGGTGCGTGCGGGGGGTGCGACTGGCAGCACGTGGCGGGCGCGGCCCAGCGCGCGCTCAAGGCCACGGTCGTCCGTGACCAGTTCACCCGCCTCGCGCACCTCGACGTCACCGGCCTGCTCGCCGGCGTCGAGGAGCTGCCGGGCGGCCTGCTCGGCTGGCGCACCCGCAACATCTACGCCGTCGACCGCACCGGGGCGCCGGGGCTGCGGCGGCACCGCTCGCACGAGATCGTGCACGTCGACGCCTGCCTGCTCGGGGCCGAGCACGTCGGCGACGCGGCCGCGCTGGCCGACAGCTGGCCCGGCCTGACCGGTGTCGAGGTGGCGCGCGGCGACGGTGTCGAGGTCACGCTGCTGGCCCACCGCCCCGGGCCGGGCCGCCAGGCCCGCGGCCGCCGCCCGCCCGACCGGGTCGACGTGGTCGCCGGGCCACAAACCCTGGCGCACCGCGTCCTCGATCGCGAGTTCGAGGTCGCGGCCGGCG
This sequence comes from Jatrophihabitans sp., assembly GCF_036000465.1. GTDB lineage: Bacteria > Actinomycetota > Actinomycetes > Mycobacteriales > Jatrophihabitantaceae > Jatrophihabitans. The sequence continues at coordinate 139,872 of NZ_DASYFV010000004.1, read as the reverse complement.
GGTTCTGGCAGGTGCACCCGGCCGCGGCCGAGACCTTCGCCCGGGCCCTGCTCGACACCGTGGCGCCGCGCCCGGGCGAGACCGTCATCGATCTCTACGCCGGGGCCGGGGCGCTGACCGCCGCGCTGGCCGGGGCCGTCACCGCCACCGGGCACGTCATCTCGCTCGAGTCGCACCCGGCCGCGGTGGCCGACGCGCAGCGCAACCTGGCCGACCTGCCCTGGGTCGAGGTGCAGCGCGGGCGGGTCGAACCGGCGGCGATCGAGGCCCTCGGCGTGCGTCCCGACGTGATCGTGCTCGACCCGCCCCGGGCCGGCGCCGGCCGCGCGGTGCTGGAGGCGCTGCTCGCCCAGCGGCCCCGCGTGATCGGCTACGTCGCCTGCGATCCGGCCGCGCTGGCCCGCGATGTCGCCACCGCGACGGCGCAGGGCTGGCGGCTCACCGCGCTGCGCGCCTTCGACGCCTTCCCGATGACGCACCACGTCGAGTGCGTCGCCTCCCTCGAACCCCCGGCGTGACCCGCGCGGCACCGCGAACATCGGGGCAACGCCGTACGATCGGGGCGTGACTCGAGTTCTGGATCGCATCGGTGGACCGGCCGATCTGCGCACGCTCGATGCCGACGACCTCGTGACCCTCGCCGCCGAGATCCGCGACCTGCTCGTCCACACGGTTGCCCGTACCGGCGGGCACCTGGGCCCCAACCTCGGCGCCGTCGAGCTGACCATGGCCCTGCACCGCGTGTTCGACTCGCCCACCGAGCCGATCCTGTTCGACGTCGGCCACCAGGCCTACGTCCACAAGATCCTCACCGGGCGGGCGGCGCAGATGCCGACCCTGCGCCAGGCCGGCGGCCTGTCGGGCTATCCCAGCCGGGCCGAGAGCCCGCACGACTGGATCGAGAACTCGCACGCCTCCACCGCGCTGTCCTACGCCGACGGTCTCGCCAAGGCCTTCGCGGTGCGCGGCGAGCGCCGCCCGGTCGTGGCCGTGGTGGGCGACGGCGCCCTGACCGGTGGCATGTGCTGGGAGGCGCTGAACAACATCGCAGCGAGCGACCGTCCGGTCATCATCGTCGTCAACGACAACGGCCGCTCCTACTCGCCGACGGCCGGCGGCTTCGCCCGCCACCTCGTCGGGCTGCGGCTCTCGCCCGGCTACGAGCGTGCGCTCGGCCGGGTGAAGGGCGCGCTCGACCGCACGCCGGTCTTCGGAGCGCCGCTCTACGACGCGTTGCACGGCATGAAGCGCGGCCTGAAGGACCTGCTCCAGCCGCAGGGCATGTTCGAGGACCTCGGCCTGAAGTACCTCGGTCCGGTCGATGGCCACGACCTCGCCGCCCTCGAGGACGCGTTCCGCATGGCCCGCGGCTTCGACGGCCCGGTGATCGTGCACTGCGCCACCCGCAAGGGCTTCGGCTACGCGCCGGCCGAGAACGACGAGGCCGACCAGATGCACCAGTCGCGCGGCTTCGACCCGGTCACCGGTCTGGCCCGCGCGTCGTCCGGGCGCAGCTGGACGTCGGTCTTCGGCGAGGAGATCGTCGCGCTGGGGGACAAGCGCGACGACATCGTCGCCATCACCGCCGCCATGTGCGAGCCGACCGGCCTCGGTGAGTTCATGCGCCGCTTCCCCGACCGCACCTACGACGTCGGCATCGCCGAGCAGCACGCGATGACCTCGGCGGCCGGGCTCGCCTCCGGCGGGCTGCACCCCGTCGTCGCCATCTACGCCACGTTCCTGAACCGGGCCTTCGACCAGCTGCTCATGGACGTCGCCCTGCACAAGCTGCCGGTCACCGTCGTGCTCGACCGCGCCGGCATCACCGGCGAGGACGGCGCGAGTCACAACGGCATGTGGGATCTCGCACTGCTCGGCATGGTGCCCGGCATCCGCATCGCCGCCCCTCGCGACGAGGCCACGCTGCGCTCGGCCCTGCGCGAGGCGGTCGAGGTGTCCGACGGTCCCACCGTCGTCCGCTTCCCGAAGACCCCGCTCGGCGAGCCGATCCCGGCGCTGCGCCGGGTGGGCGACACCGACGTGCTGGCCGAGCCCGACAGCGAGTCCGAGGTCGACGTGCTCGTCGTCGCGATCGGACCGATGGCCGCCGACGTGCTCGAGGCGGCCGGCTCGGTGCGGGGCGCCGGGTACTCGGTGCGGGTCGTCTCTCCTCGCTGGGCCACCCCGGTCGACCCGTCCCTCACGACGCTCGCCGAGCGAGCCCGACTCGTCGTCACGGTCGAGGACGGCGTGGTCACCGGCGGGGTGGGCTCGCGCATAGCGCAGACATTCCGCGACGCGGCGAGGGACGTTCCCACACGTCACATCGGCATACCGGTACGGTTTCTCGAACACGGCAGTGTGGCGGGCGTGCGAGCGTCCGTCGGTCTCACCGTTCAGGACATCGGACGGCGCATCGTCGAATGGTCGGCCATGATGTCGTCAGGGGCGTCGACAGACGACCAGGATGATGTCGCGTCGGCTCGACGCAGCGGTGAGGTCGGCGGGATTCTCGGCGACGAGTGACGGATCGGGTGGAGGCGGAGGATGCGGATCCTCGTCGTTGAGGACGAAGTACAGCTGGCCGAGGCGGTGGCCCGTGGCCTGCGTCGCGAGGGCATGGCGGTCGACGTCGCGACGGACGGTGACGAGGGGTACCGCAAGGCGGCCCTCACCCGTTACGACGTCGTGGTGCTCGACCGGGACCTTCCGGGGATGTCGGGCGATGAGATCTGTCGCCGGCTCACCGACGAGGGAGTGCTGACGCGGGTCATGATGCTCACCGCGAGCGGCACGGTCGAGGACAAGGTGAACGGGCTCGCGCTCGGCGCCGACGACTACCTCGCCAAGCCGTTCGCGTTCGCCGAGCTGGTCGCCCGCGTGCGGGCCCTCGGCCGGCGCACCACCCCGGCCGCGCCGCCGGTGCTCAGCGCCGGCGACATCGAGCTCGACTCGGCCAAGCGCACGGTGATGCGCGGCGGCGAGCTCGTCGATCTCACCCGCAAGGAGTTCGGTGTCCTCGAGACGCTGATGATGGCGCAGGGCGCCGTGGTCAGCAGCGAGGAACTGCTCGACCGCGTGTGGGACGAGAACGCCGACCCCTTCACCACCACGGTGCGCGTCACGATGATGACGCTGCGCCGCAAGCTGGGGGAACCCGCGATCATCGACACCGTCGTGGGCTCCGGGTATCGGATCGATCCGTCCGTCCTCGGTCCGGGCAGTGAGGGAGCCGGGACCGCACAGTGAGGTTCTTCCGCCCGACGCTGCGCGTGCGTATGGCGCTGCTGTACGGCGGACTGGTCCTCCTGGTGGGCGTCTCGCTCCTGTTCATCTGCGTCATCCTGCTCAAGCGTTCGATCGCGCAGCTGCCCGCGTACCGGGGCGGGACGATCTACGTCAACCCGGCGCCGGGCAGGTACGTCCAGGTGCCGAACGATCTCGGTGACGCGCAGACCAAGGCAACGAACTACCTGTTCAGCACCGGCCTGCTGTACTTCGGCATCATCGTGATCATCGGCACGACCGGTGGTTACCTGCTGGCCAAGCAGGCGTTGCGCCCGATCGCCAAGCTGACCCAGACCGCCCGCCTGCTGTCGACCGAGAACCTCGACCAGCGCATCAACCTCGGCGGCCCGGACGACGAGCTGCGCGAGCTCGCCGACACCTTCGACGAGATGCTCGGCCGCCTCGACGCCGCGTTCGACAGCCAACGACTGTTCGTCGCCAACGCGAGTCACGAGCTGCGCACCCCGCTGTCGGTGATCCGCACCGAGCTCGAGGTGACGCTCAGCGACCCCGATGCCGACCACGACGAGCTGCGCCGGATGGGCGGCGTCGTGGCCGGGGCCACCGAGCGCGCCCAACGGCTCGTCACCTCGCTGCTCACGCTCGCCCGGCTCCAGGCCGTCGGCGGCGGCGAGCTGGAGGTCAGCGAGCCGGTCGACCTCGCGACGCTCGTGCCGGACGCGATCGGCGCGGTGGCGGCCGAGGCCGAGGAGAAGGGCATCCGGATCGAGACCGAGGTCGAGCCCGCGATCACGATGGGCGACCCGCGGCTGCTCGAACGGCTCATCGGCAACCTGGTCGAGAACGCGATCCGGCACAACCAGCCCGACGGCTGGCTGCGGGTCACCACCGGCCAGACCGCGGACAAGGTGTGGCTGCACGTCGCGAACGGCGGCGTCGTCATCCCCGGCGGCGACGTCGAGCGGCTGTTCGAGCCGTTCCGGCGCGGCGGCCGCATGCGCACCGCCACCCGCGGGGCCGGTCTCGGGCTCGCGATCGTCCGGCTCATCGTCGACGCCCACCACGGCAAGCTGCAGGCGGCGGCACCGCCGTTCGGCGGCCTGGCGATCCGCGTCGAGCTGCCGCGGGAGAAGGACGTCCCGGCCACCGTCCTGGCCCGGGACGACGTGGACGCGCTGGCGTGAGTCGCCCGGCGCGACCGGCCCGCCTCGCGGCCGGGCGGGGCCGTCCTGTCCCCAGCACCGGGATCGAGACCGAGGCGTTCGAGCGGTCCGAGCAACTGCTGCAGGACCCGGTGCTGCTGTTGCGCCGCACCGAGACCGCGCTCGTCCGCGCCGACCTCGCCGTGCCCGGCGTGCTGTCGGCCGACGACCTGCGCCGGCTCCGGCACCTGCTGAGCTTCGCCCGCCTCGGCGTGTTCGCGCCCGGCGCGGCGGCGGGTCGACCGGGCGCGGCCGATGTCGACGTCACCGGACCGCTGCGCGACTTCCGGGCCCGGGTCGTGGCCGAACTGGCCGGGCCCGTTCGGCTCACCCGCGAGCCCAGGGCCCGGCTGATCCGGGCCCGCACCGAGCTCGGCACGCTCACCGCGCCCCTGCTCGAGGAGCGGCAGCGGCTGCTCGACACCGGCGTCTGCTCGGCCGCGGACCTCGACGCCGAGGTGTCGGGCCGGGCGCTGTGCCTGGTGCTCGGCGGCGGCGCGGGGGCCGGGCACGTCTACCTCGGCGCGATCGCGCTGCTGGTCGAGTCCGGGATGCTGCCGGCGTACGTGCTCGGCACCTCGATCGGTTCGCTCTACGGCGGCATGTTCACCCGCGAGCTGCCGGTCGATCTGGACGAGCTGGTCCGCTTCGCGCACGGCCTGACGCTGGGCGGTGTGCTCTCGCCGCCCCGCTCGCGGCGGCGCCACGGCCTGCCCGGCCTGTTCGGGCTCAACCTCAACGCCACGCTCGGCCCGATGCTGACCCGCCCCGACGGCGAGCCGCTGCGGATGCGCGACGCCGCCATCCCGTTCGAGACGGTCGTCGCCGGTGTCCGGCCGTCGGCGTTCGCCCGGCTGCCCAGCCGCTTCCGGCACATGGAGATGTCGGCGCTGGCCGGCCGGGCACCGGCCGGATGGCGCCGCGGCCCGGCCCTGGCCTCGCGCATGTGGCAGGTCGGCGCGTTCTTCGATTCCCGCGTCGTCAAGCCGATCGTGTTCGGCGGCGACGAGCTCACCGCCGGGATGCGGGTCGTCGACGCGGTCGGCTTCTCGTGCGCCGTGCCCGGCGTGCTGCACTACGAGGCCGCGGCCCGCGAGCGTGCCGCGTTCGACCGGCTGCTGCGCGAGCGCGACGTCCGCGCGCTCGTCGACGGCGGCACGGCGAGCAACGTGGCCGTCGAGCTGGCCTGGCGGCGGGTGCAGGACGGCCGGCTCGGCACGCGTAACGCGGTCTATCTCGCCTTCGACTGCTTCCACCCGCAGTGGGATCCGCGGCACCTCTGGCTCACGCCGATCACCCAGGCGGTCCAGGTGCAGATGGTGCGCAACGCGCCGTTCGCCGACTGGATCCGGCGCTTCTCGCCGACCCTGTCGGTGCTCGACCTCGTCCCCGGCCCGGAGCGGTTCGACCGCGCGCGCGGCTGGGGACGGGCCGCCCTCGAGCCCGATCTGCCGTTGCTGCGGGCGCTGCTGCGTCCGACGCCCTGGGACTGACATGACCCGCTCGCTGGACGACCTGCTGGCCGAGGCCGACGCCGAACCGGTCGAGGGCTGGGACTTCGGCTGGTTCGCCGGCCGCGCCACCGAGGAGCGGCCGCCCTGGGGCTACGCCCGGCTCGTCGGCGAGGCGATGGCTACGGCGCAGTCCGCGCTGGACGTGCAGACCGGCGGCGGCGAGGTCCTCGCCGGCATTCCGTCACCGCCGGCGCGGCTCGCCGCGACCGAGTCGTGGCCGCCGAACGTGGCGCTCGCCCGGCTGAACCTGGCGGCGCTCGGAGCCGAGGTCGTCGAGGTCGCCGACGACGCAGCCCTGCCCCTCACCGCCGCGTCCTTCGACCTCGTCGTCAGCCGGCACCCGACCGTGACCCGGTGGGAGGAGATCGCTCGCGTGCTGCGGCCGGGCGGGATCTATCTGAGCCAGCAGGTCGGGCCCGGGTCGAACCGGGAGCTGACCGATTTCATGATGGGGCCGCAGCCGGTGAGCGAGGCCCGCAGCGTCGGGCGGGCCCGCGCCGCCGCCGAGCTCGCCGGGTTGACGGTCGTCGACCTTCGCGAACGGGCACTGCGGGTCGAGTTCTTCGACGTCGGCGCGGTCGCCTACTTCCTGCGCAAGGTGCTGTGGACCGTGCCCGGGTTCAGCGTCGCGCGCTACCGGGACCGCCTGGCCGCAATGCACCGGCACATCGAATGCGAGGGCTCGTTCGTCGCGTACGCGCAGCGGTACCTGGTCGAGGCGCGCAAACCGGCGTGAGCCGCACCGGGCGGCGCAGTTCGCGATCCTGATCGTCGGGCTCGGCAGCGTTCATCGGCCGTCCCGCGCCTCGCGCGGGCACGCCGCCGAAGGACTTCCGGGCTCACGATCTGCTCCGCAAGCGTCGCTCATGCCGGTGTCATCGACCGGGCCGGACGCGGCCTGAGCGCGCCCAGGTCTCGATAGGAGCACGATGAGGGCGTCACGCCCGCCGATCGAGGAGCCCCACGTGAGCAGTTCCATCCCCAGCGCCGACCTTCCGCCCGGCACTGTCACGGGCGTCGACGCCTATGCGGTCGGCAACAACGGCGAGTTCTTCGCCGTCGGCCGCAAGTGCCGCCACCTGCGGGCCGATCTCGCCGGTGGCAGCATCGACGCGGACGGCTGCCTGGTCTGCCCCTGGCACCAGGCGAAGTACGACGTGCAGACCGGGCGCATGGTGCGCGGCCCGCAGGGCGTGTTCGCGAAGATCCCCGGGCTCGGCGCGATGTTCAAGGCGCTGACCAAGGTGGCGCCCCTCAAGCGCGGCACGGTCACCCGGCGAGGGGACGACCTCGTCGTCGGCTGACTTCGGCCGCAGGGTAGGACTCCTCCGCCGACGCGCTGCATCAGCGGCCGTTGCCTCAAGAGGCAATGACGGCTCGCGGCCTTGAAGCCGCTGTTGACGCAGGCGTCTAATCGTGACGAAGCGTGTGTCCACCTCGCTGGGCACGGAGTGACGGAGAAGGTCGATGACTGGTTTCGACGATGATTTCTCGGTGGCCGACGGCACGTACAACGCTGAGGACGACCCGTTCGAGGAGACGGTGGATGAGCTGTTCGAACGTCTCATCCGGACCGACGCCCTGGCCGACAACGTCGCTGAGGTCGGGGGCGGCCGGCAGCCCGCCGTCCTGACCCATGCCAACGACTGGGATTTCACCATCAAGTGGCCGAACGGGACGTACTGGCGTGAGGAGTACCGGACCCCGCGGATCAACGTCCATTACCGCCCGAACGTGGTCGGAGGCTGGACCTTCGGCAGCATGTGGATCGACGGGCTCTCCGGCGAATCGGAGAACATCAACCAGATGGGTCCGTCCCAGGCGCTACTGAACGCGGTGGCTGCCGCCTGGACGGGCAACCGCTGGAACCAGCCCGACCCGAGTGGTGCGCGCTTCTAGCGACTACCGCTCGACTACGTCGATCAGGGACCTGCCCCACGCAACGGACCGGGCGACCACCGCGAGGTGGCGCCCGGCCCGAGTGCGTTGTGGTGAGTTACGGCAGGTAGTACATCGGGTTCGGCAGCTTGAACGTGCGGTCGGCGTGGCCGCCGATCAGGTCGCTGTACTGGTCACCGAAGTTGGCGACGATGTTGTAGCCCTGCGACTCGATGTAGGCGCGGGTCAGGGACTTGTACTGGATCGTCGTGCAGGTCGGCGCGCAGGACGAGTAGATCGGGTTCGTCAGGTCCTTGAGGAACAGGTGGTCGGCCGGGACGGCCGGGAAGCCGGCGTTGGCCAGATTGGTCACCGTGCCCGACGTCTGGCTGACCGGGCGGCCGGTGAGGAAGAACACGGTGTAGCCCTCGCCCTGCGCCGTCGTGGCCAGCTGCGGCATGCCCGGGACGGCCGGGAACGACGCGCTGTTGACGAATGCGGCGTTCGTCGTCGGGTTGTAGGCGAAGTTGCTGTAGATCTCGTAGTTGAACGTGTTCAGCGAGGTGTCGTCGATGTCGAGGACGATCGCCTTCCGGCCGCTGACGTGCTGCTTCGTGACCTGATGGGCGAGGTACTTGGAGGCGGTCCGCTCGACACCGGCGATCTCGTTCGCGTACGCACCGGTGGGCGAGAACGTGTGCAGCGTCCGGGTGCCGTCGACCGGGTCGGGCGTCGTCGTCACGGTGTCGCCGTAGTAGGCCTTGATCGCGGTGCGGACCTGGTCGATGTTCTGGATCTGGTCGGCCGACGTAGGACTGGCAGGCGGCGCCGGGACGGGCCGGCCGCCTCGGTCGGCGGTGGCCGAGCCGGCGAAGGCGACGAGTCCCAGGGTGGTGATCATCGCGAGGAGCGCGGCCGGGACGGCGCGCACCTTGGCGAGGAGGTGGGTCATGAGCTGGACCTTTCGGACAGAGAGCAGATGCGCTCACCATTCCTGACAAATCGCTGAAAGACCAACACAGGCTGACGGACACGCCGAGACAACTCGGGCGCGAACACGCAACGTAGAACGGTGGTGACGCTCAGTTGTCGATGAGGGCGGTGGTGAGGCGCGCGGCCGTGACCTCGATCTGCCACGGCCGGGCACCGAGCTCGGCCAGCCGGGCCCGGACCGAGTCGTCCGACGCGGCCGGCGGTTCCCAGCAGAGCCGGCGGATGACGTCGGAAGCGAGGAGGTTCTGGGCGAGCACGGTGTGCTGCTCGGCCAGCTCGGTGACGGCCGCCCGGGCCCGGGCGAGCCGGGCCGCGGCGGCGGGGTCCCGCTCGCGCCAGCGTGACGGCGCGGGGATTCCGTCGCTGGAGCCGAGGGTGATCGGCGGCAGCTCGTCGTCGGAGAGCTTCTGCGCGTCCTGGAGCGCCCCGAACCAGCGGTCGAGCCGGCGCCGCTGACGGGGTCCGCCGAACACGGGGAGCGCGGCGAGGTCGGCGGCCTGGGTCGGCGCCACCCGGGCGGCCTCGACGATCGCCGAGTCGGGCAGCACCCGTCCGGGCGCGATGTCGCGCGACGCGGCGTACTCGTCCCGCGCGGTCCACAGGGCCTTGACGAGCGCGAGCTGGCGACGGTGCCGCAGCTTGTGGATGCCGGAGGTGCGCCGCCACGGGTCGATCCGTCCCGGCGCGCGCGGCGCCACCCGGATCGCCTCGAACTCCTGCCGGGCCCACTCGGTCTTGCCGGCGTCCTCGAGGGCGGCGGCGAGCACGTCACGCAGCTGCACGAGGAGCTCGACGTCGAGCGCGGCGTAGATCAGCCAGTCGTAGGGCAGCGGGCGGGTCGACCAGTCGGCGGCGGAGTGGCCCTTCTCCAGCCCGACGCCGAGATGCTTCTCGACCATCGTGCCGAGGGCGACCCGCTCGTCACCGAGCAGGCGGCCGGCGAGTTCGGTGTCGAACAGCGCGGCCGGGCGGAGTCCGAGTTCGTCGAGGCAGGGGAGATCCTGGGTGGCAGCGTGCAGGATCCACTCGGCGTCGCCCATCGCGTCCTGCAGGTCGGCGAGGTCGGGCAGCGCGATCGGGTCGATGAGCGCGGTGCCGACGCCGGCCCGGCGCAGCTGCACGAGATAGGCCCGCTGGCTGTAGCGGTAGCCCGACGCGCGCTCGGCGTCGAGGGCGACGGGGCCGGAGCCGTGCCGCACGGCGTGGGCCAGTGCGTCGAGGCGGTCGTAGTCGACGAGCGGTTGGGGCACGCCGTCGCGCGGTTCGCGCAGCACCGGCACGGGTGGCGCCGCGGGTGCAGCATCCGGGTCGGAAGGATCGTCCGGTACGTCGGCCAGGTCGGCCCGGGAGTTGTCGGGGTCGGCGCTCACGTCAGACCGGCGACAGGAAGGTCACACCTTCGGGCGGCAGGCCGGCGGCGGTGCAGAGGAGGTCGACGAAGGCGAGCAGGTGGGGCGCGAGGTCGGCGTCGTCGGCGGTCCACGACGCGCGGAGCTCCATCGAAACGGTCGTGCTCGGGCCGGCAAGATCGCCGAAGCGGGTCGAGGTGGTCTGGGTGACCGTGCCGCCGGCGGCGCGATGCGGCGCGCGCCGCTCGTCGAGCGCGCTCGTCAGCCAGCTCCAGCCGACGGTCGGCAGCATCGGGTCGGTGCCCATCGCCTCGTCGAGCTCGGCCGAGGCGTAGGCGACCAGGCGCAGCACGCCGTCCCACGCCTCGTGCCCGTCGGGGTCGTGCAGCAGCACGAGCCGGCCGGAGGCGAGATCGAGGCCGTCGGCCGACATGATCTCGGCGCTGAGCGCGTAGCTGTAGGGCGCGAGGCGCTGGGGCGGACGCAGCGGCTCGACGCGCACCTCGGCCCGCACGCGGACGTCGGCGAGGCTGGCGACCGCGCTGCGGAAGATCTCGGGCTGCGGCACCGGCTCGGGCGGAACCGCGACGGAATCCTGCGGCACCGACATGGCGCTCACCTGGCCGATCGCTGGTGGGAGGGGCGACATGGTGCTCACGGGGATCAGGCCGCCCGACGTCGCGAACGGGGCGCGACCGGGACGGCGATCTGGACGAGCATCGCGTCGGCCAGGGCGGTACCGCACTCGACGCAGGCGTGGTCGGGACAGTCGTCGCCGTGGCCGTCGGGGCACGGAGGACTCTCGGCGAGGGATTCGCGCGCGCAGGTGGGGCAGTACAGGAACAGCAGTTCGGGGGTCACGGCACAGCTCCTCTCCGCTCGGCGGGATCAGCCGACAGCTTCGCCGACAAACCTCGCACGCGGTACCGACATTCTCCGTCAGGCGCGCCGGGGCCCCGTGGGACCATGGACGGCGATGTCGAACTCAGCCGATCCCGCAGAATCCCTGCTCGTCCGTGCCGCCACCGGCCGGCCCGGGCCCCGCCCGCCCGTCTGGTTCATGCGCCAGGCCGGTCGCTCCCTCCCCGAATATCGCGCACTGCGGGTGGGCACCTCGATGCTCGAGTCGTGCCGCACCCCCGACCTGATCACCGAGATCACGCTGCAGCCGGTGCGCCGCCACAAGGTCGACGCCGCCATCTTCTTCTCCGACATCGTCGTACCCCTGGCCGCCATCGGGGTCGGGATCGACATCGTGCCCGGGGTCGGGCCGGTGGTCGAGAAGCCGATCCGCGAGACCGCCGATCTCGACCAGTTGCGTGCGCTCGACGCCGACGACGTCCCGTACGTCACCGAGGCGATCGGCAACCTCGTCGGCGAGCTCGGCGGCACCCCGCTCATCGGCTTCGCCGGCGCTCCCTTCACGCTGGCCAGCTACCTGGTGGAGGGCGGCCCGTCGAAGGACCACGCCCGCACCAAGTCGCTGATGCACGGCCGCCCCGAGCTGTGGCACGGGCTGTGCGCCCGGCTCGCGGTCATCGCCCGCGAGTTCCTCCGCGTGCAGGTCGACGCCGGAGCCTCGGCGATCCAGCTCTTCGACTCCTGGGCCGGCGCGCTGTCGCTCGCCGACTACGAGGAATTCGTGCTGCCGCACAGCCAGGCCGTGCTCGAGCCGCTCGCAGGCCTCGTCCCGCGCATCCACTTCGGCGTCGGCACCGGCGAGCTGCTCGCGGCGATGCGCTGCGCCGGCGCCGACGTCGTGGGCGTCGACTGGCGGGTGCCGCTCGACGAGGCCGCCCGCCGGCTCGGGCCGGGCGTGATCGTGCAGGGCAACCTCGATCCGGCGCTGCTGCAGGCCGAGTGGCCGGTCATCGACCGGGCCGTCCGGCGCGTCGTCGAGCAGGGCCGCGCCGCCGACGGGCACATCTTCAACCTCGGTCACGGCGTCCCGCCGTCAACCGATCCGGACGTGCTGACGCGCATCGTCGAGCTCGTCCACTCGACGCCGTCGTGAGACTCGTCGTCGTCGGCGGCGGCATCGCCGGGCTGACCGCCGCCTGGACCGCGGCCGGAGCCGGCGTCGACGTGGTGCTGCTCGAGGCCGCCCCCACGGTGGGCGGCAAGCTGAAGGTGGCCGAGCTGGCCGGCGTTCCCGTCGACATCGGGGCCGAGGCCGTGCTCACCGTGCGGCCCGAGGGCGTGGCGCTGCTCGAGGGCGCGGGGCTGGCCGGGGAGCGCATCGCGCCGCTGACCACGTCGGCCCGCGTCCGCGCCGGTGGCCGCAGCCACGCGCTACCGGCGCGCACGATGATGGGCATCCCGGGCGACGTCGAGGCGGTCCGCGAATCCGGCGTGCTGAGCGACGCCGGACTGGCCGCCCTCGCCGCCGAACCCGAGCTGCCACCGCTGCCGCCGTCGACCGACGACGTCGCGGTCGGCGCGCTGGTGCGCTCGCGCATGGGGGACGAGGTCGCCGACCGGCTGGTCGAGCCGCTGCTCGGCGGCGTCTACGCCGGCCGGGCCGACGACCTGTCGCTGCGCGCCACGATCCCCGCTCTCGCCGCCCGCCTGGCCGGCGGCGGCTCGCTGCTCGACACCGCCCGCGCCCTCGCCGGCGGCACGGGCACCCGCGCCCCGTCCGCCGGGTCGATCTTCACCACGCTGCGGGGAGGGCTCGGCCGGCTGCCCACGACGCTGGCGGCGACCGGCTCGTTCGCCGTGCGCACGTCGACGACCGTCCGGGCGATCCGGCGCATCCCGACCGGGTTCGCCGTCGAGTGCGGAGCGGTGCCGGTCGCCGAACAGCTCGAGGCCGATGCGGTCGTCGTGGCCGTCCCGGCCTCGAAGGCGGCCCGGCTGCTGCAGGGGATCGCGCCCGTGGCCGCCGCCGAACTCGGCGGCATCGACAGTGCCAGCATGGCCGTCCTGTCGTTCGCGTTCACCGGTGTCGCGCTGCCCGAGGGCAGCGGCCTGCTCGTCGGCGCGGGGGAGCGGTTGGCGGTCAAGGCCGTCACGCTGTCGAGCCAGAAGTGGCCGATCGAGTCAGGCGGGCTGACCCTGCTGCGGGCGTCGGTGGGCCGCGCCGGCGAGGCGCTGGCCCTGCAGATGGACGACGCCGAGCTGCTGACCCTGGCCCGCCGCGAGCTGCGCGCGCTGCTCGGCATCACCGCCGAACCGGTCGACTCGCTCGTCACCCGGTGGGGTGGCGGCCTGCCGCAGTACGGGGTCGGTCACGTCGAGCGCGTCGAGCGCATCCGTTCCTCGGTGGCCGAGGTTCCCGGGCTCGCGGTGTGCGGTGCGGCCTACGACGGCGTGGGCATCCCGGCCTGCATCGCGAGCGCGCAGGCGGCGGTGGCCCGGGTCCTCCGGGCCGAGCCGGCGCGAGGACAATAAACGCATGAGTGACGGAAAGTCAGCACGCGAGCTCAACAATGTCATCCGGTACACGGCGTGGTCGGTCTTCCGGTCGGCCGCCCCGATCGGTGCCGCCGAGCGGGCACCGCTCGCCGCCGAGGTCGACGCCCTGATCGAGGAGTTGGCGGCGAAGGACATCACCGTGCGCGGCACCTACGACGTGTCCGCGCTGCGGGCCGATGCCGACGTCATGGTGTGGTGGCACGCGTCGACCGCCGACGCGTTGCAGGAGGCCTACTCACGCTTCCGCCGCACCGCCCTCGGCCGGCACCTCGAACCGGTCTGGTCGAACATGGCGCTGCACCGGCCGGCCGAGTTCAACAAGAGCCACATCCCGGCGTTCCTCGCCGACGAGCAGGCCCGCGCCTACGTGTGCGTGTACCCGTTCGTCCGCTCCTACGAGTGGTACCTGCTGCCCGACGCCGAGCGGCGGGCGCTGCTCGCCGAACACGGGCAGATGGCGCGCGAGTATCCGGACGTGCGGGCGAACACCGTGGCGTCGTTCGCGCTCGGCGACTACGAGTGGCTGCTGGCCTTCGAGGCCGACGAGCTGCACCGCATCGTCGATCTCATGCGGCACCTGCGCGGCTCGGAGACCCGCCGCCACGTGCGCGAAGAGGTGCCGTTCTACACCGGCCGTCGCCGAAGCATCGCCGAACTCGTCGACTCGCTGCCGTAGCGGCTCACGGCCCCGACGGCGCCGCGATCGCGGCTGCAGTCGACGTCGCGGCCGCCCCGCTCGCCGCGGCGCTGCTGCCCGCAGGTGTCGAACTCACCGCGGCCGGCGCGGTCGTCGTCGCCGGGGCGGTGCTGCTCGGCGCCGCCGGCGGTGTGGTGGCGGCGGGCTGCGGGGCAACGCTGCTCGCCGACGCGGGCGCCGGGGTGGTCGCCGCCGCCGACGTCGAGGCGGACGACGAGGCGGACGACGACGCCGAGCGGCTGGCCTTCGGCTTGGTCGACTCGACCGAGACGGGGGATACACCGCCCGGGTTCCCCTTCGTGGCCGTGCCCTTCGCGGCGCCCGAGGACGGCGTATTCGCGGCGGGCGCGTTGCCCGGCGTCTGGCTGTCGGCCGGGGTCGAGGGCCGCAGCACCATCACCGCACCGAGGACGATCGCGGCGAGCGCGACCGCCGCGGCGGCGATCCAGGCCATGGTCCGTCCGCGGCCGGCGTGCGGGCGACTGGTCCCGTAGGCGTCGTCGAATGCGTCGTCCTCGTACCCGGTGGCGAGTCCGGCGCCGACCGCGGCCCCGGCCAGCGCCGCGCCAGGGATCCGCAGCGCCTGGGTGGCGCCATCGGCGTCGCCCAGAACCGCCGAGGTCGCGGCCGCGTCGTCGCGCAGCAGCTGCATCACCTGCGTCGCGCTCGGCCGGGCCAACGGCTCGCGTGCGGTCATGGCCACGAGCAGCGCCGTCCAGGCGGGCGACAGGTCGGCCGGGATCTCGGGGTCGCGTTCGAGGCGGGCGAGCGCGGCTTCCAGCGGCGTCCCGTCGAAGGACCGCACCCCCGACAGGGCCTCGATGAGGACGAGACCGAGCGAGTAGACGTCGGCCGGCGGACCCACGTCGGCGCCACGAGCCTGCTCCGGCGCAAGGTAGGACGCGGTGCCGAGGGTGAAGTCGACGCTGGTCATGCGTTCGGTGCCGAGCAACCGGACGATGCCGAAGTCCGACAGCCGGGCCCGCAGCGTGCCGCCGTCGTCGGTGCGGTCGACTCCGAGCAGGATGTTGGCCGGCTTCACGTCACGGTGCACCATGCCCTGGGCGTGCACGTAGGCGAGCGCGGCGGCGATCTGCGCGCCCAGCTCCCGGGCCTCGTCGGCCGGCAGGGGGCCCTCAGCGATGCGGTCGGCCAGCGTCGCGCCGTCGACGAGCTCCATGACCAGGTAGGCCGGCCCGTCGGCGTCGGTGATCGACCCGTCGAACAGGGTGATCAGGTTCGGGTGATTGAGCCGGGCGAGGGCGTGCAGTTCGGCGAGCTGCCGGTTGGCGCTCGTCTGCGTCTCGGGGGCCTGCGGTTGGGCCCGGAAGACCTTGACCGCGACGTCGCGGGCCAGCAGCTCGTCGTGGGCCCGGAAGACATCGGCCATGCCGCCGGCACCCAGCCGGTCGACGACCCGGTAGCGATCGCCCACCCGCCAGCCCGAGGGCGACCCGCCGCGGGCCGACACCGGGATCGCCGCGGTCGCGTCGCCGATGGTCGGATCGTCGGGCGTGCGCTCACTCGGAAAGGGCATAGTGCAGGGTTCATTCCCGCTCGCGCCCGACTTCAATCCGGGACGTGCTGCAGTCAGGCCCGCGTCACGATGATCACCGGGCTGTCTACCGATACGGCGTCCAGCCAATGCCATCGAGCCGTGTAGCGATCCGGCGAGGGGGTGGTCGGCGGCGCGGGGGACCAGGTGCAGGTGTCCCAGACGGTGCCGTGGCCGGGCCGCACCACGGGCGGCGGCGTCGTGGGGCGAGCGCACTCGACGCCGACCGGATACGTGCGGAACACGGTCCGTCGGTCCGCGCCGATGATCTCGAACCAGGGTGTGATCCCGCGGCACCTCGGGCCGGGACAGGAATGCGACGTCACGTTGCGGGCCTCGACCGTCAGGTGGACGGTCTGGCCGGCGCGGTACAGGTCGCGATCGGCCGCGATCGAGTACTCGTAGCAGCCGCTGCGGGCACGATCGGGCGGGCGGGCCGAGGCACACGCCGTCAGGGCAAGCAGCGTGACGATCAGCCGGCGCGGGCGCATGCCGGATCAGACGCGGCGGCGGCGCCGCGGCGTTCCGCTACTGCTCGTCGAAGGTCAGCGAGATCGAGTTGATGCAGTAACGCAGGTCGGTCGGGGTGCCGTAGCCCTCGCCGGAGAAGACGTGGCCGAGGTGGCTGTGGCAGGCGGCGCAGAGCACCTCGGTGCGCGACATGCCCATCGTGCGGTCGGTGCGCTCGATGACGTTGTCGCCGGCGAGCGGGGTGAAGAAGCTCGGCCAGCCGCAGTGCGAGTCGAACTTGTGCTCGCTGCGGAACAGCTCGGTGCCGCACGCCCGGCAGCGGTAGACGCCGGCCTTGTGGTTGTCGGTGTACTCGCCGGTGTACGCGCGCTCGGTGCCGGCCTTCCGCAGCACCGCGTACTCCTCGGGCGAGAGCTGGGCCCGCCACTCGTCCTCGGACCTCGCCACGGTCGGCGGTGGGATCTCCTGCGTGTCCTTCGAGCGCCACATGCCCTCGACGGTACCGATCCGCACCCGGCGCGAGTGTTACCGAGCGCTGACGTTCACCAGACCTTGATGATGCCGAGCACGCCGTAGACGACGGTCAGCCCGACGCCGATGAGGATCAGCCAGACGACGACCTTCGCCGCGGTGCGCCGCGACCCGGACAGCCGGGCGAGGCCGTCGCCGAACGCGGCGAGGTTCTGCAGCTCGCCGTCGGCCGTGTTGGGGTTCGCGGTGCGGCCCCAGGCGCCGTCGACGTAGGGCACGCGGCGGGGCGCCTCGCCGTCGTCGTCGTCCTCCTGCGTCCACACGCCATCAGGGTAGGTCAGGTGCGGCGAAGATCGCCGGGTTCGCGCTACCGTGCCGGTCATGGCGTCACCGAGCATCGAGCTGCAGGTCGGCTCGCGCATCGTGCGCATCAGCAATCCCGACCGCGTGTACTTCTCCGCGCGGGGTGAGACGAAGCTGGATCTCGCGAGCTACTACCTGGCGGTGGGGGACGGGATCGTGCGGGCGCTGCGCGAGCGCCCGTGCATGCTGCATCGCTACCCCGACGGTGTCGACGGCGAGAAGATCTACCAGAAGCGGCTGCCCAAGGGCGCGCCCGAGTGGGTCGAGACGGCCGAGGTCAGCTTCCCGTCCGGACGCACCGCCGACGAGCTCTGCGTCACCGAGCTCGCCTCGGTGATCTGGGCGGTGCAGATGTCGACGGTCGAGTTCCACCCCTGGCACACCCGCCGGGCCGCCGTCGAGAAGCCCGACGAGCTGCGCATCGACCTCGATCCCCAACCCGGCACCGGCTTCGCCGACTGCAAGCGCGTCGCCCTCGTGGTGCGCGAGGTGCTCGCCGAGCTGGGGGCGGTCGGCTGGCCCAAGACATCCGGGTCGAAGGGCGTGCACATCTACGTCCGCATCGAGCCGCAGTTCGGCTTCCGCGAGGTGCGCCGCGCCGCCCTCGCCTTCGCCCGCGAGGTCGAGCGCCGCCTGCCCGACGAGGTCACGACGGCGTGGTGGAAGGAGGAGCGCGGCGAGAAGGTGTTCCTCGACTTCAACCAGAACGCCAAGGACCGGACCATCGCCGCGGCCTACTCCGTGCGCGGCTTCCCGCACGCCCCCGTCTCGGCGCCGGTCATGTGGGACGAGCTGCCCGACGTCGAGATGGAGGACTTCACCATCGCGACGATGCCGGCCCGCTTCGCCGAACTGGGTGACGTGCACGCCGCCATCGACGACACGTCCTGGTCGATCGAGCCGCTGCTCGAGTGGTCGGATCGCGACGAGACCGACCGCGGCCTGGGCGACGCCCCCTACCCGCCCAACTACCCCAAGATGGCCGGCGAGCCGCCCCGCGTGCAACCGTCCCGGATGAACAAGGCCAACTGGGGCGAGCCCGCCTCGGGCAACGACGTCGAGACGCAGCCGCTGGACTGATCCGTTCGCCGCCGGGGTCTCAGCGCTCGGCCGAGGACGGGGTGTGGGGTCTCGAGTGCTGATCCAGCGACGGGGTCAGGACTGCCGCACCAGCCCGGTGTAGCCCGCCACCGCGAGCGAGGCAACCGCCCACATCAACGCATCAGTTGTCCAGACCGCGATCGAGTAGAGCTCACCGGCCGTCGTGGTCGTGTCCAGCGTGCAGTCGCCCGAGGCGATGTCGTTCAGGAACGGGACGTGGACCCCGACCGCGACCTGCTCGACGGTGCTGCAGCCGGTGGGAGATCGGTCGGTGGCAGCAGCTTTGCGATAGGCGGTCGGGTGGGTCGCGGGGTGCGCGATGGTGTGTCCGGCGCTCAGGCCCAGTCCGGCGCCCAGCAGGGCGAGGAGGAGCACGCCGGCGAAGGCCGGCCAGGTCCGGTAGCCGTAGCCGATGACGACCTTCTGGACCACCAGACCGCGACGTCGGGTGAACAGGCGGATCCGCGTCCAGGCGCCGGCCTCGCTGGTGGGGCGCAGGTGGCGCGTGCGCCGGTCCTCCTGTTGGGCGATCGAGGTCCGGATCGCTTCCCGTTTGTTGCCGACCGCTCGGTTGGCCGCAGCGAGCTGCTGGTACGGCTGTGGTGTGTAGCCCTTCGTGTGGTGCCGGAGCAGGCCGAGCCAAGAGTCCGTCTCACCCGCCGGCACTCCCTGGTAGGTGGCACCGTCGAGGTCGATGGTGAGGTCAGTGCTGCCCGCGAGGCGGGGATCGACCAAGAACTCGCCGAGCGTGGCGTTGCGCAGACCGAGCGCGGACTCGCTTCCCCCTGTACCGATGTTGGCGAGCGAGCCGGTCAGCCGACCGGCGATCTTGGCGGCGCGCAGGGAGATGCCGTGCCCGCTGGTCGCGGCCAGGCCGTCCCGGCGGCCGAGATCCATGTCTCCGTCCACGGTGATCCGGTCGGCCCACAGACTCGGCGTCGACGCGTCGCCGCCGGCCAACGACGCTCCGGCCATGTCGAGAACGCGGCTGATGTGGGCGCCGAGCAGCCGCACCTGCCCGGCGGCGGAGAAGGGATGCTGCTGGTCGGCGCGCAGCAGCGCGGTGCCGGTGACGGTGAGGCGATCACCGATCAGGCTCACCCCCCGGTCGTCGTACCGGCGTATTTCCGCGCTGGTGAGGTCCAGCAGGCCCGTGATGGAGGCGCCGGAGAGGTTGATCGCTCCTTGTGCGATGAACCGATGCTCGGCAAGTGACGTGAGCCGCGCACCGGAGTCGACCGTGATGTTGTCGGCTCGCAGGCTCACCCCTTTGGCATTGCGTCCGAGTTCGGCGCCGCTCAGGTTCAGTTCGCCGGTGACGTGCGCCCCGGGGATCGACACCGCCCCGGACGTACGGAAGCGTCGAGCACCGTCGGCCGGGGCGGCGAGCACCGCATCGCCGTCGACGCGCAGCCGGTCGGCGAGCAGGCTGTCGCCGTCGCCGTCGTGGCCCGCGAGGTGGGCGCCGGAAAGGTCGAACTGGCCGGTGATCGCACCGCCGAGAAGCCGCACCGCGCCCCCGCTGACGAACGGTCGATCGTCACGGACACCGGCGTGGAGACCTCCGCCGACGACCAACCCGTCGCCGAACAGGCTGACGCCGTCGGCGTCGTGGCCCTCCAACCGAACACCGGAGAGGTCGAGCCGGTTCGTGACGCGAGCGCTGATCAGGACCAGCGGACATCCCTCACCCACTGCGCGCACGGTCGTACCGGCGAGGAGCAGGGTGGACACCGCGAGACCCCGGGCGTCGAGGGTGTGGGTGTCACGAGTGCTCTCGACGACCGAATCCTGGATCGACACCGACCCCAACGACGCGTCGCGCAGCACCACCCCGTTCTCGAACAGGCAGTCGGCGATGGACAGCTGGATCCGGCTCTCCACGTTCTCGAGGTCGAGCGGGCCGACGATCCGGGCGCCGCGGATGCGAACTCCGTGCGGATCGAGCGGCGCACCGAGTCGGCCGAGCAGCAGCCGGCGGATGACGTCGGCCCGCACGACCTGCGACGGGTCGTACGTCGGCCGTGCACCGGGCGACCGCGGACCGCGGTGCAGAAGGTCGAGGACCGCGCCGCGCTCCGAGTGCGAGACAAGATCCTGTTCCGGGTCGGTGAGAACAATCTGCATCATCGGCGCTCCCGGTCTGCCCGTCGTGCCGCCCCAGGACACGCTATTACGCCGGGAGGGTGGGCCCAAGGATCAAGGCGCGGACATCGCGGGAGTCGGTCCAACAGCGTGTGTCACGGGTCCACGGCTCGGCCTGGCCGAGCGGCCGTCGACGACCCTTCCCCTCGATGGTGGCGCCGCAGTTCCTCGTGCAGCGCCTGCGCGCGGGCGGCCGGGATCGTTCGCCCCTGCTCGACCAGCTCGGCCGGCACCCGCTGCGGTGCGGGCATCAGGGCCGACCACGGATCGCTGTCGCCGATCAGGCCGGGTGCGGAGTGCACGGTGAAGTCGCCCGGGGTCACGTCGCCGAGATCGGACCACGCCACGGGGAAGGACACCGGGGTGCCGGGCCGCAGCCGCGGGCTGTACGCGGCGGCCACGCTGCCGCCACCGGCCCGCGTGGAGTCGATGAAGACCTTCCCCTCGCGATCGGCCTTGATGAACGCGGTCGTGGCGACGCCCGGGTCGAGGGCCTCGGTCCGGACCGCCAGCGCGCGGGTGGCCAGGGCGACCTCCTCGGTGCTCGCGTCGGTGACCGGGACGAAGACGTGCACGCCCTTCGATCCGCTGGTCTTCACCGCGCCGGCAAGACCGATGTCGGCCAAGGCCTGGCGGACCAGCTCGGCGGCGACGACCACCGAGCCGAAGTCGCCGCCCTCGGGTGGATCGAGGTCGAGGACGAGGTGGGTCGGCGCGTCGGATTCCGGGATCCGGAACAGCGTCGGATGGAACTCGACGGCCCGCTGATTGGCCAGCCAGAGCAGCGTGCGGCGGTCGTTGCACAGCGCGTAGGCGATCTCGCGTTTCGACGCCGCCGACCAGACCCGCGTGGTCGCGACCCACTCCGGCGTGTACTTCGGCACGTTCTTCTGCATGAACGGCTTCTGGCCACGCAGCGCGCGAACGACCGACAGCGGCCGGTCGCCGAGGGCCGCGACGACCTGCGGGTGCAGCGCGTCGAGGTAGTCGACGAGATCGCGCTTCATGGCGTCGGCACCGTCGAACAGCGGTTCGTCGAGGTTGGTGAGAGCCACGCCGTCGCGGGCTTCTTTCGGGGCCACCCAATCATCTTGGCGCCCCGCGCGTCACGCCGCAGTCAGCAGGGCATCGAGGGAGACGAAGCTGAAGCTGCGAGAGCGGAGCGCGTCGATCATCGCCGGCAGGGCGTCGGCGTCCAGGGTCGAGCCGTCGTCGGGATTGCCGCCGACGTGCATCAACACGATCTCGCCCGGCTGCGCGTGCGCGACGACCCGCGCGATCACACTGGCCCCGCTGATGCCCGCGTTCGTGCCCTCCCAGCCCAGGGTGTCGACCGTCCAGCTCACCGGGACGTAGCCGAGCGAGTTGACGGCTCCGATCGTGCGCGAGTCGCGGTCGCCGTACGGGAAGCGGAACAGCGGGGCCGGATTCGCCCCGCACGTCCTACGGAGCACGGTGGCGGCGTCCAGCACCTCGGCGCGGATCTGCGCGGCGCTCAGTTGCGTGAAGTGCGGGTGGCTGACCGAGTGGTTGCCGACGCGGCCCGCAGCACAGATCGCGTGCGCCTGAGCGGGATAGGCCCGAGCCCAGGAAGCGGTGACGAAGAACGTCGCCCGGACATGGTCGCGGGCCAGGGTGCCGAGGATGGACGCGACCCCGGCCGCATTGCCGCCGGCGTCGAACGTCAGAGCGACCACACGCCGCTCGGTCGGGATGTGCGTCCAGTCGCGACCACGCAGCCAGGAGGCGAGACCCGGTGAAGGTGGCGCCGAGGTCGACGGCCGGGGTGTCGACGGCCCGGGTGTCGACGGTCGGGGTGTCGACGAACCGGTGCCGGCGGGCGTCTCGAGCACCGGGCTCGACGGTGCGGACGGCGAGCCGGATGCCGAGGTGGTCCGCGTTGCTGTGGGCGGCGGCGTCCCGGAACCCGACACGTGCCCGGCGCACCCCGCAGCGCCGACCAGCAGGCCGACCACGATCACGACACCGGCGCATCGCCTCACGCCTCCAGCGTGAATCCCGCGGGTGATCGCAAGGAGGGCCCAATGCCCCGAGATCGCGGGTCGTTGGCCGGTACGCGCGATGGCAGTTGTGTCGGACGCTCGGTTCCACTGGGAGGCTGACATGCGAACAGAGGACGGGCCCGGTCGAGGGGCCGCGCGATGAGGTCGTCGCGGGCGGGGCTGCCGCCGCGGTGGTTCGTGGTGCTGTTCTGGCACGTGCACCGTGCGTTGGTCCGCCGGTCCCGCGGCCGCCTCGGACTGTGGCGACCGAAGCCGAACGGCTGGGGCGCGATGCGATTGACCACGACCGGCCGCCGTACCGGGGCGCCGCGTGAGGTCGTCCTCGGCTACTTCGAGGACGGGCCCGACCTGGTGACGATGGCCATGAACGGCTGGGGCGCGCCCGAACCGGCGTGGTGGTTGAACCTGCAGGCGCATCCTGAGGCGACCGCGCAGACCAAGGACGGAACCCGGGCCGTGCGGGCCCACCGGGCCGAAGGAGACGAGCGCTCGCGACTGTGGAGCCGCTGGGGAGAGATCGACAAGAACCTTGACGATTACGCCGCGCGGCGTCCGGGTGAGACAGCAGTGGTCGTCCTCGCACCGCGCGCCTGAGGCTGTGTGATGGTGACCGCGACGCCGCGGTGTGGATAGCCGACCAGGGCGCCCGGCAGCCGGCCGGGCTACCTGAACAACCCCGACGGTCTCGATCTCGTCCCGCCGCACTCGTTCCTCGTCACGCACGCGTCGACGATGGGGGCCTGGACCCCCTGACGCCCGGCGCGGACCGCCACTGCTCCGCCGACGGTCAGTGACCACCTCGGGTCGCGGAGAACCGGAAGTAGAGCGCCGCGGTGCCGGCCGGGTGAACCGTTCGCCGCCCAGTTCCGTCGGTTACCAGTGGTGCGTTGTCCGAGCGCCAGACGGGCTGGCCTCGCGCGCCCCGGATCGGAGAGAGTCCATGACTCGATCGACGTCCCTCCCCAAACGACCCACGCCGAACACCGCGAGGAGGCGGTGGCAGGCCGCCGCCATGGCCACGGCCGGCGCCGTGGCCCTGCTGGGCGCGCCCATCACTTCAGCCGGAGCGTCCGGCGACGAGCACGGTTCCCGGTTCCGGCAGATCAACCTCGTCTCCGACGTGCCCGGCGCCGCAGCCCGCACCGACCCGGACCTGGTGAACGCGTGGGGGCTGTCCGCCTCCCCGGGCACCGACCGCAATCCGGGGTCGCCGCTGTGGGTTTCGGACAACGGGACCGACCGGACGACGCTGTACACCGGCGCCACGCCCACCACCGTGAACAAGGCGGGCCTCGTGGTCAACGTGACCTCCGGCGCGCCGACCGGTCAGGTGTTCGACACCGACCCGGATCCGGCGGCGTTCGTCGTGCACGACGCGGCAGGGCACTCGGGGCGCGCGACCTTCCTGTTCGCCTCGGAGAACGGCGGGATCGACGGCTGGAACCCCGCCGTCGGCGCGACCGCTCCCGGTCCGTCGACGGTCACCGAGGTGGCGGTGCGCAACGGTGCCAACGCGGTCTACAAGGGCCTCGCGATGGCGCAGGCGTCCGACGGCAACACCTACCTCTACGCCGCGAACTTCCGGTCCGGACGGGTCGAGGCCTATGACGGCACCTTCACCCCGGTCGAGCTGCCCGGCGGGCTGTTCGTGGACCCGCGGCTGCCGGCCGGGTACGCCCCGTTCAACGTTCAGGAGCTCGCCGGCCAGCTGTACGTCAGTTACGCCAAGCAGGACGCCACGCTGCACGACGACGTGGCCGGGCGCGGTCACGGCTTCGTCGACGTGTTCACCAACGACGGCGCCCTCGTGCGCCGGCTCGTCACCCGCGGCGCGCTGAACTCACCGTGGGGACTCGCGCTCGCGCCCGACGGTTTCGGCCGGCTCGGCGGACGGCTGCTCGTCGGCAACTTCGGCGACGGCCGCATCAACGTCTACAGCGCCACCAGCGGCCGCCATCTCGGTGAGTTGCGCCGGGCCGACGGCCACGCGATCGTCATCGACGGGCTGTGGGCCCTGCGGTTCGGCAACGGCAACGCCGCCAGGACGACCGAACTGGTCTTCTCCGCCGGACCGGGCGGCGAATCGCACGGCCTGCTCGGGAAGATCACGAGCCTCGGCTGAGAGAGGGGGAACGCGACAGCCGCACGTCATCGTCGACCAGGTCGGCGTTGATCGCGATGGCGGCGGCTGATCCTTCGCCCGCGGCGGTGATCACCTGGGCGCGGGGGTTCGCGAGGTTGCCGGCGACCCACACGCCCGGCACTCCGGCGTGGCCGTCGGGGCCGACGACGACCCAACCGTCCGCGTCGAGGGCACAGCCGAGGGCGAGCAGGAGCGCGTTGTTCGGCACCGGGCGGGGCGGCACGAACACGGCATCGCAGCGGACGTCACGAGCCCCGTCGATCGCCACGGCAGTCAAGCGGCCGGCGTCGATCCGCAAGCTCGTGACGTCCCCCTCGCGCACCGCGATGCCCCGGGCCGCCAGCTGGGTCCGGTACGTGTCGCTGACGATGCCGGTCGGGGCGACGAGGACGACGTCGTCACTCCACTGGCGCACGATCTGCGCGTAGCGCACCGCATCGGGCGAGCGACCGATGACGGCGAGGCGTCGGTCGCGCACCTCGTAGCCGTGGCAGTAGGGGCAATGCAGGACGTCGCGTCCCCATCGCTCGCGCAGGCCCGGGATGTCGGGCAGCTCGTCGCGCAGACCGGTGGCGATGAGCAGCCGCCGCGCGACGACCCGGTCGCCGGTCGAGATCGTGACGCCGAACCCCGCCGAGCCTGACGGCGCGACGCCGGTGACGACGCCGTCGACGACCGTCGCGCCGTAGCCGGTCACCTCGGCCCGCCCGATCGCGAGCAGGTCGGCCGGCGGCAGCCCGTCGCGGGACAGGAAGCCGTGCATGTGCGCGGCCGGCGCGTTGCGCGGGGCGCCGCCGTCGACGACGAGCACGCTGCGGCGGGCGCGGGACAGGACGAGGGCGGCGGACAGTCCGGCGGCCCCGCCGCCGATCACGACGACGTCGAACTCGCTCATGACGCCGCCACCCGGGCGTGCGTGCGCGCCGCGAACACGGTGTCGGTGATGGCGCGGCACGAGGCGGCGGCGAATCGGCGGTCGAGCAGCAGCGCCTCGTGAGTCGCGCCGTGGACGATGCGGTGGGCGCTGTTGGTCGACAGCGTCGCGAGCCTGTCCTGGGCCTGGGACCAGCCGGGATCCTGACCCTGATCGGCCGTGACCACGACGAGCGGCGTCGTGCCGAGGGAGGTCAGCGCCTTGGCCTGGGCGAACGCGGTGGGCAGCTCGGCGAACTCGTCGCGCTGGGCGTTGAAGTCGTGCGCCCGGGAGGCGAAGGCGCGTTCCTGGTCGCGGGCACCGGCCGGCAGACCGTCGAACTGCACGGTCGCGGCGAGCCGGCCGATTCCGACTCGGGCCAGCACGGGCAGGATGCCCGTCGCCCGGCGGTACATGGAGTAGAAGCCCGGGTATCTCGGCAGCGCTGTGAACTGTTCGGGCGTGGCCGAGTCGAGCAGCACCAGGCCGGCGACTTCGGTCGGGTAGCGGGCGGCGAAGATCAGGTCGTAGATGCCGCCGATCGAATGACCGGCCAGCACGTACGGGCCGTCGACGTGCGCCTTCGCAAGGGTCGCGTGCAGATCGGCGGCCACCGCGGCGCCGTCCTGCGGGCTCGACGCCGCTTCGCTCCAGCCCTGGCCGGCGCGGTCGTAGGCGCAGACCCGGGTCGTGGCCGCGACGGTGCCCGTGATCCACGCCCAGCTGGGGGTGCGCTCACCCAACCCGCTGGACAGCAGGACGGTGGGGCGGCCGCTACCCGTGCAGTGCAGGTACATCCGGTGCCCGGCGACGTCGTAGGTCTGACCGGTCGGCGCGTCGAGACGGTGGTCGCTCGTCCCGAGGACGGTCTCGGTCGCGCCCCCGACCGCGGCCAGGGCCAGGGCCACGCACACCGGCTGGACGAGCCACGCGCGGGCGCGGGTGTGCAGGGTGCGGCGGGCCGCGCGGAACGTCCAGACGGCCAGGGCGAGCAGCGCCGGGGGCCAGACCCAGCCGAGATCGGCCATCGCCTGGTCGCCGGGGGAGAAGGCGAGCAGGGCCGCTCCGGTCGCGGCCATCGCGGCGGCCGGTACCCGCGCCCAGCCCTGGGGCCGGCCGGTCCAGCGGGTCGACATCCCGGCCAGCGCGGCCCAGCCGGCGGCGAACGAGAGCAGCATCGCGGCCAGCACGACGTGCTCGCTCGCGCCGGGCAGGACGACCAGGGCGAGCGTCGCGGCTCCGGCGAGGCCGAGCGTCATCGAGGCGGCGACGACGCGTGCGAGGGGCCCGGATCGGGTGGTGGTCGGTTCGTGCGGAGTGAGGGTCTGGGTGGTCATGACGTTCTCCTCGATCGGTGGTGGACGGGTGGACCGAGCCTGTGCGCGCGGCCGGGTGGTCGCACCGGCGAAGTCGCCGGGTTGCGGCGGTCAGTGCATGTGCATGTGACCCGCCGCGGCGCCCGCGCCGGCGCTCTTCGGCATGGTCATGGCGGCGATGGCCGCGACCACCACGGCGAGCGCGGCGGCGGCGGCAAACCCGCGCCCGGCACCGGCGGTCGCGCCGGCGACGGTGGACAGCGGTCCGGCTCCGGCCGCCACGGCGGCGAGGATCGCGACGCCGAGGGCGGCCCCGATCTCGTGGCCGGTCATCACCAGCCCGGAGGCGGTGCCCGCGTGCTGGGCCGGGATGCCGGCCGACGCGGAGATGAAGACCGCCACGAATACCAGGCCCGAGCCGATGCCCAGGACGACCAGGCCCGGCAGCACGCCGGCGAGGTAGCCGGGATGCGTCGTCCCCTGGGCGAGCAGGACGGCACCGATCGCGGCGACGACCAGGCCACCGGAGGCAACGTGGCGCGCCGACGTCTTCGCGAGCAGGTGCCGCGCGACGTGGGTGCCGCCCGTCAGGGCCAGGGCGAGCGGGACGAGCGCGACGCCGGTGCGCAGCGCCGAGTAGCCGAGCACGGTCTGGCAGAAGATCGAGATCAGGAAGATGGCGCCGACGAGGACGGCGGTGACGCCGGCGATCGTGGCGGTACCGGCGACCAGCGAGCGGATGCGCCAGGCGTGCGGTGGCACGAGCGGGGAGATGGAACGGCGCTCGATGCGCGAGAACGCGGTGAGCAGGGCGACGGCGACGGCGAACGCGCCCACGGTGATCGGCGAGGTGACGCCGTGGGAGGTGATGGATTCGATGCCGTAGACGAGCGCGCCGAGCCCGGCGACGACGGTGACGCCGCCCGGTACGTCGAGCTGCGCCGCCGCGGTGCGTTCGACCCGCGTCGCAGGCAGGACGATGGTGCCGATGACGAGCACCGCGATGCCGACCGGCACGTTGATCCAGAAGATCGCCCGCCAGCCGAACCACGTCGTCAGCGCGCCGCCGAGCAGCACGCCGGCGGCGATGCCCATGCTGCCGACCGCGCCCCAGAGGGCCAGGCCCCTGGCCCGCTGGGCTCCGGCGTAACCAGTCATGATCAGTGACAGTGCGGCCGGCGTCATCAGCGCGGCGCCGAGCCCCTGCCCGGCGCGGGAGCCGATCAGCGTGCCGGCGTTCGCCGCGAGCCCACTGGTCATCGACGCGGTCGTGAAGATGGCGACGCCGGTGAGGAACACCTGCTTGCGGGCGAACACGTCGGCGATGCGGCCGCCGAGCAGCAGGCCGCCGCCGGAGGTCAGCAGGTATGCCGTGATCAACCACTGCAGACCGCTGCCCGGCAGGTCGAGCGCGCGCCCGATCGTCGGCAGGGCGGTGTTGACGACCGAGATGTCGAGGACGACGAGCACCTGCGCCGCGAGCGCGAGGGCGAGGACCGTCCACGGCCGGCGGGCGGTTTCGGTCTCGGGAGGTTGGGCTGTGGTGGCGTGACTTCCGGTGCTGGTCATGACGACTCCCTGGGACGGCGGTCTTGGTACCACCGACCCTGGCGCCCGGCCCCCGGCCGTCGCGCCGGTGAAATCGCCGGGTCGGGATCAGCCCAGGTCGAGTTGGCCGAGTTCGCCGCGCGAGCTGACCCCGGTCTTGGTGAAGACGTTGCGCAGGTGGAAGTCGATCGTGCGCGGGCTCAGGAAGAGTCGGGCGGCGACATCGCGGTTGGACAGCCCGTCGGCGACGAGGCGCGCCACCTGGCGCTCCTGCGCCGTCAGGTCGGTGGCCGTCGACTCGTCGCGTCGGCGGGCCGATTCGCCGGACGCCCGCAGCTCGCGCCGCGCCCGCTCGGCCCACGGACCGGCCCGGACGTCCTCGAAGGTGCTCAGCGCGGCTCGCAGGTGTTCGCGCGCGTCGACCCGGCGCCGGGCGCGGCGCAGGAACGCCCCGTAGGCCAGCTCGATGCGGGCGGCCTCGAAGGGCGGGCCCGCGCCCGCCTGGTGCTCCAGGGCCGCGACGAAATGAGGCTCCGCCGCCACGGCGTCCGCGAGCAGCGCGCGACCGAACGCGACAACCACTCGGGCGCGGGGCGAGTCGACCTCGTCGGCGAAGCGGGCGAACTCGGCCAACCAGGTCGCGGCCCGGGCGGGTCGGTCGGCCCGCACCGCGACCTCGAGCCGGTCGAAGGCCGCGAGCCGGACGAGCGACGGCTGCTGCATGCGTTCGAGGTGGTGCAGGGCGTCGCCGGGTCGCTCGGCCAGCGTCGCGTGGCAGGCCCGGGCCCACTGCCGGACGTCCTCGACCAGCACGCCCAGGATCCCCGCGGTGCTCGGGCCGCTCATCACGTCGTCGACCTGCAGGATCAGCTCGTCGTAGGCGGGGTCGCCGCGCTGGGCGGCGATCAGGGCCAGCTGCGCGAGGGGCATCGCGGTGAGCGAGGCCTGGCCGAGACTGCTCGCCAGGCCGAGCGCCTCGGTGGCGTTGTCGCCCGCGCTGACCCAGTGGCCGCCGGCCAGGTCGGCGAGAGCGAGACGCGGCAGGGCGAACAGCACAAGCGCGACGGCGTCGTCGTCGCGCGATCGCGCGAGCAGTCGAGTGAAGCTGCGCCGGAAGGCGTCGTCGTCACCGAGGTGGAACGCGGCGATGCCCATGTTGGTGAGCAGGTCGGTCTCGCTGAGATCGTGCCCGGCCGCCAGCGCGGCCGACAGGGGGACGACGGCCCGATGCAGGTCGCCGGTCAGCAGCGCGTGCAGACCGACGAGCAGGCCGGTGATGCAGCGCTCCCGGTCGTCGGCCTCGGCCGCGCCACGCACCTCGCCGGGGTCGAGGTCGGTCCGTTCCAGCGGGCGGACGAACGTCGACGCGGCGGTGGCCTGCATCGCGATCTCGCGCGCCTTGCGGGCATCGGTCGGCGCGACCGCACGGGCGGCGTTCGTCCAGATCCGGATCGCGGCCGCGACCGAGCCGACGTTGAGCTCGACCCGCCCTCGCAGCCGGTCGATCTCGGCGTGGAGCAGAGGGTCCGCCGTGCGCCGGCGGGCGTCGTCGGCCAGAAGGGATGCCCGCGCCATCTGGCCGCCCAACCACGCGTTCGTGGCCGCGACGAGCAGCCGGCGAGCCCGTTCGGTATCGTCGGCCGTGAGCTCGGCGGCTCGCTCCGCGGCCGCGCTCGCCGCCTCGTAACCGCCCCGGCGGGCCGCCCGATCGGCCGCGGCGTCGAGGTCGGCCGCCACGGCCTCGTCCGGGTGGTCCACCGCCCGGGCGCGGTGCCAGACCCGCCGGTCGACGTCGTCGTCGCTCACCATCACCTCGGCGAGGGCGGCATGGGCTCGGGAGCGGGCTGAACTCGTCGCGCCCTGGTAGATCGCCGATCGCACGAGCGGGTGCCGCAGCTCGACGGTCACGCCGGAGACCGTCAGGAGGCCGGAGCGCTCGGCCTCGTCGAGCGCATCCGCTCCGACGTCGAGCCGCGCCGCGGCCGCGCGGACGGTGGCCGACTGCGTGGAGTCGTCGGTGGCCGCGACCAGCAGCAGCGTCTGGGCGCCGGTGCTGAGGTGCCGGCACCGCTCGAGGAACACCCGTTGGACGTCGGCGGTGAGCGGGAGCGGGGTCGGCAGCGGCGCCCGGCCGCTCAGCTGAGTGGCGGACAGTGCCTTCGGCAGCTCGACCAGCGCGAGGGCGTTGCCGTCGGTCTGGCGCACCAGCGCGTCGCGGACGTCAGGCGGCACGGGCGTCGAGGCGTACTCGTCGAGCAGGTCGCCGGCCGCAGCGGCGTCCAGACCGCCGATGACGAGCTCCGGGATGCCGATCCCGTCGAAGCGACGCACGTCGCCCTCCCGCGCGGCGAACAGCAGCGCGATCCGCTCCGGGCCGAGCCGCCGGGCCACGAAGGCCAGCGCGGCCGCCGATGCGTCGTCCAGCCAGTGGGCGTCGTCGATCACGCACAGGACGGGGGACTGCTCGGCCAGTTCGGACAGCAGCGACAGCACGGCCACGAAGATGACGAAGCGGTCGCCGACGGGCTCGGCCGTCTCGCCGAAGGCCCGCCGCAGCGCCCGCGCCTGCGCGACGGGCAGTCGCTCCGCGTGGGCCATCGCCGGCCGGAGCAACCGGTGCAGGGCGGCGAAGGCCAGCGGCGACTCCGACTCGATGCCCTGGGTCGAGAGGATCTGCGCGCCCTCGGCGCGGCTGACGCTGTCCTGCAGCAGGCTCGACTTGCCCACCCCGGGCTCACCGCGCAGCACGAGACTGCCCCCGGTCAAGGCCCAGGCGGCGTCGAGCAGGGCGCCGATCCGGGCCCGTTCCCGCTCGCGACCGTGCAGCATGCCGGCAGCCTAGAGCGCACTCGGCGCGGCAGCCGGCCGACGACGTCGTGCCGACGCGGGACTTGCCACCGGGCCGTGACGGGAGAACCGTAGGACCGTCTGGTGGAGCCCACCAGGGGCGCCGCCCTGGTCCGCAGGAGGTGGGCGATGTTCGCTCGTTCGACCTCGTTGAACGCACGGCCCGCGATGATCGACGCCGGTGTGGCGCACGTCCGGGACACGGTGATGCCGGCCCTGTCGCACCTCGAGGGCTACCTCGGGCTGTCGATGATGATGGAACGCGAATCGGGACGCGGCATCGTGACGTCCGCCTGGCGTTCGGAGCCCGCGATGCGCAGCAGCGGCGAGCGTGCCGCCACGATCCGCGACGACGCCGCACGCGTCTTCGGCGCCGCGACGACCGAGGTCGAGGAGTGGGAGGTCGCGGTCATGCACCGGGCCCACCACACGCGGGAGGGCACCTGGATGCGGACCACCTGGCTCGGGCTCGAGGCCGCCGACCTCGACGGTGTCGTCGAGATGTTCAAGACCGGGACGCTGGCCAAGATCGAGGACCTGCCCGGCTTCTGCAGCGCGAGCCTGATGCTCAACCGGGCCGACTTGCGCGCGGTCACGACGGTCGGCTACGACGACCGCAGCTCGCTGGAGTACAGCCGGGAGGGCGCGAACGCGGTCCGCGACGAGGCCGCCCGCCAGATGGACGCGCACCTGCTCGGGGTCGCCGAGTTCGAACTCGTCGTGGCCCACCTGCACATCCCCGAAATGGTCTGACCCGGAAAGCTGTTGACCGCGAGTAGATACGCGGTGTACACACTCGGGTATGACGGTGCCGCTCACCTTGCTCGGACTGCTGGAACGCGAGCCCAGCCACGGCTACGACCTCAAGCGCGACTACGACGCGTTCTTCGGGCGCGGGAAGCCGCTGCCGTTCGGCCAGGTCTACTCGACGCTGGGAAGGCTGGCCCGCGACGGCAAGGTCGTCATGGGCGAGGCCGAGGCCGGCGCCGGGCCGGATCGCAAGCGGTACGTGATCACCGAGCAGGGCGCCACCGAGGTGCAGACGTGGCTGGGTGAACCCGTCGAGCCGGAGCCGCACCTGCAGACCGTGTTGTTCGCCAAGGTCGTGCTGTCGCTGATGCTCGACCGGTCGGCCGAGACGTACCTCGACCGCCAGCGGGCGGCGCACCTGCAGCGCATGCGGGAACTCACCGAGGTGCGTCGCACCGGCAACGCGGTCGACGCCCTGCTCGCCGACCACGGGCTCTTCCACCTGGAGGCCGATCTGCGGTGGATCGATCTGACGGCCGCCCGGCTCGATGCCCTGGCCGGTCTGGTGAAGCGATGACCGGCGGCCGGGCGCTCGTCGTGGCCGAGGACCTCTGCCTGTCCTTCGGTGCGACACCCGCGCTGCGCGGGGCGAGTATCGCCGTCACCGCCGGAGAGATCGTGGCCGTGATGGGACCGAGCGGTTCGGGCAAGTCGACCCTGCTGCACTGCCTCGCCGGCATCCTCGTGCCCGATTCCGGCGAGATCACCTTCGACGGCCGGCGCGTCGACCGGCTGCCCGAGCAGGAGCGCAGCGCGCTGCGTCGCGATCGCTTCGGATTCGTGTTCCAGTTCGGCCAACTCGTGCCCGAGCTGACCGCGGAGGAGAACGTCGCGCTGCCGCTCCTGCTCCGGGGCACGCGCCGGGCCGAGGCGCTGACCGCAGCCCGCACCTGGTTCGACCGGCTCGACCTCGACGGCCTGGAGCGACGTCGCTCGGGGGAGCTGTCCGGCGGCCAGGCCCAGCGCGTGGCGCTGGCCCGCGGCCTGGTCGCGCGGCCGGCCGTGCTCTTCGCCGACGAGCCCACCGGATCGCTGGACTCGCTGACCGGCGAGCAGGTCATGGACCTGCTGTCGGGGGCGGCCCGCGAGGAGGGGACGACGGTCGTGCTGGTCACCCACGAGCCGCGGGTGGCCGCCTACGCCGACCGCGAGATCATCGTCCGCGACGGCAAGGCGACCGCGCTGTCCGCCGCCCTCGCCCCATGATCCGGCTCGGCCTGCGCCTCACCCTCGGCGGCGGGAGGGAGGCGGCCGCTCGCCTGGTCATGATCGCCGTCGCGGTCGCGGTCGGCACGGTCCTGCTGCTGACCACCCTCGCCGGCCTCAACGCGGTGAACCGTCAGAACGCCCGCTATGCGTGGCTGGAGACCGGCTTCGCCACCCCGACGCACACCTCCGTCCGGGCCACGACCGACCCGGTGTGGTGGCGGCTGCGAGCGGACTACTTCCGAGGCGCGGAGATCGGACGCGTCGACGTCGCCGCCACCGGTGCCCGCTCGCCGGTGCCGCCCGGGCTCGACCGCCTGCCCGGGCCGGGCCAGTACTACGCCAGCCCCGCCCTGGCGGACCTGCTGCGCCGGACCCCCGCCGCCGAACTGGGCGATCGGTACCCGGGAACGCAGGTCGGCACAATCGGCGCCGCGGCACTGCCGGCCCCGGACTCGCTGGTCATCGTCGTGGGCCGCACGGTCGCCGACCTGTCCCACGACCGCGGGGCACGGCGGGTCGAGCACATCAGCACGACGAGGCCGGGCGACTGTTCCGGCGGTTGTGCCCTCGGCATCGGCATCAACTCCCGCGGCCTGACCCTGATCCTGTCCGTGGTCGTCGCCGGGCTGCTGTTCCCGGTGCTGATCTTCATCGGCAGCGCGACCCGGCTCTCGGCGGCCCGGCGCGAGCAACGCTTCGCCGCGATGCGTCTCGTCGGGGCCACCCCGCGCCAGATCTCGATCCTGTCCTCGGTCGAATCGAGCGTGGCCACCCTCGTCGGGGTCGCCGCCGGATTCGGCCTGTTCTTCCTCCTCCGGCCGGCGCTCGCCGGCATCCCGTTCACCGGGGCCCGCTTCTTCACCGGCGACCTGCTGCCCACCGGACCCGACGTGCTGCTCGTCGCCCTCGGCATCCCGATCGCGGCGGCCGTGGCCGCCCGGATCGCGCTGCGCCGGGTGACCGTCTCGCCCCTCGGCGTGACGCGTCGCGTCACCCCTCGTCCGCCGCGCGCCTGGCGGGTCGTGCCGCTGCTGGTCGGCCTCGGCGAACTCGGCTACTTCGCCTACGTCCACGACATCGGAGCCGCGACCCACGCGGACGTCAACACCGAGGTCGCCGCGTTCCTGTCCGGGATCCTGCTGACGATGATCGGGCTCGTCGTCGCCGGGCCGTGGTTCACCCGGATGGGCTCGCGGGCGCTCGCCGGGCGGGCGACGCGGCCGGCGTCGTTGATCGCCGGGCGGCGGC
This sequence comes from Jatrophihabitans sp., assembly GCF_036000465.1. Lineage (GTDB taxonomy): Bacteria > Actinomycetota > Actinomycetes > Mycobacteriales > Jatrophihabitantaceae > Jatrophihabitans. The sequence goes on along the minus strand of NZ_DASYFV010000004.1, from coordinate 105,409 downwards.
TGGCCGACAATCCGCAGGCCTGCTTCCGGGCGGTCAGCGGACTCGTGCTCGCCGTCTTCGTCGGAACCTGCGCGCTCGGTGTCATCACCACGATCGTCGCCTACGACGGCGGGGGCGCCGGGGCGACGGCCGGTAGCACCGGCACGCTCATCGACCAGATCCGACCGTACCCGGATCCCGGTCCCGTGCTCACCGCCGGCGACGCCGCGACCCTCGCGACGCTGGGGGCCGAAACCGGGGTCACCGGGGTCGCCCCGATCCACTATCTGGAGGACCGGCAGGCCCAGGTCCCGCCGGGTTCCAGTCCGCCCACGATCTTCTACGTCTCGTGCGCGCAGCTGGCCCCGATCCCGGCCATGGGACGCTGCCCGGTCGGCGCCCGATCCGTGACGATCTTCCCCGATTACGGCGGCGCGGTGGCCGGCCGAGCGAGCACGATGTCCGCCACCGTGTGGCCGGCGGCGGCGCTCTCGGACGCCCAGGTGCAGCGCCTGCCTGTCGACACCATCGCCGTGGGGACGGACGGTTCGACCGCCGCCGTCGAGCGGGTCCGCACCCTGCTGGACAGCGCCTACCCGGAGACGTTCGCGGCCGAGACGCTGAGCGAGATGCGGGCCGACGGCGCCCGCAAGCTCAACAGCTACAAGCGGCTCGCCGACGTCATCATCCTCACCAGCCTGCCGATCGCCGGGTGCAGCCTCGCGGTGAGCGTGGCCGGCGGCTTGGCCGAGCGCAAGCGTCCGTTCAGCCTGCTGCGCCTGGCCGGAGCGCCGCTCGGCGTGCTGCGGCGGGTGGTCGGCCTGGAGGCCGCGGTGCCGCTGCTCCTGTCCGCCGTCGTCTCCGGGGCGACCGGCCTGCTCGCGGCGCACCTGTTCCTGCGGGCGCAGTTGCACGAGACGCTCCGCCCGCTCGGGCCCGAGTACTACGTGATCACGGCGGCCGGGTTGCTCGCCTCACTGGTCGTCATCGCCTCGACCTTCCCGCTGCTGCGGCGCATGACCGGGCCGGAGGCCGCGCGGCTGGAGTAGGCGCAGTTCGCGGTGCGCGGCGTCGAGGTCGGCCGCGGCCACGCCGCGCGGGGTCGAGGTGTAGGCCGGGGCTTCAGCGGCACCGCGGCCTGCCGATTGAGCCGGGGACGGCGGTCGATCTCCGGACCGCCGACCGGGCGAAGGGGCAGGCGACACCGATGCGCGCGCTGACGAGTGGACTGCTGACTCGCGTCGCGACCGTCGTCGGGTCCTTGACCCTGCTGGTGTTCGTGCTGACGACGGTGACGATCGACCCCGGACGGCCGGCCCGGGTGCTGGGCGCGTTGCTCAGCAGCGACGCCGGACGGAAGGTCGCGGCGCAGGTGCTCGCGGCGCAGGTCACCCGCTACGACCCGAAGCTCACCGCCGCCCAGGCGGCCACGCTCGCGAACCGGGTGGTCGCCGATCCCCGCCTGCCGAAGGCGCTGGCCGTGGCCGAGCGCGGCAATCCGGAGGCGGCCGTGACGGCGGTCCTCACCTCGGTCGGGCGCTACGACCCGGCCGCGGCGGCGGCGATCGCCCGGTACCTGCCGCGCACGTCGAGCGGCGCACCGGCCGCCGAACTCGTCCCGACGTCGGTCGGCACCCGCCTGTTCCGCTTCCGCCACCGACTCGCCACCGCCGTGCTGGACGGCCTGCTGATCGCGATCACGTCGGCGGCCGTCGCGCTGCTCGTCGCGGCCCGGCGGGATCGGGTGCTGCGCCGGCTCGGCTGGTGGTGCATCGGTGCGTCCCTCGTCCAGGTGGGCATCTGGGTCGGGCTGCCCCGGCTGCTCGATCACCTGCACGGACCGTGGCCGGCGCTGGCGGCCGTCGCGATCCGGGCCGCCGGCTCCACGATCGCCGGGGTGATGGTGACGCTGCTCCTCAGCGGTGCCGCCCTGCTCGGCGTCGGTTACTTCGGCCGGATGCTGCAGCGGGCGGTGCTGCCGACCGCATCGCCCGTCCCGGCACCGGCCCCGCCGTCGCCCCGCGCCCCGGGGCGGACGCCGCTCGGGTCCTACCGGGCTCCGAGCGATCCCACCACCTCGACCCGCAGTTGGACGGCGTGACCGGCCTTCCCCGCGGGTCGATCAGGCGCGTGGCGCCGGGCGCCGTAGCGTGACCAGCGTGGGTGGGGATGGTGGTGGTCCGCGTCCGACGCGCGACCGGTTGCTCGACGCTGCCGTCCAAGCGCTCGAATCGCTGACGACCGCGGACCTGGTCACAGCGATCGGCACCCGCGAGATCGCCCGGCGGGCCGAGGTGAGCCCGGCCGCGTTCTTCCACCACTTCGGCTCGGTCGCCGAGTTCGCCGAGGCCCTCCTCGAGCACCTCTACTCGATCCCGGCCAGTCCGCTGGGATCGGCCGCCGAGCGGCTCGACGAGCTGCGCAGCTCACAGCTGCCGGTGGACACCGAGTACGAGTTCCACGAGGGCGAGTTCCTCCGGCAGGTGCAGTCCGGCGAGTCGGCCCTGCGCACTGCGCTGGCCGTACTGGGCGGACCCCAGGCCGCCACGGCGTACCGGCGATACGTGATCGCCGTCGAGGACCGCATCTCAGTCGTGTACGGCGAGGTGATCAAGTCGTGGGGGCGCGAGGCCCGACCGCCGTTCGACGTCGTCACCCTGAGCGCCCTGCACACGGCGCTGTTCTACGGCACCGTGCTGCGGCACCGGATCGACCCGGAACGCCTCGACGCCGGGCACTTCAAGCGGGCGGCGACCGCGCTGAACCTGGTGCTGCTGCGGCTGATCGGCGACCGGCACACGGTCGACGACCGGCTGACCGAGATGAACTACTACCCGCTGCGCGACGCCCGCACCGGGGTCCCTGTCCGGGGGCGCCGGGCGGTCAGCCGGGCCCGCGTGCTCGCCAGCGCCGCGTCGCTGTTCGCGTCCCACGGGTACGAGAACACGTCCATCGCCGCGATCGCCCGCGGCGCGGATGTCAGCGAGTCGACGGTCTACGAGAAGTTCGCGACGAAAGCGAGCCTGGCGTCGGCGCTGTGGAGCAAGCAGGCCGGCGACCTGCTCGCCTCCCGGGCGGACGACCCGCTGTCACCGGGGGAGGGGCTGCGCCGACTGCTGGTCGACCTGGCGCGCTTCACCGGCACGCACCTCGATCACGCGCCCTTCTACCTCAACGATCTGGTCTGTCACGCTCCCGTGCCCACCGGGGGCGACGAGGTGCGTCGCCGCGTCGGGCTCGCCGTGGCGCAGGCCCAGGACGCCGATCGGATCCGTCGCGATCTCGCCGCCGACGATCTCGCCGAGCTGATGCTGACCGTGCTCATCAGCCGGGTGATCGGCGGACCGGCCGAGCGGCCGGAGAGCGCCGTCGCCTGGGTGCTGACCGCGGTCTGCCCCCTGACGACCGAACCGACGGTCTGATCGAACGCTCAGCCGTTTCCAGCGCAATCCCACTGATCCGGGCCGGATCGGCCGAACATCAACTCCGAGTCTCTCCATTTGCTCGCACAACCGGGGTCGGCTCGTCGCGTTTGCGTGTGATCGATGTTTATCTCATCCCACCAGGCCGGTGGGGATCGGCTTCGGTGCTCTCCTCGGGAGGGAGAGGGCACCGGCTGCATGTCGGGGGGCGTGCGGGTTGGTCGATGGCGCTGGCGGTGCGATGAACGGGGGGACAACGCACCGCCAGGGCCCTCGGAACCCGATGGGGCGCGCGACGCGCCGCGCCAAGTCTTGACTCATTCAAGAAAAAGGCGGAAGACTCGGGCCGTGCCCGCTCGCTCCGCAGCATCCGCCGCCTCGGACGCCGAGGATCTGCTGCGCGGGGCCAACCTGCGGGTGACCCGCCCGCGCGTCTCCGTCCTGACCGCGGTGTCCGACAACCCCCACGCCGACACCGATCAGCTCATCGGCGCGGTGCGCGCCGATCTCGGCGACGTGTCGCACCAGGCGGTCTACGACGTGCTGCGGGTGCTGACCGCGGCCGGGCTCGTCCGCCGCATCGAGCCGGCCGGCTCGGTCGCGCGCTACGAGTCGCGGGTCGGCGACAACCACCATCACCTCGTGTGCCGCTCCTGCGGCGTGATCGCCGACGTGGACTGCGCCGTGGGCGAGACGCCGTGCCTCACCGCGGCCGACGGGCTCGGCTTCGTGATCGACGAGGCCGAGGTCACCTACTGGGGCCTGTGCCCCGCCTGTTCGTCCGCCGCTGCCATCGCAACGTCGAGTACCTGAGTCACCAATCGGAAGGAATTCCCGTGTCTGACAAGCCAGACGCCGAAGTCGGCGAGATGAACGAGCAACAGGATGCTCAGTGCCCGGTGGCCGGTGGCCGCCGCGCCTACCCGGTCGGGGGTGGGAGCAACCGTGACTGGTGGCCGAACCAGCTCAACCTGAAGATCCTGCGCAAGCACTCCGCCGTGGCCAACCCCATGGACGCCGACTTCAATTACTCGGCGGCGTTCAAGACGCTCGACCTGGACGCGGTGCGCGCCGACATCGAGCAGGTCATGACCACCTCACAGAGCTGGTGGCCGGCCGATTTCGGGCACTACGGACCGTTCTTCATCCGCATGGCCTGGCACAGTGCCGGCACCTACCGGATCAACGACGGCCGCGGTGGAGCGGGCGCGGGTATGCAGCGCTTCGCCCCGCTCAACAGCTGGCCCGACAACGGCAACCTCGACAAGGCCCGCCGCCTGCTGTGGCCGGTCAAGAAGAAGTACGGCAAGGCGCTCTCCTGGGCCGACCTCATCGTGTTCGCCGGCAACTGCGCGCTCGAGTCCATGGGCTTCGAGCCTTTCGGTTTTGCCGGTGGCCGGGCCGACGTCTGGGAGCCGGACGAGGACGTCTACTGGGGGCCGGAGCAGGAGTGGCTCGGCGACAACCGCTACACCGGCGACCGCGATCTCGAGAACCCGCTCGCCGCCGTCCAGATGGGTCTGATCTACGTCAACCCCGAGGGGCCGAACGGAGAGCCCGACCCGCTCGCGTCCGCCCGCGACATCCGCGAGACGTTCCGCCGCATGGCCATGAACGACGAGGAGACCGTCGCGCTCATCGCCGGCGGCCACACCTTCGGCAAGACGCACGGCGCGGCCGATCCCGACCGCTACGTCGGTCCGGAGCCCGAGGGTGCGCCGCTCGAGGAGCAGGGCTTGGGCTGGAAGAACAGCTTCGGTTCCGGCAAGGGCCGTGACGCGATCACCAGCGGCATCGAGGTCACCTGGACCGCGACGCCCACCCGTTGGTCGAACGGCTACTTCGACAACCTGTTCAACTACGAATGGGAGCTGACGAAGAGCCCGGCCGGCGCGAACCAGTGGCAGCCGAAGGGGGGCGCCGGTGCGAACACCGTGCCCGACCCGGAGGACGGTTCGCTGTCGCGCCCTCCGACGATGCTGACCACCGACCTGGCGCTGCGCTTCGACCCGGTCTACGAGCCGATCTCGCGCCGGTTCCACGAGCACCCGGAGGAGTTCGCCGACGCGTTCGCCCGGGCCTGGTACAAGCTCACGCACCGCGACATGGGCCCGATCCAGCGTTACCTCGGGCCGCTCGTGCCGCAGGAGGAGCTGCTCTGGCAGGACCCGGTGCCGGCGCACGAGGGCCCGCTCGTCGGCGCCGACGACATCGCCGCGCTCAAGCAGCAGATCCTCGACTCGGGGCTGTCCGTCGCGCAGCTCGTCTCGACGGCGTGGGCCTCGGCCTCGACGTTCCGGGCGAGTGACAAGCGTGGGGGCGCCAACGGGGCCCGCATCCGGCTCGAGCCGCAGAGCGGCTGGGAGGTCAACGATCCCGACGGCCTCGCGGTCGTGCTGCGTGGCCTGGAGAGCGTGCAGCAGGCGTTCAACCGCGCCGGTGGCACGCAGGTCTCGCTGGCCGACGTGATCGTGCTCGGTGGCTGCGCCGGCGTCGAGCAGGCGGCGAGGAACGCCGGGCACGACATCACCGTGCCGTTCACGCCGGGTCGCACCGACGCGTCGCAGGACAAGACCGACGTCGAGTCCTTCGCCGCCCTGGAGCCGACCTCGGACGGCTTCCGCAACTACCTCGGCAAGGGTCAGCACCTGCCGGCCGAGTACCTGCTGCTCGACCGCGCGAACCTGCTCGATCTCAGCGCACCCGAGCTGACCGTGCTCGTCGGCGGTCTGCGCGTTCTCGGGGCGAACCACAAGGGGTCCTCGCTCGGCGTGCTCACCACGCGTCCGGAGACGCTGACGAACGACTTCTTCGTCAACCTCCTTGACCTCGGCATCGAGTGGAAGCCGACGTCGGAGGACGCCGAGACGTTCGAGGCCCGCGAGCTGGGCGGCAGCGACGTCAAGTGGACGGGCAGCCGCGTCGACCTCGTGTTCGGCTCGAACTCCGAGCTGCGCGCGGTCGCGGAGGTCTACGCGAGCGACGACGCCGGCGAGAAGTTCGTGAAGGACTTCGTCCAGGCGTGGGACAAGGTCATGAACTCAGACCGCTACGACGTCCGCTGATCGACCGCACTCCGGGCCGGCCTGTTCAGGGGTCGGCCCGGAGGTATGTCCTGGGTCGTTACGGCGGGCAGGCTGACGCCATGACGTCGGAGGCCGAACCCAGCCCGCGGGCAGGACGCGAAGGTCGCCGGCCGCCTCGCGGCCCGCGGTGGCCGTCCGACTGATCACCCGCGCGCCGGTAGCGTTCGGCGGATGATCCGACCCGTCCGCACCGCCGATGTCCCGACCGTGCTGTCCCTGCTCCGCGAACTGGCCGACTTCGAGTTCGAACCCGATGCGGTCGAGGCGTCCGACGACGACCTGCGCGACGCGCTGTTCGCCGACGCACCGCTCGTCTTCGCGCACGTGGCGGTCGAGGGCGACGACGTCGTCGGCGCCGCAGTGTGGCACCCGACCTTCTCGACCTGGACCGGTCGGCCGGGCATCCACCTGACCGATCTCGTCGTGGCGGGTCGCGCCCGCACCGCCGGGCACGGCCAGGCCCTGTTCGGCGAGCTGGTCCGGATCTGTCGCGAGCGGGGCTACGCACGGCTCGACTGGGAGGTCTGCGACGCCCTCGTCGAGGCGCCTGACCGCCGCGAACCGCACGGCTTCTACGCCCGCCAGGGCGCCTCGCCCCGACCCGGCTGGACGGCCTGGCGGATGGACGCGGCCGCCCTCGCCGCGCACTGATCGATCAGTCGCCGATGGCCGAGCCCGAGCTCCAGCCGTGCCAGCGCTCGATCACCAGATGCGTGCTGACGCGCGGCCGCTCGCGGTTGCGATACGGCTGACCCGTGTAGTGCTGCGACAGGCGATCGATGTCGCGCAGCCCCTCGTCGTCGACGATCTCCGTCACGCGTCCCTGCACGCTGACGTGGGTGTACCAGTCGTGCTCGGCCAGCGCGGTCAGCGAGACGCGCGGGTCGCGGGCCAGGTGGTTGAGCCGCGCCCGGCCGGCGTCGAGGCCGAGCAGGATCGTGCCGTCGGGTTCGAGCAGGTACCAGGTCGCCACGGTGACCGGGCGGCCGTCGGCGGCGACGGTCGCCATCACCGCCGGGTTCGGCTTGGCGAGCAGATCGAGGACGTCCTGGGGGAGTGGCAGGTCGGGCACGGAACCTCCGAGGTGGGAAAGCCCCAGTATGTCCCGCCGGTCGTGCGCTGTGATGCGGAGAGCGCGCCGGCAGTGGGATACATCGTCGTTCCAAGTTGTATGACGCTGTGAACACCCAGCCCGCTCCGCCCGGTGCAGGCCGCTGACGCCCACGGATCACCCCGGGAAGCGGGGTGATGCGTGCGTGCCGAACACCACGCGTGCGGGCCAGGTCTCGGCTCCCGACCCCGTCCACGCGGAGTCGTCCTGGCCTCGGAGTTCACCTGCTCGCCCGATCGGTCACGTCGGGCAGTCGAGGCGGGAAGTCCGGGTCACGTCGCCGATGAGAGAGTGTCCGACCGGGCACCTCGACCGAGCCTCGGTCTGGCACCGATCGTGGGCTGAGTACACAAGACCGCTGAGCGGACCGCACGGTCGGACTACTCTTGGGGGCCGTCTACCGTTCGAGCCGAGCGCTCGCGGCTCAGGTACCGAACCGGCTTGCCCAGCGATTCGGCGTAGGCAATCTCCCGTCGGGTTGAGTCACCGACGTAGCCGCCCGGATCCACGACGTACACCTCGTCAGCCATGCGAATCTTCTGGAAGTGCACGTCGCCGAGCCGCCCCTTCAGGTCCGAGCTGTCGGCTGTCCAGTCGTAATTCGGCAGCTCGGGGAGGCTGAACATTCCGAGGCTGATCACCACGCAACCTTCCATCGTGAACCGCTGGTTGACCTTCGCGAACTCAGCCTCAAACCTGGTCGAGCCGCAGAGCGTGATGACCTTCCCTTCGCCACCGGCCAACCGCGATGCCTGCTGGTCCTCCATAAGGTTCATGATCGGTGAACGGCAAGACGAGTCTGTCGCCGCCCCCAGGACGTCCGCTCACGACGCGACGAGGCGCCCGTGCCGATGCCAGTACGGTTGCGGTGCCGGCCGGAAATGCCGACGTGCGGCGTGGTCGGTGTCAGGTTGATCTCGGGCAACCTCGACGAGACGAGAGGGACCGCAGGGCTTGGACAGGCCGTTGGGTGCCAGCCCCTCCGGTTGGTGCGTGTCGGCCCTGCGGGCTGACGGTCGGCGTGTCGACCCGCAACATCGCCACGCATAGATCCACACCGTGTCCGGAGGGCCGGCGTCGACGATGAAGCGTCACCAGCGTGACACGCCGATGGTGCCGTTGCGGACGCTTCAGGGTCGGCTGGCCACAGGCCGAACGATGCGACCATTCCGCTGACAGGTGCGGTGAGCCCATGTCCGGACGGGACGGCGAACGGCCGGCGATGGCGTGATGCCGGCTGGGCGGTCAGTTCAGAACGGGGCCGGCACGTCGAGGTCGGCGCACGTCGTGTCGACGGGGAGTTCGTCAGGCGACCTGTCGAAGTGTCGGCCGGTGGGGCTGGTCCAGTGGGTGACGCCGTCGGGCGTGCGGTGGACCGACCAGCCGGCCTCGGGCCCGTGTCTTCCCGCCCGCCAGTTCCAGCACCCGAGCCTCCACCAGCGCCGCGGTCGCGTCATCGAGACCGAGGGCCTCGTCGGACAACACCCGGACATGATCGAGGGTCAGCTCACCCCGCGCCGGCGCGTCGAGCGGGGCCGGGTAACGCCTGACCAGGTCCGGCGCCGTCGCCACCCGATCCGACGCCGTGCGGCCCGAGAGCCGCGGCACCGCCGCGACCTCGTCGACCACGTACTACTTGTCGGGCGACTCCAGGAACGACGGCACCGGCCGGGCCGCCAACTCAGCCAGCGTGTCCTGCACCTCGGCATCGATGCGGGCCTGCACCTTCTGGAACGTGACCAGCCGCGACAGAACCGGCCCGCAAACCCCTGCTGCGTAAAGGAATCCGGAGTGATCAGGACACCCCGTGCCTGGTTGCGGCCGGCACCACCGCGAGTTCGAGAAACCGAGGAAACCGCGGTACCACCAAGCGTGAGCACGACGTCCGGGCAGGGTGCGACCTTCGGCACCTGCGCGCCGGCCGGGATCGAGACGAAGCTCGGGTTCAGGCGCGCGGGGCGCGTGACCGGAACGGGGTCGACATGCAGCATCGCCTGACACCACTGTCCACCGCGTTCCTCGATGCCGAGGACGCGGAGCGCAACGCCTCACTGGCCATCGGCTCGCTGGCCGTCTTCGAAGGTCCGGCACCAGCGTTCACCGAGGTCCGCGATCTCATCGCCGGCCGGCTCCCGCTCATCCCGCGCTACACGCAGAAGCTGCGCACGGTTCCGTTCGACCTGGTGGCCCCGCGATGGGTGGACGATCCCGAGTTCGATCTGAGCTGGCACGTCCGCGCCACCGCGCTCCCAACGCCCGGCGGACGGGACGAGATCGGTCATCTCATGAGTCGGGTGATGAGCCGGCGCATGGACCGCAACCGACCGCTGTGGGAGTACTGGTTCGTCGAGGGCCTCGCCGGCGGTCGATGGGCGCTGCTGTCGAAGCTGCACCACTGCATGGTCGACGGCGTCTCCGGCACCGACATCTATCGCCTGATCTTCGACGCAGTCCGGTTCCCGACGAAGGCGCCGGACGGCGAGCGCCCGACCGACGTCGAGCCCGTCCCCGCGCCGCTCGCGCGACGAGCCCTGAACGAGCTCGGCCGCCGCCCCGCGGACGTGGCCCGGATCGTGGTCGACGCCGCACGCTCGCCCGGCCGCGTCGCCCGCCGCACGGCGCTGACCGCAGCCGGTCTCGTCCACTTCGGCGCGGCCGTCGGCGGACTGGCCGACACCTCCCTGACCGGCCCGATCGGGGCGAGCCGCCGGTACGCGTGGACCGGCGTGCCCCTGTCGGCGTTCGCCCCGATCCGGCACCGGTTCGGGGTCAGCCTCAACGACGTCGCGGTGGCGGCCGTCACGGCCGGCTTCCGGGACCTGCTGCTCGCGCGCGGCGAGGAGCCCACCGCGCACACGCTGCGTTCCCTCGTCCCCATCTCGACCCGCCGCCCGGGCGAGGAATCGATCCCGGACAACCGGGTCGCGGCCGTCCTGCCGTACCTGCCGGTGCACCTGTCCGGCGCCGAGGAGCGGTTGCTCGCCGTCCACGAGGCGATCCGGTCGCTGTGGGACTCCGGCGAGCCGGCGGCGAGTTCCGCGGCCACGTCGGTGTCGGAACACCTGCCGTTCGCGGCGGTGGCCCTGGGGCTGCGGACCGGCTTCCACCTGCCCCAACACGTGGTCTCCACGGTCACGACGAACGTGCCCGGCCCCCGGGCACCCCTGTACGCCTGCGGCCGCCGGCTCGAGGAGATCCTGCCGTACGTCCCGATCGCGAACCGCGTGCGTATCGGCGTGGCGATGTTCTCCTACTGCGACTCGTTCGTCTTCGGCGTCACCGCTGACTACCGCACCGTTCCCGACGTCGGCGTCCTCGTCGACGGCACCTCGTCGGGCTTCGCCGAACTGGCCACCCTCGCCGCCGTCCACGAGCACTCCTGATCGACGGGCGACACCCTCGTTGACCAGCAGCGTCCGGGACGCCGAGCCCGGCCGTTCGTGGACCGGGCTCCGGCGCGCGACGTCAGGCGCCGATGGCGTCGAGCTCGGCGACGGCGTCGGCCGGCAGGTCGAGAGCGGCGCCGGCGACGTTCTCGTGCAGGTGCTCGAGCGATGACGTGCCGGGGATGAGCAGCAGGTTCGGCGAGCGCTGCAGCAGCCAGGCGAGCGCGACGGCCATCGGGGTGGCGTCCAGGCGGGCGGCGACGCTCGAGAGGGCGTCGGACTGCAACGGCGAGAAGCCGCCGAGAGGGAAGTAGGGCACGAAGGCGATGTCCTGCTCGGCGGTCAGGTCGACCAGCGCGTCGTCCTCGCGGCGGGCGATGTTGTAGAAGTTCTGCACGCACACGACGGGCGCGATGGTCTGCGCCTCGGCCAGCTGCTCGGCGTTCACCGTGCTGAGGCCGAGGTGGCGGATCAGCCCCTGCTGCTGCAGCTCGGCGAGCGTCGCGAACTGCTCGGTGATCGAGCCGGCCTCGGGGGAGTCGAAGCCGCCGACGCGGAGGTTCACGACGTCGAGGACGTCGAGATCGAGGTTGCGCAGGTTGTCGTGCACGGCGCTGCGCAACTCGTCCGGCGTGCGGGCGTGCGGCCAACCGCCCTGCTCGTCGCGCCGGGCGCCGACCTTGGTGACGAGGTGCAGGCCCTCGGGGTAGGGGTGCAGCGCCTCGCGGATAATCTGGTTGGTGACGTGCGGTCCGTAGAAGTCCGACGTGTCGATGTGCGTGATGCCGCGCTCGACGACGGCGCGCAGGACGGCGATCGCGGGGTCGCGATCCTCAGGCGGACCGAAGACGCCCGGGCCGGCGAGTTGCATCGCGCCGTAGCCGACGCGGGTGAGCTCGAGGTCGCCGACCGTGAAGGTGCCGCCGGCCAGGTTCGTGGTGGTCATGTAGTTCCTTCCTGGACGCGGCCGGTCGCCGCGCTCGACTCCACTGTGCGTGGGCCGGGGCGGGTCAGGCAGAGTCCGCTCATCCAGGGATCAGGAGACCCTGGATGCCGTGGGTCAGGCCCGGGCGAGGATCTCGCGCAGGTCGTCGGCCGCCTGCGCCGCCGCGGCGTCGGCCACGGCGGACACGCCGCCCAGCCCGAAGTAGGAGTGGTTGAGCGACGGGTGCTCGCGGGCGATCACGTCGACGCCGGCGGCCCGCAGGTCGTCGCCGAAGAAATTGCCCTCGGTGCGCAGGACGTCGAGCGTGGACGTGTGGATCACGGCCGGCGCGACCCCGGTGAGGTCGCTCGCACGCTTGGGCGACACCCGCCAATCGCTCGAGTCGGCCTCGTCGACGTAGGCCTGGGCGAAGGTCGCCATTGTCTCGAGGGTGAGGCCGAAGCGCTGGTAGGCCGAGATCCGCGACATGTAGCCGGCGTTCACCGACTCGTCTCCGTAGCGGCCGGCGACATCGGTGACGGGGTAGAGCAGCAGCTGCGCCGAGACCGGCAGGCCGGCGTCGCGCCGGGCGATGGACACCGAGGCGGCGAGCTGGCCGCCGGCGCTGTCACCGGCGAGGACGAGCACGTCGGTGCCGCCGAGTTCGGCCAGCCGCTCGCCGGCCCAGTTCGCCGCGCGCAGGGAGTCGTCGAAGGCGGCCGGGAAGCGGTGCTCCGGGGCGAGCCGGTAGCCGACCGACACCACGACGGCGTGCACCTGCGCGCAGATGCGCCGGGCGTGGCCGAGGTGGGTGTCGAGATCGCCCATCATCCAGCCGCCGCCGTGGAAGTAGACGACGGTGGGCACCGGCCGGGTCTCGACCTGACCCGATTCGTCGGCCGGGCGCAGCACCCGGATCGGGATCGCCGGAGCAGCTCCGTCGGCCGGGATCTCGGTGTCGGTCTCGCTCGCGGGCACCAGGGCGGGATCCAACGCCTCGAGGGCCTGCGCGTTCTGGCGGCGCGCGAGCTCGCGGGCCTCCTCCACCGTTGCGGGCTCGCTGCCCGGCAGTACCCGGACGGTCCAGTCGGCGATGGCGGGGTCGAGCGGCGCGTCGGTCACGCCTGAATTCTGCCCGATGCGTGATCCGTCACGATGCCGGGCGGTGGGCGACGGCGAGCACCGCGACGGTGCGGGCGGCATCAGCCGCGCGTGAACCGGCCCAGGCCGTCGAGCAGGCGATCGATGTCGTTGTCGTCGGTGTAGGGCGCGAGCCCGATGCGCAGGCCGCCGTCCGGGAGCTCGAGACGCCGCGCCGCCTCGTAGGCGTAGAACGATCCGGCCGGGGCGTTGACGCCGAGGGAGGCCAGGAAGCGGTACGCCTCGTCGGCCGCACGGTCGGCGAAGGTGATCAGCAGCGTCGGCGTGCGGCGGGCCGCGCGCGAGTGGAGCGTGACGCCGGGCAGGGCCGCAAGGGCGTGTTCCAGACGGTCGCGCAGCGCGTCCTCGTGACGCTCGACGGCCTGCATGGACGCGACCAGACGCTCTCGGCGGTCGCCGTCGCTCCCCAGCAGCCCCGCGATGAAATCGACCGCCGCGCTCGTTCCGGCGAGCAGCTCGTAGGGCAGGGTGCCGAGCTCGAAGCGCTCGGGAACGTCGTTCGACGACGGTGCCAACTTGTCCGGCCGGAGCGTCTCGAGCAGTTCGGGGCGCGCGGTGAGGACGCCGCAGTGCGGCCCGAAGAACTTGTAGGGCGAGCACGCGAAGAAGTCGGGGCCCAGGGCGGGCTGATCGATCGCGGCGTGCGCGGTCAGGTGGACGCCGTCGACGAAGAGCAGCGCGCCGGCCGCATGCACCCGATCGGCGATGAGCGGAAGGTCGGGACGGGTGCCGAGCAGGTTGGAAGCACCCGTCACCGCGACCAGCCGGGTTCGCTCGCCCAGCACGGAACCCAGCTCGTCGGTCACGAGCTCCGACGTCGCGGGGTCGAAGTCGATCCACCGCACGGTCACCCCGGCGCGCTCGGCGGCGATCACCCACGGTCGGACATTCGCGTCGTGATCGAGGCGTGTCACCACGACCTCGTCACCGGGACCCCAGGAGCCCGCCAGCGTGCGGGCCAGGTCGAAGGTCAGCTGGGTCATGCTTCGCCCGAAGACGACGCCGCCCGGGTCGGCGCCGACCAGGTCGCCCATGGCGCGGCGGGCGTCGCGCACGATCGTCTCGGCGTTGCGCTCGGCCTCGGTCACCGAGGCGCGGTTCGCCATGGGAGCGACCATCGCGTCGTGCACGGCCCGCCCGACAACCTCGGGCGTCTGCGATCCGCCCGGCCCGTCGAAGTGGGCGAAGCCGGCCCGCAGGGCCGGGAAGTGGGCTCGCACGGCGGCGACGTCGAGTGCCTGCCCCATCGACGTCATTCCCCGGCCGTGACGGTGATCGTGGTCTGGCGGACGAGCGTGGCGAGCACCTGACGCTGCTCCGGGGTCAGCCCGAGCAGCCCGGTGAACTCGCCGGCCGACATGAGCAGGCCGGTGGCGGACGAGCGGGCCGGTGCCGGTGCCGGCCGGGGGTCGGTCGGGGCGGCGGCGGCGTCGGCACCGAAGCGCTGGTCGAGCAGCGTGTCGATCTCGGCGACGGTGCGGGGATCGTCGGGACCCCACCCGGCCACCATCGCGACGACGTCGGCCGGTACCTGCAGGAAGGCGGCGAGCTGGGCCGGCAGCCGGTCGACGTCGGGGAGCGGGCGGTTCTCCTCGACCGTGACGAGGCGATACCCGTCGTCGAGCTGCTCGTGGGAGGCGATGAGGAAGTCGCTGGTCGACAGCGTCATCAGGTGATCGAGAGCGGCGTCGATGTCGTCGTGGCGCAGCGCCACCCAGATCGCCGCCGGGAGCGCGGGCGCGCCGTCGACCGGCACCGCGGCGAAGGCCTCTTCGAGCGACTCGCCCGACCCGCGACTCTCCCGGCCCCGGACGAAGAGCGCCAGCACGGCGAGCGCGGAGCGCGCGGCGGCGAGCGTGGCGTCGTACTCGCGCAGTCGGTCGCGGCGCCGCTGCTCCTTCAGTCCCTGGCTCACGGCGTCAGTCTGCCCCGCAAACGCCCGTGAACGCGGGAGGTGGGCGCCCGCCCGGCGTCCGGGTCAGGACGACACGCCGCCCAACATGTAGTTCCCTCACGTTGTCGTAGCCCCTACATATGGTGTCCGCAGCTGGTTCGGCCCGCCATCCAGGCGGGTCGTGGCAACAGGGAACCCGGTGCGAATCCGGGACTGCCCCGCAGCGGTGAGTGGGAACGACCGCCGTCAACGAAGCACTGGGTCCGGCCGGGCCTGGGAAGCGACGGCCAGTAGGTGGGCGCTCGAGCGCCTGCGCCCGCGAGTCCGAAGACCTGCCAGCGCTGCCGCCCCGCCGGGGTGGCAGCTCGAACGGGCTCGCGAGGAGAGAGCGATGACGATGACCGACCAGGACACCCCGACGCGGCGCAGCCAGATGCAGGTGCGCAAGCGCAACGGCGACGCCGAGACCGTCGACGTCAACAAGATCGTGCGGGCGGTGGAGCGCTGGGCCGAGGACCTGGCCGAGGTCGACCCGCTGCGAGTGGCGACCAAGACGATCAGCGGCCTGTACGACGGCGCCACCACCGCCGAGCTGGACCGGCTGTCGATCCGCACCGCGGCCGAGATGATCGGCGAGGAGCCGCAGTACTCGCGCCTCGCCGCGCGGCTGCTGGCCGGCTACATCGACAAGGAGGTCCGCAACCAGGGCGTCGCGTCGTTCAGCCAGGCCGTCGGGCTCGGGCACGCCGAGGGGCTCATCGGCGACGAGACCGCACGCTTCGTCAAGGACAACGCCCGCAAGCTCGACTTCGCCGTCGACGCGTCGGCCGACAACCGGTTCGAGTACTTCGGGCTGCGGACGGTGTACGACCGCTACCTGCTGCGCCACCCCACGACCCGCCTGGTCATCGAGACGCCCCAATACTTCCTGCTGCGCGTCGCGTGCGGGCTGTCCCGCACGCCGTCCGAGGCGATCGAGTTCTACCGGCTCATGTCGTCGCTGGCCTACCTGCCGTCGTCGCCGACGCTGTTCAACTCCGGCACGCGCCACACGCAGATGTCGTCGTGCTACCTCGTCGACTCGCCGCGTGACGAGCTCGACTCGATCTACGCCCGCTACCAGCAGGTGGCCCGGCTGTCGAAGTTCGCCGGCGGCATCGGCATCTCGTGGTCGCGGATCCGCTCGCGGGGCGCGCTGATCCGGGGCACCAACGGCCAGTCCAACGGCATCGTGCCGTGGCTGCGCACGCTCGACTCGTCGGTCGCCGCGGTGAACCAGGGCGGGCGCCGCAAGGGGGCGGCCTGCGTCTACCTCGAGCCGTGGCACCCCGACATCGAGGAGTTCCTCGAGCTGCGCGACAACACCGGTGAGGACGCGCGGCGCGCGCACAACCTCAACCTGGCCAACTGGATCCCGGACGAGTTCATGCGCCGGGTCGAGGCCGACGAGCTGTGGTCGCTCATCGACCCGGACGAGGTGCCCGAGCTGCCCGACCTCTGGGGCGACGCCTTCGACGAGGCGTACCGCGCGGCCGAGGCCGAGGGACGCCACGTGCGCCAGGTGAAGGCGCGCGACCTGTTCGGCCGGATGATGCGCACGCTGGCGCAGACCGGCAACGGCTGGATGACCTTCAAGGACCGCGCGAACGCGACCTGCAACCAGACCGCGCAGCCCGGCAACGTGGTGCACCTGTCGAACCTCTGCACCGAGATCATCGAGGTGTCCTCCGACGCCGAGACCGCGGTGTGCAACCTCGGCTCGATCAACCTCGCCCAGCACGTCCGCGACGGCGCGATCGACTGGGCGCAGCTTCGCGCGACGGTGCGCACGGCCGTGCCCTTTCTCGATCGGGTCATCGACATCAACTACTACCCGTCGGCCGAGGCGGCGGCGTCGAACCCCCGCTGGCGTCCGGTCGGGCTCGGCGTGATGGGGCTGCAGGACGTCTTCTTCGCGCTGCGCCTGCCGTTCGACTCCGCGGCCGCGCGCGAGCTCTCGACCCGCATCGCCGAGGAGATCTACCTGACCGCGCTCGAGACGTCGGCGGCGTTGGCCGAGCAGTTCGGCCCGCACCCCGCCTTCGCCGACACCCGGGCGGCCGCCGGGCAGCTGCAACCGGATCTGTGGGACGTCACGCCCACGCAGACCGACCGCTGGACCGCGGTGCGCGAGCGCGTCGCCGCGACCGGGCTGCGCAACTCGCTGCTCATCGCCGTCGCGCCGACGGCCACGATCGCCTCGATCGTCGGCTGCTACGAGTGCATCGAGCCGCAGGTGTCGAACCTGTTCAAGCGCGAGACGCTGTCGGGGGAGTTCCTGCAGATCAACGCCGCGCTGGTGCGCGAGTTGAAGTCCCACGGCCTCTGGACGGCCTCGACCCGCGATGCGATCAAGCGGGCCGACGGCTCGGTCCAGGGCCTCACCGCGCTGCCGGCCGAGGTCCGCGAGATCTACCGGACGGCGTGGGAGCTGCCGCAGCGGGCGCTGATCGACATAGCCGCCGCGCGCTCGCCGTACATCGATCAGAGCCAGTCGCTCAACCTGTTCCTCGCCGCGCCGTCGATCGGCAAGCTCAGCTCGATGTACCTCTACGCCTGGAAGGCGGGGCTCAAGACGACGTACTACCTGCGCTCGCGCCCGGCCACCCGCATCCAGCAGGCGACGGTAACGGCCGCGCCGGACATCGAGGCGATCGCCTGCTCCCTCGAGAACCCCGAGTCGTGCGAGGCCTGCCAGTGAATTCACCCCAGGAAACCGCTCCGCAAGGAACACTCCGCGCTTCCGCGGGGACCCCGAAAGTGAGCGCGCTGCTGGATCCCGGCATGGATCTCACCCTGCGTCCGATGCGCTACCCGCAGTTCTACGACCGGTTCCGCGACGCCATCAAGAACACCTGGACGGTCGAGGAGGTGGACCTGCACTCCGACCTGAAGGACCTCGCGAGGCTTTCGCCGGCCGAGCAGCACCTGGTCGGCCGGCTGGTCGCGTTCTTCGCCACCGGCGACACGATCGTGGCCAACAACCTGGTGCTCAACCTGTACCAGCACGTGAACTCGCCCGAGGCCCGGCTCTACCTGTCGCGCCAGCTGTTCGAGGAGGCCGTGCACGTCCAGTTCTACCTGACGTTGCTCGACACCTACGTCACTGACGAACGGGAACGGGCCCAGGCGTTCGCGGCCATCGAGAACATCCCGTCGATCAAGCGCAAGGCCGACTTCTGCTTCCGCTGGATCGACTCGGTGTTCGCGCTGCGCTCCCTCGACACCGCGGCCGACCGGCGGGCGTTCCTGCTGAACGTCATCTGCTTCGCCGCCTGCATCGAGGGATTGTTCTTCTACGGAGCGTTCGCCTACGTCTACTTCCTGCGCTCGCGCGGGTTGCTGAACGGGCTCGCGAGCGGCACCAACTGGGTGTTCCGCGACGAGTCGATGCACATGGCGTTCGCGTTCGACGTCGTCGAGACGGTGCGGGCCGAGGAGCCCGAGCTGTTCGACGACGACCTGCGCCAGCAGGTGCGCGACATGCTGGCCGAGGCGGTCGAGTGCGAGGTGCAGTTCGCCGAAGATCTGCTCGCGCAGGGCGTCTCGGGCCTGTCGATCACCGACATGCGCGAGTACCTGCAGCACGTCGCCGACCGGCGGCTGGGCCAGCTCGGCATCGAGCCGCTGTTCGGGTCGCGCAACCCGTTCGCGTTCATGGAGTTGCAGGACGTGCAGGAACTGTCCAACTTCTTCGAGCGGCGGGTGTCGGCCTACCAGATCGGGGTCTCCGGAGCCGTCGCGTTCGACGACGACTTCTGAGCCGGCGGGCGACCTCGATGCCCAGGGCGCGTCATGGCGCGTCAGGGGTATCGAGGTCGCGCGGTTTCCGGGCGACGAGGTAACCCTGCGGGCCGCCCTCGGCGTCCTCGGCGGGGCGGCCGGCCCAGAAGACCGTCTCGAAGCCGGCGGCCGTCGCGCGGGCCTGCATCTCCTCGGGCGACAGCCACCAGATGTCGAAGGCGATGCCGAGACCGGTGGTGTGACCGCCGCGCCGATGAGAGCCGTCGCCGGCCTTGAACGCGGTCGTGAAACTGCCGCCCGGGCGCACCACGCGGAACACCTCGGCGAAGGCGCGCGGGCGGTCCTCGGGCGGCAGGTACATCAGCGAGTACCAGCAGACGACGCCCGCGAGCGAGGCGTCGGCGAAAGGCAGCGCCCGCACGTCGGCCTGGCCGAAGTCGAAGTCGGGATGGTCGCGACGGGCGGTCTCGATCATGATGGGGGAGAGGTCGACGCCGCGCGGGGCGAGACCGCGCCCGGCCAGGTAGGGCGCGAGGCGTCCGGTGCCGCAGCCGACGTCGGCGACCTCCAGGCCGATGTCGGCCGCGACGACCAGCTCGGCGAACAGGTTCAGCACGGCGCGCTCGACCGGCATGCGGTACACGATGTCGGCCAGACGTTCGGCGTAGAACGGGGCGAGGACGTCGTGGGCGGCGATCAGTTCTTCGGTGCGGGCATCCATGCGGCGGATCGTAGGAGCGGGGTCAGACAGTGATCAGCACGATCGCGCCGGCGGCGAGCGCGAGCCCGACGCGCTGCACCCGGCTCGTGTGCTCGTGCAGCAGCCACACCGCCAGGATCACCGTGGCGGCGGGGTAGAGCGAGGTCAGCACGCTCGCGAGGGAGAGCAGACCGTCGCGGGAGGCGAGCAGGAAGGCCATGTTGGCCAGCGCATCGCAGGCGCCGGCGAGCAGCACGATCCAGAACATGCGACCGCGGACGAGTCGGAACGCGCCCCGCGCCCGCGCGACGGGAACGATCAGCACGGCCGACGCGATGCGGGAGACCACGAGCGGCCACAGCCCCGACCCGTCGCCGGCCCGGGCGAGGAACACGAAGTACAGGCCGAAGCCGAGGCCCGACACCAGCGCCAGCGCGATGGTGCGCAGTGGGATGCGGCCGTGCGGGTGGCTCTCGCCGGTGCGGCTGACGAGCACGACCGCGCCGAGCCCCAGGGCGATGCCGAACCAGGCGGCGACGTGGGGACGTTCGCCGATGCCGACGCCGACGACGACCGGCACGATCGCGGCGAGCACCGCCGTGACCGGCGAGACGACGTTGATCGGCGCGATGGTCATCAGCGTGTAGAGCACGATCACGCCGATCAGCCCGCAGGCGCCGCCGGCGATGCCGTAGAAGGTGACGCGCGCGTCGAGGTGGCCCGGGAACAGGGGCAGCAGCCCGGCCATGAGCACGGCCCCGACGGGGTAGCTGCCGAGCAGGACGGTGACCGCCCCGTGCCGCCGCGACGCGAAGCCGCCGGCGAAGTCGCCCACGCCGTAGAGGATGGCGGCGGCAAGCCCGAGGACGACGGTCACGCCCCAGGCTATCGGTCAGTCGAGCAGCGGCTTCGTCAGCGTCAGCTGCTGCACGTCGAGGTAGCCGGTGCGGAAGCCCGCCTCGGAGTAGGCGAGGTACAGCGACCACATGCGCCGGAACGTCTCGTCGAATCCGAGGGCGTCCACCGCGGCGGCGTTGGCCTCGAACCGCTCGCGCCAGCGGTGCAACGTCTCGGCGTAGTGGCGGTTGAAGCTGTAGCGCTCGGACACCCGCAGCGACGTGTGCTTCGCGAGCGTCCGCTCGATCGCGTCGACCGAGGCCAGCTGCCCGCCGGGGAAGATGTACTTGCGGATCCAGGTGTAGGTGTCCTTCGTGGCGAGGACGGTGTAGTCGTCCTGCAGGATCGCCTGGATGCCGACCCGACCGCCCGGGGCGAGCACCCGGTCGATGGTCTCGAAGTAGGTGCTCCAGTGGTTGGCACCGACGGCCTCGATCATCTCGACCGACACCACGGCGTCGTAGCGACCCTCGACCTCGCGGTAGTCCTGCAGCAGCACCGTGACGCGGTCGGTGTAGCCGGCCTCGTCGATGCGCTGCTGGGCCAGCGCGGCCTGCTCGGTGGAGATCGTCAGGGTGGTGACGACGGCGCCGCGGGCCGCGGCCTGCAGCGACAGCTCGCCCCAGCCGGTGCCGATCTCCAGCACCCGGGTGCCCTCGTGCACGTTCGCGGTGTCGAGCAGGCGCTCGATCTTGCGCACCTGGGCCGCCTCGAGATCCTCGGGCGACCCCTGCGGTTCACCGTCGAAGATCGCCGACGAGTAGGTCAGGGTCGGGTCGAGGAACAGCTGGAACAGCTCGTTCGACAGGTCGTAGTGCTGGTGGATGTTGTCGCGGGCGCCTTCGATGGTGTTGTCGTGGTGGCCGGGCTGGCGGCTCAGCACGGCGTTGCGCAGCTTGTGCAGCACCGGCGGCACCATGGTGCGCATGTTGGCGGCGAAGGCGGAGAGCACGCCGGGCAGGTCGTCGGTCGTCCAGTCGCCCGCCATGTAGGCCTCGCCGAAGCCGATCGTGCCGGTCTCGCCGAGGCGCTGGTAGAACGCCTCGGGCCGGACCAGCTCGAAGACCGGGTCGCTGCCGGTACCACCGCCGTACCAGGACGCGCCCGGCTCGACGACCCGCAGGGGGAGCCGCTTGACGGCGTTGCGGAAGATGCGCTTGGCAATGGCGGCGCGGACGGGGGAGTCAGGCACGTTCGCGATGTCGGGCCAGCGCTCGGCGTCGATGCGGGTCGCAGCCGGCGTGCTCCGCCCGGTTTCCGTGACGGTCATGTGCTCTCCTCGCGTGCTGCTCGGCGTCGGAATTCAGACGACGAGCGAGGTCTCTCCCCCTAGGGCCTTCCCCAATACGTTCGCTGATTCTCGCCCGACGGTTTCCTCCGGCGGCCGGTTGCACATCACTGCGAGCACGAAGCCGGTGGCCAGTTCGTGCCACAGGGTGGCCCGCCGCAGCATCGCGTGCCGCTCGCGCCGCACCGAGACGTAGGTGCTGGACGCCGCGATCCGCGCCGATTCGCGCAGGAAGGTCGCCGACTGGCGCGGGCTGGTCATGCGGTCGAGGTCGCCGTGCACGAACAGCAGCCGGCGCCGGGCGAGCTGGGTGAAGGGGTCGCCCGGTTCGATCCACGGCGCGAGCCCGACGACGGCCGTCACCGTCGGGTGGCCCCCGGCGTAGACGGCGGCCCGGCCGCCCATGGAGTGCCCGACGAGCGCGGTGGGCAGGCCGGGGAAGCGTTCGGCGAGGCGATCGAGCGCCCACCGCACGTCGGGCACGGGCGAGGCGCTCGCCCCGTTCCAGCCCCGGACCTGGTAGCGCAGCCGCGCCACCACGAGCCCGCGGTCCGCCCCCGCCCGGCGCAGGGATCGGACGAAGGGGCGCATGCGCACCACGGCGAGCTGCCGCGCGTTGGTGCCGCCCGTGCCGTTGGCGCGGCCGCCGTGCAGGACGAGGGCGATGGCGGTCGGGGAGCCGGTCGGCTCGTCGACCTCGAGGACGGGATCGGTCATCGCGGGCACGTCGTTCCGGTCGGCGGGAGCGTGATCGACACGAGGTAGGCATCGACGTACTTGTCGATGCACGAGCTGCCCTGCAGGTAGGACGTGTGGCCCTCGCCGTCCCACGTGAGCAACTCGGCGTTGCCCATCGTGCGGGCGAGGTCCTTCGCCCCCTGGTACGGGGTGGCCGGGTCGTGCAGGTTGCCGATGACCAGGACCTTCTGCGGCGTCGGCGCGGTCGGCAGCGGCACCGGCGAGCGAGCGGGCTGCCACTGCTGGCAGGAGAACAACGAAGGCGCCGACCACAGCCCGAACATGGGGAAGCGGGTGATCCAGGACCTCGCGGTCGTCCGGATCTGGTCGTCGGTCGGGCCGGGCTTGGAGTCGTTGCAGTTGATCGTCGTGTTGGCCTCGGCCACGTTCGTGTAGTGCCCGTCGAAACGCTCGTTGTAGCCGTCGGCGAGGGTGAACAGGCCGGCCGAATCGCCCTTCCCGGCCGCGATGAGGGCCGAGCCGAGCTGCGACCACAGCGACTTGGAGTACAGCGCGTACAGCACACCGGTGTAGACGATCGCGCTCGTCGCGGTGCGGGTCTCGCCCGACTTGCTGCTCCTGAGCGGCGCGGTCGTGGCCTTCTTCGCGATGTCGTAGACCGCCTGGCGGGGGTTGCCCAGGGAACGGCACGGGTCGTGCTGGTCGCACCATTGCGCGAACTGGTCGAAGGAGCTCTCGAAGCCCTGGAGCTGGTCGGCGAAGGAGGTGATGTCGTCGGTCAGCGGGTCGACCGCGCCGTCGAGCACCGCGACCCGGATCGTGCCGGGGAACAGGTGGGCGTAGACCGAGCCGAGTTCGGTGCCGTAGGAGAAGCCGAGGTAGTTCATCCGGCTGTCGCCGACGGCCTGCCGGATGCGGTCCATGTCGCGCGCCGTCTGCACCGTGTCGTACTGGGCCAGGGACGCTCCGTACTTCGCGTTGCACGCGTCGGCCACCGACCTGGCCGCCTGCTTGGCCGCGGCGAAGCCGGCCGTGGTCAGGACGTCGGGGGAGGCGGCGTTGAGGTCGTCCTTCTGCTGGTCGCTCAGGCAGCGGATCGGGCTGGACAGGCCGACCCCGCGCGGGTCGAAGCCGATGAGGTCGAAGTGCGACATCACCGTGTCGGACAGCTGCGCGGCCAGTGACACCGAGAGCTCGACACCGGACACCCCGGGCCCGCCCGGGTTGACCAGCAACTTGCCGGTGTTCGCGGTGTTGTGGCTGTCGTGGATCTTGACCAGCTGCAGGCTGATCGTCCGGCCACCGCGGTCGCTGTAGTCGAGCGGGACGGAGATCGTGGCGCAGGCGAAGCTGAGCCGGTCGGCGCGGCCCGCCGGGAAGGGGACGGCGTCGAGCCGGAAGGCCGAGCGGCAGTCGGTGAAGTCGGCCGGCGGCTGCGCCGGGAGCGACGGCGTCGCGGTGCTCGGCGCGCTGCTCGCTGCCGACGGCGACCGGGCGCCGGTGGCGGCCGTGCCGTGGCCGCTGATGGTCGAGGAGCAGGCGCCGGTGAGCATGATCGCCGCGATGGCTGCGGCCAGGACGGTTCGGCTGCGGGTCACGATATTCACGCTAACCGGCATGCGGGGGCGAGGCGCGGGTAGGTCAGCCGGATCGCCGGGCGAGTCCTGGCCGGCTCGGCGCGCAGGCCGTCCAGAACTGCCGGCCCATCGCCGACAGCGTGACCGATTTGCGGACGATCTTGGCGCTGCCCTGCTTGCTGCCCTCGACGCACTGGCGGGCCTGCTTGACGAGCGGATCGCCGACGAGGGTCTCGAACTGGGGGTCGAGGTCGGCGCCGGGAGTGCCGAACTCGAGCAGGCCGAAGTTGTCGAGCCGGGTGAGGTAGGTGGCCCCGTTGTCGGGCAGAGCGACGCCCGCGGCGAGGCCGAGGCCGGACGCGTTGGCCAGCACGGTGCGGGTGCTCGAGCGGCCGACCTGCTTGGCCACGACGTCGACGACGGCGTACGGGCGGCCGCCGGCCAGGAGAGCCAGGATGCGGGCCTCGTCGGGGACGAGCTGGCTGACGATGCTGCCGAACAGGTAGTCGCGGCTGCGCGAGCCGTCGCTCTCGCTGGAGCGTTCGAGCAGCTCGGACATGGCGGTGCGCAGCGGTTCGGGGTCGTTGCCGGCGTTCTGGACCAGCATCATGACCCGCTGCTCCTCGGCGCTGGGCGCGCTGCCCCGGCCGAGCTGCGGGATCTCGAGGAGCCGGCCGACCTCCTGGGCGGCGACGTGCGCGATCCGGGCGGCCTGGTGCTCGACGGCGGCGACGCCGGGCAGCTGGCGGGCGATGCGCCAGCCGGAGCGCCCGAGCAGGCGTCCGACCCGGGCGGCGGTGACGACCGCGCTGCCGGCCGCCTGCTCCTGGCGGGCCAGTTGGCGGCCGGGGCGGCGCTGGGCCGGCCGCCGTTCGGGACGGCGGGGCTCGGCCGGCACTTCGACGGCGGGGGGCGTTGCCGCCGCGGCCGGACTCCCGGGCCCCGGCCGAGGCCGGGGGTGGGACCGGTCGTCTCGCTCGGCCACGCGTGCTCCCGCCTGAAGGTCTTGGACCGGCAGCTCTGACCCGCCGATGCCTAGCAGGATAGGGGGCGGGTCCGGCGGTCGCGTGGTGCCGCGTCGCGCGTCACACGGGTCACCGGTCCTGGAACGGGACAGAATGGCCGGATGAAGCTGCCCGTGATGCCGCCCGTCGCGCCGATGCTGGCCAAGTCCGTCCCGACGATCCCACCCGGGGCGTCCTACGAACCCAAGTGGGACGGGTTCCGCTCGATCATCTTCCGCGACGGCGACGACGTGGAGTTCGGCAGCCGCAACGAGAAGCCGATGACCCGCTACTTCCCGGAGCTCGTCGCGGCCGTCAAGGCCGAGCTGCCGGAGCGGTGCGTGCTCGACGGCGAGATCGTGATCGCCACCGAAGACGGCCTGGACTTCGAGGCGCTGCAACAGCGGATCCACCCGGCCGTGTCGCGGGTCACGATGCTGAGCGAGAAGACGCCGGCCTCGTTCGTCGCGTTCGACCTGCTGGCGCTGGGCGACGACGATTACACCGGCCGGCCGTTCGCCGAGCGGCGGGCCGCGCTGGAGCAGGCGCTGGCCGGGGCCTCCGCCCCCATCCACCTGACCCCGACCACCACCGACCTCGACGTCGCGAACCGCTGGTTCGTCGAGCTCGAGGGCGCCCACCTCGACGGCGTGATCGCCAAGCCGCTCGAGGGCACCTACCAGCCGGACAAGCGGGTGATGTTCAAGATCAAGCACGTGCGCACCGCCGACTGCGTGCTCGCCGGATTCCGCTGGCACAAGACCTCGACCGACGCGAGCCCGCTGATCGGGTCGCTGCTGCTCGGCCTCTACAACGACGAGCAGAAGCTGCAGCACGTCGGCGTGGTCGGGGCGTTCACGGCCAAGCGGCGGGCCGAGCTGGTCGACGAGCTCGAGCCGCTGCTGCTCGGCGACGGCGACGAGCACCCGTGGCAGGAGTGGGCGAGCGCCGAGGCCCATCAGGGTCAGCGCCTGCCCGGAAACGTGAGCCGCTGGAACGCCACCAAGGACCTCTCGTTCGTGCCGTTGCGCCCGGACCGGGTGCTCGAGGTGAAGTACGAGCACATGGAGGGCACCCGGTTCCGGCACCTGGCCCACTTCGTGCGCTGGCGCGACGACCGGACGCCGGAGTCGTGCACCTACGAGCAGCTGGAGCAGCCGCTCACCTTCGCCCTCGACAACATCGTCCCCGGCCTCGGCCCCCGCGGATCGTCCGCGTCGTGAGCGCCGACGACCGCCCGGCCCTCGGGGAGTTCGACCGCCCGCTGCGGGCGCAGTTCGAAGGGTTCCTCGACGAGCAGCGCGCCGGCCTGCACGACTGCCTCGACGGCCTGACCGAGGAACAGGCCCGCCGCTCGCTGGTTCCCTCCCGCACCACGCTGCTCGGGCTGGTGAAGCACGCGACCTTCGTCGAGCGGGTGTGGTTCGACGAAGCGATCACCGGCCGGTCGCGGGCCGAGCTCGGCATCGCCGCGTCGCCGGACGAGTCGTTCGAGCTCGAGGACGACGACACCGTCGACCGAGTCCGGGCGGCGTATCGCGCGGCCTGCGCCGCATCGCGGGCCGCGGCCGCCCCGCTGGGCATCGACGATCTCGTGACCGGCAACCGGCGCGGGCCGCTGCCGCTGCGCTGGGTCTACCTCCACATGCTGCGCGAACTCGCGCAGCACTGCGGGCACGCCGACATCCTGCGTGAGCAGGTGCTGGCCGGTCAGGAGCTGCGGTAGCGGCAGAACAACGCGCCGTCCTCCTCGAGCAGCCCGACGAGGGCGAGGTGCCGGGGCGCGCCCCACTCGCGACCGGCGGTGATGCGCCCGGGGCCGGGGCCGGCCAGCAGCGGAGAGATGGTCAGGCACAGCTCGTCGACGACGCCGTGCTCGGCCAGATCGGCGTACACCGTGGGGCCGCCCTCGGCGAGGATCCGGGTCAGCCCGCGCTCCTCGAGTACGGGCCGCACCAGAGTGGGCTCGATCGACTCGTCGCCGCAGTCGACGACGTCGGCCACCTGCTTGAGCAGGCGGCGCTTCTCGGGGTCGGCCGCGGCGTGGGTCAGCACGATGGTGCGCGAGTCCGGCCCGGCCTCGGTGAACAGCGGCGCGTCCGGGTCGAGGTCGAGCGAGCGGCTGAGCACTGCGATGGGCAGCACCTCCCGCAGGCCGTGCGCCCGGCGGATCTCCCGGCGCCGTGCCGACACGGTGACGGCCCCGTAGCCCTCGGCGGTCGCCGTCCCCGACCCCACGAGCACGACATCGGCGAGATCGCGCAGGGCCGCGAAGACCTGGTTGTCGCCCTCGGTCTGCAACCCGCGGGAGACGCCGTTGGCGTGCGCCGCGCCGTCGATCGAGGCCACGAAGTTGACCCGCACGCCGCCCCGGTCGGTCCAGCCGGCGGCGTAGTAGGCGTGGACATCGACGTCGTCGACCGGTCCGGGAAGCAGTGCGCGCATGACCGACACCCTAGGGTGGACGGAGCCGGCCGGGTCCGGGAACCGGCGGCACGCAGGAGCAAGGGGTGAGCATGCCCGAGGCGGACGACGACCGCGACGAGAGATCGTCGGACGAGGCCTTCGGTCGCCCCGGCGCGCGTCTCGACCGGCAGGCACCCTACTTCCGCGGGTTCTTCTTCACCCTCGGCGTACTGACCGCGCTGGTCCTCGGCTCCGCGGTGCAGGACGCGGCGTCCGCCCTCACGCTGGTACTGATCGCGACCGTCCTGGCCGTGGGCCTCGACCCCGTCGTCGCGTTCCTCGTGCGCCGCGGATTGAGCCGCAGCCTGGCGGTCACCGCCGTCGCGGTCGGCGCGCTCGTGTTCGTCGCCGTCCTCGTCATCACGATCGGCGGGGTACTGCGCACGCAGGTCGTCACGTTCATCGACGACGCGCCGCGCCTGCTCGACGACCTCCGCCGCAACCGCACCGTCGCCCAACTCGATCGCAAGTTCCACATCATCAGCACGGTCGAGGACAAGATCAAGAACCCGGGGTTCGCGCAGTCGACCTTCGACACCGTGTTCCAGGCCGGGCTCACCGCCGCCAACGCAATCGTCAACACGGTCGTGGTGTTCATCCTGACCGTCTACTTCCTCAGCGCGCTGCCGCAGCTCAAGCGGGCCGGCTACTCACTGGCCCCGGCGAGCCGGCGGGCGCGGATCGGCAAGCTCGGCGACGAGATCCTGCGAAGGGTCGGCGGCTTCGTGATCGGCGCGGTGCTGGTGGCGCTGATGGCCGGCAGCGTCACGCTGGTCTTCACCCTGAGCGTGGGCCTGGGCGCCTACGCGCTGCCGCTCGCGGTGCTCGTCGCGCTGTTGGATCTCGTCCCGCTGGTCGGGGCGATCCTCGGCGCGTCGATCGTGTGTCTCGTCGGCTTCGCGACGTCGCTGCCGGTCGGCATCACCTGCGTGATCTTCTACGTGGTCTACGAGCTGATCGAGGGTTACGTCGTGTACCCGCGGGTGATGCGCGCGACGGTCGACGTACCCGAGTACGTCACGATCGTCGCGGTGTTGGTCGGCGGCGCCGTCGCCGGCATCGTGGGTGCGCTGCTCGCCCTGCCCACCGCCGCCGCGGTCCTGCTACTCGTACGCGAGGTCTGGGTACGCCGACAGGACGCGGTCTGACCGACCGTCGACGCCGATCCGGACAGGAGCACGAATGGGTAAGGGCTGGAAGGGGCGCATCCCGGTGCCGCAGAGCGTCGAGGTCGCCCTCGACACGGCGCTGGACAAGGCGCTGACCGTCCAGCGTCCGGTCATCCAGGCCTACGTGACCCGGGTCCGGGCCAAGAATCCGGACATGACCCCGGCCGAGCTGGTACGTCACCTGGAGCGGCGGTACGTCACGGCGGTGATGGGCATCGGCGGTGCCTCGGGGGCGGCGGCCGCGGTGCCCGGCGCCGGTACCGCGGCGTCGATCGCCTCGGGCGCGGCCGAGATCACGGCCTTCGTGTCGGCCTCGGCGATGTTCGTCCTCGCGCTCGCCGAGCTGCACGGCGTGCCGGTGAGCGACCCCGAGGTGCGCCGCGCGTTGGTCGTCGCGGTGCTCGTGGGTGAGGGCGGCGAGGCCGTGCTCGCCGGCGCCGGCGCGACCGAGAAGCACTGGGCCCAGGTGCTCGGTCGCAGCACGTCCAAGGAGAAGGTCGGCACCATCAACAGCCGGCTCGGCCGGATGCTGCTGACCCGTTTCGGGGCGCGCCAGGGGGCGCTGCTGTTCGGGCGGGCGTTGCCGCTGGGCATCGGGGCCGGGGTGGGGGCGGCGGGCAACGCCGCGCTGGCCCGCGCTGCCATCGGGGCGTCCCGCAAGGCGTTCGGCCCGGCCCCCGCGACGTTCCCGCCCAAGGTCATCGATGCCGCGCCGGCGCGTTGATACCTTTGTCCGAATCGTCCCATGGAGGTAGCAGTGTTCGTCGTCGTGTTGACCGATGAGGGCCAGCAGCTGATCGGGCCCCGGGCCGTCGGCCCGTTCGAGGACTTCGATGCGGCGCAGACGTGCCGCAACGCGCTCGTCGACCAGTGGCGGCTCGAGGACGGCATGGCCCCGCAGGCCTCGGTCGTCCGGGTCGAGGAGCCGTTGCCCGGCGTGGTGGTCGGCGAGATCCAGTAGGTCTCAGCCGACCCGCACGATCGCGGCGGTGCTCGGCGCGAGCGTCACCGCGTTTCCGTCGATCGCGGCCGGGCCGCTGGCCAGCACCACGGCGGTCGGTACGACGTCGCGGTCGATCGGCACGCGCTGCTCGCCGGCACCGAGGTTCGCCACGACCCGCAACGAGCCGCGGTGTACGACCAGCCAGCGCGCCGCCTCGTCGAAGTCGACACGGACCTTCGTCAGGTCGGTCGCGTGCAGGTCGGGCTCGGCGCCCCGCAGCGCGATCACCGAGCGGTAGAACTCGAGCATCTCGGCGTGCCCGGGATCGGCCGTCTCGCCCCACCGCAGGACCGCGCTGCGGTACGCCTCGGGATCCTGCGGATCGATCATCTGCGAGACGTCCCAGCCGTGGTCGCCGAACTCGGCCAGCCGACCCTTCCCGGTGGCCTCGGCCAGCTCGGGTTCGGGGTGCGAGGTGAAGAAGGGCCAGCGGGTCGAGGCGGCCCACTCCTCACCCATCCAGAGCATCGGGGTGAACGGCGCGGTGAGCAGCAGCACCGCGCCGACCCGCAACACGTCGGGGGTGACGAGTTCGGCCAGCCGGTCGCCGACGGCCCGGTTGCCGACCTGGTCGTGGTTCTGCAGGCACACGACGAACTGCCAGCCGGCCACCTTCGTCGGATCGATGGGCGCGCCGTGCTCGCGGCCGCGGAACGTCGAGAACGTGCCGTCGTGCAGGAAAGCCGAGGTGAACGTCTTGGCCAGCACCGACAGCGCCCCGAAGTCGCAGTAGTAGCCCTGCGTCTCGCCGGTGAGCAGCGAGTGCAGCGCGTGGTGCACGTCGTCGTCCCACTGCGCCGCCAGGCCGTAGCCGCCCTGGTCGCGCGGCGTGATCATGACCGGGTCGTTGAGGTCGGACTCCGCGATGAGGGTCAGCGGCCGGCCGACCATCGACGACAGCTGATCCACCGCGGCGCCGAGCTCGGCCAGGATGTGCGTGGGGGAGTCGTCGTGCAGGGCGTGCACGGCGTCGAGGCGCAGCGCGTCGACGTGGAAGTCGCGCAGCCACATCAACGCGTTGTCGACGATGAAGCGGCGCACCGCCGGTTCCTCGACGTTGACCAGGTCGCCCCAGGTGTTGCGGCCGGACTTGAGGTACGGCCCGAAGCGGGGCAGGTAGTTGCCGGACGGCCCGAGGTGGTTGTAGACGACGTCCAGCACAACGGCGAGGCCGCGCTGGTGGCAGGCGTCCACGAACCGCTTGAAGGCGTCGGGGCCACCCAACGGTTCGTGCACGGCGTACCAGCCGACACCGTCGTAGCCCCAGTTCCAGACGCCGTTGACGGTGTTGACCGGCAGGGTCTCGACGTGGGTGACGCCGAGCCGCGCGAGGTGGTCGAGCCGCTCGACGGCCGAGTCGAACGTGCCGCCCTCGGTGAAGGTGCCGATGTGCAGCTCGTAGACGACGGCGGCGGTGAGGTCCCGGCCGGCCCACCCGGCGTCGCGCCACTCGTACCCGCCCTGGTCGTAGACGCGGCTCGGCCCGTGCACGCCCTCGGGCTGCCAGCGTGAGGCGGGGTCCGGGACGGCCTCGTCCGAGCCGTCGAGCACGAAGGCGTAGTCGGTTCCGGCGGCCAGGTCGGGGCCGCTCCACCACCCGTCGCCGACCGCGTCGAGGGGCGTGTCGACGCCGTCCGCGCGCACGCGCAACTCGCGCACCGACGGGGCCCAGACGCGTAGCGAAGTCACACCGGCCACCCTGCCCGACGGGGTCGGCGGGGTAACCGGCGGGTGGTCGGACGTCTGCCCCGGACGCGCAACAGAAGGTGATGGGTGCGCTGCCGGCGCTCACGACGACGTCGCCCGTCGGGCGGTGTGTCAGGCTGGTCGCGTGGGTGATCAGCGGTGACGATCGTGACGGTGCACGCCTCGGGGTCGGTCGACCCCGACGAGGCCTGGGCGCGCTACGCCGAGCCCGATCGGTGGGCCGGCTGGGCGCCGCAGATCAGGCGGGTGGAGACGTCCGCCGACCGCATCGCGCCCGGCGTCACCGGACGCGTCCACGGGCCGGTGCCGGGCGTGTTCGTCGACTTCGTCGTCGATGCCGTCGACGAGCTCGCCCGCCGCTGGTCGTGGATGGTGCGGCGCGGCCCGCTGACGCTGCGCCTCGAACACGGGGTACGGGCCCGGGCGACCGGCACGACGACGTCGCTGCGGGTCGACGGCCCGATGCCGGTCGTGCTGGGCTACGCGCCGGTCGCGCACCTCGCGCTGCGCCGCCTCGTCGCGCACTAGCCTGCGACCATGGGTGCCGAGATCACGTCCGTGCGGGCCGCGCTCGCCGTCCCGCCCGGCCCGGTGAACCTGGCCGGCTACGACCCGGGCGCCAAGCCGGTCGAGCCCGACAGCAAGCTCGACCCACCGAGCGACGACCCCGACCTGTTGCGCGAACTGCAGGAGCGGCTGTGGGCCGAGTCGACCGCCGGCGGCACCCGTCGCGTCCTGCTCGTGCTGCAGGGGATGGACACCGCCGGCAAGGGCGGCGTCACCGAACACGTCGTCGGCATGTTCGGCCCGATCGGCGTCCAGTACAACGCCTTCAAGAGGCCGACCGAGGAGGAGCTCGAGCACGACTTCCTCTGGCGCATCCGCAAGCGGCTGCCCCCGCCCGGTGTCGTCGGCGTGTTCGACCGCTCGCACTACGAGGACGTCGTCGTGGTGCGGGTGCACGACCTCGTCCCGCGCGAGGAGTGGGAGGCCCGCTACGACATCGTGAACGAGTTCGAGAAGGAACTCGTCGACGCGGGCACGACGGTGCTGAAGTGCTTCCTGCACATCAGCTACGACACCCAGCGCGAACGCCTGCTCGCGCGGCTCGACAACCCCGACAAGCACTGGAAGTTCAACGAGGCCGACATCGCCGAGCGCGCCCGCTGGACCGACTACCAGGCGGCCTACGAGGCGGTGCTGGAGCGGTGCAACACCGACCATGCGCCGTGGTACGTCGTGCCGGCCGACCGCAAGAAGTACCGGAACTGGGCGGTCGGGGAACTGCTGCGCGAGACGCTGGCCGAGCTCGACCCGGCCTTCCCGCGTCCGACGCTTGATCTGAACGGGCTCAGGCAGCGCCTCGAACCGCCGCACTGACCGCCGGCGGCTGAGAACCCGCCGAGTCGGGTCCCGGGTCGGTCCCGGTCGAGCACGGTCCTTCGTCCCTGCCGCATCGGCGGCCGCTGGAATGCACTGGACCTTGGTCCGGGCGATCGGTCGTCCGGCACACGAAGGGGTTCGACATGGTCGGTCCGGCTCTCGCGACGGCTCGTCTTGACGCCGCCGGTCGCTACATCCACTGGGGCGTCATCCAGATCTCGTTGACGAACCTGCTCGTCATCATCGCGATGATCGTGCTGTTCGGGGCGGCCGTCGTGTTACGCATGCCGCACTCGGACAGCCGTCCGGTCGAGTCGGAGCGCTCCGATGACCCGCGCTGAGGGCACCGACCGCAGCTGGACCGTGCGCCTGCGGCGGCGCATCAGCAGGACCGTCCCCGAGGGGCAGTGGCTGCCCGACCGGCAGCCGGCCTACGTGCGCTCGTGGATCTACGTCTTCGGCGTCGCGACCCTCGCCGCCTTCCTCGTCGTGCTCGCCTCCGGCGTGCTGCTCGCGATCGAGGGCGAGGCGTGGTGGCACGTCTCCTCGCTCGGGCACTTCGTCAACTCCATGCACCTGTGGAGCGTCGAGCTGTTCATGGCCTTCATGGTCATCCACCTGTGGGGCAAGTTCTTCATGGCCGCGTGGCGCGGCCGGCGCGCGCTGACCTGGATCACCGGCGCGGTCGCCTTCCTCGGCTCGATCGGGACGGCCTTCACCGGCTACCTGTCGCAGTCGAACTTCGACTCGCAGTGGATCTCGACCCAGGCGAAGGACGGCCTCAACGCCGTCGGCATCGGCGCGTTCTTCAACGTGCTGGACCCGGCCCAGATGCTGCTGTGGCACATCGTGCTGCTGCCGTTGCTGGTCGGCTTCCTCGTCGTCGCCCACATCATCCTGGTGCGCCGCCACGGCGTCGTGCCGCCGTTCGACGCGGTGCCTCCGGCCGCGCAGGAGCTCGAGCCGCGGACGGCGCAGGTCACCAGCCGCACCGCGCACAAGAACCCTCCGGTCGGGTCGCCGTCCGTCGAGGCACCGGATCAGGAGGCCACGCGATGACCGCCACGCAGTCGAGACGCCGCCGTCGCGACGAGACCCCGGACACCCACCAGTTCCCGACGCGCCCGTACGACCTCGTCCGCGAGTTCGTGATCGCCCTCGGTGTCGTGGTGGTGCTGACCGTCGGGCTGGCCGCCGTCTTCTCCTCACCCGACCGCAAGGCGATCACCCTGCAGGACTGGGCGCGGGTCGCACCGAACGACGTGGTCGCCACCGCGACGGCCGAGCTCGCCGGGACGAGCACGAGCGCCTCGTACGGCGCTCCCTACAACAATGCGAGCGAGGGGCAGAAGATCGGACCGCTCGCCCTGCAGAAGCTCGGCGGCGTGCAGACCCCGGTGGACAGCGCCAACGACCTGGTGATCCACCCGCTGCAGACGGTGAGCGGCGACGCGACGCTGACCGCCGCGCTCACGACGTGGACCGCGGCACCCGACGCCACCCGGACCGGCTGGGCCACGGCCTACTCCGAGGCCCTCGCCGCCGTGCCCGACGGCGACCCGGGCAAGGTGAAGGCCGGCGACTACGGGCCCGTACCGACGCTCGCGACGCAGTTCCGCACCCTCGCGGCCCGCGGGGGGCTGGAGACCCTGCTCGCCGACAACGCGTTCTACCCGAGCGACCAGACGCGGGCGCTGCTGCTGCTCTCCGACGGCGCCTACCTCGAGGACCAGGCCCGCGCCGAGAACCTCGGCGGTGACCAGTGGGGAATGATGAACGAGGCGGGCAACTACCCCGGCCAGCCCTGGATGTGGCTCTACACGTTCTGGTACCAGGTGAAGCCGTTCTCGACGTCGGGCAACGCCGACGCGCTCGTCTGGGGCCTGATGATGGTGCTGACCGCCGGTCTGGTGCTGATCCCGTTCATCCCCGGGCTGCGCTCGCTGCCGAAGCACCTGGGCGTGCACAAGCTGATCTGGCGCGACGAGGACCGCTTCAGGCGGGTGTGACCGGCCGGAGCGCCGGCGCATCGGACAGCCGCGCTATGCAACCGGCTGACGACGCACCGGCTCACCGCACGAGCAGGGCCACCGGGTAGAGGTCGAGCAACTCGGCGAGGGGCAACTCGCGCGCGACGCGGCGGCCGGTGACGATGTCGGTGGCCGGGCCGCCGAGGTCGATCGTCGTGTCGCCCCAGCCGCCGCGCCGCTCCAGCCCGAGGGGCAGGCGGGTCGCGACGGTGATGGCGCCACCGCGGTCGAAGGCGACGGCGTGGTCGGCGGCGTCACCCTGCGGCAGCACCGGGGCGTACCCCTCGAACAGGTCGGGCCAGTCCCGGCGCAGACGCAGCGCGCGGGAGACGACCCAGAGCTTGGCCGCGCCGGTGGCGTCGATCCGGGGCGGGTCGTCGCCGGCATCGAGGCGGTCGAGCAGTCGGCGGCGCTCGTCGTGGTCGACGGCCCGCCGGTTGTCGGGGTCGACCAGCGAGTCCTCCCAGAGCTCGGTGCCCTGGTAGACGTCGGGAATGCCCGGCATGGTCAGCTGCACCAGCTTCTGGGCGAGCGAGTTGCTCCACCCGTACGGCGTGATCTCGTCGACGAAGCGGGCCAGCGGGTCGTGGACCTCGGGGGAGCCGTAGGCGGCGTCGACGACGTCGTGCACGGCCCGCTCGAACTTCTCGTCCGGCGAGGTCCACGTGGTGGAGGTCGCGGCCTCGCGCATCGCCTTCTCGACGTAGGCGTGCAGGCGCTCGGGCTCGATGAAGCCGACGCCGGCGAAGGTCTGCCAGAGCAGGTAGGCGAAACCGGCGTCGGGGAGCGGCGCCGCGGCCATGAGGTGCCGGGCGAGCGCGGCCCAGTCGTCGGGACGCTCGCTCAGCACGGCCAGCCGGGCCCGCACGTCCTCGCCCCGCTTGGTGTCATGGGTCGACAGCGTCGTCATACCCCGAGGTACGGTCTGCTGCCGGTGCCACTGCGCGCGGTGGAAGCCGTCGAGCGGCAGGCCGAAGTGGGCCGGGTCGTTGCCGACCTCGTTGAGCGCGACGAAGCGGGTGTAGCGGTAGAACGCGGTGTCCTCGACGCCCTTGGCCATCACCGCGCCGGAGGTCTGCTGGAAGCGTGACGCGAGCTCGTCGGCCGGGTCGGTCAACCGCGGGACCAGGGCGTCGAAGGTGGCGGCGAGATCGGGCCGGGCGGCCCGGGCCCGTTCGAGCGTCTGGGTCAGGTGGTCGGCGCCGGTGGGCAGGTAGGAGCGGTACACCGGGAACTCGACGGCCAGCTCGGCGAGGGCCGCGCCGGCGTTGGCGAGGTCGGGCACGAGCCGGGCCAGGCGACGGATCTCGGCCTGCAGCATGGTGTCGACGGCGTTGCGCTTGCCCTGTTGCACGTGCTCGGGGCAGGTGAGCTCGTCGCCGGTCAGCTCGCGGTAGAGCGAGTCGAACGCGGCGTCGGCCCCGGTGTCGACGAAGACGCCGGTCACCTCGCTGAGCGCGTCGTAGCCGGTGGTGCCGTCGATCGGCCACTCCGGCGGCAGCTCCTCGCCGGGCTCGAGGATCTTCTCGACCAGGAGCCAGGCGTCGGGTCCGGCGAGCGCGCGCAACCGGGTGAAGTACTGCAGCGGGTCGGCGAGCCCGTCCGGGTGATCGACCCGCAGCCCGGCGATGCCGTCGTCGCGCAGCCAGCGGCCGATCTGGTCGTGCGTCGTGTCGAACACCACGCCGTCCTCGACCCGCAGACCCGCCAGCGAGGTGACGGCGAAGAACCGGCGGTAGTTCTGCTCGGTGTCGGCCCGGCGGTAGTCGGCGAGCTCGTAGTGCTGCCGGTCGTGCACCTGCGCCGCGGTCTCGCCCTCGACCAGGCCGGTGCCAGGGGCGATCGGGAAACGGTGCTCGAAGTACCTGAGCTCACCGTCGACGACCTCGAGCTGCGAGTCGTCGAAGTCGTCGCCGAGGACGGGGAGCAGCAGCCGCCCGCGCGACCACTCGATGTCGAAGAAGCGGGCGTGCTCGGCCGCGCGACCGTGCTGCAGCACGTCCCACCACGCCTTGTTCTGGAAGGCGTCGGCCACCCCGGCGTGGTTGGGCACGATGTCGACGACGACCTTGAGCCCGCGCGAGCGCGCGCCGGCCAGCAGGTGGGTCCAGCCGTCCAGGCCGCCGCGCTGCGGGTCGACGGTGTCGAACGCGATGACGTCGTAGCCGTGGTCGGAGCCGCGCGACGACGGCAGGATCGGCGACAGGTAGGTGGCGTCGATCCCGAGCGTCGCGAGGTAGTCGCAGACGTCGGCCGCGGCGTACAGGTCGAACGACGCCCGCACCTGCAGCCGGTAGGTGGAGCTCGGCAGGCTCACGGCTCAGCCCATCCGCTGCAGGACGACGAGGGAGCGGGCGCCGACGGTCACCGTGTCGCCGGCGTCGACCAGCCGCTCGTTGGTGTCGGGTGCGGCGGTGTCGACGACGACCGACCACACCGAGCCGTACTCGTCGCCCGGGACGGTGAACTCGATGTCCTCGTAGTGGGCCGAGAAGCAGAGCAGGAACGAGTCGTCGGAGACGCGTTCGCCCCGGGAGTCGCGGTCGGGGATGCCCTGGCCGTTGAGGTACACCGCGATGCTGCGGCCGAAGCCGGAATCCCAGTCCTCCTCGGTCATCTCGCGGCCGTCGGGGGTGAACCAGGCGATGTCCGGCGTGCCCTCCTGGCCGCGGCGGCGCACCGGACGGCCGTCGAAGAAGCGGCGCCGCCGGAAGACCGGGTGCTCGCGGCGCAGCTCGGACACCTGCCGGGTGAACGCGAGCAGGTCCGCGTCGACCGCACTCCAGTCCATCCAGGTCAGCTCGTTGTCCTGGCAGTAGCCGTTGTTGTTGCCCTGCTGGGTGCGACCCAACTCGTCGCCGTGGCAGATCATCGGCACGCCCTGGCTCAGGAACATGGTGGCGATGAAGTTGCGCTGCTGGCGCCCGCGCAGCGCGAGGATGTCGGCGTCGTCGGTCTCGCCCTCGACACCGCAGTTCCACGACCGGTTGTGGCTCTCGCCGTCGTTGTTGTCGTCCTGGTTGGCCTCGTTGTGCTTGTCGTTGTAGGACACGAGGTCGCGCAGCGTGAAGCCGTCGTGCGCGGTGACGAAGTTGATGCTCGCGACGGGCCGGCGACCCGACGTCTCGTACAGGTCGGCCGAGCCGGTGATGCGCGCCGCGAACTCGCCGATCGTCGCGTCCTCGCCGCGCCAGAAGTCCCGGACGGTGTCGCGGTACTTGCCGTTCCACTCCGTCCACTGGGGCGGGAAGTTGCCGACCTGGTAGCCGCCGGGCCCGACGTCCCACGGCTCGGCGATCAGCTTCACCTGGCTGACGACCGGGTCCTGCTGCACGAGGTCGAAGAAGGACGACAGCCGGTCGACGTCGTAGAACTCGCGCGCAAGCGTGGAGGCGAGGTCGAAGCGGAAGCCGTCGACGTGCATCTCGAGCACCCAGTAGCGCAGCGAGTCCATGATCAGCTGCAGCGAGTGCGGGTGCCGCACGTTCAGCGTGTTCCCGGTGCCGGTGTAGTCCATGTAGAACTTGGCGTCGTCGTCGACGAGGCGGTAGTAGGCCTGGTTGTCGATGCCACGGAACGAGAGCGTCGGGCCGAGGTGGTTGCCCTCGGCCGTGTGGTTGTAGACGACGTCGAGGATGACCTCGATGCCGGCCTCGTGCAGGGCCCGCACCATGGCCTTGAACTCCTGCACCTGGCCGCCGGGCGAGGTGCTGGAGGAGTACTTGTGGTCGGGCGCGAAGAACCCGATCGTGTTGTAGCCCCAGTAGTTGGCCAGGCCCTTGTCGGCGAGGATCGAGTCGTTGACGAAGTGGTGCACCGGCATGAGCTCGACGGCCGTGACCCCGAGCTGCTTGAGGTGCTCGACGATGACCGGGTGGGCCATGCCGGCGTACGTGCCGCGCAGCGACTCGGGCAGGTCCGGGTGCGTCTCGGTCATCCCCTTGACGTGC
Source organism: Jatrophihabitans sp. (assembly GCF_036000465.1). Lineage (GTDB taxonomy): Bacteria > Actinomycetota > Actinomycetes > Mycobacteriales > Jatrophihabitantaceae > Jatrophihabitans. The sequence continues at coordinate 66,789 of NZ_DASYFV010000004.1, read as the reverse complement.
GTCTCGTAGACGACCGAGTCGGCGTAGGGACGCTTCGGCGGCCGGTCGACGCCCCAGTCGAAGAACGGGTTGATGACGACGCACTTGGGCAGCTGCGCGGCCGAGTCGTCGTCATTGTGGCTGTCCTCCTCGCCGAAGCGGTAGCCGAACAGCGATTCGTCCCATTCGATGGTGCCGTCGATGGCCTTCGCGTACGGGTCGAGCAGCAGCTTGTTCGGGTTGCAGCGCAGTCCCTCGTCGGGCTGGTTCGGGCCGTGCACGCGATAGCCGTAGCGCTGCCCGGGCTCGACACCCGGAAGGAAGGCGTGCCAGACGAAGCCGTCGACCTCGGGGAGGTCGAGGCGGGTCTCGGCGCCGTCGGCGTCGAACAGGCAGAGTTCCACCCGCTCGGCGACCTCGCTGAACAGGGCGAAGTTCGTTCCGGAGCCGTCGTAGGTGGCGCCCAAGGGGTAGGCGGTCCCGGGCCAGATCTGCAAAGGGGGCTCCCAGTGTGGTGACGAAGTGGTGCAGTCCCACCTTTCCAGACGGGCACGCGGCCGTAGGCCTACCCAGAACTACGCGGGAATCGCAGCGTCGGAGTGTGGAGGCGGGCACACCGGCTCGGCGGCCGGCATCCGCGCGTTGACCACCACGGCCGCGCCGGCGCACAGCAGGGCCGCGGTGGCCAGCCAGATGCCGGGACCGATGCTGACGTAGACCCGGCCGTCGTCGAGGAAGTGGGCCAGGGCCTCGTACGTCGAGACCAGGCTCTGCAGCGTCAGGCCGAGGCCGGCCACGGCGCCGGCGACGAGGGTCGCGGCGATGACGCCGAACAGGTGCAGGTGGGCGCGCACCCAGCGGGTCGGCGTCGAGGTCGACTCCCGAGCGGCGGTGGCACCCCCGAGGGCGGCGCACAACCCTCCGCAGACCCAGAACATCAGCGCGAAGCGGGGGCCGCGCTCACTGGTGAGCGCCTTGTCGAACGGGTGCCCCCACATGTCGTAGCCGCCGCTGGTGTTGATCGCGAGGCCGGCGAAGCGGTACCGGAAGATCGTCTGCACGGTCGACGCGACGCACAGCACCGCGGCCGCCGCCCACAGCCCGACCGCGAGCCGGGTGCTGCGGTCGCCGAGCCGGGACCGCGGGCGACGCGGCGCCGGGGGTGGGGCGTCGGGCAGCGGGTCGGCGTCGAGGAACTCGACCGGATTACCGCCCATGGGCGCAGTGTGTCACTGCCCGGCGGCAATTCCCACCGGCGCTACGGCCCTCAGCGGCTCGACGACCTGGGTGCGGGGGTGGTGCTGGTGGCCGAGGGGGTACCGGCCGGCGCGCTCGACGCCGGTGCGGGGACGGAGGTCGGCAGGGGGAACCCGTTGCGGCCGGGGTGGAAGTGCGGGCCGCCCGGCTGACCGGGGCCCATCCGATTGCCGTAACGCATGCCGTCGCCGTTCAGTTCGCCGCCGCCGACCCGGCCGTAGCCGCCCCGTTCGCCGTGCCCGCCGCCCGTCGCGGCGCCGAGGGCGAACCCGCCGCCCAGCAGCACGACCGCGGCGACGAGGGCGGCCAACCCGGCCGCGTTGCGCTTGTTCGGGTTGATCCAGGGCTCGCGGAACCGCGGGGCGAACGGGTAGTCGCCCGGGAATCCGTAGCCCGGCGGGGGACCGTGCGGCGGGGGCGGGACGAAGCCCGGTCCGGGAGGCGGGAGGTGGTCGGCCGGGGGACCTGGCGTTCCGGCGGCGTCCGGAACGGCGGCCGTGTCCTGCTCGTCCGGCGATCGGTCGGGCAGCTCGTTCACGGGCTCGTCCGGTGGGGTGGACGCGGGCATCGGCAGCTCCTCGGGCGTGGTGCGCCGAACGGTAGCCGGGCCACTTCTGTCCCACCTGTGATCGGGTGCTCGGCGCGCGGGTCGGGGTTGTCGTAGGCCTCTCGTACCGTGGAGGCATGCGCGTTCGCAGCAACATCACGCCGAGCACCGGCAAGTTCGAGGTCGTGTCGGATTTCTCGCCCTCGGGCGACCAGCCGGCCGCCATCGCCGAGCTCGAGCGGCGCGTGCGGGCGGGGGAGAAGGACATCGTGCTCCTCGGCGCCACCGGCACCGGCAAGTCGGCCACCACGGCCTGGCTGATCGAGCGTCTGCAGCGTCCGACCCTGATCATGGCGCCGAACAAGACCCTCGCCGCCCAGCTGGCCAACGAGCTGCGCGAGATGCTGCCGCACAATGCCGTCGAGTACTTCGTCAGCTACTACGACTACTACCAGCCCGAGGCCTACGTCCCGCAGACCGACACCTACATCGAGAAGGACTCCTCGGTGAACGACGAGGTCGAGCGGCTGCGGCACTCGGCCACCATGTCGCTGCTCACCCGGCGCGACGTCGTCGTGGTCGCCACCGTGTCCTGCATCTACGGCCTCGGCACCCCGCAGGAGTACGTCGACCGGTCTCTGCGCCTGCGGGTCGGCGACTCGATCGAGCGCGATCGCATCCTGCGTGACCTCGTCGGGGTGCAGTACACCCGCAACGACCTGTCCTTCACCCGCGGCACGTTCCGGGTGCGGGGTGACACCGTCGAGATCTTCCCGGTCTACGAGGAACTCGCGATCCGGGCCGAGATGTTCGGCGACGAGATCGAGCGGCTCTACTACCTCCACCCGCTCACCGGCGAGGTCGTGCGCGAGGTCGAGGAGGTGTTCGTGTTCCCGGCCACGCACTACGCCGCCGGGCCCGAGCGCATGGAGAAGGCGATCCGCGGCATCGAGGCCGAGCTGGAGAAGCGGCTGGCCGAGCTCGATGGGCAGCAGAAGCTGCTCGAGGCGCAGCGGCTGCGCATGCGCACGGCCTACGACATCGAGATGATGCGCCAGGTCGGCTTCTGCTCCGGCATCGAGAACTACTCGCTGCACATCGACGGCCGTGAGCCCGGCAGCGCCCCGAACTGCCTCATCGACTACTTCCCCGAGGACTTCCTGCTCGTCGTCGACGAGTCGCACGTCACCGTCCCGCAGACCGGCGGCATGTACGAGGGCGACATGTCGCGGAAGCGCACCCTCGTCGACCACGGCTTCCGACTGCCGTCGGCGATGGACAACCGGCCGCTGAAGTTCGAGGAGTTCGTCGAGCGCATCGGCCAGACGGTGTACCTGTCCGCGACCCCGGGCGACTACGAGCTCGGCCGGGCGCAGGGCGAGTTCGTCGAGCAGGTCATCCGGCCGACCGGCCTCATCGACCCCGAGATCCTGGTGAAGGGGACGAAGGGTCAGATCGACGACCTCGTCCACGAGATCCGGCTGCGGGCCGAGCGCAACGAGCGGGTGCTCGTCACCACGCTGACCAAGAAGATGTCCGAGGATCTCACCGACTACCTGCTCGAGCTGGGCATCCGCGTCCGGTACCTGCACTCCGAGGTCGACACGCTGCGCCGCGTCGAGCTGCTGCGCGAGCTGCGGATGGGCGAGTACGACGTCCTGGTCGGCATCAACCTGCTGCGCGAGGGGCTCGACCTGCCCGAGGTGTCGCTGGTGTCGATCCTGGACGCCGACAAGGAGGGCTTCCTGCGTTCGGGCAAGTCGCTGATCCAGACGATCGGCCGCGCCGCCCGCAACGTGTCGGGCCAGGTGCACATGTACGCCGACACGATCACGCCCTCGATGGCCCTGGCGATCGACGAGACGAACCGGCGTCGGGAGAAGCAGATCGCCTACAACACCGAGCACGGCATCGACCCGATGCCCCTGCGCAAGCGCATCGCCGACATCACCGACATGCTGGCCCGCGAGGCCGCCGACACCGAGGAACTGCTCGGCGGTGGCGTGCCGGTCGGCGGCTCCGGCCGCTCGCAGTCGCGTGGCAAGTCGGCCGTGCCCGGCCGCGGCGGCCGCGGCGCCAAGGGCGGCCCCGGCATCTCCGGTGGCGTCGTCGGGATCGGCCAGCACGCCGCCGGCGGTCTCGACGTCGCCGAGATGCCGCGCGCCGCGCTGGCCGACCTGATCCAGCAGCTCAACGACCAGATGCTCGCCGCCGCCCGGGAGCTGCAGTTCGAGGTCGCCGCCCGCCTGCGCGACGAGATCGGCGAGCTGAAGAAGGAACTCCGCGGCATGGACGCCGCCGGCGTCGGCCGCTGACCCACCCGCTCTCCCCGCCGAGTTGGTGCGGTGAACGGTGGCCGGGTGCGGCTGACGCGGAACCCGTACCTCGGTTTCGGCTGCGGTCACCGGGCGTCCGTGCCAGTATGACCACCGGGTCATACGTTCACGAACTCTCGGAGGCGGGATGAGCAAGGCAGTCGGTTCGGTCCAGGGCAAGGTCGTCGCGATCACCGGCGGGGCACGGGGGATCGGGTTCTCCACCGCCCAGCGTCTCATCGCCGACGGCGCGCGCGTCGCGATCGGCGACATCGACGAGGCCCGCCTGAAGGAGGCTGTCGGCGAGCTCGACATCACGACCTACAAGCACCTCGACGTCACCGACCCGGATTCGTTCGAGGGTTTCCTCGACCACGTCGAGAACGAGCTCGGCCCGATCGACGTGCTCGTGAACAACGCCGGCATCATGCCGATCGGCTCGCTGCACGCCGAGGAGGACCGCGTCAGCCGCCGCATGATCGAGATCAACGTGCTCGGCGTCATCTACGGCACCAAGCTCGCGCTGCGCCGGATGGTGCCGCGGCGCAGCGGCCACATCATCAACATCGCGTCGCTCGCAGGGGAGAGCTACGTGCCCGGTGCCGCCACCTATTGCGCGAGCAAGCACGCGGTGAAGGGCTTCACCGAGTCGACCCGGCGCGAGTACCGCGACAGCGGCGTCCATCTCTCGCAGGTGCAGCCGTTCTTCACCAACACCGAGCTCGTCGCGGGCACTTCGGGCACCAAGGGCCTCCGCAACGTCGAGCCCGAGGACGTCGCGGCCGCGGTGGCTGCGCTCATCGTCAAGCCGCGCCCCGTCGCCCGGGTCTCCAAGGTGGCCGGCGTGCTCGCCGTCTCGCAGGCGTTCCTGCCCCGCGCCGTCACCGAGCGGCTGACGAGGGCGATGGGCACCGAGGAGACTTTCACCTCGGCCGTCGACCGGTCCGCCCGCGAGGCCTACGAGGAGCGGGTCCGCACCAACTGACGGCTGGCTGCCCCCCCTATCCCGATCTTCATGCTCGAGCGGCGCTGGAGTGCTCTGGAGTGCCGCCGCAGCACGAAGATCGGGCTGGGACGGGCTCAGGCTGACGCAGGCCGGGCCGGCGGCGAACCACCGATGCGCCGCGTGAGCGTGTCGGCGGTGCGAGTGACCAGCTGCGCGATGCGTTCGTGCCGCGCCTCGGGCATTCCGGCGGCGGGGAAGGTGACGGCGATGCCGGCCACCGGGTGCCCGGAGTGGTCGATCACCGCCGCGGCGACCGAGGCCCAGCCCGGCGTGACCTCGCCGTCCTCGACGGCGTAGCCGCGCCGGCGCGTCTCGACCAGCAGCAGTCGCAGACCCGAGATCGACCGCGGCCCGAGGCCGGTGCGCATCACGAATGCCGACGGATCGCCGAACAGCGCGCGGAGCTGCGCCGCGGGGAGGGCAGCGAGGATGGCCCGCCCGCTTGCGGTGAGTTGGGCCGGCAGGCGCACCCCGACATCGGTGACGAGAGGCGGACGGCCGGGCGCGCGCTCCTCGATCACGTAGATGACCTCGCGGCCGTGCTGCACGGCCAGGTGGGCGGTGTGCCCGATGCGGTCGACCAGCTCGGCCAGCGGTGCCCGGGCCAGCCGCTGCAGGGGGGCCTGCCGCGAGTACCCGGTGCCGAGCTCGTAGGCCGCGATGCCGAGCGCGTAGCGCCGGTCCTCGGGCAGGTGGGTCACGAAGCCCTCGTCGGCCAGGGCCGCCAGCAGGTGGTAGACGGTCGACCGCGGCAGGTCGAGCTCGCGCACGATGACCGCGGCCGGGATCGGCCCGGCCTGGGCGCTCAGCAGACGCAGGATCGCCAGCGCCTCGCGCGCGGCGGGCACGGTGGGCATGCCTCACGGTAGCGCCGCGTCTGGTATCCCAGACACGGAGGCGTCGGGATGCCTGCCGCGAAGGGTGCCGTGGGTGTGCAATGGCAGGACCGCTTCCCCGATCCCAGGAGGACCCCGACATGGACGGAGCCCGTCCGGTCCGCGCCGCCCGCGGCACCACGCTGACCGCTCGCTCGTGGCAGACCGAGGCCCCGCTGCGGATGCTCATGAACAACCTCGATCCGGAGAACGCCGAGCGCCCGGACGACCTGGTCGTCTACGGCGGCACCGGGCGGGCCGCCCGTAACTGGCCGAGCTACGACGCGCTGGTGCGCACGCTCACCACGCTGAAGACCGACGAGACGATGCTCGTGCAGTCGGGCAAGCCGGTCGGCGTCATGCATACCCATGAATGGGCGCCGCGCGTGCTCATCGCCAACTCGAACCTGGTCGGCGACTGGGCCAACTGGGAGGAGTTCCGCCGCCTCGAGCACCTCGGTCTGACCATGTACGGCCAGATGACGGCCGGCTCGTGGATCTACATCGGCACCCAGGGCATCCTGCAGGGCACCTACGAGACCTTCGCCGCCGTCGCGGCCAAGCGCTTCAACGGCACGCTCGCCGGCACCATCACCCTCACCGCCGGCCTCGGCGGCATGGGTGGGGCCCAGCCGCTCGCCGTGACCATGAACGGCGGCGTCGCGATCTGCATCGAGTGCGATCCCTCGCGCATCCGACGCCGCATCGACCACGGCTACCTCGACGTGGAGGCGTCCGACATCCGAGACGCCCTGCGGCTGGCGGTGGAGGCCCGCGACGCCCGGCGGCCCCTCTCGATCGGCCTGCTCGGCAACGCCGCCTCGCTCGTGCCGCAGTTCCTGGCCAACGGCGCGCCGATCGACATCGTCACCGACCAGACGTCGGCCCACGACCCGCTGTCGTACCTGCCGATCGGGGTCGAGTTCGACGAGTGGCACGACTACGCCGCCCGCAAGCCCGAGGAGTTCACCGGCCGGGCGCAGGCCTCGATGGCCCGCCACGTCGAGGCCATGGTTGGTTTCATGGACGCCGGCGCCGAGGTCTTCGACTACGGCAACTCGATCCGTGGCGAGGCCAAGACCGCCGGTTTCAACCGGGCCTTCGACTTCCCGGGCTTCGTCCCGGCCTACATCCGCCCGCTGTTCTGCGAGGGCAAGGGCCCGTTCCGCTGGGCCGCGCTCTCGGGGGACCCGAAGGACATCGCCCGCACCGACCAGGCCGTGCTCGAACTCTTCCCGGAGAACGAGTCGCTCGCCCGCTGGATCAAGCTGGCGCAGGACAAGGTGCACTTCCAGGGCCTGCCCGCGCGCATCTGCTGGCTCGGCTACGGCGAGCGGGACAAGGCCGGGGTCCGGTTCAACGAGCTCGTCGCCAACGGCGAGATCAGCGCGCCGGTCGTCATCGGCCGGGACCACCTCGACTGCGGTTCCGTCGCCTCGCCCTACCGCGAGACCGAGGGCATGGCCGACGGCTCGGACGCCATCGCCGACTGGCCCCTGCTCAACGCCATGGTCAACGTGGCGAGCGGCGCCACCTGGGTGTCGATCCACCACGGCGGCGGGGTCGGCATCGGCCGCTCGATCCACGCCGGGCAGGTCACCGTCGCCGACGGAACCGACCTCGCCGCGCAGAAGATCGAGCGGGTGCTGACCAACGATCCGGGCATGGGTGTCATCCGCCACGTCGACGCGGGCTACGACCGCGCCGAGGACGTCGCCGCCGAGCGCGGGGTGCGCATCCCCATGGCGGAGGGGTGACCGAGGCGCCCGGCCTCGCCGGCTTCGACGCGCTGTGGACGGCGCTCGAGCCGATCGGCCGCGACGACCGCTCCGGCGGCTACCGCCGCTTCGCCTGGACGGCCGAGGACGCCGCGCTGCGCGAGTGGTTCGCCGGGGAGGCGACCACGCGCGGCCTCGACCTCACCGAGGACCGCGCCGGCAACCAGTGGGCCTGGTGGGGCGATCCGGACGCGGACGGCCCCGGAGTCGTCATCGGATCGCACCTCGACTCGGTGCCCGACGGCGGCGCCTTCGACGGACCGCTCGGCGTCGTGTCCTCGCTGGCCGCGCTGGATGCCCTACGGGACAGGGGATTCCGGCCGGCAAAGCCCATCGCCGTCGTCAACTTCGGTGACGAGGAGGGCGCCCGCTTCGGCATCGCCTGCGCCGGTTCCCGCATCCTGACCGGCGCGCTCGACCCCGACCGGGCGCGCTCGCTCACCGACCGCGACAGCACCACGCTGGCCGAGGCGATGCGTGCCGCCGGTCGCTGCCCCGACGACCTCGGCGCCGACCCCGACACCGTGCGCCGCATCGGCGCGTTCGTCGAGCTGCACGTCGAGCAGGGGCGCGGGCTGATCGACCTCGGTCGCCCGGTCGCGGTCGGTACCGCGATCCGCCCGCACGGGCGCTGGCGGATCGACCTGCGCGGCGAGGCCAACCACGCCGGCACGACCCCGATGTCCGACCGCAGCGACGCGATGGTGGCCGCCGCGTCGGTGGTGCTCGAGGCCGAGGCCACCGCCACCCGCAACGACGGCGTCGCCACCTGCGGCAAGCTCGAGGTCGTCCCGAACGGCGTCAACGCGATCCCGTCACACGTGCGCGTGTGGCTCGACGTGCGGGCCGAGTCGTCCGACCAGGTCGAATCGATCCTCTCCGACCTGCGCGAATTCGTCGAGTGGCACGGCGGCACGATGACGAACGAGTCGTGGACCGACGTCACCCGGTTCGACCCGCACCTCGCCCACGACCTCTCGACCCTGCTCGGTGACGCGCCGCTGCTGGACACGGGGGCCGGTCACGACGCCGGCGTCCTGGCGAGCGCCGGTGTCCCGGCCGCCATGCTGTTCGTCCGCAACCCCACCGGCGTATCCCACTCACCGGCCGAGTTCGCCGAGCGCGACGACTGCCACGCCGGGGTCGTCGCCCTCACCCGGGTCGTCGAGCAGCTCGCCGGATGAGCAGCTGGTTCGCGCGGGACGCGCTGCTGCCCGGTGGCCCGGCCCGCGACGTCCGCTTCGAGATCGAGGACGGCCGGTTCACCGCGGTCGCCTCGAACGCCCCGGCCGACGGTGCGACGTCACTGCCGGGCGTCGTGCTGCCCGGCTTCGCCAACGCGCACAGCCACGCCTTCCACCGCGCGCTGCGCGGCCGCACCCACAACGACGGCGGCACGTTCTGGACCTGGCGAGAGCACATGTACGCCGTCGCCGGCCGGCTCGACCCCGACACGTACCGCGAGCTGGCCACGGTCGTCTACGCCGAGATGGCGCTCGCCGGCATCACCTCAGTCGGCGAGTTCCACTACCTGCACCACGGCCCGGACGGCACGCCGTACGGCGACCCGAACGCGATGGCCGAGGCGCTGCGAGCCGCCGCCGCCGATGCCGGAATCCGCCTGACGCTGCTCGACACCTGCTACCTCGCCGGCGGTCTCGGACCCGGGGGTCACCTGCCGCTCGATGCCGTCCAGCGCCGTTTCGCCGACGTCGACGTCGAGCGCTGGGCGGAGCGGGTGGCGCAGCTCGAGCCCGACGACACCACCCGCATCGGCGTCGCCGTCCACTCGGTGCGGGCGGTGCCCCGGGGCGACCTCGCCACGGTGGTCGCCACGGCACAGGGCCGCCCGCTGCACGTCCACCTGTCCGAGCAACCGGCCGAGAACGAGGCCTGCGGGGCGCACTACGGGTGCACCCCCACGGCCCTGCTGCGCGACGCCGGCGTGCTCGGCCCGGCCACGACGGCAGTGCACGCCACGCACCTCACCGCCGACGACATCCAGGCGCTCGGCACGACCCGGACGACCGCCTGCTTCTGCCCGACCACCGAGCGCGATCTCGCCGACGGCATCGGCCCGGCCCGCGCCCTGACCGACTCGGGCGTGCCTCTGTCGCTCGGCTCGGACCAGCACGCCGTGATCGACCCGTTCGAGGAGGCCCGCGGCCTGGAGATGCACGAGCGGCTGCGCAGCAACGAGCGCGGCCGTTTCACCGCACCCCAGCTGCTCGCCGCGCTCACCCGGCACGACAGTCTCGGCTGGGACGGCGCGGGCCGGCTCGAGGTCGGGGCCCGGGCCGATCTCGTGACTGTTCGCACCGACACCGTCCGGACGGCCGGCGCGCGACCCGATCAGATCCTGTACGCCGCCACCGCCGCCGACGTCGACACCGTCCTGGTCGACGGTCGCGAGGTCGTCCGCGGCGGGCAGCACCGCCTCGGCGACATCGGCCGGCGGCTCACCACTGCGCTGGAGGGTCTGTGACCGCCACCCTGATCACCGGCATCGTCGAGCTCGTCACCAACGACCCGGCCCGGGGCGACGGGTCGCCGCTCGGCATCGTCCGTGACGCCGCGGTCGTGGCCGACGAGAACACCGTCCTCTGGGTCGGTCCAGAGACCGAGGCTCCCGCCGCCGACCGGCGCGTCGCGCTCGGCGGGTGCGCCGTCGTCCCGGGCTTCGTCGATCCGCACACGCACCTCGTCTTCGCCGGCGACCGGTCGAACGAGTTCACCGCCCGCATGGCCGGCGAGCGCTACGACGGCGGCGGCATCGCCTCGACCGTGTCGGCCACGCGGGCGGCGAGCGACGACGAGCTGCGGCGGCACATGGTTGCGCGGGCGACCGAGGCCCGCCGGCAGGGCACCACCACGCTGGAGATCAAGAGCGGCTACGGCCTGACCGTGACCGACGAGGTACGCCTGCTGCGCATCGCCCGGGGCATCACCGACGAGACGACCTTCCTCGGCGCGCACGTCGTGCCGGCCGACGCCGACCGCGACGAGTACGTGCGCCTGGTCAGCGGCGCGATGCTCGATGCCTGCGCCCCACACGCGCGCTGGATCGACGTCTTCTGCGAGCCGGGCAGCGCGCACGCCTTCGACGGCGACGAGGCGCGCACGATCCTGCGGGCCGGCCGCGCCGCCGGGCTCGACCTGCGGGTGCACGGCAACCAGCTCGGTCCGGGCCCCGGGGTGCAGCTCGCGGTCGAGCTGGGCGCCGCCAGCGTCGACCACTGCACCCATCTCGACGACGCCGACGTCGACGCGCTGGCCGGCGGTGACACGGTCGCCACCCTGCTGCCCGGGGCCGAGTTCTCGACCCGCTCGCCCTACCCGGACGCCCGCGGGCTGCTGGACGCCGGCGCGACCGTCGCGCTCGCCACCGACTGCAACCCCGGCACGAGCTTCACGTCGTCGATGCCGTTCGTGATCGCCCTGGCCGTCCGCGAGATGGGGATGACGCCGGCCGAGGCACTCTGGGCCGCCACGGCCGGGGCAGCGGCCGCCCTGCGCCGGGCCGACATCGGACGCATCGCCCCCGGCGCCCGCGCCGACCTCGCGGTGCTGGCCGCCCCCAGCTTCATCCACCTGGCCTACCGCCCGGGCGTCCCGCTGGCCCGCGTCCTCGACCTGGCCGAGCGCGCCTGATTTCCCGGCTTGTCCGCCGTTGTGGCTGTGATCTGGCCCGATATCACCGCCACCCGGGCGGACAAGTCGCCAACTTCCGGGTCAGCAGATGCGGGGGAGTTGCTCGCCGAGCGGGGTGTCGACGATGCGGGTCGCGCCGAATCCGGTGCGGGCCACCACCAGACCCGGATGCACGTCGACGCACTCGCCGATGACGGCGGCGCCCAGGCCGAGCGGGTGGGTGCGCATCGCGGCGAGCACGGCCTCGGCGTGCTCGCGCGGCACGAACGCGACGAGCTTGCCCTCGTTGGCCACGTAGAGGGGGTCGAGCCCGAGCAGCGCGCACGCGTTGCCGACGTCGGGCGGCACCGGCACCGAGCGCTCGACGATCTCGATGCCCACGCCCGACGCGCGGGCGATCTCGTTCAGCGACGTCGCCAGCCCGCCCCGGGTCGGATCGCGCAGTGCCCGCAGGTCACGGGTCACCCCGAGCATGGCCGCGACAAGCGTGTGCAGCGGGGCCGAGTCGGTGGTCAGCTCCGACCCGAACTCCAGCCCCTCGCGCACGCTCAGGACGGCGATGCCGTGCACGCCGATGTCGCCGCTGACGATCACGACGTCACCGGGACGCGCGCGGTCGGGCCGGAGATCGACGCCGTCGGGGACGAGCCCGAGGCCGGCGGTGTTGACGAAGACCTGGTCGCCGTGGCCGGCGTCGACGACCTTGGTGTCGCCGGTGACCACGGTTACCCCGGCGGCGGTGGCCGCCGACCCGATGTCCTCGGCGACCCGCCCGACCACCGCGAGATCGGTGCCCTCCTCGAGCACCACCGCGCAGGACAGGTAGCGCGGCACCGCCCCGCTCATCGCGAGGTCGTTCACGGTGCCGTTCACGGCCAGGTGCCCGATCGACCCGCCGGGGAAGAACAGGGGCCGCACGACGAAGGTGTCGGTCGAGAACGCCACCCGGACCCCGCCCAGGTCGACCACGGCCGAGTCGCCGAGCGCCTCCGGCGCGGTGCCGAACGCGGGCAGGAAGAGGTGCTCGATCAGCTCGGCCGACAGCTGGCCGCCGCCGCCGTGGCCCATCACGATCGTCGGGCTGTCCCGCAGCGGCACGGGGCACGTCCAGCCGTCGAGATCGGGCGCCGGCTCAGCCAACGGAGGTCTCCTCGCGAGCGGTCTCGAGCCGCCGGTACAGGTAGTAGGCCGCGCACGCGCCCTCGCTCGACACCATCGTCGCGCCGAGCGGGGTGCGCGGCGTGCAGGTCGTGCCGAACGCGGCGCACTCGCGGGGCTTGATGAACCCCTGCAACACCTCGCCGCTGCGGCAGACCGACGACTCCGCGGTGTCGATGTGTCCCACGGCGAAGCGGTACTCGGCGTCGAACGCGCGGTACTTCTCGGCCAGTCGCCAGCCGCTCCCGGAGATGGTGCCGATGCCGCGCCACCGGCGGTCGACGGTCTGGAAGACGTCGGACAGCAGCTCCCGCGCGGCCGGGTTCCCTGCTTCCGGGACGACGCGGGCGTAGGCGTTGTCGAGCCGCGCCTCGCCCTTCTCCAACTGGTGGACGGCGCGCCGGATACCCTCGAGTACGTCGAGGGGTTCGAAGCCGGTGACGACGATCGGCACGCGATACCGGTCGACCAGGGCCGGGTACTCCGCCAGCCCCATCACGCTGCACACGTGACCGGCGGCGAGGAACGCCTGCACCCGGCAGGTCGGCGATTCCATGATCGCCTCGATCGCCGGCGGCACCCGCACGTGTGACACCAGCATGCTGAAGTTGGTGACCCCGAGACGATGCGCCTGGTGGACCGCCATCGCGTTCGGCGGGGCCGTGGTCTCGAAACCGATGCCGAAGAAGACGACCTCGCGATCGGGGTTCTCGCGGGCGATCCGGAGCGCGTCGAGCGGGGAGTAGACGACCCGCACGTCGCCGCCCTGGCTCTTGACCCGGAACAGGTCGCGGCCGCTGCCCGGCACCCGCAGCATGTCGCCGAAGGAGCAGAAGATCACCCCGGGCCGGGAGGCGATCTCCAGCGCCTTGTCGATGAGCTCGAGCGGCGTGACGCAGACCGGGCAGCCCGGGCCGTGGATCATCTCGATGCCGTCGGGCAGCAGCTGGTCGATGCCGTGCCGGATGATCGAGTGCGTCTGCCCGCCGCACACCTCCATCAGCGCCCACGGTCGGGTTGCGGTCGCGTGGATGTCGTCGAGCAACTTGCGGGCGAGCTCCGGATCGCTGAACTCGTCGAGGTACCTCACGTCGTCTCCCGTCGTCGCGCGCCGATCACGAGCTGTCCGAGCGCCAGGCCGGCATCACTGGGTGGGACGTGCCGGTGGCGCAGCACCCGGAAGCCCGCCGACTCGAGGGCGTCGCGGCAGCGCACGGTCAGCAGGGCGTTGAGGAACACGCCGCCCGACAGCGCCGCGGTGTCCAGCCCGGTGTCTCGGCGCACCCGCTGCGCCGTCATCACGACCGCGTCGACGACCGCGAGGTGGAACCGGGCCGCGACGGTCTCGGCGTCGACCCCGGCCCGGACGTCGGCCGCCGCTGCCGCGATCACCGGCCGCGCGTCGAGACCGGGCCCGAACCGGTACGGGTCACCGCAGCCGTCGACCGCGGTGCGGGCCAGGCCCTCGAACCGCATCGCGGCCTCGGCCTCGTACTCCACCCGGTGACAGACCCCGGCCAGTGACGACATCGCGTCGAACAGCCGGCCCAGGCTCGAGGTCGGCGTGCAGCCGAAGCCGGTGCGCAACTGGCGGTCGAGCACGTGCCGTTCCGACTCCGAGCAGGCCGCGACCGGGGGCAGCAGCGGATCCCACTCGACCGCGGCCGCCCGCAGGTGGGACAGCGCCATCCGGCACGGGTTGCGCACGCCGGCGTCCCCGCCCGGCAGCGGCGTGTAGCGCAGGTGCGCCGCCCGCTCGTAGCCGTCGTAGTCGGCGAGCAGCACCTCGCCGCCCCACACCGCGCCGTCGTCGCCGAAGCCGGTGCCGTCGAACGCGAAGCCGATGACGCGGGCCGAGCCGTCGTGCCCGTTCTCCGCCATCACCGAGGCGATGTGCGCGTGGTGGTGCTGCACCCGACGCACCGGGCGGTGGCCCGCCGCGCGCGTGGCCCACTGCGCGCTGCGGTACGCCGGATGCCGGTCGGCGACGATCGTCCCCGGCGTGACCCGGGTGAGCGACGCGAGGTGTGCGGTCGCCGCCTCGAACGCCTGGAGGGTCGCGAGGTCGTCCATGTCGCCGACGTGCGCCGAGAGCCACGCGTAGCGCCCCTCGGCGAGGCAGAACGTGTTCTTCAGATCGCCGCCGACGGCCAGCGCCGGCTCCACCTCGACCGGCAACGCCACCGGCAGCGGGGCGTAGCCGCGCGAGCGGCGCACCGGCAGCGGCTCACCGCCCGCGACCCGAAGCACCGAGTCGTCGCACGGCACGTGGATCGGGCGGTCGTTGTCGAGCCAGGCATCGGCGACGCCGGCCAGCCGCTCGCGGGCGACGTCGCCGTCGACGACGATCGGCTCACCGGCGAGGTTGCCGCTCGTCAACACGAGCACCGGCGGCGCGCCGGCGCCGAACAGCAGGTGGTGCACCGGCGTGTACGGCAGCAGCACACCGAGGTCGGGACTGCCGGGTGCGACG
Organism: Jatrophihabitans sp.; assembly: GCF_036000465.1. Classification (GTDB taxonomy): domain Bacteria; phylum Actinomycetota; class Actinomycetes; order Mycobacteriales; family Jatrophihabitantaceae; genus Jatrophihabitans. The sequence goes on along the minus strand of NZ_DASYFV010000004.1, from coordinate 51,750 downwards.
CCGTCGGCGAGCTCGAGTGCGGGTTCCGGGCGCCGGGCCACGAGCACGACCGGCCGCCGCGGATCGACGAGCAGAGCCTGCTCCGCCGGATCCGGCGTGACGATCGTCCCGGCGGCGGCGAGATCCGGCACGAGCAGGGCGAACGGCTTGTCGCCGCGGTCCTTGCGCTTGCGCAACGTGTCGACCGCCGCCGCGTTCGTGGCGTCGCACGCGAGGTGGAAGCCGCCGACCCCCTTGATCGCGACGATCGATCCGTCGGCGAGCAGCGTGCGGGTCCGGGCCAGCGCGTCGTCGCCGGTGTGCACCGCGCCGAGATGGTGCAGCGTGAGGGTCGGGCCGCAGTCGGGGCAGGCGACGGTCTGGGCGTGGAAGCGGCGGTCACCCGGGTCGGCGTACTCGGCGGCACAGCGCGGGCACAGCGGCAGGTCGGCCATCGTCGTCGCCGGCCGGTCGTAGGGCACGTCGCGGACGACGGTGAAGCGGGGTCCGCAGTTGGTGCAGCTGATGAAGGCGTGCGCGAAGCGTCGGTCGTGCGGGTCGGCGAGTTCGCGCAGGCAGTCGGGGCAGGTGGCGATGTCGGGGGAGACGAGCGTGCGGCCGGGCCCGCCGCGCGAATCGTCGATGACGAAGTCGGTGCCGCCCCGCACCGCGATCGTCTCGCTCCGCACCCGGTCGACGATCGCGAGCGGCGGCGCGTCGTCGCGCAGCCGCCGCACGAACGCGTCGACGTGCTCGGGTGCTCCCTCGACCTCGGCCACCACACCGCCGGCGGTGTTGCCGACCGAACCGGCCAGGCCGAGCTCGCGGGCCAGGGCAAAGGCGAACGGGCGGAAACCGACCCCCTGCACGGCGCCCTCGACGCCCACTCGCACGCGGGTGCGCCCACCGCCTGCGGCCTCACCCGCTGCGAGCAGCTGCATGCGCCGAGTCGCCTCCCAGGGACGCCTGATCGAGTGGGACGAACGTACTCCGTGATCAGCCCGCTGCGGCCAGGTCGAAGGTCAGTTCCCGCCCGAGGAACCGTTCGAGATCGGCGATCTCGGCCTCCACGCCCCGCCGCACCGCGGGACGCAGGGTCTCGAACGGGCTCACCCGGACGTGCCCCTTCGTACGATCCAGCGCCCACGAGCCGATGACCCGCCCGTCGTGCAGCACGGCCGGATGGATCATGCCGCCGTTGTAGATCCGCGGGCGCTGCGCGGCGGGCAGGATCGCGTCGCGGTCGCGATAGCCGATCAGGTAGTTGTCGAACGCCGGCAGCAGGCACACGCCGCGCACCGGTTCGACCTCGCCCAGCCGGAAGCCGGGACGCCCGCCGACCTCGACCGCGCTCAGCTCGTCGCCGATCAGCTCGATCGCCCGGGTCGAGGGCAACCCCGACCACGCGGTGAAGTCGGCCGGCGTCGCGGGGGAGAAGGCGGCGAAGTAGCGGCGGGCGAGCTCGGCCAGGGCGTCGTCGCCGCTGGGCCCGGCCGGGGCGTCGGGCACCCAGTCCCCGAGCAGCGTGAAGGTGGCCTCGCGGCCGCGCTCGGGCCCGCGGCAGACGAGCCCGAGCGTGCTGGCGTGCACCAGGGCGTGCGTGTGGGCCTGGGTGTCGGGGCTGTCGATGACGACACCCCGCTCGGCCAGCGCGTCGCGGATCTCGGGACGGGTGAGCGGTCGGCCGGCCAGGATGCCCGGCAGCGCCGCGACGCTGGCGTCGAGGACGTCGTCGCTCAGCCCGATCTGCCGCCACCGGGTGCGGTACTTGCGCGAGATGGCCGGACCGACCAGCCGGACCAGCCATCGCACGTCGGCGGCGTCGACGAGGTGGATCGTGCCCCGCATCAGCCAGGTGCGCACGAGCCTCTTGGTGGCGATGTCGGCGAGCACGCCCGCATCGGTGGAGGTGGCGTGGCGCACCCGGATGCCGAGCCGCGACGCGTGCGGCTCCTGGGCCTGGATCGCCGTGGTTAGCGCGACCGCCCGCACCACCGAAGGGCTCGGCCGGGTGATCAGCCCGTGCCGGGCGATGCGCTCGCGCAGCACGGCGGCCGAGGTGGTCATGCCGGCAGTCTGCCCGGGGTGTGCGACAACGCCCGTGCAACCATCGAGGGATGGCTACCCCCGCGCCACCCCGTCCCCGCGCGCCGCGGCGCCTGCTCATCGGACTCGTCGTCCTGGCCCTCGTGCTGCTCGCGGCCGACCGGATCGGCAAGTACGGCGCGGAGCGGATCGCGGGCGACACGATCCAGAACAGCCAGCACCTGCCCTCGCGTCCCGAGGTCGACGTCGCCGGCTTCCCGTTCCTCACCCAGTTCGCGGCGGGCGACTACGGCGAGATCACCCTGACCTCCTCCGACGTCCCCGTCGGGACGGGATCGACCGCCCTGACGGTGACGCAGCTGCGCGTCGTGCTGCACCAGGTCACGGTCTCGCGCAACTTCTCCTCCTTCCACGCCGACAGCGCCGCCGCGAACGGGTTGATCGACTACACCCAACTCGGCAAGGCCCTCGGCGTGACGCTGCGATACGCCGGCGACGGGCGGGTGCATGCGAGCAAGACGGTCACCGTTCTCGGCCGGCAGTTCACCGGCTCGATCACCGCCGAACCGAGGATCGTCAACGACAGCCTCTCGTTCGCCGGCGTCCAGGTCGACGGCGCCAACTCGCTCGCGCAGGAGGCCGTCGCCCTGCTGACGAAGGTCTTCGACGTGTCGCTGCCGCTGCAGGGGCTGCCGTTCCACGTGCGGGTGAAGTCGGTGACGGTCGCTCCGGCCGGGCTGCGCATCGTGCTGACCGGCGCCGACCTCTCCTACTCGAAGTAGCCGCGTCCTACCGCGCAGCGTCGCGCAGGAACGCGTCCTCGCGGGCGTAGTCGAACTCGCCCACCTCGCCGTCCCAGCCGGGCGGCAGCACCGCCCCGGGCGGGGTGCGGAGCGCGATTCCGGCCAGCCAGTCGACCGTCGCCGGCACGGTCTCGGCGTAGGTGCCCACCGGGATCCAGCCGAGCTCCCGAGCCGCCGTGATGTCGAGGACGACCGGGTGCGGCCGGTCCCACGGATGGTTCCCGAGCGCCGGGTCGGCGTTGTCGTCGAGCAGCACCTCGCGCCAGTCGTGCCCCAGGTGCGCGGCCACTGCCCGGGCGATCTCGCGCCCCGTCGGCGCGTCCGGGTCGGCGCAGTTGAGGATCCGCGCCCCCGGCCGGGCCGCGACCGTCTCGACCAGCGCCGCGATGTTCACCGCGGCACTGGGATGGTCGACGCCGCGACCGCCGTGCGCGAGCAGCACGGCCGGCCGGCGGTCGAGAACCCGCTTCACGAAGACCCATTCGCGGGCCGGGCGGGCGCCCTCGCCGTGGATCTTGGACGGCCGCACGACGGTCACCGGCAGTCCCGAGGAGAGCAGCGCCTGCTCGGCGGCGACCTTGTTCGGCCCGTACCCCTCGCGGCTGGCGTAGGGCATGTCGCCCGGCGGCAGGGTCGGTCGGTCCTCGGCGATCGGGCCGCCGGGTCATCGCGGTCGGCCGCGACGAACGACGCCGCGAGGTCGGCCGGCACGGTCGCGGCACTGCGGCCGACGACGTCGACGTCCCAGCCGGAACCGATCAGGCGACGGGCCACCGCCCGGCCCACCAGACCCGATCCGCCGATGACGAATGCGCGCATCCGTTCGACGATAGGCCGCCGCTCAGCGTGGCCGGGCCCCGACCTGGCTGACGACCCGGGCCGCGAACTCGGCGCCACGCTCGAGGCACGCGCGGGCGTCGCCGCCGGCGAGCCGGGCGCTTAGGAATCCGGCCGAGAGGGCATCGCCCGCCCCGGTCGTGTCGATCACCGTCGTCGGGCGGGCCCCCACCACGCACTCGTCGACCCCATCGGACCACACCGCGCCCGCGGCGCCGAGCTTCACCACGGCCTCGCCGTACTGCGCCGCCAGCGCCCGCGCCGGGTCGTCCGGTTCGCCGCCGAGGAGCACCCGCGTCTCGTCCTCGTTGGCGAACAGCACCACGCCGCGGCCGACCCAGCGGCCGAAGACGTCGGCCCCGATCGCGGCGAGCGGTGCGGCCGAGGCGGCGTCGACGGCGATGAGCCAGCCCCGGTCGCGGGCGTGGGCCAGGGCGGCGAGCGCGAACGGGCGGGCGCCCGAATCGAGCAGCGCGTAGCCCGACAGGTAGAGGCAGTCGGCGGCCTCGGGCAGGGTGGCCGGGTCGACCTCGCCGAGCCCCGCATTGGCGCCCGCGTCCGGGATCATCGTGCGCTCGCCATCGGGCGCGACGAGCACGATGCAGGTGCCGCTGGCCCGCAGCGGGTCGTGCGAGATCGCGGGCGTGACCCGGTGCGCCGCGAGCTCGGCGACAGCGTGGCGGCCCAGGGCGTCGTGCCCGATGCGCCCGACGAAGACCGCGTCGAGACCGGCGGTGGCCAGGCCGACCGCGACGTTCGCCGCCGCCCCGCCGCCGAACAGGCCGATGCGCGACGGGGTGTCCGAGCCGGGTGCGAGCGGGCCGGGGAGCCGGGCCAGGACGTCGGTCATGAGGTCGCCGACGCAGACCACCCGCCCGGTCATCCGGTGGCGTAGCTGGTCGCGACCTCCGCGGCGAGCCGCGCGTTGGCGAGCACGAGCGCGACGTTCGCGGCGAGCGAGGCCCCGTGCGTCTCGCGGTGGAAGAAGTCGAGCAGGTAGGGCGTCACGTCCTTGCCGGTGATCGACGCGGCGTCGGCCGCGGCCAGGCCGCGGGCCAGGACGCGGTCGTGCAGGTCGTGGTCGAGCTCGTCGGCCGCGGCGATCGGGTTGGCCAGCACGAGCCCGTACCCGGCGCTGCCCATCGCGTCCTGGGCCCGCAGCACCTCGGCCGCCTCGGCGGCCGACGACACCGTCCAGTACAGGCTGTAGCCGGAGTCGCGCAGGTAGAAGCCGGGGAAGCGGTCGGTGCGGTAGCCGAGCACGCCGACGTTGAGCGTCTCGAGGCGCTCGAGCGTGGCGCCGACGTCGAGGATCGACTTCACCCCGGCGCAGACGACCAGCACCGGCGTGCGCGACAGCGTGGTCAGGTCGGCCGACTCGTCCCACGTCTCGCGCGCGTCGCGGTGCACCCCACCGAGCCCGCCCGTCGCGAACACCCGGATGCCGGCCCGGGCCGCGAGGTGCGCGGTGGAGGCGACCGTGGTGGCGCCGACCGTGCCCATCGCGGCGACGACGGCGAGGTCGCGCACGCTCACCTTGGTGACGCCGAGGTCGGCCGCCACCTTCTCCAGGGCGTCGTCGTCGAGACCGATCCGGGCCTGCCCGTCGATGACCGCGATGGTGGCCGGCACGGCCCCGCCGGCCCGCACCGCCGCCTCGATCTCGCGGGCGATGCGCAGGTTGTCCGGACGGGGGAGGCCGTGACTGATGATGGTGCTCTCGAGCGCCACGACCGGCCGGCCTTCGGCGAGGGCGTCCGCGACCTCGGGGTGAATCAGCACGGCCGCAGCCTATGCCGCGACGGTGGTCCGCTCACCGCGGCAGGCCAGCAGGCCGAGCGGCAGTGTGACCACCGCGGCGACGGCGAACGAGATCAGCGACGCGCTCATCCACGTCGTCGGCGTGAAGTGCAGCCAGGACTGCACGTGCCTCCACATGCCGGCCCACCAGCCGACGTAGCCCGGGTTCACCAGCTGGTAGGCGACGAAGCCGACCACCCACGGGACGAGCGTCGACCAGCGCACGCGGACGTTCTCGCCGAGATCCCAGCGCCCGCGGGACACGACGAAGTAGTCGACGGCCAGCACGCCCAGCAGCGGCACGAAGATCGACCCGACCAGCAGCAGGAAGTTCTCGTAGTCGTAGATGTTCAGGCTCAGCGCGGCGACGGTCGACGCCGCGCCGATCACCAGCGCGAGCGGGCGTCGGTCCCACCGGGGACGGAAGTTCTGCACCGAGACCGCGGCGGAGTACGTGTCGGCGAAGGACTGGTCGAGCTCGCGCACGGCCAGCACCGCGAAGGCGAGTGTGCCGACCGGGATGGCCATGAACGCGCCGAAGATGTGATCGGGGTTGCCCTTGGCCACGGTGACGAGCGCGACGAGACCGATGGCGTAACAGATCACCTGGGTGACGGAGTAGCCGAGGAACGCGCCGGTGAAGGCCTCGCGCCCCGAGTGGGCGTGCCGGGTGTAGTCCGCGGCCAGCGGCACCCACGACACCGAGACGCCGACGACCGTGTCCACCGCGATCCAGAACCCGTTCCAGGAGCCGTGGCCGAAGGCCGGCAGCGGGTGCCGCAACAGCTGGATCGCGAGGTAGGCCAGCGCGATCAGCACGGCGACGGTGACGTACTTGCGCAGCACCCGGATCCAGCCGAGCGGGCGCAGCGCGAGCATTGTGGTGACGACGCCACCGGCGAGGATGTAGATCAACCGCGGCACGCCGGGCGTGATCTGGTGCATGGCCGTGCCGATGGTGACGAGCTCGAAGGTCGTCCAGCCGAGCAGCTGCACGACGTTGAGCAGCGTCGGCAGGTAGGACGGCTTGGTGCCGAACAGCCCGCGCAGCAGCACCATCGCCGGCGAGCCGGTGCGCGCTCCCGGGATCGCGGCGACGCCGATCGCGGCGCTGCCCAGCACGGTGCCGACCAGCAGCGCGACGAGGGCCGCCGTCAGCGACAGCGCGGCCGCGCCCTCGATCGGGGCGAGCACGAAGATCGCGCCGGTGAAGCCGAGCAGGCTGACGCCCAGGTTGCCCCAGAGCCCGAGCTGGTCGACGAGACGCAGCGAGCGTGATGCCGGTTGGTCGAGCGTGTGCGGCGCCTCGGCCGTTTCGGTGATCGGTGCTTCGGTCGTGGTCATGGCATCTCTCCCTGCGCCGGCATTACCCGGCGGGTTCGGCGGTCGGCGGCACGGGGTGCGCCGCCCTCTCAGCCCTCGCGAGCTCCCGCGGTTCGGTTACAGCAACGCCATCCCCTCGGTGGGCGACGACGCCTGGGCGTGGAAACGCTTCGGTATGCGGCCCGCACGGTACGCGAGGCGGCCGGCCCGGACGGCCAGCGCCATCGCCTCGGCCATGGCGAGCGGGTCCTGGGCGCGGGTGACGGCGGAGGCGAGCAGCACGCCGTCGCAGCCGAGCTCCATCGCCAGCGCGGCGTCGGAGGCGGTGCCGATGCCGGCGTCGAGGATCACCGGCACCGCGGCCTCGCTGACGATCAGCTCGATGTTGTGCGGGTTGCCGATGCCCAACCCGGTGCCGATGGGGGAGCCGAGCGGCATCACCGCCACGCAGCCGGCCTGCTGCAGGCGGCGGGCCAGCACCGGGTCGTCGTTGGTGTAGGGCAGCACCCGAAAGCCCTGCGCCACAAGCGATTCGGCCGCATCGAGCAGCTCGATCGGGTCGGGCAGCAGGGTGCGCTCGTCGGCGACGACCTCGAGCTTCACCCAATCGGTCTCCAGCGCCTCGCGGGCGAGTTGCGCGGTGCGCACGGCCTCGCGGGCGGTGCGGCAGCCGGCCGTGTTCGGCAGTACCCGCACGCCGTGGGAGTCGATGACGTCGAGGATCGTGCCGCTCGTCGCGGCGTCCACCCGGCGCATCGCCACCGTGCACATCGCCGTGCCCGAGGCCCGCAGCGTCTCGTCGATGACCTGCAGGCTGGGCGCGCCGCCGGTACCCAGGATCAACCGCGACCCCAGCTCGACCCCGGCGATCACCAAGGTGTCGTCGTCCATGGAGCTCATCCTCCCTGCACCGCGGTGATCAGTTCGACGACCTGCCCGTCGCGGAGCTCGTGCGAGTCCCACGTGCTGCGCGGGACGACCTCGCCGTCGACGACGGCGGCGCTGCCGCGAGCCGAGCCGGTCTCGGCCAGGAGCAGCGCGCCGACGGTCGTGCCGGAGCTGATCTCGCGGGCCTGTCCGTTGAGTTCGATCCTCACGAGCACACCGTCGCGAAGCGGGCCGGGGCGAAGTCGGCCATCACGTCGGGCAGGGTGCCGGTCGACAGCAGGTCGGCGACGGCGTCGGCGGTCACCGGCGTGTGCAGGATGCCGTTGCGGAAGTGCCCCGTGACGTGGACGAGACCGGGCAGGCCGCTGGGGCCGACCAGCGGCGCGTTGTCGGGGGAGCCGGGGCGCAGCCCGGTGCTGACGTCGAGCAGCACGGCCTCGCTCAGCTCGGGCAGGACGGACTGCGCATCGCGCAGCAGCTCGTAGACCGCCCCGGCTCGGGGCTGCCGGTCGAAGCCGGCCTCCTCGGAGCTCGCCCCGATCACCAGCTCGCCGTCGGCCCGCGGCACCACGTAGACCGGCGTGCCCTTCACCGTCGCGCGCAGGACGTGCCGCAGCCGGACCTCGCCGTCGAGCCGCAGGTGCAGCGTCTGGCCCTTCACCGGCCGCACCGGCGGGCGGTACTCGTCCGGGATGCCGGGGATCGCCCCCGACCACGCACCCGCGGCGACGACGACGTGGTCGGTCCGCAGCGTCGTGCCGTCGTCGAGGTCGACACCGATCGCCCGACCCTGCTCGACCCGCACCGTTGCCCGCGACGTGACGATCGCCGCGCCGCGTCGACGCAGCGCCTCGAGCAGCGCCGCGTGGAGCAGCCGCGGGTCGATCTGGTGATCGCCCGGCGCCACGAGCGCGCCGGGCAGCCCCGGGGCGAGGGCCGGCTCCAGGGCGCGCAGCTCGCGTGAGCTCGCCAGCGAGGCGTCGACGCCGAGCCGGATCGCGAAGGCGTGCAGGTCGCGCAGGGCCGCGAGGTCGGCGGCATCCCACGCGACGAGGACGGTGCCGCACTCGACGAAGCCGGTGGGACGGCCCGACTCCGCCTCGAGCTCGGCGACGAACTCGGGGTAGCGCGCCAGCGAGTCCAGGCCGAGTTCGAGCAGGGCCGGCTCGGTGTAGTGCAGCTCGGTGACCGGCGCGAGCATGCCGGCTGCGGTGTTCCAGGCCCCCCGGTCGGCGGCCGGGTCGACCAGCGTCACCGTCAGCCCGCGCTGCGCGCAGCGCCAGGCCACGGCCGCGCCGATGGCCCCGGCGCCGATGACGGCAACGGTTCCACTGGCTGCGCTGTCGGACATTCGCTCCCTCGCGCCGGCATGACCCGGATCAGGTTCGACGGTCGGCGCTTCGCGGGGTTGGCACCCCGCTCGTTCGCCCTCTCAGCCCACCCCGCGGCAGGCTCCCGTGCGGCGCCAACCCTACGCTCGTCCGATGCCTGACCTCGCCGGACTCCGACCCGACGCCCGCCTCTACGTCTGCACCGACTCGCGCAGCCGTACCGGCGACCTCGCCGACTTCCTCGACACCGTCCTGGCCCACGGCGTCGACGTCGTCCAGTTGCGCGAGAAGGGGCTCGAGGCCCGCGACGAGATCCGGCTGCTCGAGGTGTTCGCCGCGGCGGCCGAGCGGCACGGCGCGCTGTTCGCGGTCAACGACCGGGCCGATGTCGCCCGGGCCGTCGGCGCACCGATCCTGCATCTCGGCCAGGACGACCTGCCGGTGGCGATCGCACGCTCCATCGTCGGGGACGACGTCCTCATCGGCCGCTCGACCCACGACCCGGCCCAGGCCGACGCCGCCCGGTCGGAGGAGGGCGTCGCGTACTACTGCTGCGGGCCGACCTGGACGACGCCGACCAAGCCGGGCCGGCCCGCCGCGGGCCTCGAGTTGATCGAGCACGCCGCCGCCGCGCAGGACGACCGGCCCTGGTTCGCGATCGGAGGTATCGAGTCGCTCGAGCGGCTCGACCAGGTGATCGCAGCGGGTGCGCGCCGCGCCGTCGTCGTGCGCGCGATCACCGAGGCCGAGGATCCGGGCGCCGCGGCCGCGGCCTTCGCCGACCGGCTCGCGAAAGCCGTCACGGGCAGTTGAGAACACGCCCGGGCTTGTCCCCCCGGCTTGGTCCACACCTCCTACTCTCGGCCTTTCGACGTCGAACGGGAGCGGTATGCGGATCGGGTGGGGCCGGGCGGTGGCCCGGCTGACGGTGCTCGTGGCCGGCTTTGCGGTGCTCGCAGCCTGCGCGTCGGCACCGCTCACGCAGCGCTTGCACGGCACGGGTCACGAGATCGTCGCCGATCACGTCCCGGTGCCGACCGCGTCCGGCGGGGTGTCGCTCGTCGCCCACTACGACCCGACCCGGCACCACGCCCCGTGGATCCTCTACGTGCACGGCGGCTACTGGTCGAGCGGCAACGGCGGCGGCAACGAGGTGTGGTCCGAGCGGTTGCGGCTGCAGGGCTTCCAGGTCTTCTCGGTCGACTACCGGCTGTCCCAGGTCGCCAAGTGGCCCGGTCCGCTCGACGACGTCAAGGCGGCAATCGGCTTCCTGCGCAGCCACGCCGCCACCTACGGTCTCGACCCGACGCGCGGCGATCTCGTCGGCTTCTCGGCCGGCGGTCAACTCGCCACCATCGCCGGGCTGGAGACCGGCGTCGCGGGCGTCGTCGACCTCGACGGGTCCGTCGACCCGCTGGCCGCGCTGAGCGCACCCAACAAGGAACTCGGCCGGGCCGCCCGGCAGCTCCTGGGGTGCGCGCCGTCGGCCTGCCCGGCCGGGTGGCAGGATGCGCGCACGATCACGCACGTGGACGCGACCTCGCCGCCCTTCCTCATCGTCCACTCGCGCGAGGACCCCACGGTCCCGCTCGGCCAGTCGGTCGCCCTCGCTCGAGCCCTGCGAGCCGCCGGCCGGCCGGTGCAGCTGTTCGTCGTGTCGAGCCGGCGGCACGAGAACATCTCGCTGCCGGCCGTCAACAGCCGGGTCAACCGCTTTCTCGCGGCAACGACCCATCCGAGCGGGTGAGTGTCAGACCGGTGGCCAGTCGCGCACGCGCCAGAAGTGACCGACCGGCCCGAGCCCGGCGCCGAGCGGGAACGAGCCCGCGACCGCGCCGGTGACGAACGTCTTGCCCTCGCGGACGGCGTCGGCTAGCCCGAGCCCGCGGGCCAGCCCCGCGGTGATCGCCGCAGCCAGGGTGTCGCCCGAACCGTGCGTGTGGATCGACTCGTGGCGCGGTGCGCTCAGCTCGACGTAGCCCGAACCGTCGTGGAGCAGGTCGACGGCGTCGCCGGTCGGCAGGTGGCCCCCCTTGACCAGCACGGCCCGCGGGCCGAGGGCGAGCAGCGCCTCGGCCGCCTCCTCCATGTCGGCGCGGGAGTGCACCTCGACGCCGGTGAGCAGCTTGATCTCGCCCAGGTTCGGCGTGATCAGCGCGGCGAGCGGGATGATCACGTCGCGCAGGGCCTCGAAGGCGTCCGGACGCAGCAGCGGGTCGCCGTGCTGCGACGCCGCCACCGGATCGACGACGAGCGGGCCGATGCCCAGGCGCACCACGACCTCGGCGATCGCGGTCATGATCGCCGCGGACGCGAGCATGCCGGTCTTGGCCGCGTCGACCCCGATGTCGCTCGCCACGGACTCGATCTGCTCGGCAACCGCGTTCGGCGGCAGCTCGTAGAAGCCCGAGACGCCGAGCGAGTTCTGCACGGTGACAGCGGTGAGCGCCGACATCCCGTGCACACGACAGGCGAGGAAGGTCTTCAGATCGGCCTGGGCGCCGGCCCCGCCGCCTGAGTCGGAACCGGCGATCGTCAGGGCCTTCGGCGGCTGGAGAGCGGTCACTGTGCCAGTATCCCGAGGGCCCGGAACGCACCCCGAGGGCCTCGGATCACGCAACGTCGAAAGGAGTGCTCGGTGGACGAGACGCCGGCAGAGCGCCCGGGGCCGGCACCGGCCGCGCTCGACCTCGTCACGATCACCGCCGCCGACCTCGCCCGATCGCTCGCCTTCTACGACGCCGCACTCGCCGCGCTCGGCCTCGTCCGGACCACCGAACTGGTCGACGAGGAGGAGGAGGACCCGGACCTCGAGGCCGCGGCCTGGGGACCGGCCGACGGTCCCGCCGTCCTCTGGCTGGTCACCGGACCACGCCCGACGGCCGGACTGCATCTTCGGTTCCAGGCCGACTCTCGAGTCGACGTCGAGACTTTTTTCGCGGAAGCGCTCGAGCACGGGGGCACGACGCACACCGCGCCCCGCCGGTGGACCCTCTACCGCCGGGGCGAGTTCCACGCGATCGTGCGCGACCCGGCCGGGAACCTGATCGAGGCGGTCAGCGCCGAGTAGGGCGCGCCTCAGAGGTCGCGGAAGTGCTCCACCCGCGGCGGGTGGGCGAAGTGCGGACCGATCGCGGCGCGCCATGCCGCGAAGCGGTCGGTGCCGCGGAAGTTCTGCTCATGGGCCTCCACCGACTCCCACTCGACGAGCAGGACGAAGCGCGAGGGCGACTCGACCCCTTGCGTCATCCGCACCGATCGGCAGCCGGGGGTGGTGGCCAGCACCTCCTTCACCCCGTGGAACGCGGCGGCGAACTCGTTCTCCGCGCCGGGCGTGACGTCGATGTCGGCGACTTCGAGGACCATGCCCGAAGCCTCCCAGGACCGACACACCACGTCCAGGCAGTCGACTCACATCCTTAACACCTGTCACACTGGTCACATGTCTGTGGGTCGGGTCCTGTCGTCTCTCCTCGCTGCCACCGCCGTCGGCGGCTGCGCCGTCGTCGCGCTCGGGATGAGTCGCTCCGCGAGCGTCGGCGATACCTCGGGCTCCGTTCCGTCGGTCGCGGCGGCACCCACCTCGACGCCGCGGCCGGCCGTGCTGCCGGTCGTGGCGCCGGTCGCCGTGGTCACGTCGACCTCGCCCGCCGCGACGTCGGTGCCGCCCACCCACGCGTCGAGTTCGCGGGTCGGGTCGGCTCCGACCACGCCCACTACCGCCGCCGCGCCGGTCACGATCCGCCCGACGTCGTCGGTGGCCGCGGCACCGAGCCCCACCCACGTCGCCGCCCAGCCCGAGGCGACAGTCCGCCCGGCAGGGACGCCGACGCCGACACCGGCGCGGGTCCGCGTCGCGGCCATCGGGCAGGCGCTGCCGTTGCGCTACTCCACCGGCACGGCCACGCGGGTGATCACCGTGGTCGGGCACTCCTACGGCGCCACCACCGCGACCTTGCAGGCGTGGGACAAGGTCTCGACCGGACGTTGGATCAAGATCGGTGCGGCCGTGACCGCGCACATCGGCGCCGACGGCATGGGCCAGGCCAGCGAGTACCGCTCGGCCACACCGATCGGCAGCTTCACGCTGACCCAGGCGTTCGGGCACAACAGCAATCCGGGCACGAACCTGCCCTACCTGCACACCAACGCGTACGACTGGTGGATCAGCCAGGCCGGCCCGCTGTACAACACCCACCAGCGTTGCGCGTACGGCTGCGCGTTCAACCGCGGTGACCCGAACGAGCACCTCTACTACGAGACGCCGTACTACAACTACGCCGTGGTGATCGACTACAACACGAGAAACGCCCCGGGCGGCGTCCGCGCGGGCCGGGGGAGCGCGTTCTTCCTGCACGTCACCGACGGCACGGCCACCGCCGGTTGCGTCGCGATCCCGCAGAGCCGGCTCATCCCGATCATTTGGTGGCTCACCCCGTCGGCCCATCCGCGAATCCTCATCGGCGTCGCCTGAGCCGGGTGCCCGCGCCGGCCGACGACATGAGACGGTGTTCGGATGGATCGGCGCAGATGGGGCATCGTCGCGCTGGCCGGGATCGTCCTCACCCTCTCGGCCTGCGGCAGCGACACCCGGACCCGGGGCACGGCCTCGGTGTCCGCCACCCCGTCCGCGAGCACGGTCGCTCGCTCGACACCCACGCCGACCCCGACGGTGCGCCCGACAACCTCGGCGCCCCGGCAGGCTTCCCGGAAGGCGTCCCGGAAGGCAACGCCCACCGTGACCACCCCGCACCCGAGGACCTCGACCGCGGTGACCGAGCCCCGCCGCGCGGTCGCCTCCGGCCAGTCGCTGCCGCTCGACCTGCCGACCGACGGGGCGGCCCAGGTGATCACCGTGACCGCCGACTCGTCGTCGAGCACGACCGGGAACCTGCAGGCCTGGCGCCGGGTCAGCGGCGGCTGGCGCCGGGTCGGGCCGTCGGTGTTCGCGCACCTCGGCGCCGACGGTGTCGGACCGGCCGGCGAGTCGACCAGCCGCACCCCGGCCGGCAGCTTCACCCTGACCCAGGCGTTCGGCCACGACAGCGACCCCGGCACGCGCCTGCCGTACCGGCACACGACCCCCGCCGACTGGTGGATCAGCGAGCCCGGCCCGCTCTACAACACCCACCAGATCTGCTCGTCCGGCTGCGGCTTCAACCACGGCGACCCGAACGAGCACCTGTACTACGAGACGCCGTACTACAACTACGCCGTGGTCATCGACTACAACACGACCAATGCGCCGGGCGGGGTGCGGGCGGGCGCCGGCAGCGCCTTCTTCCTGCACGTGACCGTCGGGCAGCCGACCGCCGGCTGCGTATCCGTCCCGCAGGACGACCTCGTGCGCATCATGCAGTGGCTCGACCTCGCGTCCCACCCGCGCATCCTGATCGGCGTCACCTGACCGGCACGCGAGCGGTGGGCCGCACCTCGGACTCGCGGTGCGTCCGCGCGTGGAACATCATGAACAGCCCGAGCGCGGCCAGGGCTGCGGCGGCTTCGGCGAACACACTGACCGTCTTCTCCGTCGGCGCCCAGAACGGGTCGTACATGTCCGGGAACGGCCCGAAGGCGCCGACGTCGACGTAGCGGTATACGACGACCGCGGCCGTGCCGCCGGCCGCGACGAGGAACGCGAACGCCGCGGTGTAGCGCCGCGGCCGGATCACGAGGGCGATCGCGGCGACGACGGCGACCGTGGCCTCGGCCCGGAACAACTCGTCCTCGCCGAGGGTGCTCGAGCGGATGTGCCGGAACGCCGACGCCAGGTCGTAGTGGACGAACGCGTCGATCGCGAGCCCGACGACGACGATCACGGTGAGGGCTATCTGCAGGGCCGCCCGGTTGCGAGGTTCCATCTCGACGACGTCCTTTCCGTCCCACGCTTCTGATGGGTGAGACGGGAGTGCGCCGCGGTCGGTTCACCTGGCTGCGGGTGACCGCGCGTCCGGTAGATTTCGAATCCGGATGACCTGGCGCCCGCGGGGGGTGGGCCCGGGGTCAGGGTCGGGGTGCTGCACGTGGATGTTCCGGTGGATGACGACGGGGCCGTCGAGGCGCGTCTGCGCGCACTGGCGGAGTCCGTCCGGGCCGAGACGCCGCCGCCGCTCACCACGTCGCTCCGGGACGCGGTGGAGGCCGCCCGCGAGATCCTCGACTGCCGGTACGCCGCGGTCAGCGTGATCGGGGTCGGCGGCTCGACCGAACACTTCGAGACCGCCGGACCACCACCCGGAACGCGCCACGAGATCGGGCTCGAACCGACCCACCGGGGCCCGCTCGGGCTCGTGGCCCGCGAGGGCGAGGTCGTGCGGATCGCCGACATCGGCGCGGACCCGCGCGGCATCGGGGAACTGCCGTCGCACCACCCGGCTCCGCGCGCCCTGCTCGGCGTGCCGGTCGTGCTGCGGGGGCGCCCGGGCGGCGGACTGTTCCTCACCGATCCGCGCGGTCGCGACGAGTTCGGCGTCGAGGACGAGGCCACCGCCGCCGTCATCGCCGGCGCGGTCGCGGTCGCGGTCGAGCGGGCCCGCACGGCGGCGGCCAACCAGCGCCGCGACCGGTGGACGACCGGCGGGTCGGTGCTCGCCCGTGAGCTCGTGTCGGGCACCAACGGCCGCCCGCTCCGGTTGATCGCCCAGCGCGTGCTCGACATCGCCGAGGCCGACCTCGTCGCGGTGCTGCGCCCGGACGGCGAGGACGGTCGGCTGAGCGTCGCCGCGGTCGCCGGCACCGACTCCGCCGCCTGGAAGCACTGTGTGCTCAGCCGCGAGGCGCTCGGTCTCGGGGTGACCGCCGGTGACGCCGCGGCGCAGGTCGGGCAGCTGTCGCAGCGGATGGGCGAGGTCGACCCCGGGGCGGCGCGGCGGCTGCGGGCGAATCCCCTCGACTCGACGATGTTCGTGCCCCTGAACGGCACGGTCGTCCGCGGCCTGCTGGCGATCGCGCGCCGCCCCGGGCGCATCCCGTTCACCGCGGCCGAGCTCGGCATGGCGACGATGTTCGCCGGTCAGCTCGCCCTCGCCCTCGATCTTGCCGAGAGCCTGGCCCACCGCGACCAGGTCGCGCTGATCGAGGAGCGCGATCGCATCGCGCGCGACCTCCATGACCACGTCATCCAGCGGCTGTTCGCGGTCGGGCTGACCATGCAGTACCTCGGCACCGACCGCGACGCCGACCCGCTCGCGACGAGGGAGCGGGTGCGCGCGAGCGTCGATGAGATCGACGACACGATCAAGCAGATCCGCAACACGATCTACCGCCTGCGCGGCCCGATCCTGTCGCCGGACTCGTCGCTGCGCACCCAATCGACCCGACTGCTCGACGACCTCGAGTCGGTGCTCGGCTTCCGTCCCGACCTCACCATCGAGGGCCCGGTCGACTTCGGGGTGGACGAGGATCTGATCGACGACTGCCTTGCCGTGCTGCGCGAGGCCCTGAGCAACGTGGCCCGCCACGCCGCCGCGACCCGCGCCGCCGTGTCGATCGTCCTCACCGCGACCGAGGTCGCGCTGCAGGTGACCGACAACGGACGCGGGCTCGGCGAGACCACGCGCCGCAGCGGGCTGTCCAACCTGCGGGCCCGCGCCGAGCAGCGCGGCGGGTCCCTCGCGATCGAGACCGTCGGCACGGGGGGCACCCGCCTGCGCTGGTCGGCCCCGATGGATGCCGCGCCGCCCGAGCCCGGGGCCGTCGGGTAGCGTCGCGCTGCCCGCCTTCGCCCGACCCCGAGGTACCGCATGCCGCATGTCGCCGTCGGATCGCGCACGTTGCACTACGAGCGTCGGGGGAGCGGCCAACCGTTGCTGCTGATCCAGGGCATGGCCGGGCACCACCGACTCTGGGGCGAGCCGTTCCTGCGGGAGCTCGAGCGCGATTTCGACGTCGTCGCCTACGACCACCGCGGTGTCGGGGCGAGCACCGATCTCCGGGACGCCGACTTCGGCATCGCCGATCTCGCCGCGGACGCGGTGATGCTGCTCGACGCGCTCGGCTGGGACGCCGCGCACGTCATGGGCATCTCGATGGGCGGCATGGTGGCCCAGCACCTGGCCGTCGACCACGCACCCCGGCTGCGCTCGCTCGTGCTCGGCTGCACCTACCCGGGCGGTCCCGGCTCGACGCTGGCCGCGCCCGGGCCGGTGCGCATGCTCCAGGCGATCGGTCTCGGCAACGTCGACGTCGCCCTGCGCACCGCCTTCGCGGCCAACCTGTCGCGCGCGTTCGCCGCGTCGGAGGCCCACTTCGAGCAGTTCCGGGAGGCGACGCTGTCGGTCACCGTGCCGGTGCCGGTGATCATGCGCCAGGCCAAGGCCGCGTTCGGGCACGACACGAGCGCCCGGCTGCCCGGCGTGACCGTCCCGACGCTCGTCCTGCACGGCACGGCCGACGAGATGCTCGACCACGCCAACGGGGAGCGCATCGCCGAGCTCATGCCGACGGCGACGCTGCACACCTTCGACGGGGTCGGGCACCTGTTCTGGTGGGAGCAGCCCGAGGCCACCGCGTCACTCGTACGAGCGCACTGCCTCGGCTGACCGGACGCGGGGGAGCCGGCCGTCCAGCGCGGTGGCGGCCGCGGCGAGCCCGACGAAGAGCAGCGAGATCCACAGCGCGTTGACGGCGACGCGCGGGTAGCCCAGGGCGTGGACGTTCGCGAACGGATAGGGATACCAGTCCGACGCGAGCGGGCCGCGGATCGCGGTGAACACCATGTAGGTCAGCGGGAAGATCACCGTCGAGCGGGCGACCTGCTTGGACGTGCGCTCGCGCGGGCCGAACACCAGCCAGCCCACCACCGCCAGGACCGGCACGACCGTGTGCTGCAACTGGTTCGCGACCTGGCCCCAGGTGTCGAGGTCGAGCAGTCGGCTGAGCGCGACGTGGAACACGACGAAGGTGACCGTGATGGCGATCAGGCCGGTCAGGCGCAGCGTGGCGAACAGGGTCGACCGGCGCCCGGGATCGAGGGCCAGCAGCAGGCAGGTGCCGCCGACGATCAGGTTCGACTGGATGGTGAAGAACGCGAACACGTTCAGCGCGCGGTTGAGCGGGCTGCCGCCGAAGAACCCCGGCGACCGCGCCGAGATGATCAGTTGGGTGATGATCCCGGTGGCGACACACGCTGCGGTCAGGGCGAACCAGGGACGCGCCCAACGCTGATCCATGGCGGCACCCTAGTGGAAACCAGGAGCTCGTCCCCTTCCTGTGGGACGATCGGGCGGTGACCAGCCGAGCCGCCGGTGCGCAGCGCCTGCAGGACCTCGCGCGGCTGCGCCGGGTGCGCGACCGCATCGATCGGGACTACGCGCAGCCCCTCGACGTCGAGGCCCTGGCCCGCGGCGTCCACATGTCGGCCGGACATCTGAGCCGCGAGTTCAGACTCGCCTACGGCGAATCGCCCTACGGCTACCTGATGACGCGGCGCATCGAGCGGGCGATGGCGCTGCTGCGCCGGGGCGATCTGTCGGTCACCGAGGTGTGCTTCGCGGTGGGTTGCTCGTCGCTGGGCACGTTCAGCACCCGCTTCAGCGAGCTCGTCGGCATGTCGCCGAGCATCTACAAGGCGCGGGCCGCGCTGGGGTCGGCCGGGTTGCCGTCGTGCGTCGTCAAGCAGGTCACCCGACCGGTCAGGAATCGAGAAGCGCCGCTCGTCGAGGCGCACCTAGCCTCATCGACATGACGAACAGCGACGACATCACCATCCACTCCAGCTTCCTGCCGCACGACGACCCGGAGGCGTCACTCGCGTTCTGGCGCGACACGCTCGGCTTCGAGGTCCGTCTCGACGTCGGCCAGGGCACGATGCGCTGGCTCACGGTCGGGCCGACCGGCCAGCCGAGCACGTCGATCGTGCTGCACCCGCCGGCGGTCGACCCGGGCATCACCGACGACGAGCGCCGGACCGTCACCGAGATGATGGCGAAGGGCACCTACGCGATCCTGGTCCTCGGCACGCACGACCTCGACGGCACCTTCGCCCGGCTGGAGGCCGGCGGCGCCGAGATCGTCCAGGAGCCGACGGTGCAGCCCTACGGCATCCGCGACTGCGCCGTCCGCGACCCCGCCGGCAACCTGATCCGCATCAACCAGCTGGCCTGAGCCGTCCGAGCAGGAGTGCCGATGATTCGCACGTCGTCCACGGGAGATCCGGCCGACCGCCATGACGTGATCCGGGTGCACGGGGCGCGCGTGAACAACCTCAAGGACGTCAGCATCGAGCTGCCGAAGCGACGCCTCACGGTCTTCACCGGCGTCTCCGGCTCGGGCAAGAGCTCGCTGGTGTTCGGGACGATCGCGGCCGAGTCGCAGCGGCTGATCAACGAGACCTACAGCGCCTTCGTGCAGGGGTTCATGCCGACGCTCGCCCGGCCCGACGTCGACGTGCTCGAGGGGCTGACGACGGCGATCATCGTCAGCCAGGAACGGCTCGGGGCCGACCCGCGCTCGACCGTCGGCACCGCCACCGACGCGAACGCGATGCTGCGCATCCTGTTCAGCCGGCTGGGCCGGCCGCACATCGGTCCGCCCCAGGCATTCTCGTTCAACGTCGCGTCGATCAGCGGTGCCGGCGCGGTGACCGTCGACAAGGGCGGCCGGAAGACCAAGGAGCGGCGCAGCTTCAGCATCCTCGGCGGCATGTGCTCGCGCTGCGAGGGCCGGGGCGCGGTCAACGACATCGACCTGACCGCGCTCTATGACGACACGAGGTCGCTCAACGACGGCGCGCTGACCATCCCGGGCTACAGCATGGAGGGGTGGTACGGCCGCATCTTCAGCGGCTGCGGGTTCTTCGATCCGGACAAGCCCATCGCGCGGTTCACCCGGCGCGAGCTGGACGACCTGCTGTACAAGGCGCCGACGAAGATCAAGGTCGACGGGATCAACCTCACCTACGAGGGGCTGATCCCCAAGCTCCGGCGATCGATCCTGGCGAAGGACGTCGACGCGCTGCAGCCGCACATCCGGGCGTTCGTCGAACGGGCGGTCACCTTCAGCACCTGCGCCGACTGCGGCGGAACCCGGCTGAGCCCGGAGGCGCGGTCGTCGAAGATCGCCGGCATCACCATCGCCGACGCCTGCGCGATGCAGATCAGCGATCTCGCGGCGTGGGTGCGCGAGCGGGAGGAGGCGTCGGTCGCTCCCCTGCTCGCGGCGCTGGGGGAGACCCTCGACTCCTTCGTCACGATCGGGCTGGGCTACCTCAGCCTGGACCGTCCGGCCGGCACGCTGTCGGGCGGCGAGGCGCAGCGCACCAAGATGATCCGGCACCTCGGCTCGTCGCTCACCGACGTCACCTACGTCTTCGACGAGCCGACGATCGGGCTCCACCCGCACGACATCCAGCGCATGAACGAGTTGCTGCGGCAACTGCGCGACAAGGGCAACACCGTGCTCGTCGTCGAGCACAAGCCCGAGGCGATCGCCATCGCCGACCACGTCGTCGATCTCGGGCCGGGCGCGGGCACCGAAGGCGGCGAGGTCGTGTTCGAGGGCACGGTGGACGGGCTGCGGGGGAGTGGCACCACAACCGGCAAGCACCTTGACGATCGAGCGCGGGTCAAATCGTCGGTACGTGCGGCGACCGGAGCGCTCGCGGTGCGCGGCGCACGGACGAACAACCTCAAGAGCGTCGACCTCGACCTGCCGCTCGGCGTGCTGTGCGTGATCACCGGCGTCGCCGGTTCGGGCAAGAGCTCGCTGATCCAGGGTTCGGTCGCCGGACGCGAAGGCGTCGTGACCATCGACCAGGGCACGATCCGCGGATCCCGGCGCAGCAACCCGGCCACCTACACCGGACTGCTCGAGCCGATCCGCAAGGCGTTCGCGAAGGAAAACGGCGTCACGGCGGCGCTGTTCAGCGCGAACTCCGAGGGGGCCTGCCCGAACTGCAACGGCGCCGGGGTCATCTTCAGCGATCTGGGGATGATGGCGGGCGTCGCGACGACCTGCGAGGTCTGCGAGGGCCGACGGTTCGACGCCGAGGTGCTCACCTACACCTTCGGCGGGAAGGACATCAGCGAGGTGCTGGCGCTGCCGGTCGCCGAGGCCGAGCAGTTCTTCGCCGACGGGCCAGCCGCCCTGCCGGCCGCGCACCGGATCCTCGGCCGGCTCGTCGACGTCGGGCTCGGCTACCTCAGCCTCGGCCAACCGCTCACCACGCTGTCCGGCGGTGAGCGCCAACGCATCAAGCTGGCCACGCACCTCGGCGAGAAGGGCGACGTCTTCGTCCTCGACGAGCCGACCACCGGCCTGCACCTCGCCGACGTCGAGCAACTGCTCGGCCTGCTCGACCGTCTGGTCGACGCGGGCCGCTCCGTCGTCGTCATCGAGCACCACCAGGCCGTCATGGCGCACGCCGACTGGATCGTCGACCTCGGCCCGGGCGCCGGCCACGACGGCGGCCGGGTCGTGTTCGAGGGCACGCCGGCCGACCTCGTCGCCGGCCGCTCCACGCTCACCGGCGAACACCTCGCCGCCTACGTCGCCGGCGGGTGAGTCCGCGCT
This sequence comes from Jatrophihabitans sp., assembly GCF_036000465.1. Classification (GTDB taxonomy): domain Bacteria; phylum Actinomycetota; class Actinomycetes; order Mycobacteriales; family Jatrophihabitantaceae; genus Jatrophihabitans. The sequence continues at coordinate 30,233 of NZ_DASYFV010000004.1, read as the reverse complement.
AGGCGACGACCTCCACGCGGGCGCCCACGGCGTCGGACGCCCGGAGCAGCAGCGGGGCCTCGAAGCGTTCGGCGATGAGGCGGGCCGCGTCGGCCGGGTCCAGTCTCGTGTTCACCCAACAGGCGAGTCAGGACCGAGTAGGTCACGTCCACCCTGAAACAGCCTGCCGGTGCGCTCCCTATACCTGACATAACGTGATCGGGCAGATCGCCCGGCCTGCCGGTAGGGGCCCGACGGCGGCTCGCTGCGTCACCTGCTGCACCCAAGGGTCGAGCCGGCGGGTCGAGACATCGTTGGCCCGAGATCGACGGCGGATCTCGGGCCGACGCTGAACCAGTAACGGCAGGCGCTTGGGCGTGTCGTAACGCAGCTGCTTCAGGGTCGATGACGGGCGGGGTCGTCAGCGGCCTGGCTCGGGCATCTCGTTATTGCGCCGATAATGCACATTATGTCAATCAGCAGAATCTCGGCCCCGGCCCGCCCTCTCGCGCGAGAGGCCGTGCAACCGGGCCGGTCAGCATGCGCGGCCCGTCCTCGGTGACGGCGATGGTGTGCTCGAAGTGCGCGCCGCGGGAGCCGTCGGCGCTGCGCAGCGTCCAGCCGTCGTCGTCTACGAGGTAGGCGTCCTGACCGCCGGCGAGGAACCACGGTTCGATCGCGACGGTGAGCCCGGGCCGGAGCGTCAGGCCGCGCCCCGGGCGGCCGTCGTTGGCGATGTGCGGGCTCTCGTGCATCGTCCGGCCGACCCCGTGCCCGCCGAAATCGGTGTGCAGGCCGAGACCCGCCGCGCGGGCGATCCGACCGATCGCGGCCGAGATGTCGCCGATGCGCGCGCCGGGCTGCGCCGCGGCGATGCCCGCGGCGAGTGCGGCCTCGGTGCGCTCGAGCAGGTGCGCGTCGCCGGCGCTCGTGCGTCCGACACAGAAGGAGATGGCCGCGTCCCCCGTCCAGCCGTCGAGCGTGGCGCCGCAGTCGACGCTGAGCAGGTCGCCGTCGCGCAGCGCGTAGTGGCTGGGTGGGCCGTGCAGCACGGCGTCGTTGACCGACAGGCACACCACCCCCGGGTACGGGGCCGGGGCGAACGACGGCTGGTAACCGAGGAACGGCGAGCTCGCTCCCGCCTCGCGCAACACCGCGTGCGCCACCTCGTCGAGCTCGGTGAGCCGCACCCCCGGCCGGGCGGCGTCCCGCGTCGCCGCGAGCGCGCGGGCGACGACGGCGCCGGCTGCGGCCATCGCCTCGATCTCCCCTGCCGTCTTCAATGCGACCATCGTGCAGTACCCCTCGACCGTGATTGTTATACCGGCATTAGTATCACGGTCATGGTCCGCCCGATCCTCTCCCCCGCAGAACGCGAGCGCGGCCGGCGCCTTGGCGCCGCACTGCGCCAGGCCCGCGGCGAGCGCAGCATGGTCGAGGTCGCGTCGGCGGCCGGGGTCCCGGTCGAGACGCTGCGCAAGATCGAGACCGGGCGCATCGTCACGCCGGCGTTCTTCACCGTCGCCGCGCTCGGCGCCGCGCTCGGCCTCGATCTCGCCGCGCTCGTCGCCGAGGTCGCTGCCGAGGCCGACGCCGCCACGGCCTGACGAGATCCGGATTCCCGGACGCGGGACGTCCGCAATGCGTCCTATAGTCGCGGTGATCGTTCCCGAGTCGGACGGAGCCTGCGATGCCGCGCACCCCCCTCACCCCGCTGCCGGAACTGACGATCCGGGCCCTCGGGCCCGACACGTGGCCGGCGTTCGCGGCCCTGGTCGACCGCAACAACGGTGTCTGGGGCGGCTGCTGGTGCACCTGGTTCCACTGCGAGACGAACGGCGAGCGGCAGCTCGTCCGGGGTGACACCTATGAGTCGCACCGTGACTTCAAGAAGCAGCGCGTCGAGGCCGGCACGGCGCACGCGGCCCTCGTGTTCGACGGCGAGACCGCCGTGGGCTGGTGCGAATACGGGCCGCCCGACGAGCTGCCCGGCATCAAGTACCGCAAGGAGTACCTGACCACGACCGACGTGCGGCCCGACTACCGGATCACCTGCTTCTTCATGGACAAGGACTACCGCCGGCGGGGTGCCTCGGCGATCGCGCTCGACGGCGCGCTCGATCTCATCGCCGCGGCCGGGGGCGGTGTCGTCGAGAGCTACCCGCAGGACACCCGCGGCCAGAAGACCTCGGCGTCGTTCCTCTACAACGGCACCCGCAGCCTGTTCGAGCAGGCCGGCTTCGCGTTCGTGCGGAGCCTGGGGGCGAAGCACACGGTCATGACCAAGAGCGTGGCCCCGGCCGCGGGGTAGCCACCGGCGACGGGGAGGGGCGAACCCCTTCCCTTTCCAACGTATAGCGCGTCGGGGGGCTTGCGGCAAGACCCCGGTCGTGCCGCAGACTCCCCCGCCGAGGGTCCGTCCGCGCGCACCGGTTGCGGCGACCCCGTGACTGGAGCCGCTGACATGAACCCCCTGATCACGACCCCGTTCGCCCTGCCCGCCCGCCTCGCCGCCAAGGCCGACCCGACGCTGATCGCCGCCGACGAACGCCATTTCGCCGTCCTGGCCGACAGTCTCGCGCAGTCGATCGGGGAACTGTCCGAACGTCTCGACGCCGAGCGCCGCTCCCCCGGCGGCACCGGGCAGGAGGCGATGGACCGCGACCTCGAGGTGCACCGCCTGACCGCGCGCCTGCGCACCCTGCGCCGCTTCGGGCTGGACCTCTGCCTCGGCCATATCGTCCCGGCCGACGGCTCCGGGGCGATCTACATCGGACGCCTCGGACTCACCGACCGCGACGGTCGACGGCTGCTGTGCGACTGGCGCTCCCCCGCCGCCGAGCCGTTCTTCGGCGCGACGCACGGCGATCCGATGGGCCTGACGAGCCGGCGCCGCTACCGGTGGACCGGCGGTCGGATCACCGACTACTGGGACGAGCTGTTCGATCCGGACGGGTTGGCCGGACGCGCGGCACTCGACGACCAGTCAGCCTTCATCGCCAGCCTGTCCGGGGCCAGGTCGTCCCGGATGCGAGACGTACTGGCCACGATCCAGTCCGACCAGGACGCGATCATCCGGGCCGGCGCGCGGGGCACGCTCGTCGTCGACGGCGGCCCCGGAACGGGCAAGACCGTGGTCGCGCTGCACCGCTCGGCCTACCTGCTCTACGCCGACCCGCTGCTCGGCCACCATCGCGGCGGCGTGCTGTTCGTCGGGCCGCACCAGCCCTACCTCGACTACGTCGCCGACGTGCTGCCCGGCCTCGGCGAGGAGGGCGTGCAGACCTGCACGGTGCGCGACCTCGTTCCCGAGGGCGCGGCGGCGGTGATCGAGGCCGATCCGGAGGTCGCCCGGTTGAAGTCGTCGGCCCGGCTCGTCGGGGCGATCGAGAAGGCGGTCGCGATCTACGAGGAAGCGCCCACCCGCGCCCGGACCGTGGCGACCGAGTGGGCCGACGTCCGCCTCGGTGCCGCCGACTGGGCCGAGGCGTTCGCGGCGGCCGAGCCCGGGACGCCGCACAACGAGGCCCGCGAGTCGATCTGGGCCGAACTGCTCGACCTCGTCGCCGACCGGCACGACGAGGGGGTGCCGGCCGAGCAGCTGCGGGCCTCGCTCGAGCGCAATCGCGAGCTCCGCGCGATGCTGACCGATGCCTGGCCGCTGCTGGAGCCGACCGATGTCGTGGCCGATCTGTGGTCGGTGCCGGCCTACCTGCGCGCGTGCGCCCCCTGGCTCGCGCCGGAGGAGATCCGGGCGCTGCAGCGCGAGCCCGGGCGGCCCTGGACCGTGTCCGACCTGCCGTTCCTCGACGCCGCCCGCGCCCGGCTGGGCGACCCGCGAGCCGAGCAGCGCCGGCGACGGCGCGCGGCCGAGCTCGGCGCCGAGCGCGCCCGCATGGCCCGGGTCATCGACGACCTGCTCCAGGTACCCGACGAGGACGGCATGATGGCCCAGCTGCGCCAGCACGGCATCCGCCAGGCGCTCGAGGACGAGAGCGTCCTCCCCGGCGCGGCGATCGACCGCCTCGCCGGCCCGTTCGCGCACGTGCTCGTCGACGAGGCCCAGGAGCTCACCGACGCCGAGTGGCAGATGATCCTGCTCCGCTGCCCGTCCCGCAGCCTGACTGTCGTCGGGGATCGCGCCCAGGCCCGGCACGGCTTCGCCGAGACCTGGTCGCAACGTCTCGGCCGGATCGGGCTCGACCAGGTCACCCAGGCCTCGCTGACGATCAACTACCGGACGCCCGAGGAGGTCATGGCCGAGGCCGAGCCGGTGATCCGGGCCGTGCTGCCCGACGCGAACGTGCCGACCTCGGTCCGCTGGAGCGGCATCCCGGTCAGGTACGCCGAAGCGTCGGAGCTCGCGTCGGTCGTCGCCACCTGGCTCGCGGCCAACGACGACGGGATCGCCTGTGTCATAGGCGATCCCGCGTTCCCGCCGACCGAGCGAGTCCGGTCGTTGACGCCCGAACTGGCCAAGGGGCTCGAGTTCGACCTGGTCGTGCTCGTCGACCCGGCGGCGTTCGGCGACGGCATCGAGGGGGCGGTCGACCGCTACGTCGCGATGACCCGCGCGACCCGCCAACTGGTGATCGTCAGGACCGCCCGGCCGCAGTACGATCCGGACAACTGACTCATTTCACCTCCAGGACGGAACCCCGGATGCCCGCACGCCTGGCCACCCCGCTCGCCGCGCTCGCGACCCTGCTGACTGCCCTCGCCCTCGCTACGCCGGCCTCGGCCGCCACCTCGGGCTACATCGAGCACGGCAGCGACGACCCGGTCAGCGCCGCTCCCGCGGTCACCCGTCCCGACACCGCGCACTGCACCGTCACCCTGGCGAAGGACTTCCCGTCCAACGACGCGAGCGGTGCGCCGCAGTCCTACACCGGCCGACTCACTCCCCCGGCCGCCTGCCCGGGCCCGTGGGCCAAGGTCGTGCTCGACTCGACCACCACGGTGAGCGGTCGCCAGTACGACCGCTCGGGCAGCCTGCAGGTCGGCGGCGACACCATCTGGTTCGGCACGACGCAGGAGCCGGCGGGCGCGACGCCGACGACCTTCTCGTTCAGCAAAGACGTCACCCGCTACTCGGCGCTGTTCCGCGCACCGCAGGCGTACAGCGGTGGCTACGGCAATTACACGAGCTCGGTCTACACCGGTGTCTACTCGCAGACCGTCACGCTCACCTACTACCGCGCCGATGCCACGCACCCGGCGCCCGTGGTTCCCGACGTCGTGCGCGGTGTGTCGATCGCCGACCTCAACCCGGGCACCCCCGGCCGCACGGTCACGCTGTCGGGCCTCCCCCGCAACATCACCCGGGCCGATCTCGAGGTGACGCTCAAGGGCAACGGGTGCGACGAGCAGTGGTTCACCGCCGTGCCCGACGAGGTCGCGGCAAGGTTCCCCGGTGCCGGGCTCTGCGCCGCCGGGCCGTTCCGCGAGGCGTCCTTCGCCGTCGACGGCACCCCGGCCGGCGCCGTCAACACCTACCCGCACATCTACAGCGGCGGCATCGTGCCCACCCTGTGGCGCCCCGTCCTCGCCATCGACACGTTGGACCTGCGGCCGGAGAACCTGGACCTGTCTCCCTTCGCCGGGAGGCTCGTCGACGGCCGGGATCACCAACTGACGACGACCATCTCGCCGATCGGCGACACCTGGAACGTGACGGCGACGCTGTTCCTCTACACCGACCACCACCGCGCCCGGACGTCCGGCGCGCTCACGCGGGACACGGTGGCTCCGGCGGCGGTCACGCACACCAGTTCGTCCCCGATCACCGATGGTCAGAAGTACGACGTCACCGGCAACCGCGCCGACACCGTGGCCGGCTACGTCGACACCTCGGCCGGACGCATCGACACCCGCGACACCTACCGGCGGACCTACACCCAGAGCGGCCGGGTGACCGACAACGGGCTGGTGCAGTCGATCGACCAGACCGACCGCGTTGTGCAGTCCTCGGTGTCGACGCGCGGAGCGCAGGTCGTGCGCAGCTCGTCCCTCGCCGAGTCCTACCCGATCTCGGTCGACTTCTCGGCCGCGCAGTACGTCGACGACCAGAACTTCTCGCTCGAGGGCACGGTCGACATGGGGCAGGACGTCGCGAGCGTGGTGCACGACGGTGCCGCCCGCGCGATCCGGGGCTGGAGCTGGGACGTCGACTCGTACGGCATCCTGGCCCGCTCGGCCGGCGTGACCAGCGGGTCCGACGGCCACTCGCGAACCGCCTACGCCGGCACCGACGACCTGGGGCGCCCGTATCACCGCGCGATCACGACCGACCACGGCCGGGTCGTCACGGACACGGGAGTGTGAGCGCGTCCGCGGGGGCATTCATGGGGTCCTGATAGTGAAAACAGAGGCGGCCGTGGCGAGGCTGATCGGCGAGACACGAACACCGCCGAGGCCCCAGGTCATCCGACCGCGTCGGGGCGCTGATGAAGGAGATCGACCCATGACGGGTGTCCGTACCGAATCCCCGACCCTGCCGCAGACCCTGGCCCGACGGGCGAACACCCACCTGGGCGTCCGCCTTGCCGCCGCCGCCCTGCTCGTGGCAGTTGCCTACATCCACTTCGCCGATCAGGGCTTCCTGGCCTTCGCCAAGGATCCGGCATACCTCCAGGTGTGTTACGTGATCGTCGAGGTCCTGGCCCTGCTCGGCGCTGTCGGGGTCCTCGCCCATCCCGCGCGCGGCACGTGGCTGCTCGCTCTCGGCTGCGCCGCCGGGCCGCTCGTGGCGTTCGTCCTCACCCGGACCATCGGCCTGCCGAACGCCACCGACGACATCGGCAACTGGGGCGAGCCGCTGGCCGTCGCGTCGCTGGTCGTCGAGGGGCTGCTGCTGCTCATCGCCCTCGCCGAGCTGAACCGACTCGCCCGCACGCCGGTCTGATCGTCACGCGCGCAACCGCTCCCGCAGCCCGGCCGCCATCCCGGCGATCGTCGCCGCGTCGAACAAGCCACCGGCGGTCTCGGCCAGGCGGACGTGCTTCACCGGTCCGAGCCGCAGCCGCAGATGGACCCGGGTCCGCGCCGTCGGCAACGGGGTCAGCGTGATCGCCCACGAGAGGTGCACGCGACCCCGCTGCGACCGGAACACGAGCGTCGTCGGCGGGTCGAGGACCGCCAACTCGAAGGTGGCGTGGGCGCCGCCGTAATCGGGGACGACGTCACCCACCTGTAGCTGCTGCCACCGTGGCTCGATCCGGCGCGCCGCCCGGTTGCCGGGGGGGAGCAACCGCTCGACGCGGCGCGGCAGGTACCACCCGGCGCGGCCCTTGCCGAGCTGCACGAGCCAGGGCCAGACGTCCGCCGGTTCGGCGTCCACGACGAACGCGCGGTCCATCACGACGTCGGCCGCGGCGACGATGTCGTCGCCGGCGACACCGGCCGCGACCTCGTCCGGCCCGGCAGCAATGCTCGCGAACGGTCGGCGCACGCCTCCATTGTGCCGATCGGGGGCCGCTACGTCCCGGTGTCGGTGCGGACGTGCTCGACCAGGTCGGCCACGGCGAGCTGGAAGTAGCCCGAGCGGTCCTTCCAGAAATCCGAGTGCCGGCCCGGGGAGGAGTACGTCGTGTCGCCCGGTGCCCGGTCGAACAGCGGCGGATCCGGGCTGTGCCACTCCCAGGCGGCCGGGCCCGTCACCGGCGGGGCGGCGATGAGGTCGTCGGGTTGCACGGGCGCCGTCGACGTCGTCGGCAGCTGCGGCCCGGGCCCGGCCGTCACCTGGCCGCCGAGGTAGTCGGTGTAGCGCCAGAGGTTGCGCCACCTGGGCCCGGCGCCCGACGGCGCGGTGAGGATCGCCTGCACCTCGGCCAGCTCGGCCGGACCGAAGTACACCGGGAAGTACCGGCCGTACAGGCGGCGCAGCACGCAGCCGAAGGTCAGGAAGCCGAGATGGTCGATCACGCCCGTCTCGGCCGCCGCGAGCTGGTCGAAGGTGCGCAGCTGGCGCAGCGTGGCCGCGCTGATGACGGTGCCCTGACTGTGCGCGGACAGCACGATCGGCGCGTCCTTCGAGCGGAGGTGCTGGTCGGTGAGGAAGGTGACGAGGTCGGGCACGGTGCGCTCGGCGTAGCAGGGGGCCGCGAGGGGATGGCTGGCCCGCGGCCAGAACGAGGCGACGTCCCAGAGGATGCCGACGCTGCGACGGGTCGCCGGCACGCGGAACGCCAGGGCACCCAACGACACGATCCCGAGCAGCGTGGATACCGCAAGGTATGCTCCGATCCCGCCGAGCCCGGCGGGTGATCGCCAGCCCGTGCCGTGGCCGAACAGGACGACCGGGGCCTGCCCCCCGGTGCTCAGCAGGATGCCGCCGAAGAAGATCACGATCGCGAGTCCGAACAGCACGAGCGGGCCGATGAGCAGCGGGGCCTTGTCGACGAGCGAGCCCAGGAACATGTCTCGCCGGATCGACACGGCCCGGCGACGGTTCTCGCCGAGCGGATCCGGCCCGGTCGGGACGGCGTAATCCAGCGACAGTGCGCCGGCGTGCCCCGGCTGCCGGGCGTAGCGCGACCCGGCGACGACGGCCAACACGAGGACGAGCAGGAGCACGAAGAACACGGCGATCGTGTAGGCAACGCTCGCCGTCGCCACCGCGGCCGGCAGCACGAAGTACCGGTGCGTCGCCGACACGTCGGCGAAGCCGGGCTTCACCGACCCGGTGTGCAGCCAGGTCGCCGCGAAGATGTACGCGCCCGCGCCGAACGTCGCGGCCAGGAGGACGCCCAGCGCGGCGAACACCCACGTGCCCAGGCCGAACAGGCCCGGCGCGAGCGGCTGGTGCGGCGGGGGCGGAGCCGGCGTGGCCCCCCGCGCCGCCAGGCCGACGGGGACGCCGAGCCCGAGCAGCAGGCCGAGCGCGACGGCACAGGTGGCCAGGATGGTCGGCGCGTAGTAGGGCAGGCCGCCGAGGGGCAGGCGCTCCGCCCCCGCGCCGAGGAAGCGGCCGTCGATCCACGTGTCGGCGACGAGCAGGCCGAGGATCTCGGCGATGCCGGTGGCGGCCAGCAGGATCCAGATCGCCCGGGATGCGAGATGCCAGCGCGACGAAGCCCGGTGCCCGGTGTAGCTGTTGACGCCGAGCACGATCACGGCGTAGGTGAGGATCGCCGCCGGCACGACGGCGACCCACGCGTACCGGGTTGTCGCGATCACGGTCAGCAGCACGACGGCGTAGCCGCTCTGCATGTGGATCGCCCGCAGCCGCCGCACCTGGTTCGCATTGCGCCACATCAGCTGCGACTCGAGCGGCACCTCGATGTCGTCGACGTCCGGCTCGTCGTTGAGATCGGTCTCGGTGACGGCACCCCCCACGTCGGCGATGGTGCGCTCGTAGCGGTTCGCGGTCCGGGTGGACGTGTACCAGATCAGCGTCAGCAACAGGGTCGGCACCGCGGCGCCGATGAGCAGCATGGTCTCGGGCTTGAGGTGATGCGCGGCCGAGAGGCCGTTGAAGATCCAGCCCGGCGCCGCCTTCGTGCACGACCGGCCGCCGACGCACTGCCAGCCGATGAGGTCCTCCCCCACGCCCACGCCGACCAGGACGAACAGGACGGTGAGCGTCAGCGAAATGAGGCGGCACAGGTACCAGATCAGCCAGGTGCAGAAGCCTTTGGCCGGCGCCCCCGGCGGCCGGGAGCGGGGCGCGACGTTGAGCAGCGTGAACGGCAGCAGCGCCAGCCACAGGGCGCGGGCGGGCGAACCCGAGGTCAGGCCGCCCCAGCTGTACCCGACCAGGGACGCCGCCGTCGGTCGGGTGGGGGCGCACACGTCGGGCGCGGCGTCCGGTCGCTCGGCCGGCCGGCGCGGCACGTAGAAGCCGGCGATGGCGTTGCCGCCGATCTGGTGCACGAGCGGCCGGTCCAGCAGGTCCTCCGGCGGGGTGCCGGACACGCCGTGCACCCGCAACTCGATCGCCCCGGCCGGCGTCGCTTCGCCCCCCGCGCCCATGACGTCAGCGATGCCAGCGCGAACCGAGCGAGGTCAGCCGGGACCCGTCCTGCTCGGACTGCTCGACGAAGAGGCGACGGATCTCCGGCGCGGCCCTGCGCTGGTCGCGGGTGGCCGCCTTGCCGTTCAGCATCGCCCGCAGCGTGAACGCCACCCGGACGAAGCCCGGCAGGAAGATGCGGTGTCGCCGCTCGGCGAACGCGTCCGCGATCGGGCCGACGATCGCATCGACCGGATAGGTCTTGGCGAACGGCGGCCGCAGCGACCGGCGCAGTCGCTGGAACGCGAGTGACTCGGCGTCGGCCTCGTTGACCATGTCCGTGGCGATCCAGGTCGGATGCAGGGTGCCGACGTCGACCCCTTGGTGCTCGACCTCGATGCGCAGCGAGTTGGCGAACGCCTCCACCCCGGCCTTGGACGCTCCGTACGCCGACATCATCGGCCCGTGGACGAAGCTGGCGAGCGATGCGGTGATCGCGACGTAGCCCTCCGCGGCCAGCACGGCGTCCAGCGCGGCCCGGACGGTGTTGTACGCGCCGAGCAGGTTCACCTGGATGACCCGGGCCCAGATGTCGGGGTCGACCAGCTCGACCGGGCCGCCGGCGCCGATGCCCGCGTTCGCCCACACGATGTCGAGCCGGCCGTGCCGTTCGAGCACGGTCGCGACCGCGGCGGCGCAGGCCTCGAAGTCGGTGACGTCGACAACGACGGTGGAGGCCGACGGGATCGTCGTCGCCGTCGCCTTCAGGGCGGTCTCGTCGATGTCGGCCAGCACCGGGATCGCGCCCCGGCGGGCGAGCTCGGCGGCGACGTTCGCGCCGATGCCGCGCGCGCCACCGGTGATCAGGACGACCTTGCCGCTGAGTTGCCAGTCGCGTCGCGTCATCGGCCTTTCCTACACCTGCCGGAGGCGGCGCGACAGGTACGAGCCGGGCGGGTCAGGCCGCTCCGGGTCCGAGCAGGCCGAAGCGACCGGCGAGATCGTCGAACGAGCCGTCCTCGTGCGCTGCCACCAGATCGGCCGCGAGGTCACGGAGCTTGACGTTGTGGTGCTGCGAGGCCTGGCGCAGCAGGTCGAACGCGCCGCTGGCGTCGAGGTCGCGCTGGACCATGAGCAGTCCCTGGGCCTGACCGATCGTCGACCGGGTGCGCAGGGACGAGCGCAGGTTGTCGACCAGGCTGCGACAGTCGGAGTAGAGCGTCGCGTTGTCGAGCACCGCGCCGGCGTAGGCGGCGAAGAGCTGGACGAGGTCGAAGGACGCCTCGCCGAACTCGCTCGGCGTGGTCGACAGCAGGGTCAGCGTGGCGTTCGGCTCGGCGGTGCCGGCCAGCGGCAGCACCAGGGCGGAGTGGAAGCCGTCGTTGCGCAGTTCGGCGCTGAACGCCGGCCAGCGGGTGTCGGAGCGGGTGTCGGTCAGCCGGCGCGGCTCGCGGTAGGTGAAGGCGTCGCCGATCGGGCCGAGCTCGATCGGTGCGCTCCCCTTCGGCTGCCAGGTGCCGGCGACGGTCTCGATGGTGTTCGTCGCGGCGGCGGAGATGAACGCCGCATCGCAGCCGGGCACGCTGTGCACGAGTCGCGAGACGTAGCGGCTGAGGCTCGTCGTGACGTCGTCGTCGGCGAGCAGCCGGGTGACCTCGGCCAGCTCCTCCGAGACCGACAAGAGCTCCTGCGTGTCCATGGTGAAAGACCCCCCGTCTTCCAGCGCTGTCGAGCACTGTCGAACTCCCCTACCGGCATCGCAGAGCGTACGGGGATTTAACCCCGGTTGGGTCGACCGCCACCGAGGGCTTCGATCGCGTAACATTCCGCAGGCGGTTACGCAGTCAGCCGCGGTTCCGTCCTGCCGGGCGGAGCCGTCTCCTGACGCCGAGGATCCATGCTCCCGCACCCTCAGAATCCAGGTTCGTGCGCCGCCCCGCCGGTGGTCCCCGGTGTCGCGCCGTTCGCGGTCGACGTGCAGCCCCACGCCCCGGGCGTGCTGGTCGCGCGGGTCCAGGGCGACCTCGACTACCTCGTCGCGCCGACCCTGCGCCGGCGCCTGCTCGAGCGCCTCGGGGCATCCGTCCCCGTGCTGGTGGTCGATCTGAGCCTGGTCACCCTGCTCAGCGCCGCCGCGATCCAGGTGCTGCTCACCCTCCACGAGATGGCGCCCGAGCACGGCGTCGAGGTGCGTCTCGTCGCCGCCAACCGGGCCGTCCTGCGCCCGTTGCAGCTCACCGGGGTCGATGCCCACCTGCCCCTGCACGCGACGATCGACGACGCCACCCGCCCGTCCTGACGCGCCCGCGCGTTCCGGTTGACAGCCCTCGGGTGCTCCCCCATAGTCGGAGCGTTACTTGCGACGACGCGTAGCACGTACCGTGCTCGCCGGGCAGCGACACCGGACGGAGCGGCACAGCGTGGAGCGAGATCGGTCGACGGCCCGGATCACCAGCATCCCCCGGCGCGTGACGAGCAGCGACGGCGTCTCGCTGGCGGTCTACGAGTCGGGTGACCCCGAGCGGTCGACCGTGCTCGCCGTGCACGGCTACCCCGACAACCACACCGTCTGGGACGGCGTCGTCGAACTGCTGGCCGAGCGGTTCCACGTCGTCACCTACGACGTGCGGGGCTGCGGTGAGTCGGACAAGCCCGGCGCCCGCAGCGCCTACCGCATGGAGCAGCTCGTCGCCGACCTCGCGGCCGTCGCGGACGCGGTGAGCCCGGACTCCCCCGTCCACCTGCTTGCCCACGACTGGGGGTCGATCCAGAGCTGGCCCGCGGTCACCGACGCGACGGTCGGGGCCCGGATCGCCTCGTTCACCTCGGTGTCGGGGCCGTCGCTCGACTACGCCGCCGCGTGGCTGCGCGCCGTGCACAAGCACCCGCGCGCCTCGCTCGGGCAGCTCGCGCACTCGTACTACATCATGCTGTTCCAGCTGCCGGGGTTGCCCGAGCTCGCGGCCCGTTCGGGTGTGCTGGACCGCGGCGTCCGCCTCGCCTCCCGCGGGAAGAGCTCGGCCGCCGCGGCCGGTGAGCCGACCCGCAGCGAGGCCGACAAGGTCAACGGGCTGTCCCTGTACCGGGCCAACATGCTGGGTCGCCTGGGGCGTCCGAACCCGCGCCCGACCTCGACGCCGGTCCAGGTCGTGGTGCCCGATCGCGACGCGTTCGTGACCGCCGATCTGGCGGTCGAGGCCGCGCAGCCCTGGGCCGAGAACCTGCGCGTGGAGCGGGTGTCCGGCGGGCACTGGGTGGTCAGCGAGCGGCCCGACGTGATCGCGCGGCTCGCCGCGGCCTTCATCGACGGCCGCGGCCCCGCGCGCGCGGCCGAGCCCGCACGGCACGGCCGCTTCGCCGGCCAGCTCGCGGTGGTGACCGGCGGCGCGCGGGGGATCGGCCGGGCGACCGCGCTGCAGTTCGCCCGGGCCGGCGCCGACGTCGTGGTGGCCGACATCGACGACGTCGCCGCGAAGGAGACGGTCGGCGAGCTGCGCGAACTCGGGGTCGGCGCGTGGTCGGCCCACCTCGACGTCAGCGACGCCGGCGCCTGGGAGTACTTCGCCACGACCGTGCGCGACGAGCACGGGACTCCCGACATCGTCGTCAACAACGCCGGCATCGGCCTGGGCGGCCCGTTCCTCGGCACCTCGGTCGCCGACTGGCAGAAGATCCTCGACGTCAACCTCTGGAGCGTCATCCACGGTTGCCGGCTGTTCGCGGCGCAGATGATCGAGCGGGGCCAGGGCGGGCACATCGTCAACGTCGCCTCGGCGGCCGCGTACTCGCCGTCCGTCGTCTACCCGGCGTACGCGACGTCGAAGTCGGCCGTGCTGATGCTCACCGAGTGCCTGCGGGCCGAGCTCGAGCGCGAGGGCATCGGGGTCACCGCCGTGTGCCCCGGTTTCATCAACACCGACATCGCGCGGACGACCATCCACGTCGGCGTCGACGACGAGACGGCGGCCGAACGCAGCGCGCACCAGGTGGCCTCCTACCAGCGGCGCGGCTACACGCCGGAGAAGGTGGCCCGGCAGATCGTGCGCGCGGTCGCGGCCGGCAAGGCCGTCGCCGTCATCACCCCCGAGGCCAAGCTCCTGCGGGCGATCAGCCGGTTTGCTCCGGCCCTCGGGCGACGCGTCGCCAAGCTTGACCTCAACAAGATCTGAGAGGACCCGCGATGACCGCGATCTACGACCGGCTGCGCACCGAGCCCGAGCGGGTGGCCCTGCACGCCCGCGAGGTCGCCTTCGACTGGGCCGGCCTGCCGCTGCGCTGGATCCCGAACGAGGCCTTCTCCTCGCACCTGCTCAACGTGCTGCACGTCCTGCTGCCCGAGGGCGAGCGCTGGTTCGTGAAGGTGTTCAGCGAGGCCCTGCCGCTCATCAAGGACGACCGGCTGCGCGAGGACGTCCTCGGCTTCATCGGCCAGGAGGGCATGCACGCCGCCGCGCACCTGGGCGTGCAGGACTACTTCGAGTCACAGGGCCTCGATACCTCGGAGTATGTCGCCGACCTCGAGCACCTGTTCCGCCGCCTCCTCGGCACCCGCCGGCTCACCGGGGCGAAGCGCGAGGAGTGGCTGATCGAGCGCATCGCGCTCATCGCCGCGATCGAGCACGTGACCGCGTTCCTCGGCAATTGGATCCTCAACTCCCCCGGGCTGGACGTCGCCGGGGCCGACGAGCGGATGCTCGACCTGCTGCGCTGGCACGGGGCCGAGGAGGTCGAGCACCGCTCGGTCGCCTACGACGTCTACATGCACGTCGACGGGCGCTACGTGCGACGGGCGCGCACGTACGTGGTGGGTGCGACCGCTCTCGTCTACCTCTGGATCCGCGGCGTGCGGTACCTGATGGCGGCCGACCCGACCCTCGATCCGCCGCAGAAGCCGCGGTGGCGCGACCTCGTGCTGTCGGCCGGGAAGGGGCTCACCCCGAGCTACCTCAACGTCGTCGGCTGTGCGTGGCGCTACCTGCAGCCGGGCTACCACCCGACCCAGGAGGGCTCGACCAGCCAGGCGGTGGCCTACCTGGCGCAGTCGCCCGTGGCCCTGGCCGCCGACGCGCACAGGTGAGCACCGGCTACCGGCCGCGCGCGACGACGATGCGCGCCCTGGCGCTCGTCGTCACCGCCTACGAGAAGGTGTCGGGCGTCTCGGGGCTGCTGCGCCCCGAGCCGACGCCGATCGACCGGTCGCTGCGCACCCGGGTGACGGCGCTCGACCGGCTCACCGACGACGTCGTCTCGCTGCGCCTGGAACTTCTCGACGGCGGCCGGCTGCCCCGCTGGCACCCCGGCGCGCACGTCGACGTCGAGCTGCCGTCGGGCGCGCTGCGCCAGTACTCGCTGTGCGGCGACCCGGACGAGCGCGACCACTACCGCATCGCCGTGCGTCGCATCGCCGACGGTGGAGGCGGCTCGCGGGCGATCCACGCGCTCGGCGTCGGCGACCGGCTCACGCTGCGCGGCCCGCGCAACGCCTTCCCGTTCATCACGGCCGACCGCTACCTGTTCGTGGCCGGCGGCATCGGCATCACCCCGATCCGGCCGATGCTGCACGACGCGATCCGGCGCGGCGCCGAGTGGCAGTTCGTCTACACCGGGCGCAGCCGCGCGTCGATGCCGTTCCTCGACGAGCTGTCCGCCCTCGACCCGCACCGCGTGCACGTGCGGCCCGACGACGAGTACGGGCCGCCCGACGCCGCCAAGGTGCTCGCCCTGGCTCCCGACGGCGCCGCGCTCTACACCTGCGGCCCGCCGCCGATGATCGACGCGATCCGGGCCGAGCTTCCGGCCGCCCCGATCGCGTCCCTGCACTTCGAGCGCTTCTCCCCCGCGCCCGTCGTCGGCGGCAAGCCGTTCGAGGTCGTGCTGGCCCGCAGCGGCCACGTCGTCCCGGTCGGCGCGAGCGAGACGGCGCTGATCGCGATCCGGCGGGTGCTGCCCGACGTCGCCTACTCGTGCCAGCAGGGCTTCTGCGGAACCTGCCCGGTGCGACTGCTCGGCGGCGACGTCGAGCACCGCGACCGGTGCCTGACCACCCTCGAGCGCGAGTCGCGCGTGGCCGTCTGCGTCTCGCGGGCGACCGGCCGCATCACGCTCGACCTCTGAGCGCGCGCGTCCTGACCGGTCGGGGCCGGACGCGCAACGTGCGGCAGGCTGGACGTCGTGAGCCGCGAGGTCGAGCAGTCGAACCGGCGCCTGCTGCGCGCCCGTGATGCGATGGACCGCAACTTCGCCGAGCCGCTCGACATCCCGGCGCTCGCCGCCGTGGCCCACGTGTCCGAGGCCCACTTCATCCGCACCTTTCGCGCCACGTTCGGCGAGACCCCGCATCGTTACCTGCAACGTCGCCGCGTCGAGCGGGCGATGGCGCTGCTGCGCCAGAGCGACACGAGCATCACCGACATCTGCATGGCCGTCGGATTCACGAGCCTGGGCACGTTCAGCCGCACCTTCCGGGAGATCGTCGGCGAATCCCCGAGTGCGTACCGCGCCGGCAACACGCCCATCGCGCACGTGCCGACCCATTTCGGCATGGCGTGGACGCGACCGAGCAGTTTCGGAGAAGCCCGCACCGAACGCGATCACTAGCGTCGTCCTGACCAGCGAACCACCGAGAGGGGCACGACATGTTCACCGGGATCAACGTCTCGCAGATCTTCGTCTTCGACCAGGACGAGGCACTCGACTTCTACGTCGGCAAGCTCGGGTTGGAGGTCAAGACCGATCAGGACCTCGGCTTCATGCGCTGGCTCACCGTCTGCGTCCCGGGTCACCCCGAGCGCGAGATCCTGCTCGAGCGGCCCGGCCCTCCGGCGATGGACGCGGCGACCGCCGAGCAGGTGCGCGAACTCGTGGCCAAGGGGGCGATGGGCGGCTGGTTCGGTCTCGTCACCGACGACTGCCGCAAGACCTACGAGGAGCTCAGTGCGAGGGGCGTCGAGTTCACCGACGGGCCGAACGAGCAGCCCTACGGCATCGACTGCGGCATCCGCGACCCGTTCGGCAACAAACTCCGCTTCGTGCAGCCGCACGGGGCCTGAGGGTCAGAGGCCGACGGCGCGCTCCAGCGCGGCGAGCTCGTCGTCGAGGTAGCCGAGCAGCCGCTGCAGGTGCGGCACGGTCCGCCGGCACCCGGTGAGCCCGAACGCGATCTCGCTCGAGTAGCTCGTGCAGGTGATGTTGAGGGCCTGGCCGTCGAGCGGGATCGACAGCGGGTACAGGCCGTCGAGCCGGGCGCCGTTCCAGTACATCGGCTCCCGCGGGCCGGGCACGTTCGAGATGATCAGGTTGAACGGCGGCCGCATGGTCTCGGTCAGCCGCAGCGCCGGCCACAGCGCCAGCGGGCTGATGCCGAGCGCGCTCATGGCCAGGATCTGCGACGGGCTCATCGTCGAGAGCGCCTCCTTGCCCTCGGCCATCGACTGATGCACGGTGGCGAGCCGCTCGCCCGCGTCGTCGAGGTCGGTGCCGAGGCGGCACATCACGGCGCCGACCGCGTTGCCCCCGCCGTCGCCCGAGCCGGGGCCGTCGCCGTGCAGCGACACCGGGACCATCGCGATCAGCGATGACTCGGGCAGCGCGTCCAGGCTCTGCATGTACTGCCGCAGCGCGCCGGAGCACATGGCGAGCACGACGTCGTTGACGGTGGCGTCGGCCGCCTTGCCGACGCCCCGGATGCGTTCGATCGGCCAGGACTGTGCGGCGAAGCGGCGAGCGCCGGTGATGTCGACGTTGAGCATCGACTTCGGGGCGGCCAGCGACATCGACCCGCTCTGGTCGTTGATCGCACGGGTCACCGTGCGCAGCAGCGCCGGGCCGAGGCCGAGGGCGTCACTGATCGTGGACGCCGCGGTGCTGGCCCGGTTGGGTCGCGGCCGCGGCTCGCGCGGTGCCCGCTCGCGTGGCGCCCAGGGCGCGGGCATGTTGCGCTCGTCGGCGTCGGTGGAGAGCTGGCGCGAGAGCATGCGCAGTGCGGACACGCCGTCGACCAGCGAGTGGTGCACCTTGAAGTAGGCGGCGTAGCGGCCGTCCTCGAGCCCTTCGATCAGGTGCATCTCCCACAGCGGGCGGTGCCGGTCGAGCAGCGTCGAGTGCAGCCGCGAGCAGAGCGCGAGCAGTTCGAGGATGCGCCCCGGCGCGGGCAGGGCGTTGCGCCGAACATGGTGCTCGAGGTCGAAGGCCCGGTCGGTCTCCCAGGCCCACTGCCCGAGCGTCGAGATCGAGCGGCGCGGACGCTTCTGGAACAGCGGCGCGACCTCGTCGACGCCGATCGCGTCGTCGAACATGCGGCGGACGTCGAGGGCGGTGGCCCCCTCGGGCGGCTGGAACAGCTGCAGGCTGCCGACGTGCATAGGGTGTTCGCGGGATTCCGCCATCAGGAACAGCGAACTCGTCGGAGGCATCGGCAGCAGCATGCACCGATTCTGTCAGCTTTCGGCCCGTCCGGCCCGGCGCGAGGACGAGCCGCAGGCCGGACCGCCGCTCAGTCGGTGGCGGCCGGCGCGACGTGCACCGTGCCGTGCGCGTCCGTGCAGTGCTCGGCGACGTGGGTCGCGGCGTCGAGATGATCGACCTGCAGGGTCACGTGACCGATGCCGTGGTCGCGGCCGAGCATCGTCCGCAGCCGGCCGGCGACCTCGTGGCAGTCGTACTCCAGGTCGACGAGCACGTGCGCCGACAGCGCCGCCTCGCTCGAGCCGAGCACCCAGACGTGCAGGTCGTGCAGTTCGGCGACCCCGTCGGCCGCGGCCAGCTCGGCGCCGAGCGCCTGCGGGTCGACGCCGGGTGGCGCCGCCTCGAGGAACACCCGGCCGGCCTCGTGCACCAGCCGCCACCCCGTCCAGGCCATCAGCGCCGCCACCAGCAGTGACGCCACCGGATCGGCCTGCCGCCAGCCGGTCCAGACGATGACGAGCCCGGCGACGAAGGTGGCGGCGAACGCCCACACGTCGGTCACGAGGTGCGCCAGGACGCCGCGCACGTTCAGCCCGTCGCGGTCGGCCCGCCCGGCCAGGTAGGTGGCGACCAGATTGACCGCCGCGCCGATGACGGCGACGACCGCCACCACGCCGCCGTGCACCCCGGACGGGTGGACGAGGCGCCGGATGCCCTCGAAGGCGAACCAGACGGCGAGCAGCAGCAGGGTGATGCCGTTGACCTGCCCCGACAACGCATCGACCCGGGCGAAGCCGTAGGTGTACGCGCCGCGGGCCGGTCGCTCGGCGATGCGCGAGGCGATGACGGCGAGGGCCAGGGCGGCGGCGTCGGTGAGCATGTGGCCCGCGTCGGCGAGCAGGGCCAGCGAGTGCGCCAGCAGACCGGCGACGATCTCGGCCGCCATGAACACGACGATCACGCCCAGTGCGGCCAGCAGCCACCGCCGGTCGGCCTGGGCCGACGGCCGGTGGTCGTGCCCGTGCCCGCTCATGCCGTCATGGTCTCACCAGCCGGCGTGCAGCGGCCGACCCTCGGCGTAGCCGGCCGAGCTCTGCACCCCGACGACCGCGCGCTCGTGCAGTTCGGCGAGCGTCGTGGCCCCGGCATAGGTGCAGGCCGACCGGACACCGGCGATGATCGTGTCGATCAGGTCCTCGACGCCCGGACGCGCCGGGTCGAGGTACATGCGCCCGGTCGAGATGCCCTCCTCGAACAGCCCCTTGCGGGCCCGCTCGAACGCGCTCTCACCGCTCGTGCGGCTGGCCACGGCCCGGGCCGACGCCATGCCGAAGCTGTCCTTGTAGGCCCGGCCGTCGGCTGCCACGTGCAGGTCGCCCGGGCTCTCGAACGTCCCGGCGAACCAGGAGCCGATCATCACCGCGGAGGCGCCGGCGGCCAGGGCCAGCGCGACGTCGCGGGGGTGGCGGACCCCGCCGTCGGCCCACACGTGCTTCCCCAGTTCGGTGGCCGCCTGCGCGCATTCGAGCACCGCCGAGAACTGCGGCCGCCCGACGCCGGTCATCATCCGGGTCGTGCACATGGCGCCCGGGCCGACGCCGACCTTGACGATGTCGGCCCCGGCGGCGATGAGATCGCGGGTGCCCTCGGCCGACACGACGTTGCCGGCGACGACCGGCACGTGGGGCGACAGCGCGCGGACGGCCTCGAGGGCCTCGATCATGCGGCGCTGGTGGCCGTGCGCGGTGTCGAGCACGAGCAGGTCGATGCCGGCGTCCAGCAGGTCGGCCGCCCGGGCCTTGACGTCACCGTTCACGCCCATCGCCGCGGCGACGCGCAGGCGCCCCTGCGGGTCGAGCGCCGGCGTGTAGATGGTGGCGCGCAGCGCGCCGAGCCGGGTCAGGATGCCGACCAGCCTGCCGTCGGCGTCGACCACCGGGGCGAGCTTGCGGCGCTGCGCGTCGAGCACCTCGAACGCGCGGGCCGGGTCGATGGGTTCGGTGAGGGTCAGCGGGTCCGGCGTCATCACCTGGTGCAGCTGGGCGAAGCGCTCGGCGCCGGTGCAATCGGCCTCGGTGACCACGCCGACCGGCTTGTCGTGCTCGACCACCACGACCGCGCCGTGCGCCCGCTTGGCCAGCAGGCTCAGCGCGTCGCTGACGGTGCTGTGCGGCGCCAGCGTGACCGCGGTGTCGACGACGTGGTGCCGGTGCTTCACCCAGCCGACGACCTCGTGCACCACCGGCACGGGGATGTCCTGCGGAAGGACGGTGAGTCCGCCGCGGCGGGCGACCGTCTCGGCCATCCGCCGGCCGGCGACCGCGGTCATGTTCGCGACCACGAGCGGCAGGGTCGTCCCGCTGCCGTCGGTGGTGGTCAGATCGACGTCGAAACGGGAGCCGACGTCGGATCGGGCCGGGACCATGAACACGTCGTCATAGGTCAGGTCGAAGGTCGGTTCGGAGCCAATGAATCGCACGAGTCACTGACTATACCGGCGTGTACCGGCGTTCGGCGGTGCCGCGGTACGGGGCCCCCTAGGCTGGGACGGTGCTGGCCGTGTTCGACGTCGACGGCGTCGTCGCCGACGTCCGGCACCGGCTGCACCACCTGGAGCGGCGCCGCTCCTGGTCGGCCTTCTTCGCGGACGCGGTCGCCGACGAGCTGCTCGTCGAGGGCGCGCGCCTCGTCGCCGATCTCGCTCGCGAGCACGAGATCGTCTGGTTGACCGGACGTCCCGAATGGCTACGCGATGTCACGCTCGACTGGTTCGCCGAACACGGGCTGCCCGGCGACGAGCTGTTCATGCGCCCGCACGGTGACTACCGCCCCGCCCCGCGCTACAAGCTCTCCGTCCTGCGCGAACTGGCGCCCCGCGGCATCGCGGCGGTGATCGACGACGACGACGAGGTCATCCGGACCGCCCTGGATGCGGGCTTCCCGGCCGTCCTGGCCGACTGGGTCCCGCGGGGACGAACCCTGCGACATGCGCAGGATCGGGACGGCCGGACCTGACCGTCGTGTGTAATGTCCCGTTGAAGCGCGCGTTAGGTCACAGTGAGATAACAGTCTCACACCAACCTCACACAGGACGTAGCAGTTCCGATTTGAATAGCTGTCAACACCCCGAGCGTGCGTGCTGGACAACTTGCAGGAGACGTGCACACTAGGGTCGAGCCCACACCGGAAGCGATTACAGGACACACGATGATCGACACCCAGATCGAGACGGATGCGCACCACCCCTGCGCGCACACCCCCTGCTGCCCCACCGCCGACGCCTTCGACCGCGACGCCGCCCACGTGGTGTCGGCGCACCCGGAGCAGGGCTGGAGCCTGCTCTGCAACGGCGTCGTCCTGTTCGAGGACTTCGGCGAGTTGCTGCCGAACGGCCAGAGCGTCGCCGCCCGGCGTCACGCCCTGCTCGCCGCTTCGCCGCACCGCCGCGCCGGCTGACCCGAGAACCCCTCCCCGGGCGCCCCTCCCCTAGGCGCTCGCAGCCGCCGCCATGGCGGCCACCCGACGGCGTGACCGCAACCGCGGCCCGATCAACCGGGCGAGCACGTAGAGCGCGAAGCTGATGGTCGTGATCGGCACGCTCGGCGTGACATCCACCGACAGGCTGGCGAAGATGCCGCCGTCGGCCGCCAGCAGGGCGATCAGCACCGACAGGCCTGCGACCGCTCCGGGACGCGCCGACAGCTGATGCGCCGCCGCCGCCGGCGTGATGACCAGGCACAGCACCAGCGTCGTCCCGACGATCTGCGCCGCCTCCGTCACCGTGAGGGCGAGCAGCACCAGGAACACCAGGCCGAGCAGGCGCACCGGCACCCCGCGCGCCTCGGCGAGTTCCGGATCGACCGACGCGAAGAGCAACGGCCGGTAGATCACGACCGTGACCGCCAGCACCAGCACCGCGATGACCGCCAGGACGGCGATGTCCGCGGTGCTCACCCCGAAGATCTGGCCGAACAGCAGGCTCGTCGCCTGGGTGCCGAAGTTGCGCAGGCGGCTGAGCAGGAAGACCCCGACCCCGAGGCCGAAGGCGAGCGTCACGCCGATCGCGGCGTCGCGCTCGTGCTCGCGCGCCCCCAGTATCGCGATGGCCACAGCCACGACGAGACTGCCGACGATGGCGCCGAGCAGCCGGTTGTCGAAGAAGAGCAGCCCGGCCGCGGCGCCGGTGAAGGACAGTTCCGAGACGCCGTGCACGGCGAAGGCCGCGCGCCGGGTGATGACGAACGGTCCGAGCAGGCCGCTGATGACCGCGACGAGGCTGGCCGCGACGAAGGCGTGCTGCACCGCCGGCAACCCGAGCAGGAAGCCGATCACCGCGTCACCTCGCTCGGCTCGTGCGTGTGGTCGTCGCCGCTCGGGTGATGGTGGTGCCCGCCGTCGGCCTCGCCGTGCGGCGCGTCCGGCGTGCCGATGACGACGATGCGGCCCCGGACCCGCAGCACGTCGATGTCGGTGCCGTACAGCGCGCTGAGACGTTCGGTGGTCAGCACCTCGTCGGGGGTGCCGATCGCCCAGCGCCGCCCGACCAGGTACAGCACCCGATCGACCATCGGCAGGATCGGGTTGATCTCGTGGGTGACGAACAGGACCGAGGTGTTCGCGCGGCGCCGCCGCTCGTCGATGAGCGCGCTGATGCTCTGCTGCCGGTGCAGATCGAGGCTGAGCAGCGGCTCGTCGCAGAGCAGCACCTCGGGGTCGCCGAGCAGGGCCTGGGCGATGCGCAGCCGCTGCTGCTCGCCCCCCGACAGCATCCCGAGGGGGGCGTCGGCGTAGTCGGTCGCGCCGACCTCGGCGATCGCGCGGTCGACGGCCTCGCGGGCGCCGTGCGCGGGGCGTCGCAGCCCCCACCGGTGACCGTCCAGCCCGAGCCGGACGAGATCGCGGCCGCGCAGAGCGACGTCGCGGTCGAACGCGTTCTGCTGGGGCACGTAACCGACGGCCGCACTGCCCCGGTGCGGCCGCTGCCCGCACACCTCGCCGCGGCCGCGGCTCAGCGGCTGCAGGCCGAGCAGCACCTTGAGCAGGGTCGTCTTGCCGCCGCCGTTGGGGCCGAGGACGGCGAGGAACTCCCCCGGCGCGACGTCGAGGTCGAGGCCACCCCAGAGCGTCCGGGCCCCGAAGGTGACCGCGGCGTCGCGCAGCCGGACGGTCGGCTCAACCATCGAGGGCCGCCAGCAGCGCTTCGGCCTGCGCGGCCTGCCAGGCCTGCAGGTGCCGGCCCGGCGGCAGCGTCTCGCCCACGCCGACCACGGGCACGCCGTGGCTGCGGGCCAGACCGGCCAGCCGGGCGGTCTCGCGGTCGCCGACCTGGGTGTTGAGCAGCAGCGCGCGGATGCGCCGTCCGGTGATGGCCTGCTCGAAGTGGGCGCTGTCGCCCGGACTCGGATCGGTGCCGTCCTCGATCGCGCGGGAGAAGCCGATCGGGGTGCCGAGCGTCAGCCCGGCCGACCGGACGAGGTAGTACGGGACCCCCTCCGTGTAGCCGACGGACTCCCCGGCATGGGCCACGCGGATGCGGCGGATGACCGCGACGACCTGGCGCACCGCGGCCCGGGCCGCGGCGAGGCCCCGGGCGAACCCGGCGGCGTGGGCCGGCTGCCGCTCGGTCAGGGCCGCCGCGATGGCGACCGCGGCCCGCTCGACGTAGGCCGGGTCGTACCAGAGGTGTGGGTTGGCGCCGTTGCCCGCGCCGACCACGGTCGCGATCGTGACCACGGTGCGGGTGGCCGAGGTGTCGACCGAGAGCAGCCGCTGCATGAACGGGTCGTAGTCGACCCCGTTGACGACGACGACCTGCGCGTCGGCAACGGCCGCGGCGTCACCCACCCCGCTCTGGTACTCGTGGGGATCCTGGTTCGGGTTGTCCAGGATCGAGGTGACGTGCACCAGCGCGCCGCCGATCTGGGCGGCGAGGTCGCCCCACAGGCTCTCGGCCGCGAGCACCTGGATGCGGTGGTCGTTCGGGTCCGGCCGGCTCGTCGGCAGGCCGTTGCCGCCGGCGCTGTCGCCCGCCGCGCCACAGGCCGCGAGCACGGAGGCGGCGCTCAGCAGCGCGGCGACGAGGCGGATCGGAAGCACTCGCTAACAGTAACGGATATGAGAACCGTTCCCAACAAGGGGGCCGGGTCAGCCGCGGAAGACCGTCCGGCCGGCGTCGCCGAACGGCTCGTCCCGGTCGCGCACGGCCTGCCGGAAGCCGACCGACGTGGCCCGCTCGGCGAAGCCGTGGCCCTCGCGGGTGTGCCGCGCGATCCCGTCGAAGACGGTGCTGATCATGCCGCTCGTCGCGACGCCCTGGGCCAGCAGCGGCGCGTTGAGCGCCAGCTTGGCCATGACCAGCTGGTTCAGTGGCATCCGGGCGATGCGTTCGAGCAGGATCTCGGTGCGCGCGTCGAGCTCGTCCGGCTCGGGCGCCTCGACGGCCAGGCCCCACTCGGCCGCCTCGGCGCCGGTGATCGTGTCGCCGGTGAACAGCAGGCGCTTGGCCCGCTGGTCGCCCAACCGGTGCGCCCACATGCCGGCCGCCGGGATGCCCCAGACGCGCGTCGGCGGGTAGCCGATCTTGGTGTCGGCCGCCGCGACGACCTGGTCGGCGAACAGCGCGATGTCGGTGCCGCCGGCGATGCAGAAGCCGTGCAGCTTGGCCACGGTCGGCTTGTTCGCGTGCAGCAGGCTCGCGAAGCCGCGGTTGAACCGGCTCATCATCGCGTAGTCGACCATCGGGTCCCACACGCGCGACGGGTCGTGGTTGCGGGCCTGGGCGACCGGGTCCAGCACCGTCCCGGCACGGGTCCCGTCCTGCGAGCGCGCCTCGGCCATGTCCTGCTCGGCGAACAGCGAGAGGTCGTACCCGCCGCAGAAGCCGCTCCCCCGTCCGGAGACGACCATGACGTGGACGCGCGGGTCGAGGTCGGCGCGCTCGACGGCGTGGGCGAGGTCGAGCGGGGTGTCCGGGGTGATGGCGTTGCCCTGTGCCGCCCGGTCGAACGTGATGCGGGCGATGCGGCCGGTGACCTCGTAGGTGAGCGTCGGGTAGGTGGCCTCGTCGATCGGGGTCGGGCGCCCGGCGAACAGCGAGTCGTCGCCGTCGGTCAGGCCGCGCGGCCAACCGGGCTCGGTCATGCAGTGACCCGGGCGCGATCGAGGATCGTCGCGGTGTCGATGCCCGCGGGCAGGGTGCCGTAGGCGACGCCCCAGTCGCCGGCGAGCCGGGATGCGACGAACGCGTCGGCGACGGCCGGGTTCCCGACCCGCAGTAGCAGCGAACCCTGCAGCAGCAGGGCCATGCGCTCGACGATGCGGCGGGCCCGGAACTGCAGGCTCTCGAGGTCGGAGAAGTCCTTCCGCAGCAGGGCGAACGCGTCGTCGTAGCGGGCATCGGCCCCGGCGGCGAGGTCGAGCTCGGCGAAGAACGCCTCGACGGCCGCCGGCTCCTTGGCCATCGCCCGCAGCGTGTCGAGGGCAGCGACGTTGCCCGAGCCCTCCCAGATCGAGATGAGCGGCGCCTCGCGGTAGAGCCGCGGCATCCCGGAGTCCTCGATGTAGCCGTTGCCGCCGAGGCACTCGAGCGCCTCGACCGTGTGCGACGAGAGCCGCTTGCAGAGGAAGTACTTGGTGACCGACAGCGCTACCCGGCGGAAGAGGGCCTCGGCCTGGTCGCCCCGGGTCGCGCGGTCGACGGCGCCGGCGATGCGCATGACCACGGTCGTGGCCGCCTCGGAGTCGACGGCCAGATCGGCAAGCACGTTGACCATTGCCGGCTGGTCGACGAGCGCCTTGCCGAAGGCGTGCCGGTGCGTGGCGTGGTGGATCGCGTGCGCCGTGCCGAGGCGCATGCCGCCCGCGGCCATGAGCGCGCAGTCGAGCCGCGTCATGTTGACCATCTCGATGATCGTCGCGACCCCGCGGCCTTCCTCGCCGACGAGCCAGCCGAACGCGTCGTCGTACTCGACCTCGCCGGAGGCGTTGGACTTGTTCCCGAGCTTGTCCTTGAGTCGCTGCAGGAAGAACGCGTTGGGCGTGCCGTCGGGCAGCACCCGCGGCACGAGGAAGCAGGACAGCCCGCCCGGCGCCTGGGCGAGGGTCAGGAACAGGTCGGACATCGGGGCCGAGGTGAACCACTTGTGGCCGGTCAGCCGGTAGGTGTCGTCTCCGGCCGGGACGGCGCGGGTGGTGTTGGCCCGGACGTCCGAACCGCCCTGCTTCTCTGTCATGGACATGCCGGCGATCAGACCGCGCTTGCCCAGCGGAGCCGCCAGCTCCGGGTCGTACTCGCGGTTGCTCAGCAGCGGCTCGTACGCGGCCGCGAGATCCGGCGTGGTGCGCAGTGCCGGCACCACCGCGTAGGTCATCGAGATCGGGCACAGGTGGCCGGCGTCGGCCACGCCCCAGGCGATGACCTTGGCCGCGCGGGCGACGTGCTCCCCCGCTCGCTGCGACGCCCATGGGGCGCCGTGCAGGCCGTGGCCCACAGCTGTCCGCATCAGGTCGTGATACTGCGGCAGGTACTCGACCTCGTCGACGCGGTTGCCGTAGCGGTCGTGCGTTCGCAGCACCGGCGGGTGCTCGTTGGCGAGCCGCCCGGCGAGCTGCATCTCCTCGCTGTTGCCGAGGAGCGCGAGCTCGCGCACCTCGGCCTCGGCCCACCCCGCGCCCTCGCGGTGCAGGCCCTCGAAGAGCGCCGGCTGGGTGCTGATGTCGTGGCCGACGATCGGCGGGACCTGGTTGGTGACGTCATGCGTGGGCACGGGCGGTACCTCCGACGGCGCGATGGGCGAACTCGATCAGGGTGGGTACGGCGTCGGGCTCGGCCACGCCACTGGCGAGCGGGCCGACGAGCGCCTCGCCGATGGCGCCGACGAGGGCGGCGGCGACGACGGTCGGGTTCTGCGGCGGCAGCTCGCCGTCGGCGACCCCCTGCTCGACGGCCGCGGCGATGACGTCGCGGAAGGCCCGGCGGAACTCGAGGCGCAGCTCGTCGACCGCCGGGTCGACCGGCTCGGCGAGCAGGGCGTACGCCCGGCGAGGCTGCTTCAGCGCCCGCCCGGCGAAGGTCTCGATGACCGCGGTCGTGCGGTCGAGAGCACTGCTCTCGGCGGCGGCTGCGGCCCGCACCGCCTCGACCTCGCGGGTCACCACGGTGCGGAACAGCTCGGCGAGGAGGTCGGACTTGCTGGTGAAGTGGTTGTAGAGCGTGCCGCTGGCGATGCCGGCGCGGGCAGCGACGCCGGCCATGCTGCAGCCGGCGTAGCCCTGCTCGGCGAGCAGCTGGGCCGCGCCGGCCAGGATCGCCTGGCGCTGGGCGTCCAGCCGCGCCTGGATCTGCGGCGTGCGGCGGTAAGCCATGGCAAGCAGTGAACAACAGTTCAGCGCTTGCCGCAACCGGCGCGAGCGTCAGCCGAGGGTCGCCCGGGCCCCGCAGCCGGCGCAGACCCAGACCGAGTCCTCCTCCTTCATGTTGCCGTGCTCGGCGCAGGTCGGGCCGCCCGAGGCGTCGAGGGTGACGTTGCCGAGCGTGACGTCCCACCCGCCGTCGACGTCGCGCAGGGTCAGCCCGGACGAGCCGACCGACCGGGCGCGCTCGAAGGCGAACACCGTCTCGGCCGCCGCCAGGAAGCGCTCCGACGAGGTGGTCCACCCGGCGGGCAGGCTGGATTCGGCGACGACGAGCGTGTCGTCGGCGATCTCGGCGACCGCGGTCTGCTCGAGGCCGTCGACCCCGACGAAGGTGACCGCGTAGCGGCCGGACCCGGGGAGTACCTCGATGCGGTGGAGGGCGGCGTCCATGCCACGAGCATGCCCGATCCCCGAGCCGCCCCGCAGTACGTCAGCTGCTTTCGGCCCGGGCCTTCAGGCGGGCCAGGGTGGCTTCGATGTGCTCGGCGTTCGTCTGCCCGCGATCGCTCACGCCCGTCGCCAGGCCGCTGAGGGCGGCGAAGAGTCCCGAGCGGTGGTCCCAGGTGGTCTCGGTGACCCGGCAGCCGGCGGGCGTGGCCTCGAGGTCGTACTGCCAGCGCGAGACGGGCAGCCCCGGCGGGAAGACGACGTCGAAGCCGAAGCACCGTCCGGGTTCGGCGGCGGTGACGGTGCAGCGGGTCGACCAGCGGCGCCACCCGTTGCGGTTCGCCCCGCGGAAGACCGACCCCGGCGCGGCGGTGTCGCCGGACACCCAGCGCATCGTCGCGGTCTCCTCGGCCAGCTCGGCGAGGACCGCGAGGTCGGTGATGAGGGCGTAGACGCGCTCCGGCGTCGCGGCGATCTCGACGCTGCTCGATGCGTCCGACGAACCCAATGTGACCTCCTCAGTCGAGGTCACGCTAGCGATCGGGCGCGCGGCGTCCAGTCGAGGTGATTCAGCCCTCGTCGGGGCGCGACCACGGCGACGGGGTGTCCTTGGCGCCGAAGTAGTCGCCGCCCTTGGCCCGCATGTCGTCGGTGCCCCACTGGACTGTCCCCGACTCCTTCGGGAAGTGCTTGCGGCAGTGGATGTAGCTCGTCTCCAGCGCGAACACGACAAAGCGGTCAGGGGCCCGTCCGGCGCTCGGCGAGTGCGCGAGGGACAGGTGCTCGTCGCGCATGTCGTCGGCCTCGACGATGGTCGCGTCACCGCGCAGGTGCAGCCCGATGCGCTCGGCGTGGTCGAGGAACATGAGGTGGGCGGCCGGGTTCTTGGAGATGTTGCCGAGCGTGGTGAGCACGCCGTTGCCCCGCAGCTCCGGCCAGCACAGCGTCCGCTCGTCCAGAGGGGCGACGAAACCGGGCTCGCCGAAGCGGACGGAGGCGTCGGGACGGCCGTCGGAATCGACCGTCGCGACAATCATCTGGGTCTGGCTGCGGAGGAACTCCACCATGCGTGGAGTGAGGGTGTCGAGCATCTGCTCGCGGTAGAAGCGATCGGCGCGATCGCCGGTGCCGTAAAGATCTTGGAGGAGGTGTTCACCGTCGGAACCAGGCTTCGGCGTACCTTTGGGACTCACCAGACAACCTCCCTTTCGGCTCGATTTACGGTACATCGTCCATACGGGCATACCCGCTACAGTCGGATTCGACGTCAACTGGAGGCACACCCATGGGGCTTCGACAGGCCCTCGACAAATGGCGCTCGTCCGACGAGGCCGGACGTGAGCGTCGCGCCCGCCGCGCGGTGACCGACGCCCCCGTTCACCGCCATCAGGCCGACCCGTCCACCGGCCAGCTGCGTCTGCCCCGCAACGGCGCCCGACCCGAGCCCGTCGCGCCGGCCACGAACGGCTACTACGTACCGCCGAAGACCGACACCGCTGACGGAACGCGATTCAACGGTACGAACGGGGTGCACGCCTCCCCGCGCCCGCTGCCGCATCCACCCAGAGCTGATCTTGCCGGCGCCCCGAGACCCGATCTCGACGAGGCGCCGACCGCTCAGTTCTTCGCCCCCGGTCCCACGGCCGGGGGTCTTGTCGTCGGTGCCGCCGAACTGCGCAGCGCGCCCGTTCCGGTGCCGGGTTTCTACACGCCCCCGACCCCGCCGGCCCTGACGCCGGTCGTGGCCAAGCCCTACGACCGCGCGGTCGTCCGCGCCGCCTGGGACTGCGTCAGCGACCGCGCCGACCAGCTCGTGCGCACCTTCTACGCCGAGCTGTTCTTCGCCCTCGGCGACGAGGCGTTCCAGATGTTCCCGTCGAACATGTCGGCCCAGCGCGACGACTTCGGCCGCGCACTCCTCCAGTGGGTCGTCGCCGACGACCCCGAGTCGATGGCGGCCCACCTCGACCAGCTCGGCGTCGACCACCGCAAGTTCGACGTCGAGCCGCGGCACTACGACATCGCCGGGCAGGCCCTCGTCAACGCGTTCAGGACGATCATGGGTTCGGCCTGGACGGCCGAGACCGAGGAGGCGATC
>NZ_DASYFV010000003.1:0-3162 GCF_036000465.1 Jatrophihabitans sp. | reverse complement strand
TTCCGACGTCGTCCCCCTCTGGTCGGACGAGCGCCTGGACGTCGGCGGCGTGCCCTATCGCGACACCGCGGTCGAGTACCCGGTGCTCACGGGCGCCTTCATGTGGCTGACCGCCGACCTCACCCGCGGCATCCACTCCCTCGACACGCACTGGTCCGAGCTCGTCATCTTCGGGGCGCTGACCGCACTGCTGCTCTCGCTGTGCGGGTTGGTGGTTGCCGGTGCCACGGCCCAGACCGCGCGGGGACGCCCGTACGACGCCGCGATCTTCGCCCTCTCCCCGCTGCTCGTCTTCCACGCCTTCTCGAACTGGGACCTGCTCGCGATGGCGTTCGCCTCGGGCGCGCTGTGGGCCTGGGCCCGGCAGAAACCGGTGCTCGCCGGCGCGCTCATCGGGCTCGGCACGGCGGCGAAGCTCTATCCCGTCTTCCTGCTGGTGGCCCTCGCGATCCTGGCCGTCCGCACCCGCAAGTTCGCCGACGTGCTGTGGGCGACGCTGTGCGCCGGGCTGGTCTGGCTCGCGGTCAACGGTCCGGTGGCGCTGGCCTACCACCGCGGCTGGTGGGAGTTCTACCAGTTCAGCATCGAGCGGCCCACCGAGCGCTCGACCATCTGGGCGATCGGACGCACGCTCACCAACGGGTCGCTCGCCGACGGCGACGCGCCCTACTGGGTGCCGCCCGGCCCGGCCGTCGCCATCGCGCTGATCGGCGCGCTGGCCGTGGTGGCCGTGCTCGCGCTGCGGGCGCCGGTACGGCCCCGGGTGGCGCAGGTGGCGTTCCTCGTCGTGCTCGCGTTCCTGCTGACCACGAAGGTGTGGAGCCCGCAGTACTCGCTGTGGCTGGTGCCGCTGCTCGCGCTGGCGCGGCCGCGCTGGCGGCTCAACCTGGTCTGGCAGTTCACCGAGGTGCTGGTCTGGATCGTCACCCTGACCGTGCTGCTCGGCGGCACCGTGCCCGACCACGGCATCAACTACGGCTGGCTCGTGCTGCTACTCGTGGTCCGGGACCTGATGCTGCTCGGGCTGGCCGCGCTCGTCGTCCGCGAGATGTGGTGCCCGTGGCTCGACGTCGTCCGCCTCGACGGCTCGGACGACCCGGGCGGTGGCGCCTTCGATCACGCCCCCGACTGGTGGGACCGCGCGCCCTACGACGACGGCGAGGGGCTCGACGTCGAGTTCGACGACGCTCAGACCGACGCCCGCAGGTAGGCGATGTCGTCGCCCTGGCCGGCCGCCGGGGTCTCGACGATGACGTCGCTGCCGGCGGCCCGGCACACGTCGGCGATCACCGACGGGTCGATCTGACCCTGGCCGAAGGTGGCGTGCCGGTCGGCGCCGGAGTCGAAAGCGTCGCGGCTGTCGTTCGCGTGCACGAGATCGATGCGGCCGGTGATGGCCTTGACCCGGTCGACGATGCCGGCGAGGTCCTCGCCGCCGGCGTGGGCGTGGCAGGTGTCGAGGCAGAAG
The DNA here is from genome assembly GCF_036000465.1 of Jatrophihabitans sp. Classification (GTDB taxonomy): domain Bacteria; phylum Actinomycetota; class Actinomycetes; order Mycobacteriales; family Jatrophihabitantaceae; genus Jatrophihabitans. The sequence goes on along the minus strand of NZ_DASYFV010000003.1, from coordinate 1,694 downwards.
CCGGCGCCGAACTCGCCCACGGCGTCCCACAGCCGGGCGAGCCGGTCGAAGCGGCGGGCCATCGCGTTCGTGCCGCCGGCGGTGTTCTCGATGAGCACGGGCAGCGCGAAGCCGCCGTCGTTCTGGGCGTAGGCGAAGGTCTTACGCCAGTTCTCGATGCCGATTCCCGGGTCGTCGCCCTCGTTGAGGTGCCCGCCGTGCACGATGATCGCCTTCGCCCCGATGGCGGCGGCCGCCGTGGCGTGCTGGGCCAGCAGCTTGCGGCTCGGCACCCGGATGCGGTTGTTGGTCGTCGCGACGTTGATGCGGTACGGCGCGTGGATGTAGACGGTCAGCTCGCTGGCCCGGATCGCGTCGGCGTGCGGGTGCTCGGACGGCGCCTTCCAGGCCTGCGGGTCGGTGAGGAAGAACTGGATCGCGGCGGCACCGTTCGCGGCGGCCGCCGGGAGCGGGTCGTTCGAATCGACATGGGCACCGATGGCTGACATGCTCCGCACAGTACGGGCCGGCTCCGACACCCGACTCGCTCACAGCCGCCGTATCCCCGGCCTCGATCGGTCGTTTAGTGGGACAGCGATTGCGTTAAACTCTGAGCGACTCTGCGTCGATTGGTCGTAGAGCCGCTTGTGTGTTTTCAGTGAGGAGAACTGATGTCGGGACGTCACGAGCAACGCGGTGGTCGTTCGCGCCTGCGCTGGCTCATGGGCGGCGCCGCCCTCGGGCTGGCCACCTCGGTCCTCCTCGCCATGACCCCCGCGCAGGCCGCGAGCGCCACCGTCAACGCGCAGCTGTCGCTGTCGGGCGTGGCAACCGCATCCAGCCCCGTCGGCGGCACGATCGTCGGCGTGCACCCGGGCGACTCCGTCAAGTTCAGCGCCGCCACCGTGCCGACCGCTGGGCTCGACAAGCTCGGACTCGGGAGCCTGGTCGACAACCTGGGCCTCACGACTTACGAGGTCAAGGTCGATTTCTCCGGCGTCCCCGGCGGCACGAAGGACACGGTGCTCAAGGGCACCGAGGCCAAGACGTTCACCTTCCCCACTGCGGGCAAGTACAACTTCACCTGGACCGCCGAGTCTGCATCGGTTCTCGGCCTTCCGCCTGTGCCCTTCAGTCTGAATTTCCCGCAGCTTGCTGCAGCAGGCATCAAAGTCAACGCGTCCGGCACCTACTCTGGCCAGATCGTCGTCGCCACCGACCCGCCGGCGGGCGGCATCTCGATCCAGCTGCCCAGCGTGAGCGCGGCGCCGAGCCTGCCGGTCGTCGGCCAGCTGCCCACCGTCTCGATCCCGGGTGTCTCGGTGCCGACCATCGCCGCGCCGTCCATCCCGAACCTGCTGCCGAAGCCGCCGTCGCTGCCGGTCGGCGGCGCGAAGACGACCGCGCCGGCCGGGGGTGTCTACACCCCGCCGGGGCTCACCGTCCCCGACCAGATCGTCCCGCACGGCCAGGGTGCGGCCGTCTACGGCTCGAACGGCGGGGGCGGCTTCTACAACGGCGCCCTGCCCGGCACGGGCACGCAGATCGGCAACCTCGCGCCGGTGAGCGGCACGCCGTCGGCCAAGCCGTCGTCGGTCGTCACGCAGGACAGCACCGGCAAGAACAAGACGATCGACCTCGCCTCGGCCGACAAGTCGCCGTCGGGCCAGCTGCCGGTCATCCTCGCGATCCTCGCGATCATCGCCCTGGCCATG
>NZ_DASYFV010000002.1:0-1911 GCF_036000465.1 Jatrophihabitans sp. | reverse complement strand
CGGCGAGCCCGTCCCGCTGACACCGGAACCGCCGCAGCCCGCGGCGTGGCGCTACGCCGAGCTGCAGTTCCTGCGCGTCGGCGAGGTCTGGTGCGTACGCGAGCGGCACGCCGAGGACGGGTCGGTGACCCGCGACATCGTCGCCGTGCCGATCGACGGTTCGGCCGCGGACGATCCGGCCAAGATCAGATCGGTGGTCGGCGGCTCGCACTTTCTCGCCTACCCGCGGATCTCGCCGGACGGGCGCCGGCTCGCCTGGATCGCGTGGGAGCATCCGCAGATGCCGTGGGACGGCACCGAGCTGCGCGTCGCCGACCTGCAGGACGACGGCACGTGCGGGCCGCACCGCACGCTGCTCGGCGCGATCGACGAGTCGATCCTGCAGCCCGAGTGGCGCGATGCCGAGACGCTCTACGCGATCAGCGACGTCAGCGGCTTCTGGAACCTGTACACGATCGGGCTGGACGGCCTCGACGCCGTGGCCGTGGCCCCGGTCGACGCCGACCTCGGCGGCCCGATGTGGCAGCTCGGCTCGAACTGGTACCGGATCCTCGACGACGGACGGCTGCTCACCGTGCGCACGTTCGGCGACGACATCCTGGCCGTCCTCGATCCGGCCACCGGCAAGTACGACGACATCGACCTCGGCAACATCAGCTCGGTGACCCTCGGCGCTGTCGACGGCGACCGCGTGCTGCTCGGCACCGGCGGTTCGCGCACCGTCGCCGGATCGCGGCTGCTCGACCTGGGCAGCCGCGAGCTGACCGACGTCCGGCTGGCACTCGACGAGGCGCCCGACCCGGCGTACCTGCCCGAGGCCCGGCTGATGACGGTCGAGGGCGGTCCGGCCAACGACGGGCGCGAGGTGCACGTGATCGTGTACCCGCCGCACAACCCGGACTTCGTCGCGCCCGAGGGCGAGCTGGCGCCGTTCGTCGCGCTGGTGCACGGCGGCCCGACCGGTCAGGCGGAGCCCACGGTCGTCCATGCCGTGGGCCTGATCGGTTACTTCACCAGCCGCGGCATCGGCGTTGTCGACGTCAACTACGGCGGGTCGACGGGCTACGGCCGCGAGTACCGCAACCGGTTGCGCGGGCAGTGGGGCGTCGTCGACGTCCAGGACACGGTTGCCGCGGTGCGCGGGCTGGCCGACGCCGGCATCGCCGACCCGGCCCGGCTCGGCATCGAGGGCGGCTCGGCGGGCGGGTGGACGGTGCTGGCCGCGCTGACCACGTCCGACGCCTTCGCCTGCGGCGTGTCGCTGTTCGGGGTGGCCGAGCTCACCAACTTCGTCAAGGACACCCACGACTTCGAGTCGCGCTACGTCGACGGTCTGGTCGGGCCGCTGCCCGAGGCGGCCGACCTGTACGAGGAGCGGGCGCCGCTCAACCACGTCGACGGGCTGTCCTGCCCGGTGCTGTTGCTGCAGGGGCTCGACGACCCGATCGTCCCGCCGTCGCAGGCAGAGCTGTTCCGGGACGCCCTGCAGAGCAAGGGGATCCCGCACGCGTACCGCCCCTACGAGGGCGAGTCGCACGGGTTCCGCAAGCGCGAGACGTTGATCGACGTCTACGAGTCGTCGCTGTCCTTCTACGGTCAGGTGTTCGGGTTCGAGCCGCCGGGCGTGCCGAAGCTCGTCCTTTCGTGAACCTGGTCGACGTCGTCGAGGACGGCTGGGCCGCAGCGCTGAAGCCGGTCGCCGGCGAGATCTCGGCGATGGGCGACTTCCTGCGCGCCGAGGTCGCGGCCGGGCGCACCTACCTGCCGGCGGGCAAGAACATCTTGCGTGCGTTCACCCAGCCGTTCGCCGACGTGCGGGTGCTGATCGTGGGCCAGGACCCGTACCCGACGCCGGGGCACCCGGTCGGGCTGTCGTTCTCGGTCGAGCCGGACGTGCGGCCGGTGCCGCGT
>NZ_DASYFV010000001.1:0-38652 GCF_036000465.1 Jatrophihabitans sp. | reverse complement strand
CGATCAACGCGTGTAGAGGGCCTCGATCTGCTCGGCGTACTTCGACGCGATCGGCTTGCGCTTCAGCTTCATCGTCGGCGTGACCTCGTCGCCGCCGGGCTCCCAGACGTCGGGCAGCACGACGAACTTCTTGATCTGCTCGACCCGGGCCAGCTTGGTGTTGGCCTCCTTGATGCCGGCGTCGATCGCGTCGTGCACCGCGGGGTCGTCGGCGAGCGCGGCGGGGGAGGCGTCGGTCAGCCCGTGTGCCGAGGCGAAGGCCGCCGCGGCGTCCGGGTCGAGCGTGATCAGCGCGACGACGAAAGGCCGGTCGTCGCCGATCGCGACGGCCGAACCGATGAGCGGGCAGCTGACCTTGATCGTCCCCTCGATGTTCGACGGCGACATGTTCTTGCCCGACGCGTTGATCATCAACTCCTTCTTGCGGTCGACGATGCGGACGTAGCCGTCGCCGTCGATGGAGGCGATGTCGCCGGTGTGCAGCCAGCCGTCGGCGTCGATCGCCTCGGCCGTCTTCTCCGGGTCGTTGCGGTAGCCCTTCATCACGAGCGGGCCGCGCACCAGCAGCTCGCCGTCGTCGGCGATGCGCAGCTCGGCCGGCGCGATCGCCTTGCCGACCGTACCGATGCGGATGCCGTCGGGCGGATTCACCGTGGCGGCGCACGAGATCTCGCTCATGCCCCAGATCTCGCAGCACGGCAGGCCGAGCGCGAGCACGAACTCGAGCGCCTGCGGGTCGATGGCGGCCGCGCCGGTCGCCGCGAACTTGACCCGGTCGAGCCCGAGTTTCGCCCGCACCGCGCTGAAGACGACCTTCTCGGCGATCGCGTGCTGCGCCTTGAGCGTCACGGGCACGGGCTTGCGGTCGGACATCAGGCGGGCCCGGCGCTTGCCGACGTCGAACGCCCACGTCGCGAGCCGCTTCTTCACCGGCGACTTCTCGGCCGCCAGCTGGGCCTCGATGCCGGCCTTCAGCTTGTACCAGACCTGCGGCACGGCACCGAAGAACGTCGGCCGCACGCTCGGCAGCACCGAGATCATCTGCTTCATGTCGGCCAGCGTGACGATGTGCATGCCGGTCGCGAGGCTCGTGTAGTGCGCGCCCCAGCGGTTCGCGATGTGCGCGTCGGGCAGGTAGGAGATCACCGAGTCCTCGACGGTCACCGGCGCCACCGCGGACATGCCCTCGATCTCGGCGTTCATGCCGGCGTGCGTCAGCTCCACGCCCTTGGACGGCCCCGTCGTGCCCGACGTGTAGATGATCGTGAGGACGTCGGTGGGCTCGACCGCGCGCCAGGAGGCCTCGAAGTCGAAGCCCTCGGCCGACCGGGATTCGAGGTCCTCGAGCGAGATCGTGCCCGGCGGCCGGCCGTCGACGCAGACAATGTGCTCGACCTTCGTCTCGGTCGCGTCGGCCGCCTTGCGGATCTGGTCGAGGAACTGCTCCTCGCAGACCACGACGCGGTTACCGGCGTTGCCGAACAGGTGCGCGATCTGTTCCGGCGCCAGGGTGTTGTAGATCGAGAACGGCGTGGCCCCGGTGTGCAGCGCCGCGGTGTCGACGAGGTGGAACTCGGGCCGGTTGGTCAGCATGATGCCGACCGTCTCGCCGCGGGTCACCCCGAGCGCAGCGAGGCCGGTCGCGATGCGCTGCACGCGCTGCCCGTACTGGCGCCAGGTGAGCCGCACCGAACCGTCCGGCGTGCTCAGGGCGAGGTTGTGGGGGTGCTTCGCGACGGTGTCCTGGAAGGTCGCGGTGAACGTCGGAAGGGGCGTGATTCCGGGCATGGCTGGATCCTGCTCTCGTTCGGGCGGCGCGGGAAGAAGCTTCAGGCGGTCGGGCAGTAGTGCGTCGGCCGATCCCGCTCGTGCATCGGCGGCAGGTTGCGCGCCGGCGTCTCGACCAGCGGCGCGTCCGCCGGGCGCTGCCCCCGCGAGCGTTGCCAGGCCGACCGGGCCCGCGGGTGGAAGCGCCGGTCGTGCGGAACCAGCCGCCAGGCGGTGCCGATCGCCCGGCCGACGAGCCGGAAGGCGCGCTCGTCGCGGGCGCTCCAGCGGTAGCCGAGCCGCTCGCGCACGGCGGGGGAGTAGAGCCCGACGGTCAGCCAGACGAAGCCGCGGCTGATCGGGATGCGTAACAGCGACCAGACCGGTTCGGGCAGCCACTGCGCCGTCGGCGGTTTGGCGATGCGGGCGATGTCGAGAACGTCACGGGTCGCCTTGTTGTCCTCGAGCACCTCGGCGCTCGTCGTCTCGAAGTAGGTTCGGAACGAGTCCCAGTCGGGCGGCACGGGCCGCATGGAGAGGCCGTACAGGCGCCACCACTGCACGCCCTCGGCGTAGAGCTGCTCCTTCTGCGCGGGCGTCATCGGCCGGCCGAAGTGCTCGCAGATCAGCACCGGGATCATCACGAACGTCGCGTGGGCCCAGAAGTAGGTGTCGGGGTTGAGCGCGCTGTACGGGCGCCCGTGCTTGTCGATGCCCTTGATGGTCAGGTGGTAGTCGCGCACCGTCCGGGCCGTCTCGGCTGCGCGGTCGCCGTCGTAGACGCAGCCGCCGATCGGGTAGAGCGAGCGGTACAGCCGCTGCCAGCGCTCGTCGAAGAAGCGCGAGTGCTCCTCGACGCCGGCGCCCAGCTGCGGGTGCATGTTCTGCATCGACCCGGCCCACAGCGAGAGCAGCACGCCCCGCCAGTCGCCGAAGTAGGTCCACATGAGCGAGTCCGGGCCGAGCGGCTCGACCTCGACGTCATTACTCACCGGTAACGCGGGCACGCCCTGACCCTAGGGCGGCGACCGGCGGGCGTCGATTCGGAAGCGTTCACTCGACGCTGTCGAGTTCGGCGGCGAGGAGGTCGGCGTGCTCGCCCGGTGCGAAGGTGTCGTCGTCGGCGCGCGCGCCGCCGACGAAGAGCACCTCGTCCAGGCCGGTGAGACGCAGGACGCGGTGGACCCGGGCCCGGACGCCGGTGATGACGAGTGTGCCGCGGACGGCCAGGAGATCCCGGTGCGCGCGGGCGATGCCGCTGAGCGCGGTGGCGTCGATGAAGGTCACCTCGGACAGGTCGAGGCGGAGGTAGCGGCGCCCGGCGGCAAGGTGGCCCTGCAGCACGGCCCAGAGGGGCGCGGCGGTGGCGAGGTCGAGTTCGCCGACGACCTTGAGGTTGGCGCGGCTGGCGTCGAAGCGCACGGTGTCGACGGACATGCTGGCGCCGGGCCGGTCGGGATCGTTGCGTCGTTCGGAGGTTGCGGTCACGTGCCCCGCTTTCCGGCGGTCTCATACGCCGCCTGGACCCGCCGGCCATCGACGCCGAGCGGCGCGGAGTCGTGCGAGTTGATCTAGCTTACCCGCGCGTATGAAAGATTGCTGTGAATGACGGCGCCCGGTTGATTCCGGTCGGTCACCGATCGCGCTCGTCGGGGTCGTCCCCGCCGTCGGCGAGGTCGTGGCGCTGCTCGGCGACGTCGGCCGCGTCGGCCTCGAGCGGCGCGTCGCGCGATTCCGCGTCGGCCTCGTCGACCTCGACCTCGGCCAGGTCGGCGGCCCGCAGTTGCGTGGTGCTCTCCGGATCGGTCATCGCGAACTCCTCTCGGCTCCGCCCTACCGTAGCGGCGGCTCAGCGGCGCAGGTCGTGGTCGTAACCGTTGGCCCGCAGCGACGCGTCGCGGCCGAGCAACATGCCCATGGTGCCGCCGCCCAGCGTGGATCCGTCGTCGTGCATCCGGAGTCCGGTGCCGCCGTAGATCGCCCCGAAGGCGAGCAGGACGTTGACCAGGATCAGCGGGACGAGCAGCCACCTCTGCGGGCCGAACTGGTGGGCGAACGCCGCGTCGAACAGCCACCAGTCGGCGAGGACGCCGACGGCGACGAGGATTCCGCGCACGGGCGCGGGCCGACCCACGTGACGGCGGCGTGCTGTGGCGCCGGCCGCCAGCAGAAGGACGGCGCCGGTTCCGGCGAGCAGGACCGCGAACTCCGATGTCATGATCATCGACCTCCGCCGCCGAGCCTGGCACCAGCGGGCGAAACGGTCAATCAGGACACCTCAGAGCGCAGCGGCGATCTCGCGGAGGAGAGGTTCGGCCAGCTCGGAACGACAGATCAGCAGGTCGGGCAGGTACGGGTGCGGGAGGTTGTACTCGAGCGGGCGGCCGTCGATGCGGGAGGCGTGCAGGCCGGCGGCGAGGACGACGCCGACCGGGGCGGCGGAATCCCACTCCCACTGGCCGCCGGAGTGCAGGTACGCCTCGGCGTCGCCGCGCAGGACGGCCATCGCCTTGGCGCCGGCCGAGCCCATCGGCACGAGCTCGGCCCCGAGCGCCGCCGCGACCGACGAGGCCCAGGCCGGCGGGCGGCTGTCGCTGACGAGGAAGCGGGGCCGTTCGGGCGCGCCGTCGGCCGCCGCCGCGTCATCGGTGGCGTGCACCGCCGAGAGCGCCGGCTGGGACACCGCGGCGTCGGTGATGCCGCGACCCCGCTGCCACAGCGCGACGTGCACCGCCCAGTCGGGACGTCCGGGCAGGCCGTACTCGCGCGTCCCGTCGAGCGGGTCGATGATCCAGACCCGATCGGCGTCGAGCCGGGCGGGGGAGTCGACCGACTCCTCCGACAGCACGGCGTCATCCGGACGCTCGGCGGCGAGCGCGTCGAGGATGAGCCCGTTCGAGTCGGCGTCGCCACGCTTGCCGAGCTCCTTGCCGGTCAAGCCGCTCTCACGCTGCAGGCGGAGCAGCAGCCGCCCCGCCTCCTCGGCCAGCCGGGCGGCCAGCCGCGCATCGCTGCTCACTCGGCAATCCGCTCGACCAACTCGAGAACCAGCGCGGCCTGGGCGGCCTCGTCGCCGTCCTCGGGGCGCAGCCGCAGGTGGGGCGACTCGGGGGCCTCGTAGGGGTCGTCGATGCCGGTGAAGTTCTTGATCTCACCGGCCCGGGCCTTGGCGTACATGCCCTTCGGGTCGCGGGCCTCGCAGATCTCGAGCGGCGTGTCGACGAAGATCTCGACGAACGGCAGCCCGGCCTCGGCGTGCGCGGCGCGGGCCCGGTCGCGGTCGACCGCGTAGGGACTCACCAGCGACACGATCGACACGACGCCGGCGTCGGCCAGCAGCTTGGCCACCTCGCCGACCCGCCGGACGTTCTCGGCGCGGTCGTCGACGGAGAACCCGAGGTCGGCGTTGAGGCCGTGCCGCAGGTTGTCGCCGTCGAGCAGGTAGGCCGGCCGCGACGACGCGACGAGGCGACGCTCGAGCTCGGCCGCGACGCTCGACTTGCCCGAGCCCGACAGTCCGGTGAGCCACACGGTCATGCCGCGCGTGGCCCGCTCGGCGCGCTGCACCGACCCGCCGTGCCAGACGACGTTCGCGTTCTGCGCGCTCGGGCCGGTGATCATGCCGGCGGCCACCGTGTTGTTGGTGGCCTCGTCGATGAGGATGAAGCTGCCCGTGTCGCGGCTGCGCCGGTAGGCGTCGAACAGCAGCGGCTGCTGGGTGCGCAGCCGGACGCGGCCGATCTCGTTGAGCGTGAGCCCGGACGCGGACTCGTCGCGGTGCAGCGTGTTAACGTCCAGGCGGTAGTCGAGCGAGCGCACGACGGCGCGGGTCGACCGGGTCGTGTGCTGCAGCGTGTAGCGCCCGCCCGGCGTCAGCGACGACTCGGCGGTCAGCCAGCAGACCATCGCGTCGAGGTCCTGCCCGACGTGCGGGCGGTTGTGCGGGCGGCAGATCAGGTCGCCCCGGGCGATGTCGATGTCGTCGCGGAGTTCGAGGGTGACGGCCTGGCCGGCGAACGCCTCGCGGAGCTCCTTGCCGCCCGGCCCCCAGACGGCCTTGACCGCGGTCTGGAAACCGGAGGGCAGCACCGTCACCTCGTCGCCGGTACGCACCACACCGCCGGCCACCGTGCCGCCGTAGCCGCGGAAGTCGTGCAGCGCGGCATCGGACGACTGGTGCGGCCGGATCACGTACTGCACCGGGAACCGGGTGTCGATGAGGTTGCGGTCGGACGCGATGTGCACGTCCTCGAGGTGGTGCAGCAGCGAGGTGCCCTCGTACCAGGGCATCGACTGGCTGCGCTGCACGACGTTGTCGCCGGAGAGGGCCGACACGGGGATGAACGACAGGTCGGAGACCTCGAGCTTCATGGCGAAGCGGCGGAACTCGTCGCGGATCTCCTCGAAGCGCTCCTGGGAGAAGTCGACGAGATCCATCTTGTTGATGCAGACGACGAGGTGCGGGATGCCGAGCAGGCTGGCCAGGAAGGCGTGCCGGCGCGACTGCTCGAGCACGCCGTTGCGGGCGTCGATGAGGATCAGTGCCAGGTCGGCCGTCGATGCGCCGGTGACCATGTTGCGCGTGTACTGGATGTGCCCGGGGGTGTCGGCGATGATGAACTTGCGCTTGGGCGTCGCGAAGTAGCGGTAGGCGACGTCGATGGTGATGCCCTGCTCGCGCTCGGCCCGCAGGCCGTCGGTCAGCAACGCGAGGTCGGGGGTGTCCTGCCCGCGGGACAGGCTGGTCTTCTCGACCGCCGACAGCTGGTCCTCGAAGATGGCCTTCGAGTCGAAGAGCAGGCGTCCGATGAGCGTCGACTTCCCGTCGTCGACGCTGCCGGCGGTGGCCAGTCTCAGGAGCTGGGACATCAGAAGTACCCCTCCTTCTTGCGGTCTTCCATGCCGGCCTCGGAGATGCGGTCGTCGGCGCGGGTGGCGCCGCGCTCGGTGATGCGGGCGGCCGCGACCTCGGCGACGACGTCCTCGGCGGTGGCCGCGTTCGACTGGACGCAGCCGGTGCAGGTGGCGTCGCCGATCGTGCGGAAGCGCACCGTCGCCTCGAACGGCGTCTCGGCGTCGGTCGGCTCGATGAAGCGGTTGACGGCGAGCAGCATGCCGTCACGCTCGACGACCTCGCGTCTGTGCGCGTAGTAGAGGTCGGGCAGCTCGATGCGCTCGGCCAGGATGTAGGACCAGATGTCGAGCTCGGTCCAGTTCGACAGCGGGAAGACCCGCATGTTCTCGCCCTTGCGGTGCCGGCCGTTGTACAGGCTCCACAGCTCCGGGCGCTGGTTGCGGGGGTCCCACTGGCCGAACTCGTCGCGGAAGCTGAACACGCGCTCCTTGGCCCGGGCCTTCTCCTCGTCACGCCGCGCCCCGCCGAAAACGGCGCCGAACCGGTTCTCGGTGATGCCGCGCAGCAGCGACACCGTCTGCAGCTGGTTGCGCGGCGCGTTCGGGTGGTCCTCGTGCGAGCGTCCGGCGTCGATGTCGTCCTGGACGCTGGAGACGATGAGCCGCAGGCCGTAGCGCTCGACCGTGCGGTCGCGGAACGCGATGACCTCGTCGAAGTTCTGCCCGGTGTCGACGTGCATCACCGGGAAGGGGACGGGTGCGGGCCAGAACGCCTTCACCGCCAGGTGCAGCATCACCACCGAGTCCTTGCCGCCGGAGAACAGCAGCGCGGGCTTCTCGATGGTGGCCGCGACCTCGCGGAAGATGTGGACGGCCTCGGACTCGAGCATGTCGAGATGCGACATCTCGTAAGCGACGCTCGCCATGGTGACCCTTCTGGTTCGGGACGGACCCTGCCGTAGCCCCCAAGCCGCGGGCCCGCCGCGTTATTTCGGATTCGGCCGGGGGCGGGATGGGTCACACGTGCGGGATCAGGGTATTCACCCGTCGCGGGCGGGGTAGCAGTGGCCGGTCGCTGGGAACGTTGCCTGGGTGACTTCTCAGCATCCGATCCGGCCGGGCGACGGCGATCCCGTCGTCCGTGGCGCCGGCACGGGCCGGAACCAGGAGGAGAGCGAGAGCGCCCTCACCGTGCTGCTCGCGCTCGCGGCCAACGTCGGCGTCGGCCTGCTGAAGCTCGTCGCCGGGCTCATCACCGGTTCGGCGGCGCTGCTGTCCGAGGCGGCGCACTCCGCCGGAGACAGCACGACCGAGGTGCTGCTGCTGGTCGCCCAGAGGCGCTCGGCCCGCCCGGCCGACCGCTCGCACCCCTTCGGCTACGGCAAGGAGCGCTACTTCTGGTCGCTGATCGCGGCCGTCGCCATCTTCGTCTCGGGCGCCATCTTCAGCTTCTACCAGGGGTACGAGACGATCGTCGGGCCGGCCGAGGACGCCGACATGCTCTGGATCAACTACCCGGTGCTGGGCCTGGCCGCAGTGCTCGAGGGCATCTCGCTGCGGCAGGCGGCCAGGCAGATGCGGGCCGAGACCAGGCGGATGCGCCTGTCGCTGGGCGACTACGTGCGCACGCCGCGCGACCCCACGGTCAACAGCGTGCTGCTCGAGGACAGCGCCGCCATCGTCGGCCTGGCCGTCGCCGCGGCCGGCGTCGGGTTGCACCAGGCCACCGGCAACCAGTTCTGGGACGGCCTGGCCTCCATCGTCATCGGGGCCCTGCTGCTCGTGGTCTGTGTCGTACTGGTGCGCGCCTGCAAGACGCTGCTGGTCGGCCAGCAGGCCGATCCACGCCTGATCAGGGCGATCGAGGAGTGGCTGGAGGAGCAGCCCGAGGTCGACGACGTCGTCGACCTGCTCACCATGCTGACCGGCACCGACAGCATCCTGCTCTGCTGCCGCGTCGACTTCGTCGACACGACCTCGGGGGCCGAGCTCGAAGAGGCCTGCGTGCGGCTCGATCACGAACTGCGGGAGAAATGGCAGGTGCTGGACGAGATCTTCATCCAGCCCGCGTCGGCCCACGACGACACGATGCGCCGGCGGGTCGAGGACCGCTACGGCCGGGCCCTCGCCGACGGCTGAACGCCGCCGGTCGAATCAGGCACCATGGAACGGTGACGACCACCGCCGCCGACGAGTTGGCGCCGCTGCGCACCCTCGTGGCCGCCGGCGGAGCGGTGGTGCTGTCGGGGGCCGGGCTGTCGACGGAGTCGGGCATCCCCGACTACCGCGGTCCGACCGGCGCCACCCGGCGGGTCGGGCCGATGACCTACCAGACCTTCGTCGGGTCGGAGTCCGCGCGGCGCCGCTACTGGGCCCGCAGCTACCTCGGCTGGCGCCAGATCGCCTCGGCCCGGCCGAACGACGGCCACCGGGCCGTCGCGGCGCTGCAACACCAGGGCGCGCTGCGCGGCATCATCACCCAGAACGTCGACGGGCTGCACCAGGCCGCCGGGGCGCGGGACGTCATCGAGTTGCACGGCGGGCTCGACCTCGTCGTCTGCCTGTCCTGTGGCATCCGGGTCACCCGGGCCGAGCTGGACGAGCGGCTGCGGGCGGCCAATCCCGACTTCGGGGCGGCGATCACCCGGATCAACCCCGACGGCGACGTCGAACTCTCCGACGACCAGCTGGACGGCTTCGTCCCGGTCGGCTGCGCCTACTGCGCGTCCGACCTGCTCAAGCCCGATGTCGTGTTCTTCGGCGAGAACGTGCCGCGACCGCGGGTCGACGCCTGCTACGCGCTCGTCGAGGGCGCCCGCTCGCTGCTGGTCCTCGGCTCGTCCCTCACCGTCATGTCGGGCCTGCGTTTCGTCCGCCGCGCGGCCGCCCTGGGCATCTCGGTCGCGATCGTCAACCAGGGCGACACGCGCGGCGACCCGCTGGCCGACGTGAAGGTCGACGCGCCGCTCGGCGCGGTGCTGACCGCCCTGGTCAGCGACTGACCGCGGTCAGCGCGACGTCCGGGTCGGCCAGCTTGTCCGGGTCGACGGGCGTGCCGTCGGCGATGAGCGGCTTGATGTCGTCGAGGACGTCCCACACGTTGACGTTCATCGCGGCCAGGACGCGGTCCTCGGCGTCGAGCCAGAACGCCACGAACTCGCGCGGGCCGAGGTCGCCCCGCACGATCACCTTGGCGTAGGAACCGGGGGAGGCGTGGCCGACGTACTCCATGCCGAGGTCGAACTGGTCGCTGAAGAAGTAGGGCAGGTTGTCGTACGGTGCGTCGCCGCCCAGGATCGCGGCCGCCGCGGTGGCCGGCTGGTTGAGCGCGGTGGCCCAGTGCTCGACCCGCAACCGGCCGAGCTTCGGGTGGTCGTGGTTGGCGATGTCGCCGACGGCGAAGATCTCGGGATCGCTCGTGCGCAACGAGGCGTCGACCAGCACGCCGTTGTCGACGTCGAGCCCGGCCGAGCCGGCCAGCTCGACGCGGGGCCGCACGCCGACGCCGGACACGACCGCGTCGGCCGCGATCTCGGTGCCGTCCGCGAGGCGGACCCCGACCGCGCGCTCGCCGTCGACGACGACCTCGGCGATGGAGGCGCCGAGCTGCAGGTCGACGCCGTGGTCGCGGTGCAGCTGCGCGAAGACGGTGGCCATCTCGCGCCCGAGCACGCCGAGCAGGGGGAGTTCGGCCGACTCGAGCACGGTGACGTCGGTGCCGGCGCCGCGGGCCGCCGCGGCGACCTCGAGGCCGATCCAGCCGGCGCCGATCACGATCAGCCGACGGCCCTCGCCGAAGCACGCCTTGATGGCGTCGGAGTCCTCGCGCGTGCGCAGGGTCAGCGCGTGCTCGGCGCCGGAGATCGGCAGCACCCGGGGCTCGCTGCCGGTGGCCAGCACGAGCGCGCCGTAGTGGAGGCGCTCGCCGTCGGCCAGCTCGACGGCGTGGGCGGTCGTGCGCACCGCGACCGCCTCGGCGCCCAGGCGCAGGTCGATGTCGTGGTCGGCGTACCAGTCGGCCGGGTGCACGAGCGCGGCGTCGAAGTCGGACTTGCCCGCCAGGTAGTCCTTCGACAGCGGCGGCCGCTCGTACGGGGCGTGCCGCTCGGCGCCGACGATCGTGATCGGACCCCGATAGCCCTGCGCGCGCAGCGCCTCGGCGGTCTTCGCCCCGGCGAGACCGCCACCCACGATCACCACGCTCGACGGTTGGTCTGTCATCGCTGCCTCCTGCTCGTCGTTGACCCTCTCAGCTTTGCCCTACGGATGGCGCCGCCGCCAGGTTCGGTCGGCTCGGCCGTCCCGCTGGCGTAACACGTGTCCCATGCGCCACAATGGGCGGCATACACCACCTGAGCCGGACGGAATCGCTGGGGAAGGCGTCGCCGTCGACAAGGGAGGTGTGCGATGACCAACGTCCGCACTGATGATCCGCGCGGGCTCAAGAGCCGTGCCGTCCCGATGACGCGCGGCGTCATCTACATGCACTGCTGCCCGTCGGCCATAGCGCCGCACGTGGAGTGGGCGCTGGCCGGCGTGCTCGAGCGGCCGGCCCGGCTGCAGTGGGCCGGGCAGCCGGTCACGCCGTCGCACCTGCGCGCGGAGGCCACCTGGACCGGTCCGGTCGGCACCGCCGCCAAGCTCTGCGCCGCCCTGCGCTCCTGGCCGATGCTGGTCTTCGAGGTCACGGAGGACGGCACCTCGATCAGCGACGGCGAGCGCCTCGCCTACGTTCCCGGCCGCGGCTTCCACCGCAGCACCGTCTCGATCAACGGCGACGTGCTCGTCGGCGAGGAGCGCCTCCGCGGCCTCGCCAGCCGCGCGCGCACCTCCGACGAGTTCCGCCATGGCCTCGCCGAACTCCTCGGCTCCGCCTGGGACGCCGAGCTCGAGCCCTACCGCCAGGGCGGCGACGGCGCCCCGGTGACGCTGCTGAACAACGTCGTCTGAACCACCGATCCTCATGCCCGGACGGAGTCCGGGCCACGTCACAGCAGGAAGATCGCAAGCGGCACCGCCGGACGGGCGGATCGGCTACAGCGGGATGTTGCCGTGGGCCCCTCGGCCGGTGGGGGCGGCGGCGAGCGCCTCGGCGATCGCCGCTCGCGTCGTCGAGGGGTCGATGACCTCGTCGACGACGCCGAGCTCCAGGGCGCGACCGATACCGCCGGCGATGCGCGCGTGCTCCTCGGCCAGCTGCGCGTGCAGGGCCTCGCGCTCCCCGGGGGGCGCGGCGGCGAGCTTCTTGCGGTGCAGGATGCCGACGGCGGCAGCGGCGCCCATGACGGCCACCTCGGCGCCGGGCCAGGCGAAGACGCGGGTGGCGCCGAGCGCCCGGGAGTTCATCGCGATGTAGGCGCCGCCGTAGGTCTTGCGGGTCACGAGGGTGACCCGCGGGACCACGGACTCGCCGAACGCGTGCAGCAACTTGGCGCCGCGGCGCACGATCCCGTCCCACTCCTGACCGACACCGGGCAGGTAGCCGGGCACGTCGACGAGGACGACCAGCGGCACGCCGAACGCGTCGCACATGCGCACGAAGCGGGCCGCCTTCTCGGCCGACGGCGAGTCGAGGCAGCCGCCGAGCCGCAGCGGGTTGTTCGCGATCACGCCGACGGTGCGCCCGGTGAGTCGGCCGAGGCCGGTGACGACGTTCGGGGCCCACCTGGCGTGCAGTTCGATGAATCCGCCCTCGTCGAGCAGGCTCGCGACGATCGGGTGGACGTCGTAGGCCCGCTTGGGGTTGTCGGGCAGCAGGGCGCTGACGTCGTGCGCCGGGCCCAGCTGGGCGAGGTCGAAGGTGCCGGGACGCGCCAGCAGCGAGGTGACCGACTGGGCCGCGGCCAGGGCCGAGTCCTCGTCGTCGGTGACCACGTGCACGACGCCGCTGCGCCGGCCGTGGGTGTCGGGGCCGCCCAGCGATTCCATGTCGACGTTCTCGCCGGTGACCGAACGGACGACGTCGGGGCCGGTGACGAACACGCGCCCGCCGGTCGCCATGATCACGATGTCGGTGAGAGCCGGGCCGTACGCGGCGCCGCCGGCAGCCGGGCCGAGCACGACCGAGATCTGCGGGACGCGTCCGGACGCGCGGATCATCGCCTGGAACACCAGGCCGACGGCGTGCAGCGCGAGCACGCCCTCGGCCAGCCGGGCCCCGCCGGAGTGCCACAGCCCGATGACCGGCACCCGCTCGCGCACCGCGGTGTCGATGGTGTCGACGATGTGCCGGCAGCCGGCCTCGCCCATCGCCCCGCCCATGACGGTGGCGTCGGTGCAGTAGGCCGCCGCCGGCATCCCGTTGATGCGGCCGCGGGCCGCGACGACGCCGCTGTCGTCACGCTCGTGCAGCAGCGTGACCGAGCCGAGGTCGAAGAGCTTCTCCAGCCGCACGACGGGGTCGCGCGGGTCGATGCTCGCCGGCGTCTCGGCCAGGGCGGTCATGATCCAGCTCGGCGAGCGAGTGACAGAGGGGCACGGCCTTCGGCGCCCGGAGCGAAGCGTAGGGCGGTCACAGGTTCCTCCTAGAAGGCGGCTCAGGCCTTGCGGAACAGCAGCGCGACGTTGTGCCCACCGAACCCGAACGAGTCGTTCAGCGCCGCCGGCACCGTCATCTCCCGGGCCTTGTCCGGGACGTCGACGCGCAGGTCGTCGTCGGGGTCGTCGAGGTTGATCGTCGGCGGCACGATGTCGTGCTTCACCGAGAGAACGGTGGCCACGGCCTCGATCGCGCCGGCCGCACCGAGCAGGTGGCCGGTCATCGACTTCGTCGCCGACACGACCGTCTGCTCGCCGAGCAGCTCGCCGATCCACTTCGCCTCGGCGCCGTCGCCCGTGGGCGTCGACGTGGCGTGGGCATTCACGTGCACGACGTCCGACGCCGCGAGGCCGGACCGCTCGAGCGCCGACAGCGCTGCGCGGCGCTGGCCGTTGCCCTCGGGGTCGGGCTTGACGATGTCGTAGGAGTCCGACGTGATGCCGGCGCCGGCGAGCACGGCGTAGGGGGTGCGACCGCGGGCCTGCGCGGACGACGCCCGCTCCAGGACCAGCGCACCGGCACCCTCACCGAGCACGAAACCGTCACGACCCTTGTCGAACGGGCGCGAGGCGCGCTCGGGCTCGTCGTTGCGGGTCGACATCGCGCGCATCTGCGCGAAGCCGGCGATGTTCAGCGGGTGGATGCAGGCCTCGGTGCCGCCGACCAGGACGACGTCGGCGCGCCCGAGCTGGATGAGGTCGAGCCCGTGGGCCACCGCTTCGGCGCCCGACGCGCAGGCGCTGACCGTGGTGTGCACGCCCGCCCGCGCGCCGATCTCGAGCCCGACGTAGGCCGCCGGGCCGTTCGGCATGTTCATGGGGATGAGCAACGGCGACACCTTGCCCGGGCCGCCCGCCTTCATCAGGTCGTACTGGGTCAGCAGGCTGGTGACCCCGCCGATCCCGGTGCCGATGACCACCGCGACGCGGACGGGGTCGAGCCCGTTCTCGTCGGAGCGGCCGGTGAACCCGGCATCGGCCCACGCCTCGCGGGACGCGACGATCGCGGCCTGCTCGGCGCGGTCGAGGCGGCGGGCCTGGACGCGGGACAGGATCTCGGTCGGGTCGACCGCCATCCGCGCGGCGATGCGCACGGACAGCGGCTCGGCCCAGTCGTCGGTGATCGCGGCGACGCCGGAACGGCCTTCGAGAAGGCCATCCCAGAACGTCGCCACGTCACCACCGAGAGGCGTTGTCGCACCGAGTCCGGTGACGACGACGTCTTCACTGCGGAGAGCCATGAGCTCAGGACTTGTCGTTCGCAGCGATGTAGTTGACGGCGTCGCCGACGGTCTTGAGCTTGGGCAGCTCGTCATCGGGGATCTTGACGCCGAACTTCTCCTCGGCGGCCATCGCGACCTCGACCATCGACAGCGAGTCGACGTCGAGGTCGTCGACGAAGCTCTTCTCGTCGCTGACGTCCTCGGCGCTCACGTCGGCGACCTCGTTGAGGATGGAGGCGAGTCCTTCACGGATCTCGTCGGCACTGGCCACGGGATCTTCCTTTCGGTTCGGTGATGCGGGATGGATACCGTCCGGTACGGACGGCGTTCTCACGGGGCGAGCACGACCTGGGCCGCGTAGGCGAGGCCGGAGCCGAAGCCGAGCAGCAGGACGGGCGCACCCGACGGGATCTCGCCGGCCTCGACCATGCGCGAGAGCGCGAGTGGGATTGTCGCGGCCGACGTGTTGCCCGAGGTCACGATGTCACGGGCGATGATCGCGTTGGGGAGGTTGATGCGTCGCGCCAGCGCGTCGATGATGCGCAGGTTGGCCTGGTGCGGCACGAAGGCGACGATGTCGGAGGGCTCGAGCCCGGCCCGCTTGCACGCCTCGATGCCGATCGGCGCCATCTCGCCGGTGGCCCAGCGGTAGACCGCCTGGCCCTCCTGACGGAACAGCCGGCTCTCGGCGTCGATGGCCACGGTGTCGAACTGCGCGCCGTCGCTGCCCCACACCACCGGTCCGAGACCGGCAGTGTCGGACGGCCCGACGACGGCCGCGCCGGCGCCGTCGCCCAGGATGATGCAGGTGCTGCGGTCGGTCATGTCGAGCCAGCCGGAGAACCGCTCGGCCGCTACGACCAGGACGTTGCGGGCCTGGCCGGTGAGCACGGCGGCCGACGCCGCGTTGAGCGCGTAGACGAACCCGGAGCAGCCGGAGTTGACGTCGTAGGCGCCCGGCGCGTGGATGCCGAGGCGGCTGGCCAGCTCGGGTGCGGCGGCCGGGATCTGGGTGACCATCGTGCACGTGGCGACGAGCACGAGGTCGATGTCGTCGGTCGAGACGCCGCTCGCGGCGAGCGCCTTGCTGGCGGCCTGCTCGGCCATGTCGACGACCGACTCGTCGGGGTCGGCCCAGCGCCGCTCGGCGATGCCGACACGGGACTTGATCCACTCGTCGTCGGTGTCGACGCCACGGGCGATGAGGTCGTGGTTGGTGACGACGTTGCCCGGGCGGTAGTGGCCCAGCCCGAGGATGCGGGTTCCGGGCGGCCCGGGGAGCGCGGCGAGAGTCACGAAGTCACTCCGATCCGTTGGTGAGCCGGGCGACCGGGAGGCCGGCCGCGACGATGTCGCCGTCGTGGTGCAGCCACTCGGCGAGCACCCCGGCGGTGGGCGCGACGACCTCGTGCTCGTCGCGGTTGGTGCGGACGGTGCCGATGCGCGCGCCCTGGGCGATCTCGCGGCCCGCGTCGACCGATTCGTCGCGGGTGAAGACGCCCTTGGCCGGGGTGACGACGACGCGCACCTCGGGAGTGTGCTCGCCCTGCCCGTGCTGCGGGTTCGCGGCGACCAGCGCGCGGGCGGCGTCGAGGTCGTCCGGCGTTTTGACGGCGACGAGGTCCACGCCCTTGAGCTCGCGCTTGGCGATGCCGGTGAGGACGCCGCCCGGGGCGAGCTCGATGGCGGCGGTGACGCCGAGGTCGGCGCACGTGCGCAGGCAGAGATCCCAGCGCACCGGGAGGGTGACCTGGCGGACGAGCCGGGCGATCAGGTCGGCGCCGGTGTCGACGCCCGCGCCGTCGGCGTTGGACAGCAGGATCGGTCGCGGATCGGCGACCGTCAGGCCGGCGGTGTAGGCGCCCAGGGCCTGCTCGGCCGAGGCCATGTAGTGCGTGTGGAAGGCGCCGGCGACGGCGAGGGGGCGGACGCGCGCCCCGGCGGGCGGTTCGGCGGCGAACTTCTCGAGCGCGTCGAGCGCGCCCGCGGCGACGATCTGGCCGGCGCCGTTGCGGTTGGCCGGGGTGAGCCCGGCGGCCTCGATGGCCGCGACGACCGCGTCGGGGTCGCCGCCGAGGACCGCCGACATGCCGGTCGGGGTGGCGGCGCAGGCGGCGGCCATCTCGGCCCCGCGGCGTCCGGCGAAGGCGACGGCATCGACGGGGGACAGCGCTCCGGCGACGCCGGCGGCGGTCAGCTCGCCGACGCTGTGCCCGGCCACGACCCGCTCGCCGGCGGCCTCGAGGCCGAGCTGCGAGGCGGCGATGACGCCCAGCGCGACGAGCAGCGGTTGGGTGACCGCGGTGTCCTTGATGTCGTCGGCACTCGCCGTCGTGCCCAGGGCCAGCAGGTCGAGTCCGGTGGCCTCGGAGAACTCGGCGAGCTGCGCGTCGACGCCGGGCAGCTCGAGCCACGGGGAGAACATGCCGGGGGACTGCGCGCCCTGTCCGGGGGCGAAGACGGCTATCACGCTGTCCAGCTTCCTGCCTCGGCGCTCGATCGCGCGACCGTGACACCCACAGGGTTGTCGGGTGCGTCTTGTAGGAAACCACCAATTGCAACGGGAACATTACGCCGCCGACGCGGCGTGCCGTTGTCGGTTAACCCACTGTTTCCAGTCGGCCGAGCACGAGCGCCACGCGCAGGGTGAGCGCGCCGCGGGCGTCGGTCGGGGTCTCGCCGCAGATGTCGGCCACGCGCCGCAGCCGGTAGCGCACCGTGTTGGCGTGGACGAACAGCTCCCGTGCGGTGGCCTCGAGCGCCCCGCCGGCGTCGAGGAAGGCGGTGACCGTCTCGATCAGCGATCCGCCGGCCTCGATCAGCGGGCGGTAGATGTCGTCGACCAGCTGGGCCCTCGCCTCGGGGTCGCCGGCGAGAGCCCGCTCGGGCAGCAGTGCGTCGGCCTGGATCGGGCGCGGCGCGGCCGGCCAGGCCGGGGCGGCCCGCAGCCCGCTGAGCGCGGCCCGGGTCACCGCCCCCGCCTCGGCGAGGTCGGCGGCGATCGGCCCGACGACGACCGGACCGTCGCCGAACGCGGGGAGCAGTTGGGTCGCGGCCTCCTCGGCGTCGGTGATCCCGCCGATCACGACGACGAGACGGTCGGCGTGCACCCCGGCCATCGCGTCCTTGCCGATCCGGCGGGCGAGGGTGTGCACGGCGGCGAGCGCGGCCTCGGCCGGATCGTCCGGGGCGCTGCCGACGACGGCGACGATCGGCCCGGCGTCGTGCCACCCGAGGGCGGCGAGCTGGCTCGGCAGCGGGTCGCCGACCGCCGCCCCGCTGACCAGGCTGTTGATCACCAGCGCCTCGAGGCGTTCGTCCCAGGAACCGCGGTTCTCGGCCGCCGTGGCGTACACGCGGGCGGCGGCGAAGGCGATCTCGCGGCTGAAGCGCAGCAGCTCCTCGCGCACGATGTCGACGTCGCCCGGCCCGGCGAGCAGCGGCAGGTGGTCCTCGGCGACCTCGATGCTCTGGCGGACCAGCTCGACGGTCTGCTGCAGGTTCACCGAGCGGGCCATCGCCTGCGGGGCGGTGGCGAACACCTCGCCGGTCAGCCGCAGCACGTCGTCGGGGGAGCGCAGCCACTCGACGTAGGACTGCAGGCCGGCCTGCACGACGAGCGTCACCCAGGAGCGCTGGTCCGAGGGCAGCTCGCGGAACCAGGCGAGCGACTCGTCCATGCGGGCGACGCTCTGCGTCGCGAGCCGACCGGTGGCCTGCTCGATGCGCCGCACGGTCTCCGGGTCGATGCCCGGGCGCGCGAGGGGCACGACGACGGACGGCTCCGCCCGCGATGTGGTCGGCTCCTCCCGCGATGTGGTCGGCTCCTCCCGCGATTTGGTCGGCTCCTCCCGCGATTTGGTCGACACAGGATGCAGCCTGCCACGGGGCCTCCTGGATACGGTGAGATCGTGTCTTCCGATGCCGCGCCGCGGGACCCGTCCGCCGACCTGCGCACCATCGCGTTCCTGCTCGAGCGCGCCCGCGAACCCACGTTCCGGGTCAAGGCGTTCCGCACCGCCGCGGGCGTCGTCGACGACCTGCCGGCCGACGAGGTCTCCTCGCGGGCCGCGGCCGGCACGCTCGGCGAGCTGACGGGGATCGGGAAGGTGACCGAGCGCTGCATCGTCGAGTCGCTCGGCGGCGAGGTGCCGGTCTACCTGCGCCGGCTGCAGGCGACCGAGGACGTCCCGCTCGACGAGGCGACCGCGGCCCTGCGCGCGGCGCTGCGGGGCGACTGCCACAGCCACTCCGACTGGTCCGACGGGGGCTCGCCGATCCGCGAGATGGCCGAGACCGCTCGCGCGATCGGGCACGAGTACCTCGTCCTCACCGATCATTCGCCGCGACTGAAGGTGGCCAACGGGCTGTCGGCCGAGCGGCTCGAGCAGCAGCTCGACATCGTGGCCGGGCTGAACGACGAGTTCGCGAACGACGGCGGCCCGCCGTTCCGGCTGCTCACCGGCATCGAGGTCGACATCCTCGACGACGGGACGCTCGACCAGAAGCCGTCGCTGCTGGCCCGGCTCGATCTCGTCGTCGCGAGCGTGCACTCGAAGCTGCGGATGCCGGCCGCGGAGATGACGCCGCGGATGGTGGCGGCGGTGGCCAACCCGCACACCGACGTCCTCGGGCACTGCACCGGCCGGCTCGTGACGGGCGGGCGGGGCACGCGTCCGGAGTCGGAGTTCGACGCCGAGCTCGTGTTCGCCGCGGCCGCGCAGTTCGGGGTGGCGGTCGAGATCAACTCTCGGCCCGAGCGGCTGGATCCGCCCAAGCGGCTGCTGCGGCTGGCGGTCGAGGCCGGCTGCCTGACCTCGATCGACACCGACGCGCACGCGCCGGGCCAGCTCGACTGGCAGTCCAACGGGTGCGAGCGGGCGGCCCGGTGCGGCGTGGAGGTCGGGTCGATCGTGAACACGTGGACGGCCGAGCAGCTGCTGGCCTGGACGTCGGACCACTCCGTGCGCCCGTGATCCAGGTCCGCCGGGCGGCCGACCGGTTCCGCACGCTGCAGTCGGGCATAACGACGTGGCACTCGTTCTCCTCCGGCGCGCACTACGACCCCGACAACCTCTCCTTCGGGCCGGTCGTGGCGTGCGACGAGCACCTGGTCGATCCCTGCGCCGGCTTCGCGCGGCACCCGCACGCGCGGGTCGAGCTGATCAGCTGGGTGGTCGAGGGCGCGCTGCACCACGACGACGGCGCCGGGCGCGTACAGGTCGTGGTGCCGGGGCGGGCGCAGTATCAGCTGGCCGGGCTCGGCATCGAGCACGCCGAGCGCAACGCGTCCGAGTCCGAGCCGCTGCACTTCGTCCAGCTGTGGTTGATGTGCGACGAGGACGTCCCCGACTACGACGTGGCCGCCCCGCCGCTGCGCCTCGCCGCCGGGGCGTTCCGGGTCGTGCGGGCGGCACGCGACGAGCGGGTGGTGGCGGCGCCGTTCGTCCACCTGTACGTGGCGGCCGGGCGCTACGCCGTCGGCGGGCACGACCTCGGGCCGGGCGACTCCCTGCGCGCGGCCGGCGAGGCGCTCGACGTCGACGGCGACGGGCAGCTGTTGATCGTGGCTACTGTCGAAGGATGAGCATTCCGACAACGCAACTCGGTGGGCTGACCGTCTCGGCGCAGGGCCTCGGGTGCATGGGCATGAGCCAGAGCTACGGCCGGGGCGACTGGGACGAGTCGATCGGCGTCGTCCACCGCGCGCTCGACCTCGGCGTGACGCTGCTCGACACCGCGAACGTCTACGGTGCCGGACACAACGAGGTGCTGGTCGGCCGCGCGATCACCGACCGGCGCGACGAGGTGCAGCTCGCGACCAAGTGCGGCATCGACTCGACCGAGGGCTGGGACCACCGGCGCCTGCGCGGCACGCGGGGGTACGTGCTGCAGGCCTGTGACGACTCGCTGCGGCGTCTCGGCGTCGACCACATCGATCTGTACTACCTGCACCGCCCGCCGCAGGACGCCGAGATCGAGGAGACCGTCGGCGCGATGGCCGAACTCGTGGCGGCCGGCAAGGTGCGCCACCTCGGGCTGTCCGAGGTCGACGACGCGCAGCTGCGGCGCGCGTACGCGGTGCACCCGATCGCGGCGGTGCAGAGCGAGTACTCGCTGTGGACGCGTGACCCCGAGACGACAGTGCTGCCGGCGTTGCGCGAGCTCGGCGTCGGGCTCGTGCCGTTCTCGCCGCTCGGCCGCGGCTTCCTGACCGGCACGCTCGACACCTCCAGGTTCGGCGCCGACGACTTCCGCGCCCGCAACCCGCGTTTCGTCGGTGAGGCGGCGGACGCGAACCGGTCGATCGCCGCTGCGGTGGCGACCGTCGCCGAACGGAAGGGCTGCGCCCCGGCCCAGGTGGCGCTCGCGTGGGTGCACGGCCGCGCGGCCGCGCTCGGCGTCCCGGTCGTCCCGATCCCGGGCACGAAGCGGATCACGTGGCTCGAGCAGAACGTCGGAGCCCTCGACGTCCAGTTGGACGAGTCGGACGTGACGGAGCTGGACGCCCTGGCCGACCGGGTCGTCGGCGCCCGCTACTGACCCGCGCCCGTTTCCGCTCTTGTCCGCCCGTGTGGCTGTGATCTCGCGCTGATTCGCAGCCACACGGGCGGACAAGGCGCAGGACGAGCCGACCGACCTAGGCGTCGCCGCCGATCGTGCCGGTGCCCGCGGCGGTCACCGAACCGAGCTGGTACTTGTCGAACGCCTCGCGCGGGGCTTCCGGCTTGACGGCGCCGGCCCGGGCGAGCCGCTCCAGGGCCGCGACGACGATCGACTCGGCGTCGACGTGGAAGTACCGCCGGGCCGCACCGCGGGTGTCGGCGAAGCCGAAGCCGTCGGTGCCGAGCGAGACGTAGTCGTTCGGCACCCAGCGGGCGATCTGGTCGGGCACGGCGCGCATGAAGTCCGAGACGGCGACGACCGGGCCGGACGTCTCGGCCAGGGCCGAGGTCACGAACGGCACCGGCGACTCCTCGCCCGGGTTCATCAGCGCGTGGCCCTCGCACTCGACGGCATCGCGGCGCAACTCGTTCCACGACGTCACCGACCAGACGTCGGCGTCGACGCCCCAGTCGTCGGCCAGCAGCTGCTGGGCCCGCATCGCCCACGGCACCGCGACACCCGACGCGAGCAGCTGCGTGCGCGGCCGCCCGTTCGGGGCCTCGGCGGCCGGCGCGAACAGGTACAGCCCCTTGAGCAGGGCCTCGACGTCGAGGTTGTCCGGCTCCTTGGGCTGCACGAGCGGCTCGTTGTAGATCGTCAGGTAGTAGAAGATGTCGTGCTCGCTCACCTCGGCCGAGCCGAACGCGCCGACGCCGTACATCCGGGCCAGGCCGGCCCGCACGATGTGCGCCACCTCGAACGCCCAGGCCGGGTCGTAGGAGACGCACGCCGGGTTGGCCGAGGCCAGCAGCAGCGAGTGGCCGTCGGCGTGCTGCAGCCCCTCACCGGTGAGCGTGGTGCGCCCGGCCGTCGCCCCGAGCACGAAGCCGCGGCCGAGCTGGTCGGCCAGCTGCCAGAACTGGTCGCCGGTGCGCTGGAAGCCGAACATCGAGTAGAAGATGTAGAACGGGATCATCGGCGTGGAGTGGGTGGCGTAGGACGTGCTCGCCGCGATCAGCGAGGCCATCGAGCCCGCCTCGGAGATGCCCTCGTGCAGGATCTGCCCGGTGGTCGACTCCTTGTAGGACAGCAGCAGCTCGCGGTCGACGGCCTCGTACTCCTGCCCGTGCGGTGAGTAGATCTTGGCCGTCGGGAAGATCGCGTCGAGGCCGAACGTGCGGGCCTCGTCCGGGATGATCGGCACGAACCGCTTGCCGATCTCCTTGTCCTTCATGAGGTCCTTGAACAGCCGGACGGTGGCCATCGTGGTGGCCACCTGCTGCTTGCCCGACCCGCCGCGGAACTCGGCGAACGCGGCGTCGCCCGGCTGGGCCAGCGGCTTGGCCCGCACGACCCGCTTCGGGATCGCGCCGCCGAGCGCCGCGCGCCGCTCCTTCATGTACTGGATCTCGTCGGACTTCTCGCCCGGGTGGTAGTAGGGCGGCAGGTCGGCCTCGAGCTCTTTGTCCGAGATCGGCAGGTAGAGCCGGTCGCGGAACGCCTTGAGGTCGGCGCCGGTGAGCTTCTTCATCTGGTGCGTGGCGTTGCGGCCCTCGAACGACTCGAGCGTCCAGCCCTTGACGGTGTGGGCCAGGATCACGGTCGGCTGGCCGGTGTGCGCCCGCGCCGCCTCGAACGCGGCGTAGACCTTGCGGTAGTCGTGCCCGCCGCGCGACAGCTTGCGCAGGTCGTCGTCGGAGAGGTCCTCGACCATCTTGCGCAGCCGCGGGTCACCGCCG
This sequence comes from Jatrophihabitans sp., assembly GCF_036000465.1. GTDB lineage: Bacteria > Actinomycetota > Actinomycetes > Mycobacteriales > Jatrophihabitantaceae > Jatrophihabitans. The sequence goes on along the minus strand of NZ_DASYFV010000001.1, from coordinate 15,926 downwards.
AAGAAGCTGTTGCGGATGTACTCGCCGCTCTCGGTCGTGTACGTCTGGAACTGGCCGTCCGGCGTCGAGTTCATCTGGTTGACGAGGACGCCGTCGGCATCGCGCGCGAGCAGGGGGTCCCAGTCGCGTCCCCAGACGACCTTGAGGACGTTCCAGCCGGCGCCGCGGAAGTACGCCTCGAGCTCCTGGATGATCTTGCCGTTGCCGCGCACTGGACCGTCGAGGCGCTGCAGGTTGCAGTTGATGACGAACGTGAGGTTGTCGAGCTCCTCGCGCGAGGCCACGCCGATGGCGCCGAGGGACTCGACCTCGTCCATCTCACCGTCGCCGAGGAACGCCCACACGTGCGAGTTGGAGGTGTCGGCCAGCCCGCGCGCGTGCAGGTACCGGTTGAACCGGGCCTGGTAGATCGCGCTGATCGGGCCGAGCCCCATCGAGACGGTCGGGAACTCCCAGAACTGCGGCATCAGCCGCGGGTGCGGGTAGGACGACAGCCCGTTCGGCGCCTTGGAGACCTCCTGGCGGAAGCCGTCGAGCTGGGTCTCGGTGAGCCGACCCTCGAGGAACGCGCGGGCGTAGATGCCGGGCGCCGCATGGCCCTGGAAGTAGACCTGGTCGCCGGTGCCGCTGGCGAGATCCTTGCCGCGGAAGAAGTGGTTGAAGCCGACCTCGTACAGCGAGGCGGCCGACGCGTAGGTGGCGATGTGCCCCCCGACGCCGACGGTCTTGTTCGCCCGCGAGACCATGATCGCCGCGTTCCACCGGATGTAGGCCCGGATGCGGCGTTCGATGTCCTCATCGCCGGGGAACCACGGCTCGCGCTCGGGCGGGATCGAGTTGATGTAGTCGGTACTGCGCAGGCCGGGGACGCCGACCTGACGCTCCCGGGCCCGCTCCAGGAGCTTGAGCATCAGGAAGCGGGCGCGCTGGCGCCCGTCGGAGTCGATCGCGGCGTCGAGCGATTCGAGCCATTCCCGGGTCTCGTCGCGGTCTATGTCGGGCAGTTGGTTGGGTAGCCCATCGGTGATGATGCTGAAACGGTCCCGGGTCACGGTTCCTCCTTGCCGGTGTGCCGAGGTGGGCACAGGTGCTTTGCCTCCACCACCAGTCAACACCCTCGCGAGCCGCTAGGGTCGGCAGTGGACTTACTCGCAGGTATCGAAGAAGTTGACGAAGACAGAGCAGACCCTAGGAGGATGTCGTTGTGAGCCCGACCCCCCCGTCCGGCAACGGACCGGGAACAGCCGCGCGCTTGGGACTCAAGCCCGGCCTGATCATCATGGAATCCGGCTACGACGACGATGCGGACGACGTCCTGCGCGAGGACATCGTCGCGATCACCGGTGAGGACATGGAGCCGGAGGACACCGACGAGGTCGTCGACGTCGTCCTGCTCTGGTACCGCGACGGCGACGGCGATCTGGTCGACGTGCTCGTCGACTCCATCGCCCCCCTCGCCGACGACGGCTACATCTGGCTGCTGACCCCCAAACGCGGTCGCGACGACTACGTCGAACCGTCCGACATCGCCGAGGCGGCGTCGATCGCCGGCCTCTCCCAGACATCCATCGCCACGATCGGCGACGGATGGTCCGCGGCCCGCCTCGTCGGCCGCAAGACTCCCGGAGGAAAGAAGTGACCGACGTCGTCCCCGTGGGTGCGCAAGCGCCCGACTTCACGCTGAAGGACCAGAACAACGAAGAGGTGACCCTCTCCTCGTTCCGCGGCGAGAAGGCCGTGCTGATCATCTTCTACCCGCTCGCGTTCACCGGCATCTGCACCGGCGAGCTGACCCGGGTGCGCGACGAGATCGACACGTTCCAGAACGACGACGTCCAGGTCGTGACGGTCAGCGTCGACTCCGCGTACTCGCACAAGATCTTCAGCGAGCGCGAGGGTTTCGAGTTCCCGCTGCTGTCGGACTTCTGGCCGCACGGCGCGGTCGCCCAGGCCTACGGCGTGTTCAACGAGCAGGCCGGCATCGCCAACCGCGGCACGTTCCTGGTCGACAAGGCCGGCGTCGTGCGCTTCGCCGAGATGAACGGCCCGGGCGAGGGACGCGACGCGTCGGCCTGGCAGGCCGCCATCAAGGCGCTGTAGCTCTTCGGTCGGGGCGCCGCGCCCGCAGCAGGCAGTCGATCGCCGGGCGCTCGGCGCCCTCGACCGGGCGCAGCACCTCGTCGGCCTTCTCGACGACCAGGTCGGTGCCGGCCAGGTCGTCGACGAGGTCGCGCGCGGTGTAGAGCACCGTCGGGTCCTGCGGCCCGCCGGTGCCGTCGGTCAGGTTGCGCGAATCGTGGGCGACGACCAGCAGAGTGCCCCCGGGCGCGAGGGCGGCGGCGGCGTGCGTCACGGCGCTCGCGCGCTCGGCCGCCGGCACCTGCAGGTAGCAGAGCAGGGCGAGATCGACCGGCTCGGGGGAGTCGTAGGCAGTGGCGTCGGCCCGCGTCCAGACGACGTTGCTCTCGCCGCCCCGGCGTCCCTTCTCCAGCGCCACCCCGGAGAAGTCGACGGCGGTCACCCGCCAGCCGAGCGAGTCGAGCCAGAGCGCGTTGCGCCCCTCGCCGCAGGCCAGGTCGAGCGCGCGGCCCGGCGCCAGGTCACGGACCTCGGCCTCGACGAACCGGTTCGGCGCGGCGCCCCACACGCTGTCGCGCTCGGCGTAGCGCTCGTCCCAGTAGGCGGCGTCGAAGGCGCGGCTGTTGCGGTCGGCCCCGGATCGGTCGTGCCCGTCGGCTGGAGTCACGCCGCTGAACCTAGTGGACGGAGCGGCCGTAGCGGTCGGCGATCTTGCGGGCGCGCAGCTCGCCCTCGGTCGGCTCGCTGATCGTCTCGACGGCCGGCGGGGCGGCGTCGAAGTCGACCTCGGCGTCGCGGCGGGCGTTGCGGCGATCGGCCCGGGCCATCGCGAACGGCGCGGCCAGGGCGAGGATCGCGAACAGGTACCACTGGATGACGTAGGCGAAGTGCTGCGGCTCGAGCGCCCCGCCCGCCGGGTTCGACAGGTCGGGTTTCGGGATCGCGGTGAGTCCGGCCGTCCCCGGCTGGCCGGCATCGAGCTCGGCGTAGCCGTCGTAGACCGGGGTGCCGAGCCGCCGCGCCTGCTGGCGTGGGTTGATCGACTCGACCTGGTGCCGGGTCAGCTGCGCCGCCGCGTCGTTGCGCGACTCGGGTGATTGCGTGCGGGCGACGACGGTGACGCGCCCCGTCGGCGGCGACGCCGGCACCGGGACGGCACCCGAGTTCGACTGGGCGAGGAAGCCGCGTACGACCAGCAGGGTCGCGCCGCCCGTCCGGAACGGGGTGAGGATCAGGAAGCCGACCGTGTCTCCGTCGACCGTCCGGCCCCGCACGAGGCTCTGGCCGGACGCGTCGTAGGTGCCCGTCGCCCGCACGGTCCGGAACTCGACGTCGTCCTCCGACGGGGCCCGGCCGGAGCCGACGAGCGGGAGGACGGCGGCGACGCCGACGGTCGGGCGGTGCGCGTTGACCCGCAGGTGGTCGTTCGCGTGGTGCTTGTCCTCGTAGCGCGCGATCTGCCAGGTGCCGGCGAGCACGCACGCGATCGCGACGACCACCATGAGGGCGCCGAGAGTGGCGTAGCGCGGTTCGCGCAGCGTCCGGAACACGGCTTCACGGTACGGCGTGACGCTGAGTGAAGGATCGTGGAGGCGCAGCGGTGTGACGGTGCCCCGGGACGGATTCGAACCGCCGACATCCGCTGTGTAAGAGCGGCGCTCTAACCAGCTGAGCTACCGGGACGTTGCGGCGAGGAATCTACCGGACGGGTCGGCGGCGGCCGGGCCGTTCCTAGTCGACGTCGACGACGCGGCTGGCGTCGTAGTAGACGACCTCGCCGGTCTCGGGGAAGTGCACCCCGACGCAGTACACGTTGAAGCGGTGGCCGATCACCTTGCCGGGGTCGACGACCTCGCCGATGTCCGTGCGCCCGGTGACCCAGACCCGTCGGGGGGTCGTGCCCGGTTGCGTCACGTTCAGTGCCATGTCTGCTCCGTCCAGAGATGCCCTTCCTACCGTCGGGGTGGGCCCGGAGGAAGGCCGCCGGGCGGAATGTCATCGCCGCACCGATGAGTTCTCCGGCCGGTCGACGTTTCACTGTCCGTAGGCGACGACAGGGGATCCCAGGCGCTGGGGTCCGGTGAGAGGGTGATGACCATGGACTGGAAACTTGAACTGGTGCTCGTGCCGGTGGCCGACGTCGACCGCGCGAAGGCGTTCTACACCGAGAAGATGGGCTTTCGGCTCGACGTCGACCACAAGGCGGGGGACAGCTTCCGCGTCGTGCAGATGACGCCGCCCGGCTCGGCCTGCTCGATCTCGGTCGGCGTGGGCATCACCACGGCCGAGCCGGGATCGGTGGTCGGACTGCACCTGTGCATCGACGACATCGAGGCCGCGCACGCCGAACTCGTCGCCCGCGGCGTCGAGGTGAGCGACATCCGGCACATGACGCCCGACGGCTGGAAGCCGGGCGCCGACCCCGAGCACGCCACGTTCAACTCCTTCGCCGACCTGAAGGACCCCGACGGGAACACGTGGGTGCTCCAGGAGAAGCGTTGATGGACGAGCAGTCCTTCGCCGAGAGCACCGATCGCCATCGGCGGGAACTGCACGTGCACTGCTACCGCATGCTCGCCTCGTTCGAGGAGGCCGAGGACGCGGTGCAGGAGACCTACCTGCGGGCCTGGCGCTCGCGCGACACGTTCGACGGCAGCACGCTGCTGCGGGCCTGGCTGTACCGCATCGCGACGAACACCTGCCTGGACCTGCTGCGGGCGAGCTCCCGCCGGCCGGTGCTCGCGCACCACGCCGTCGAGGTGCCGTGGCTGACGCCCTACCCCGATTCGTTGCTGGACGAGGTGGCGCCGTCCGCTGCCGAGCCCGACGCGGTGGTCGTCGACCGCGAGACCATCGAACTCGCGTTCCTCGCCGCGCTGCAGGTGCTGCCGGCCCGGCAGCGCGCGGCGCTGATCGTGCGCGACGTCCTCGGCTGGCCGGCCGCGGAGACGGCGGCGCTGCTCGGGACCTCGGTGCCGGCGGCCAACAGCGCCCTGCAACGGGCCCGGTCGACGATGCAGGAGCACCTGCCGTCCCGGCGGACCGACTGGCGGGCCACCGAACCGACGGCCGAGGAACGCGCACTGCTCGCGGCCTTCATCGACGCGCACCAGCGCTGCGACATCGCGGCGGCGGCCGCGTTGGCGGCGTCGGACATCCGGGTCACCATGCCGCCGATGCCGATGCGCTTCGACGGGATCGACCAGCTGCACCACCTGCTGGAGCGGGCGTTCGGACCCGATCGTGAGGGCGACTGGCGCCTGCTGCCGACCACGGCCAACCGGCTGCCGACGGCGGCGAGCTACCTGCGCCGCCCGGGCGACACGATGTTCCGCGGGTTCAAGTTCGACGTGCTGCGTGTGGTCGACGGGCGGATCGGCGAGATCACGACCTTCGGCCCGTCGCAGTTCGAGAAGTTCGGGCTGCCGCTCACGCTGGCCGCGTGAGGCTCAGGCCGGCGGGTCCTCGGTCTCGCGGGCGCGGCGGCGCTGCTCCTCGGCGCGGGCCTTGAGCCCGGCCAGGAACTCCTCGTCGTCGTCGGGGTTGGTCGGCCGGCGCGTGCCGCGGGCCGGGGTGTCCCAGCCGGCCCGGGCCCCGGCCTTGGCCGTCCAGGGGCGACCGGCCACCAGCCAGGCGATCGAGCCGACGTCGAAGAGCAGGATGACCAGGAGCAGCCACACGACTTTGGGCAGGTTGCGGGTCTGCCCCTCGGGCGTGGTGATGACGTCGATGATGCAGAACAGCCACAGTCCGAGGCCGAGGAGGCCGAGCGCGCCGTCGAACAGAATCAACCGAGCCTCCGGGTTTCACGAGTCCGGTCCAGGCTACGCGGGCCGACCGGGCAGCGCCGGTCACGATAGGTTCGCGATCGTGCCTCGACTCGGTGACGTCCGCTCGGCCCTCGAGGGCTGGTTCGACCCGCGCTGGGCCGAGTCGTGGGACGCGGTCGGCCTGGTCTGTGGCGACCCCGACGAGCCGGTGCGGCGCATCGTCCTCGCCGTCGACGCCGTGCCGGCCACGGTCGACGAGGCGATCGACGCCGGCGCCCAACTGCTGGTCACCCACCACCCGCTGCTGTTGAGCGGCGTGCACGGCGTGCCGGCCGACGACCCCAAGGGCGCGCTGGTGCACCGGATGATCCGGGCCGGCGTCGCGCACTACGTCGCGCACACGAATGCCGACGTCGCCTCGCCCGGCGTGTCCGACGCGCTCGCCGAGCGGTTGGGGCTGCGCGACCTGCGCCCGCTCGAACCGCTGCCGGACGACGCCCTGGACAAGATCGTCGTCTACGTTCCGAGCGACGGGGCCGCGGCGCTGATCGACGCGCTCGCCGCCGCCGGAGCCGGGCAGGTCGGCGACTACGACCGCTGCGCCTGGACGGTCGAGGGCGCGGGCACGTTCCGTCCGCTCGAGGGCGCGAGCCCGGCGATCGGCACTGTCGGCGCGATCGAACAGGTGGCCGAGGCGCGGGTCGAGATGGTGGTGCCGCGGCGGGCCCGCGCGGGGGTCGTGGCGGCGATGCGGGCGGCCCACCCGTACGAGGAACCGGCCTTCGACGTGTACGAGCAGGCGCGGCTACCCGGATCGCGGGGCACCGGCCGGGTCGGTGAACTGCCCGAGCCGATGACGCTCGCCCGCTTCGTCGAGCACGCCGCGGCCGCGCTGCCGCCGACCGTCTGGGGGGTGCGGGCAGCGGGTGATCCGCACCGCATCGTCCGTACCGTCGCCGTCTGCGGTGGCTCGGGCGGGTCGCTGGCCGAGGACGCCCGTCGGGCCGGTGCGGACGTCTTCCTGACCGCCGATCTCAAGCACCACCCGGCGGTCGAGGCCGTCACCGAACGCGGCGGCGACGGCATGGCGCTCGTCGACGCCGCGCACTGGGCGACCGAGGCTCCGTGGCTGGACGCGGTCGCGGCTGCACTGGCGCAGCGCTTCGGCACTACGGTGGACATCCGGGTGTCGCGCCGGGTCACCGATCCGTGGACGCTGCACTCGCCCTCGACGTCAGCAGACGCGCCGTCAACCTCGACAGGGAGCCAGATCAGTTCGTGAACGCCGACCCGATGACTCAGCTGCGCCTGCTGGACCTGCAGGCCGCGGACACCGCCCTTGCCCAGCTCGCCCACCGGCGCCGCACGCTGCCCGAGCTCGCCGCGATCGCCGAGCGTGAGACCACCGGCGCGGGCGTGCAGAACGAGGTCATCGACGCGCAGACGACGCTCGCCGACATCGAACTCGAGCAGGGCCGCCTCGAGAACGACGTCGAGACGGTGCGCACGCGCACGACCCGCGACGAAGCCCGGCTGCAGAGCGGCGGCCTGCCGGCCAAGGAGCTCGCCGGGCTGCAGCACGAGATCACCTCGCTGGCCCGGCGCCAGGCCACCCTCGAGGACGAGCTGCTGGAGGTCATGGAGCGGGCCGAGCAGGCGGAGTCCGAGCTCGCCGACGCCCAGCGCCGCCTCGACGCGCTGACCGCCGAGCGCGGTGAGTACGAGGCGACCCGTGACGCCGCGTTCGCCGAGATCGACGCGGCCATCGCCACCCGCCGGCCCGAGCGCGACGGCATCGCCGCGGCGCTGCCGGCCGAGCTGCTCGCGCTCTACGAGAAGGCCCGCGCCCACGGCGGCACCGGCGCGGCGATGTTGCGGGCCCGGCGCTGCGAGGGCTGCCACATGGAGCTGTCCGGCAGCGAGCTCTCCGGCGCCCGCTCGGCCCCGGCCGACGCCGTGGTGCGCTGCGACAACTGCCGCGCGATCCTGGTGCGTACCGCCGACTCGGGTCTATGAGAGCCGCAGGTTCGTGACCGCGAGCTGGGTGCCGGGCGGGGCGCGGACCCGGCTCGTCCTGGTCCGGCACGGCGCCACGGCCCACTCTGCCGACAAGCGGTTCTCCGGCCGCAACGACCTGCCCCTGAACGACCTCGGCGCGGGCCAGGCCGCCGCCCTCGCCCGCCGGGCCGCGTCGTTCGGAGCGGCCGCCGCGGTCGTCAGCTCGCCGCTCGTCCGCACCGTCCAGACGGCGACGGCGATCGCCGACGCGCTGGCCCTGCCCCTCCGGACCGTCGACGATCTCGCCGAGTGCGACTTCGGCGAGTGGGAGGGCCTGACCTTCGCCGAGGTGCGGGCGGCCCACGGCGCGGCCCTCGCGGCCTGGACGGGCTCGCCGGATGTTGCGCCGCCGGGCGGGGAGTCGTTCGCCGCCGTCGGTGCGCGGGTGACCCGGGCCCGCGACGCGATGCTCACGACCCACGCGGGGACGACCGTCGTCGTCGTCACGCACGTGACGCCGATCAAGCTGCTCGTGCAGGCCGCCCTCGGCGCGCCGCCCGCGGCGATGTTCCGGCTGTTCCTCGACACCGCCTCGGTGTCGATCGTCGACTACTCGGGCGACGGCGGGGCGACGCTGCGGCTGTTCAACGACACGAGCCACCTCGGCTGAGCGTCACACCCCGACGGTGCGCACGCCGAGCCAGAGCGCGGCGACGGCCAGCACCAGCAGCAGCGGCACGGTGATCGCGCCCAGCAGGTGGAACTCGGCGGCCTTCGGCTTGTCCTCGGCCGGCAGCAGCCGGCGCCACAGCAGGGTGGCCAGCGAGCCCGGGTAGGTGGCGTTGGGGCCGATGTTGACGCCGATGAGCACGGCGAGCACCCACGCCGGGTTGGCCGCGACCAGCGGGATCAGGGCGAGGGTCGCCGGCAGGTTGTTGACCACGTTGGCCAGGACGGCGGCCACGGCCGTGAGCCCGAGCAGTTCCAGGAAGGTTGTGCCGGCCGGGACGAGGTGCGCGAGACCGCTTGCGAGACCGTGCCGGGCGACCCCGTCGACCACCACCGCGAGCGCGAGCACGAACAGGCAGAAGCCGGGCGAGGCCTCGATGGCCAGCTGGCGCACGTGCACCTCGCCGTGGCGCAGGCGCGGGACGAGCAGGGCGACGCAGCCGGTGAGCGCGGCCCAGGCCGGATTGACGTCGAGCGAGGATGCGATGACGAACAGCGCGATCGTCACCATCAGCACGACCAGCGCGTAGGTGGGGGCGCGCGGGACGTCCGGGGCCGGCCGGTCGGCGCTGGGCTCGGCGGCGAGGTCGCGGCGGAAGAACAGCCGCAGCCCGAGCCACTCGGCCACGCACACCAGCACCCACGGCAGCACCATCAGCGCGGTGAAGTGCCCGAACGACAGGCCCGAGGCGCTGAACGCGAGCAGGTTGGTCAGGTTCGAGACGGGCAGCAGCAGCGAACCGCTGTTGGCCAGCCGGGTGCAGGCGTACGCGTGCGGACGGGTGCGCACCCGCAGCCGCGCCGTCGTGGTGAGCACGACCGGCGTGAGCAGGACGACCGTCGCGTCGAGGGTGAGAGTCGCGGTCACGGTGGCGGCCAGCGCGACCACCAGAGCGAGCAAGCGCGTCGGCCGGCCGCCGCTGGCCCGGGCCGCGCGGGCGCCGAGGTAGTCGAAGACGCCGGCCTCGGCGCACAGGTGGCCGAACACGAGGATGGCGGCGAGGAAGCCGACGGTCGGCCCGATCTGCTTCAGCGTCTGCAGCGCCGCGTGACCCGGGACGATGCCGAGGAGCACCACCAGCAGGGCCGCCGGCACCGCCACGACCGCCTCGCTCAACCCCCGCGGCCGGGCGACGGCGAAGGCGAGACTGAGCAGGAGCAGGGCGGCGGCGACGACCTCGGCGGCCGCGCCGGGCACTAGGTGAGTTCGTTTCTGGAACAGGCGGTGGGGGTTGCGCGCACTACAGCAGCTCGCTGCCTTCGAAGTTGCCCAGGACCTCGCGGTAGAGCTCGATGCCCATGCCGTTCGGGTCGCGGAAGTACAGGCTGTCGTCGGCGCCGCGGTCGGGGCCGAGATAGTCGACCTTCGCGTCGTCCAGCTTCGCCTTCGCCGCCTCGAACTGCTCGGACGTCACCGAGATCGCCATGTGCTGCAGCGCCCCGATCGTCTCCTTGTACGGCTCGTGGTCGAGGCCGGGGAAGTCGAAGAAGCCCAGCAGCGTGCGGTTGCCGAGGTCGAAGAAGAAGTGGCTCGAGCCGGTGTAGTCGCGGTTCTCGACGAGCTCGACCAGCGGGAAGCCGAGGAAGTCCTGGTAGAAGCGGATCGTCTCCTCGACGTCGCGACACACGAACGCGGCGTGGTGGATGCCGCGGGCCGTGCTCGGCGAGCGCGTGGACTTGGGGTGCAGGTACTTCTCGCGCAGCTGCTCGCGACGCTCGCGCACCGCGGCGAGCTCGGCTCCGGTCGGCTCAGGCATGAGGTGAGCGTAACGACCCCCGGCCGGCGCCGCGTACGATCCGTCACGCGGCGGACGAGCCGACCGGACGGCCGCGCTGTGGTCGCAGGACCACATCGAGGAAAGTCCGGACTCCACAGGGCAGGGTGGTTGCCAACAGCAACCCGGGGTGACCCGCGGGACAGTGCCACAGAGAAGAGACCGCCGGAGCTGGTTCGCCGGCACCGGTAAGGGTGAAACGGTGGTGTAAGAGACCACCAGCGTTCCGGGTGACCGGAGCGGCTCGGTAAACCCCACCCGGAGCAAGGTCAAGAAGGGCCGGTTCGCCGGCCTGCGCAGGCGTTCGAGGGCGGCCCGCCCGAGCCTGCGGGTAGACCGCTCGAGCCTGCCGGCAACGGCAGGCCTAGATGGATGGCCGTCGCCCGGTGCTCGCACCGGGCACAGGATCCGGCTTACAGGTCGACTCGTCCGCCGCCCTGATCCCGTGGTCTGGAGTGCTCCCGAAGACCTGTACTACCCGCGGCAAAGGCGCTTAGCTGGTGGTGGGTCGGCGTCACGACTGCAGTGATGAGACGTCCTCGCCGCGCGGAGGGAGTGAGTCCTGCACTCGACGAGGGCATTGCATCTTCGTGGCGCCGGCCCGCCAGGGCACCGCAGGTGGCGGTGCCTGGGCGAGCATCTCCCACGGTCACCGGCGCCGATACGACCAGAACGAACGGTGTCGGTCCGGGAAACGAAACGTGACGTCAGACGCGGTACTGCTTCAGGTCGACGCCGTTGAGCTTCTCGTAGGTGTGCAGGCGCATGCGGAACCGGCCGGCGTCACCCCAGGCGGTGCCCCAGCTGTTCACGTAGGTGATCACGCTGTTGAACGCGTCCTTCTCGTCCAGTTCGACGCCGACGGCCTCGATCTCGTGGCCGCCGGCGAGACCGCTGGACGACCAGTTCGGGTCGGCGTCGATGAAGCCGTTGGAGTCCGGGCTGAAGAACGCGTTGTACCAGGGCATCCCCTGCAGCACCGGTCCGTTCTGGAGCAGGCGCAGGAAGCCGTAGGCCGACCGCGCCCAGCGGTAGCCCTTGATGGTGCCGCGGGTCTTGAGCACCTTGCAGATGGCCAGGCCGGACGAGCCGGTGTCGTCGGGCGGGTAGACGCCGGGGTAGCCGTCGACGACGGTGGCGTCCTCGTAGAGCTTGACCGCGAACGCCTCGCCCGCGGCGGCGTCGGTGGCGGCGGGCAGGACGCTCTTGCCGACCGCGTCGTAGAACGGCTGGGTGCCCAGCGCGCCGGTGCCGGCGTTGCCGGTGCACGAGCCGAGCTTGCCCTGGTCGAGCACGGCGAGCACCCGGTCCCAGGACTGTCCGGCCAGAGGGCGACCCATCTCGTGCACGTCGTTCTCGACCATGTGCGCGAGGCTGCGACCGTCCAGCCACATGTTGCGACCGAGACGCATGTGATCGCGTCCGACCTCGTCGTACTTCAGGTACAGCGTGCCGCTGTCGAACAGTCCGTTGAGCATGATCCTCGCCCCCGTGGTGATCCGGTGGTGGCGCCGCCCAGGCGTCGGTGACGTCACGCTCTCAGGGCGGGGGGTCGGGTTCCAGGGTCGTTTGTCCCCTTCGTTCGCGACCGGCGCCGGGCGTAGCGTCGGACGATGTGGAACTGACCGAGCGAAACGCCGGGGAGCGGCTCACGCTGCGGGCGGGGGAGCCGGTGACGCTCGCGCTCACCGAGACGCCGACGACCGGCTACCGCTGGCACGCCGACGACACCGCCGGCCTGGAGCTGCTGGGCGACACCTACGACGGGCCCACCGAACCGCGGGGCGCCGCCGGCACCCGACGGCTCACCTTCACCCCGCGCCGGACCGGTCCGCTGCGGCTGCGGGTGGCGCTGCGACGGTCGTGGGAGTCCACCGAGGCCGACGAGTTCGTCGTCGACCTCGAGGTTGCGGACGCGGAGGGGCGATGACGGAAGCGATCGATCTGGTGATCCTCGGCGAGGAATTGCTCGCGACGACCTCGGACGGGCACGACGGCGGCCGCGCCGCCCGGACGGTGCTGCACGAACCCGGTCTGCGATCGACGCTGATCGCCCTGCGGGCCGGGCACGAACTGGCCGAGCACGATGCCCCGCCGGCGGCGTCGCTGCAGGTGGTGCTCGGCACCGTCCACCTCGTCTCCGGCGACGACACCATGGCGCTCGCGGCCGGTCAGCTGGTGCCGATCCCGCGGCAGCGGCATTCCCTCGTCGCCGACTCCGACGCCGTCGTACTGCTCACGGTGCGCTTCGAATGAGCACGGTCGATCGCCTGCGCCGGTGGGAGCAGTTCGGCGGCTCGTGGCGCGTCGTCGCCCGCGACGACGAGGCGATCACCGTCGCGCTGTGCCGCTGCGACGGCGGCGAGGAACTGGAGCGGCTCAGCGCGGCCGACGACGACCTCGTCGCCTTCGTCGGCGACCGCACCGCCGGCCCGTAGCGGGAAACGGGCCGGGGCCATCCTGCGGCCCCCGGGATCCGGCCGGGCTGCGCGCCGATCGGTGCGACACCGTCCGAATTCCATGGTTATGGTCGGATGACCGGTCGCCGGACGGCCGGCGCGTCCGATCCGAAGGAGCCCCAGTGAGCGATCCGTCCCGCCTGCCGTCCGTCGAGTCCGACCCGGCCGAGCTCGGTTTCGACGCCGCTCGACTCGGACGCATCGACTCCCTGCTGGGACGCTACGTCGACGACGGGAGGATCCCGGGCTGGTCGGTGCTGGTCAGCCGGCACGGGCAGCCGGCCCACATCGCCGCGGGCGGGCAACGTGACGTCGAGGCGGGCGCGCCGGTCGAGCTCGACACGATCTTCCGCATCTACTCGATGACCAAGCCGGTCACCTCGGTCGCGGCCATGATGCTGTGCGAGCAGGGCGCGTTCGAGCTCACCGACCCGATCGCCAAGTGGCTGCCCGAGTTCGCCGACATGCGGGTATGGGACGGGGGCTCGGACCTCAAGCCGAAGACCGTCCCGGCCCTGGAGCCCATCCGGGTCTGGCACCTGCTGACGCATACCTCCGGGCTCACCTACGGCTTCCACCACGCGCATCCGGTCGACGCGATGTACCGGGCCGCCGGCTACGAGTGGGGTGCGCCGCCTTCGATCGATCTCGCCGGGGCGAGCGAGGCGTTCGCCTCGATGCCGCTGCTGTTCCACCCCGGCTGCGAGTGGAACTACTCGGTGTCGACCGACGTCCTCGGCCGCCTCGTCGAGGTCGTGTCGGGCCAGTCGCTGGACGCCTTCTTCGCCGAGCACATCTTCACCCCGCTCGGCATGACCGACACCGGCTTCGGCGGCAGCGACCCGGCCCGCACGGCCGCGCTCTACACGCCCGGGCTGCTGCGGGCCGACGCCATGGGCGACAGCGTGCTCAAGCCGAGCTGGTTCTCCGGTGGCGGCGGGCTCACCTCGACGCTGGGGGACTACCACCGCTTCACCCAGATGCTGCTCGGCCGTGGCCGGCTCGGGGACGTGCGCCTGCTCGGCGACCGCACGGTGCCCTACATGGCGAGCAACCACCTGCCCGGCGGCGCCGACCTCGTCGCCTTCGGGCGACCGCTGTTCGCCGAGACGCCGTTCGACGGGGTCGGCTTCGGCCTCGGCTTCTCGGTCACGCTCGACCCGGCGGCGACGCGCACGCTGAGCTCGCGCGGCGAGTTCGCCTGGGGCGGCGCGGCCAGCACCGCCTTCTGGGTCGACCCGGTCGAGAACATCACCGTCGTGTTCATGACCCAGCTGCTGCCGTCGAGCACGTACCCGATCCGCTCGCAGCTGCGCCAGCTCGTCTACTCCGCGCTGGTCGACTGAAATCTTCTTTGTCCGGGAATGAATCGGAGCGCGGGTGCGCTGGAACCCTACGATGGTGAGGTACCTCATCATGAGGAACCTCAGATAGTTTCCGGAGGGTTTCGTGGCATCCCGCGACGCAGTGCAGCTCGAGGTCGGTCAGGCCTACTTCGAGCTGTACCACCAGGTGCATCGCATCGTCGACCAGGCGATGGGTGCGGCCGGGCTCTCGCTCGCCCGGGCCAAGGTGTTGATGCGCCTGCAGGACCGCGGCCCCATGAACCAGTCCACCCTGGCCGGCCTGCTCGGTTACGCGCCGCGGTCGGTCACCGACACCGTCGACGCCCTCGAGCGGGACGGGCTCGTCGCCCGCACCGATGACGAGAACGACCGGCGGGCGCGCATCGTCGCGCTGACGCCGGCCGGCCGCGATGCCTGCGAGACGGCCCGGACCGTCCGCAACCAGGCGATGGACGAGATCTTCGGAAGCCTCACCGTCCGCGAGCGCGGCACCCTCGTCGAGCTGCTCGCGAAGATCCGTACGAACCTCCCGACAGGAGAAAATCCCTGTGCCCAGTGACACCCTGACCCGAAAGACGCCCGCGCGGTCACGCACCGACCACCGCTGGCTCGTGCTGGTGGTCGTCTCGATCGCCCAGTTGATGGTCGTGCTCGACGCGACCGTCGTGAACATCGCCCTGCCGTCGGCCCAGGCCGACCTGGGCTTCCAGGACAGCGCCCGGCAGTGGATCGTCACCGCCTACGCGCTGGCCTTCGGCAGCCTGCTGCTGCTCGGCGGTCGCATCGGCGACCTCGTCGGCCGCAAGCGCACCTTCCTCATCGCCCTCGTGGCGTTCGCGGCCGCGTCGGCCCTCGGCGGCGCCGCGCCGTCGTTCACCGTGCTCGTGATCGCCCGCGCCCTGCAGGGCATCGCCGGCGCGATGCTGGCGCCCGCGGCGCTCGGCACGCTCGTCACCACGTTCCGCGACCCGCGCGAACGCGGCAAGGCGTTCGGCGTGTTCGGCACCGTCGCCGTCGGCGGTGGCGCGGTCGGCCTGATCCTCGGTGGCATCCTCACCGAATACCTGTCGTGGCGCTGGTGCATGTACGTGAACGTGCTCTTCGCGGCGGCCGCGTTCGTCGGCGCGCTCGTCTACATGAGCGAGGCGAAGCCGCCGGTCCGTCCGCGCGTCGACCTCGTCGGTACCGTCCTCGCCGCCGCCGGGCTCTTCGGTCTCGTGCTCGGCTTCTCGCAGGCCGAGACCAGCGGGTGGGCCTCGGCCGTCACGGTGGTCTCGCTGGTGGTCGGCGCGCTGATGCTGGTGACCTTCGTGCTCGTCGAGCAGCGGGTCGAGCACCCGCTGCTGCCGCTGCGGGTCGTGGCCGACCGCTCCCGCGGCATGGCCTTCGCCGCCGTCGGCATCGCCGGTCTCGCAATGTTCGGGCTGTTCCTGTTCCTGACCTACTACCTGCAGGTGGTCAAGCACTTCAGCCCGGTCACCTCGGGGCTCGCGTTCCTGCCGATGATCGGCTGCGTGATGATCAGCTCGAACACCTCGAACATCGTGACGCTGCCGCGCTTCGGCCCGCGAGTCGTCATCACCATCGGCATGGCGACGGGCGCGGTCGGCCTGGGCTACCTGAGCCGGCTCGACGTCAGCTCCTCCTACGCCGGTGGCGTGCTGCCCGCGTTGATCCTCATGGGTCTGGCGATGGGCATGGTCATGGCGCCGTCGATGAACACCGCCACCGCCGGTGTGCAGCCGCAGGACGCCGGGGTCGCCGCCGCCC